>NZ_FOVL01000001.1 GCF_900115145.1 Salegentibacter flavus | reverse complement strand
ACCCACATTCATATCTATACCAATAGAATTGGCTTTGATGGTAAGGCCTACAATGACAGTTTTATTGGAAAGCGCAGTCAAATAGCCGCAGATAATGTCGCAAAAGAATTAGGTCTTACCCGTGTTAAGGAAGTACAGAAGGAAAAACTTAATGAATTAAAAGGCTTTAGGCAGGAAATAAAGGATATTCATAATCGGGTATTGCAAACAAAACCAAAGTCCCTGGATGATTATATGAATAAGATGAAAGCCCATCAGGTGGAGGTGATTCCAACAATCAATAAAGCCAATAAGCTTCAGGGGTTTCGTATGGAATATAGAGGTGTAAATCTTAAGGCAAGTGAAATCGACCGTTCCATGAGTGGTAATAAATTAATTGCGGTAATCTCACAAAACAAGAGTTTTACAAGATTAAAGGAAGCGCCAAAAAATCTTTTGGTTTTAAACAAAACGGTGCAATTAAGCAGCAACCTTGCCTCCAAAATAACCAAAGACATTATAAAAGGAGCTTTAAAAAAAGTAATGGATACAGGAATAGGAATGTGATTATAAAAGTTTGAAGGATGAAAAAATTAGATGAAATTATGGAACTGATGGCCGATGAGATGGCTGATTTTAAATCCTCCCTGGAGAGCCTTGAAGATTTATCTAATAAATTGCACAAAACCAGTGTGCCGCTGAGTACGGAGGTCTTGGAAAAACATTTGAATTCCTTTCTTAAGATCCAAAAGCAAAAAGAAAATGCGAGAACTGGAAATCTGGAACTAATACTTTCAAAGCTGGAAAGGGCATATATCCTTCCTAAGAGCCTGGCAAGATTACTTCTCAGTATTCTATTGGCCCTACTAATATCATTTAGTTATCTCACCTATAAGTTGATTGAAAGCCAAAATGAAAACAGGGAATTAAATAAGCTGCTAAGTAAGGAGATTTCAATTCATAAAGGGAATAATACTCCAGAATGAAAAGTAGGTTGCGCCCTATGCTGTTTTTACTTTACACTTAACTTTCCGTACGCTATAAAAACAGCATAGGATCCGGCGCAGGTAAGTTATGGTAGATTTGGGGGCTGAAAAAAACTTCAAGACAACAATTTGAGAAATGTTAAGCTGACTAATTATCTTTTTGGTGGAGCTTCCACGCCCATACCATCCAACACCGGCTGTGCATTTTGGGCATCTTCAATTTCAATTTCTGAAAGATCTGAAATTCTTTTAATTCTTCCGAAGAGAATGAAATATCATTTGCCCTTATGTTTTCTCTAAGGTGTACTGAATTTGATGTTCCCGGAATAGGTGCTATCCAGGGTTTCTGAGCTTGGAGCCAGACCAGGGTTATTTGCGAAGGAGTAGCATTTTTACGCAAGCCCCATTCCTCGATATAGTAAAGCATTTCCAGGTTGTGAGGTATATTTTCCGGAGTTATTCTAGGTAAAATGGCTCTAAAGTCACCTTCAGAGAATCGGGTATTTTCATTGATCGCATCAGCAAAGAAACCATAGCCTAAAGGACACCAGGGGACAAAACCAATTCCCAGTTCTTCGCACAGAGGCAAAACTTCGGCCTCCGGATTACGGGTCCAGGGGGAATATTCATTCTGAATAGCAGCTAATGGTTCTACCGCGTGTGCCCTGCGAACCGTATTTAAACCGGGCTCCGAAAGCCCCCAGTGCAGGACTTTTCCTTCTTTCATTAAATCCTGAACAGTTCCTGCAACATCTTCAATGGGTACATTGGGATCTACACGATGTTGGTACAGCAAATCTATATAATCTGTATTCAACCTTTTCAACATTCCCTCCACAGCTCTACGAATAGTTTTGGGATTACTGTCTATTCCCCCTCTTTCGCCGGTGTCGGGATCTACATCAAAACCAAATTTAGTGGCAAGCACCACTTCTTTTCTAAAAGGTGCTATGGCTTCACCTACCTGCTTTTCGTTAATATGAGGCCCATATACTTCCGCGGTGTCGAAGAATGTCACTCCGTGGTCATAGGCCTCGCGATAAAGCTTATTTACCTTTTTTTGATCTCTTGGACCCCCAGCATAAAACCCAACTACCGAAAGTCCGCCAAGACCTTGAGCAGAAACCTCCATGGAACCTAGTTTGCGTTTCTCCTTAGAGCCCGCGCCCGCGCCGGTTTGCTTATTGTCTTTCCCTTATTTACATTATCACAATATTTTATCTACTCAGCATACTGGGAGTCTGATACTTCATCTTCCCATTCCGTTGGGCCATCAACTCTACTGGTAATGGCTATTTGCACAAATTCCTCATTCGGACCTGCACCGTGCCAGTGAGGCGTATCCGCAGGGCATTTTGCCACATCTCCTTTTTTCATTATTATTTTTGGACTCCCTATTTCCTGGTAGTAGCCTTCACCTGAAAGCGCAAGTATAATCTGCCCGTTAGGATGCCGGTGCCAAAAAGTTCTGGCTCCGGGTTCAAAGGTTACCACACCTACTGAATTTTTGTTTACCTCATCTGCAGTAACTAAAAAGTTAACCCAGGCATTACCTGTAAAGGCAGGATTTTCAATTTTTTTTCCTCGTGGATATATTTTTTCACTGTCATCATATTTGGATTCGGTTCCGGCAGGTTCTCCGGAGATTAGTGCTGCCACTATTTCCCTACTCTCCAGTCCAGTTTCCTTATCAATTTCGGTTTCAATAAGATCCACAATCTGGAGTATTTGTGGTTCAGTCACTCCATGTCTCATACTGATTTTAATATGACCTGTGGCCATAGGTGCAGCACCCCCCATACCTAAAAGGGCAGCCACCGTAGCGATTTCCCGCTCCTTATAACTCAATACCCCTCGTTTAAAAATATCTGCAAACAGGTGTTCTTTTAAAAACACTTCGATAATGGGAACCGTTTTAGCATAACCAGCTTTTGGGCGGTCTTCTACTCCGGTTAGATCGACCAGGACTTCTTTTCCTATTTCATATTTATCTCCGCCTTTTAAATCTTTTGGTTCTTCTCCTATTTCGTCTCTAATTCCCTTTTCCTTTCTATCGTTCAATACATCGGTTAGCGTATTGATGGCCATAAGACTTCTGGGAAAACCGGTATATGCATAAAGATGAACAAGTTCCTCTTTTATTTTATTAATGCTAAGTCCATTTTCCAAACCTTCGTTCAAGGCATCTTCTAAAGTTTCAAGATCTCCTGTAGCTGTAGCAGCAGAAATTCTGGCAATACTATATTCAGTAGGACTTAACTTTTCATTTTCCGATTGTGCTGAAATAGTGAAAGGCACTACTATCAACAAACAAAAAAGTATACTTCTAAAATTATAGCTCATTTTTTTAATTTTAAGATTCAATAGTTATCAGGACAGATTTTATAGTAGTCCAATTTTTTGCAGCCAGGTATCAAGCTGATCTGAAACTTCTTCTTCACGTTCTCCCTTAATGGCTAAGAATACCCCTCTTTTTTCATAGCCTCCTTCTACCGAAAAACCTTCAAGAATATCACTTTCAGGACATAGCTCTCGCAATTGCTCAAAACCCCGGCCTACTCCAAATCCGGCATTGGTGTTAAATGGAATTATGGTTTTTCTACTCATATCATTTTGAGTTAAAAAGGATTTCATTGGTGGTGGCATTTGCATATCCCAGGTAGGAAAGCCTATAAAGATCGTATCATAACTTTCAAGATCTTCTATTTCTGTTTTTAATGGAGGCAGGTATCCTTCTTCATTCTCACGATCTACCTGGTCCACGATTTTTTGATAATCCTCGGGATAGGGGTTTTCTTTTATAAGGACTATCAGTTCTCCACCCACCTTATGCTGTATTAGCTCGGCTACCACTTTTGTATTATTGGTTCGAGACAGGTATACAATAAGGGTTTTCTCTGAACCTACAGATATTTTCTTCTGAGAATTAGCACAATTCATTTCCACTGCAAAAAGTAGGAATGATAATATGACAACTAAACTCTTGTTCATTAACTTCAATATTTAATTGAGATTAAAATTTGAATTAATCTTAATCTTTAATTTTATTAAAAATTAGAGGCATTGTTTCTTTATCTAAAGCTTTCATATCAATTAATTCGAGGGTCTCAATCATACTTCTCGTTTTTTCTTTATAAGATTTAAAATGGGGTGTTTCTAAATGTGATTGATAAGCCTTTTTATTAGCGTAGATTTCCAGTAACCTTATCTCATTAGGATTTTCTTTTTGATACATTGGATAAATACATATTACTCCCGGTTCCAATTTAATTGAAGCTTCTGCCTCTTCGTTAAGAATAGCAATGTATTCATCCCTATGGTTAGCATATACTTTAATTTTAGCCATCCTTATAATCATTTCATCGACTTCAACATCCTGGTTCTCATTTTTTTCCTGGCCATAAGAACTAATACAGAATATTGCTAAAAATAATATCAACACTACTTTAGGGAGTTTCATCCCTGCTTTTTTAATCTTCATTAGGACTAGAAAGTTGTTTTACAAAAGAAAGGTTTGCTAATTTCCATTCATTCCCTTCTTTTACATAAACCTCGGTCGCTATAAAAGGATTAGTTACTTCATTTCCACCTACCACTGCCAATAGGGTGATTCGGCTTGAAACAATAGCAGTATTACCTATAATATCTGCAGACACTTCGTGAATATCTGCTTTCTTATAGTGTATACCTCCGCTACGAATAACCTCAACCTCACGGTCTTTTCCCCAGCTTCCGCCCATATGAACAAACTGGGATTTCTCGTGAAATAAGTCTTCAAGTTTATCGGCATCCTTATCGGCCATCCATTCCCATTTCTTTTTGGAAACCTCTATCATATCTTCCTCTGTATCTTTATTAGACAATTCCGGAGCCTTAATAGCATTATAGGTTTCCGCAGTAATGGTATCTGTCCATTTGGTAGGTGCATTTCCACTTATCGCGATATAAGTAACCGGGGTTTTAGGGGTAGCAGCGTGCCAGTGTTCCACTTCTGGATCACATTTAATCACATCTCCTTTTTTTACTACCTGAACTTCCTTTCCTTTTTGCTGGTAATAACCAACTCCGTCTGTGATGTATAATTGTTGACCTTTTGGGTGAAGGTGCCAGTTCAGTTTTGAACCGGCTGCCATTGTTGCCTGTACTACATTAAAATCGAAGTTTTCATCGGCATCAGCCAGGTGATTTAGCCAAACATCGCCGGTATGATAAACGTTAGGTGCTTTTTCCCCTTTCGGAAAAATTTCATTTTGAGCCATCAAGGAGTACGATGAAAGCAGCCCGATTACGGCAATTAAACAGAATTTTTTTATGAGTCTCATAATGTATTATTTAAGATTATTATGTTTTTAGTCCAAAGCTTTTTCCTGTAGCCACTCGAACAAGTGTTCAGCAACTTCTTGATTGTTTAAATCTGACATTGGGAAATGCGTATTACCTTTCATTCCGATTTCGGGTAGTGGTACCAGCGTAACATCTCCCCCGTGCTTGTTCACGATAGAAGTCCATTTTCTGGCCATAGTAAGCGCTGCCCGCCACTGTTCTTTACCCGGGTTCTGTGTTTCTTCTTCAGGGATATAATCTCCATAATAGATGATAATTGGAATTTCAGTAAGCTTTTCGAAATCAGACATAGGAACTGCCCGTGCACTGAGTTGACCGCCTAAATAAGGTATTGCTTCCGGTACTTCTCCCTCCGGAAATACAAAATTACTTCCCGGCTCATAAGATGCTATAGCTTTTATATTGTCATTTTCCAGAGCTGTGAGCCAGCCTTGCCCACCACTGTGGGAATGGGTCACCAACACGCCAGGACCGATTTTATTGAATAGAGCAGAAACCGCATCAATATTTAATTCTATATTCAAGAGCCCGGTATCGGGAGTCATTTGTCGGAAGAACTGATCTAAAGCTTCAGGATCTTTTGAGAATTGTACATCTTCATAAAATTCGGTCCCTAATCCCAATCTGAAGATACCAAACCACAACTGATCATCGGTACCTGCCGAAATGGTGGTAGGTTCAGTACTTCTTCCAGATAATCCTCTTCGGGGCTGGTCGATTAAATACACCGGAAAACGTTTCCGAAGAAAAATACTTTGGAATCCCTCCCTACCATCGGGAGTAGTTTGCCAGGTTCTCATCGATTGCCCGAATCCGTGCCAGAAAACCAGTGGTAATTCGCGGGAGTTTACCGGGTGTTGAAAAAGCACCGTGGCGTGATCCCCGTGCAGGGTTTGCCCCTGGGTACTTTGATTAGCGGGATTAAATGCTCCGTGTTCCACCGGGTCAAAAGTACCAGGACTCTTTTTTACTGTACCTCCAACGGTGAAACTTCCTTGTTTTTCAATAATTAATTCATCATTATGTTGAACCCCGCAGGAAAAAATTAAAAAACTTAGCAATAATAAAATCCCCTTAAAAGGAGAAGATAATGTCTTAGGTTTAATATGTGTTTTTAATATCATATTACTAAATTTTTGAATTGAACATATACCTAAATAAAGATAAATATTCATTTCTATACAAAGATCGAATAATAAACAGCCACACTTTGTATACAGAATACTGCTATCCTTACCATTTTTACTGATTAGACCTGGTCTTCTAATTTACTAATAATCTGATTGGTATATTTGTATGGAAATTTCAGATACTGTAATATGAAGGATTTAGTTAAGGTAGATAGCATCTCCCAGTACAATGAACTTAAGGCGATACCCACCAGGCATCCCTTAATTACTGCTTTTGACAGTTCCACAGCGAAACCTTTACATAGTGGCAATTTCAGTTTCGGCTTTTATGCCATATTCCTTAAAGGTGTAAACTGCGGGCAGCTCCAATACGGGCGTAATAATTATGATTATGAAGAAGGTACCCTGGTATTTATGGGTCCCGGTCAGGTGGTGGGAATAAAAAGCCAAAAAGATTACAATCCAAAAGGCTTTGCCTTACTATTTGATCCGGAATTCATCAAAGGCACTCCGCTTGCAGCAAATATCCATAGATATAACTTTTTTTCCTATGAGTTAAACGAGGCTTTGCACTTATCTAAAAAAGAACAACAAATAGTAAAGGAACTGTTTTTAAAAATAGATTACGAACTCGATCAAAATATAGACAAACACAGTAAAACGATTGTAGCCAATAATATTGAACTATTGCTGAACTATTGCGAACGTTTCTATGACAGGCAGTTTATTACCAGAGAGAACTTAAATAAGGGTATTCTCTCCAATTTTGAAAAATTATTACATGAATATTTCCATTCTGAAAATCCGAAGCAAATAGGCCTGCCTTCTGTAGCGTATTTTGCAGAGGAATTAAATCTTTCCCCAAATTATTTTGGCGATTTAATTAAAAAGGAAACCGGTAAATCGGCAATGGATCATATCCACCTTAAATTAATAGATATAGCTAAAGAAAAGATATTTGAAGCAGATAAATCTATAAGCCAGATCGCTTATGAATTGGGGTTCAAATACCCTCAGCATTTTACCCGGATGTTTAAAAAAGGGACAGGCTATACGCCTGCCCAATATCGAAATTCAAATTGATGTTTTGAGTGAGGCGAAGCGAGAGAGCCATCTCGCCAGGTCGTTCAATAATCTTAATTTGGGTAAATCCGTTTTTGGATATAGCTAATATAATTAACAATTTTTATCATTCTGTTTCGTTTATTTCGTTTAATATTGTAGAAGCAAAACAGATCAGGTTATGGAAACTTTTAAAAATATTAATCGTCCTTCAAAAGATGAGCAAAAAATTGCTATTGAGTCATATGATGCTTTAGCATCTGTAATCCGGCAGTTAAAATCGGAAAATCCTGAAATTGAAATTGAAGAAACCCAGGAAAGGATCAAAATTCCATTAAAAGCTTTAAAATTATTGGGAGAAGTTCTGAAGGCAATGAGTGAAGGTAAACCTTTTTCGATAGTGCCGATGGCTACAGAAGTTACTACGCAAAAAGCGGCGGAGATTTTGGGTTGTTCAAGACCTCATTTCGTGAAATTGCTCGAAGAAGGTAAAATTGAATTTACCAAGGTTGGTAAACATAGACGTGTTAGGTTTGAAGATGTTATGAAATACAAAAGAAAGATGAAGAAGGACCAGAAGCAACATCTAATTGATATAATGAAGTCTGATGAAGAATTAGGTCTGTATGATTCATAGTGTAAGGTTTAAATGTGTTCTGGACACAAACGTCATTTATCCAATTGAAATTAGAGATTTGCTTTTCTGGTTTGCTTATTATGATTTGTATACCCCGAAATGGAGCGAACATATATTCGATGAGTGGAAAGATGTAATGAAAAGAAAGGGAGTAGAAGAATCAGTTGCCAGCAAAAGAGCTGAGAAAGCAAATTTAGCCTTTCCAGATGCCATGGTTAATAATTACTCAGCCTTAATACCTAATCTCACACTACCAGATCCTAAAGATTGTCATGTTTTAGCTGCAGGAATAAAAACCAATGCTAACGTAATAGTAACTAATAATATAAAGGATTTTCCAAAAGAATATCTTGCTTCATTTGGTCTTTCGGCTAAAACTGCAGATGATTTTTTAACCGATATAATCGATTTAAATCCGGAACAAGCAGTTGAGGCTTTTAAAGAAATGGTGCTAAACAGAAGAAACCCTGATCTGAATGAGTTTGAAGTTTTAGATATTTTACGGAACAGAGGTTTAAAGGATACTGCAGATTTTTTACACTCTCAGTTATAATTCATTGGACTTCCGGTAACCAAAAGGTGTTATCCTTACGCAGCCCGATACCCCCATTTGAATAATCCTTATTTAAGAAAATTAGAAAAAACTTAAATAAGGTTAGTATGTAATAAAAATTTAAGACAAAAACTTAATTAACGAATCTTCTAATTAAAATTTCTATCCACTATTATAGCTATCCAAAAAAGATCCTTTCCTAAATTACGAAAAAGCTAAGTTTTGTAAATTTGGATTCCAGGCGGATGGAGCTGATAATAGATTCAGATTTTCTACTCAATCCAATAGCATATGGAAGTGTTTCCGGCTTATCGGCCATCAATGCAATATCGATCGCTTCCAAGGCAATGGCTATTGCCGGCTCATCGTTTCCCCCATCCCCAACCATGGCTACTTTAGATTCTTTTTCTTTTAATTTTTTAATCCCTTCTACCTTTTCTTCAGACAACAAACTTCCCCAGGCAACGGTCAACCCTATTTCTTCTGTCACCGATTCGGCTACATTCTGATTATCTCCAGTAAGCATAATCATTCGTTTAAGTCCGATTTCTTTTAATTTTAAAAGGGCTTCTTTGGCAGCATCGTTCGAATTCCCTTTCTTTTTTGGACCGCAATTAGCTCGTGCTCAGGAAGACCACCGTCGACCGCATTTCATTCTGCTACTTTTGATGGATGTTAAAAAAGGTTAAAAAGAATTTAATGTAAGGCGTTTTAATAAAATGTGTTACCCCGGTGTTACCCAAACAAAAAAGCCGACTCCTAAAAGTCGGCTTTTCCCTTGCTGTGCGGGCGGAGAGACTCGAACTCTCACACCTCGCGGCACTAGATCCTAAGTCTAGCGTGTCTACCAATTCCACCACGCCCGCATTTTCAGTTTACAACACTTAGGACTCGTTGTAAAAGCACTTACTTGTCGTAAGCGGATGCAAATATACATAAATGTTTCAATTCTCAAATAGTCCGCAAAAAAATTTTTTACCTTTATCTCACTTAAAAATTTATACAATGAATAACATCAAATCATATGTAGAAAACAATAGAGATCGTTTTCTAAGCGAACTCATTGATCTTCTGAAAATTCCATCGGTAAGCGCCGATTCCAAGCACAAACCCGATATGCTAAAAACAGCTGAAGCGGTGAAGAAAAATCTTTTGGAAGCCGGTTGTGATTCCGCAGAAATCTGTGAGACTCCCGGTCATCCTGTTGTCTATGGCGAGAAGATAATCGATAAAAACCTGCCCACCGTGCTGGTTTACGGACATTATGATGTACAACCGCCTGATCCCTTAGACCTTTGGAATTCCCCGCCATTTGACCCGGTAATCAAGGAAACCGAAATCCATCCCGAGGGAGCGATTTTTGCCCGCGGTGCCTGTGATGATAAGGGACAGATGTACATGCATGTGAAGGCCCTGGAATATATGACCAAAAATGATGCGTTGCCCTGCAACGTGAAATTCATGATTGAAGGCGAAGAAGAAGTGGGTAGTGAACACCTGGCTTGGTTTATCGAAAATAATAGAGAGAAACTTCAGAATGATGTGATTCTCATTAGTGACACCGGAATGATCGCCAAAGACACGCCATCTATTACTACAGGCCTGCGCGGACTCAGCTATATGGAAGTGGAAGTAACGGGGCCTAACCGCGATCTTCACAGCGGACTCTACGGTGGAGCCGTAGCCAATCCTATCAATGTACTTTCTAAGATGATCGCTTCCTTACAGGACGAGGATAACCGAATTACTATTCCCGGATTCTATGACAACGTAAAGGAATACAGCGAAGCCGAAAGAGCTAAAATGGCCGAAGCTCCCTTTGACCTCGAAGAATATAAAAAGAAACTGGACATTGCGGATGTGCAGGGAGAAAAAGGATATTCTACCCTCGAACGCGCCTCAATTCGCCCTACCCTGGACGTAAACGGGATTTGGGGAGGTTATATCGGGGAAGGTGCTAAAACCGTGTTGCCCTCTAAGGCCTATGCTAAAATTTCAATGCGTCTGGTAAGCGATCAGGACTGGGAAAATATCAGCGAATTGTTTACAAAACATTTTGAAAGCCTCGCACCAAAGTCGGTTAAGGTAAAGGTAACCACCCATCACGGAGGGCAGGCTTATGTCACCCCAATAGACACCCTGGAATATCAGGCTGCCAATGATGCTTATGCCGAAGCATTTGGAAAGGATCCTATTCCGCAGCATAGTGGAGGAAGTATTCCTATTGTTTCCCTTTTTGAAAAGGAATTGAAAAGCAAGACTATTTTAATGGGCTTTGGCTTTGATACCGATGCCATCCACTCCCCTAATGAACACTTCGGAATTTGGAATTACCTGAAGGGAATTGAAACTATTCCGTTGTTTTATAAGCATTTTACGAAGCTAAAGCAGGCCGAATAGCAGTAGTTTATACAATTCAGATTATAAATAATTTAAACCTCACAGGTCTCAGAGACCTGTGAGGTTTTTTTTATCTTTCTGAAGAATGGCTTTATTTATTAGTTCAATTATTATCAAGCCTCGTAGAGGCGGTATAAGTTTAGAAAAGTTAAAAATGAAAGAATCGAGTTCCAGCGGAACGGCACATAAAATAGCTTTTTGATTATAATTATTTCAGCAACCGCCTGTAAAATGATCGGTTTTTTAAAAAATTCCGAATATAAATGTGATCGATTCCTGTCTGTGATCAGTTTTTTAGCTGCCATTACTGAACGGAGTTTCATAACTTTGGATACATTAAGAACATAAACATTATGAGAAAAATATTTAGCATTTACCTGCTGGTACTTGTCACTGTTTTTACAGCCTGTGATGCCAGCAGACAGGGAACGGATAGTCCCGGAATAGCAACTCCCCCGGTATCTGAGACCACCATTGACACTACTGAAACCGATCATTTTGATTACCTGATAGACGAGTTTGCCGATATCAAGATCCTTCGCTATCAGATCCCGGGCTGGGAAGACCTTAGCCTAAAGGAGCAAAAACTGGTTTATTACCTGGTGGAAGCCGGACTTGCTGGCCGCGATATTATGTGGGCGCAAAATTACCGACACAACCTGAAGATCAGAAACGCGCTGGAAAACATCTATGTCAATTACCAGGGCGACAAAACTTCAGCGGATTGGAAAGAATTCGAAACCTACCTGAAACGGGTATGGTTCTCTAACGGAATTCATCACCACTACTCCAATTCCAAATTAAAACCCGGCTTCAGCAAAGATTATTTAGATACGCTTCTTGCTGATACCAATACTGAACTTAGCGGTGAAGCTTACGAGGTAATTTTTAATGATAAAGATGCCAAAAAAGTAAATCTAAACGAAGAGGAAGGCTTATTGTTAGGATCGGCTGTAAACTTCTACGGTCCCGATGTAACTGCTGAAGAAGCTCAGGCATTTTACGCCAAAGAAGAATCTCCAAATCCTGAAAAGCCACTTTCCTTCGGACTCAACTCCAGATTGGTAAAACAAAACGGAGAACTGGTAGAACAGGTTTACAAAGCAGACGGACTCTACGGTGATGCTATTACAGAGATTATCAAATGGTTGGAAAAAGCCGAAGGCGTAGCTGAAAATGAAAAACAAGCCAAAGCCTTAAGATTGCTTATCGATTATTACACCACCGGCGATTTGCAAACCTGGGATGACTATAACGTAGCCTGGGTAAAAGCCACCGAAGGAAACATTGACTATATCAACAGTTTCATAGAGGTTTATAACGACCCGATTGGATACCGCGGCTCTTACGAGAATATCGTTCAGATCAAGGACTTCGATATGTCTAAGAAGATGCAGGTTTTTGAAGACAACGTGCAGTGGTTCGAGGATAATGCTCCAATCATGGACGAGCATAAAAAAGAAGAAGTTGTAGGAGTAACCTATAAAACGGTTGTTGTTGCCGGAGAAGCCGGAGATGCTTCACCAAGCACACCCATTGGAGTTAATCTTCCAAACGCAAACTGGATTAGAAAGGCCCACGGAAGTAAATCGGTTTCTTTAGGAAATATCATTGAAGCCTACAACCAGGCCGGTGGCCCCGAAAAACTTCACGAATTTGCACACGATGAGGAAGAAGTAAGATTAGCCGAAAAATACGGTGAGCTTTCAGGAAAACTCCATACTGCATTGCACGAAGTGGTAGGTCACGCCTCAGGACAGATCAACCCCGGCGTTGGAGAAACCAAGGAAACTCTAAAAAGCTACGCATCTACTATGGAAGAAGGCCGCGCTGATCTTGTTGGCTTGTACTATCTGATGGATCCGAAACTGGAAGAATTAGGTCAAACCGATAATGCCGAAGAACTTGGAAAAGCCTCCTACGATGGCTACATCAGAAATGCTATGTTGGTACAATTGCTTAGAATTGAACCGGGAGATGATATCGAGGAATCTCATATGAGAAACAGAAAGTGGGTGAGCGCCTGGGCCATTGAAAAAGGTCAGGAAGATGGCGTTATCGAGAAAGTAACCAGAGATGGTAAAACCTATTACGACATCAAGGATTACCAGAAACTTCGTGAAATATTTGGAGACTTGCTACGTGAAACCCAGAGAATTAAATCTGAAGGAGACTACGAAGCTGCCAAAAACCTTGTAGAAAACTACGGTGTCAAAGTAGACCAGAATTTTCACCAGGAAGTAATCGAAAGAAACGAGCCTTTCAAATCGGCGCCTTACAGCGGATTTGTTAATCCGGTGCTTGTTCCTTCAATGGATGCGAACGGTGAGATCACCAAGATCGAGGTAACCCAACCTGAAAGCTTCGAAGCTCAAATGCTGGAATACGCCAGAAAATATAATTTTCTTGATGAAAATGAAGCCGCAGAGTAAACAACTTTTAGAATAAATAGAAAGAAAAGGCGCGGGAATCCGCGCCTTTTCTTTTATACCTTTTTTACGAATTTGGTAAGGATCACGATCTGTTGGCTCTCCACTTTTCCCTCGATCTGCTCGGGATTATCGTGAACCAGGGAAACCCGTCGTACTGCCGTCCCTCTTTTTGCGGTTAGACTACTGCCTTTCACATTAAGATCTTTGGTAAGCACAACAGTATCTCCTGCTTCTATAACCGCGCCATTGCTATCTCGATGCACCGCTTCAGGAGTTGCTTCCTCGTTTTTTAGTCCGCGCCGGGCATAGCTTTTCAGCTCATCATCCATATACATCATATCCAGGAGATCCTGGGGCCAGCCTTCAGCTTTAAGGTTATTCAGCATCTGCCAGGCGGTCACCTGCACAGCAGGTACTGGGCTCCACATAGCATCGTTCAGGCAGCGCCAGTGATTGGGATCGGCTTTTTCGGGATCTTCCAGTTGTTCTTTACAAACTGAACAAATCATAAAACTGCCATCTGTCTCTTCTCCCGGGAAATCCTCCAGGGTATAAAGATTTAAATTTTCTTTACTTCTGCAAAGCTCGCAGGTAGAATCGCTGCGCTGCTCTATCTCTTTTTCTAAACTCATTTTGCTTATTTGAAGCCACGAAGTTAAGCTTTAGTTTGAATTACCGCTTTCCTTAGTGTTTTTCTCAATAAAAGCATTCACCCGTTCTTCCAAAATTGGCAGCGTAACCACCCCCTGTTCCAGGATCACTTCGTGAAAGGCTCTCACATCGAAATCGGCTCCAAGAGTTTCCTCAGCTTTCTTGCGAAGCTCCCGAATCTTGATCTCGCCTATTTTATAAGACACGGCCTGTCCGGGCCAGGAGATATAACGATCTACTTCGGTGTTGATATTGTGCATAGAAAGCGCCGTATTTTTTCTGAAATACTCCACAGCCTCTTCCCTGCTCCAGCCCATCTCGTGAATTCCGGTATCGATTACGAGTCGGCAGGCGCGCCATTGCTCATAGGTGAGTTTTCCGAAGCGCTCGTAAGGGGTGCGGTAAATGCCCATTTCCCCTGCAAGGGTTTCAGAATAAAGCCCCCAGCCTTCTCCGTAAGCCGATAAATACATATTTCTGCGGAATTTAGGAATACTATCTCCCAATTCCGCATTCAGGGCATTTTGCAGGTGATGCCCGGGTACAGCCTCGTGTGCGGTAAGCGACGGTAACACATACAGTGGGCGGTTTGGTAGATTATAAGTATTCACCCAGTAATAGCCGGGTTGGGTTTCATCAGATGCGCCAATATATCTACCGGTGGTATATTTTGGAGCAATCGCATCGGGTACGGGCGCCACACCATAGGGTTTTCGCGGAAGGGTTTTGAAATAAGCCGGAAGCTTCGCGTCAATACGCTTGGAGATATCCCGGGCTTCCTTCAGGAGTTCCTCAGCGGTTTTTGCATAGAACTGCTCATCGGTTCTTAAAAAGTGTATGAAATCTTCAAAACTGTCTTCAAATTCCACTTCTTTGATGATCTCTTTCATTTCGGTATTGATACGGGCCACCTCATCCAAACCTATCTGATGCACTTCTTCCGCAGAAAGATCGAGGGTGGTATAATAATCAAGTCTGTTCTGGTAATATTCCCTGCCATTTGGGATTTCTGATACTCCAAGCCCGGTGCGGGTATTTGGCAGGTATTCGTTCTCGAAGAAATCTTTTATTTTTTTAAACTGTGGCACTACATTTTTGGAAATAGCTTCTTCCGCAGCATCTAAAACCGAATCTTTTTGTGCTTCTGAAAGGCCGCGGGGAAGGTTTTCGAAAGGTTCGAAAAAGTAGCTTTCCCGGGGAGAGTCCACAAGCTGATCGTTGTAGGTAGACTCATAACCTTCAAAGATAACACGCGGCTGAGTAATACCTCTTTCCAGACCTTTACGCAGCAAAACCAGGTGCTGATCTACATAAGCCGGAATCGCATTCAGTTTATTGAGATAAGCCTTCACCTGCGAATAATTATTGAAATCCCGAACCTGGTAGGCCAGGCTAAGGTGAAAACCGGCATCAGAGAGCAGCGGATTCAAATAGGCTTCATATTTATACTCATCAACATCCTCCTGCAATTTAAATTTCAATAATTCGAGGGAGATCTTTTCGGTTTCACTGAGGGAATCGGCATTGATCTCTTGCAACTCGGTGATTCGTTCTTCAGCAAATTCCGCCTGATTCTCATAGTTTTCTTCAGTATAAAGTCCAAGTGGAAATTCCTCCCGGTCGTAAAATTTATGCTCCTGAACCTTGTTGATAACGGTATCCAGCTTCGCCGACTCGCTTTGAGCTGAAAGCAAATTACTGAAAAGAAATACCGAAAGAAGCAGGAGATTTTTAAATCTGATTTTCATAAGTGAGTGGATTTGAGCTAAAGATAAGAAAGCTTTTCAAATCAACTTTAATTCCCGATAATTCTCTCTCCCAACTGGGCCATTAATTCCTTGGCATCACCACGGGTTTTAGGGGTTTCTTCAGCCATAATTCTACCATCCTCTTCCACCAGTTTATAATTAAAAGCGAATTCAGAATCGACTCGCGGAAAAGGATCCAGTATTCCGAAGCGAAGATCATTGAAGTATAAATCCCCTTCTTTTTCAGAAATCGTGTACCAACCTTCAGAGATCTTAATTAGTCGCTGCACATTTTTGCGTTGCCTCCACTCTCCCAGCAAATGATGCTTTTTAGGATATTCCACGAATTTTATAGGTTGAGAATCAAACAGCGAATAATCCCCGATAAGATAGGCATCCTCCACCTCCACATTGGCAGTCCATAAAATAGTATTCAGCGGGGCCGGTTTTGTTTCGATCTTTTTATAGGCAATTCCCTGCTCTGCCAGGGCATCAGTGAATTTGTTATAAGTGTATAATTTTATTCCGGGGGTGATGACCAGCAAATAAATACTGGAGATAATCAGGCCGAGATTATTATACTTTCTGCGCTTTCGGGAATCCCGTTTCTGCCGCATAGCCAGAATGAGAAACACCAAAAACGGCAAGGTGTACAGCGGATCTATCACAAAGATATTCTTATAGGCCAACCTCACTTCCAGTGGCCACAAGAGTTGCGTGCCCCAGGTTGTATGTGCATCCAACAGCGGGTGTGTTACCAGGCTCCAGAACATCAACCAGGACCAGTTTTGCCAGGTTGCAATAGATTTACGTTCAATTTTTGAAATCAGCCAACCGAAAACCGGAGCAAATAAAACCGCAAATACAATGGAGTGCGTAAAGCCGCGATGCCATTCAATGGCGGTGATGGTATCGGTAAAAGCGCCGGCAAAAGTATCGAGATCGGGAATGGTACCTGCGATTGCACCATAGAGCATCGCCTTATTTCCAACTTTCCGGCCGAGTACCGCCTCACCTACCGCGGCACCCAGAACTATTTGAGTTAATGAATCCATTTATATTTTAAAAAAATTAAAAAAACCAGAATGAGATACCGGATCATTCCGATAGCTATCGGAACGGTATGACGTTCCTTTGATACAGGGTAGTCGAGAACTAATCATCCACAATTTCCATTTTTCGAAGTAAAAACGAGGCATTCATATTCTGGCAAACTCCATCTTTAAACTTATAGTCGAAAAACAACTCATCGTTTACAATTTCAGCATCAAAATAATGATTTTTCACCTGTGGTAATTCAGCGGTGATCTCGCAGAGGCTCAGGTCGTGAGTAGCGATGATCCCGGTAGACTTTGATCTTACCAGTTTCCGTATGAATTTCTTCGAGCCGATAGCCTTATCGCTGCTGTTGGTGCCTTTCAGGATCTCATCGAGAATGATGAAATACCTGTCGGTTTTGATCTCATCTACGATGAATTTTAGTCGCTTTAATTCTGAAAAGAAATAGGATTCATCATCGCTCAGTGAATCGCTGGTGCGCATACTGGTGATGAGTTTAATCGGCGAATATCTACAGCTTTCGGCACACACGGGCAAACCGATATTACTCATCAGGATCTGAAGGGAAACTGTGCGCAAAAAGGTACTTTTCCCAGCCATATTTGCGCCGGTGATGATAAAGAATTCCTCGTTATTTATGCTGAAATCGTTAGCCACTCTTTTCTCAGGATCCAGTAAGGGGTGAGCCAGGACTGTTGCTGAAATTCGGTTTTCTTCAGCATTGATCTCCGGAAAGACATATTCCGGATGGTTAAAGGAAAAGTTCCCCAGGGAGTTCAGGGCATCGATGGTTTCTATCACCTCAAACCAGTGCGTCACATTCTGCCTGTAGGCGGATATCCATTTTTCCAGTTTATAGCTCTGGCGTAGGTCCCAAAGCAGAAATCCGTTGGCGAAGATCCCAAACAGCATATTGTTACGCTGATCCAGAGCATCAATGGCTTTGGAAAATTCCTTGAAAATGGCAGAGGCTTTCTTCTTTTCTGAACGGATAAGCTCCTTATTCTTTTGCAGAATTTCGGAAGAAAATTCTTCATTTTCCAGCAATGCCAGTAAATGGTGATATTGGTGAAAGGTATCCTGCACCTTGCTCACACTGCCTGAAAGCAAATTGATCTTTTTCAGATAGATGCCCGTATATAATAGCCCAGCAAGAAACCAAAGAAAAAGATGAATCCCTTTGAAATAATCCAGGGAATAGCCTGCGATCACAAGTAGCGAAAGCACTGAAAAAACCGTAGGCAGCCATTTCATATAAGCGGGCACAAAATTCCTATATTTTTTTAACCATTGCACTACGGTATTAGACGGAGTTTCGGTTTTAACCAGACGGGCAAGGGCAGTGAATTCCTGGCGCCATTTAGGTTTCTGCTCCAATTCTTTTATGGCCTCCTGCTTTTTCGGAATTCCCTCAATAGAATTTTCAGTAAGCATAGCCGCCAGTTTTTTGGCGCCTTCGTAAAGTGCTGTGCGATTGAGATACTGAAAGAAAGAACCTCTTCCGAAGAGATCGATATCCTGCCCAAATGCGTGCTTAGGATCTTCAAACTCAGTTCCTTCGGGAAGATCCTGGAAATCCCGGGTTTTCAGGATGTCTATCTCCAGTTCATTTAGTCTGATAAGTTCTTTTTGCTTATCGGCTTTATCCTTGAGGTCGCTGTGGCGGGAAACAAGAAACAGAAAAAGCGCGATCCCGCCAATTACCACCGGCACCAATACATTCATATTTCCGAAGAAATAATAAACCGAAAAAGTGATGATCAAAAATACCAGCAACCTCAATAGACTTGAGAAAAGAAGTTTCCGGGATAATTGGTTGAGTTGAAATTGATGAGTCTCTTTCTGATCTATATAAAATTCTAAAGCTTGTTTCATTGTAAATTTTGTAGTTCCTGCTGTAGTTTCTTTGTTAGACTCTGCACCACAAGATCATAGGAGTGATCGATGAGTTCAAGAACCAGCGTTTTTTCTAAATATCCGTCTAAGATAAGGCTATTCCAGTGTTTTTTATTCATATGATACCCGGGAAGGATGTGACTGCCGTAGGTTTCCCGTAATTCCAGGGTGTGATCGGGATCGCATTTCAGGTTGACTGTTAAGGGAACTTCATCCAATCCGGCAAGAGCAAACATCTTCCCCATTACTTTAAAAACAAGAGTATCGGGACCGAAAGGAAGTTCTTCGGTCACGCCTTTTTTGCTGAGACAATAATTTCTAAAAGTTTCTATGTCCATAAAATAATACATGTCATTTCCGCGAAGGCGGAAATCTACTTGCCAATTTCACCCAAATGGGTGAATTTAAATCCGGTTTCATACTTGAGTCCGTAGCCCAGCATTCGGTCAAATGAAGCGTGGGCAAATAAAATCACGCCTATTAATTGAAAAATTTGGTTCTCCAGACTGAAGCCTAAAAGCCAAATTAAAATGGCGAGCCCCTTGTGGTGAAACAGATTGTATAACAGTGCACCAGATTTATTTCCGAAGAGATAGCCCAGCATTCCAAGATCTGGAACGAGAAATAGCACCAAAAACCACCACCAGGCAAAATCGAGTAAACTAAAGGCCAATATTCCAAGAAGTAACATCGCGAGTTCTTCGAGTTTTAAGGTTAGTTTCATTATTACTATATTTTATATAAAACAGGTTTGGAAGGTGCAGCATCATTTTCAAAAGAGGCGATCTGCAGATTTAAAAGATAATTCCCATCGCCTATAGAATTCGGCACATACACCAGTTCGGTAATTGTAGCATCGAAACGGGTATTTTTAGGGTAATTCCAAAAGGCTTTATGCGCCAGCAACTTGCCTCCGTCCTTTTCCTTATCAACCGAGGGCAGATCTATAAGCAAATGCTGTACTCCGCAATTACGGAGGTAAATTGCGCCATCTTCAGTTAAATATGGCCAATTGGTATTGGAATATTTGCGGCTACGTTTTTCGATATAATTGGGTGAAGTTCGTATTACCAGGGCTTCAGCTTCATCTTTCTGAAAATGCTTTCGGAGAATTTCTTCGGTTATCACAAAGTCTTCCAACCAACTTTCCGGTTCTACCGAAATAAGTTTCGCCGTAAAAAAAAAGTTCTTTAAAGTCTGATTTATACTGTGAAATTCCAGCGAGATATGTCCCACACACTCAGTATGTGTCCCGTGGGCGTGCGGATTGAATTTCACGTTATTAAAATTCACGGCAGCGCCTTCAGAAACCTTCCCGATAAAATCGCCGTCTTTCACCGGCTCTATGACCGGAGCTCCAAGGTACCAGGCCACGGGATTTTTTGCATCTCCCCGTAAACTCAAAGAAATATCAAGGGCTTTGGAAAGATCTATGTGATAAGTTTTGTCTTTATGAATGATGTTCGCCAGCATCTGGTAAAATTACGAAAAGGCGAAGAAACAATTTTAAGAATATGTGTAGGCTTTTAATCCAGGTAGAAAAGATCGGCGGCAATGCCGTCACTCAGGAATTTCCCTTTAGCGGTGATATGGAAAACGCCATCTCGTTCTTCCAGAAGTTGTTTTTGCTTATGGGGGGCTGCATATTTTAAAAAATGCTGTTTATAGTCAGTTCCAAATTTTTCTTCTACTTCCGAAAGGGAAACGCCGAATTTAGTACGAAGGCGGGTCATCACATATTCGTTGTACTTATCGGCGGTGGAGAGTTCTTCGGTTTGCTGCGGAAGCTGATCTTTCTCCATCGCCTTAATGTAAAGGCTATTGTTGTTCACATTCCATTTCCTCACATTTCCATCGTAGGAATGTGCCGAAGGTCCAATGCCCAGATAAGGTTTACCCAGCCAGTAGGCAGTGTTGTTTTGTGAAAAATAGCCCGGTTTTTCGAAATTAGAAAATTCGTAATGTTCAAATCCGTTTTTGGTGAGGGTTTCCACCAGTATCTCAAAATGTCGCCGGGCGGCTTCATCATCAACCGGTTTAATCTTGCCTTTTTCGATAAATTTCTGAAGGGCGGTATTGGGTTCTACGGTAAGGGCGTAACTTGAAATATGAGGCACGCCAAGCTCCAGGGCAATCTTTAAGTTTTCCTTCCAGCGCTCATCGCTCATCCCGGGCACCCCGTAAATTAGGTCGATGGAAATATTATCAAAATACCTTTTCGCCAGCTGAATGCTTTCCCGGGCTTCTCCTGCATTATGCGCGCGGTTCATCAATTTCAGGTCTTCTTCAAAAAATGACTGTACGCCAATGCTTAGCCGATTGATCTTTGAAGCGGCCAGCATTTTTATCTTTTCTTCGGAAAGATCATCAGGATTGGCCTCAAGGGTGATCTCGGGATTTTCTGCAATGTTGTAATTCGAATAAATTGTTTCAAAAATGCTTTCGAGGTTTTGTGAAGACAGCAAACTGGGCGTTCCCCCGCCAAAATAGATGGTTTGGTATTCTGCCCCCGGTAGTTCATCCTTCCGAAGTTCCAGTTCCCGACAAAGCATCTCCACTACCCGACCTTTCTTTTTTAGGGAAGTCGAAAAATGGAAATCGCAGTAATGACAAGCCTGTTTGCAGAAAGGAATGTGGATATAAATGGCAGACATTTTATCTATTTTGAAGATTTGAAACCTACTTAATTTTATTCGGATTTTGTTTCACAAACGCATCCCAACCGCTGTAGCTTTTACCGATCTCGGTGCGGCCTGAATTATAGAAATGACAAACTGCCGCAGCAAGCCCATCGGTTGAGTCGAGATTTTTGGGTAAAGATTTCAAGTTAAGCAGACTTTGCAGCATCCTGGCCACCTGTTCCTTGCTGGCGTTACCATTCCCGGTGATGGCCATCTTTATTTTCTTCGGAAGGTATTCGGTGATGGGGATTTGACGTGAGAGTCCGGCGGCCATTGCCACCCCCTGAGCCCGCCCCAATTTCAGCATAGACTGTACATTTTTCCCAAAAAAAGGAGCTTCAATGGCAATCTCGTCAGGATTATAGGTGTCGATGAGTTCTATGGTGCGCTCAAAAATGAGCTTTAATTTGATATACGGATCGGAATATTTACTGAGTTGCAGTTCGTTGAGTTGCAGGAACTCCATCTTTTTATTTTCCACCTTTATGAGTCCGAAGCCCATAATCGTGGTTCCGGGGTCGATACCTAATATGATCCTTTCTCTTTTCAAAATCGCAGTTGGGGGTTAAAGCCGTCAAAAATTACGTAATTTCGGGCAACCAGGCAAAGCTAAGGAATTCTAAGGCCCAATGATAATTTTCGTATTCATAAGTATCGCTTACCTCATACTGATGATCTCCCTGATCTATGGCTGGCAGCAAATCCCTGAATTTTCATCTAATTTTTCCACTGCGGAAACCGGGTTTTCGATCATTATCCCATTCAGAAACGAGGGTGAAAATTTACCCGTTTTACTAAAATCCCTGGCAGAACTGCAATACCCCGCCGATAAATTTGAAATTTCACTGATTAATGATGCTTCGGAAGATGATTCAGTAGAAATTTGCAAAAATTTTCAGCAGAATTACCCGGAGTTTTCCATAAAAATTCTGGAAAATAACCGCCAATCGAATTCTCCTAAAAAAGATGCGATTACCACAGCAATTGAGAAAGCTGAATTCAAATACATCCTCACCACCGATGCCGATTGCCGGGTGCCAAAATTATGGCTGCAGACTTTAAATGATTTTATTAAAAATACACAGGCTGCATTAGTAGCAGGACCGGTTTCCCTCATTCCTCCCAGCCCCCCTATAACTCCCCCCGAAGAGGGGAGAAATGTGAAGCCTTTCCGGGCTTTTGAGGAGCTGGATGTTTTAAGTCTCCAGGCTGCAGGAGCGGGCGCTTTTGGAATCGAACAGGCTTTTATGTGTAACGGAGCGAATTTGTGTTATAGAAAAGATGCGTTTCTGGAAGCAGGTGGTTTCAGCGGCAATAATGAAATCGCCAGCGGGGATGATGTGTTTTTGCTTCAGAAATTTCAGCAGAAAAAATACAAGGTAAATTTTCTAAAGAGTCAGGAGGCCACTGTGCAGACCCAATCCCAGAAGAGTTTTCGTGCATTGATCTCTCAGCGGATTCGCTGGGCAGCAAAGGCACCGGCTTATAAAAGTCTGTTCTCTAAATTTGCGGGAGCCATTGTGTTGTTAATGAACGTCGGACTCCTGGTGGGAGCGGTTCTGGCCTTGATGGAAATCTGGCCTTACTACCCGGTTTTGATCATTTTTCTTCTTAAATTTAATGTTGACTTTGCGCTGTTATATCTTTCAGCAAAATTCTTTAAGCGGGAAGAGGTACTGCGCAGTTTTTTTTGGAGCAGTCTGGCCTATCCTTTTTTCTCGACCTATGTCGCACTGAAATCGCTGGTTTCGGGATATGAATGGAAAGGAAGGAAATTCAGAAGTTAGAAGGACCGGCATTTAAAAATCGAAACTATGGAATATTATATTTTAAAATACAAACCCATCTCAACCTACCTTGAGGAACGTGGAAAATATAGAAACGAGCATTTAAAACTGGCTGAAATTGCTGCTGAAGATGGTTCATTAGTTTTAGGCGGCGCTATGGAAGACCCCGCCGATGAAGCACTTTTGGTGTTCAGAGCGGAATCTAAAGAAGCAGTTAAAAGCTTTGCAGAAAATGATCCCTATGTTCAAAACGGACTCATTGAAAAATGGGAGGTTCGAAAGTGGAATGTGGTAATTGGAAGCTGTTTCGACGGATAAAAACCCCATTATTAACCATACTTTAATACCTCTTCAGTTTACTTTAATATTAGGATAACCCCTAAAGCAGATGCCAGACTTATTTTTACAAAAAAATAAGTTATGACAACTACTGAGAAGAATCTACTGGCAATATCTACTATCGATTTCCCGGTTCGTTATGAAGAATCGGCACAAACCATTCGGGATGCCAAAGGAATGATGGTATGCGATATTAGGGGATGGAGTAAAATACAGTTTATGGCTAAGGCACAGGAACGCCATAATGCCATAGGAACCCTAATATGTAACCTACTTAATGATTATAAGAATAAACAGGTGGTTGATTTTGATGAGATGATGCTTGGCGTGTAAAAAGTTACTCAGCCTTAATAACAATCGGCATTTTAAATACCGAAGACACCGGAATGCCTCGTTTGCTGGCGGGATAAATTTTTGGCAGGGAATCGATACTTTGAGTTAGCCAACTTCTGATTTCGGGCAACTGCTTTGTGGTGATGGAATCGATCTCTACCGAATCGATCTCAGGCCTGCCTTCCTTGCTTATCTTTAAATACATAAATAAGGTATCGTTAATAGCTTCAGTAACCACAGGTTGCTGTTTGGCAAGGTAAGCATATACATTTTCGGCAACTTCCCGCTCAAAACAATCTCGGGCAGCAGTGAGTTCGGTTTCATCCTGGCAGTCTTCAAAAGCGGGATACTGGTCTACTTCCTTCCAGTTGAGGGTTTGGGATTCGAGTTCCAATACTTCTTCCGAAGAGATCTTTTTGGTCTCGAAATTACAGGAAAACAAGAATATTGGTAAAAGCAGGAGTAAAGTTCTTTTCATTAGCAAACAGCGCTTTGACTTTAGACAAAAGTAATGAAAATGAAGGGAACTTCTATCTAATCGAAAGGCTGCTTTCCACCTATAAGAATGAAAAAATTTTCTTCTGTTCCTATAAATAAAGAAACCGGGCTATCCCGGTTTCTTTATTTGGCAAAGATATTATTTCCGAACTATGAACTGGCGGGAGGCAGTTGTCCCTCCGGTTTTAACTACAAAGAGGTAGAACCCATTTGGCCAGTTACCGGTATTCAATTCAAAGCTGTAATCTGTATCAGGTTGCACATTTCCAACAAAGAGATTGCTCATTTTCTTTCCGGAAAGATTAAAGACCTCTGCAGAAGCTCTACCTTCAAACATGGGTTTAAATTCAAGGGTTAACGGTCCGGCAGATGGATTAGGATATATAGTGATATTTACAATTTCATCCCCGGAATTGGTAGTTCCTGAAAGATCCTCACAGGCTCCCAGCACCGCTCCTTTGGCAAGGAAGGCCTTGACTGCAGCAGGGGGAACTGAAAGGGTTTTTTCGTTATAGCATAACTCGACCTTCTGCTTTTCTGAAATATCTGATACCAGAACAACAACCTCATCAGTACCCGAACAGCCTTGTGCATCTGTTACCCTTACAGTATAAGTTGTGGTAATCTCAGGACATACTTCCACTTCAGGTCCGGAAAGCTCAGGCAGGGGTGTCCAGCTGTATGTATATGGAGGTGTTCCTCCGGATGCCATAACAGACAGTTCAGTACAACTAAATTTTTCAGGCAAACCGGTATAAACTATCTTATCAGGTCCTGCATCCACAATGATCTCAGAGGTACAGCAGCTTTTCCCCGGGCTGGCATAGATCTCATATCCTTTATAAGTGCCTGCATACATAGTAGCATCACTCCAATTGGCGGGATCGTTATTATCCAGACTGGCATCACAAAGCTCCATAGAGTAACCTCCTCCCGCAGCACCCTCCGGCCAGGGTGAACCAATACCATAGGTGACCAGATCAATCATGACATCAGAGTGATGATCGGTATTGATAATATAGATGGTTTCAGGTTCATCATTGCTTAAATTTGCCCCGTGCCATTCATAGGCAGGAATTCCGAAGAAATCGGTGAAGACTGTGGCATTTTTGGCTGTTACCCAATATGCGCCGGACTCCAGAGTATATTTGGGTAAACGGCCGCTGGTAATTCCCCCTTTTATCCTCAAACCACCTAGCTCTATAGGTTTATCGGAAGCATTATAAAGCTCAATGAATTCAAGGTCATCTCTTTGTCCCACAGGAGGTTCATCATACATAATCTCGGTTATCACCAGACCTCCCTGCAGTGGATTGTAAATGATATCTGTAGTCATAGGTTCCATCACATTGCCTGCCAGATCCTCAACATTGGATATTCCGAGTTCATAATATCTTCCTATCTCAATAGGCGAGGATAAATGAAGTATAACCAAATCCCCTTCCTCTGAAATTTCAACACTTCCTTCCGCAGGTACCGAATTCAGAGTATAGTTTGAAATGTTCAGGGCGGTATTGTTTACCGGTTCACTGAATTCTATTTGTATCTCATCAATACTTAATGCCTTAGGCTCAAGGGCAAGCGGAGGAAAAATATCGCTCTCTGCTGCGTAGATCAGCACATCGTCTATTAGAACCTTTGCAACTGTCCCTTTTCGCGCGCCCGCTTTAGTTAGAAATCTAAGCACGACGTCGTTATTATCAAAAGCGTCGGGATGAAGAGCATAAGTGAATTCCATAAAATCTGAATCCACATTATTGAATCCCCGGTGATCTGACCCCATCAAAATCCTGGAGCCAAAGCTAAGGCCTCCGTCTGTGGAAAGTTGCATAAATAGCTTAACGTGTTTCATGGCCCCTGTAGCCCTGGTAGCCACCCAAAAATTGGCAGCAACATTCTCCATTCCACTGAGATCGAGACGAACCTGGGCAAATATCTCCACTTCTTCCTCATCTTCCCCCTCTTCCACTACTGGCCACAGCCCTAATGAATAATCTCCTGATCTTGTAAAAAAATCCTCCTGAAAAATTCTAATCCCATCTACCTCGTTTCCGGACCAGTTGGGAATAAAATTCTCGTTTTGCATAGTAAAGGCATCTTCAAAGCCTTCAGTATATGGAAAGTCGGTTTCCTGGCTCCATATTGACCCGGACAATAAAGCCGGTATAATTCCTAATAAGAAAAGTAAAAGTTTTTTCATGACCCCAATATTTTAGTTAAACACAACAGTAGATCCTGGTTACAGCATCATCTTATATTAAAGGTAGACAACAGGATGTTTTTTTGGAGTAACGAAAATCACCGGAAGCACGGGGATATATTTCTTTTTAGGACATAATGGATTGATAATCATATTTCATTATGATTTTTCATCTGGACCTATGAACAACAGTTATTGAAGATAGCTAGTTTTATCGCATCCTATAAGGAGGTCAATTCCGTATGCTATGAAGAAATTAGATCATTAAAAAAAGAAAAGTAAGGAGAACAATAATTTTTCCATATTAATACAAATACAATGCTTTTACTCTTCCAAATGAAGTTTCTTTTTTATATCCTTAATCCGGTTTCTGGTTAAGCTGAGCATCCCCGGATTTCCCTTCTTCTCATATTTTCGCAAATAGGTATTGTAATGCTGTAAAACCAGCTCCCTGTCTTTATAATAATTATCGGCAGCCACCGCTTTTTCATAGAGCGCCCGCTGATTATCGGGATTTTCTTCTAAAGCTTTATCAAAATAGTCCAAGGCGTCTTTATATTTTTTCTGAAGTTTATACGTAAGTCCGAGGCTAAGAAATTCGGCATCTACAGGTTGTTTTTTGATGAGAATGGCCATAAGCAAATGCGTTTCCGATTTATCTAAATCACCGGTTTGGGCATATAATTTCCCGAGGATAAAATGGGTGGCTGCGTTGCGGTCTTCAAATTCCAGGGCTTTTTTATAATATAAAATCGCCCTTTTATAATCGAAAAGTTGATAATTCGCATAACCGAGTTTGGAATAAATAAACTCGCTCTCTTGCCCCAATTCCTGCAATTTTTCGTAATGTGGGATCGCCTTACGATATTCTTTAAGCGAAGAATAGGTTTGTGCGAGAATGGAAAGCAAGGATGCATTTTCAGGATTCGCTTCCAGGCCTTGTTTACTAAGTTTTTCAGCTAGGCTATAGCGACGGTTCCTAAGTTCTTCTTTGGCAATTTTATACAATGCGCCCTGATGAAATTTGTCTAAAGCTATACTTTGCATAAAAAGATCCATGGCCGTGCTATCCTTTTGTTTTTCCTTTATAAGTGCGTGCTGGTAGTAGAAGTTTGCGTTTTCAGGATATTTATTGGTAAGACTGGAGAAAAGGCTATCGGCTTTGCTTAGTTTTCCGGTTTTCACCAGTAATTTCCCATAATCTATAGCTGTGAGCAGGCGTTTAGGATTAAATTCCAGGAGTTTTTCATAATGCTCAATTGCTATTGCTGAATTCCCCGCAGCCGAATGGTATTTTGCCAGGCTTTGGTGAATTCTCTCAGAATTATCCGAAATCCCTTCCAGTACTTCAATTGCCTCCTTATACTCCCCAACAGCATATAAACTGTCGGAAATAGCCAAAGCCGAAGTCTGAGCTTCGGCTTTAGCTACTAAAATCAACATAATTAAAAGAAGTATTCTATTCATCTACCTGGAAAACTATAGGAAGCGAATACATTACCCCAACTTCTTTCCCTTTTTGTTTTCCGGGTTGCATTTGAGGTAAAGAATTTATTACCCGAATGGCTTCAGTTTCAAGTTCCGGACTTGAGGCACGAGCTTTAGCATCGACAACCTTTCCGGAAGCATCAATTTTAAACTGAACGATTACCCGGTTCATACCCACTTCTGCGAACTCGCGCATTTCCTTCACCTTAAAATTTGAATTTACAAAGTTTGCAATCCCTGAGCTCATACATTTTTTCTTCGCCTCCTCATCTGACTCATTTTCACAGCCCGGGAAAACCGGCACCTCTTCGATTACCGCGAAGGGCACATCTGCACCAGATGCCACATTTCTAGTTTGAGAAGGTGGTGGTGGATAATTTCCGTCTTCTATTATCTGTTGCATAAGACTAAAAAATTGCTGCTTCTCGGCGTCGGTTAATTCCTTGCCATCTTCAATTGCATTTTTTATTTGTGTCAATTGTTCGGATATCGACTGATCTTGTGGAATTTCTTCAGAATTATCCGAACAAGCCACATAGGTTAGCATTATCAGCAAGAGCGGAACGATGATAAGGAATTTAAATTTTGCGATTGATTTTGATTTCGATTTTTGTAACATAATAATTCGTTTTTTGATTAATGAATGATTGAAAAATTGATTGATAAATGAAATATTCCGGGTGTTAAAGGTGGTGTTGAGCAACTGCTCATAATATTTCTCCTTCCCGGTGCGCTTTACCACACTGGCATCGGCGATGAACTCGTGCAAAGTGGAGATTCGGTTTTGATAGATATATAGGAGCGGATTGAACCAGAAAATAATCTTCTGAATTTCAAAGAACATCAGGTCAAGACTATGCTTTTGATGAATATGTACCAGCTCATGTGAGAGAATTTGCTGTCTTTCGCTTTCAGTTATTTTATCTCCCAGGAAAACCGTGTTGAAAAAGGTACAGGCTATCTTTGAGTTCGGGATCTCTATGATTCTGAAATTCTTTTCTTCTGAAATTTTCCGAAAACGGAACAAACGGTTTAGACTAGAGAATCTTTTGAGAAAGATCATCATCGTGGCAAGTAATCCTAAACCATAAAAGACCAGCCACCAATTTATTTGAAACCCGTTTTCTTTCACCACTACCTGGGGCAATTGCTGAACTGTCTGCGGCTGATCTCCTATGAAGACCTCTGGCAGCAAAACTGAGGTTAAGGCCTGAACAGAATCTGCCGGAAAAAGACTACTTAAACCTTCAACTTTTAAAAAAGGAAGTAACAAGGAAAGCACCGGCGTTATCAGCAAATAAGCCCGGTTGGCGTTAAAAAAGGTTTCCTTTTTTAGCAAAAATTCATAGACCAACAAAAATGCCAGTTGAAATAATATTGCCTGTAAAATATACTGTAGCATTAGTCCTCTTTTTTATTGATTTCCTTTAAAATAGCTTCCAGGTCTTTAGTGCTCATCTCGTTCTTCTTCATAAAAAAGGAGACCATATTTTTAAAAGACCCGTTAAAATAAGAGTCCATCAACTTGTTAATGCTCTGGTTGCTGTAGGTTTCACGCTTCAGCAAAGGAAAATACAGATAGCCTTTCCCCTTCTTCTCGTGATCTACAAAGCCTTTGTCTTCCAGGATGCGTACGATGGTAGAAACCGTGTTGTACGCAGGCTTAGGCTCGGGTATCTCCTCTATAATAGAAGCGACATTGGCCTTTTCCAGTTTCCAGAGGATCTGCATGATCTCTTCTTCTGCTTTAGTGAGTTGTTTCATAATATTTCCTTTGTCATTTCCGTGAAGACGGAAATCTATTTATACTTTTCTTCTCATTTCCGTCCCTCCGAAAAATCGGGAGCGGAAATCAATTTATATTCTTTTTAGTCTTTCCAGATTCAAGCTTATAAATCAAACTTGAAACCTAAAATTCTTTTAACACCGCTAATATAAAACTAAATATTTAGTTCTACCTAATTTTTTAGTTAAAAATATTTTCAGCACAATTTCTATTAATTCGTAACTTCCCTTGAAAATAGCATAAAAACTATGGATTTACTCTTTGTTATTCTGGGTGGAATTTTAATCATCACCGGGATCCTGGGCAGTTTTTTTCCGGTATTGCCGGGAATTCCGATTAGCTGGCTAGGTTTATTAATGTTGTACCTGGCACCATCGGTGCCTGTAAACTATCTTTTTCTGGGAGTTACTCTGGCTATTGCCATACTTATCTATTTACTTCAGCTGGTGATTCCGGCTATGGGTACTAAAAGATATGGAGGTAGCAAGACAGGGATGTGGGGCGCAACTATTGGACTGGTCATTGGTATTTTTACACCAATCCCCTTCGGAATTATCATAGGGGCATTTGTTGGAGCTTTTATAGGAGAAATTATCAATAAAAGCGATTCAAGATCGGCGGTGCGGGCGGCTTTTGGGTCTTTTGTAGGTTTGCTGGCCTCAACGTTTATGGAGTTTCTTGTTGCAGTAGGTTTTTTATTTCTGTTTCTCTATAAGGTGTGGGAATACAGCGATCTCTTGTTTTAAAATTCGGGCAATAAAAAAACCCGGCTCTCACCGGGTTCAAAAATTAACACCTAAATTAACTAATGATTCTGAAAAACTGCTTTTCGTTTTTTAAGCTGTTGCTCAAGTTCGGCTACAGTATTTTTCACGGCTAATTCAAAATTATCTGCTCTTGCTTCAGCGTAAATTCGGGGTCCCGGGGCACTAAGTTCTATTTCGCAGATCTTATCCTTCCCGATAGCCTGGCTTTCCCATTTGATAAAAACCTCAGCCCGGATAAGCCATTCATATTTATTTTGTAATTTTTCAAGTTGTTGGTTAATGAATTCAGCTAAAGCATCGCTGTTTTTAATCTTCACAAACTGTATATTGATATGCATAGTAGATGTTTTAATGATTACTCTAATTTACGCCCAGCTTCCCAAATTTAATATGACCGGCATCAGCTATAATTCACTTTAAATGCCTAAGCATTTTTAACAAAATATTATTGCAGGCAGAAATTGATAACTTGATAAATATCATAGCTTTAAAGCTCATCTTTCCTCATCTTTAATGGAAATAAAATCTGCTTGGAAATGCCGCCGAAAGTTAAAAAACACGGAGTGATCCTGGAGAAGACCCCGCACAACTTTGAAAATGAAGGGGTGTTTAATCCTGCGGTAATAAAAGAGGATGATACCGTGCATATTTTCTACCGGGCCGTGCGCATTGGTAACTATTCGAGTTTAGGTTATTGCCAATTGAAGGGCCCGCTGGAAGTAGTAAAAAGAAATACTTCCCCTATATTTTTCCCCACGGAAGACTATGAATTCCAGGGGACGGAGGACCCCCGAATCACCAAAATTGAGGACACCTATTATCTTACCTATTCAGCCTACGACGGCATTAATGTTTTTGGAGCTTATGCTACCTCTGAAGACCTGAAAAATTTTACCCGTGAGGGAATACTCACCCCTGTATTTAATTATGAAGAATATTCAGAACTCATCAGGGAAAACTTCGAGAAAATAAGTGAAAAACACCTGCTGTTCTATGAACTGTTCGTGCGGTATAAGCTCAACGAATTAATGAAGGGAAAGATCTATGTATGGGACAAAAACGTGATGTTCTTCCCGAAGAAAATAAATGGAAAATTTGCGGTACTCCACCGTCTGTGGCCTTCCATACAGATCTTTTACTTTGAAGAGAAGGAAGACCTCAGCCGGGCTTTCTGGCGGGATTATGTAAGGAATCTGCACAATCATATTGTCTTACGGCCACGATACCATTATGAATGCAGCCACGTTGGGGCCGGCTGCCCCCCCATAGAAACCGAAGAGGGTTGGCTTCTTATTTATCACGCGGTGGAAACCACCGTTAAAGGTTTGATCTATCATGCCTCGGCCGCATTGCTGGACCTGGAAAACCCCGGCAGGATGATTTCCAAATTAAAAACTCCCTTATTCTCCCCCACCGAAGAGTATGAAAAAAAAGGAGTAGTAGACAATGTAGTATTCCCTACCGGCACGGCCATTTTCGGAGAAGATTTGTACATCTATTATGGGGCCGGAGACGATTGTATTGCAGTGGCTTCGGTTAAATTAAAGGACCTGCTAAATGAACTAAAACAGGAATCAGAATGAAAAACTTAGATAACACATCCAAAATTCTCTTTATGTCTACTTTCCCGCCTACCACCTGCGGAATAGCTACTTATACCACCGATACTATGCAGTCTATTCAGCGTAAATTCGGGAAAAGTTTTGAATGCGAAGAACTGGAAATTGTAAAGGCCCAGAAACCGGGTTTCTCATATCATTTTAATCCCCAGAAAAAACAAGAGTATATACGTATAGCAGAGGATATTAACAGAAATCCTGAGATTAGACTGATTCATATCCAACATGAGTTTGGCCTTTTTGGCGGAGCTTATGGCAGCTATTTATTTGAATTTTTAAAAAAGACAGATAAACCGGTAGTGATGACTTTTCATACGGTACTCCCCCGCCCCAATCCGGAATTGAAATCGGTGGTTCAGAAACTGGTAAAATACTCTCATCAAATATTCATTATGACTCAGCAATCGGTGAAGATTTTAGTCGAGGATTATGGTATTCCGGAAGAAAAACTGGCGCTTATTGAGCACGGAACTCATATGGTAGCGTGGAAATCCCCGGAAGAGGTCAAGGAGAAATATGGTTTCCAGGGGAGACTGGTCTTATCTACCTTTGGTTTACTGGGTACAGGAAAAAGCATTGAAACAGCATTATACGCTTTACCAGAGATCGTAGAACAACACCCGGACGCCTTATATCTCATTATTGGAAAAACCCATCCGGGAAATATAAAAAACAACAGGGATAATTACAGGAAATTTTTAAAAAGCCTGGTAGATCAGTTAGAACTTTCAGCCCATGTTAAATTTTACGATTCCTATCTGGAGTTAAATCAGCTCCTGGAATTATTACAGGCAACAGATGTCTACCTGTTTACCTCCAAGGACCCGAACCAGGCGGTGAGCGGCACTTTTTCTTATGCAATGAGCTGTGCCTGTCCCATAATTGCAACCACCAATCCGCACACCAAAGAAATCCTTAACCACGAACTCGGAATCCTCATTGAAATTGGAGATCACAAGCAGTTATCAGAAGCCGCTATAAAATTACTTTCAGATAAAAAACTACGGGAATTTATGGCTGTGCAGGCTTATACCAAAACCAGTTCCAGTGTATGGGACAATATTGCCATTCAACATGCCAGAGTATACCAGGATATTTTAGACAAAAATGAACCGCTTAAATTTTCCAAACCAAAAATCAAGCTGGATCATCTTAAAAGACTTACTACGGAAAAGGGAATGATACAATTTTCAAGGATAAGTACCCCCGATCGGGATTCGGGATATACCCTTGATGACAATGCCAGGGCACTTATTGTCATGCTGATGCATTATAAAATTTTCAGGACCAGTGAAGATCTTAATTATATAGATCTCTATTTATCATTTATAGAAAGATGCCAGACCAAAGCTGGCAATTTTGTGAATTATATAGATGAACACAACAAGGTTCATATTAAAAACGATTATGTAAACCTGGAAGATTCTAATACCAGGGCCATTTGGGCTCTTGGTCAGGTAGTTAGCGAAGCCCATAATCTTCCTCCTGAATATATTAAAAGAGCAAAAAGTTGTATGGATAAAGCACGAACCTGGATACCCGGTGTTTTATCGCCCCGGTCAATCGCTTTTACCATAAAGGGTTTATACCTGTACCTCGAAAATTTTGAAGACGAAGAGTTTAAAAAGGCAATAGAAGACTTAGCACAAAACCTTATAAGCAGGTATGACCTCAACAGGGAAAAAGACTGGGAATGGTTTGAAGAATACCTTACCTATGCCAACAGTATCCTCCCCGAAGCTATGCTGCTTGCCTTTTTAACTACCGGTAAAAAGGTTTATAAAAAAACTGCCCTGGAATCATTTGAATTCCTTCTGTCTAAGATATATAAGAACGGAGATTTTAAGGTGGTCTCCAATAAAGGTTGGCACCAAAAGCATACAGAGCCGGAAAAGTACGGTGAGCAGCCCATAGATGTTGCCTACACCATACAGGCCCTCGATCTTTTTTACCAGCATTTTAAAAACCCAGCGTATAAAATAAAAATGGAAAAAGCTTTCAACTGGTTCCTGGGAGACAATCATCTTAATCGTATTGTCTACAATCCCGTTACAGGCGGCTGCGGAGACGGTCTCGAAAAAGAGAATGTAAACCTGAATCAGGGAGCCGAGTCTACCGTATGTTACCTTATGGCCAGGCTAATAATGGAATCGTATCCTGACACTTCTGCATCCGAGCCTTTCCAAGATAATTCATTAAGAACAAAAAGAAGAAGAGTGAGAAAAGCTTCGAGACCTGAATTCCGTTAAACAAAACATCCCATTATTAATGAGATGTTTTGTTCAGTTTAAATTTATTTAATTCCTGAAAAGTCCTCGGTGTCTTTGAGGTATTCGGTGATTTTAAAAATATCTATCCTGTTTTTCCTGAAGGATTTTACGAAATCGGTGATCTCATTTTCAAGATGTTCATGTTCCAGTCGAAATATCCTGGAGTCATCGCTGTCCTTTTCAATCATGACTCCAAGCTGCTCCCTGTGTTTTTGGGTTTTATGGAGCAAGTCTTCGCATCGGGAACGAATTTCCTGAAGCTCAGATCTAAGCCTGGAAACTTCATTTATGCTCGTATCATTATCTATCCAGATAAAATATTTATCGATTAGTTTATTGAGAAATTGTAGATCGTCCCTAAAAAATTTCAGATCAGATTCCCAGTGTTTGGTGAGCAAATAGAGCTGATCCCAATCGGCCTGGATCATAAATTCCCCTTTTGGTCTTTTTCTAAAATTCTCCATAATACTGCAATTTAATTACTACTGAAATTAACTCTTTCAACAGTAAAAAATAATGATTTTAATCATACAGCAGCAAGATTGATTTTTATCATTTCGGAGGATATATTTTTATAATATCTTCAGATCAAAATCTAAGCGATGTTTACAGACAGAATAGATGCAGGAGAACAATTAAGCCGGGAATTGGCAGGCTACAAGGACAAGCCCGTAGTGGTTTTGGCTATTCCCAGAGGTGGACTTCCAATAGGAGCTATACTCGCCAAAAGGCTGGGAGCGCCTTTGGATGTGGTCTTATCCAAGAAAATAGGCCATCCCAATAATAAGGAATATGCTATAGGTGCGGTAAGTTTAGCGGATGTCACGCTAAGTCCCACCGAGCATTTTTCAGAAGAATATATCACTACTGAAACAGAAAAAATAAGGGAGTTGCTTCAGAAAAGAGATAGGGAATACCATAAAAACTCCAGTCCGGCTAATTTAAAGGATAAAATCATAATTATAACCGATGATGGGATCGCTACCGGGAATACGCTTTTAAGTACGGTTATGTTGGCTCACAAACAACAGCCCCGGGAAATTATAGTGGCTATCCCGGTAGCTCCTCCTTCCTCGGTAGAAAAACTAAGGAACACTCCCGAGATCAGCAAAGTAATCTGCCTTGAAACCCCATACAATTTTAGTGCAGTGGGGCAATTTTATGAAGATTTCAGGGCGGTAAGCGATGAAGAAGCCATAGAGATACTAAATGAGACCAACCGGAAATCAGGGAGAAGCTAAAATTTTTAGGGATTAATTCAATACAAATAATTATGAAAAGATTAGAGAACAAAGTCGCACTAATCACCGGGGGAGCCGGTGGAATTGGATTGGAAACTGCCAAATTATTCCTTGCAGAGGGCGCCAAAGTATTTTTAACCGACCTGGAGGAGGAAAATCTCAAAAAGGCCGCTGAAAGCCTGAAAAGCGACAAGGTAGCCTGGTTTGCTGCCGATGTATCTAAAGCTGAGGACACTAAGAAATACCTGGAGAAATGTCTTTACAATTTTAGCAAAATCGATATTTTCTTCAGTAATGCCGGAATTGAAGGCAAAACAAGTTCCATTGCAGAGTATCCCGAAGAAGTTTTTGACCGGGTTATAGCTGTAAACCTAAAAGGAGTATGGTTGGGTTGCCAACAGGTTATTCCCAGAATGGAAGATGGAGGCAGTGTTATTATTACCAGTTCGGTGGCAGGATTAAAAGGTTTTCCCAATCTTGGCGCTTATGTAGCATCTAAACACGGAATTATTGGTATTATGCGAACTGCCGCGCTGGAGTTTGCTGAACGAAAAATCAGGGTGAATTCAATACATCCCGGTCCCGTAGAAAACCGTATGATGCGTTCCATAGAAGATCAACTCGGTCCTGATAATCCGGAAGAAGTCAAGGGTGGTTTCGAAAAATCAATTCCTTTTGGCCGCTATGCCGAATCAAAAGAAATAGGGCAACTGGCTCTTTTTCTTGCCAGCGATGAAAGCAAATACATGACCGGTACCCAACAGGTTATTGATGGCGGAATGTTTATCAAATAAAACAAGGTCTAATTTGTTAATCCTATTTTTTTTAAAATCTGTGATAACAACAAGGATGCAAAGGCGAAGACTGCAATAATCAGGAATTGCTCTTCATTTAAGGCTACCAGGGAAAGGGCCTCCTGCATAATGGGAATAAAATAGACCACCACCATTATAGCAATGGAAAATACAAGAGCTGCCCACACCCAGGGATTTTTGGTCACTTCATTTACCAGGAAGGAAGCTTTTCGACGGGGCAGGTTAAAAACATTCAGTAATTGTGCTAAGACCAGGGTATAAAAGGCCATATTATTAACTTCAAGCGCTGGATAAGCTTTGCCCAAATGAGCATAGACCACAATTCCTATTACTGCTGAAGTAATACTAAGTCCATACAAGACAGTAGAGGTCCATAATTTACGGGTGAGAATGGGTTCCTGCGGATCCCGGGGTGGCTGCTTCATCACCTGGGGATCACCTTTACCTACTCCCAGGGCCAGGGCCGGAAAGACGTCGGTTACCAGATTTAAAAACAGAATTTGCAAAGGCAAAAGCGGTAAGGGTAGGTTACTGAAAGATGCCAATGCTACAGAAATTATCTCTGCAAGATTACAGGAGAGCAAAAAAACCACAAACTGCCTGATATTTTCAAAGATGGTGCGTCCCTGCCGTATAGCAAGCTCGGTTGAAGTAAATTTATCGTCCATTAGGATCACATCAGCTACTTCCTTGGCAGCCTCTGTTCCCCGAATTCCCATTGCAATCCCTATATCTGCTTTTTTAAGGGCTGGAGCATCATTCACTCCATCCCCAAGCATCCCAACTATTGCTTTATTTTTCTGATAGAATTCCACCAGATCAAGTTTTTGCTTCGGTACCATCCTGGCAAATATCCCGGCTTCCATGACGGTTTTTTTCTTTTCGGGAGAAAAGGCCTCAAATTCTTCCAGTTCCCGCCCCAGAATTACTTTGGTTCCAGGGGCATCTTCTTCAATTAAACCTATTTCCTCGCCTATTTTCCTTGCAGTATCCGGGTGATCCCCTGTGATCATCACCACCCTGATACCCGCATTTTTATAGGTTTCTATTGCCTGTTTTATATCTTTTCGTGGAGGATCCAGAAAACCAAGAATTCCCACAAAAACCAGGTTCTTCAACAATTCTTCTTTATGTGGTTTTTCCTGAGATTCCCGGTAAGCAAAAGCCAACACCCTAATCCCTTCAGCAGCGATCTCTCCTGCTTTTTTTTTCCAAAATTCCTTATCGGTGAATTCCTTTTCTCCATCCGGAGTTAAAATAAGATCACAATCCGAAAGCAATGCTTCCAGGGCACCTTTTACAGTAATGAGATAATGGTCTTCATAGTTTTGAAGGGTGGACATTTTCTTGATTTCTGCATCGAAGGGAATTTCCGCTACTCTGGAATATTTTTCCCGCATTTCTTCATAACTGAAGCCCTGATCCGCAAGGAATTCAACAAGCCCGATCTCTACCGCGTCACCTTTTTGTTTCCCATCACGCAGGCTGCTATCATTACAAAGCGCAGCTACTTCGATGATCTTTTGAAAGGCTTTATCGTCTTTAAGATTGTTGGCATTAATATCATCTAAAGGATACTCCCCCGAAGAAAGCACCAGATAATGAATACTCATCTTATTCTCGGTAAGTGTCCCGGTCTTATCGGTGCAAATAATTCCTGTTTCTCCCAGGGTTTGTACTGCTTCCAGTTTTTTGATTACCACATTACGCCGGGAGAGCCTCAACATCCCCCTGGCCAGGGCTATAGTTGCCACAATAGGAAGACCTTCGGGAATAGCAGCTACTGCCAGGGCGATCCCGGTTTTTATCATCAGGGGGAGATCTTTACCCTGAAAAAATCCCGCTATTACAATTAATAAAGCGAGTCCAAGGGTTAGCCAAATCAACCAGTAACTAAGTTTTTTCAGCTTTTTTTCCAGCGGGGTTGTGTCTTTCTTTGCTTCATGGGTAAGCTCACTTATTCTTCCGATCTCGGTTTTGGTACCTGTTGCAATAATTACCGCTTTGGCTTTTCCTCTGGCTGCAATTGTCCCTTTGTAGAGCATATTTCTCCGATCGGCAAGCGGCGTATCTTCAGGAAGTTCGTCCTCAATTTTTTCGATCTGGTTGCTTTCACCGGTAAGCACGGCTTCTTTTACAGCAAAACTCCGGGATTCCAATACCCGGCCGTCGCCAGGGATCACATCTCCTGCCTCCAATTCAACAATATCACCGGGTACCAGCAACATTGCTCTTATTTTTTCAGTCTTTGAATCTCTTAAAACATTGGCTACGGTTTGCACCATTTTTTGCAGGGCCTCCACCGATCTTATCGCCTGCCATTCCATAAAAAACCCGATGAGTGCCGTTATAAGAATTACTATTAACACGGCAAATCCTTCTAACCACTCGCTAAATGCAAAGGCCAGCATCATTGCGGCAGCAAGAATATAAATTATAGGATCAAGAAACTGTTCGAAGAGAATTAACCAGATGTTTTTGGTTTTCGCATTGCGTAATTTGTTTTGCCCATATTGTTTCAGGCGTTTCTGTGCCTCTGCTGCAGACAGGCCTTTTTCAGGATCTACAGAAAATTCAGAAAGAATCTCCTCCTTTGATCTCGCATATGCTTCTTTGGGCATTATACCGGGGTTTGATTAAAGTACTAAAAACTCAGTTTCCTTCGGCTTTATTGATGTTTTCGATTCCTTTCAGCAGCGCATCAGGATTAAACGAGATACTGTTGATGCCTTCCTTTACCAGAAATGCTGCATATTCGGGAAAATCGCTGGGCGCCTGTCCACAAAGTCCAATCTTTATACCGGCCTTATTGGCTTTTTTTATCGCTGTTGCTATCATTTCCCTGGCTGCCGCATCATTTTCGTCAAAAACATCAGCCATTACCTCAGAATCCCTGTCTACCCCGAGGGTAAGCTGGGTAAGGTCGTTTGAGCCGATAGAGAAGCCGTCGAAAATTTTAGCAAATTCTTCGGCCAGAATCACATTGGAAGGAATTTCTACCATCATATAGATCTCGAGGCCATTCTCTCCCTGTACGAGTCCGAAATTTTTCATTAGCTCAACAACATTCCTACCTTCCTCCAGGGTTCGGCAAAATGGAATCATCACCTTTACATTGGTAAGCCCCATTTCGTCCCTTAGTTTTTTAATAGCCTTACATTCCAATTCAAAACCGGCTTTATAAAAAGGATGATAATAACGTGCGGCTCCCCGGAATCCAAGCATCGGGTTTTCTTCTTCTGGTTCAAACTGTTTCCCACCTATGAGATTTGCATATTCGTTACTTTTGAAATCGCTCATTCTAACAATCACTTCTTTGGGATAAAAAGCAGCTGCCATAACCGCCAGTCCGCGGGATAGTTCCTCTACAAAGTAGTCCTTCTTATCCTTATATTGCCAGGTGAGCTCTTCGATGGTTTTTTTTGTTTGGGAATCACTTATCTGGTCAAACTTCACCAGGGCCATTGGGTGCACTTTTATAAGGTGGGTGATTATGAATTCCATTCGCAGCAGTCCGATCCCGTTATTGGGATAAAAAGAAAGCTGAAAAGCCCTGTCGGGATCAGAAAGGATTAATTTAACTTCTGTTTCAGGTAGATTTATTTTACCAAAATCTATTTCCTTCTTTTCGAATTTCAGCTTTCCTTTATAGACGAAACCAGTCTTACCCTCACAGGAAACGGTTATTTCCTCACCATCTTTAATAATTTGGGTGGCATCATTGGTTCCTACTACTGCCGGTACGCCGAGTTCCCGGGCTACTATAGCAGCGTGGCTGGTGCGGCCACCACGGTCTGTAATAACTGCAGCCGATCTTTTAAGTAGCGGGTCCCAGTCTGGGCTGGTGGTTGAAGTCACCAGGATATCTCCAGGTTTTAGTTTATGTGCTTCAGCGGGAGATTTCAGGTAACGCGCGATGCCTGTGGCGATACTGGAACCTATGGCATTCCCGCTTACCAGCATTTCAGAATGTTCGGTAAGGTGGTACTCCAAATGATATCTCCCCTCTTTTTCCCTATGTACGGTTTCGGGACGGGCCTGGGTAATAAAAAGCTGGTTTGTTTCACCATCTTTAGCCCACTCTACATCCATAGGTTTTGAATAATGATCTTCTATCACCAAGATCCATTTAGAAAGCTGAATCACTTCCTCATCACTTAAAACGTAGGAATCCTGTTTTTCAATTGGAGTATCCATAGTTACAGTAGAGGAATGCCCGTTAGATTCAGAATAAACCATGGTGAGCTCTTTTCTACCCATTTTTTTCTGAACTATGGGGTTTTTATCTTTTTTAAGGGTGGGTTTAAAAACATCAAATTCATCGGGGTTCACCAACCCCTGAACTATGGTCTCTCCCAACCCCCATACACCAGATATATGAATAAGGTTTCGAAAGCCTGATTCTGGTTCCAGGCTGAATCCAATCCCAGAGCAGCCGATATCTGATCGCACCATTTTTTGAACCCCCACCGATAGCGCAATATCGTGATGGACAAAGCCGTGATCTTCGCGGTATTTTATAGCGCGGTCTGTATAGAGGGAGGCAAAACAATTTCTAACGGCTTTCAAAAGCACTTCTTCGCCGGTAATATTTAAAAAAGTCTCGTGCTGGCCGGCAAAACTGGCATCCGGAAGATCTTCGGCTGTTGCGCTACTTCTTACTGCCACAGGAATATTACCCGATTCCCCCAATTCATTATAGGCCCGCCTGATCTCATTGGCAAATGCATCTGAAAACTCAGAGGATTTTATGATTTTTCGCGCTTTAGCCCCAATTTCACCAAGGTTTTCAAAATGTTCTATATCGAGCGTTTTAATGAGATCTTTGAGTTTTTGTTCCAGGTTATTTTCCTTCAGAAAAGACCAAAAGGCTTCTGAGGTTGTAGCAAAACCATCAGGCACTAACACGCCTTCCGAAGAAAGCTCATTAAACATTTCGCCCAGGGAAGCATTTTTACCTCCTACCTGCGGAAGATCGTCAAGAGACAAGTCACTGAATTTCTTTATAAACTCCATCATAATTCAGAATTTTAATATAATACCAGTTGGTAGCCCATATTCAACAGAAATATTCCCATAAGGAAAAGAATGATATAGATTACCTGCACAAACCTGATATTAAGGGTGGTTAGTCGGCGGGTTGTAGAATCAGGAAACACAAAAAGTCCAAGGCCTATAAAAAGAGATATCCAACCCAGACCTGTAATAATAAAGCGCCAATCGGGTTCCCATATATTGTGAAAAAGAATGTTTAAAAGCCCTAAAATAATCGCTGCAAAGGCGGCCAGAATCAGAAACTTTTGATCTTTGAGATCTTCGAAGATCTGCCTTATCCTTTGTGGGTTGAAACTAAGGATAAAGAAAAAAATAAGCAGATACCAGCCCCAGAATTTGGCAAGAAAGACAGACGTTTCCATAAGCTTAAGCGCATTGGTTTAACCCAAATTTACCAGTTATAAGCCAGAATTAATATGACAAATATCAGTGCAGGTTGGCTTAATTTGGGTAGAACTCACCACTATTATAATCTACTTCCATAATTTCCAGTTCCAGCCAGGTAAAATCTCCCTCTGCCAGTTTCCAGGTAATTCTGCATTTATTGGGAATCCTATACCCTGAAAACTCTTTAAAATCAAGCATTTCGATATGCCAGGTTTCTTCCTTTGCATCTTGTTCCCCACCATAAAAGCGTTCGGCCTGGAAAGAAAGTAACTCCCCGTCTTCCGAAAAATTAAAAATCCCCGAAACCTTTTTTCCATATATTTCCAGGTCTGCCCGGGCGGCATTCCCATTCAAGGCTTCCCAACTGATTTGATTGCTTAAGGCTGCTGTGGGAAACCAACAGATCTCTGCGAGAAAACGCTGCATAGCCCCGGAATCTATTTTATCATTATTATATTCATTTACCACGGGAAACAGGGAGAGCAATTTAATGAGCATCTCTCCTTCCCCGTTTATCAACTTATCCCGGCCATCAAAATAAACGGGAGATCCAGAGTTAACACGGGCAGTCCAGATGAAAGAATGCGCTTTAACATTAAAATATTGGATAGCCTGAAAAGGCATCCAATCTGCATCGGGTTTAATCTTCATTCTACCCTGCTGCCGAAGCCGAACGAAAGCAACTTCCGGGTTATCTCTTACTCCTGAATTTCTCAACCATTTCCGGACTATTTCCGGAAGTTGAGTATTCTCTTCCAATTCTGCAGATACCTCTGTTGAAGTTTCATCAAGTTGAACTAAGCGGGTCACCTCTTTTTCTGTTTTTTTCTGAAAATAAAAACTGCCCAGGGCCGGAAGACTTATAAGTAAAATAACCAGGTTAAGAACACTGCCATATTTGGCGTCATGCCAGGCCAGAATAATAAGACTTTGAGAAATTATTACAGCGGCAAGTGCAAAAAAAGGCCACCAGGATTTATCCAGGAAATATAAATAAAGTACATATAAAAAGAGAAGCGTACAGAACAACCATAAAAAACCCAGAGGTTTGGAGATTTCCAGTTGAAGCTGTCGTATTTTACCGATTTGGAATGCCTTGAAAAAACCCAGCAGATGAATAAAGGCATGAACCAGTAGAATTATCCCAACGAGAATCTTCATTTTTCAAGGATTACAGACTATAAATTTACCGGAATAGTATTGATGAAAAAATGATGAAAATCATCAAAGCAATTCCTAAGAGCCATTTCCTATCCCCTAATTGTTAGCCTTTTGTGAAAGTCTGAAAACATATTCGCTACAAAGCAAAAAATCTGTTATTTTTATATACCTATGAAAGACCACTACCTTATCCTCGCAGGAGTAGGTTTAGCCACCCTGATTATGGCCTGGCTACCCTCGGTTTCCAAAAAGATTAAAGTCAGCTCTCCTATTCTCTTGCTGTTAATAGGTTTTTTACTTTTCTATATAGACATCCCATTGAGGTGGCCAGATCCTTTGTGGAACGATCTCAGCCTGATGTACTTTTCAGAAATGATCGTGATCATCTCCCTGATGGGAGCTGGTCTAAAGATAGGAACAGAATATTCTTTTAAAACATGGAAGCGCCCCCTCTTACTTGTTTTCGTCACAATGCCCCTTTGTATGCTCTCTGCATATCTTCTGGGTAATCATTTTTTATTGCTAAGTGTTCCATCTTCTCTGCTTCTGGCAGCCGTTCTCGCCCCAACAGATCCTGTTTTGGCGGCTGAGACCCAGCTGGACGACCCAAAAAGGGAAAAAAAATTCAAGGAACGGGTAAGGTTTTCCTTAACCGCCGAGGCAGGGTTGAATGACGGGATGGCTTTCCCATTTACCTATTTGGCTCTGCTTGTAGCACAGGCAGGCGGATGGGCAATGTTTGACTTTAGTGACTGGTTTTTAGATAAATTTTTACTGAAGATTATAATCGGGGTGATACTTGGTATCGCCATTGGTAGATTGATAGGGTTTCTTTTGGATAGGCTTCACCGATGGTCAAGCATCAAAACTTTTGATGGATTCCTGGCATTATCGCTAACAATTTTTAGCTACGGTTTAACAGAATTACTCCATGGTTATGGCTTCCTGGCTGTATTCTTTGCGGGCCTAAGCTTGAGATATTATGAAAAGATAAGCGGGGATTACAAGAAGAAGATGCATGATTTTGTTCACGAAATCGAGCGGCTATTGCTGGTGGTATGGATCATCTTATTTGGTGGCTCGCTAATGAATGGAATGCTGGAATTAACAGACTGGAAAGGAATCTTATTTGCCTTTACATTTGTTTTGGTAATAAGACCCCTGGCAGGATTAATAGGAATAGCGGGAATAAAGGAATCCTTTAAAAGTAAACTGGCGATAAGTTTTCTAGGCATAAAAGGAATTGGCTCGGTATTTTATCTTTCCTGGGCATTTGTACAATTTGATGGGTTTGAGAACAGAAATGAACTACATTCCATTACTGCTTATATTATTTTAATTTCAATAATTTTTCATGGGCTCACCGCTCCCTCTATTATCGGCTATTTCAAAAAAGACAAATTTGGGAATGATGTAGTAGAGGAAGAAGAAAGCGGAGTTTCAGAAGATTCTGAAAAATAATTCTAAGAGATATGGGGTAATAAGAGCGGTAATAATTCCATTAAGGCACATTGCCAGGCCGCTATAAACGCCTTGAATCTTTCCCTCTTCAAAAGCTCTTGCGGTTCCAATTCCGTGGGCTGCGGTTCCAAGGGCCGTGCCGATGGCGATCTTGCTTTTTATCCCTGATTTCTTCAGAATAAATGGGCCGAAGGCATTGCCAAATATTCCTACTGCTATGACTATTCCCGCAGTAATTTCAGGGATTCCATTCAAAAGCCGGGTTATTTCAATCGCGATAGGTGTGGTCACCGATTTGGCTGCAAGAGATCTGGTGATCACCTCAGGAGCTTTCAGCAATAAAAGAAAACCGGTAACACTTAGCACACCGGTAATCCCTCCGGCGACCACCGCAAGAATAAATATCTTTAAATTCTGTTTTACCTCTTCATATTTTTCATAAAAAAACACGCCTAAAGCTACCACAGACGGCCCAAGGAAAAAGCTAATATATTCTCCACCAACATTGTAGGTTTCAAAATCTATCCGGAAGATTAGCAGGAAACCAATTATTCCCGCGATGGCGATCAGCACCGGATTCAACAGCAAATAATTCCACCTTTTTCTGAGTTTTACCGCAAGGAAATATGCGATCAGGGTTATAAAAACCCCAAATACCGGAAGCTCGAAAAATTGCTGCATCATTTCCCGGTTTTTTCAAGAATTATAGCCGTTATATAGAGCGTAAGAATACTGCTGAAAATCACAGCCACTGTTATAGGTAGCCAGAATTCGGCTATCAAATTAAAATGAACCATCAAGCCAACGCCATAGGGAATAAAGAAAATCACGAGGTATTTAATTAGTTTATCTGATGCGGGTTTCACATCCTTCAAACTAATTAGTTTTAATTTTAAGGCGATAAAGATGAATAGCATCCCCAGAATATTCCCCGCCACGGGAAGTTGGAAAAGCCAGGAGACCAATTCTCCCGCGATCAGAAATCCGAAAATATAAAGCAGACTTTTTAGCATCAATTTCAGGGCTTATTCGTACATATCCTGAAGATCGGCGTGATGCAAATCTGTGATAAACTGTGCGATCATATCGGTGGTTTTCTCAAAGAATTGCCTGCCATTTTCTGCGGTGGCTCCTTTGGGATTCCCTACCCCGGTATCTTCTGTAACTTTAGTCCAGGCACGTTGTGAAGTCGCCCAACCTTCTTTAAGTCCGCGGATTTTAAAGGTTTTTGCAGCTCCATCTCCGGCTTCTTCCAGGGGAAGCACCAGATCAGGAGTTAGATGCATCACCGTAGCGGTCTCCAGTTCTCCCGCGTGATCGCCGGGCTCCTCAAAATACTTTTTTGCATCTGAAAGTTGCCACCAGTTAATAGCACAAATAAAAACATCGGGATATTCCAGGCTTAGTTCCCGAATCATCTGTTTAAAATTATTCCCGCCATGTGCATTCAGAATAACCAGTTTATAAATTTTATGGGCATCGAGCACCTGAACCACATCTTTTAATACCGCATACTGGGTTGAAGGATTCATATTCATACAAAGCTTCACTTCCATTTGGCCTGTATTAACGCCAAAAGGAATGGTAGGCAAGACAATAGGTTTTGCATTCTGCTTCCAGGCTTTGGCGGCAGCTTCTATGGCATTGGATTCCCCTAAAATATTATCGGTTGCATAAGGGAGGTGATAATTATGAGCTTCAGTCGCTCCCCAGGGGAGGATGGCTACGGTATAATTCTCATCTTTAACCTGTTTCCAATTGGTTTCGGCCAATACGTAAGGCCTTATTTTATTACTCATAGCTTCAGTTTTCTGGATTTAAAATCTATAAATTTAAGGAAACCATAAGGTTTCAGCCATCCGAAGTACAAGGAAATTTGAAAAAACTAATCCAGATTATCTTTCAGGTTCTTGGAATAATTGCGCCACTTTTCAATACAGTTCTGCATATCCTGAGGGATCTCGGTATCAAAACTCAGATCCTCTCCTGTTTCGGGATGAGTGAAGCCAAGGGTTTTGGCGTGCAGGGCCTGGCGGGGAAGCACTTTAAAACAGTTATCGACAAACTGCTTATATTTAGAGAAAGTAGTTCCCTTAAGGATCTTATCTCCCCCATAGCGTTCGTCATTAAAAAGCGTATGGCCAATGTGCTTCATATGAACGCGAATCTGGTGAGTACGGCCTGTCTCGAGTTTACAGGAAACCAGGCTAACATAACCAAAACGCTCCAGAACTTTGTAGTGAGTAACGGCTGGCTTTCCCTTAATTTCATCGTCACCTTCATAAACTGTATTCTGTAATCTGTTTTTAGGATGACGCCCAATATTGCCTTCAATTTTGCCTTCATCTTCTTCCACATTTCCCCATACCAGGGCCACATATTCCCGGTCGCTGGTTTTATCGAAAAATTGCTTAGAGAGATGCGTCATCGCATGTTCAGTTTTCGCAACTACAAGCAGGCCACTGGTGTCTTTATCAATACGATGAACCAGTCCCGGGCGCTCACTGCTGTTATTTGGCAGGTTATCGAAATGGTAAATCAGGGCGTTAATTAAGGTCCCGCTGTAGTTCCCGTGACCGGGATGCACAACCATACCTGCAGGTTTATTAATAACCAGCAAGCTATCATCTTCATAAACAATATCAAGGGGAATATTCTCTGGAGTAAGCAGGAATTCATAAGGCGGATGTTCAAACATCACCTGCACTATATCGCCCGCTTTTACCTTGTAGTTTTGCTTTACCGCCTCGTCGTTAACATAAATATTTCCGGTTTTGGCTGCTTTCTGAATTTTATTCCGGGTAGCATTTTCTATAAAATTCATCAGGAATTTATCCACCCGTAAAGGTTTCTGACCAATTTTTGCTACGAATTTGTGATGTTCATAGAGGGTTTCGTCCTGTTCCTCAATCTCGTTGTTATCGTCTTCTTTCCTCATTAAAATTCCAGTTCTTCTTCGTTATCACCCTCTTCATCTTCACTTTCCGAATAACGGCCGGAACCGTCCCCCAATACAAGATCTATTTTTGAGGTCTTCATCAATTCGTCTCCAGCTTCTATTTTTTGGCCTTCATGTCTTAATTCCAGCACCGCGTCTTTTGCGATATCAGGTTTATAGGTAACGTCTCCTATTTCAAAACCAAGCGAACGCAGGGTTGGTTCGGCCTGGCGGCGGGTTCTTCTGATAAGGTCAGGGATAATAACCTTTCTGTAACCCGAAGGATTAAGGGTGAGATATATTTTTCGGTTCTCTTTCACATACTGTCCGGGTTCGGGAACCTGTTCGATCACCGAAAAACGCGGAAAATCGGGATTAAAATTAGCAGAATCCAGGATCTCATACTGCAATTCCAGCGTTGCCAGACGATCGTCTACCTTATCAAGAGACATTTTCGAAAGATCAGGTACCTCGATACGCTGTTCCTGATTGGTAGAATAATCGAGCCATTTTAATGCAAGAAAAGCGATCACGATCAAGGCAATCACAGCCAGTACCAGCTGAATTAAAAAAGTTTTGCTAAAGATAAATTTAAATAATCCCATACATTTGTTTGTGAGCGACAAAGATATAAAACCCGGGCTTTTGGTTGCAGGCCTTATTAATGATATTTTTGTTTAACGGAAATAAACTCCAAAAATTGAAGATGAAGAAAAAAATCGCCATCGCAATGGGCGGGTATTCGAGCGAATATCACATTTCTATAAACAGCGGTAATATGGTTTATAAACATTTAAACCGTGAAATTTATGACCCCTATCGGGTACATATCTTACAAAACGGCTGGTCTGTGATAGATGAAAACGACAATCCATACCCGATAAACAAGAATGACTTTACGGTAAAGATAGGCGAAAAAACCATAAGCTTTGACTGCGTTTTTAATACAATCCACGGTACACCGGGAGAAAATGGTTTACTGCAGGCATATCTCGAATTAGTGGGAATCCCTCAAACGACCTGCGGATACTACCAGGCAGCCCTCACTTTTAACAAAAGGGACCTGATAAGTGTTTTAAAAGCCTACGGAATAAAAGCAGCAACAAATTATTTTTTGAACAAAGAAGATAGGATAGATTTTGAAGAAATTATAGACCGCGTGGGCCTACCCTGTTTCGTGAAGGCTAATCGTGCCGGAAGCAGCTTCGGGATCACCAAGGTTAAGAAAAAGGAAGATTTAATTCCGGCAACCAAAACTGCATTTAAGGAAGACAATGAGGTAATTATCGAATCTTTCCTGGACGGCACCGAAGTTTCGGTTGGAGTGATCACCTGGAAAGGCAAAGTTCGAGCCCTACCGGTTACCGAGATCATTTCTGAAAATGAATTCTTCGACTACGAAGCCAAATACCTGGGGAAGTCACAGGAAATCACCCCGGCAAACATTTCAGAAGAGAAAACCAAGAAAGTACAGGAGATCGCCAAACTGATCTATAAAAAATTAAAGATGAAAGGTTTCACCCGTTCAGAATTTATTTTTCACAAGGGGGAGCCTCACTTTATTGAAATGAACACAACGCCCGGACTGAGCCAAGCCAGTATTTTACCACAACAGGCACAGGCCGCTAACATTAACCTTACAGAGCTATACGGGAGTGCCATTGAAGCGGCATTAAAGTAAAACCCCCTCTGAATTTTTAATTATATTTACGTGGTTTTCTGTCAGCTTGGGAGGAATTTGAATATGGGATTTCCGCCTACGCGGAAATGACGGTATAAGTTTCCCGCCGGAGTTTATCCCGTCTTTGGAGGGACGGAAAAGACAAAATTAGTTTCCCGCCTGCGTGGGAGAAACAAATCAATATTTATGAGAAAAGCTGTATTTCCGGGATCATTTGATCCTTTAACCCTGGGCCACACCGATGTTATCGACAGGGCTTTGCCTTTATTTGAAGAAATAATTCTGGCTATAGGCACAAATTCCGATAAGAATTATATGTTTTCTCTGGAAGAAAGACTTCATTTTTTAAAAGAAACATATAAAGATATCCCCAAGGTTAAAGTGATGACCTATAAAGGCCTAACCGTAGATTTTTGTAAAGAACAGGGCGCAGATTTTCTGTTGCGCGGACTTAGAAGCGTGCAGGATCTGGAGTTTGAGAAAGCTATTGGGCAGACCAACTACAAGATGGCAGGTATTGATACTGTATTTCTCATCTGTTCTTCCGGGCACAGCCATATCTCTTCTACCGTGGTACGCGATGTTATTAGACACGGAGGGGACTATGAATTTATGGTACCCGATGTTGTTAGAAAAAAGGCTTAAAAGATATAATTCAACTGCACTCCCCCATAGTAATTTCTTGGGTTCCCGGGATAATAATATCTTGGAGCAGCACCTCCAAATCCAACTGCATTGGTTAAAACACTGGCCGCATAATGTTCATCAAAAACATTATTGATCCCGGCATAAAAATTCACCCCAAGATCCCTAAGGATATCAAAGGACCAGGAAGCTTTCAGGTTAACTAATTGATATTTTTCTGAATAACCAGAATTTGCATCATTCAGCGGAATTTTGCCAACCGCTCTGTAACCTGCAAAGAGATCAAGTCCCAAATCACTTTCCAGATTCAAGCCCAGGTTAAGTGTAGATTTAGGCACCCCAGGCAATTTGTTTCCTGAGAAATCCTGATCGTTATTTACAAACTCATCAAATTCAAAAAAGTTGAAAGCCGCGTTTAAATATGGTTTTGCAGAAATCCCCGGTGTCAGGTTAAAATTATAGTTCACGAGAAATTCGAGTCCGTTATGAATGGTTTTTCCGGCATTTAGTCCTACATATTGATCTTCAGCGACACGCTGAGCAACCAAAAGATCTTCTATTCTGATGGAATAAGCCGAGAATTCGGTGTAGAGTCGATTTTCCAGCCAGTTTCCTTTAAAGCCGAGTTCATAGTTAATCCCGGTTTCTGGTTGCAGCCCGGTGTTTATAAGCCCTTCGGGAGTTAAGGTTTCGGCTACGGTTGGGGTAGAGAAACCGTGACTTATGGTTCCATAAAAATTCTTTCCGGGGCTAACTTCATAGGTCGTTCCAACACGGGGGGAAAAGATAAGGTCGAAACGGTAATCCCCCGATTGGTCTATCTCATCCTGGGCATAAAGATCGTTAAGGCTATACTGGGTGGAATTGATATTAAATCCTGCTTCGAGCATCCATTTTTCTGAAAGCTCGAGGTTCATCTGGCCAAAGAAATTACTATAATTGCGATCTTGCTCATTCCCACTAAGGCGCTGGCCCATCACGCTACCCTGGTCTTCATATTCACGAAACAAATTCTCAAAGGTGGCGCCATTGTACCATTCGTTATAATATTCGGCACCGAAACTTACCTGGGAAGGTAATTTAAACACCAGCAACTCAAGGTTAAACCTGGTTCGGGCCCCTGCCGAAACCCGCTCCTCCTTCAGAATATCAAAGGGTCTCGGTTCATAGGCATCCCTGAAACTCAAATATACACTTGTAGTATTGCTGAAATTTTCTGAAAAATTATGCAGGTAAGAAGCGCCCAGCATTCCGCGGTCATATGACTCATAGCCCCGGGCCGCTTCCCAGTTACCATTGGCGCTTTGGGGATTGTTAAGGAAATCATCTTCATTCAGCGAGCTGGGAATATATGCTTTAAGCTTAGTAAAAGTAGCCAGAAGAGAAAGGCTGTTTTCTTCTGAAGTTTGAAGTCTGGCATTGATTACTGCCGACTGGCGGTCATACTCCCCGTTATCGCGATAACCATCACTGGTTAATTCAGAATAATTAGCGTGAATAGCGGCATTCGTGGTAGCATGCACTGCTCTTACCACATTTTTCCTCGTATTAAAACTTCCTACCTGAGATTTGAATGCAGCCTCGGTCTTCAAAGATTTTGGCAGAGCTGAAAAAAGATTAACAGAACCTCCCAATCCAGCTCCATATACACTGGAAGTAGGGCCTTTTATCACTTCTATACGGTCCAGGTTTTCGGGATCTATATCGTCCAGGGTGAGTTCCCCTTCGGCCGTTGTGAGTGGAATCCCGTCGAAATAAGACTGAATACGGTTGGTACTGTATTGAGAGCGCGCCCCAATACCGCGAATGTTAATCTTATTGGTATTCAGGGCACCCTGATTCACATACATTCCCGGCACATTATTGAATTTTTCCACCAGGTTAGTATTATCACCGCGTTTGAGATCGCTGGCAGAGACAAGGCTCACAGACGCAGGTAAATCCTGCAACCTACCAGGAATTGCCGTGCTGGTAATAATCACCTCAGATAAATTCTCCAGGGATGGGCTAAGATAAAAAACCCCGTGATGCTCAGCGTTTAAAATCTCAACTTCAAGGTTTTCAAATCCAATCCCTGATATACTGAGCATGGCCGGAAAATCCTCAATTGTGATTTCGAAATTTCCCGCATCATCAGAGAAGACTATGGTGCCTGTTGCAGGGTTTTCAATACGCGCATTTATAACTGGTTCAGCAGTTGCAGCATTTATAACTTTTCCCTCAAAATTCTGGCTTACAACCTGCTCTGCACTAATTAAAACCAGGAGGAACAATAAAAATTTTTTCAATATCTAAATATTTAAAACTTCGGAATAATAATTTTTCAGGGTAAAAATACCTCATAGCCTGCAAGCACACAAGCCGAAATAGATTAATAATACTCAAAGGGTTTTGCTGCTAAGGGCCTTTTAAGTAAGTTTATGCCTAAAATATTTAGGTTTTTTTATGAAAAAACTCATTATAGTATTTCTCGGGGCTTTTTTATTGATTTCCTGCGATCTGGAAAAATATCGTTTGGTAAACGATTTTGATTTTTTAACAAAATTCGAAAAATCTGAAGGCAAAGAAACGGGCACCTATGAAGAAGTAATAGAATTCTACCAGGAACTCGCAGATGCCTATGAGAATATAAGCCTTGAAGAAATTGGCAATACCGATAGCGGAGAACCACTTCACCTTGCAATTTTTAGTCAAAACGGCAAATTCAATCTTGATAATTTAAGAAAAGAAAACGGGATAATTCTTATCAACAACGGGATTCATCCTGGGGAGAGCGATGGGATAGACGCCACAATGATGTTGTTCCGGGATTTGGCCGGGGATTCAATTTCAACACCCAAAAACACTATTATCGCCACCATTCCTATCTACAATGTTGGTGGAGCGCTTAACCGGAATTCCACCACCCGGACCAACCAAAATGGTCCTGAAGAATACGGTTTTAGAGGTAACGCCCGAAATTATGACCTGAACCGGGATTTTATTAAGGCCGATACCCGTAACACCCGTAGTTTTTATGAAATCTTCCATAAGGTACAACCCGATGTTTTTATAGACAATCACGTAAGCAATGGGGCCGATTATCAATATACTCTAACTCATCTGTTCACCCAACACAACAAACTTGGCGGGGAGCTGGGCGAATATTTAAATAAAAAAATGATGCCCGCCATAGAGGACTCTCTACGGAAGAAAAACTGGGAGATTACCCCATATGTAAATGTTTTCAACCAGGTTCCCGAAGAAGGATTTTCACAATTCCTCGATACCCCCAGATATTCCACAGGATATACCACCTTATTCAATACCCTGGGGATGATGATGGAAACTCATATGCTGAAACCCTATAAAGACAGGGTTTATGGAACCTATGAGTTTATGAATTCTGTTATTAATTATACCGATGCTGATAAGGAGAGCATAAAAGACCTTCGGGACAGGGCCAGGAGAAAATACCTTACCGATCGCTGGTATCCAACCAATTTCAAACCCGATATGGAAAACCCGAGCAAAAGGAATTTTAAAGGTTTTGAGGCGGAGACGGTCACAAGCGAAGTCACCGGTGGACAGCGATTAAAATATGACCGCGATAAACCCTTTACCAAAGAGATTGATTATTATGATAATTTCATTGCTGAAGACCGGATAGAAATCCCAAGGGCCTACATCATTCCGCAAGGCTGGTGGAATGTCACAGAGCTCCTCGAACTCAACAACATTGTCCTGGAACCTTTACCGCAGGATACGGTGATACTTGTAGAAAGTTACAGGATTAAGGATTTTGAAACTTCAGAGCGAGCTTACGAAGGACATTATATGCATAAAAACACCCAGGTGAGTAGCAGGATAGATTCAGTTCAATTCAGGAAAGGAGATCTTTATGTGAAAACATTTCAGGACGGTGCTAGGTATTTATTAGAGACCCTGGAACCAACAGCTCCCGATTCCTTCTTCAACTGGAATTTCTTCGATCCCATTCTTCAGAAAAAAGAAGGCTTCTCGACCTATGTATTTGAAGATACAGCCAAGACTATGCTGAATCAGAACCCAGAGCTGAAAGAAGAGTTTGAGGAGAAAAAACGCAGGGAACCAGAATTCGAGAATAATTCTTACTCCCAATTACGCTGGCTGCACCAAAAATCTAAGCATTATGAAGAGGCACACTTACGCTACCCTGTTTTTAGAGTCCCCCGGTAGATATTTCTTCGGAAAGAGTTCCCTTATGTTAGCATAGGATTTTTTGAGTGCTTTGCGAGCCTTTTCGAAATTTTTCCACTTTGCTTTTTCAATGCCCTCTTTTTCCTCCGGAATAAGTTCACCGGTATAATTGGAATGCATTTCGTACCAGTGGGTCACTTTTAGCCTGAATTTACCTTTTCTCTTAAAAATATGATAGGTCTTGGCTAGAAAACCGGTAATTTTTAAATCTTTAATTCCGGTCTCCTCTTCGGTTTCTCTTACTGCCGAAGCTGCAATATCCTCTCCTTTTTCAGTTTTCCCTTTTGGCAGGTCCCAGCGCTTATTGCGGTAAATAAATAAGATCTCATTTTTATCGTTGAAAACCATTCCACCGCCCGCGGTTACCACGGGTAGCTTTTTGAACAAATGCTTCAAAAGCTTGTCTTCTTTTTCGTGATAAAGGTTAACATATAGTAATTCCCCTTTATTAATTTGTTTAATGATGCGCTTGAGTTTCACCTTTTTAATAGGAAAAGAGGTGTATTTTTCGCCAATATCTTTTTTAGTAGAAAGGATTATTGGAACATCATTGACAAAAACTTTATACATTTGTATTATGATTTTGAATAAAGAAACAGCAATCAAAACTGCTGAACTACTCCTGCAAATTAAAGCAATAAAATTAGAACCACAAGAACCTTTCACGTGGGCCAGTGGCTGGAAATCGCCAATTTATTGTGACAATAGGATTGTATTATCCTATCCGCCAATCAGAAATTATATCAGGGAACATTTTGCCCGTCAAACCGAGGAACTCTATGGCAAACCAGATGTTATAGCCGCTGTTGCTACCGGAGCCATAGGCATCGGGATGTTGGTTGCAGAATACCTGAGCCTGCCTTTTGTTTATGTTAGACCAGAGCCTAAAAGTCATGGTCGTAAAAACCAAATCGAAGGCGTATTGGAAGAAGGACAGAACGTAGTGGTAATAGAAGATCTTATCAGTACAGGAAAGAGCAGTTTAAATGCGGTAAAGGCCCTAAAAGAAGCTGGCGCTAATGTAAAGGGAATGTTTGCAATTTTCACCTACGGCTTTGCCACTGCAGAAGATAATTTCAAGCAGGCAGAAGTAGAATTGCACACCTTAAGCAATTACGATTACTTACTGGAAACAGCACAACGCACAAATTATATAAACGCTTCGGAAGCCGAAACCCTTAAGGATTGGCGACAGGACCCAAGCAACTGGAAAAAATAAACAATGCATTTAGAAAGCAAAAAAGTTACCACCGGGAAGAATCAGCAGGAAACGTTTGATTTTTTAACCAATGTTAAAAATTACGAGCAATTAATGCCAGAAAGCACAGAAAAATTTGAAGTGAAGGCTGAAGACAGGTTTTTATTCGGTTTAAAAGGTATGCCGGAAATTCAGCTGGAGATCAAAGAAACCAAAGAACCCGAATTAGTGGTTCTGGGATCTACTTCAGATAAGTTCAATTTCTCACTAAATATTCATATCGAAGACGCAGCCGAACAGCAAAGTGAGGTTTTTATGGAGTTTGATGGGAAGTTCAATGCGATGATGGCGATGATGGTGAAGGGGCCACTTCAAAAATTTATAAATACCCTTTCAGAAAACGCAGCCAAACTTTAAGCTTAAACTACTTCAGAAAAATATTCAACCCTGGAATTTTCCAGGGTTTTGTTTTTTAATACATCAGCTTAAGCTCCTTGAGGTCGAAAGTTTTAAAAACCGAATTCTCAATCTCCACATTGAGTCTTCCCGCGGTGGTTACTCCCCGAATAATTCCGGTTAGGTAAGAGTTATCAGGGTATTGAAAGGTAGAAACCACATCTTTTCTGAACATTCTTTCGGCGTATTCCTCGAGCACCCGACTTTGATTTGTGGAAGAAATCGATTGCAAGTCCCTTTCGATTGAGGTCAAGATTCCATCAAGCACCTCCTCCAGTTCGTAGGTAATCCCGGTGAGCATTTTTAATGAAGCAGCCTGGGGTAGACCGGGGAAATCTACCTGGTTAACATTAAGACCGACGCCAATAACCGAGGCTGACATTTGGTTATTTTTCAGAATATTCTCGATAAGGATCCCACCGACTTTAAAATTCCCTGACATTATGTCGTTTGGCCATTTTACCTTCAGGTTAGGAATATTAAAAAATTCCAGAGCCTTCACCACCGCCAAAGAGACCACTGCACTAAGTAAAAACTGACGGTCCACCTCGACCTTTATCTTCGGATAAAGAATGCTAAAAGTAAGATTCTGCCCCGGAGTGGCCATCCATCCTGAGCCCCGCTGCCCACGCCCACTGGTTTGATTATGAGCCAGCACACAGCAAGGTTCAAAATCCGATTTTCCGCGGTAGAGATCCCGGGCAAAATCGTTGGTAGAATTGATGGCATTAACTTTGATTATACGCATAGGTAAATAAGAAGTCGCAAAGGAGTTAAATCTTGTGTTAACAGGCTCTAAAAAAACTTAAAAAGTAATAACTTTGCGAAAATAAAAAATTTTAATGGTAAAAAAGGAAACGAACAGCGATCAACTTATTGCACATATAATAAAAGGGATAGAAGAGGTAAAGGGAAATGACATTGAGATTCTAGACCTTAGAGAAATTGAAAATACAGTTTGTGATTATTTTATCATCTGCAATGGTACTTCAAACACGCAGGTAAACGCCATAGTCAACTCTATCCAAAAAACAGTTAGTAAAGCCCTTAAAGACAAACCCTGGCATATTGAAGGCAGCGAAAATGCCGAGTGGGTTTTAATGGATTATGTGAATGTAGTAGTGCACGTTTTCCAAAAACACATCAGGGAATTTTACGACATTGAAAGCCTCTGGGGTGATGCAAAGATCACCACTATCGAGACTAATTACTAAATTTTATAAGACCTACCAGGTATGGCGAAAGAACAACCCAAGAAAAATATCGATCCGAAGAAACCAAAATTTAGCGCATACTGGATCTATGCCGCAATAATCTTAGTATTTTTAGGAATAAATTTCTTCAGTGGTGGCGGTTTTAATGAACCGGCCAAAACAAACCCTGCTGAATTTCAAACCTACCTTAGAAATGGTGATGTTGAAAAAGTACTCATCATAAACCGTAACCAGGCCCAGGTTTTTCTTACCGAAGATGCCAAGCAAAAAGAAGTTCATAAAAAATCACAGGACCCAGAGATCTTTGCTACCGGCGAAACTCCGGCTTACACCTTTGAATTCGGGGATCTTCAGAATTTTGAAAACAGTATCTCTGAAATTAAAAAAGAAGAAAACCTGGACACTGTGGTCACTTACGACACGCAAAGCAACGTATGGGGTGAGATCTTCATAACCTTACTGCCATTTGTACTTATAATCGGGATCTGGATCTTTATTATGAAAAGAATGAGCAGCGGTGGTGGTGGCGGTGCCGGAGGCCAGATCTTCAATATAGGGAAATCCAAGGCTAAGCTTTTTGACCAGAATACCGATGTAAAAACCTCTTTTAAAGATGTTGCCGGTCTTGAAGGCGCAAAGGAAGAAGTTCAGGAAATCGTAGATTTTCTAAAACATCCTGAAAAATATACTTCCCTGGGAGGTAAAATCCCTAAGGGTGCCCTACTTGTAGGCCCTCCGGGTACAGGTAAAACCCTTTTGGCAAAAGCCGTTGCAGGTGAAGCCAAGGTGCCTTTCTTCTCACTTTCCGGTTCAGATTTCGTGGAAATGTTTGTAGGAGTTGGTGCCTCGAGAGTAAGAGACCTTTTTAAACAGGCTAAAGAAAAATCCCCATCTATTATTTTTATAGATGAGATTGACGCCATTGGTCGTGCCAGAGGAAAAAGCAATTTTTCTGGGTCTAACGATGAGCGTGAAAACACCCTTAACCAGTTACTTACCGAGATGGATGGTTTTGGCACCAATACCAACGTGATTGTAGTAGCTGCCACAAACCGCGCCGACGTACTGGATAAAGCTTTAATGCGTGCAGGCCGTTTTGACCGTCAGATTTATGTAGACCTACCAGACCTTAACGAAAGAAAAGAGATATTTGAAGTTCACCTGAAGCCGTTGAAAAAAGTGGCAGACGAACTGGATACAGAATTCCTTGCAAAGCAAACACCCGGATTTAGTGGAGCAGATATTGCCAACGTATGTAATGAGGCAGCCCTTATTGCAGCCCGAAAAGGCAACAAAGCCGTTGGAAAACAGGACTTCCTGGATGCCGTAGACCGTATTGTTGGCGGACTCGAGAAGAAAAATAAGATCATTACCCCAGATGAGAAAAAGGCCATCGCCTTTCACGAAGCCGGGCATGCAACAGTTAGTTGGATGTTGGAACACGCTGCTCCCCTGGTAAAAGTAACCATCGTACCCCGTGGCCAATCCTTGGGTGCTGCCTGGTACCTGCCGGAAGAAAGACTTATTGTAAGACCTGAGCAGATGCTTGATGAGATGTGTGCCGCACTTGGAGGCCGTGCAGCCGAGAAGGTAATCTTCGATAAAATTTCTACCGGGGCATTAAGCGATCTTGAAAAAGTAACCAAGCAGGCTAAAGCCATGGTAACCATTTACGGATTAAACGAAGCGGTAGGTAACCTTACCTATTATGATTCCTCGGGACAGAGTGAATATAACTTCACCAAGCCATACAGTGAAAGAACTTCAGAATTAATAGATAAGGAGATCTCAAATCTTATTGAAGCCCAATATAAACGGGCTATAGCGCTTCTCACAGAAAATAAAGACAAGCTTACTCAACTTGCTGATATCCTACTGGACAAAGAAGTTATTTTCAAGGACGACCTTGAGAAAATATTCGGAGCCCGGCCTTTTGAAAAAGATAAGGATATGGCTAGAGCTGAACAGGATAAGAAAGAAGCTAAAAAGAGAGCCAAAGCTGAGGAATCGTCGAAAAATGCCGAGAAATCTTCTGAGGAGGGATCAAACGAGACAGAATCTGAAATTTCAGAAAACGACTCGGTTAATAAATAGTTTATAACCAAGGTTTAAAAAATCTTATTTTAAGTTAAGTTAAAGTAAGATTTTTTACCTTTGGTTAAAATGAGCTTTAGAACCACACCCAAACTTTATGAGTCTATTTAGAAGATTCCTTAACCCTAAATCTAAATCAGACAAAAAACAGGAATCCCCTGAAAATGCTGATCGGGGCAAATACATGCCGGAAGTAAAGCTCCCTACCGATGAGCGGTTTATGCTTAACTTCAAAAATAATGGTGGAAAGTTTCTTTATTGCGAGGATGAATCAGAGATTAGGGAAGCTTTTGATAATATTTTGCTGGAGAACGATTGGTATGAATCAGAATGTTGTTGTTTCGACCCGAATCTTAAGGATAGGTTTAAGGGTTTCAATCTGGAGTTCACCAAATCGGGCACAGCAGCCTTCTACCTTTCTACCAGTGAATTTCTGATCGCCAATGATGGTTCTATTTTAATTTCTTCAAACCAGATAAAAGAGTGCAAACTCCATGAATTACCAGCCAATTTTGTGATTATTTCTTCTACCAGCCAGTTGGTAGACACTATTGGTGAGGGGCTTAGAGGTATTAAATCCCGCAATAAGCAGAGCATCCCCTCTAACATCACCACAATTAAAAACTTCGAAACACAAAAAGAAGGTGATTTCATGAGTTACGGAAGTAGCACGAAAAACCTATATTTGCTCCTGCTGGAAGATCTATAACACATGAGGGAAGCAATTATCAGGACAATTTCAGGATTATTGTATATATCCATATTGGTTGCTTCAATACTTCATGATGAACTCGTATTCGTCAGTCTTTTCTATCTTTTAGGCCTTGTTTGCCTTATTGAAATGCAAAAACTTCTTCATCTTAGAAGCTATGCTCTTTATGCCATACAGGCCCTATTATTTTACCTTTTCAGCTATTTAAAATTCAATCAGGATGCAACCATCCTACTTTTATTCATCACAATCTTCGTGAATTTATTCCTTGTAAAAGACCTTATGGTAGTCCAGAAGATACCGGTTTTTGAAAAGAAGAAATATATAATTATTATATTCTATCTAATTTCTTCGGTAATATTTTTAACCCTACTTCCTACTATTCACGGGTTCTTCAGACCCGATTTAATAGTTGGAATCTTTGTTCTGATATGGACTAATGACACCTTTGCATATATTGTAGGGAAAAATTTTGGTAGAAAGAAGCTTTTTGAACGTATCTCCCCTAAAAAAACCATTGAAGGTTTCCTGGGTGGCCTCGTATTTAGTGCGGTGGCTAGTTTTTTTATTTTTCATTACACTCAATTCCTCAGCTTTCCTCTCTGGCTCGGGATGGCTATAATACTTAGTGTTTTCGGAACCTTAGGAGATTTAATTCAGTCAAAATTCAAAAGACAGGCTGGCGTAAAAGACAGTGGGAAATTAATGCCAGGCCACGGCGGATTGTTTGACAGGCTGGATAGTATTATCTTTGCCAGCCCATTTGTATATGCATATTTATACCTATTAAATTATGTTTCATAAAGAAGGATATAAAATAATGGCCTTTGCTGCAATAATCCTTATTGCAATAAATGTGCTTTCTTATAGTTTAATAAACACGTACTGGATTAAATTTTCAGTATTATTGGTTTCTATTTTTTTGTTCTTACTGATCATTCAGTTTTTCAGAAATCCAAAAAGAAGGACCCAGCATAACGATGCGCACATCGTTGCTCCCGTAGACGGTAAAGTAGTTGCGATTGAAGAGGTTTATGAAAAAGAATATTTCAAGGATAAAAGACTACAAGTCTCTATTTTCATGTCCCCTCTAAACGTTCACGTTACCAGACACCCCGTAAGTGGAACAGTGATATACAGCAAGTACCATCCCGGGAAATTTTTAGTAGCCTGGCATCCAAAATCCAGTGAGGAAAACGAACGAACAACGGTTGTGGTGAAGAACAAGCTTGCCGGTGAAGTGCTATACAGGCAAATTGCAGGAGCTTTGGCCAAGCGCATAGTTAATTATGCTGAAGAAGGCTCAGAGGTTATCCAGGGAAGCGATAGCGGTTTCATTAAATTTGGATCCAGAGTAGATGTGCTTTTACCTGCTGATACTCCATTAACGGTTAAATTAAATCAAAAAATGAAAGGCGGTTTAAGCGTGATCGCAAAAATTGAGGAGGATTAAAAATGTCAGATTTAACACAAAAAAGATTCAACAGGGCCTACGAATTAGCCAGTACCACCGACCTTAGTTTCCCTCCGGATATTATGCTTAGTTTCTATGCTTATTATAAAAGAGCCACCGAAAAAAACGGATTCTATTTACCCCATTCTGAACAGGGTGACCTAAGAAGCGCTTTCAAGATAAATGCTTTGGTACAGGTAAAAGATCTCAGCAAAAAAGACGCACAGGAAAAATATATCTCCCTTGTAGAAGAACATATTGGCGAAATAACCGAATAGATTAGATCACCAATATTTCATCCTCTAATAATTATTTCAAATTCTTTAAACTAGCTTCCAGAGCTTTGATCCTGGCCTCGGCATCAGCCTTTTTGGCTTTTTCTACGGCCACTACCTTTTCGGGAGCATTATTTACAAAGCGCTCGTTTGAAAGTTTTTTGTCTACAGTTTTCAGGAATCCGCGAGTGTATTCCAGCTCCTCCTCCATCTTATTAATCTCGGCCTCAACATCAACGGCACCTGTTATGGGGATATAATATTCGTTAGATCTTACCCGGAAGCTTAACGCTCCTTCTACCTGTTTATCTACAGTCTGAAATTCGGCGATATTACCCATTTTCCTAATAACCGGATCGAATACTTCGGAAGTATTTTCGTTATTCAACACCATAAAATCTATGGTATTTTTAAAAGATATATTTTTCTCTTTCCTGATTTTTCTTATTCCTGCGATAACTTCAGAAGCAATAGCAAATTCCTCGATGATATTCTGGTCAAAATCTTTTAGTTCCGGCCATTTAGCGACGATCAAGGCTTCCTGAGGAATTCTGGTGGTGATTTCCTGCCAAATTTCTTCAGAAACAAATGGCATAAACGGATGAAGGATTTTAAGATTGTCTTCCAAAATTGCGATCACCGCTTTATAGGTCGTGCCATCTATCGGCTCACCATAGGCGGGTTTCACCATTTCCAAAAACCAGGAACAGTAATCGTCCCAAACCAGTTTATAAGTACTCATTAAGGCATCACTGATACGATATTTTGAAAAATGATCTTCGATCTCGGCAAGGCTTTTTCTAAATTTAGCCGTATACCAGTTGATCGCGATCCTTGAAGTCTCGGCCTGTTCTTTTTCTTCTGAAACTTCCCAGCCCTTCACCAATCGAAATGCATTCCATATTTTATTACTGAAGGCACTACCCTGCTTACAAAGTTCTTCCTCAAACATTAGATCGTTCCCGGCGGGAGAGCTCAAGAGCATTCCTACTCTTACCCCATCGGCTCCATATTGCTCTATGAGCCCAAGCGGATCAGGTGAATTCCCCAGGGATTTAGACATTTTCCGGCGTTGCTTATCACGCACAATTCCTGTGAGGTAGACATTCTTAAATGGCTTTTCTCCGCGATATTCGTATCCGGCCATAATCATACGTGCTACCCAGAAAAACAGAATTTCAGGGGCGGTAACAAGGTCGTTGGTTGGGTAGTAATATTCTATTTCGGGGTTTTCCGGCTCCAGAATTCCATTGAAAACACTCATTGGCCATAACCAGGAAGAAAACCAGGTATCCAGGGCGTCTTTATCCCGGGAAAGATCAGATGCTTGTAGACTGGCATCACCAGATTGTTTTTTAGCTTTTTCCAGTGCTACTGCTTCAGTTTCTGCTACGACAAAATCTTCCTTTCCATTTCCATAATACCAGGCCGGGATTTGGTGTCCCCACCACAGCTGTCTTGAAATATTCCAGTCCCGTACATTTTCCATCCAGTGCTTATAGGTGTTCAGAAATTTATCAGGCACAAGATTAATATCCTTATTAACCACTGCTTCTAAAGCAGGTTGTGCCATATCTTTCATTTTGAGGAACCATTGATCGCTTAATTTTGGCTCTATCACAGCACCGGTTCGTTCACTTGTCCCCACTTTATTGATGTGTTCTTCGGTCTTAACCAAAACTCCAAGTTCCTCAAGCTCCTGGATTATTTCTTTCCTGGCAACAAAGCGATCCTTCCCTTTATAATGCAAACCGTAGTCATTGAGGCTGGCATCATCATTAAAGATGTCTATAACTTCCAGATTATGTTTATCGCCTAGCATTTTATCATTTTCGTCGTGCGCCGGAGTAACCTTTAAACAGCCGGTACCGAATTCCATATCCACATATTCATCTTCTATTATGGGGATTTCGCGATCACAAACCGGCACTATGGCTTTTTTGCCTTTTAGATGTTTAAATCGCTCGTCATTGGGATTTATACAAATAGCAGTATCCCCAAGAATAGTTTCGGGACGTGTAGTGGCAATAGTCACCATTTCGTCACTGTCTACAATCTTATAGTTAAGGTAATAAAGATTGCCCTGTTTCTCCTGATAGATTACTTCCTCATCAGACAAGGTGGTCTTTGCTTCCGGATCCCAGTTCACCATTCGGTATCCACGGTAAATGAGGCCTTTTTCATAAAGGTCTACAAAAACTTTTATAACCGAGGCCGACATCTTTTCATCCATCGTGAACTTGGTACGGTCCCAGTCACAGGAGGCACCCAGCTTTTTAAGCTGCTCCAGAATGATGCCACCGTGTTTATGAGTCCAGTCCCAGGCATGCTGTAGAAATTCCTCACGGGTGAGGCTGTTCTTATCAATCCCTTCAGCTTTTAGTTTGGCAACTACTTTAGCTTCAGTGGCGATGGAAGCATGATCAGTTCCAGGAACCCAGCACGCGTTGAATCCCTTTAGTCTGGCTCTTCTTACCAGAACATCCTGGATGGTATTATTCAGCATATGGCCCATGTGTAAAACCCCGGTTACGTTAGGAGGGGGAATTACAATGGTATAAGGCTCACGCTCGTCTACTTCAGAATGGAAATACCGGTTTTCCATCCAGTATTTGTACCATTTTTCCTCTACTTGTTTCGCGTTATATTTGGAAGCTATCGCCATAATTGGTCTGGTTTTTGAAAATAATGGCAAAAGTAACTATTAGTTAAGGAATTTAAAAGGAGTTGAATTGAATATAATTTTGTGAATAACTCTAATTCAGCTTATATTTACTATTCCGAAAAACTAAATTATCATGCCTTATTTAAGGCTATGTTCAACCAAAGTTCTTTGAAAGCTCAGGCTTTTAAAGACTTCTAAATTATGAAATATGAAAAAGTTAATTGCAATCGCTGTTTTTGTTTTAGCCGGAGTCGGTGTAGCCACCGCCCAGAATACGGCAAAAATGGAATTTAAAACAGAAACTATTGATTACGGAGAAATAAAGAAAGGTAGCGACGGGGTGCGTGTCTTTGAATTCACCAACACCGGAAATGCACCTTTAGTGATCGAAAATGTGACTTCCAGTTGTGGATGTACCATTCCAAAGAAACCTGAAGAGGCTATTATGCCCGGAGAGACCGGAGAGATCGAGGTAAAATACGATACAAAACGGGTTGGCCCCATCAGAAAAACTGTTACCGTATATTCAAATTCTGATGTTCCCACCAAAGCTCTTAAGATTAAAGGGAAAGTGATAGACAACGATACATTGTAAACATCCTGTGATTTTTACTAACAACTCCTGCTCATCGGCAGGAGTTTTTTTATAGAATTCGCTTAAGCATGAACGTGAATTTCATCTCCTTTAGCTCTCTTTCTACAATCAGTTTTATTAGCCTGCCATCCCGAGAGGTAAATAAACTTGATATCTTATCAAGAGAATATTTATGGGCAGGTTTCCCGTTAATTTCAAGGATTATATCTCCTATTTGCAGCCCGGCTTTTTCTACCGGAGAGCCCGGCCTGATCTCAGCAATTTGGTATTGTGGCGCCAAAGAAAATTTAAGCTGGTAAGTAATTTCTGAAACTTCCTCGCCATCACTTTGAATCTCTTCAACATCAAAAAACGGTGGAGGGGCCTCATAATGCCTCACAATTCTTTGCCCTGTATGCTGCACCACTACTCCACTCATATCATATTCAAAAGACTTCCTGAAATCTAAATTTGGCTTAAGCCGAAGGTTCTTTCCGGGATAGTCCAGGGTATAGTGAAAACGCTTCATTATCTGGCTACCTATACTGCCATTTCTATTATCATAAAGCGAAACATCCTTTACATAAAGGCTATCAGGAAAACTTGCGGTAACCTCCTTTAGTTTTAAGTCTCCTAAACTTAAAGAGCTTATTCTACTTCTTTTACCATAGACACTCCCGCTGATGCTGTAGCCCAGGAAATCTTCAAAAGAAGGATGGGGAACAGTAATTCCTCTTTCTTCATCAGTAAAAATCCAGACGGCATCACCTGATCCACTATCCAGCAAAAAAAGCATATTATGTTCTTGATCTTCCATCTCAACTTTAGCTTCCAGATAAGGTTTGTTTTCATCAAATATTAAAGGGATGTCCACGCAGCGTCTACACTTTTTATAATTATATATCTCAGGAGCATAAACCTTAATAAATTTCCTGCGGTAATTAAAATTTACAATGAAATCCCGAAAGAAGTCATAACCCAGAATACCGTTTAACTCAATGCCAAGCCGGTTTGAAAGTCCGATTAATTCTTCCTCAACAATATAAAGAGTTTCCGCTTCGCTAACCGCATCGCCCAGTGTTACCTTATTATTTATAGCTTTTAACGCCATTACCGGCTCTCCGGCCCCCAAACCCCGAAGAAAAATTCTACTAGTATTTTTAACGTCAGGAATTTCTCCATCTATCGCAAAAATCAAAGTGGCATTCACTCCGGTATCCAGCAAAAAGGAAAGTTCAACGCCATTGACCGTCACAGGAACAATCACCAGGTCATTAATCAATTGAAAAGGCAACTTAAAATAGCCTTTTTGATTTTCTACACGATATTCGCTTTGAGCCGTAAGAGGGATGGTTAAGCCAGTTAACCAAAGCATTAACAACCAGAAAAACATCAGCCTTTTCATTCTTCTTAATTTATGAAATATTCACAAAATAATGACCATAAGCCGACCAACTTTGTGACAATTATTTTGCATTTTTGCATACCATTAAAAACGTAAATCATGCCTAAAATTTCCAATAAGGGTAGAAACATGCCCGAGTCACCTATACGAAAGCTGGTACCTTATGCTGAAGCAGCTACCAGAAAAGGCCGTAATATCTATCAGTTAAACATTGGACAGCCCGACATAAAAACTCCTCAGGCTGCGCTTGATGCAGTAAAAACCAATGATATTGAAGTGCTGTCTTACAGTCATTCGGCAGGTTTTGAATCTTACCGCACTAAGCTGGCCGCATATTATAAGAAAAATGATATCCCGGTAAACGCAGATGAAATTATTGTGACTACTGGAGGTTCTGAAGCTTTGATGTTCGCTATGGGTAGCATTACCGATCCGGGGGACGAAGTGATTATTCCCGAACCATTTTATGCCAATTACAACGGTTTTGCCACTGCTTCAGGAGTAAATATTGTACCCATAAAAAGTTCCATAGAGAATAATTTTGCTTTACCTCCTATTTCTAAATTTGAAGAGCTTATAAGCGAAAAAACCAAAGCAATTATTCTCTGTAATCCGGGGAATCCCACCGGTTATTTGTATACCAAAGAAGAGATCGAGCAACTGGCAGAAATCGCCCTTAAACATGATCTTTTTATCGTAGCAGACGAAGTTTACCGCGAGTTCGCTTACGATGGGGTAAAACATCACTCCATAATGAGTATACCTAAACTTGCTCAAAACGCTATTATGGTCGATTCGGTTTCCAAGCGTTATAGCATGTGCGGCGCCAGGATTGGTTGTCTGGTATCAAAAAACCAGGAGGTGATGAAAACAGCCATGAAATTTGCCCAGGCCCGACTTAGCCCTCCAACCTTTGCCCAGATTGCGAGTGAAGCTGCTTTGGATACTCCGCAGGAATATTTTGATGAAGTAATTGAAGAATATACCACCAGAAGAAATATCCTCATAGAAGGCCTCGAAAAAATTGAAGGTGTGAAGGTGGCCAAACCAAAAGGAGCATTTTACTGCATCGCCGAACTCCCGGTGGAAAATGCCGACGATTTTGCACAATGGTTGCTGGAAGAATTTGAAATGGATAACGAAACCATTATGGTGGCCCCTGCTGCAGGCTTCTATTCCACACCCAATACCGGGCTAAATCAGGTTCGAATTGCCTATGTGTTGAAAAAAGAAAACCTGATACGAGCTATTGAAATATTGGAAGTAGCCTTAAAGCAGTACAATAAATAAGTTGATATGCAGGTTTCTGAAAATATCTCTTTAAAGAATTATAACACATTTGGTATTGACGTAAATGCCAAAAAGTTTATTTCGGTTTCTTCTTCTGAAGAATTAAGAAAGGTACTTCAGCAAACCTATGCAACAGAAATATTTATCCTGGGTGGTGGCAGCAATATGCTCCTCACCCGGGATATCAACAAAACAGTGCTACATATTGGTTTAACCGGAAGACAGATCATTTCTGAAACCGAAAATGAGGTTGTGGTTGAAGCCAATGCCGGGGAAAACTGGCATCAATTTGTACTATGGACACTGGACCACGATTTCGGCGGACTCGAAAACCTTTCCCTTATTCCCGGAAACGTAGGAACAGCCCCAATTCAGAATATTGGTGCCTATGGAGTAGAGTTGAAAGATGTTTTTGAATCCTGCACCGCAATACGAATACAAACGCTGGAAGAGATTAACTTCAAGCCTGAAGATTGTGAATTCGGATATAGAAATTCCGTCTTTAAACAAAGATTAAAAGGCGAATATATCATTACCTCGGTAAGGTTTAGGTTAAGCAAAACCCAGCACAAATTGCACACCGGATATGGGGCTATAAACGACTGGTTGATTAGAGAAAAAATAACAAAACCGGGTATTAAAGATATTTCCAATGCTGTAATCGCCATTCGGCAGTCTAAATTACCAGATCCGCGAGTACTTGGTAACAGCGGAAGTTTTTTTAAGAATCCAGTAATCCGAAGAGAAGAATATTTAAAGCTTCAGGAAAAATTCCCTGGTATCCCTTCTTATCCCATCGATGAAAACCTGGTGAAAGTGCCCGCCGGATGGCTTATAGATAAGGCAGGTTTAAAAGGTTACCGTAGAGGCGATGCAGGAGTGCATCAAAACCAGGCACTGGTTCTGGTAAACTACGGCGAAGCTACAGGCGAGGAGTTGCTTGACCTTTCCTATGAAATCAAGAACCAGATATATTCAGAATTTGGAATAAAGTTGGAAGCTGAAGTGAATATATTCTAAATTATTGTAAGAAAATATTTAACAGCTCCTACTACTTAAATAGTTTTTTTTTAAGAGTTTCTTATCAAACTCCCTCTTTTTATTTCCTATCTTTATTATATCAATATCGGGGTGCTTAGGCTGAGATTATACCCGCATAACCTGATCTGGATAATCCCAGTGTAGGGAATATTGAATCTAGCGAGGCTGAATGCCTTATTAGAGGAGCTTCATTTCCTTTACAGGAAATGAAGCTTTTTTTTGCTCACATTGATTGAAATAAGTCATAAAAAAACTACTGGGATTTACCGATAGTTTGAAATTTAGAACTTCTTGGATGTTACAAAGGACTAAGATTTTTTCCTCATCATTACCCCATCTATTTGATGAATTACACCGTTTGAGGCCTCTATATTAGTTTTGATGATTTTAGAAGTGTTACCATTCTCATCTTTGAGAAGAATATCATCTCCACTTTTAAGAGCGTTAAGCGAGGCGCCGCTCAAGGTAGTTATGGAATATTCTCCATTACCCTCGTCAATTCTTTCGGAAAGTTCTTCTGCAGTGATCTCATCCTCCACTACGTGATATTTAAGCACATCGCTTAATTTTTCGCGGTTTTCAGTCTTCATTAATGTATCCAAAGTGGCCCGATCTACCTTTTCAAAGGCCTCATTGGTGGGTGCGAAGATAGTATAAGGTCCCTCCTCTTCAGTGAAAGTCTGCGCAAGTTCTGCATTCTGTAAAGCGCTGGACAAGGAACTCAGCGAATCATCTTCCATCGTTTTTGCAGCAATACTGTTTGCTTCCCATTCCATGCGTTCTTCTTCTGCCTGCAAGCCAGCCGCTCGTTCAGCTTCTTGCCTTTCTAATCTTTCCTTCTCTTCTTCAGCTTTTTTCTTTCCATCTTCACAAGAAGTAAACACAAAGAGACCTAAAAATAGTATGACTAAAATTTTACTGATTTTCATAATTGAATTATTTAGTTTGTTAACCTGCAAATTTATCGCGTAACACAATCACTATTAGAGTTTTACATGTAATGTTTAGTTAAATAGTGTAAAGCTTTTCCTAATGTGTCGACTAATTTTACCAATCCTGTTTTTATTGTTATTTTTGCAGAAGAAATCTATCACCATGAAATTAATAATTATAAGTATAGTATTGCTTGCTCTTGCGTTTGCAGGGCTTGCTATAAAGATCTGGAGTAAGAAAGACGGAAAATTTGCCGGAACTTGCGCCAGTCAAAGTCCATATTTAAATAAAGGTGGCGAATCCTGCAGTTTCTGCGGAAAGATGCCAGAAGAAATGGGTAATTGCAGTACCGATAAAGAAGGGAAACAGATTACTTAACTGAATGACCCTAACTTTACTCGGTTTCTATTTATTATTCTGTTTAACCAACTTCGTTTTTTTCCTGGCATTTCTGTCGTTTGCCAATGCCAGAAACCGAAAAACCGAAAAACCGGGTTTTCCGGTTTCTGTAATTATTTGTGCGAAAAATGAAGCTGAAAATTTAAGGAATTTCCTCCCCTCTATTCTGGAACAGGAATATCCCGACTTTGAAGTTGTAGTGATCAATGATGCCTCTACAGATAGTACTCTTGAGGTTATCGAGGAATTTCAGAAAATAGACGGCCGTATAAAGATTGTTAACGTTCAGAATAATGAAGCTTTCTGGGCGAATAAAAAATATGCCCTAACCCTTGGTATAAAAAAGGCCAGAAACTCCCACCTCTTATTTACCGATGCCGACTGTGCCCCTCAATCGAACAAATGGATTGCAGGAATGGTTCAGAATTTTAGTGCAGAAAAAAGTATTATTCTGGGTTACGGCGGTTATTTTAAACATAGAAACTCTTTTTTGAATAAATTGATAAGGTTTGAAACCCTGCTTACTGCCATTCAGTATTTTTCATATGCCCGGCTCGGAAGTCCTTATATGGGAGTAGGCCGAAATCTGGCTTATACTTCAGAAGAATTTTATGCACATAAAGGTTTTGCCAGTCATTTGCATTTGCGCTCGGGGGATGATGATCTCTTTGTCAATGAAGCCGCCACCGCACACAATACCGCTATTTGCTTTAATAAGGAAGCCATAACCCGAAGTGTGCCCAAGCAAACTTTTAAAGAGTGGTTTCAGCAAAAAAGAAGACACACTTCAATTGCCAGGCACTACCAGCTTAAACATAAATTCCTACTGGGATTATTTTACAGCTCTAAATTATTATTCTGGCTTTTACTCCCCATTCTTTTAATAGCACAGGTTTACCCGGTAATAGTCCTATCGGCTTTAGGCCTTCTTTTGTTGCTGGAATTTTTGGTATATTATAAGTCGGCACGGAAAATTGGAGAAACAGATGTGGTTTGGTTATTTCCGTTTTTAGAAGTATTTTTAATCTTATCGCAATTAAGCATATTTATAGCTAATATTTTCTCAAAACCAAGCCATTGGAAATAAACCGGGAGGAGCTGCTTACCAAAATAAAGGCCGCCAAAGATGGGAATCAGGCTGCTTTCAATTATCTCCTGGATAAATTCTGGAATGACGTATATGGTTTTCAGCTTAAAAAAACCAGGGATGAGTATGAGGCTGAAGACATCAGCATTCAGACTTTCTCCAAGGCCTTTAACAAGATCCGTACTTTCGATGAAAATTACTCCTTCAGCACCTGGTTAATAGCGATCTCAAAAAACCTTCATGTAGATCTTATTAGAAAGAAAAACGCTTCAATAAGGTCAAAAACCACTTCAGAAAACGTTACCCAGGTTCATAGCATTGCCGATGAAACTCCTTCGATTGAAGACAAGCTCATCAAGGACCAGAATCTTGCTCAATTACTAACCGATATCAAGCAGTTGAAACCTCATTACCAGGAAGTGATCAACCTTAGATATTTCCAGGAGAAATCATATAAAGAAATTGCTGAAGCCCTTGATGAACCTATGAACAATGTCAAGGTTAAACTCCTCAGGGCCAAGAAACTTCTCGCAGAGATTATAGAAAACAGAAACAGGCTGTAAGCAATAAGAACAAAGGCTGTCTAATTTATGCAGTTAAACAGATTATTGTATCTTTGACCAATTGAATTTTGCTATGAGTACAGAGACAATTTCCCCTAAAGAAACCAAGACCAAATCCAAACCTAAATGGTTAAGGGTTAAGTTACCCACCGGAAAAAAATACACCGAGTTACGTAACCTGGTAGACAAATATGACCTTCATACCATTTGTACCTCCGGAAGCTGCCCCAATATGGGTGAATGCTGGAGTGAAGGCACTGCCACCTTTATGATCCTGGGAAATATCTGTACCCGATCCTGCGGATTTTGCGGGGTTAAAACCGGAAGACCGGAAACAGTAGATTGGGATGAACCTGAGAAAGTCGCCCGCTCCATTAAACTCATGAAGATCAAACATGCAGTAGTCACCAGTGTAGACCGCGATGATCTTAAAGATATGGGCTCCATCATCTGGGCCGAAACGGTAAAGGCCATTCGAAGAATGAACCCTGAAACCACTCTGGAAACCCTTATTCCCGATTTTCAGGGAAATGAAAGAAATTTAGATCGTATTATTGAAGTTGCTCCGGAAGTGGTCTCACACAATATGGAAACCGTAAAGCGCTTAACCCGCGAGGTAAGAATTCAGGCAAAATACGAGCGAAGCCTGGAAGTTCTACGATACCTGAAAGATCAAGGCATAAATCGCACAAAATCAGGCATAATGCTTGGTCTTGGAGAACAGGAAGACGAGGTTATTCAAACTCTTCATGATTTAAAAGATGCAGGAGTAGACGTTGTAACCATTGGCCAATATCTACAACCCAGCAAAAAACATCTGCCGGTGAAACAATTCATAACCCCCGATCAATTCAAAAAATATGAGGCTATTGGATTGGATCTGGGATTTCGACACGTAGAAAGCAGCGCCTTGGTCCGCTCCTCTTATAAAGCGCAAAAACACATAAACTAACTAAGAGCTTTCAATGGCGGCAAAAATCAATATAGGCATAAATGGTTTTGGTCGCATAGGGCGTAACCTTTTTAGATTGTTAATTGGACACCCTAATATCAGGGTTGTAGCCGTCAATGATGTTGCCGATGCCCGCACCCTAATTCATTTACTGAAATATGACAGTATTCACGGAGTTCTGAAAAATGAAGTTCGTGCTTCTGAAGATGGTTTTATTATTGACGGAAATTCTGTAAAACTCCTAAACAAATCTCATCCTCAAGAACTAAACTGGCAGAATTATAAAGTTGATTATGTAGTTGAAGCTTCCGGAAAATTTAAAACAACCGAAGATCTTCAGCATCATTTAAAGGAAGGCGTGAAGAAAGTGATCCTCTCTGTCCCACCACAGGACGACAAGATCAAAATGGTGGTTTTAGGAGTAAATGAGCATATTCTTGACGGCACAGAGAGAATAATCTCCAATGCTTCCTGTACCACCAATAATGCCGCGCCAATGCTTAAAATTATTCACGACAATTTTGGAGTAGAACAGGCTTATATCACCACGGTTCATTCTTATACATCAGATCAAAGTCTTCATGATAAGCCACACCGGGACCTTAGACGAAGCAGGGCTGCGGCACAATCTATAATTCCGACCACAACGGGGGCTGCTAAGGCTTTAACTCATATTTTTCCTGATTTACAAGAAGTTATTGGGGGCTGCGGAATTCGGGTTCCCGTTCCCAACGGCTCATTGACCGATATGACCCTTAATATCAAGAAACAAACCTCCATTGAAGAGGTAAACAAATTATTTAAGGAAACTTCAGAAACAAGACTGGCAGGAATATTAAGTTACACCGAAGATCCAATTGTTTCAATAGATATACAAGGCAATACCCATTCGTGCATTTTTGATGCCCAAATGACTTCGGTGATAGGAGGAAAACTGGTGAAACTTATCGGCTGGTATGATAATGAAATAGGTTATTCCAGCAGGCTTATCGATTTAATTTCAGCGGTTAATGATAATTAACTATATTTAACAACAAATTAGCCGCCAACCCCCCAAAGTGATGAACTTTACGCATATATGGGTATTTTTTATATTTTTCTCAATAACCTTACCATCCCAGGATGTTGATGAGGTTGAAGAAACCAATGCAAGAATCCAGAAGCTTCTAAGCCAAGCTGAAGAATCAATAAATATTCTGGATTTTGATCAGGCCCTGCAGCAGCTAAATACTTCCCTGGAATTTTCAAAAGGCATAGATAACAAAAAGTATATCGCACTTTCCAGTAGTATTCTGGCTAAGCTATACTATATCAGGCATGAATATAGCAGAGCTTCTACCGAATTGAATCGTGCTATTTCCATCCAAAGGGAAATCGAAGATGATATGGGGCTGGCATATAGCTATATAACCTACGCCAAAATCCTCATTTCTGAAAAAGATAGCAACCGGGCTCACAAATATTTAAATCTTGCTGAAAGCCTATCGGTAAAAAATGATAATACTGAGTATTTGGGAATTATCCACTTAAACCGTGGGATTATAAATTTAAACCTGGATCAAAAACCCACTTTAGCACTCTCCAATTTTAATAAAGCAGAAGGGTACTTAAAAGACGATGAAACTCCTGACATTTACGAGATATCACGGCTCCATTATTTTCGGGGCAAAACTCATTTCAAATTAAAAGATTACAATTTAGCCCTCACCGATATCCAATTAGCAAGAGATATTGGAAAGGAACAGAGTTTCAACGGAATATTGATGAGTTCCAACAAGGTACTTAGTGAAGTACACGAAGAAATAGGCAACCCGACACAGGCTCTTGAGTTTCTAAAGATCAGTAACATGATTCGAGATTCAATTTATAACATGAACAAGGAGGCCATAGCAGTAGATGCCACTACCCGTTATGGAGTTGATGCCATGAAAAGCAGCCTTAATGAACTCGCCCTTCAAAACGCCGAACAGGAACGGTCATTAAAAGTAAATAAGCTCACCACCATTTTAAGTGTAGCCTTAATCACTATTCTCTCATTATTAACTTTATCGCTTTACAAAAACAATAACCTGAGAGCAAGAGCCAACGAATTGCTTCAGAAAAAAAACACAGAACTCACAAAGGCCAAAGAAAATGCCGAAAAAGCATCAATGGCCAAGGCACAGTTCCTTTCTACAATCACGCACGAGCTCCGCACTCCATTATATGCCGTAACGGGACTTACCCATTTATTGTTGGAAGAGAGTCCTACTGAAAACCAAAAAGAACACCTAAATTCCCTGAAGTTCTCCGGGGAATACCTGTTGTCGCTAATCAATAACATTTTAGACCTCAACAAACTCGAGGCCAATAAGGTGGAAATTATGGAGGCTAGTTTTAATCTGGAGAAAAGAATTTCAGATGTGCTTATCGCTCTTAAAAATTCAGCCGATGAGAAGCATACTAAAATCCACTTTGATTTTGATAAGAAGATTCCTCGTAAACTAAAAGGAGATCCCCTAAAGATCTCCCAGGTACTTATTAATCTAATAGGGAATTCCATCAAGTTTACCGAAGACGGAGATATTTGGATAAGCGTCAAAAAGACCAAGCAGGACGGTCCCTTTATTTGGTTGAATTTTGAAATAAAAGATAATGGCGAGGGCATTACCAAAGAAAAACAAAAAGCAATTTTTGAAAATTTCACCCAGGGCTCTACCCAGATAAACCGAAAATTCGGGGGTACGGGGCTCGGCCTATCCATTGTTAAAAACCTGCTTCATTTACTGGGAAGTGAGATTAATCTGGAAAGCGAATTGGGAAAAGGATCCTGTTTTACTTTTGAACTTAAATTTGAAGCCGTAGAATTACCAAAAACCGAATCTCCGGAACTCCCCTCTTCAATAGATAATATGGAGTTGATGAAAGACAAAAAAATTCTGGTGGTTGAAGACAACAAGATCAACCAAATGATCACCAGGAAGATTCTTGAAAAGAACGGCACTATTTGCGATGTCGCAGATAACGGATCTGATGCGATAGAAAAGATAAGAACTGAAGATTTCGACCTTGTGCTTATGGATATTCATATGCCGGGAATAAGTGGTATTGAAGCGACTGCTGCCATTAGAAAGTTCAATGACAGCATCCCGATTATTGCGTTAACCGCAGTAACCCTTGATAATAATCTGGATGAGTTCTACGCCAATGGTTTTAGTGATATTATCCCAAAACCCTACAAGACCGAAGAGTTCTTTAGGAAGATTAACAATCAATTAGCATTAAGAGAATCAACCGTTTAGCGCTTTGGCATATGCTTTGCAAAATACAAGGCTAGTAAAATTATATATCGCAGATTACAATATATATAGTTTGAATTAGCCTAAAAAGAAATGAGGTGCCTGCGCACCTCATTTTTATTCCAATAACTAACTATCAATGGATTGGAAAATTAATTTTAGATTTATTTTTCTTCTGTGCTTAGTAATGACCGGAGACTACCTACTCTCCCTAAAATCAACCCGGTTCACATAGGCCAGAACTTCTTCAAGAAATTCCATTTCTCCATTGATAAAGGAAACCTCTATAGGAAGGTAAAACAGCTTTTCCTTAGCTATCCTGTTCTGAAGCCGCATATAATCCTTCTCGGTGGTTAGAATCAGGTCTTCTTTTTGCAGTTCAGCGATTTCAGATGAATTAAAATTATGATGGTCTCCAAAAGTTTTATGTTCAAATTTTAGCTTTTCCCCCTCCAGATATTTTACCAGCGGCTGAGGCTTAGCGATACCCGTAACCAGAGTGAATGGAGTAGTTTTCAAATCCCTGAGCATAATTCTTTTTTCACCAGAAATGATTTCTTCTGAATACCTGATAGAAGTAAAAAACAGTTCCTGATAATTACGCAGTTCAAGTTTAGTCCTAATGTGCTCCTGTTCACTTCTATTAAGGTTTGGCGGACATTTTGTGACCAGAATAATATCTGCTCGTTCAGCGCCAAATCCAGGTTCTCGCAAATTTCCGGTAGGTAACATAAAATCATCAGTATAAAGAGCTCCAAAGGCCGTGAGCAAAATATTCAACCCCGCTTTCACCTTCCTGTGCTGAAAGGCATCATCAAGCAATATAACCTCAGGGTTTTCTTTAAGTAAATTCGAAATTCCATTTTGGCGGTCGGCATCAACAGCTACAAGAGCATCAGGGAATTTTTTCTTAAACTGAAGTGGCTCATCCCCTACTTCGGCGGCGGCCTCTCTCCCCATTAAAAGATAATATCCACGAGTCTTGCGCTTATATCCGCGGCTTAAGCTAGCCACGCGGTATTCCTTCCCCAATACTTTCAGCAGAAATTCTATCATGGGCGATTTTCCTGTCCCACCGGTATTAAGATTGCCAACACAAATAATCGGAATCTCATAAGATTTTGATTTCAGGATTCCGCTATCGTAGAGAAAATTCCTGATAAGCATTACAAATCCATATAAAAGTGAAAAAGGCAGGAGGATTTTTCGGAAAAGTTCCATAGGGCAAACTATAATATTTATATTTGAAGTTAGGCTGATTCAAACAAAATTAACAAAAGCAGGCTTCTGCTTTCAATATAATAAAATTAAATGCAGATTCAGGAAGTTATTAATATTCTGGAAGATTTTGCTCCTACTGCCTACGCTGAAGATTTTGATAATGTAGGCCTTCTTTCAGGAGACCCCACCACCCAGATAAAGGGAGCGCTTATCACGCTGGACACCCTCGAAGAAGTGGTAGATGAAGCAATAGAGAAGAATTGCAACCTCATTATTAGTTTTCACCCTATTATCTTTTCAGGTTTAAAAAAACTCAACGGAAAAAATTATGTGGAGCGCACCATAATAAAAGCAATAAAAAATGATATCGCGATCTATGCGATTCACACCGCCCTTGATAACCAACATAAAGGCGTAAATGATATGATTTGCGAAAAGCTGGGATTAAGAAACAGGAAGATCCTTATTCCGCGAAAGCAAAGCATAAAGAAACTCACCACATTTGTTCCAAATAATAAGGCTGATGAAGTTCGAAAGGCGCTGTTTAATGCTGGGGCCGGTAGCATTGGAAATTACGACAACTGTAGCTTTAATTTAAAAGGTTCGGGGAGCTTTAAACCAAATGAAGAAGCAAATCCGGTGATAGGCGAAAAAGGAGAGGTGCATTTTGAGGAGGAAACACAAATCGGGTTAACTTTTCCTGCCCATATGGAAGGAAAGATCATAAATGCCCTTTTCTCCAGCCACCCTTATGAGGAAGTAGCCTATGAGATAACAACTTTAGATAATTCAAATCAACATTTAGGGATGGGAATGATAGGCGAACTTGAAGAGGAGCAGGATGAAGCAGAATTTCTTCAGAAGGTAAAACAGAACTTTAATTCAGGTTGTATCAGGCACTCAGAATTGCGACAAAAACCGGTAAAAAAAGTTGCCGTTTTGGGCGGCAGTGGCAGTTTTGCCATCGAAAATGCCAAACGAGCCGGAGCCGATTTTTATATTACTGCAGATCTCAAGTATCACGACTTCTATAAAGCCGAGAAAGAGCTGGTACTGGCAGATATTGGCCACTATGAAAGCGAGCAATACACAAAAAATCTGCTACATTCTTATTTGACAAAAAAAATTAGTAATTTTGCACTTATTTTAGCAGAGACAAATACCAATCCTATCAAGTATATTTAACTATGGCAAAAAAAAACGAAGTTACTGTAGAAGAGAAGTTAAGAGCATTGTACGATCTTCAACTGGTGGACTCAAGAATTGATGAAATCAGGAACGTACGCGGCGAGCTTCCCTTAGAAGTTGAAGATTTGGAAGATGAAGTAGCTGGATTAAACACCCGTTTAGAAAAACTGGATGCCGATATTGAGGTTATTGAGAATGATATTAAAAGCAAGAAAAACCAGATAGACGAGTCTAAAGCCACCATTAAAAAATATTCTGAGCAGCAGAAGAATGTACGAAACAACCGTGAATTCAATGCACTTTCAAAGGAAGTTGAATTCCAGGAACTGGAAATAGAACTGGCAGAAAAAAACATCGCAGAATATAAAGTTCAGATTGAGCAGAAGAAAGAAGTGATCGGGCAAACTAAGGAACGTTTGGACGAAAGAGTAAAACATCTTGAGCACAAGAAAAGTGAGTTGGACGAAATTCTTTCAGAAACTGAAAAAGAGGAACAGGCTCTTATCAAAAAATCTGCAGAGTTCGAGAAAAACATCGAAGAGCGTTTAGTAAATGCCTATAAAAGAATCAGAAGCAATGTGAAAAATGGACTGGCCATCGTTCCGGTAGAGCGTGGTGCGTCCGGAGGTTCTTACTTCACGATCCCACCGCAGGTAATTATGGAGATCGCCGGTCGCAAAAAGATCATTACAGACGAACATAGTGGCCGTATTTTGGTAGATGAAGAACTTGCCAAAGAAGAACAGGAGAAAATGAACAATTTATTTACCAAGGTAGGTTAAGAATTCATTCCAAATAATTCTGAAAAGCCCCAAATCTATAGATTTGGGGCTTTTTTGTTGGCTCCTGTTTAAGCATTGATTAACAAGTATTTCACAATTATACGTTAGATTAACTCTAACTTTAGATGTTCAAAACCTACTAAAATGAAAAATTATTTAATATTATTCAGCCTCGTATTTGTACTTTTTTCCTGCAAAAATGAGGAAAACGATAAGGAAGCTGAAGATATCCAAAATACCGAACAGAATTATGACGTCTATGAAAATTCGGATTCAAACAAGCCCGGTTCCCGATCTGAAACATCAGAAAATAACAAAACCTCCAGGGATAACAATATGGAAACTCCAGATAGTGTAAAGGATGGAAAAAATGAGGAGGAAGCCCAAGGCAGGATAAGCAACACGAAATATATAAAAGTTGATGAAAACGATGCCGGGTGCAGCTGTTATTGCGTTGATGTTGTAACCACAGGGCAATCTGAACTATGCCTCAAGGATAATGAAATCTATATCAAGGCGAGATTTTCTCAAAGCGGGAACACTACCCTAGTCTTTTTTACAAAACCTTCTGTAAAAAACACCAACGATAAGCTTCCGTGGGAAGATTTTGACACCAATACCCCAATCGCTGAAATTACCCCAACGCCAGATGGAATGGAACTGGACTGGAAAGGATTCTCCATTGACGGGGAGTTAGCGGTAGATTATGCTATTTACGGTAAAAAAACCCTTGAAGGTTCATACTCATACAGAAAACAATAAGAAATGAAACGATATATTTTTAGCTTTTTAGCCATAGTACTCTTTTCCTGTGGAAACAATGCGCAGGAAAAATCAGTAACCAAACCAGAAATAGCCAATGCAGACCCCGTCGAAGTCGAACCGGAAAACGGCCTGGAGAAGGCCTATTTCGCAAGCGGATGTTTCTGGTGTGTTGAAGCCATCTACGAGAGCATAGAAGGTGTAAAGGAGGCTGTTTCGGGTTATTCGGGTGGGCATACAAAAAACCCAACCTACGAGTCAAGCAATACCGGAAGAACCGGCCACGCTGAAGCAGTTGAAGTAATCTACGACCCGGAGGTGGTGAGTTTCAGAACCTTGGTGGAAGTATATTTCGGTTCACAGGATCCCACTCAGATCAACGGCCAGGGCCCGGATCAAGGTTCCCAGTACCGCTCGATCATATTTTTTCAGAATGAAAAGCAAAAACAGATTATTGAAGAAGTAAAAGCAGAAGTCGCCAAAAACTACAACAAATCTATCGCGGCTGAAATTCTTCCATTTAAGAAATTCTGGATTGCTGAGGATTATCACCAGAATTACGAAAAGAATAATCCCAACAACCCCTATATTCAAAAAGTATCGATCCCGAGACTAAACCGGTTTAAAGAAAAATTTCCGGATATCCTCAAGAAAAAGGAACACTGATCTTTAAACCACATCAAAAAGAATGGCAGCCAGATAGCTGCCTTTTTTATTGAATTAGATTTATTCTGCCCGCCAAAAAATGTATTTTTAGCGTCTAATTTAGGTATAGATGAACATTACCATTGAAAACGTACTCCTAATTGGTTCTCTGTTGCTCTTTATTAGTATTCTGGCAGGAAAAACCTCTTATCGATTCGGGGTCCCAACTTTGGTGCTTTTTCTGGCAGTGGGGATGCTGGCAGGTTCAGAGGGAATTGGTAATATTCATTTCAATGATCCCAGCCTGGCTCAATTCATAGGAATTGTTTCCCTGAATTTCATCCTCTTTTCCGGGGGACTTGATACCAGCTGGAAAAGTATACAACCCGTACTCTGGCAGGGAATTTCTCTTTCTACACTCGGAGTGCTTTTCACAGCCCTGGGGCTGGGAACTTTTGTATGGGGTATTACAGATTTCACCATTTATGAAGCCCTGCTCCTGGGAGCAATTGTTTCATCTACAGATGCTGCTGCCGTGTTTTCTATTTTAAGGTCTAAAAATCTGGCATTAAAATCTAAACTTCGGCCAACTCTCGAGCTCGAAAGCGGTAGTAATGACCCCATGGCCTATTTCCTAACCATTGCCTTTTTAAGCCTTGTGCTAAGTCCCGATAAGAGTTTATGGAGCATTATCCCCTTTTTCCTTCAGCAGATTCTTATAGGTACTGCGATGGGATTTCTAATGGGGAAACTTAGCAAGATCATAATTAATAGGATAAGGCTTGATTTTGAAGGCCTTTATCCAGTTCTGGCTATCGCTTTGATGTTTATCGTGTTTTCAGCTACAGATTTTCTGGGAGGTAACGGTTTCCTGGCCGTATATCTTAGTGGGGTTTACCTGGGGAATCACAGTATAATTCATAAAAAGACCATTATGAGGATGTTTGACGGACTCGCATGGTTGATGCAAATTGTATTATTCCTCACCTTAGGACTTTTAGTATATCCATCCCAGGTATTGCCTATAGTTGGAGTAGGCATACTGATTTCGGGCTTTTTAATCTTTGTCGCACGCCCGCTAGGGGTTATGCTTAGTCTTGTATTCTTTAAAATGAAGATGCGCAGGCGATTGTATATTTCCTGGGTAGGACTTAGAGGAGCCGTACCTATTGTTTTTGCCACCTATCCTCTTATCGCAGGAATTGAAAAGGCCAATATGATCTTTAATATTGTATTTTTCGTATCTCTTACCTCGGTTTTACTACAGGGAACTACCTTATCACTTATTGCGAAATGGCTGCACGTTGCACTGCCGATGAAGGTAAAACCAAAGTCTCCCGTAGATGCATTCTTGGCAGACGGCGCAAAATCATTGCTTAATGAGATTAGCATCCCGGAAAACAATCATTCTATTGGAAAAAGAATAGTGGATTTAAAATTTCCGCGGAAGGCTATAATCGCTATGATCTCCAGAGGAGATAAATTTATTACTCCCAATGGGAATACCGTTATTGAAGCTAATGATATTTTAATTGTATTAACTGAAGACAAAGAAACTCTTCATGGGGCCTATGAAAGTTTGAAATTACCGCCGAAATTAAAGGAAGAGGAAGAAGCTTAGGTGCTTCCATTATTTTTAATGATCTCCAACATCTTATCTTCTACCTTCTGAGAATTCCATTTTTCTTCGATCCCGGGGATTTCCATCACTTCATCCATAACCGCACGTTGCCAGTCCCCTATCGCTAAAGCTTCAGTATAAGGTTTATCAGAAAAGGTCACACGAGAATACATTGGAAGCCAAAGCTCCGGATACTTCTCACCAAACCGCTTTTCGATCTTTTTCCGAAGAATAAATTCGGGGTCTGCCGTTTTGCTGCTCATCTCAAGAAAATTACGACAACTGAGTTCTGCGATAGCATCGGCATTTGGTTTTCGTTCCTGCTGATATTCCAAAAAGATTTGTTCCCAATTGTCGCCGTGTTGTTTCATCTTTTCAAAAAGCACCGAAATATCTTCAAAACCGGCATTCATGCCCTGCCCGTAAAACGGCACTATAGCGTGCGCCGAATCTCCTACCAGGGCAACTTTGTCCCAGTAAGTCCAGGGGAAACATTTAATAGTTACCATGGAGCTGGTAGGATTTTTAAAAAAGTCTCTCTTAAGATTTGAAATCTCTTCTTTGATATCGGGAAAATGTGTTTCAAAGAAGGCGTCGGCCTGAGCTTCTGTGGTTAAGCTTTCAAAAGAAACCTCCCCTTCAAAAGGTAAAAACAAAGTGCAGGTAAAACTTCCATCGAGGTTAGGCATAGCGATAAGCATAAATTCACCCCGAGGCCAGATATGAAAAGAAGCATTGTCAAGCTTGTGGCTGCCATCTGGATTTGCGTCAATAGTGAGTTCTTTATACCCCACATCTACAAAATGTTGAGAATAATTAAAGCGGCTGTTACGTTGCATTTTATGTCTAACCCGGGAGAAAGCCCCATCGGCTCCAAAAATAAGATCATATTGATATTCCTTCCATTCGCTTTTTTCTGACTCACCGGTATATAAGCGCGCATTGGCCAAATCAATATCCCAGACTTTTTCTTCAAATCTGAATTTTACACCCTCGGCTTCAGCCAGATCTATCATTTTACGGTTAAGAACACCCCGGGAGATCGAATATATAGCTTCTCCTTTTTTACCGTAGGGTTGAAAATAAAGCGGTTGTGAAGAGACATGTAAAGCTCTCTTATCTAAAGGAAGGGCGATCTTTTTAATTTCGATCTCTATTCCTATCTCGCGTAATGCTTTCCAGCCACGATTAGACATAGCCAGATTAATTGACCTTCCTGAAAATTCAACTTTTCTGATATCGGGACGTCGATCAAATACTACTACTTTATGACCTGCCTTTTGAAGGTAAAGTGCCAACAGGGAACCAACAAGGCCCGAGCCTACTACGGCTATATTTTTGGAAGACTGCATAAATATTGATGAAAAGCGATTTAAAATCACCGGGTTCATCTACGAAAATACTTAATTCCTGAAACCTGAAGCCGGTTTTAATCCAAATACCCTCAAATGTGCTAATATTTTTATAAAAAAACCTAAAGCAGGGTTAAGAGTAACAGAGGTCCAGTGTGAAATCTCTAAATTTAATTTAATAACCAAACTAAAGACAGCTATGGATGAACAAAAACTGGAACAGATGCGATCTGTACTTAACAAACTTGAAGACATAAAAAATACCCAGGAAAGTATAATTGATAAGATTAATCATGTTATAACCGATCTATTTCAGCATCCCGACAAGGATTTGGAAAAAATAATGGAAGAGGCTCATCAGAAGGCATCAGATAATGTAGATGCTATTCGGGAAGCCATGGATGATTATGAAATGAGAATCAACAAAATAGAGACACAAGACTAATTTATTTTTCAATAATAATTTAACAACAGATTTAAACACTCGTTAAATCAAACGGCGCGATAGGTTCAATATCGTAATTTCATTTAAATAGAACTTAACCAGGAACAAAATGAGAAATCTTATTTGATTAATTGTGGTCTGGCTTATTGGATTTGGAGAAGATGCAGGTAATCTTATCCACATTCTGCAAGCACTGCCATAATTAAGATTTTAAACCGATTTGCAACTGGAAGAAGGCCATAATAACTTCACTATCAAATAGGTTCGTAAGAATAAATTTAAAATCATTATATTTAATACAATCAATTAACCAACGCAACCAAGTTGCCTAAAAACCACTATTATGAGAGATTTAATTTGGCTAATCGTAGTTCTATTAGTAATCGGATGGCTGATAGGGTATTTTGCCTTTCCTGATTTAGGAAGCATTATTCACATCCTTATCGTTATTGCCGTTATCTTAATTTTATATAAGCTGCTAACCGGCCGCCGACTATAATCGGAAGATTAAAACAAATTAGAAATACCCTTTGGAAATATTTTCAAAGGGTATTTTATTTTCTGTTATATTTATCTTCAAAGATTAACCTTATGAAAAAAACTGTACTGTTACTATCCATTCTTTTAACTATTAGCTGCAAAAACGAAAAAAGCGGAGATATATCTTCAGCAGAGAAAGAGGAAGAAACCAGAGCTCAGGAAATTGCCAGGGCACATGGTTTTGAAAATTTTAAAGATGTTGAGGAAATTAAATTCACCTTCAATGTAAAAGTAGGAGATTCAGTAAGAACTAGCCGGAGTTGGCACTGGAAAACGAGTAATGATGAAATAAGACTGACGGAAGGGGACATTAGCCGCACTTACATTAAAGACGACAGCATAGCCGATGATGAAAAAGAACTTGACCAGAAATTCATCAATGATTCATACTGGTTGTTATTCCCTTTTCAACTGGTATGGAGCGATGCTGAAATTTCAGAAGAAAAGAAAGCTGAAGCTCCCATCAGCAAAAAGGAAATGAGAAATATCACCGTTTCCTATCCTTCAGAAGGGGGTTATACCCCTGGAGACAGCTATGAAATCTTTTACGAAGACGACCTTATACTAAAAGAGTGGATCTATAAATCGGCCGATGGCAGCAGAAAATCTCCTACTACCTGGGAAGATTATAAGGATTTCAATGGGCTTAAGATAGCCAGATCGCATAAATCACCGGATGGAAGCTTTGAGTTGTTTTTCAGCGGGATTGAGGTAAATTAATAGCGCAGACCCCGAACCAGTTCTCCAGAATTTTCTGCAGGTTCCCAGTCGCTTTCTGGCTCAAAATAGCTCCATAACATTGCTGAAATATTTCGCTGCAGTTCCCAGGCTTCATTCCCATAATCCCAGGAAGTATCCTGGTTATCTTTAGTAGCGATATAAAACGCATAATCCCCCGAGGGCGCATTAACCAGCACCGCTTCAGAACGGGACTTATTAACCATTCCCTGCTTAGCTGCAGTCTGGATATATGGCGGGATCTGGGAAAGCGCATAGTCAGTATAAAAAGAATTGCTTAGCATCCTGTACATTTCATCGCTGGCGGCATCACTTACCAACTCCCTGTTTCTAATCTTAACAAGGAGCGTGGCCATTTCCCGGGGAGTAGTTTGTCCCCATCCGTATTTCTCCCCCACCGGCAAGCTGCTGGCTCCAGATGGAAGTCACATTATCGCTATAGGTAATCATCAATGCGGCAAGAGTGCGCAGGTCAGTTACCGTTGAATCCTTATAGAACTGCATTACCCCTGAGCCTCCATAGGCACGGGAATCCCGGTACAAAAGTGTATCATTAAGCGTTATTTCCTCTTTTTCGATCTTATCGAATAATCCTATAAGTATTGGAATTTTTACAATGCTTGCCGTAGGAAATATAGTATCGGGATTTATCCCGGCCTCTTTTCCGGTTTCCAGGTTATAAACATACACCCCGGCAATGCCTTTGAAATCTCTTGTGTACTCTTCAATTTTTTGTTGCAGCTGTTTGTCAACATTGTTTTCCTGGGCAGATAAAAATCCGCAAAGCAGCAGGACCAAAAAGGTTATACGCTTCATCTCTTTGTGTCTAGAGTTTTGAGATTGATTTCTTATTTTGAATTCCTTGTTTAAGCACCTGTCCAAACTTATACATATCCTCGTATGAACAATAGAAAGGTGCCGGGGCGAGCCTTATCACATTTGGTTCCCGCCAATCGGTAATCACTCCATTTTCCATCAGGTAGGTAAATAACTCTCTTCCTTCCCCGTGAAGAAAAACTGAAAGTTGTGTGCCACGCTCTTCCTGCTGTGCCGGTGTAATAATTTCAAAACTGCTATCAACTTCCTTATCAATTTCGTGCAAAATGAATTCAAGATAAGCCACAATCTTATTACGCTTTTCTATCAATGCAGGCATTCCAACCTCATCAAACATTTCAAGCGAAGCGAGATAAGGCGCAAGTGCCAGAACCGGGGCATTGCTAATTTGCCATGCGTTTGCTCCGCTTTCTGGCTGAAATTCGGGTTCCATTAAAAAGCGGCGTTCCTTGTTGTGACCCCACCAACCTTCAAAACGCGGGATATCTTTTTTGCCGTGGTATTTTTCATTCACAAAATACCCTGAAACATTTCCGGGACCACTATTCATATACTTATAACTGCACCAGGCGGCAAAATCAACCTTCCAGTCGCTCAGTTTCAATTCTATATTTCCCGCAGCGTGTGCCAGGTCCCAGCCAACAATCGCCCCTATCTGGTGACCTGCTTTTGTGATATTTTCCATATCCAGGACCTGCCCGGTATAATAATTTACGCCGCCAATCAATACCAGGGCACACTCATCGCCTACTTCAGCGATTTTAGCCAGGATATCTTCTGTTCGAAAATTATGTTCTCCGTCCCGTCTTTTTAGCTCAACTATAGCATCATCCGGATCATACCCGTGGAAACGCACCTGGCTGGAAATCATATACTGGTCGCTGGGAAAGGCTTTTTCCTCACAAATAATTTTATATCTTTTTCCTGAAGGCCTGTAAAAGGAAACCATAAGCAGGTGAAGGTTGACCGTTAAGGTGTTCATCACAGAAACTTCAGCAGGTTTTGCACCAACTACTTTCGCCAGTTTTTCTGAAAAGCGTTCATGATACTCCCACCAGGGTTTTTCAGCATTAAAATGTCCTTCCACAGCAAGATTTGCCCAATCGGTCATTATCTCTTCCACATACCTAGCGGCAGAGCGTGGCTGAAGTCCAAGGGAATTTCCGGTAAAATAGACTACTTCCTTTCCTTTATGCTTCGGAAAAATAAACTGAGCCCTGTATCTGGCTAATTCGTCCTGTTTATCAAGTTCCCGGGCGAACTCCAGGGTATTTTTAAATTGCATGCTGATGGTTTGATTAATTTCAGTAAAAATACAATTTAAGCTGAAGTTTCATAATATTAGCCTTTTGCCCCTGACATATTTTCCCCGGAATCCGTTTATCTTTGCCCGTATAAACCTTTAGTTTAAAAACATGCATTTTCTTCCTGAAGACATAGATGATTACATAGTTGAACATTCAGCAAAAGAGCCGGAGTTATTAGCGAAACTCAACAGAGAAACCAATCAAAAGATTTTACAACCAAGAATGCTAAGCGGACATTATCAGGGCCGGGTTTTAAGTCTGTTATCAAAAATGAAAAGTCCGAAATCTATCCTGGAAATTGGAACTTACACAGGATATTCTGCCCTTTGCCTGGCAGAAGGTCTGGCTGAAGGCGGTATGCTGCATACAATCGACATCAATGAGGAGTTGTACGATTTTCAGAAGAAATATTTTGAAGCATCAGCATATAAGAATCAAATAAAGCAATATTTGGGTGATGCCCTCGAGATAATTCCAATGTTAGATGCAAAATTCGACCTGGTTTTTATCGATGCCGACAAACCTAATTATCCCGCATATTTTGAAATTATCATTGAGAAAATGAATAAAGGAGGGGTTATACTTTCAGACAATGTTCTATGGAGCGGGAAGATAATTGAAACCCCAAATGAGGAGGACGAATCCACGAAGGCGTTAGTGGAGTATAACGATCTTTTAGCAAAAGACAAGCGCCTGGAAACTGTAATTTTACCAATAAGGGATGGCTTAACCTTAAGCCGGGTTAAATAAACCTTCTGCCAGATTTATTATAAAGCCAGAAAAAGACAAAGGCAAAAATAAGGCCTACCAATGCGCCAACCAGTAAATCGCTGGGATAATGAACCCCGACATATACACGGCTCATTATAAATAGAAGCGGCCAAATATATACCAAATATATCCAGCGGAATTTATCTTTTAAGCTTAGTACTATAAAAGTCGAGGCCACCATGGAAGAAGAAGCGTGACCGGAGAAAAAACTATAGTTGGTTGGTTCCTGCAAAATTCGAATCAAATCTACAAGCTCAGGATTATTATTAGGCCTTAACCGAACAAGAAAAACCTTCACCGCATTGGTAAACCCCCAGGTAGTAAGAAAAGCACTTAATAAAAATAAGGAAGAAAAACTGGCTTTTTTCCAGTGAAAAGCAATAAAGTAGAGAAGGAATAAAAAAATATAGAACGGGATCCAATTCTCTATCCGGGTAACAAATATCCAAAAATAATCATAGGATTCAATTCCCAGACTATTAAGATAAACAAATAATTCCCGGTCCCATTGCTTAAGCTGTTGCCACATTTCAACAGGTTTTAGAATCTACGTTTTACCGAACCGGTAATATCGTCTATATCTTCTTTTACCTTATCGATCTCTCCTTTTATATCTTTGGAAATATCAGTATCTATACCCTGTTTTTCAGCACTTTTCTGAATTTCACTTTTAATATCATTGGAAGCATTTCTGAGCGTACGCATACCTTTCCCAAGTCCCCGGGCGATTTCAGGGATCTTATCGGCCCCAAAAACCATCACGAGAATAAACATAATAAAGGCGATCTCAGCGCCACTTATAAATAATGGATGTACTACCATAGCGTGCAAATATAATCACAAATTTAGCCATAAAAAAAGCCGACTCGTTAAAGTCGGCTTTTTTTCTTTATTTCAGTGAGCCTGCTTAGTTATCCAGGCTTTCTTTAAATTCTTCAAATTTATCGGTGGTTTTATCCTGAGGCCAGCTATTGTTACTAACATCAACATCTGCTGTCTCCAGATCCGGATCTACTACTACAGAAGTGATTTCCTTTTCTGAGGCAATTGCCTTAGTTACTTCGGCATCATTTTTTCTCCAAAGCTGAACAGGATAGGTCACTTTTTCTGAAGTCCCATCGGCATAGGTATACTCCACAATAAGTGGCATAGGAATCCCACCCGGCTTCTCAAAAGTGATTTCATAGAAATACTTTGGATTTTTCATTCCTGCACGATCTTGTTCTGAAAAATTGTCCATTAAATATTCATTAAGTGTAGATGCATTCTCCAACGGATCTTTCCCTTTCATTGCTTCTTCAAAATCTTCGCTTCCTTCTTCTACAACATAGATCCCTTCCATATCCTCTGGTTTTGCACCGTAGCGCTCAAGGAATTCAGCACCCTCTTTTGTGGCTTTATCGGTAATGTAATATTTCTTGATAGATTTTACACCCATATCCACATTATCGGTAGTGTAAAACCAACCTCTCCAAAACCAATCCAGGTCTACCCCTGAAGCATCTTCCATAGTTCTGAAGAAATCCTCGGGAGTTGGGTGTTTGAACATCCAACGGTTCGCATAGGTTTTATAAGCGTGATCAAAAAGGTCTTTCCCCATAACAGTTTCTCTTAGAATATTAAGAGCGGTTGCGGGTTTTCCGTAGGCATTATTTCCTAACTGAATCACCTGTTCGGGATTAGACATAATAGGAGCGATAAATTGCTGGTCCCCTTTCATATAAGGAACTATTTTAGAAGGAATCCCCCGTCTGGAAGGATATTGACCCAAAGGCGCAATGGCTTCCGGATATTTTTTCCCGAATTCCTGCTCGGCCAGGTATTGGGAGAAAGTATTCAAACCTTCATCCATCCAACCCCATTGGCGTTCATCACTATTTACAATCATCGGGAAGAAGTTATGTCCAACTTCGTGAATTATTACACTTATCATCCCGTATTTAACCCTGTCGCTGTATTCCCCGTTCTCATCAGGTCGGCCATAGTTCCAGCAGATCATTGGATATTCCATCCCCTGATTTTTGGCGTGTACCGAAATTGCTTTATGATAAGGATACTGAAAAGTTTGATCAGAATAGCTTTCCAGAGTAGTAGCTACAGCACGAGTTGAATACTCTTCCCATAAAGGGTTCCCTTCTTTCGGATAAAGCGAGATTGCCATTACCTCTTTTCCCTGAACATCGGTATTCATCATATCCACAACAAATTTCCTTGAAGTAGAAAAGGCGAAATCCCTTACCATATTGGCTTTATATTTCCAGGTTTTGGTTTTGTTTGAAAAACCTTTTTCGGCTTTTTCAGCTTCTTCCTGGTTTACGATGATTACAGGTTTATCAAAAGATTTTTTAGCCTCTTCATAACGCTTCAGCATATCTTTAGTGTAAACCTGCTTACGGTTCTGAAGTTCTCCGGTTGCTTCCATAATATGATCTGCAGGCACGGTAATATTCACTTCATAATCTCCAAAAGGAAGTGCGAATTCCCCATTACCCCAGAATTGCATATTCTGCCAACCTTCTACATCATTGTAAACAGCCATTCTCGGGAAGAACTGTGCAATAACGTATACATTATTTCCATCTTCTGGAAAATGCTCATAGCCTGAACGGGCTCTATCGGTAACATGATTATTGATCTTGTACCACCAATCTATAGAAAAGGTATAGCTTTCTCCTGCGGCCAGAGGCTCAGCCAGGTCTATTCTCAACATAGTCTGGTTAATGGTATAATTTAGCGGTTTCCCGTTGTGGTTAATTTTTTCTATATTGAAACCACCGTCAAAAGATTCTTTCAAAAACTGATTCGTAAATCTTTCAGGGCTAGAAACAGGGTTCATCTTACTTGGATTCTTCTCCTGAGCAGGCGAATTTTTTGACCGGATATTCTGGTCCAGTTGCACCCAAAGATATTCAAGTTTATTTGGTGAATTATTATGGTAAGTAATAGTTTCTTTTCCCGTTAGTTTTGTGTTCTTATCGTCAAGCACGATATCCATTTTATAATCGGCCTGATTCTGATAATAAGCTTCTCCGGGTGCTCCGGCCCCTGTACGATATTGATTAGGAGTTGAAAACTCATCATAAAGCTGTCTGAACTTGTTTTGGTTTGTGTGACCTTCCTGGCGTTCTGATTGCTGTTGCTCTTCCTGAGCAGAGAGACCAACAAAAAAGAGCATTAAAATTGCGGAAGTCAAGAATTTAATTTTTCTCATGAAAACTGAATTATTATTTAATTTTTCTAAAAATAAGACTTTATGTTAAATAAATGGTTTAATTTCTAAATTTGAAACTTTTTTTATCTTCATTCTTTTGAAGTAACAGGCTTTTTGTAACTCCGTTTACTTTTACGTGAACGACGTTTTTCTGATCATCAAAAAGATCGGTCAATATTGAATTTGTAATGCTAATCTCTGTGAAAGGCACAACCTTTTCAACTTCGATATAGAGAATCATCTGGTCATTATCATATTCTTTTCCCAAATATTTTAACTGATGCTCCTTCCCGTTTGATTTAAGCTGAAGTTTCTGCCCAAGATATCGCTCTATCATTTTTCTAACCGGGCCTTCTTCGGCATCTTTCACAAGTCGAATATCGTTGTTAAAACGTTTTCGCAAAACATTCTCAAAATCATCTACAAAGACCCGGGTTATTATCTGAAGGGATTGACTTTCGGTTTTGTAATTAATTTCGGTAACACTAAGATAATACTCGTGTGCGGTGACTTTAAAAGAGGTCAAAATAAAGAAAAGACCAAAGAGAATAAAAATCTTTTTCATTAAAGGCTTTTAGTTTTTGTCATCAACATTCAATCCAAACTGATATAATCCTGATAATTGGGAATGGTTTTTTTATAAAATTCGATGAGTCCAAGAAGATCCTCCTTATTAACAAGTCTCATAAATAAAGGGTTTTCTGCGCAGTAATACAGAAAATTCAGCACCTCTGATTTCTTTAATCCCAGTTCGGTATTATAAAATTCTTCGGAAAGCAAATTACGGGCTTTAAGGATTCGGTTATTTTCTCTTTGATTTTCCCGGGCTTGCTTGAGTTTTCTCCTCTCACCACTTATTGCCCCATAAAGCAAACCTGCGGGATCCATAGGACTACTCATTCCACTAATTTTTCGTTCCACGATATTTGGCGGCTTTTTATCGGAATAAGGAATCCCAAATTCTGCCTGGTTCAAGGTTTCCATATTTCCAATATCCTGCAGTAAATTACCGGAAAGCTCATGAAGTTTCACCTCGTCAAGCTCGGTGAGTTCATTTTCCAGTTCAATTTCAAAAGATTCGGCTAGCATCTCCTTTCTTACCGCAATAGTAATATTCTTATACTGAACAGAAGAAAAAAGAATGGAATCTCCGGGTTTTACGCTTAGGATAAACTCTCCTGATTCTCCACTAAGCGTTCCTTTTTCAGAAGTAATATTAATAACATGCACTTGAGAAAGAAGAGAATCATTAGTGATTTTCCCATTAAGCAAATCTCTATCCTGAGCCTGAAGAGAGAAACTAAAAATAACGGCTATGAGTACAAGAATTACTAACCTCATCGAGATTCCTGTGAGGTTTTAATGTGGAACAGAGTACGTTGAGGGCTTTTATTAATTTTCAACTTGATTCTTGTATTCTCTACCTTTGGCTATAAGAAACTCTATGAGATCAAGTTCATTACCTTCCTGCATCATCTCGGCAGTAAGGCCATTATCTGAAGCATAGAAAATAAAATCGTTGATGTTTTCTTTTTTGATGTCCAGGTTTTCCTGAAAAAATTCATCGTTATATAATTGACGGATATATTCATCTTTTTCCCGTTGCTTAATTTGATGGCTTCCATTACTATCACCCACAAGAACCTTGAAAATATTCACAAGATTAAGTCCGTGAATAAGGCGGGTTTTACTAGCTGCCATCGCTTCATTTTTACCGGGTCCGGTTAGGGCATCGGGTTCAGTAACAACATTCATATTTTCCAAATCGGCGGCACTGTATCGCGGCAAATCAGGATCTGCAACCTGTATGCGAGCCACATCGACGTTAACGTTTCCGGAGAGGTCATGAGGCAGGACTACCACCTCAGGGAGTTCGGTTACAGTCTCACTGATAAAAACATTGAGTTCTCCCGAATCTATAACCCCCTGATCTACTACAACTGTAAATTTCTGAAATTGCAAAGCCGAAAAGCTTATACTATCATTTATGGCTACAGATATCCTGAATTCACCATCGGTATTGGTGATGGTTCCTCTTTGGGAAGTCTCATTATAAACAGTCATCCCCTCCAGGTTATCCCCTTCAGGAACAATAATTTTACCATCTATCACCACTCTTTGCACCTCTTGAGAGAGAAGTGGAAAAGTGGCTATCAAGAAAACTAAGGTAATTACAAAGCGTATCATAATACAATTTCTATAACTTAAAGGAACAATTTATCTTCTTATGAGAAAGATAAGTTGCAGGTAAATTTTTGTTAAACCTGCCTTTTCCTCTAAATTTACAAAAAAACAAAGATGAAAAAAGCCCTTCTAGCCAGTACCTCTACCCTGCACGGGCAGGCATACCTCGAATATTTAATTCCGGAAATAAAGAAATTTTTCGATGGAGTATCAGAGGTTTTATTCATTCCTTATGCCCGCCCAGGGGGAATTTCTCCTGAGGAGTATACCAAAATGGCCGCCACTGCATTTTCCAAAGCCGGGTTAAAATTGAAAGGGATACAGGAATACCAAGATCCGACAGAAGCGGTAAAAAAAGCTGAAGGAATCTTTACCGGTGGTGGTAATACTTTTTTACTGGTTACCCAGTTATACAAAAACAAGGTAATGAAGGTTTTACAGGAGGCCATCCTTTCAGGCACACCATATATGGGTACCAGCGCAGGAACGAATATTGCCGGGCTCACTATGCAAACCACCAATGATATGCCAATAATTTATCCCCCATCATTTAAAACACTGGGAATCGTTCCCTTTAATATAAATCCTCATTATTTAGATCCCGATAAGAATTCAACTCATAAGGGAGAAACCCGGGAAACCAGGATCAAAGAATTTCATACTCTGAATACCCAGCCTATAATTGGATTACGAGAAGGAAGCTGGCTGGAAGTTTCCGGTGATAAAATTACGTTAAAAGGAAAACCAGAGGCCCGAATTTTCAGGCCAGAACAAGTACCTTTCGAGATAGAAACAGGAACTTCCTTAAAGGATTTGCATTAATGGATTACCAGAAAATTTTAAATACTATTGAGAGCGAGATGAACTACCGTGATGTAGAAGGAAAAGTCGCCTCTTACATTCCGGAACTGGCAAAAGTAGACCCGAGAAAATTCGGGATGCACATTTATTGCGGAGATAAACAGCATTTTTGTTTTGGCGACAGCGATGAAAATTTTTCGATACAAAGTATAGCAAAAGTTTTTTCCCTATCCATGGCGATGATTCTTATGGGTGAAGATCTTTGGAAACGGGTGGATGTGGAACCTTCGGGAGATCCTTTTAACTCTCTCACGCAGCTGGAATATGAACAAGGCGTGCCCCGGAATCCTTTTATAAACGCGGGGGCTTTGGTGATCTCAGACATTTTAGTCGCCCAATTAGAAGACCCCAAACAGGAACTTCTTGATTTTGTAAGAAAGATTACCGGTAACCCAGAAATAGATTTTGATAAGAAAATCGCTGCTTCGGAAAAATCTACCGGGTATCGTAATATTGCTCTCGTAAATTATATGAAAGCACTGGGAAATATTAAATGTGAGGTAGAACCAATCGTAGATTTTTATTTTAACCTCTGCAGCCTCTCGATGTCCTGCAAAGAATTGGCACAAGCTTTTATGATCTATGCCAACAAAGGAAAAATCCTTGACACCGGAGAAGAAATTTTAACGCCAACCTCGGTAAAACGTATTAATGCCTTAATGCAAACCTGCGGCTTTTATGATGAAGCGGGAGAATTTAGTTTTGAGGTAGGTCTACCGGGAAAAAGTGGCGTAGGCGGCGGAATAGTTGCGATTCACCCAGACCAGTATTCTGTTGCGGTTTGGAGTCCTATTCTTAATCACAAAGGGAATTCGGAGCTGGGGATGAAGGCCCTGGAAAGACTAACCACCCTTTCGGGTCTTTCAGTTTTCTAAAATAATTTATCAAAAACGGGAGGCACAATTGAAATTTTTGGGCACAAAAAAATGCTCTCCGTTCTCACAGAAAGCATTCAGTAATTGAACACTGTAATAATTCTTAAAGCGCTGCTACGTGCTTACTAAGCTTAGACTTAAGGTTTGCAGCTTTATTATCGTGTATAATGTTTTTCTTTGCTAATTTATCAACCATAGAAACTACAGAAGGAAGCAAAGTTTCAGCTTCTTTCTTATCAGCCTCACGCAATTTTTTGATTGCGTTTCTGGTAGTTTTATGCTGGTAGCGATTTCTAAGACGTTTTGCCTCATTGCTACGTATCCTCTTCAACGCTGACTTGTGATTTGCCATTATATTCTTCTTTAATTAATCTTTTCTTGTAGTCCGTAGGGGAATCGAACCCCTGTTACCAGGATGAAAACCTGGCGTCCTAACCCCTAGACGAACGGACCATTAATTTTCAATAAAAACACCTTTTCAGGTAACTATGAAACAGCTCTCTGTTTCTCTTGTAGTCCGTAGGGGAATCGAACCCCTGTTACCAGGATGAAAACCTGGCGTCCTAACCCCTAGACGAACGGACCATTCTTTTCTTCAAATGCGGATGCAAAAATACAACTATTTTTCAATGCCGCAAATCTATGTTGAAAAAAATCAAAAATTAATACGCCTTAGCAAAAAGCACCCTTCCAGCAGAAGGTTTTCCTGTAAGAACACAGCTTCCCGTCTCTTCTTCTCTATCAAACGGAATACATCTTATCGTAGCTTTAGTAAGGTCTTTTATTTTATTTTCTGTTTCTGAAGTACCATCCCAATGCGCAGAAATGAATCCACCCTTTTCCTTTAATACCTTTTTAAATTCATCAAAGGAATCTACCCTGGTGATATGCTCATCTCTAAAGTTTTTAGCTTTATTAAAAAGACTATCCTGGATCTCTACCATTAGGTCTTTTACTTTTTCTACAACCTCAGTCTGCTGAACAAACTCTTTACTCAAAGTATCTCTTCGTGCCAGCTCTACAGAACCTTTTTCAAGATCCTTGGGACCAATAGCCAATCTCACCGGTACTCCCTGCATTTCGTATTGAGCAAACTTCCAACCTGGTTTTTGTGTATCACGGTCATCATATTTTACTGAAATTCCTGCAACTTTCAATTCATCGGCAAGCTTGTTGGCAACTTCAGAAATTTGTGCTAATTGCTCTTCACCTTTATAGATTGGAACAATCACTACCTGAATAGGCGCAAGATTTGGTGGTAAAACCAGACCATTATCATCACTATGCGTCATCACAAGAGCCCCCATCAATCTTGTGGAAACTCCCCAGGAGGTAGCCCAAACATGTTCGAGCTTACCTTCTTTTGAAGTAAACTTAACATCAAAGGCTTTGGCGAAATTCTGACCAAGAAAATGGGAAGTTCCCGCCTGCAAAGCTTTTCCGTCCTGCATCATCGCCTCTATACAATATGTTTCTTCAGCTCCTGCAAAACGTTCACTTTCTGTCTTACTTCCTTTTATAACCGGCATTGCCATAAAACTCTCGGCAAATTCAGCATAGATATTATTCATTAGCATAGTCTCATCCAGTGCCTCCTGTTTTGTAGCGTGTGCGGTATGTCCTTCCTGCCAAAGAAATTCTGCAGTTCTCAGGAATAAACGGGTTCTCATCTCCCATCGTACCACATTCGCCCATTGATTTATCAAGAGAGGCAGATCCCGGTACGACTGAACCCAATTTTTATAAGTATTCCAAATAATCGCTTCTGAAGTTGGTCTAACAATAAGTTCCTCTTCAAGTTTCGCCTCCGGATCTACAATTAATTTTGAAGTATCGTCAGGATTGGTTTTTAGCCTGTAATGGGTCACTACAGCACATTCCTTGGCAAATCCTTCTGCATTCTTTTCTTCAGCCTCAAATAAACTCTTTGGCACAAAAAGCGGAAAATAAGCATTTTCATGCCCCGTCTCCTTGAACATTTTATCCAGTTGGGCCTGCATCTTCTCCCATATGGCATAGCCGTAAGGTTTAATAACCATACAACCTCTAACTGCAGAGTTTTCGGCCAGGTTTGCCTTAACTACCAGCTCATTATACCATTTTGAATAATCTTCGCTGCGTGTAACTATGTTCTTCCCCATTCCAATAATTTGGCACAAAACTTGTGCTATATTTAACACTTATTAATAAATAGTTAGTCTGTGTATAACTAACATTTAGCGCAAAACTAACTATTTTTGTAATGTTCAACAATAAAATATAGGCTAATGATACGCAATTACAACATTCCTAAAAGAGCGTGGTTCTTAATGACTCCTCTAATATTATTGCTATTGTTAGCATCTTGTGGTTCCACACAGTATTCCGGCTATGAAGACGGAATCTATGGCGACGGAAGCCAAACTTATCCTTCTGAAACCGATCGATCTCAATATGCTACTCAAGACAATAATGCAAACTCATATTATAAGAATCTCTTCGCTGAAAAATCTGCAATATATGGAGAAATGGCAGATAATATGATCTTTACTGATGTGGATGAATATACTTCTGCAGATGATTATGAAGATGAAATGTACGAGCAGGATGCTATAGAGTATTCCGGAGGATATGCCCCCTGGGGAAACGACCCCGACCAATACACCATAAATATTTACAATACCGGATGGTATAGTGGATTCTACAATCCATATCGTTGGGGCTGGAGTGCTTCGTATTACAATCGATGGTATGATCCGTTTTTTATAGATCCTTACTGGGGACCTGGTTATTATTATCCATACTGGGGCTCAAACTTCGGCTACAGCCCATGGGGCAGCCGAATTGGCTTTGGTTTTGGGTTTGGTTCTTACTGGGGTAGCTGGTATGGCATGGGATACGGAAACTACTATGGATACCCTTACAACAGATGGGGCTATAATTATCGCTATCGCAACACATATAATGATGTGGCCTACAATACCGGCCGAAGAAATTCCTATTCTGATTATTCCTCAACCCGAAGAAATGCTTCAGCAGATAGCAGAAGCTCTTATTCAAGAAGTATAAGGAGTATTCGAAATAATGATGTTTCAGCCAGAAGACAGGCTATAAGCAGAGGTGATAATTCCAGGATTTACAGTAGAACGACCAGGAATTCTGAACCAACCCGCGTAAACACAAATGTAAACACGCGACGTTCAAATTCGAATTCCACCTATAACCGAAGTCGTACTACCAGGAATAATAACACCTATAACAGGTCTTCTAATAGGTCATCCCGTAGCAGCGGTGCCGTAAGAAGTTCATCTTCTTCCAGCCGAAGCTCCGGAACCTCAAGAAGTTCTGGTAGCTCACGAAGAAGCGGGGGCGGCAGAGGATAATCTGTAACAAGGGATTTGACATAAAACACAACCTTACAGGACAAGTCCTGTAAGGTTTTTTTAAGATTTTTCACGACAAAAAAATAAATGATCTGATATGAAAAAGTTAGCCTTTTTATTAATTACCTTATTGGGTTTCACATACACCCAAGCCCAAAATATAACCGACGCATACAGATATTCTTCAGAAGACCTTACGGGAACAGCACGTTTTCGTGCTATGAGTGGAGCTTTTGGAGCACTTGGAGGAGATATGTCGGCGATTTCGATTAACCCGGCTGGATCTGCAGTATTTCTTAACAGTTTTGGGACAATCACCCTGGATTTTAGAAATAGCACCAACGATGTAAATTATTTCAACAGCTACACCTCCAATGAGGAATCTGATGTCTATTTCAACCAGGCCGGTGGAGTTTTGATTTTCGATACTGCCAATAACAGTTCCTGGAAAAAATTCAGCCTGGCAATGAATTATTCAAAAACTAAGAATTTTGACGATAGTTTTATTGCAGCGGGTACCGGAAACAATTCCATTGATCAGTATTTTTTAGGTTATGCTGATGGAATTCCATTGGATCTACTTCAGACTATGGATGGAGAATCTATTTCAGAGCTTTACACCTATTTAGGTGAAAACGAAGGTTTCGGTGCTCAGCAGGCTATGCTTGGTTACCAGGGCTATGTAATTGACCATGATCTTGATGATCCAAACAACACTACTTACAATTCTTTTATTGCTCCGGGAAATTTTAACCAGGAATTTTCTTCTTATGCAACAGGCTTAAATGGAAAGTTCACCTTTAACTTTGGTACACAATATGAAGATTTCCTTTTCCTGGGAGCTAACCTTAACACACATTTCATTAACTACGACCGGGCAACCCGATATCTGGAAACCAACAACAATAGCGGGAGCGCAACAAATGAAGTTCGATTTAATAATAATTTAAGCACCAACGGAAATGGATTTTCCTTTCAGCTTGGGGCCATCGCCAAAGTAAATGACAATTTTCGCGTTGGGGCTTCTTACGAATCGCCAACCTGGTTGAATATCGAAGAACAAACCACTCAATACCTCGAGACTAATAATAACCAGAATGAACGGGTGACAGTAAATCCAAATGTACTAAACGTTTACCCCGACTATACTTTAAAAACACCTTCGAAGTTAAACGGTAGCATTGCCGTTTTATTTGGAGGACAGGGACTTATAAGTTTTGATTATTCCTATAAGGATTACTCCAACATAGAATTCAGACCGAAAGATGATCCCGATTTCAGTTATCAGAATACTCAAATAGCCGATAACCTAAAAGCTGCTTCCACATTTAGGTTTGGAGGAGAATACAGAATTCAAAACTGGAGTCTCCGCGGAGGATACCGCTTTGAGGAAAGTCCCTATCAGGATGAAATCAAGGTAGGAGATCTTACCGGCTATTCGGCAGGGCTTGGTTACAATTTTGGAAGTATAAAATTAGACCTGGCTTATACAAATGCTCAAAGGGATGAAAACCCTCAACTGTTTGATGTGGGTCTAACAGACACTTACAAAATTAACCGCGACCTTTCCAGTGTGGTTTTATCTCTTAGTTTTGGACTTTAGGAAGAATTAAAATATTTGGCTTTAAAAGCGCCTTCCAGGCGCTTTTATGTTTCCTACCTTTTCAGGGTGAAATGAGACTTAAAGATGCTGGTTTTTCCAGTATTTCTATCGAGATATTCCAGCTTAAACCAGTAATCATTCGCAGGCAGATCCCGGCCTCCAAAACTACCATCCCAGCCGGCTCCATTTGGATTCAATTGTTTAAGCAATTTCCCGTACCTATCGAAGATAAAAAGCTCAAGAACCCGAATATCTTCATCACCTTCAATTTTCCAGGTATCATTATACCCATCGGAATTTGGAGTAAAAAACCGAGGATAACCCACCAGATCAAAATTTTCTGAGGTGGTTGCGCCGCATCCATTTATTTCTCTGCCCGTGATATTGTGCAAGCCGGGAGGAACATTTTTAAACACATTGCTTTCCTGCCATGGCCCGTTGTCCATCTGAAATTCATAAACAGCATTTGGTGAAATCCCAGGAATAGCTTCGGCGGTTACCGTATAACCTTCTTCAAAATCATTCCCCTCAATTCCAATTTTAACTTCTTCTGGCGCTGAAAAAACCATTATGTCAGCCTCAAAATTTCGGGAGCAATCACCTATTAAATCAGTAATTGTCAGACTAAGCTTATCAACTTCCGGAATTTCATCCAGCACCAGGATTGCCTGCGTAGAAACTTGTTCATCCCCTAAAAACCATTCGAATTCATAATTCGGCCCAAGATCTTCTCCCAGTTGAATATCTTCAAGAATGTCACCCTGAAGATCTGCACATAATATTACTGTCTCAGCTAAAATCTCTTCCTGAATAATCTCTACTTTAATACTAACCTTTACCGGATCGGAATAACAACCATTTTCAGATCTAATCACTGCAAGTATATCCTGAGTTTCAACTTTCAGATAATTTCCGGGGTCGACAATTGGTTTATCTTCTTCGAAATGTTCATCAGATTCATAATAAATCACTTCAAGTTTTTCGGAAGGTGGATTACCAGTGGTTATCTCAGAATTCAGAACAGTAAGATCTATAGATTCCTGGCTGCCATCACAGATATACAGCTCTTCAGGTTCATTGGCTGTTGGCTCAGGATTAAAGCCTACAAAAACAGTATCATCAATAACCTCAGAAAACCTATTGGAAACAATGAGTTTATAGGTTCCCTCCTCCTCTACTTCTAAATAGGCATCGGTTTCCCCTTCAATTTCTTCAAATGATCCATTTTTCTCTACAAACCAGGCATATTCTTCAGCAAACAAAACGGTTCCATCCACAATTACCGTTTCTCCTTCACAACCATAAATCTCATCTTCAAGCCCCCCCTGGAAACAATCGGTAGACCCAGCCCCAGGTTGCCCCGCATTCACCTGTTCAAGTTTTATAAATCCCTGGGTTTCACTAAAATTGGTGATAACCACAACATAGATCTCTCCTGCTTCGGTTTCCCCAAGATCCATCCTTTCGGTGCTATCAGGTTCGTAAGAGCTACCCACAAGATTTTCTTCACTTAGCATCTCGTAATCACATATATCGTCAGATGGTGAGAATGGCCCCCATACTGCAAAATCCACGTCAAGAATTTTACCGCTGCCATCATCGTTTTCGGTTTGAGAGATCAGAAATTCCAGCCTTCCGCTTTCCTGAACCTGAAGGAAATACCAACTTGGATATGGTTGGGTGGTGAGATCACCATAATACGGACCTTCTTCGGCTTGCTCCTGGTCACTATTATCTTTATGACTGTTTTCAAAAACAAATTGGTTTCCCCCGGCACAAAAGGGCTCAATATTTGCACAAACTTCTCCCTGAGCCCATACAGATGGAAGGCTTAGCAAAAAGAATACTAATAGAGCAAAAACTGGTTTCATAGCTATCACAGCAAGATATATAAATTTAAGTAATAAGGCGAAATCTTCAGTTTCTAAGACGAAGTGAAAAACCCATTAAAATTGTATCTTTGCAAGCTGTAACCACTGATTACGACAATTATTGTAAAACGGCATGAAAATAGACAAAATTTTGACGGAAATTGATGAAATGGGGGATGCCCATGCGGGTAGCAGTGCAGATACTCCAATACGTGAAGATGCTTTTGAACTTAGTGATATTGAAAAAGTTGCTTTAATCAAGGATGACGTAAAAAAAATTATGGAAACTCTGGGACTGGACCTTACCGATGATAGTCTACAGGGAACTCCTCAAAGGGTTGCCAAAATGTTCGTGAACGAAATTTTCTCAGGACTAGATCCGGCAAATAAACCCAAGGCCTCCACTTTCGAGAACAAATATAAATATGGGGAGATGCTGGTAGAAAAAAACATCACTGTTTATTCTACCTGTGAGCACCATTTACTTCCTATCGTTGGGAAAGCACACGTGGCTTATATTTCTAAAGGAAGAGTTATAGGGCTTTCCAAAATGAATCGCATAGTAGATTATTTCGCTAAACGCCCACAAGTCCAGGAGCGAATGACGATGCAAATAGTTCAGGAGTTACAAAGAGCCCTTGGCACACCTGATGTAGCTTGTGTGATTGATGCGAAGCACTTGTGTGTAAACAGTCGGGGAATCAGGGATATTGAGAGCAGTACCGTAACCAGTGAGTTTGGCGGAGCTTTTAAAAACAAAGAAGTAAAACGTGAATTCCTGGATTACATCAAATTAGACACAACCTTTTCATAATTAATTACATTTAAACAACTAACTACCTATGGCGCTTTTTGATGAACAAAGCTTAAAACTGTATAATTCAATGGGCGGGGAGAAAGAGATTTTCACCCCTATAAATCCGGGACACGTAGGCATGTATGTTTGCGGCCCTACTATTTACAGCAATGTTCATTTAGGCAATTGTCGTACTTTTATCTCCTTCGACCTGGTCTTCAGGTATCTTAAACACCTGGGGTATAAGGTACGGTATGTTAGAAATATAACCGATGCCGGCCATTTGGAGAACGATGCGGACAGCGGAGAAGACCGCATCGCCAAAAAGGCAAGGTTGGAAAAAATTGAACCTATGGAAGTAGTACAGCGCTACACCATAGATTTTCATAATATTCTTCAAAAATTCAACAATTTACCGCCAAGCATCGAGCCTACTGCCACAGGGCATATTGTGGAGCAAATTGAGATTATAAAAGAGATCCAGAAAAAAGGATTTGCATACGAAGCCAACGGTTCGGTTTATTTTGATGTGATGAAATACAATGAAAGTCATCACTACGGAAAATTAAGCGGGCGTTCACTAGAAGATATGGTCGCAAATACCAGGGAACTTGCCGCTCAGAGCGACAAAAAGAATCCCCAGGATTTTGCACTGTGGAAAAAGGCAGAACCCCAACATATTATGCGCTGGCCATCTCCCTGGAGTGACGGCTTTCCTGGCTGGCATTTAGAGTGTACCGCTATGAGTACAAAATACCTCGGAGAAGAATTCGATATCCACGGAGGGGGAATGGACCTGAAATTTCCTCATCACGAATGCGAGATCGCTCAAGGTGAAGCTTCCACCGGCAAAAACCCTGTTCATTACTGGATGCATGCTAATATGCTTACCCTTAATGGCAAAAAGATGGCGAAAAGTACAGGAAATAATATTCTACCCGAAGAGATCTTCTCCGGTAACAATGATATTCTGGACAAGCCATTTTCTCCCAATGTCACAAGGTTTTTTATGCTTCAGGCGCATTACCGCAGCGTATTGGATTTTTCTAATGAAGCACTTTCAGCAAGTGAAAAAGGTTTCAACCGTCTTATGGATGCCTACCATCAAATCGACAAGCTTCAGGTAGGTAAATCTTCGTCAATTTCGGTTAGCGATTGGAAACAATCCTGCTACGATGCGATGAATGACGATTTTAATAGTCCTATCCTTATTGCAAAACTTTTTGATGCTGTAAAATTCATCAATAGTGTTAAGGAAGGTAAAGTCGAAATCACTTCAGAAGATAAGGAAATACTTCACGAAACCATGAAAAACTTCATGTTTGATGTGCTAGGACTTCTGGAAAAAACTTCAGAAAATGAAGAAAGCACGCAAAAACAACTTTCAGCAACCATAGAGCTGCTTATAAAACTTAGAGCCGAAGCAAGGGTAAATAAGGATTTTGCTTTAAGCGATCAAATCAGAGACCAGTTACAGACTTTGGGCATTCAGCTTAAAGACGGAAAAGAAGGCACGACCTTCAGTATCGAATAACAGATGCTAAAAAAAATTCTCGCATATCCTTTTATCCTAGTGGTGAAATTCTACCGCAATTTTATTTCCCCATTAACTCCGGCAAGCTGTCGCTATTCGCCTACCTGCTCTCAATATTCCCTCACTGCTTTAGAAAGGTTTGGAGTGTTTAAAGGGGGCTGGCTAAGCATTAAAAGGATAGTTAGCTGCAATCCCTGGGGCGGAAAAGGCTATGATCCCGTTCCGCCAAAAAAGAACACCTAGCAACTTGCAGAAACCTGCAAATATGTATCTTTACCTTACTAACATAAAATTCACTTCATGTTTTTAAATGCAATTACCTGGAACCCTTCTGAAGGTTTGGACCTGGGATTTTTCACCCTTCATTATTACAGCCTAATGTTCCTTATCGCTTTTGGTTTGGGGTGGTATATAATGAAAAGCATTTATACACGGGAAGGTATTGCAATAGAAAAATTAGATTCCCTTTTTATCTACACAGTACTCGCAACCCTTATTGGGGCCCGACTGGGACACGTGATCTTTTATGATTGGGATTATTTTCAGAATCATTTACTGGAGATCTTTCTGCCTGTAAGATTTGAACCGGAATTCGAATTCACAGGTTTCAGAGGACTTGCAAGCCATGGTGCAGCCATTGGGATCATCATAGCAATGTATTTATACCGAAAAAAGGTGCTGGACAAACCAGTTCTCTGGATCCTTGATAGGATTGTTATTCCGGTTGCCAGTGGTGGTATTTTTATTAGAATAGGAAATTTCATCAATTCTGAAATAATTGGAAAACCTACAAATTCAGACTATGGAGTTATTTTTGCCAAACTTGGCGAAGATTTTCCCAGACATCCCGCACAGCTTTACGAATCTGTTTGTTATCTACTTATCTTCATTTTGCTTTGGTACTTATACTGGAAAACCGAAAAACGTTTAAAAGTGGGATACATCTTTGGTTTATTCCTGGTACTTCTTTGGACGGTAAGATTTTTTGTAGAGTTCATAAAGGAAGCTCAGGTAGAAGAACGCGCAACCTGGCTTCTAAATACTGGTCAGTGGTTAAGTATTCCGTTTATAATTGCAGGTTTCTATTTTATGTATCGTCCAACCAAAAACCGCAGCCTATGATTCGCAGAAATCTTTTCTTAAGCCTGGGCATGGCCTCAGTAATCCTTTTTTCCTCTTGTAAGGAGGACGCAAAGCCAGAGGAAGAAATAATCGAAGAAGATATTGAATTCACCAAAGAAGGCGAACTCAGCCTTATTAAATCTGAAGGTGATACCATAAAGAAACTAGACATAGAAATTGCCGATAGCCAATACGAACACGAAACGGGTTTAATGTATCGGGAAAGTATGGAAGAATTACAGGGAATGTTGTTTATATATAATATGGCCGAACCACGTGCCTTCTATATGAAGAACACTTACATACCATTGGATATCATCTATTATGCTTCAGATAGCACTGCGGTGAGCTACTATGAAAATGCTGAACCAATGGATGAGACCTCCTTGCCTTCAGGTGAACCGGCACAGTTTGTACTGGAAATAAATGCAGGGCTAATTAAGGAATGGGGTATTGAAGTTGGAGATAAGATCTTTTTTAAAAGAACAGATTAAGCAATTAAACACAGCTTTTTACCAATAAAAAAACTAAAGCTTTCCTACTAAGGGAAAGCTTTTTTGCTGATTGCCTACAACTAAATTAGATAAAAATGAGTAACCTAAAACTTTAAACTCTTATCATAACAAGGCGGAATTTCCAATTATAGTTTCCTTGTGTAAAACTAAAACAAGGGAGTAAATTTCTCCGGGGAAAGCCTACCGAGCTTTACAATTGAACACGATTTCAAACTTTACAACATTCACTAACGAGGCAAGCCTCGGGGTATTTAACCTCCTAGAATAAAAAAGGCTTTCCAAATGCGGAAAGCCTTTTTTTATAAGCATTAAACTTTACTTAAACTGTAGTTTCAGTCTCTTCTTCAAGTTTCTTCTTCTGAATTTTAGCCTTATCGGTGACGCTATCAAACATAACCGGCGTCGCTATAAAGAGTGATGAATAAGTACCTACAATTACCCCTACTATCAAGGCAAACATAAAGCCTCGAATGCCTTCCCCTCCAAATATGAAGATAGCCAACAATACTATTAAGGTGGTAAGCGAGGTGTTCAGCGTACGACTTATCGTACTATCCAAAGCACTGTTAATAGTCCTGTCAAGATTCCATGAGGTGTGCTCATTAACATACTCCCGGATTCTGTCAAACACAACCACGGTATCGTTAAGCGAGTAACCAATCACGGTTAGGATTGCAGCGATAAAAGCCTGGTTGACCTCCATACTAAAAGGCATCACCTTGTAAAGCAAAGAGAAAACACCCAATACTATAATAACATCGTGAGCTACAGCAGCTACCGATCCTATACTGAACTGCCATTTTCTAAACCTCAATAAGATATAAAGGAAAATAACAACCAGGGATCCTAAAATAGCCCAGAAGGAATCATTTTTAATATCATCGGCAATGGTTGGACCAACCTTCATAGATTGCATAATCCCAAGGCTACGGTCAGTTCCACCGGCACGAAATTGCTCAAAAGTAAGGTCGGCAGGAAGATATTCCTGGAGCGCCCCATACATTGTTCTGGCAATCTCCTCATCTACTTCAGATCCATCATCATCAACACGATAATTGGTTGTGATTTTTAGCTGATTGTTTGGCCCAAAAGTTTTAGCCTCTGCACTTCCAAAAACAGCTATCAGGTCATCCTGAACATCAGTAGGAGAAACATCCTGGTCAAAACGAACAGTGTAAGTTCTACCTCCCACAAAGTCAACTCCCAGATTTAATCCCTGAACAAGTAGTGAACCTAAGCTTATTATGATCATTATTCCTGAGATCACATAAGCAAGTTTTCTCTTCCCTAGCCAATCTACCTTCACATTTCTGAAAAGGTTTTTTGTCGCTGAAGTAGAGAAAGGAAGTTCTTTTCCGCTTTTTGCATAACCATCTATAAACAGACGGGTAATAAATATTGCAGTAAATAAAGAGGTTGCAATACCAATTAATAAGGTAGTAGCAAAACCTTTAATAGGTCCGGTTCCAAGAATCAAAAGAATAAAACCTGTAAGACCTGTGGTAATGTTCGCATCTAAAATAGAAGAAAGTGCATTGTTGAAACCATCTTTAATAGCATCCTTCTGCATTTTACCTTTTGCGAGTTCTTCTCTAATCCTTTCAAAGATAAGTACGTTCGCATCTACCGAAATACCAATGGTCAAAACAATACCGGCAATACCAGGTAAAGTAAGAACGGCACCAAGTCCGGCTAAAATTCCGAAGATGAATAGGATGTTCACTGCAAGAGCTATGTCGGCATAAATACCGGCTTTCCCATAATAGAATATCATCCAAAGAAGTACAAAGACAAGAGCTATGGCAAATGACATAATCCCACTATCGATAGCCTCCTGTCCTAAACTTGGCCCTACGATCTCACTCTGGATAATATCTGCTGAAGCAGGAAGTTTACCTGCTCGAAGTACATTAGCTAAATCCTGTCCTTCCGTAATAGTAAAGTCTCCTGTAATCTCACTTCTTCCTCCTGAAATAGGTCCACTGGAAACTCCGGGAGCAGAATACACAATATTATCAAGTACAATAGCGATCTGGCTTTGATTGTTGGAAGCATAACCGGTCATTTCTTCCCAGATCTTTGCTCCCCTGCCATCCATTTGCATAGACACCGCTATCCTGCCAACCTGGTCAAATGTTTGGTTAGCATCGGTGATCACATCTCCGCTTAAAGGCGGAGTCATATTTCTGTTCCCCTTTAAAGCATACAGACCTACAAGATCTGCGTCGCCTTCAGGAATTCCCCACACAAATTTAGCGTAACGCTGGTCTGCAGGCAGAAGTGATCTTACCTGCGATTTGTTAAGATATTCCATAGCCTTAGCTGTATCCCTGGTAGAGAAATAAGCTAAAACCGGCCCACCTTGAGAGCCCGGGGATTTAATAAGATCAAATAATGGATTATTCCCGGTTGCAACGTCTGAAGTATCATCTTCAGCTTCAGCAAGAAGTTCATCTATATCGCTATCTTCCGTAGATGTAGTATCGGTTTCGGCCCGTGCCTCCTCTTTATCTCCAACTAATTCGATCAAACGATTATTAGCTTCTGCGAGGAAATTTCCAAATTCATTGCTTTTATATACGTGCCAGAACTCTAACTGTGCTGTACTTTGAAGTAGATTTTGAACCCTGCTGATATCTTTGGCTCCGGGAAGTTCTACAAGTATTCTTCCTGAATTCCCCAAACGCTGGATATTTGGTTGTGTTACACCAAACTTATCGATACGCTTACGAAGTACCTCAAAGGCCGAAGTAATAGACTCGTCTACCTTTCTTCTTATAATACCTTCTACTTCATCATTAGACATTTCAGAATTAATCTCATCACTAAGAGATTTATTAAAGAATGCATCGGGAGAAGCCAGCCTGGCATCAGGAATATCATTGAAAGCCTCAAAGAAAAGATCTATATAATCGTCCTGACTATCTTTTTGTGCTGCATCGGCTTCATCTAAAGCACGGTTAAAAGCAGGATCGGCAGTATTATTGGCAAGACCATGAAGAATATCTCTTACCGAAATCTGAAGAATTACGTTTATTCCGCCTTTAAGGTCTAAACCTTTATTAAGCTCTTTATCTTTTGCATCATTATAAGTTATGCCGGCTATAATATCATCTCCTCCAATTGAGTCCAGATAACGTTTCTCTTCAGCATCTCTTAAAACTGAATAATTATCTACATCTTCACCAATTTTTTGAATGGCAAATTCTTCAGCTTCATTTTCAACTCTATTTGTGATAAATGTAAATGAAAGCTGGTAAATACATACCAGTCCAAATAAAATTGCAAAAACCTTAATCAGTCCTTTGTTCTGCATTATTCCTTAAATTATAATTAATTAGGTCGATTTTAAAAACGGACAAATATAGGGTTTCAAAAATCAAATCCCAATATTTTTATTTGGAATAATTTAACTTTTAAACCCAAAAAAGACCCCAGAAACTGCGGCCTTTTTTAAGAAATCATTTAAACTTTTGAGTATTTATACGTCTAGCAAAGTATTGGTCTTTTTTACACCTTCTGCGCTTTCTTTCATTTTAGCACTTTCAGCATCGCTAAGTTCGAGTTCAACGATCTTTTCAAGACCATCTTTACCCAATATAGCCGGTACACCTATACAAATGTCATTAAGCCCGTACTCCCCTTCCAGCATTGCTGAACATGGAAACATTTTTTTCTGATCGCAGGCAATTGCCTGAACAAGAGCTGAGACAGCTGCTCCCGGAGCATACCAGGCAGAAGTCCCCAATAATTTGGTTAGCGTGGCTCCTCCAACTTTAGTATCTTCAGAAACCTGATTTAGACGATCTTCTGATATAAATGCCGTTACCGGAACAGAATTTCTGGTTGCCAGTCGCGTAAGCGGTACCATCCCAGTGTCACTGTGACCACCAATCACCATCCCATCAACATCTGATGGCGGGCATTCTAAAGCTTCGCTTAATCTAAACTTGAAACGGGCGCTATCTAAGGCTCCACCCATACCTATTATTCTGTTTTTCGGAAGGTTTGTGGTCTTATGCACCAAATATGTCATGGTATCCATTGGGTTACTAACCACAATAAGAATAACATCAGGAGAATGCTTAATAAGGTTTGTAGCAACTTCTTTTACGATCCCTGCATTAATCCCTATCAATTCTTCTCTGGTCATTCCAGGTTTACGTGGGATTCCACTGGTAATTACAGCAACATCACTGTCAGCAGTTTTAGAATAATCACCGGTAGTCCCGGTAATTTTGGTATCAAACCCGTTTAGAGTCGCAGTTTGCATAAGGTCCATCGCTTTTCCTTCAGCAAAGCCTTCTTTAATATCCAGCAGCACTACTTCAGATGCAAAATCCTTAATGGCTACATATTCTGCACAACTGGCACCAACAGCACCAGCTCCAACTATTGTAACTTTCATATTATATATTTTATATCAATTAATATTAGTTCCTAGCGAAAATACGAAATAAGGGAAAGCTTTACTAATAGAAAGAAGTAAAAACCAAGGCCTTAAATCCTGAAATGCAGGCCGAGATTCATATTAAAAAAGCTTCCTGCAGTTACCATCGTGCTTACTTTAAATTTATTGAAGTATAAATTAAAACCTATGTCTCCTTTAAACTGAAGTTCATTTTCTCCCAGGGTTTCCAGAGCTGTATTTATATTTCCTAAAAACGGCCCACTGCCATCCATCGCGTAAGCAAAGTTGGAATTTGTTGCCCCCAGGGCACCGAAGATCTCAAAATTTTCGTAGCGTTTTGAGGCCAGGGCTTCAAAAAGCCAGAGATCACCGTTTACATCAATTAGATCGAGAACTGCAACTTGAGGGATGTTCACAGGATCAAACGCATATTTCACATCAAACTTACTATAGGTAATAAGTGCAGAGACCTGAAGATCTTCAGGCTCATTAAACATAAAATACTGACTAAAATTATGTTTGATCCCAGCCCCATATGTACTGAAATTCACATCGTCTATGGTCATCTCAGGCAGGGCTCTAACTGTAAATTCAGATTCATAGGGCAAGCCCATAGTTACCTGCACAAACGGATGCGGAATAAGTCCTTTATCCACACCTTCCAAGGCCTGAAACTCGAAAGAATTCCCCATTACGGTACCCTCATAATAGACATCGGTAGTTTCTCCAAAGGCGGTTGGAACTTTGGCGTTAGACGCTCCCTTTATATTAAGTAAACTAAATTCATTATTGGAAATAGTACTACTCTTTTTACTTGAAGGTACAATGAGACCATTCGCATGCACTGAAACTTCAAATTTCCAGGGAGCCAGACTTTGCGCAGAGGTGAACCATCCAGCACTAGCCTGGTAGGCTGCCCCGGATGCAGCCGGACTGGCAAATTCATCAGCAATATGAAGTAAATCACCCACTACGGCATCTACATCATTTTGAGCGATTATAAAATTTGAAGAAATAAATAAGAGTAGGGTGCAAATTGTTCTGGTTAGAATTTTCACAAGATTCAGGTTTAGTTAATGGAGTAAAAATAGCAAAAATACTTTTGCAGCATATTTAATAACCGGGGAAAAAAACCAAACAAAAAATCTTAAAACAAGAAAACCCATGACAGGCACGGGTTTTCTTTTTATAGCTTATAAACTTAAGCGTCTATATTTGCATATTTAGCGTTCTTCTCGATAAACTCACGTCTCGGCGGAACCTCATCTCCCATTAGCATAGAGAAAATCCTATCTGCCTCACTACTGTTATCAATATTAACCTGACGCAGTTTACGTTTTTCAGGATCCATAGTGGTATCCCAAAGTTGTTCTGCATTCATTTCCCCAAGACCTTTATATCGCTGAATTTGCACGCCGCCACTATAGCTTTCGGCAATTTCATCACGCTCTTCCTCACTCCAGGCATAACGCTTCTTGCTTCCCTTCTTCACAAGGTATAAAGGTGGAGTTGCGATGTATATATTACCTCCTTCTATTAGTTCCTTCATATATCTAAAGAAGAAAGTTAGAATCAAAGTTTCAATGTGACTACCATCAACATCGGCATCACACATAATCACAACTTTATGATATCTTAATTTATCGATATTCAAGGCCTTACTGTCCTCTTCGGTACCAATGGTTACACCAAGTGCAGTATAGATATTCTTGATTTCTTCGTTTTCAAATACCCGATGAGTCATGGCTTTTTCAACATTCAGAATTTTACCTCTTAGCGGAAGAATAGCCTGGAATCTCCGGTCTCTACCCTGCTTGGCAGTTCCACCCGCCGAATCTCCCTCAACGAGGAATACTTCACTCTGAGTAGGATCCTGCTCTGAGCAGTCTGATAATTTCCCAGGCAAACCACCAATGCTCATTGCGGTTTTACGCTGCACCATATCACGGGCTTTTTTAGCCGCGTTTCTGGCTTGAGCAGCGAGAATCACCTTTTGAACAATGATCTTCGCATCATTAGGATTTTCCTCCAAATAATTTTCAAGCATTTCTGAAACTGCCTGAGAAACCGCTGATGTTACTTCCCTGTTTCCAAGTTTGGTCTTGGTTTGCCCCTCAAATTGAGGCTCGGCAACTTTTACTGAAATAATAGCGGTTAATCCCTCACGGAAATCATCTCCGGTAATCTCAAATTTCAGTTTATCCAGCATTCCCGAGGCATCGGCATATTTCTTAAGCGTAGTGGTTAAACCTCGTCTAAATCCAGATAAATGCGTTCCTCCTTCGTGAGTATTGATATTGTTTACGTAAGAATGTAAATTCTCATTGAACGAAGTGTTATAAACCATCGCCACCTCAACAGGTATATCATTCTTTTCACCTTCAATCGCGATCACATCGCTGATTATAGGATCCCGATTACCATCAAGAAATTTTATAAATTCTTTTAATCCTTCTTCAGAATAAAATCTTTCAGAGAGAAATTCTCCATCTTTGTTGATCTCCCGTTTATCGGTTAACGTGATCTGGATTCCCTTATTCAAATAGGCCAGCTCGCGCATTCTACTTGATAAAGTCTCATAACTGTAATCTACACTTTGCTGAAATATTGAAGAATCCGGTTTAAATGTTATTATAGTTCCATTCTTGTCCGATTCTCCAACTGGTTTTACGGGATACAAAGGCTTCCCAAGCTCATATTCCTGTTCCCAGATCTTTCCATCACGATAAACTGTGGCTTTCAAAGAAGAAGAAAGTGCGTTCACACAACTTACACCTACCCCGTGCAAACCTCCGGAAACCTTATAAGAATCCTTATCGAATTTACCTCCGGCTCCAATCTTGGTCATTACCACCTCAAGAGCAGAAACCCCCTCTTTTTTGTGAAGATCAATAGGAATACCCCGACCGTTATCCTCGGTAGTTACCGAACCATCTTCATTAATTGTAACTTTAATGGTATCACAGTGGCCCGCCATAGCTTCATCTATGGAGTTATCTACCACCTCATACACCAAATGATGCAATCCTCTTACCCCGGTATCTCCAATATACATCGAAGGTCGCATGCGCACATGCTCCATTCCTTCAAGCGCCTGGATACTATCAGCCGAATATTGTTTCTTGGGTTCTTCGCTCATATATTCTTTAATTAAATTCGTCTGTTTTATATAACGAACAAATATAACAAAACCCTTATTTTCTGCTAGCGGAAGCCTGATTTTAAGCCTTTAAGTTATTAACAATTTGTGCAAAAAAAGCCCGTAGGGCAGGTAATTTTATACCTCGCACTACGGGTCTTTCAAAACACAGGCTTAATTTATGAGGCTTTGGCTAATTCCTCAAGTTCTTTTTTAGCTGTTGATGCAACATGAGAGGTGTTTGCCCGGCCACTTGGGTCCAGGTCTTCCTGCCATTTTGGAACCCATCTTTTTACAGTTTTGGCTGCGCTCTCCTGCGGAAAATGTGAAGCAAAAATTTCCCGATAAAAATAGGCCTCTTTGGTAGCCGGAGTATTATGGGGATATTTATCGACTGCCTCAGCCATTTCCCGATCACTCACACGAGCTGAAGCATACGCGATAAGCTCATCTATCCAACTGTATCCAACCCCGTCACTAAACTGCTCCTTTTGCCTCCAAAGCACTTCTTCAGGCAAAAAGGGCTCTTCGGGAGTATCAAAAGCTTTTCTAACGATATATTTCTCCACCCCATCATAGGTGTTTGGCATTTTATATTTTGCCTGGGTTTCCATAGCGACCTTTAAGAAGGCCTTATCTAAAAAAGGAACCCTGGCTTCCAATCCATGAGCCATCGTAGATTTATCGGCTCTTAAGCAATCGGCAGTGGCCAATCTTTGTACTCTTCGAATTGTTTCTTTCTGAAATTCATCGGAAGAGGGTGCATTTTTGAAATAGAGATAGCCTCCAAAGATCTCATCGGCTCCTTCTCCTGAAAGAACCACTTTTACTCCTTTCTCTTTTATTGCTTTTGAAAGGAAATACATTGGTGTACTCGCCCTAATGGATGTTACATCATAGGTTTCGAGGTGCCACACCAGTTTTTTCAGGATTTCAATTCCCTCTTCTACCGAAAAATAGATTTCGTGATGTTCAGTCTTCAGGAATTTTGCCACTTTCCGGGCGGCTACCAAATCGGGAGCGCTTTCATCCAATCCTATTGAAAAAGAATGCAGCTTTTGTCCGCTGTCTTTCATCAACCTTGCTGCTATAGAAGAGGTAAGCGAAGAGTCCAGCCCGCCGCTCAACAATACCCCAAGAGGCACATCGGCCATAAGCCGTTTTTTCGTTGCCTCAATAAGGCTTTCTCTAAGTTTTGTAAGGTCGAGATCTTTATCTGCTTTGGTATAATCGTACCAATCGGGTTTATAATATTCTACAAATCCCGTTTTTGGGGTATAGTAGTGCCCCGGAGGAAAGGCAGCAAAATTGGTACATTGATCAGCAAGCGCTTTCATTTCACTGGCAAACCAGATCGCACCATCCTCATCGGTGCCGTAGTATAAGGGTTTTACCCCAATTGGATCACGGGCTGCTATAAAATCCTTCCCGTCTACAACAACAAATGCAAAAACTCCATCTAATTTATCTACAAAATCATAACCGTACTCTTCATACATATGAACTATTACTTCAGAATCTCCTGTTGTTCTGAATTGGTGGCTTTTCAGCTCATTCTCCCGCAGTGACTGGTGGTTATAAATTTCACCATTATGGATCATCCAGGCTTTACTGGTACCTTTAATTGGTTGTTGCCCTGTTTGCAAATCCACAATAGAAAGTCTTTCATGACTCAACAAGTATCCTTCTTCTGTAATTTGCAGTCCACTTTCATCCGGTCCGCGATGAGACATTCTCCTGGAGATCCCACTCACTTTCTCTTTACTTAATCGCTCTCCGATTACTGCTAAAATTCCACACATAATAATTGCTTTAATATTTCAAGACAAATATGCGTTGAAGCTTCCAGTTTAAAAACAAAAAATTACATTTTGCTACTAACTGTAAATATAAAAAACATTATATGCATAATTTTAAAAGCTTTACAGGTAAAATTTCTCTCAAAAAGTTTAGTTATGTAAATCTGGCAAGGTATCTGCCTGATAATTATTGATGTTTTTTACAGATCTCTTCTGTATTTATTACAATATCTCTTATATTTAAAAGAAAAATTAATCAACAACACTATGAAGAAAATTTTTATCGCAGCTTTAGGAATTATTTTTTTAATGGGAATTCCACAGCTAAAAGCACAGGAGAGAGACACTACCTCCCCCAATTTTCCAAAAATGGACGCCAGTCCAATGGACCTTATCATCTACCGCGACAGCAATAATGATGTAATCGCCAGGGTACTTTACAGCAGGCCCAGGAAACGCAACCGGGTTGTCTTTGGTAAATTAGTGCCGTACGGACAAGTTTGGAGAACGGGAGCAAATGAAGCTACCGAGCTAACTCTTTATAAAGACATGAAAGTGGGCGATGCTGTGGTAGAAGCAGGAACATACACTCTATATTCTATTCCGAAGGAAAAGGAGTGGACAATAATTCTTAATCAAAAAACCCACACCTGGGGTGCTTACGAATATACCGATGAGGAAGATATAGTAAGAATAACGGTGCCTGTAAGAGAGTCTTCTACTAACATAGAAAACTTGTCTATGACTTTTGAGAGTGCCAGTGACGACAGTGGAACTAATCTTTTAATTGGCTGGGACGACAAATACGTTAAAGTGCCTTTTAAAAATATAAACTAATAAGTTATCCATTGATCAAAAACGCTCAGATCGGGCGTTTTTTTATTTTATGGGATATTGAGATATTTATGGGTTTGAAGTGACACTTTCCACTTTGGATTTTTCATTACATAATCCACGATTAGCGGCATCATTTTATCTCTTTTGCTCCATTCGGGCTGGAGGTAGAGGATGCAATCTTCACTAACCTTTGCTGCCTGTTCTTCAGCAAATTTAAAATCGTGTTTATTAAAGATGATCATCTTAAGTTCATTGGCCAAAGGATAGATTTCATCAGTTGGAAGTTTTTTCTTCTTCGGAGAAAGACAGATCCAGTCCCACTGGCCGGATAACTTATATGCTCCTGAAGTTTCAATATGAATTTTACTGCCTTTATTTTTTAAACCCTGAGTGAGTTGGGTCATATCCCAGGTCAGGGGTTCCCCACCTGTCACCACAACAGTATCACTATAAGCGGTAGCATTTTCAATAATTTTACCAATATGAGTTGGCGGATGCAGGCCTGCATCCCAACTTTCCTTCACGTCACACCAGTGGCATCCAACATCGCAGCCCCCTATCCTAATAAAATAAGCGGCAGTCCCTTTATGGAATCCCTCTCCCTGTATGGTATAGAACTCTTCCATTAACGGAAGCATAATTCCTTCATCAACCAGCCTTCTTGTATCTTCTGTAATCATAGCGCGCAAAGATACGGATTATCCTTTTTTTCCTCTCCGCTTTAGGCCAGGATTATTTATTGCTGGTTTTTATTTGAGGATTAAGGCGTTTTTTACTGCGGAAGGCTCTTCGCCTATTTTAACCAGGAATCCATTTATCACCGCGTATTCAGTCTCCCCATCTTTCTCGAGAAAAAAGGAATGAGAAATATCCTCTGAAACTTTAAAATCCGGAGAAACAAGGTTTACAGGATAATCGGTAAAATTTTCTTTTTCCGGTAAATTCTCAACCGGGATATAGGCATAAGCCTGTTCCATTAGCTCCTCAAAATCCAGTTTTCCTACAGCCTCCACATCGGGTAAGATCTCTGGATATACTTTTCCTGAAATCAGCTTATAACCTAAAAGGTCTTTGCTGTTGTAGGCATAATTCGTAGAAAGATCTCCCCGGTCTGCTACATAAGCACGATAGGAATATTTCTGGGGCGTGTCGCCTGGAACTTCACTGTGGTTAATCCCGAGATCCAGGATATATTCATTCCCCAGTAATTCATAGGTAACCTCTGTTAATTTCAGGTCATAGAGTTTGGAATCATTCTGCGGAATATTTTCATATTCCGCTATATCCACCGTTTTATAATCTTCATCTGCAATAGCGAAAACTGCAGCAAGAATGGCTACAAAATTCAATTTTCTTATTTCCTGTTTTTCAGGATCATCAGGGTAACCCCCGCTCTCAATTAAAATAGTACTGGTGCCCCATTTCTGAATATTATCGCCAAAGGCCCGGGGTTCAAAATCATCGTTGTATCTACCAACCTGCCCGGGTGCATAGTTCTGTAAAACGCCATTCATTAGGACAATGAGTTTCATAGCGTTCCCTCGAACCTTATTAATGGATTTCTCATAATCGTAAGCCGGCGCCAAAAATGAAATCGTAGCAGGTTTTTCGGTGCCTTCTGCATTGTAATAGCGACTCTGGTCGTGAAGATTGAATCCAAAATCGGCATCAAGGCTATCTCTAACTTTTTTTAGGGTTTTACTTTCGGGGGATTGTAATCTTAAAGCATCCCGGTTAACATCTACACCTAATGCATTTCGTCTTTGAAATTTTTCGGCGCCATCAGGATTCAGCATAGGGAGAAAATGTAAAGTAACTTCTTTCAAAAGTGCTTCCTTTTCAACTTTAAAATCATCAGCATTCAGGAAATTAAAAATATCAAAAAGAGCCATAGTGGCAGTAGATTCATCTCCATGCATTTGGGACCATAGCAACACATCGGTCTCACCGGTTCCAATACTCAAAAGATTTAAAATTCTGCCCTCGATAGATTCCCCAACTTTATTAATCCTGAACTCTGAGTTACTTTCCAGTTTTTTGATCAGGTCTATAACCAGCTCGTGAGTAAATCTTCTTTGATTGATGCTCTCTTCTTTATAATCGGGATATTTCGCATAAAGCTTTTTATAAAAATTATCCTGTTGAGCCGAGAGTCCAAAAGTTATAAAAAGAAAGAAGATCGATAAAGTTGAAAAGTTTTTCATTTAACTGTGGATTTAGGCTTGGGAACGGGTTTAAAATTAAAATTTTTCGTCGCACGTCTAACCGCGTTCATGAAGTCTACCCCCGGATCGGTTTTTTGGGTGCGATAACCGCTGTCTTTTTCTTTCCAAAGCGGATGGTTTTCAAAGTTAGTGTATTCATAATGTCCTATGAGATAATCGATATTGTACTTGTTTGCGAGGTAATTCACCAACCAGATATTGGCATCGACCTGCGCCTGGGTTAAAGGAGCTTCCTCGGTGCCACCAACATTTTCAATACCAATAGCTACATGGTTGAGACCAATAACATGTCTGGCCATGAGTTTTTCCGGCATCAGCCTGTAAATTTCGCCATTGCGATGCACGAGAAAATGCGCAGAAACATTCAAGGCGCCCGCCTTCTGGATATCGGCTCTGGCCCCTGGTAATTTCACAGGATCGAAAGCTTTGAATGAAGCTTCAAGTGTTGGTATAGCTGTCCAGTGCAAAACGATCATTTTGGGGGTTATCTTCGGGGTTTTCTTACGTAGATCATAACGCTCTTCCATATAATCTAAACTCAGCTCCCGGCGCTCCTCGTTGAAATTTATAGGCTTATCAATAATAAAATAAGCCACTTCCCTGGATGGACCGCAAGAAGTAAAAAGAATCACCAATGAGATTAAAACAAGTTTTTTCATATCTTTTAAAATTAAAAAAGGGCCGCCAAAAAAGCAGCCCTTCTAAATTAATGAAATTTAATTTTATTCATCCCACCATACGTTACCATAGATGCTATCTTCTCCACCAAACTGACGTTGTACAGCCTCTTCATAATTAGCTTCATTATTAAAAACCTCGTTATCTGGATAACTTAAACGGTTTGGAACTGCAGCACCATTTGGCTCAACTAGGTCATTAGGGAAACCTGTTCTTCTCCATTCTGACCATGCTTCATAACCGAACATATATAAATGCACCCAACGCTGGTTGGAAATTTTCTCAATGGCATTATCGGGGTCAAAAGCAATTTCAGGTTGATCAAGAAGATCACCTACACCATCTGAGCTTCCGGTCCATTGTTCAATAGAAGCTTCAATGGCTTCTTCATAAAAGGTGCCGGCATCTCCTTCGGTGGTCCAATTTCGCGATGCAGCTTCGGCTTTTGCAAACAGAACTTGTGCATAAGTAACCAGATATACTGGAGCATCCTGGGCGAAAATTTGAGATCCAAGAAGTGAATAGTCTTCAGTTCCTATGTTCTCTTCTTCACCAAATCTAAGTCCTACATATTCTCCTGTTGCTCTCGCAGGATCTCCATAAACCTCAAGCCGAGGGTCATTAACCGGTTTCATTTCTTCAACAAGATTCTCGGTCAAAGCCCACCATTCACGATTGCTGGCTACAACCTGGCTGTACCAGTAATTTTGATTGTTTGCATCAGCTAAATGCTGGAACACAAGATTATCAGCATTCGAGGTGAAAACTCCTGCATCTAAGGCTGCATTAAATTCATCCCGCGCAGTATCCTCATCCACTTCTGAAAGTCTTAGAGCCATAAAGAGCCGAATGGTATTCCCTAGCTTTTTCCATTTAGACATATCTCCATCATACACGATATCATTGTTTATGCTTCCGGAAACCATCATATCATTAGCTTCTTTTAGTTCACTGAAGAGGTCATTATAGATAAATTCCTGAGTATCGTATTTAGGAGTGAAATTTTCAGATCCCATCAAGGCATCAGAATAAGGTATATCTCCCCACCGGTCGGTTAAATTCCAGTAAAAATACGCTCTAAGAATCTTCGCTACGGCTACCTGGTTCGCAACGGGACCATCTGACCCGCTAAGATCATCTGAATCCAGAACCGTTTGGAGGTTTTCCAGGGGTCCCTGATAATATCCATAGAAACTTGTGCTTTCCTGAGGATATAAGGAGGTTCCCACGTACTGGGTCTCTGCCAGATACTGCGCCATAAATTCTCCTTTAGGAGAGGAAGCAAGCCCAGGCAAATAAAGTTGGGCGTTAGCAATCAATTGAGTCCCGGAAGCCTGGTTAGGCAGGTTCGGATTTATATTGATGTCTTCATCAAAGTCACTGCAACTTCCCAGAATGAAAGTAGACAGAAATAATATTATATATGTTTTTTTCATCGCGATAATTTTTAAAATGTGATGTTTAGATTAATCCCATAAGATCTTACCGTTGCCAGCTGTCCTGATTCATACCAGCTAATTGACTGGCTACCGGTAGATATTTCAGAAGGGTCTATACCATCTGGAGCCTCCTGCCAAATCATTGCAGGATTTCGCGCTATAAGAGCCAAATTAACCGTGTCAAAAGGAAGATTACTCATTAAATTTTCCCCAAAGGTATATCCAAGTCTAAGCTCCCGTAGTTTAATATAGGAAGCATCATACAGCCATTCTTCATAGATTCTTCTCCCCACAACATTTCTGTAATAAGATCTGGCATCTACATAAGCTTCTACGGGCTGGCCGGTTTCGGCAGAAATACCAGTAACTTTTACTCCACCACCTTCTTCAAGTGGATCTCTTACATTCATTCCTCTGTCGTTAGTAGCTACTGTTAAAGGGTCTTGCCCTGTTCTAACCCCTAGCATTTTTGAGCGGCTAAAGAATTGTCCTCCCCCTTGAAAATCGATCATTGCTGCAAGGTTAAAGTTCTTGTAGCGGAAGGTATTCTGGAAACCTCCGGTAAAATCCGGAAGTACCGAACCAAAATTATGGGTGGCATCGGTATACAAAGGCATATTATTTTGATCTAACAGAACTTCCCCGGTAGCATCGTCTCTCTGGTAAGCTTGCCCTATAAGACTTCCAAAAGGTTCCCCTTCATAAGAATTCAGGTAACTCGAAACGCTGGAATAAGTGGTAGACCCATAGGTATAAACATCAATTCCCGGTGCTAATTCAACCACCTCACTTTGGTTTCTGTTAATATTAAAAACAGCATCCCATACAAAATCATCGGTTTTAATGGGTTGTCCAGTTAAAGTTATTTCTATACCCTGGTTCTGGATAAGACCTGCATTAATAGTACTTGAACTATAACCACTTGCTCCTGATACATCAAGATTAATGATCTGATTTTTATTTTTTTGTAAATAATAGGTGAAATCCAAACCTAATTATTGAGAAACCTAAGATCAACCCCTGCTTCATAGGAGTGAGCGAAAGAAGGTTCTATATCAGGGTTGTTCAGATTATCAGGCACATATAAGGTGTTTATATTTCCATAAACGGTACCAACGCCGTAAGCCGGGGTGGTTTGATATGGACTAAGATCTGACCCCGCCTGAGCATAACTGGCTCTTAACTTTCCAAAAGTTAGAAAGTCAGATTCTATGAGTTCACTAAAAATCATACTTCCGGAAATAGATGGATACCAATAAGAATTGTTGTCTTCTGGTAAGGCCGAAGAATTATCGTTTCTAATAGAAGCATCTACAAAATAAGTGTCCAAATAACCTAAATAAATCATCCCAAAGGCACTTCTAATCTGTTTCTCCAGCTTATAGGAAGTAGTCGAAGGCCTGTCAATTGATGCATCAATATTGTAGAAACCTGGCGCAGATAAACCACCAACTGTAGCTTGAGATAAATAGGTGTAATTACGATTATAAATATTCCCTCCAATAGTTCCATTAACAGAGAATTCCTCAAACTTTTTATTATACTGAGCAATCAATTCATAGTTGAATTCCTTATTCTGATACTTTCCTACAGAGTAACCGGGTATACTCTTTCCCCCAAAGGCTGTTCTGCCTTCAATATTTTGAGTATACATATCTGATCTTATTGCTCCGGATATTTCAATTTCCGGTGTGATTTGATATTTCAGCGCGACATCCCCAAAGAACCTGTCCCGGGTATCTTCCGAAGTATTTTCATATGCATCAAAATAGGGGTTGTTCCAGTATAAAGGATTAAAATTGGTTATTTCTCCTGTTGTGGAACTTGGATTGCGCAGGTTCCAGTGAAGAAATGTACCATCGGCATATTTATAGTCCTTTAAACGGTTCATATCAAGATTTCTCTGAAACCACTGGTTAAAGTAAGCGACACCGTACTCAGAACCCTGTCCTGGTCTTCTGGCATCATTCCTTGCATAGTTAATATTAGTTGAAAGCGTGATCTCATCTGAAAGATCCAGAGCAGCACTCAAACCTAAATTATTTCTATTTAAATAGGTATTAGGTTCAACCCCTTCTATACGAGTGTCATTGAGACTTAATCTAAAAGTGGTGTTCTCGTTTCCACCAGAAACGGTTACGCCATTATTCAGGTTATAACCTGTTTCATAATAATCCTCTATATTATCAGGATGTGGAACAAATGGTGTTAACTGACCGTAAGTAGGATCCTGAGGATAAAAACTAAAGACTTGCCTTACGGGCGTACCATCCATTTTTGGCCCCCAACTTTCATCTACACTTATGGCTACATATGGATCACCATTCGGAAGGGTTGAGAAAGACTGACTTGATCCAGCCCCGTACATATTTTGTTTAGGCAAAAAGTTACCCGCTCTTTCAATTGAAAAAGATGAATTTATTTGTACCTGAACATCTTCAACACCCTTTTTACCCTTCTTAGTGGTAATCATAATTACCCCGTATTGTCCGCGTATTCCGTAAAGAGCAGAAGCTGCAGGTCCTTTCAGGACATTTACAGATTCAATATCACTTGGATTAACATCCTGGCCTAAGTTTCCAAAATCTGCTCCGGAACTGCCGGAGAAGTTAGCATTGGAAATTGGAGTTCCATCAACTACCATTAAAGGTTGGTCTCCCCCGCTTATGGAGTTCACACCACGAATTTTTATCTTTTGGGTTCCTCCCATACTGGCTCCTGAGGAACCGGTAACCTGAACACCGGCAACCCTACCGGCAAGGGAACCTAGAACATTCTGTTCATTGGTTAAATTCATATCCTCACCATCTACCTCCTGGGTAGCATATCCTAAGGATTTCTTTTCTCTGGAAATACCGAGAGCGGTAACTACTACCTCTCCTAAACTCTCCAAATCTTCCACCATTTCCACATTAATAGTGGTTTGATTGTTCACAGCTATTTCCCGACGCTCAAAACCAAGCGAGGAAAATACCAAAACAGCATCAGGGGTAACATCAATGGAATATTCCCCGTCCATATCGGTCACAGTTCCCTGATTGGTTCCTTTCACCAGTACATTCACGCCCGGCAGTGGCATACCATCACTGGCAATGGTCACTGTCCCAGAAACGGTACGCTCCTGAGCGAAAATACTGGAAATCTGAAAAATAGCTAATAAAGCTATTAGTGTAAGTTTGTTTCTCATTCCTTGTAGTGTTATATTTTTGCTAATAATCCTTAAATATATATAAATTGCGTCTACTCTGCGGCTTTACCTTACCTAATAAACAAGGTTTTACTAATATTTTAGATAAGCTATATTCGAAAAAACAAAATCTATAAAAAGCTTAACCCAAGTCACAATTCATTAAAACTCCAAAATTCTCAAAAGATGAATATCCACCCTTTAATAATCTTCGGATTAATTATATTCCTTGGCTCCTGCTCGGTTTCAAAGAGAACGACAAAAAATATCGATAATAGCTTCAGGGAAGCACCTGCTTTTAAACAAGGTTTTGCGGGATTTATGGTTTATGATCCGGAAGAGAAAAAAATACTATATAACCACAACGGAAGGAAATATTTTACTCCGGCATCAAACACAAAATTATTCAGTCTTTATACGGGATTAAAAATCCTGGGGGATTCTGTCCCTGCCCTTAAATATACCATCAAAAACGACAGTCTTTTCTTTACCGGTACAGGAGACCCTTCGCTTTTAAACCCTAATCTTCCGGATTCACAGGTCATTCCGTTTTTAAATGAACGAAATGAAACCCTGGTGATGGTTCCTCCGGTTTACACCGAAAAACACCAGGGTCCGGGCTGGGCATGGGATGACTTCAATTCCTATTATTCTGCGGAAAGAACTCCTTTTCCTATTTATGGCAACCTGGTGGAGTTCACTTTTAAATCAAGTGAGGAAAAACCAGAGATCAGTCCGACGATATTCTCAGATTCAATTGTTATCTCAGAGACTAAAAGATCAAGGGTAAGAAGAGAAATTCGCAGCAATACGTTTTTAATTCAGAATTCAAAAAGAGAAATCAATTTCAGCCAGAATGTGCCCTTCCATTATTCAACAGAAATGGCGGCTGCTCTTTTAAGTGATACGCTTAAAAAGCCCGTTTTCATAAAGAAATCATCTGAAATGAAGTTTACAGAAAAGCTTTATAGTATTCCTGTAGATAGTATGTATAAAAGGATGATGGAAACGAGCGATAATTTCATCGCCGAACAAATTCTGTTGATGGCAGCTCAACAGATAAGTGACACGCTAAAAAGCGATATCGCCATCAAACATATGAAAGAAACTTTTCTAAAAAACCTTACTGACGAGCCTTATTGGGTAGATGGTTCGGGCTTATCGCGATACAATCTATTTACCCCGCGCACTATGATAAGCTTACTCCTTAAAATAAAAGAAGAAGTGCCGGAGGATAGATTGCTTTCCTTACTGGCCACAGGCGGCCAATCCGGTACTCTAAGAAATTTCTATAAAGCTGAAGAACCTTACATTTTTGCCAAAACCGGCACCTTGCGCCACAACCATAGCCTTAGTGGCTACCTGCTTACCAAAAAAGGCAAATTGCTGGTCTTTAGTTTTATGAACAGCAATTATACCGTACCTACTTCTGAACTTAAGGATGCTATGGAACAGATACTTCTACAGATTAGGGACAATTACTAAAAAATAAAAGGGAAGTAAATAAAAATAGCTAATTTCGGTTTATAGAAATTTTAAGGAATGAAACCGGCTTGCTGCCGGACCCGAAAATGGCAGCATACAGGAACATGATTATAATTCTGTGCCTAATTCCCAAATTGGGATATAAATTATAAAAAATGAAAAGAAGAACCTTTGTACAAAATATAGGGCTGGGAAGCCTGGCTTTCCCTCTGAGTTCTTTTTCAGATAAAATTGAATTCTCCGGAAGAAAAACCTCTGAATTATTAATCCCAAAAGCTTTGGAGACCGGGCAAACCATTGGAATTGTTAGCCCCGCCAGCGCAATTTTTGAGACTGAACCTTTTGAGATTGCCAAAGAATCTTTTGAAGCACTGGGACTCAATGTGAAATTCGGAAGTCACCTGAAAAACCGTTATGGCCATCTGGCCGGAAGCGACGAAGAACGCGCCGAAGAGCTCAATGAAATGTTTCGGGACCCTGAAGTAAATGCAATAATCGCCCTTAGAGGCGGTTCGGGAGCAGCCAGAATTCTTGACAAACTGGACTATGAAGCTATTGCCACAAATCCAAAGATCTTTATAGGGTACAGCGATATCACGGCCCTTCATCTTGCGATTTTTCAAAAAACCGGATTGGTAACATACCACGGACCGGTAGCAGTATCTGTTTGGAATTCCTTTAGCAGCGATCACCTTAGAAAATTGCTTTTTGAAAAAGAGGCTGTTCTTTATGAAAACCCGGAAGACAAAGGAGATCAACTTACCCAAACCAAGAACAGGATCAGGACGATTACTCCGGGACAGGCAACAGGGCAATTACTCGGCGGAAATCTCTCGGTAATGACAGGAATTATGGGATCGGAATATTTTCCTGAAAACTGGGAAGGAAAGATCCTTTATCTGGAAGACGTGGGCGAGCAGATTTATGCCGTAGACAGAATGATGTCTCAACTCTATTTAGGAGGTGTGCTCGATAAAATTAGCGGATTTATCTTCGGAAAATGCAGCAGTTGTAAGCCCGGGGGAAGTGGTTATGGTTCCCTCACCCTTGAAGAAGTCATAGACCACTATATTAAACCCCTTGGCATTCCTGCATTTTCCGGAGCTATGATTGGTCATATAGACGATAACGTTACCATACCAAATGGAATCACGGCCAGAATGGATGCCGAAAAAGGAACATTTGAGTTGATTACTCCGGGCGTTGAATAGTTAACTGCAAAACAATTTTTATACATTTATAAAAAACTTCAGCTTGGAAAAATCAGAAGATTTTATTCAACATATTCAGGAGGGTTACCAACCTAAGGGTGATTTTATTCACCTGGGAGCGGCGATGTTTGAGGGAAAAACCTATGCCGATGCCGCTGTAAAGATTCCGCTTAAGACGATGAACCGGCATGGCTTGATCGCTGGGGCCACAGGAACAGGAAAGTCTAAAACCCTGCAAATCCTGGCTGAAAATCTTTCAAAAAAAGGTGTTCCAGTCTTATTAATGGACGTTAAGGGCGACCTGAGTGGGATCGCCGAAAAATCTGCAGGCGGCGAATTTCTTGATGAAAGACATCAAAAATTAGGCTTCCCTTTTGAAGCCAGCAGCTCTCCCGTTGAGTTTTTAACCATTTCTGAACAAGATGGAGTAAGATTAAGGGCTACGGTAAGTGAATTCGGCCCGGTATTACTTTCCAGGATTCTGGACGTCACCTCTACACAGGCGGGTATTCTCGCGATAATTTTTAAATATTGTGATGATCACCATCTCCCGCTATTAGATTTAAAAGACCTGAAAAAAATTATCCAGTATGCTACAGATGGTGGGAGAGAAGAATTTGAAAAAGAATATGGGCGCATTTCCAGTGCATCTACCGGAGCTATCCTAAGAAAAATAGTAGCCCTGGAACAACAAGGAGCTGAGCGATTCTTTGGAGAACGCTCATTTGATGTTCATGACCTTTGTAGAAAGGACAGCAATGGCCACGGTTACGTAAATGTAATGCGACTTACCGACATTCAGGATAAGCCTGCTTTATTTTCAACCTTTATGTTGAGTCTGCTGGCAGAAATTTACACCACCTTTCCTGAAGAAGGAGATAGCGACAAACCCAAACTCGTGCTTTTTATAGATGAGGCCCATCTAATTTTCAAAAATGCTTCAGATGCCCTTTTAGATCAAATTGAAAGCATCGTAAAACTTATCCGATCCAAAGGGGTTGGTCTTTATTTTGTAACCCAGAATCCCACCGATGTACCTTCAGAAGTATTAGGACAGCTGGGCTTGAAAATTCAGCATGCGCTCAGGGCTTTCACTGCCAAAGACCGAAAAGCGATAAAATTAACGGCCGAAAATTATCCACTTTCAGATTATTATGATACCAAAACAGAATTAACCTCGTTAGGAATTGGGGAGGCTTTGGTTTCGGCCCTTGATGAAAAGGGAAGACCTTCTCCCCTGGCTGCAATCATGCTTAGAGCACCTATGAGCAGAATGGATGTGCTGAGCCAATCAGAATTAGAAGAAAAAATATTTTCTTCCTCTTTAAGAAAAAAGTACAATGAAGAGATAGACCGGGAAAGTGCTTACGAACTTCTGAATAAAAAAATAGACGAAGCCGAGGCAGATAAAGCAAAGGAAAAAGCAAAAGAAGAAGAATTAAAACGCCAAAAGGAAGCCGCGGGAAGTCATCGGGGCACACGCAGTAAAAATAAAACCGAAGGAGCCATAATCAAAGTGTTAACCAGTGCAACCTTTATTAGGGGTGCTTTAGGTATTCTCAATAAACTCTTAAAATAAAAATCAATAAACCCATATGAAAAGTAAGTTCCTATTAATTTTAGTTATAGCGATTAGTTTTATTTCCTGTCAAAAAGATGAAGACAATCCTTTCCTGATTACTGCTACGCAAGTGGGACCGATTAAGAAAGAACTCAGAATAAACAAACTGGACTCTGTTTTCCCTAATGATTCCATTGTAACCCAAACCAGCGGAGAACGGCAATTGCGTTCCACCGATGAGATCAAGATTTTTGAAAAGGGAGGAAAACCACTTCTTGTTTTGGAACCCCTCCAGGAATTTGATTCAATAAGCACTATTGGATATATACGGATACTGGACCCCCAGTATGAAACCAAAGCGGGCATTAATACCGAAAGCACTTTTAAAGATATTGTAGAAAATTACAACATCTCAAGAATAGAAAACACGCTTAATGCAGCGGTAGTATTCCTGGACGAGATAAATGCCTATATCACTATAGACAAAAAGGAACTTCCTTCAAATTTGCGCTATGACACCGATTCCAGGATTCAGACCTCTCAAATACCGGACGATGCAAAAATTAAATACTTTATGATCCATTGGGATTGAAATAGTTTATTCCTTCAACCAATTCAAGAAACCTATAATGGAGATAAAAAAATGGAAAACCCACTAATTGTCAATCTTTAAGAAATGTTAATCATACTCCCTGTGTAAAATCTTTGAGTAACTTTATACTCTAACCAAAACACTATGTTATGATTAAAATCTTAGGAATCATTATGACTGTTGGCGGTGCAATCGCACTGGTTATGGGAATTCTGGGGGTATTTGGAAGTTTTGCTTTAATGCTGAATCCCTGGGCCTTAACAATAATTGGATTCATATTCTTTTTGGCAGGGATTTCCCTGATTAAAAGACGAAAAGATACCGAAGATATTGAAGCGGAAAAACGTTAAACTTCAAATCCTGAAAAACAAAAAAGGTGCCCATTTAGGCACCTTTTTTATGAGCAGTAATTAAAAAGATTAGTCCACATTATCGTGAAGAAAAGAGTTATTTCTTCTGAAATGCAGTTGGTCATTTTCATCCTTACCAAGGCTGGTACGGGATAACTTTTCTTCACCCGGCCTGTTTTCATCAAGGTCCACACCTTGTCTTTTATAAGCGGGTTGTTTCTCGAATTCATCGACCTGCGCTGCATTGCTTCTGAATTTATAATTAAACTCCTTCATTTTAGCTCTTCTCTCGGCTGCGCGTTCAATTAAAACTTCAGAAATTGGATTATTGAAGGGATCTTCATTATCTTTTTTCTCTGTTTCCGGCTTAGGAGCCACAGTTTTCTTTTCAAAAGCGATGGTCTCATCTTTTGGTTCCTCCTTTTTGGAAACCTTAGAACCCTCGAGAGAACGCTCCAGTTCCATATAGTCATCAAGGCTGTATCGCTTAACCCCACGCGCTGAACTTTCGGTCACAGGAACGATTTCCACTGGCTCATTAACCTCTATCTCTCTGGAGCTTTCGAAGAGGTCATGTTTTTTAGCTGAAGGACTTTCGGTAGAAGTTTCTTTTTTGGACTCCTTTTCCTGCTGGTTATTCAGCGGAAAATCGAAAGTGAACATTATCTGTTCCTCACTATCAGATTTTTCCTCTTCAGCTTCATTTGCACCCAGGTTATTTACTTCATCTGAAGTTTCGTTGATGATAAAATCGTCGGGGTTCACCTCATCATAGCTCACCTCCAGATTCCTGGCTGACTGCGGAGTTTTCAGCAGTTCATCTTCCTTTGTCTTTATATTACCAACCTCGTCTACATCTTCCAGGCTGTCATCCAGAGTATGCACAATCTTTGGATTTGGAGCCTGTTCTTCATTTTTAGGCGTATTTACCGAAGAAAGACCACCTGTTCTTTTAGGATTAAGATCCTGCTCGGCTCTTTGGTCGTCCTCCAGAGTATGAATTATTTTTTTAGCTTCAGTATTAACGATCTCATTTTGTTGTTCTACATTAAACCCCGTAGCGATAATAGTTACCGAAATGGCTTCATCTAAGGCTTCGTCTTCTCCCACACCCATAATAATATTGGCGCTATGCCCGGCCTCGGCCTGGATGTGATCGTTAATTTCACCAATTTCATCAATAGTAATCTCTTCAGATCCCGAAACGATTAGCAGTAGTACGTTTTGGGCACCTGTAATTTTGTTATCGTTTAACAACGGAGAGTCTAGGGCTTTGCTTATCGCGTCCTGTGCCCTGTTGGCACCTGTAGCCTGCGCCGATCCCATAATCGCGGTTCCACTGTTACTCAGTACTGTTTTGGCATCTCTAAGGTCAATGTTTTGAGTATAGTGATGTGTAATTACTTCGGCTATTCCTCTGGAAGCAGTAGCAAGAACTTCATCGGCCTTAGAGAAACCAGCTTTAAACCCAAGGTTTCCATAGACCTCTCTAAGTTTATTATTATTGATTACAATTAGGGAATCTACATGGCTGCGGAGTCTTTCCACTCCAAGCTGCGCCTGTTCGTTCCTCATTTTCCCTTCAAACTGAAAAGGAATGGTTACGATACCCACGGTTAGGATATCCATCTCTTTGGCCTGTTTTGCGATCACAGGGGCCGCACCTGTACCGGTACCACCACCCATCCCGGCGGTAATAAATACCATCTTGGTATTGGTATCAAGCATTTGCTTGATCTCCTCAAAACTCTCTACGGCTGCCTGCTGACCAATTTCTGGATTTGCTCCCGCTCCAAGACCTTCAGTAAGGCTTACACCCAACTGGATCTTGTTAGGAACCGGACTGTTTTCCAGGGCCTGGGAATCGGTGTTGCAGATAACGAAATCTACTCCTTTTATTCCCAGCTGGAACATGTGATTTATGGCGTTGCTTCCGCCGCCGCCTACACCAATAACTTTTATGACGTTCGATTGATTCTTTGGTAAATCGAATGCTATGTTTCCGAATTCTGTACTGCTCATAAATTCTGTTTTACTGGTTCTCTCTTTTTACTCTGCGTTATCTAAAAAATCTTTAAACTTCTCTGCCCACTTGTCAAAAATACTCTTGCGGGTATGTTTTCCCGGGGCATGTGGATCGGGTTTCAGGTCTTCTTTATTTTCAATATCGTCATCAAAGCTTTCCTTAAGCTCTTCTTCTCGTTGTTCCTTGCTTTTAAGCACGGCTTCCTCCTGAAACTTTTTGGCACCGTGCTCCAAACTATTCATCACTAATCCAACCGCTGTGGCATATACAGGACTTGTGGTTTCAGAATCATTTGTTCCGGCAAGATGCTCGTTAGGATAACCTATTCTGGTATCCATTCCGGTAATATACTCGGCGAGTTGCTTTATATGCTTAAGTTGCGCTCCTCCACCGGTAAGCACCATCCCGGCAATTAATTTTTTCTTTTGTTCTTCGTGCCCATAGTTCTTTATCTCCAGGTATACCTGCTCTATGATCTCTACAACCCTTGCGTGAATAATCTTGGAAAGGTTTTTTAGGGTAATCTCTTTGGGCTCCCTTCCACGTAAACCAGGAATGGAAACTATTTCATTATCCTTATTTTCCCCCGGCCAGGCCGAGCCGAATTTTATCTTCAGCAGTTCCGCCTGCTTTTCTATGATCGAACAACCTTCTTTGATATCTTCTGTGATTACATTTCCACCAAAAGGTATTACCGCAGTATGGCGAATGATTCCATCTTTAAAAATGGCAAGATCGGTAGTTCCTCCTCCTATGTCGATTAGGGCCACTCCGGCCTCCTTTTCTTCCTGGCTCAATACGGCATTCGCCGAAGCCAAAGGCTCCAGGGTCACTGCCGAAAGCTCAAGACCTGCACTTTTCACGCAACGACCAATATTCCTGATGGAAGAAACCTGACCAACGACAACGTGAAAATTAGCTTCCAACCTACCGCCATACATTCCAATTGGTTCTTTGATTTCTGCCTGCCCATCAACTTTGTATTCCTGAGGCAAAACGTGTATGATCTCTTCTCCCGGAAGCATCACAAGTTTATGTACCTGGTTGCAAAGGGTATGGATATCATCGGCATCAATAACCTCATCAGGATTTGGGCGGGTTATGTAATCGCTGTGTTGCAGGCTACGGATATGTTGCCCGGCTATACCTACCACTACATCTTTGATCTTAAGTCCCGAATCAGCTTCAGCTTCCTGAATAGCCTGTTGAATAGACTGAATGGTTTGCGTGATGTTATTAACCACTCCGCGATGAACGCCAAGGCTCTTGGATTTACCAATCCCCACGATCTCCACTTTGCCGTATTCATTTTTACGACCTATCATAGCCACGATCTTCGTGGTCCCTATATCCAATCCTACTGCAATGTCGCTTTGTTCCATAATTTACTTTTTCGTGCAAACAACCTGATTCCCAAACTGTAAGTTCACTTTTTTATAGGCATCCAGTTTATCGTCTTTAAGCGCTTTTTTATAAAAAACCTTAAAATTGTTGAACTTCAAAGGAATTTCTTCAACCTTTCCGAAATACACACTAAAATCAAGTTTGCGCATTTCCAGCTCAAATTTTCCACCGTTCAACCTCCTTATACCTGTAATATGCTGAGTTAAAAATTTATCGTTCTTTATGTAATTCACCAACGGATATACTTCAGAAACATTGTCGTCATCAAAGCCAAAAAGCAGTGGCACTCTCGCTGAATAATAAGGTGAAAGAGGCATTACCTTCCCGTTTTTGTCCAGATAAAATGAAGAGTTTCCCACTACACGCCCGATTGGTTTCCGCTGACTGATATCGGCTTTGAGTTTGCCGTCAAGATTCAGGTAAACTTCTGCGTTTTCAATCATATCGTGGTTTTTCAGTAGGATTTCTACCCTATTCAAATCTAAAGTTTCTTTATCTATGCTCGTAAGCTCAAGATTATTTTGTATTAACAACTTATTAACCGCTTCCTCAGTGACATAGAGGTTTTCATCTTCCAAAAATTCAATATTTACCTCACTTATTTTTCGGGATTTGTGACGGTATTCGGCAAAACCATAAAGAAAGGCCACCAACCCCAGCAAAAACATAGCTTTTATGTAGCCCATCTTACCTTTCATTTAGAAGAATCCTTTTTAAAGGTTCGACTTCTTCTCCAATATCTCCGGCGCCCATCATTACGATCACACTAGCATCACTTTTCTTCACTTCTTCTGAAAGCTGCTCCTTGGTAATTAACCGCTTTAAATTCATTTTAATCTGGTCAAATAACCACACTGAATCAATCCCTTCAATTGGTTCTTCCCGGGCAGGATAAATATCCAGTAATAACAATTCATCAAATTTGGCCAGACTTTTAGCGAAATCATCACCAAAATCACGGGTTCTGCTGAATAAATGCGGCTGAAATATCGCCAACACCTTTTTCCCAGGATGCATTTCTCTTACCGCCTGATGCACCGCTTCAATTTCTGCGGGGTGATGGGCATAATCATCGATAAGGACCAACTCATCGGTTTTTATTTTATAGGTAAATCTACGCCTCACACCTTTGAAGCTAAATAAAGCCCTGGCGAGTTCTTCATCGGTTGGGGAGCCGTACTGAATAGCCATCGCCAGGGCTGTTATAGCATTGAGCAAATTGTGCTTGCCGGGTAGATTAAATCTTAAATCCTTAATTATTCCTTTTGGAGTTCTTAAATTGAAATGGTAAGTGCCATTTTCAATTTCTATATCTGTTGCAGTATAATCGGCATCATCTTCAATGCCAAGAGTTATTCCTTCTATTGGAAGACCATTCTTCACAAAAAGCGTTCCTGATTCGGGAACAAGCGCTGCAAAATCCCTGAAAGTTTTATCCAGTTCTTCTTTATCATGGTAAATATCCAGGTGATCGGCATCCATAGAGGTGATTGCCGCAATATTGGGGGCAAGCTGCATAAAGGAGCGGTCAAATTCATCGGCTTCCACCACGATTACTTCATCTCCCTTAAGAATAAGGTTACTTTGAATATCCTCGCTTATTCCTCCCAGGAATCCCGTAACCGGTGCTCCTGTTTCTTTCAGTAAATGACCAAGAATTGCAGTGGTTGTGGTTTTCCCGTGAGTTCCGGCCACGGCAAGGGTATTCTTACCTTTCGAAATAAGGCCAAGAACTTCGGCCCGTTTTTTCAACGGAAATTCCCTGCTAATAAAATATAACCACTGCTTATGTTCCTTCGAAATCGCCGGAGTATAAACCACTAGTGTACCCTCCAGATGAGTGAAATCCTCAGGAATACTCGCTACAGCCTCATCATAAACCACCTGTATACCTTCGCTTTCCAAAGTTCTGGTAAGCGGCGTGGAAGTTTTATCGTAACCGGCTACATTTTTTCCCTGGAATTTAAAATAGCGCGCAAGCGCACTCATCCCTATTCCGCCAATGCCGATAAAATAAATGTTCTTTATGTGGTTTAATTCGATCAAAATTATTCTCTAATTAATTTTTCTACTTCATCTACTATTGCAGAGGTTGCATTGGGCAAAGCCAATTCTTTAATATTTCGGCTTAATTCTTTTTGTTTTTCTTCTGAATTGAGCAAACCAAAAAACTCGGTTTCAAACTTGTCTTCCAGCTCATTTTCAGTAAGCATCAACGCGGCATTTTTTTCAGCGACAGAACGCGCATTTTTCGCCTGATGATCTTCTGCAACATTGGGCGAAGGAATAAATAGTACCGGTTTTCCAACAATGCATAATTCTGAAACGCTTATTGCACCGGCCCGCGAAATGATCACATCAGCTGCAGCATAGGCCAGATCCATCCTGTTCAGGAATTCGTGGGTTTGCACGAATTTCCCGTTGTATTTTTTGTATTCACTGAAATACAATTTTCCTGTCTGCCAGATCAACTGAATTTCCTTTTTCTCAAATTCTTCAGCGAATTTCTCTATCAATTGATTGATCCTTCTCGCACCGAGACTTCCGCCAAGCACTAACACAGTTTTCTTTGCAGCGTCAAGTTTAAAAAATTCCAGGGCTTCCGCTCTTTTTGAACTTACTTCCAGTAAATCCTGCCTAACCGGGTTGCCTGTTATTACGGTCTTATCCACAGGAAAAAATCGTTTAACCTCTTCATAGGCTGCACATATTCTATTCACTGCTTTTGAAAGCAGCCGGTTGGTAATTCCGGGATATGAATTCTGTTCCTGGATGAGGGTTGGAATATTTTGAGAGCTTGCCACTTTTAATAAAGGTCCACTGGCAAAGCCGCCGGTCCCAATCACCACAACTGGATTAAAAGCTTTTATTATTTTTCTTGACCTTTTCAAACTGCTTAGTAGTTTAAAAGGAAAAGCAAGATTTTTCAGACTCAGTTTCCGCTGAATTCCGCTTATCCACAAACCTTCGATCTCATACCCGGCTTGGGGCACTTTTTCCATCTCCATTCTGTCCTTCGCACCCACAAAGAGGAATTTGGCTTCAGGGTGGCGCATTTTTATCTCGTGAGCGATAGCTATCGCCGGATAAATATGGCCTCCTGTGCCCCCTCCAGATAATATGACTCGTAGGTCTTTTTTCATCTTATATCGCTTCGCTTAAAATATCAAGCGGATTTTCTTCTTCGTTTAATCGCTCTTCAGCTTCTTTAATTTCTTCCCGTTTGGCGCTAACACTAAGGATAATTCCCAGTGCCATACAGGTCATCCAAATCGAGGTTCCCCCGCTACTGATTAATGGAAGGGTTTGCCCTGTCACCGGAAACAATTCAACAGCCACTGCCATATTGATGAGTGCCTGAAAAATTATCGGTAAACCCACCCCCATGACAACCAGTTTCCCGAACATGGTATTGGCCTTGGTCGCAACAATTATTATTCGGAACAACAGCATCAGATAAGCACTCATAACTCCAAATGCTCCTATCAATCCCATCTCTTCAACTATTATCGCATAAATAAAATCGGAAGAAGACTGGGGTAAAAAGTTTCGCTGTACGCTTTTGCCAATTCCTGTTCCTGTTACTCCTCCGCGCGCAATAGCAATCTTGGCTTTCTCTATTTGATAATCCGCTTCGGTATCTTCATCATTAGAAAAGTTCTCGATCCTGCTTGCCCAGGTATCAACTCTGTTGGGTAAAAGTCCGGGGAAAGCTTTGGCTGTGAGAATGAATATAGTGAGCAAAAGGAATCCGGCTGCGACTATAATTCCAAGATATTTTGCAGGATACCCTCCTAAGAACATCAATACCAGAACCATACAAAATATGATAGCTGTGGTGGAAAAGTTGGCCGGCAAAATTAGCATTAATACCGCACCTACAGGCAACCAAAGTGGTAAAATAGACTCTTTAAAACTTAAAGTTTTATGCGTCATTTTAGAGAGGTACCTGGCCACATAAACCATTAAAACCACTGATGCCAGAGTAGACGACTGAAATGAAACGCCTAAGACAGGAATCTGTATCCAGCGGCTTGCGTTAGCTCCGTCTATGATGGTTCCCTGAAAAGCTGTGTATAATAACAGCACGATGACTACAGGTAAAAATAAAATAGAGAGCCCCCGGAAATAGTGATAGGGTATTTTATGAATGGCAAAAAGCAATGAAAAACCAAGCACCAAATGGAAAAAGTGAACAACCACATACTTAAATGTGCTTCCATCTCCATAAAGGTATGCAAGGTTACTACTGGCGCTGTATACCGGCAAAAATGAAAATAATGCCAACAAGCCGGCGGTTGCCCAGATAACCTTGTCTCCTTTAAGATTTGAAAAAAAGTTGCTCATTTTATTGATACTCTTCTAGTTCTAATTTTATAAATTTCTTACCGCGTCTTTAAATTGTCTGCCACGATCCTCATAATTTTCAAAAAGATCGAAACTGGCGCAGGCCGGAGATAATAGAACTGAATCTCCTTTTTCTGAGAGCCTGTATGCCATTGTAACTGCTTCAGACATAGATTGGGTTTCCACAATAGTTTCAACACAATTCCCGAATGTATTTAGCAGCTTTGTATTATCTACCCCAAGGCAGATTATCGCTTTCACTTTTTCATTCACCAGAGGCAAAAGATCGTCGTAAACATTTCCTTTATCTACCCCGCCAACGATCCAAACCGTTTCAGACTCCATACTCTCCAATGCATAGAATGTGGCGTTCACATTAGTTGCCTTTGAATCGTTTATATACTGAACATTATTGATCTTCAAAACCTTTTCCAAGCGGTGTTCAACCCCCTGAAAATTCTCCATACTCTCACGTATGGTTTCTTTTCTAATTCGTAATAATTGTGCTACCGTAGCAGCAGCCATAGCGTTTTTGGTATTGTGCTTACCTTGCAGACCTAATGTTGTTGTTGGCATATTAAATTGATCGTTATTAATGTTTATTACAATATTTTCGTTTTCTATTTCGGCACCATTTTCTATTTTCTTCTCCAGTGAAAATGGAAGCTTTTGTGCTTTAATCTTGTTGTTCTTCAACCATTCTTCAATGATCTCATCATCGGCATCGAAAATGAAAAAATCATTTTCGGTTTGATTTTCGGTGATCCTGAATTTTGATGCTACATAATTCTCCAGCTTATAATCATATCTATCCAGATGATCTGGGGTTATATTAGTCAACACAGCTATCTCAGGCCTGAAATTCTCAATTCCGTCCAGCTGAAAACTACTTAGCTCCAGTACAAACCAGTCGGGCTTGGTTTCAGCGACCTGTTTTGCAAAGCTGTCTCCCACATTCCCAGCCATTCCTACTGAAATTTTACCGGCTTTCAGAATATGGTGAATGAATTTCGTGGTGGTAGTCTTACCATTACTTCCTGTTACTCCAATTATTTTTGCTGAAGTAAAAGCGGTAGCAAATTCTATTTCAGAAATAACCGGAATCCCAAGTTCCTTTAGTTTTAATACTAAGGGAACAGTATCGGGAATCCCCGGACTTTTCATCACCACATCTGCATCGAGAATCTTAGCTTCAGTATGCCGTAATTCCTCCCATTCAACCTCAATATTTAAAAGAACTTCTTTGTACTTATCCTTAATCTTTCCCTGGTCTGAAACAAAGACTTTAAAGCCTTTTTTATTCCCCAGAATAGCCGTTCCGGCCCCACTTTCTCCACCACCCAGGATCACTAGTTTTTGCGAGCCTGATTCGCTGATATTTCTCCAGTCCTTCTTCATTATCGCACCTTAAGTGTGATGATGGTCACAATTGCCAGAAAGATTCCGACGATCCAGAACCTCACCACGATCTTGCTCTCGTGATATCCCCTTTTCTGATAATGATGATGCAAAGGAGACATCAAAAAAATTCTTCTTCCTTCTCCGTATTTTCGTTTCGTGAACTTAAACCAGGCAACCTGTAAAACCACCGAAAGATTTTCCATCAGAAAAATTCCGCATAGAATCGGAATCAGTAATTCCTTACGGGTGGCAATAGCCAGTACCGCGATTATTCCACCTATAGTAAGACTTCCGGTGTCTCCCATAAAAACCTGCGCGGGATAGGTATTGTACCATAAAAAGCCAACCAAAGATCCTGCAAAGGCAGTGATGTAAATCGTCATCTCTCCAGACCGGGGGATGTACATAATGTTCAAATAATCTGAAAAAATGATGTTACCGGATACCCAGGCAAAAATCCCAAGTGTTAATACAATTATGGCTGAAGAGCCCGCAGCAAGGCCATCAATCCCGTCGGTTAAATTGGCGCCATTGGAAACGGCAGTAACAATAAAGATCACGATAGGAATAAAAATGAGCCAGGCGTAATTTTTAAGCACAGGATTTATCCAGGTAATAAGGCTGGAGTAATCGAATTCATTATTTTTTACAAATGGAATTGTAGTGGTCGTGGTTTTTTCTTCAGGCCCCATCACGATCTCATCGGTATCAACCAACATTTCCTGCTGTTGAGTTGCAGGCCTGTTGGTCTCTTCTTTAACAGTAATCGCCGGATGAAAATACATCGTGGCTCCCACTATGAGCCCGAGGCCAACCTGTCCAATGACTTTAAATTTCCCAGACAGACCTTCCTTATCCTTTTTAAAGGTTTTAATATAATCGTCTATAAAGCCAATTGCTCCCATCCAAAGGGTGGTGACAATGAGTAAAAGAACATAAATGTTATCCAGCCTGGCGAAGAGCAATACCGGAATTAAGGTGGCGATTATTATAATAAGTCCACCCATAGTAGGTGTTCCGGTTTTTTCATTCTGGCCTTCCAGACCAAGATCTCTTACACTTTCACCAATTTGTTTTGTTCTTAAGTAATTGATAATTCTTTTACCATAAATAGTAGAAATTGCAAGCGCAAGGATAATCGCCATCGCCGACCTAAAGGAGATATACTGGAACAGGCGCGCGCCCGGCACCTGGTACTCTGCATCTAAATATTCAAATAGGTAGTATAACATATCCTTGTTTGGCACCTGCATGGGCAGGTTCGATTCTTATTTTTCTAATTGCTTTAAAAATTCTGCTACTATTTTGAGATCATCAAAATCAAATCTTTCCCCATTGATCTCCTGATAGGTTTCATGACCTTTCCCGGCAATCAGGATAATATCGTTTTTGGCAGCCATCTGACAGGCGGTTTTTATCGCCTGTTTTCTATTGGTTACCGCATTGGTTTTTTTGAAATTCTGAGGCTCCACTCCGGCTTCAATCTCTTCAATAATTTTATCAGGGTCCTCAGTTCTTGGGTTATCGCTGGTAAAGATTACATCGGTGCTTAGCGCCGATGCGATATGCCCCATCTTGGGTCTCTTGGTCTTATCTCTATCTCCCCCACAGCCAAGAACCGTGATCAGTTTTTCATTCCTGGTCCTGATGCTGTTTATAGTCTCCAACACATTCTTAAGCGCATCAGGAGTATGTGCATAATCTACAATTGCGGTAATCTTTTCTTTATCTGAGATCAAATATTGAAATCTTCCACTCACCGAATCCAGTTCGCTGATAATTTTCAGGGTCTCAAGAGTCTCCAGTCCAAGCAATTCAGCGGTAGCATAGATTGCCAGTACATTGTATGCATTGAAATTCCCTATAAGTTTTGTCCAGAGTTCCTGGCCATTTACCTTCAGCAATAAACCTGTGAGCTGATTTTCCAGAATCTGCGCTTTATAGTCGGCGTAAGATTTTAGAGCATAAGTGTATTTTACCGCTTTGGTATTTTGAAGCATCACCAAGCCGTTCTTATCATCGACATTGGTAAGTGCAAAAGCCGAAGCCGGCAACTCATCGAAGAATCTTTTCTTCACATCACGGTATTCAGCAAAATCCTTGTGATAATCAAGGTGATCATGAGACAGGTTAGTGAAAATTCCACCTTTGAATTCCAGAGCGCTTGTTCGGTGTTGGGCAATGCCGTGAGAGCTGACTTCCATAAAACAGAATTCCACACCTTCATCATTCATCTGATGGAGGTAGGAATTTATGGTAAGGGAATCGGGGGTTGTTCTTACAGCATCAAAACTCTTATCCCCAACCATTACTTTTACGGTTGAAAGCAACCCAACTTTAAAACCTGCCTTGGTAAAAAGCTGATACAACAAAGTAGCGATAGTGGTTTTTCCATTGGTACCGGTAACTCCTACAAGTTTTAATTTTTCAGAAGGATTATCATAGAAATTCGCTGCCATATAAGCCAGCGCTCTTTGAGAGTCGTTCACCTGAACATAAGTAACCCCATTGACGATATCTTTAGGTAGTTCTTCACAAATTACTGCCAGTGCTCCCTTGTTTACAGCCTGTTCTATAAATTTATGGCCATCGGAAAGTGTCCCCCGAATGGCTACAAAAACATCATTTAATTCCACCTTACGGGAATCAAACTGAATATTGTTAACTGCAACCGAAGTATTCCCGGTTACGGCCTCCATAGAAACTCTGTACAATATGTCTTTTAAAATATTCAACTTAAATGCAGATTTACCTGTTGGTTATTTTTTATTTTCTGCCCGGCCGATACCGACTGTGCTTTCACTTTTCCTTTTCCATGGAATTTCACTTCTAAACCAAGATTTTCTAAAAGGGATATGGCATCCATTGCCGGCATTCCAATCACATCGGGCATAATTATTTTCTCGTTCTGGATCTTGGTATAGTATTTTTCAAAATCATCTTCTATAACTTCATTTTCTACTTCTATAGATTCCAGTTCATCTTCTATTGGGGTATCGGTATAGATCTTTTGAGCGATACGTTTAAAAACCGGCCCACTAACATCGGCTCCATAATAACCCACTCTGTTATCGGGTTTATGAATTACCACTATACTGGTATATTTGGGGTTTTCTGCAGGGAAGTACCCCACAAAGGAGGAAATATAGCGTCTGTTGGAAGCCCAGTCATCCATCCAGTATTCAGTCTGGGCGGTTCCGGTTTTCCCGGCCATAGAGAAATTTGGGGAATACAGACTTTTGGCTGTCCCGCGTTCAACAACATTTTTAAGCATCTCCTGCACTTTGGAAAGTGTTTCCGGAGAACAAATTGCTGGGTCGATCACTTCTTTTTCAAATTTCTGAATGGTTTTATCCCATTCTTTTACCTCTTTTATAAATCGGGGTTTCACCATCTCTCCATTGTTGGCGATGGCGTTATAAAAGGTAAGTGTTTGCAGAGGCGTCATCTGGATACTTCCATAGCCGTAGGCCATCCACGGCAACGAAAGCCCCGACCATTTCTTATCTCCCGGTTGCGGAATATCCGGTACTCCTTCTCCTTTTATATCCAAACCAAGCGGCTCATTCAGGTGCATCGAATTAAGCTTATCGATGAATTTCTGAGGCTGGTCTTTATAGTTGTCATAAATAATTTTTACGGTTCCAACATTGGAGGAAACTTCAAAAGCTCTTGCAACGCTAATATCTCCATACCCACCATGTTTCGAATCCCGAACCATCCTTCCGCGGATCGGAAGCCGACCATTTCCGGTTGCCACGATATCACCGGTATCAACTACTTTATGGTCCAGGGCAGCAACCATAGCCATTAATTTGAAGGTAGATCCGGGCTCGTGTAATTCACCAACGGCATAATTAAGTTTTTCATAATAGGTGCCCTTAGAGGTTCTCCCTAAATTGGAGATGGCTTTGATCTCTCCTGTTTTGGTTTCCATTACCACCACACTGCCATGATCGGCTTTATACTTTTCGAGTTGCTTCAAAAGAGCATGATGAGCAATATCCTGAATATTGACATCTATGGTTGAAATAACATCGTAACCATCTTTTGGCTCCACCTCATTATTATCGCTAATAGGCTTCCACTGGCCTTTGGCTATTTTCTGTTTCAGTCGGCGGCCATCGGTTCCTCTTAAAAAAGAACTGTACGCTCCCTCAAGTCCAACCCGGGTGAAATAACCCTGGTCATCCTGGCGTTCATACCCAACGGTTCGCTCTCCCATTTTCCCCAATGGATGCTCTCGCACAGTGCGTTGCTCCACGATCATTCCCCCTTTATACGTTCCCAGATTGAACATAGGGAACTGCTTCAGTTTAAGAAATTCTGAATAACCAAGACCTCTTGTTATTAAAAGGTAACGTTGCTTGTTAGCTCTGGCCGTGCGAAGTTTCTGCGCGTAATAGGAAGCTGAATTGCCAAGCATTGCAGCCAATTCTTTGGATAGCGGACCTATATTCTCCTGAAAATTCTTATCGGAAACAGTTACTGCATCAAATCTTATATCGTATTTGGGAATGGAAGTAGCAAGTAAACTTCCGTTAGAATCATATAAGTTACCGCGATTGGAAGGTATTTTGAAGTTTCGGTAAGTGCGCTCTTCAGCTAATTGTTTATAATATTCGCCATCTACAAACTGAATATCCAGAAGCTTGACGCTTACGCCAACCGCAAACAAAAACATACAGGCTGCCACGAAGTACAACCTGTTTAATATGCCTTTTTCGGTTATTGCCATTTTATTCCGGGATATTTACTCTTATTTTAAAGGGTGGTGTTTCTGATGGTCCAACACCCCTATCACTCATTTTCCTGGTGATTGTAGACTCCATTTTTATTTTCATCAAGGCAGAACGCCGGTCTACAAATTCACTTCTCAATTCTCTCACTTCATTATGCAGCTGAGCTATTTCATGAACTTTCCTCTCGGCACTGTGAGAACTAGCGATCATAATAATGGCCAACAACGTGCAGTACACAATAAACCTCCAATTATTAACCGCATCGCGGCTAATGAGAAAATTTGCTCTAAGAAGATTGTAAAAACCCTTTTTCATCACTTTCTAAGAGATTTTAAATTCTTTTAGCTACACGCAATTTTGCACTGCGGGCACGGCTATTTCGTTCAATTTCTTCTTTGGAAGGAACAATTAGCCCTCCTACCTTTTTAAAAGGAACCGAAATATTTCCGTAGAAATCCTTTTCCGGCTCGCCTTCAAACAATCCGCTTCTTATAAAGCGCTTCACCAAACGGTCTTCTAACGAGTGATAGGAGATCAGACTTATACGCCCACCTTTTACCACAAGTTCTTCTGTTTGCTTTAAAAATTCTTTTAGTACTTCAATTTCCTGATTCACCTCTATCCTGATCGCCTGATAGATTTGAGCCAGAACCTTATTTTCTTTACCTTTAAAAAGATGCGGCTTCAAAAGTTCATTTAATTGTTCGCTGCTTTCAATTGCCTTCTGCTCTCTGGCCTCTACAATAATTTTTGCAAGTTTTGGAGCATTCTTTAAATCGGCATATTGATAAAACAACTGTCTTAATTGCGTTTCAGAATATTGATTAATCACATCATAGGCACTCAGTTTGCTGTCCTGGTTCATCCGCATGTCGAGTTTAGCATCAAAACGGGTTGAAAAACCACGTTCAGCTTCATTAAACTGATGGGATGAAACTCCAAAATCCCCTAAGATGCCATCAACCTGCTTTATTCCATAGAACCTCAGGAAGCGCTTGATAAACCGGAAATTCTCGCTGATAAGTGTAAATCGCGGATCCTCTATTTTATTCTGCAAAGCATCTTTATCCTGATCGAAACCGAAAAGTTTACCTTCGGAACCCAATCTTTTAAGAATCTCCCGGGAATGTCCGCCGCCACCAAAAGTGACATCAACGTAAACCCCGTCTTCCTTGATATTGAGGCCGTCTACAGATTCTTTTAATAAAACCGGATTATGATATTCCATCTAGATCGTCATTACCCATTACTTCTTCAGCCAGGTCGGCGAAATCATCGGTAGACTCATAAATGGTCTTCTCGTACTGCTCTTTATCCCAAATCTCGATAATGTTAATTGCCGAATTCAGGACGATTTCCTTCTCAATTCCGGCGAAACCCACAAGATCCTTCGGAATTAACAATCTGCCGTTTGCATCTACCTCCACACTTTTCACCCCGGCTGTAAACCTTCTAATAAAATCGTTGTTCTTTTTCTTGAAACGGTTAAGTCCGTTCATTTTCTTCATCAGTTTATCCCATTCTTCCATGGGATATAATTCCAAACAAGACTGAAAAACGGCTCGCTTTAACACGAATCCCTCCTGCAACATAGGCGCAAGCTGCTTCTTTAACGCTGAAGGCACCATTAACCGGCCTTTTGCATCTACCTTGCATTCATATGTTCCGATGAGATTTACCACTAGTTAGATTTTCAAAGTCAAATATATTGAAAATATTACCACTTTTTACCACTTTTTACCACATTGTTGATAAATTTTTCCCTCCTATTACACTGAAAGACTTTTGAATACACCTATGAGGTTAGATCTCAGAGCCTTGGTTTTATCCTAAAATTTTGTGTTAAAAATGATCGCCAATCCTGTTAAATGCTATAAGGAATTGCCTTTGCTATTTCTCAAAAATGATTATACTTGTATCGAAATCGCTATATTTGCGATTGCTAACCGCAAAGGCTATCAATGAAAAATAATTTAAGGCAAGAGGGTAAATTCACATACCTGGAGAAAGGAGAAGGGACTCCAATAGTTATTTTACACGGACTGATGGGTGGCTTGAGTAATTTTGATGGTGTTATTGATTTTTTTCCTCCTAAGGGCTATAAAATTTTGATTCCTGAATTGCCTTTATACTCCATGTCTCTACTAAAAACCAGCGTGGGTACTTTCGCGAAATACATTAAAGAATTTGTAGACTTTAAGGGTTTAGATAAAGTGATCTTACTAGGGAATTCCCTGGGAGGCCATATTGGTCTTCTCACTACTAAACTATACCCCGAGATGGTAAAGGCGCTTGTTATAACGGGAAGTTCCGGTCTATATGAAAACGCAATGGGAGAAAGTTACCCCCGGCGTGGCGATTATGAATTCATAAAGAAAAAAGCACAAAACGTTTTTTACGATCCTGAAGTTGCTACCAAGGAAATAGTAGATGAAGTTTACGACACGGTAAGCGACCGTAATAAACTGGTTAAAACCCTTGCGATTGCAAAAAGTGCGATCAGGCATAATATGGCGAAAGACCTGCCGAAAATGCGAACTCCAACCTGCATTATTTGGGGGAAAGATGATAATGTCACTCCTCCTGAAGTTGCTGAAGATTTTAAACGCCTCCTACCCGATGCCGATCTTTACTGGATCAACAAGTGTGGGCACGCGGCTATGATGGAGCATCCAGAGCGATTCAATGAGCTTCTCCACGCCTGGCTGCAAGAACGCAATTTTTAATTAGTCCCAAACCGGGTTATAAAATAATTTCTGATGAAAATCAAATCGGCCGAATTTGTGGTTAGTAATTCCAAGGTGGAAAAATGTCCTGATTCCCGTCTGCCCGAGTATGCCTTTATTGGCCGAAGTAATGTGGGGAAATCTTCACTTATCAATATGCTTACCGAGCGAAAATCCCTGGCCAAAACCTCATCAAGACCGGGAAAAACACAACTTATCAACCATTTTCTAATCAATGGAAACTGGCACCTGGTAGATTTACCTGGATACGGTTACGCAAAGGTTTCAAAATCTGCAAAAAGAACATTTCAGAAATTTATCACTGCGTATTTTGCGAATCGCAAACAAATGGTATGCGCCTTTGTACTGATAGATAGCCGCCACAAGGCACAAAAAATAGATCTGGAATTTATGCAGTGGCTGGGCGAAAACCAGATTCCTTTCTGTATTATTTTCACCAAAGCCGATAAGATTAAACCTAAAGCCCTGGAAACCAACATTAAAAATTACCAGACTGAAATGCTTGAATACTGGTCAGAAATGCCGGAGTTTTTTATTAGCTCTGCCACTTCTGGTCTTGGTAAGGAGGAAATCCTGGGTTATATCGAATCGGTTAACCAGCAACTGGAATAGCCTAAGAATTAAGTTCTGCTTTCAAGAAGCGCTATTAACTCTTCTACATTTTCCATTTCTTCGAGTTCCTCAGTTGAGACCAAAATTCCCATTTCTCTTTCATCTTCCCATAAAACTATTGGAAAAGTATACTTGTATCCGAATTTCGAGGCATACTTTTTCCTGAATTCATCCAAATGCAGGAAATCTATTTCCAAATCTGAATCTCTTTTGAATTCCTTCCAGGCTTTCTTTTCAGAAAAAACCCCGTGGGTAAGCTCACATAATTTGCACGGGGTAGACTTAGATCCCACCAATTTAAGGACTGAATCCAATATTGCATTATGACTGCCCGAGAATGAATTATAGACAAAGAGTAACTTTTCCAAAGGAGTTTGATTTTATTTTTTAGTGATCTCCATTTTTTCGGCGAAATAATCACAGAAATCCTTCATTGTATCGGTCATTTTCTGGTCCTGGGTTGCGCGATTAAATGTATCACTCATGGAAACCAGGGTTTGATGGAAGAACTTTTTCATCTCATCAACCGGCATATCCTTGGTCCAAAGATCAATTCGCAGGGTCTCCTGTTGTTTGCTGTCCCAAACCGAAAGCATTATAGCTTTTGCTTCTTCCTTGTGAACGCCTCCGTCTTCAGCACTCCAGTAAAGTTCTTCAGGAACCTGGTTTTCGTCGGTTATTACTTCTATATTTATTTCAGACTTCTTGTAGGCCATTATTTACTTGGTTTATAATTTGCGTTATTAAAAATAGTCTCGGCATCGGTTTGCAACATTTCTTCTACCGAAGCTTCATTTCTATCCATATATTTTCTGATGATCTGCCATCCGATATATTGCCCCAATCGGTCTGGCGATTCATTATCAAGCGCCAGGTAAAATTTACTGAAAGGTGCCGGATATAAAAATCTGGTATACAGCTCAGAATCGGTATCAAAGATAAATTCCTTATCCACAAAATGCCGCCAGATCTGTTCTTCATTACTTTTAGCCCATTCAAACTCTTCAGGGGTGTAGCCAATTTTATCGGCATCTGTTCTAAAAGGGATCCACAGGTCTTTAAGGTAAAGCATTTTCCCATAGTAGATCATATGCGCGAGAAATGTTCGGGCCTGCGGCCTGGGAACATATTTTTTCGCGTATGCCTGGGAAACATCGGGAAGAATTTGAGATCTCCGGAAATTCTTTTTCAGGTATTCCTGCAGCCCGATGTAAAAATGATGATCTTGCCCGAGGTAAGTATCAAGGGCGATAAAAAGTTTATCTTCTGCAATTACCACCTTATTCTTATAATCTACTTCAGAAGTGATGGTAATTACATCCGGGGTTTCAAAATCGGGGAAATAATATTTTATATGCTGAAAAAATCTGTGCAATTCATCTTCTTCCCGGGAAAAATCGGAAAAGGCTTTGGCTACCTCTGCGTTGAGCTCTAGCTGAATGGTGTCGGTTAACTTTTCTTCCCAAACCTCATCACCGTATTGCTTAGGAAAAAGATAAGGATACTCTGCTTTCAATTCAGGGAGGCTTTCCGGAGAAGCTTCGGCAAATTTCTCATCAAAACGGATTACCTCAAAATCGACTTCAACTTTTTCGATTTCCTTTTCAGTTTCTGACATATTTCCGCAGGAAAAAATGGCCAAAACGGTAAAAAACAACAGCAATTTCCTGATCATACAATTTTCTTATGAAGGCTTTAACGCCTGGGAGCTTTTATAAATTACCTTTAAATAGTAGTTTTGAGACAAAGGTATTATTTACAAACTAATTCACCCAAAATTATGCAGACTGATAAAGTAGTAGATCATATAGTAAACTGGCTAAAAGATTACGCAACAAAAGCCAATATGAATGGTTTTGTTATAGGAATTAGCGGCGGTATCGATTCGGCAGTAACTTCTGCACTTTGCGCCAAAACAGGAATGCGTACTCTTTGCCTGGAGATGCCTATTCACCAGCCAAAAAATCAGGTGACAAGGGCGCAAAAACATATACAATACCTAAAGGAACATTTTGCCAATGTGAGTAACCTGGAGGTAAACCTCACCCCTGTTTTTGATAATTTCCAAGAGGCAGTCCCAAAGGCTGAAACCTCAGATAATCTGGCTTTAAGTCTTGCCAACACCCGTGCCCGGTTAAGAATGACTACCTTATATTATTTTGCCGGGATGCATGCTTACCTGGTTGCAGGCACAGGGAATAAAGTTGAAGATTTTGGTGTAGGATTTTTCACCAAGTATGGTGATGGCGGAGTCGATCTTAGTCCAATTGCAGATTTGATGAAGAGCGAAGTATACCAGATCGCTGAATACCTGCAACTTTCTACTGAAATAATAAATGCTGAACCTACCGATGGCCTGTTTGATGATAGCCCAAGCGACGAAGAGCAAATTGGCGCCTCTTATGATGAACTGGAATGGGCTATGCTGGAGGCCGGAAAAGGAAAAACAGTAGATGACTTTTCAGGAAGACAAAAAGAGGTTTTTAAAATTTACCAAAGCCGTCACAGAGCTAATTTGCACAAAATCAATCCGATACCCGTTTGCCAGATTCCCGTTCATCTTAAAAACTAATCGTTTTATCGAATAAGCAACTAAAATTTCTATAATTAATAAGAAAACAGGTATTTTTAAGTAAGTAAAAAATATGCCTCCGCCCTACAGGCATATAGTTTTTTCAACACCAACCTGTTTTATGAATACAATATTAATTGCAGATCATCATCCTGTGGTAAGCGAGGGCATCGGTAGCATCATACGTATGAACCCGGCCCTGGAAATTATTGGTAAAGTTACCAATGGAAATGAACTCTTTAAGTTTTTATCCCGGCAGGTTCCTACCGTACTGATTCTTGAATTAGATCTCCCCGAAATTCACGGCATTAATGCCATAAGGACTTTAAAAAAGGAATATCCGGAATTGAGAATTCTGGTTTTTAGCTATCACGCAGAAGAAATGTATGCTTTAAGTGCAATTAAAGCAGGAGCATCCGGTTATATTTCCAAAACAACAGATCCCAAAACCTTAGAATCAGCAATTTATCAGGTAGCCCGGGGCGGAATATATCTGAATAAAAAAATAACTGAGAAATTAAATTCCGGAATGTCCAAAGGTAAAAGTCTTATCACTAAATTCAAAAAGCTTTCTACTCGTGAAATCGAAGTCTTAAATCTTATCTCTGCAGGAAAACGCAATAAAGACATAGCCGAAACCCTTAATATCAACGAAAAAACGGTAAGTACCTACAAAACACGTTTGCTGAAAAAGCTAAACGTTGATAATGTAGCCGATCTCATTACCAGATCCCGACTACTGGAAATAAACCCCTCTACATAACCCGATTGAGCTTATCAGAAAGCACTTTCTTTAAACTTAAATAATCCATTATATCCTTTAGTATCACACTGCTGTCCGTTTCCGGGTCGGGAGTTTTTACTTGCGATGAAAGTTCATCTATCTTCTGGTTTATCAAAAACCGTCGTAGTGAAAGGATGGTTTCAGAAACCAGGCGTGAAAGGGTTTCTTTCTTGGTTTTTACAAAAATATTCTGCCGATCCCAGTCGTGCAATTCATACTGCTCGTCCTCCATTAAAATATTGGTTATCGCCGAAGCCTTTTCAGCATCAATTTCATTAATGAAGGTCTCCATCGCGAAGGAATCGTTGCTGTTAAGCCTATCGATAAGATCACTATAAATCTGCTGAAAATCGGAATTGGTAAAAGCTATTTCATCCTCCTGAAGGTCAAGAAATATTTTCTCAAAGACTCTGGCTTTCTGTATTTCAGGTTCAAGCACCAATTCTCCGTTTTCTTTTTCTTTTAGAAGTAGATCCTCAAATTCCTCCTCTTCCTTTCCGTATAACAACAGCAGGCTTATAATTTTTTTCTCCAGTTCAAATTGCTCATCTACCCTGGGTGCTATTTGTTTTTCTTCTTTTACAACATCAAAAGATTTTCTGGCAGGTTTCCTTTGGGACTGGCCATCAGATTTTTTGGTTAACTGTGCCAGGCTGGAATAAAGCACTTCTTCAGAGATATCCATGATCCTGGAACACTCCTGAAGATATACTTCCTGCTGAATATTATCAGGAATCTTTGAAATACTTTGAACTATTTCTCTAATTAATCCGGCTTTCTTCACCGGATCATTTTTTGCTTCCTCCATTAACAGGGAAGCTTTAAAACGAATAAAATCCTTTGAATTTTCTTCAAGGAAATCCCTTAACTCTACCTCAGAGTTTTTCCGGGCAAAACTATCAGGATCCTCGCCTTCAGGGAAGGTGCAAATCCTTACGTTCATCCCCTGTTCGAGGATAAGGTCAATTCCGCGGAGGGAAGCTCTCAAACCGGCTGCATCTCCGTCAAAAAGCACTGTAATGTTTTTAGTAAGTCGGTTAATGAGCCGGATCTGCTCAGACGTAAGCGCCGTCCCTGAGGAAGAAACCACATTCTCTATTCCGGTTTGGTGAAACTGGATCACATCGGTATAGCCTTCAACAAGAAAACAGTTATCTTCTTTAGCAATAGCCTGCTTGGCGTAGTTAATTCCGTAGAGGACCTTGCTCTTATGATATATCTCGCTTTCGGGAGAGTTCAGATATTTCGCAGCTTTTTTATCGTTGGAAAGTATTCTCCCTCCAAAACCAAGCACCCGGCCAGACATAGAATGAATAGGAAACATCACCCTGCCTTTAAACCTGTCGAACTGCTTTTCGCCTTTTACGATACTAAGTCCGGTTTTTTCCAGGAATTCCAGCTTGTAGCCTTCGGCCAGGGCTTCTTTGGTAAAAGCATCCCACTCATCAAGGCAGTAGCCCAGCTCGAACTTATTGATGGTTTCTAAAGTAAAGCCGCGCTCTTTGAAATAACTTAAACCAATTGCCTTTCCGGGATCGGTTTTATGAAGTATTTTCTGAAAATATTTATTGGCAAATTCTGAAACCAGGTACATACTTTCCCGCTCGTTGGCCTGTACCTTTTGTTCGTCGGTTTGCAGGGTTTCCTCTATTTCAATCCCGTACTTTTTTGCCAGGTATTTTATGGCTTCAGGATAGGTAAAGTGCTCGTGCTCCATAAGGAAAGCCACCACATTACCACCCTTCCCGCTTGAGAAATCCTTCCATATCTGTTTCACAGGAGAAACCATAAAACTCGGGGTTCGCTCATCGCTAAAAGGACTTAACCCCTTAAAATTCGAACCCGATTTTTTAAGCTGAACAAAATCGCCGATAACCTCCTCAACCCGGGCGGTTTCAAATACATTGTCTATGGTGGTTTTTGAGATCAAAGGGCGAAAATTTTCACGGAAGTTATTAATTATTTCTTTGAAAAAACAAAGCCCCGGAAAATATCTTTCCGGGGCTTCAAAAGTATGAATTTATAAGCTAATCCACATCAAAGCGAAGTCCGAGTGAGAAATTATGCAATTCCCGGTTTGGGTCTTTGAAAATCGGGTTCAAATCATATTTCCCGTACAAGGTGGCACCACCCCATCCCAGGTAAGCGCTTAAACCGTAAACAAAATCGTTGGTGTTGTAATCGTTTTTCAGCTTTTCTTTTATTTTCTCGCCATCGACTTCATACTTGAGCTTTTGCCGCTCCCCAATATTTAAACCGGCATATCCTCCCAAACCTATTTTCAATTTTCCTACGGTAGAATATCGAATACTTCGGTCGGTTTCGATTTTGGTAGAAGGACCAAACTCAAAATGAACGGGAACTACCAGGTTATCCATCCTGAATTTCGATTTTTTGAGATCATAATTGAATTCGGTTAAATAAGTTTCGTTTCCATCCTGCTCAAAAATCTGGTTATCTACCGGTTTTAAGCCATTAAACTGAAATGACACCCCATAACGAAACCTCAACCAATTGGTATTTTTAAAAACCCGGGTTTTCCAAGCCCAACCGATTTCAAAAAATCTGCTTCCAGCCAATTTAAAATCCGAATCATTAAGGGACTGACCATCTTCAAGCGCATTGTTAAATCCGGCGGCTATTACAAGATCATTGGTAGTTCTTCTATCGTATTTATTTGGATTAGTATCTAAACCTCCTACTTTACCGTCTTCGCCAAATGTTAGCCAAACACTTTTATCATTAGAACTATTTCTGGATTCCAGGGCAAATTTATTTTCAAGGATGGTAATACGGTTTTCAATGTTTTTTGCATGTTTACCAGCAGCTGTCTCTTTTTGAAGCATGGCTGATTCTGCAGTTATTTTACCCTGCTCAACAAGACGGTTCAGGGAAGTAACTGTTTTTTTTAATTCCTCCTTTTCCTCGGTAACGATTTCCTTCTTTAATTTCTCCAGGGTTTCAACCTGTCCGTAATCTGAATCTTTGGATTGAGCATAAATTTCCTGAAATAAAAGAGAACTCAAACTTACTACTAAATAGATAATGATTGTTTTCATAAAACTGATTTGATGGATTAATTGATAAATGACCCTAAAAGGGGATGATTATTATTTATTTCGATTGGTAAAAGCATAACTCGCTTCCTCAAAACCTTCTTTTAATAGTTCAAAAACCTTTTTACGGAAAGACTGATCGAGTTCTGTTTCAACATCGGCCAAAAGAGCAGATGCATTCACACTCCCATTGTCTTCAAAAACCTGCTGCCGGGTAAGCCGGCTTGCAGCTTCCAGTAATAAATCATCTACCTCGGCTTCAGTAAGATCTTTTTCTGCCTGCTCAGAAACTACCATGGCAATAACTTCCTCCAATTGGTTTTTTACAGGTGTCAAATTCTGAACCGGCGGTGTAAGGCTTATATTTTCAAGCTCAAAATGAAGGTTTTCAATTTCTGTTGAAGCAGCCACTAATTTCTCCCGCTTAATTTCCGGAGTAGGTTGCTGCGGAATTTCTTTCGAAGATTCAACTTTCTTATTTTGTGCAGGCCTTGTTTTCTTTTCTTCAGAAGCAATCTCAACCGGAGCTTTAAAATCTTCACTTTTCCGGGTATTTTCAGGAATTTTTTCGGTGGGTTCTTCTACTATTGCAGGTGACTCTGGTGTTGTGCTAAAAAACAGGCTTCCCGCAAAAAAAGCCAGAACCATTATGGCTGCCACCAATGGCCACCAGGCCCTGAACTTACTTTTTTCCTCATCCTTGCCCAATTTAGCCTCGAGCTTCTCCCAATTTCCCGCTGAAGGAGCTATCTGGCGTTCCCTTAACTTCTTCTCTGCCTGCTCTTCAAATCTATGTAGTGCCATAAGCTGTGTTTTGTGCGATTAATTTTTCCTGTAATATTTTTCTTGCTTTAAAAAGCTGGGATTTGGAAGTCCCTACTGTAATTTTCAGCAAATCTGCGATTTCAGCGTGTTTATAGCCTTCAATAGCATACATTATAAAGACCATTCGATAGCCTTCGGGCAGCTCATCAATTAAAGTCTGAATCTCTTCCGCGCTTAATTCTGAAGAAACCGTTTCGGAAATTTCTGCTTGTGAAAATTCATCCTCCAGAAATTGAAGTTTTTTGTTTGACCGTAGAAAGGAAATACATTCTCTAATCATAATCCTACGTATCCAACCTTCGAAACTGCCTTCATTTTTAAAACTTTTCAGATGAAGAAAAACCTTTAAAAACCCACTTAGCATTACTTCTTCTGCTTGCTGAAGGTCTTTAATATATTGCCTGCAAACACTTAGCATTTTCCCCGAATGCTGGTCGTATAACTGGCGCTGCGCCTCCCGGTTTTGGTTGGCAGCCAGTTTAATAAGTAATTTTTCGTTTTTAAAGAGTTGAATTACTTTCACCTGTGGTTTTTAAATTAGCCTCTATATACATAGACGCATGAAAGTTACAAAAGGTTGCCTGTGGATTCATTTTTTTTTGAAAATTAGTTCTTGAAGAGAGCGTTTTAAATCTTGTATCTTTGCAACAGAAATCAATTTTATGGCCGAAGAGAAACTCACCCGAATCAATAAATACCTCAGCGAAGTTGGCTATTGTTCCCGCCGTGAAGCTGATAAACTCATAGATCAGGGCCGAATCACCCTTAACGGTAAAGTTCCTGAAATGGGCACTAAGGTAAGTGCGGAAGATGAGGTTAGAGTTGACGGCAAATTGATTTCAGCAAAAGAGAAGAAAGAACCTAATGTTTACCTCGCTTTCAACAAACCTGTGGGAATTGTTTGCACTACCGATACGCGGGTGGAAAAAGATAATATTATAGATTTCATAAATTATCCCAAGCGCATTTTTCCTATTGGGAGGTTAGACAAACCCAGTGAAGGACTTATCTTTCTTACCAATGATGGCGATATTGTTAACAAGATCCTCAGAGCAAGGAACAATCACGAGAAAGAATATATTGTCACTGTAAACCGCCCACTAACGGACGATTTTATAGACAGGATGAGGAATGGAGTACCCATTCTTAATACTACTACCAAAAAATGCGAGGTAGAAAAACTGGGGAAATATGAGTTCAGGATTGTTTTAACCCAAGGCCTTAACCGCCAGATAAGGCGGATGTGTGAATTTTTAGGTTATGAGGTTACCTCTCTGAAACGCATCAGGATCATGAACGTAAATCTTGATGTGCCGGTAGGCAAATGGCGTGATCTAACAGACGAGGAGTTACAAACGATTAACAAAATGGTAGACGATTCGATTAAAACGGAAGAAGCTTCCAAACTTAAAACTTCTGCCTCGCGTAACTTAAAGAACCACACTGAATACAAACCCAAACAAAACCGGCCTTCCCGGAGACCGGGGCACAAATCTTAACAGATTATTAGCGAACTTCATTGATATTATGTTAAGATAACTTCCTAATTTTAAATTCAACACTAATCAGGTAATTATCTAAGCATGAAAATACCACCTTTTCACCTCGCCATTCCTGTTTCCGATCTTCAGAAGGCCCGAAAATTTTACCGGGACGTTCTTGGATGTGGAGAAGGCAGAAGTAGCGGGCACTGGGTTGATTTTAATTTCTTCGGACATCAGCTGGTCATTCATTATAAACCCCAATCAGAAACCGAAAAAGCACATTCCAATCCTGTAGACGGAAAAGATGTGCCGGTACCTCATTTTGGGGTGGTATTGGAATGGGAAGTTTTCCAGGAATTTTCTAAATTAATGGAATCCCGGGGAATAGAGTTTATAATTGAACCCTATATAAGGTTTAAGGGCGAGGTTGGTGAGCAGGCTACTATGTTCTTTAAGGACCCCAGCGGAAATGCTTTGGAATTTAAAGCATTCAAAAATCAAGATCAGCTTTTTGCATCTTAGTCTTAAATAATTTCATATGGATAGATTAAAACCGGCCCTTGTAAGACAGTTATTTGTGCTTCTGCTCATATTGTTTATGTCGGTTTTAATTTTCAAAGAAATCACCCCGTATTTATCTGGAATTCTTGGAGCTATAACCTTATATGTGGTTCTAAGGAACTGGATGAAAAAACTGCTCGAAAGAGGATGGCATCCTGGTCTTGCCGCTGGCCTTTTAATGACGGGCTCATTTATAGGAATCCTGGTTCCGGTGAGTCTTGTAGTAATTATGCTTACCTCAAAAATAGGGAAAGCTGTGGCTAACTCAGAAAGAGTGATAAGGGCTATTAAAGATCAATTGACAGAAGCTGAAAGCTATATTGGATACAGTATTAGCAGTGCCATCGATACCTCGGCCATTACGAACTGGATCTCAAGCAATTTACAAAGTTTTGCCGGAGGCACCTTTAATGCTACCATTGCAATTGGTATCATGTATTTTATGCTCTATTATATGCTTATCAACAGGGATAAGATGAAGGAAATACTTTTTTCATATATTCCTATGGGAAGGGATAATATTGATGTGATAAGCGATGAAAGTAATGAGCTGGTAAAATCTAATGCACTGGGGATTCCCTTGGTAGCTTTATTCCAGGGAATAATTGCCCTTATTGGTTTTCTTATCTTTGGTGTGCCCGATCCGTTTTTTTGGTTTGTAATAACCGCTATTGGTTCAATGATCCCTTTTATAGGTACTGCGGTAGGAATAATACCTGTAACCATCCTGCTCTTTGCTCAGGGAGATAACTGGCAGGCAATTGCCATGCTGGTTTACGGCTTTGCAGTGGTTGGAGTAACAGATAATTTGATAAGGCTATATATTCTTGAACGTCTTGCCGATGTGCACCCACTAATAACCCTATTTGGAGTTATTATAGGAGTTCCCTTATTTGGTTTCATCGGATTGATTTTCGGTCCTTTATTGATTTCTTTATTTTTATTGATACTAAAAATATACAAGAAGGAATACGGAAATACTTACGAAAAATTGTAAATACTAATCACTATTTAATTAAAAATATAAAAAATGTTTAACAGAAAGAGTACAAATATTGATGAGAAATATGTAGAAGAAAAAGTTGCAAAAGTAGATGAAGGCGATGTAGAGCTTGCGGCTAAAAATCAGCAGGAAATTTCAGATAAGATTCTAAATGCAAATGCACTTAAGAAATATACTGAACTCGGAAAAGTGATGTTTGGTATGCTACAGGATTACCGAAAGGGAATTTATAAAGACGTTCCCTGGTTCACCATTGCAGCTATAGCTTTTGCCTTGTTATATGTTTTAAATCCATTGGATATGGTACCAGATTTCATTCCGGGAATAGGTTATGTTGATGATTTTGCGGTCCTAACTTTTTCTCTAAGATTTATGGAAACCGATCTACACAAATATCTCGACTGGAAGCTGGAAGAAGGAGAAGAAGCTTAAAAAAAGGCTTTCTGATAATCAGAAAGCCTTTTTAGTTATCTCTTCATACCTCTTTGCTTGTGACGCTCTCTGGCGAGCAAAGTGTTCTTAAGCAACATCGAAACGGTCATAGGACCAACCCCGCCGGGCACAGGTGTGATATAAGATGCTTTTTTACAACAGTTTTCATAATCAACATCTCCTTTAATCACATAACCCTTTTCTGTATTCTCATCGGGAACACGGGTAATTCCAACATCAATAACCACCGCATCATCCTTGATCATTTCGGCTTTAAGGAAATAGGGGATCCCTACCGCGATTATAATGATATCAGCCTGGGAGGTGATCTGGGTAATATTTTTAGTGAATTCGTGGGTAAGAGTAACCGTAGAATTTCCTGGAAAACCGCTACGTCCCATCAAAATACTCATTGGGCGTCCAACGATATAACTACGGCCAATAACCACGGTATGTTTTCCTTTGGTAGGAATATCGTAGCGCTCCAGTAATTCCAGAATCCCAAAGGGTGTTGCTGGTATGAAGGAGGTCATATCCAAAGCCATTTTCCCGAAGTTAGTAGGATGAAATCCATCTACGTCTTTATCGGGATCAACAGCAGTTAAAACCTTTTGAGTATCAATTTGAGGAGGCAGAGGTAACTGGACGATAAAACCATCTATATCATCGTTTTGATTAAGCTCCTCGATCTTATCAAGCAACTCCAACTCACTAATGGTGTGGGGCAAACGGTAAAGTGAAGATTGAAAACCTACCTGCTTACAGGATTTCACTTTCGCGTTTACATAGGTAAGACTGGCTCCATCCTTTCCAACAATAATTGCGGCAAGGTGCGGGACTTTTCCACCTTTAGCTTTGATTTTTTCAACTTCTGTAGCAATCTCATTTTTAATGTCGTTGCTGGTCTTTTTTCCGTCTAAAATAGTCATTTCAGTAAGCAGTATATTAATTGGCAGTTAGCAGTCCATTTTCGACTACAGATTTACCGGATTACTAATCAATAATTAAAAAAGCTACCTGAATCCAGATAGCTTAGGTTATACTTATTTCATCCCCTTCATCATTTGCATCATCTTCTGGCCGCCACCGCCCTGCATCATCTTCATCATTTTACCCATCTGGTTAAATTGCTTCAACAACTGGTTTACTTCCTGAACAGTGGTTCCCGAACCTTTACTGATACGTTTCTTTCGACTGGAGTTTATAAGTTTTGGGTTGCTGCGCTCTTCAGGAGTCATCGAATGGATTATCGCTTCAATTCCTTTAAAGGCATCATCATCGATATCTACATCCTTAAGCATCTTTCCCGCCCCCGGAATCATTCCCATCAGGTCTTTCATAGACCCCATTTTCTTAATCTGTTGAAGCTGTTTCAGGAAATCATCGAAACCGAATTTATCTTTAGCAATTTTCTTCTGAAGTTTTCTCGCTTCCTCTTCATCATATTGTTCCTGGGCGCGTTCCACAAGGGAAACAACATCCCCCATCCCCAAAATTCTGTCGGCCATACGGGAAGGATAGAACACATCAATCGCATCCATCTTTTCACCCGTACCAATAAATTTAATAGGTTTATTAACTACAGATTTAATGGAAATCGCCGCACCACCGCGGGTATCACCATCTAATTTTGTAAGGATTACTCCGTCAAAATTCAGTCTTTCATTAAAGGTTTTTGCAGTATTTACCGCATCCTGACCCGTCATAGAATCTACCACAAATAAGGTCTCCTGTGGTTCAACCGCCTTGTGAATATTGGCGATCTCGGTCATCATCTCTTCATCTACAGCAAGCCGACCGGCGGTATCAATAATTACTACGTTATGACCATTTTCCTTAGCGTGTGCGATAGCCGCTTTAGAGATCGCAACCGGGTCCATATTTCCTTCTTCGGAATATACCTCAACACCAACCTGTTCTCCAACAACGTGAAGCTGGTTGATCGCAGCTGGACGATACACATCACAGGCTACTAAAAGTGGTTTTTTGCTTTTTTTCTTCTTCAGAAAATTAGCCAGTTTCCCAGAGAAAGTGGTTTTACCACTACCCTGCAAACCAGACATCAGGATTACCGATGGATCACCAGACAGGTCAATTCCTTCAGCTTCACCTCCCATGAGTTCCGTAAGCTCGTCCTTAACAAGCTTTACCATCATTTGTCCCGGCTTTAATGCTGTTAATACATCTTGTCCAAGCGCTTTTTCCTTTACGGTATTGGTGAAATCCTTAGCAATCTTATAGTTAACATCGGCATCAACAAGAGCCCGCCGAACCTCTTTAAGAGTTTCGGCTACATTAACCTCGGTAATCTGCCCGTGACCTTTTAAAACGTGTAAGGCATTATCTAACTTGTCGCTTAAATTATCGAACATAATCTCTTCCTGTAGTTTAATTTTGCGCCCTTTAAGAGGCGGTTTGCAAATTTAATGATTTGATCCTGAAGTGAAAACTTTTTATTTCGCTTCAAATCCAATACTTTCTTCTAAATTTTTATTCCTCTTTTGGCCTACATTCTCTCCGGCACCTTTATTCCCAGTAATGTAAAGCCCGATTTGATAACATTTGCTACTGATTGGGATAATTGCACTCTGAATACCTTTTGTGAAAGATCTTCGGCTCCAAGAATAATCACGTTCTGATAGAAAGAATTGAATTCCTTCACCAGGTCATAAACATAATTGGCAATGAGTGCCGGACTGTGATTTTCGGCAGCCAATTGAATGGTTTCAGGATAAAGCTGAAGTTGCTTGAGCAATTCCTTTTCTTTTTCGTGCAATTGATAATCTGGAGCTACCGGCTTGCTGTAATCAAAATCGGCTTTTCTTAAAATTGACTGGATCCTGGCGTAAGTATATTGAATAAAAGGCCCGGTATTTCCCTGAAAGTCCACCGATTCTTCAGGATTGAACAGAATGCGCTTTCGCGGATCTACTTTCAGGATATAATATTTTAAAGCGCCAAGCCCTATAATTCGGTATAAGTCTTCTTTTTCTTCTTTAGAATAACCATCCAGTTTCCCAAGTTCTTCAGAAATTTTCCTGGCGGTTTCAGTCATTTCCAGAATAAGGTCGTCAGCATCAACTACTGTACCTTCACGACTCTTCATTTTTCCCGAGGGTAGGTCTACCATTCCGTAGCTCAGGTGATATAGATAATCTGCCCAATCATAACCCAGTTTTTTCAGAATAAGGAATAAGACTTTAAAATGATAATCCTGCTCATTTCCTACGGTATAAACCATCCCGTTAATATCGAAATCTTTCACCCTCTGAATGGCCGTCCCGATATCCTGGGTCATATAGACGGCTGTACCATCACTACGCAAAACGATCTTCTCGTCCAGACCTTCGTCGGTGAGATCTATCCATACACTGCCATCCTCTTTTTTATAAAAAACACCTTTCTCAAGCCCCTGGTTTACGACATCTTTACCAAGAAGGTAAGTATCGCTTTCGTAATAATTCTTATCGAAATTTACTCCAAGAGCATCGTAGGTTTTCTCAAATCCATTGTAAACCCAATTGTTCATTTTCTCCCACAGGGCGACTACTTCCGGGTCATTGTCTTCCCATTTGAGAAGCATTTCCTTGGCCTCGTTCAGAATTGGAGCTTCAGCCTTTGCTTCCTCTTCGGTTTTGCCCTGGGCGATTAATTCTGAAATTTCCTTTTTATATTCCTGGTCGAATTTAACATAGTAATTCCCCACCAGTTTATCGCCTTTTAAGCTGGCTGTTTCCGGGGTTTCTCCATTTCCAAATCGTTGCCAGGCCAGCATAGATTTACAGATATGGATTCCACGATCGTTAATGATCTGGGTTTTGTATGATTTGTTTCCCGCGGCCTTTAAAATTTCAGCGACGGAATAGCCCAAAAGAATATTCCGAATGTGCCCTAAATGCAAAGGTTTATTGGTATTTGGCGAAGAATATTCCACCATAATCCCTTTAGCATCTTCCGAAGGAGGAATTACCCCGAAATCTTTGCGATCTTTTACCTCATTGAAGAAATCCAGATAATAGGCATCGCTTAAAACGATATTCAGAAATCCCTGAACCACATTAAAACGCGCAACTTCACCAACATTTTCCTGTAGATAATTTCCTATATCTTCTCCCAACTTTGCGGGATTAGTTTTCACCTGTTTCAGCATAGGGAAAACCACCAGGGTAATATCGCCTTCAAAATCCTTTCGGGTAGGTTGAAACTCGGTGTGATTTATTTCTACTTCATACAGCTGCTTAACAGCTTCTTTTACTTTTTCTGAAAGTTTCGCCTGAATGCTCATTGCTACTTCTGGGTTTTATTATTTGGCTTAAAATAAGAGCGCAAAGATAACAGAAATTAGAGTTTTACTACAGGTTTTGGCGCCAAATGCTTATCTTTAAGCAAAAAGCTATGCTCCTTAATGTTTCCTATAATCGGGCAAAGATCAAAGAAAAGATTATCGACGAAGTAGGACCTCCCTTTACGCTTTTTGAGCGTATGAAATTAAAAGGGATAGGCTCGCCAAAGTTACACATCACCTCTACCAGCATCGATATCCACAACCTTCTGGTTCTCGACAATAATGCCAATACCTGTAATGTTGAAATGCGACCTAAAGGAATCATCATTATGTTCCGTTCTTTGCTGGAAACTTTTGCCCTGGTAATCCCATATTACAAACTTCATCTATATAAAGGCCGGGCCGAGGAATATTCACTTTATCGGGATCATTACCACATTAAAGTGAAGGCAGACCATCCGGAAATACATAAATATTTTAAAAAGATTCTGAATTACAAAACAGACAATGCCCCAACCCAGGTGGAGGATTTGTAGATTTAAAAGAAATTTTCAACTCTTGTGTCAGCGTTTCTTATAGGCAAGGCCACCAATTAAGGCCAAAACCCCGAAGGCGATCATAGCAATAGGCTGGGTTTTATCCCCTTGTGCTTCGAACTGGAAAGGACCGGCATCTACAGAAACTTCAGGAGTAATAAGGGTATAGAAGCCATAAGCAATAAGGCCTAACCCTACTACGAGAAGCACAACCTTGAGAACATTATTCATTTTACAAAGTTTTTTAAAACTTAAGTGAAAGTAATAATTAATCCCTAATTTAACGCTGAAATAACATAAAAATGCGAATACTACTTACGGGGGCCAACGGTTATATCGGAATGCGACTTCTTCCACAACTGCTTGAAATGGGCCACGAAGTGGTTTGTGCAGTTAGGAACGCAAACCGCTTTACTTCCAATAAAAATATCAGGAAAAAAGTAGAAATCGTAGAACTTGATTTTCTAAAGGATTCTGAAACTCCAGATAAGATCAAAAATATCGATGTGGCCTTCTATCTTATTCACTCGATGAGCGGCTCTACTGAAGACTTTGATGAGCAGGAAGCCAGATCAGCAGAAAATTTCAATAAAATAATGGCTGGCACTTCGGTAAAGCAGGTGATCTATCTAAGTGGAATAATCAATGAAGAGAAACTTTCTAAACACCTGGAATCCCGGAAAAAAGTAGAGGAAATTTTATATACAGGGAATTTTAAACTTACCGTTATTAGAGCGGCGATTATTGTTGGTTCAGGTAGCTCTTCCTTTGAGATCATTAGAGATCTTTGCGAAAAACTACCGGTTATGATCACCCCAAGTTGGGTTGAAACAAAATGTCAACCCATTGCCATAAGAGATATAATCCAGTTTTTGACCGGAGTTATTGGCAACGAAAAATGCTATAATGAATCTTTTGATGTAGGAGGTCCCGATATCCTTACCTATCGGGAAATGATGGAGATTTATGCAAAAATAAGGGGCCTTAAAATCTGGATCATCGGGGTGCCTGTAATGTCACCTAAACTTTCGGCATACTGGCTTTATTTTGTGACCTCAACTTCCTTCAAGCTTGCCCAAAACCTTGTAGACAGCATGAAAATTGAAGTAGTGACTAGCGACACAAGGCTTCAGGAGATACTTGACATTCATCCCATAACTTACCAGGAGGCCATAAAACTGGCCTTTTACAAGATCGAACAGAACCTCGTAATTTCCAGCTGGAAAGATTCCCTTAGCAGCGGTCGATTTAATAAAGAACTCAACGATTATATACAGGTACCCACTTATGGTTGTTTAAAGGATGAACAGTCTACCAAAGTTAAAAATCCGGAAGAAATCCTGGAACGCATCTGGGCTATTGGCGGACTCAATGGCTGGTATTATGGCAACTGGCTTTGGAAAGTTCGCGGGCTAATTGATAAGTTTTTTGGCGGAGTTGGCCTGCGCAGAGGAAGAACCCATCCTACCGAAATCACTGCCGGTGATTCTCTTGATTTCTGGCGGGTTTTACTGGCCGACAAGGAAGAAAAACGCCTATTGCTTTTTGCTGAAATGAAAGTCCCCGGGGAAGCCTGGCTGGAATTTAGAATAGATGAAGGAAATGTGCTACACCAAATCGCCACCTTTCGTCCAAAAGGGATTTGGGGAAGATTATACTGGTATGCCATGTATCCTTTTCATTATTTTATTTTTGAAGGCATGCTGAATAAAATAGCTGAAGGAAAAGAATAAACCAGGTGTCTCACTTCCAATTGGTTTTTCCTGGTCCAAATATATTCCGGATATTAGGTAATTGAGAAGACTAAAGTTTAAACACTGGCATTTTTGAAAACTGTTTATAGCCTGGTAAGGCAAAATATACTTCTGGCTACTTCCATAACAATATTACTGTTATGCTCCCTTTTCATCTTTTTTTTTACCGATTATTTCTACCAACTAATTGACTTTGCTTCTTTATGGATCAGGGAATATTTTGGTGCTTTCTATCTTTGGTTAGGCTTAATTTCCGTTTTCTTTTTAATAGGAATTGCTTTTTCCAGATTCGGGAAGATTAGGCTAGGTCCCAGTGAACCCGAATTCTCTCGACTCGGTTGGATTGCCATGCTTTACAGCGCAGGAATGGGTGCGGGAATATTATTGCGGGCGGTACAGGAGCCGGTTTTTATGTTTATAAATCCCCCGCTGCAAACCACAGATTCAGCTGATATCATCGCGTTGGAATACACGTTTTACCAATGGGGTTTTACGGCCTGGGCTTTTTATGGCATTTTTGCATTATTAATAGCTTATTCCCTTTTTGTGGCGAATAACAGAATTAAATTAGGCCACAGCCTTCCGCAGTTAAAATCGGTGAAACTTCTTCCCCAAGGGGTAGACCTCCTTACTATCTTAACCACCGTCTTCGGTTTGGTTGCTGCAATTGGACTGGGAACCACACAAATTGAAGGTGGATTAAGTCATCTTACATCCACCACCCCAGGAAATTTATGGCTTACCATAGCTCTGGTTTTTCTAATTTGTGCACTGGCATTTTTCTCTGCGTATGCCGGAGTAGAGAAGGGTATAAAAAGAATCTCCACCTGGAATATTTTTATCACGCTGTTACTACTGTTCTTTGTGTTTTTCCAGATTGACATATTAGTCAGTTTAGAGCGATTCGGAATTTCTCTCTACCAATATATAATTGATTTTATTCCATTAAGCCTGGCTTTGGGAACATACGATCCGGGGAAAGAATTCCTTACTGACTGGACTTATTATTACTGGGCGTTTTGGTTGGCCTGGGCTCCATTTACAGGAATATTTATCGCTCGCATTTCAAAAGGTAGAACAATCAGGGAAATGATTTTGGGGGTTTTACTTATCCCTTCCCTTGGAAGCTTTTTCTGGTTTAGCGTTTTTGGATCGGCTTCTTTCGATTTAATAAACCAAGGGGCTGCTTATAACGAAGAGTTCGATAATGTCTTTACCTCCATATTCCGGTTCTTAGAATATCTCCCTTTTTCTGATCTTACTAATATTGTTGCAGTACTACTGCTTGTGAGTTTCCTGGTAACCTCGGTAGATTCAGCAATTTTTGTGCTTAGTATGTTTTCAGATAAAGGCAAGGAAAATCCCAAAAGAAAATTCCGACTTATTTGGGCGGTAATTATCCTTATTTTTTCTGAAGCCATTATCGTACTGGGAAATGTAAGGCCAGACAGCGATGTTCTGACCGCAATGCAAAAATTTCTGATTATAAGTTCCCTTCCTTTTGCATTTTTCACTGCAGGGATTATGGTCTTATTTTTAAGGGAATTGATAAAAAAACACTAGCATAAACGAAACCATTTACCATCGAAATTTTAAGGTTTGTTAGGCAAATGCACTCCCCCAGTAAACACTTAATCACGTTTGGTAAGAATCTATTCTTTTGGCAAAAACACTTCTGCTAACATACAACGGGCACTTCCCCCACCACAAGTTTCAATAACTTCCAGATCACTGCTCAAAATTTCGCAGTATTTTTCAATTTTTGCAATCTGGTCAGGGTTCAGACTTTCATGGGCCCTAGCACTCATCACAAGATATTTTTTATCAAAGGCTCCCTTTACCTGTAACATATTTCCGGCGAATTCATGCATCTGGGCTTCAGAAATGACGACTATTTCTTTACCATCCTTTTTAAGGTGTTTCAGAACATTTTTGCGTTCTTTCTTATCATCTATGGTTTCAAGACAAATCACTGCAAATTCTTCAGCTACACACATCATGACATTCGTGTGATAGATAGGCTTACGTTTTCCGCCTACATCCTGATTAGCATGAAAAATAACAGGAGTGAATTCAAAATCCTCACAAAATTCGATGAGTAGATCCTCATCGGCGCGGGGTGAAATCGCGCAATAGGCTTTCTGATTTTCCCTGTCCAGAATAAGGCTTCCTGTACCTTCCAGGAAGTAATCTTCCTCTTCAGCAGCGGTATAATCTACAATATTGGTGATTTTAAAACCTTCCTCTTCCAATTTTGCAAAATACTCCAAGCGACGCTCCTTTCTTCGGTTTTCGGCAAACATGGGATAAAGAGCGATTTGACCATTTTCATGGAAAGAAACCCAGTTGTTAGGGAAAATAGAATCCGGGGTATCCTCCTCCTTTACATCATCTACCACAACAACATTTACTCCTACTCCCCTTAGTTTGGTTACAAAAGCATCAAATTCGGCCTGGGCTCGTTCGTTTACATTATCATCATTCAGATCTTCCTGAAAGTAATTATTCACGGCAGTTTGTTCGTTCATACGAAAAGCCACCGGTCTAACCATTAAAACTGTATTTGTGATCTGTTGCATAGGTTTAATCTCTTATTAAAGGCAAGGTTGAGCATCTCAACAAGCCTTCTTGTTTAGCAATTTCGGCATAGGGAACCTCTTCTACAGTGATGCCCTGTTCTCTAAGCCAGGTATTGAGTCTGGTAAAATTCTTTTCTGAAATAACCACATCTTCAGCAATAGAGAAAATATTAGAATTCATATTATACATCTCCTCACGGGTAATCTCAAAAACATTTTCTTTTCCAAAAAAATCAACCAGCCATTTATATTCCTTTTCTTCTAAAAATCCACCCTTATAGATAATAGCTTTATCTTTTCCTACAGGCTGAAAACAACAGTCCAAATGCAAGGCATTATCCCGGGGCTCGGTATTGGATTTCTTTAAATTAAAGGAAACCACTTTTTTATTCGGAAAAAGTTCCTGCAGGGCTTTCACTGCCTGCATATTAGTACGCGCAGTGATATAGTCCTTATAATCCTCGCCATAATATGTTCCTACAAATAGATAATCTCCATAAGGCATAACATCACCACCTTCGATATGCGCTTCTTCCGGAAGTTTTATTATTTGACTTTCTGGAATTTGATCGATAACATGATTGATAGCCTCGATCTCCTTTTCCCGATCGGGAAGGATATTGGATTTTATAAATTTATCTTCAATAACAAAGGCGATATCCCTTGTGAAAATTTGGTTGTAATCCTTTAGAACCTTTGGTCTGTATACCTTTACGTTATATTTTTCCAGAACTTTGGCAACGGCATCCATTTCCCTTACCATATCTTCTTCTTTAGGATAAGTTCCGGCTTTTATATGTTCCCTTGATTTCGGATCGTAAGCTTCCGAAAGATCGGGCGTACCGCCAAAACTTTCAGCGGTTCCCAGCACCACGGCACGCAGCCTGGAAGTTTCATTAGTGATATGCAAATTCATACTGCAAATTTTTGCAAATATAAAAAAAGCCTCACTGTTAAATGAGGCTTTTTCTAATATATTAAGGATCAATTATCTTTTGTCCACAGGTTGGAACTCACGGTGAGTATGGCCGGTATAGATCTGTCTTGGACGGCCTATAGGCTCTTTATTTAATCTCATCTCTCTCCACTGAGCAATCCAACCCGGAAGTCTGCCTAGAGCAAACATTACGGTGAACATCTCTACAGGAATTCCTAAAGCACGATAGATAATTCCTGAATAGAAATCTACGTTAGGATATAATTTTCTATCTACAAAGTATGGATCTTCCAGGGCTTCTTTTTCAAGACCTTTGGCGATATCCAATATAGGATCTTCAACACCTAACTGACCAAGCACTTCATCTGCAGATTTTTTGATGATCTTAGCACGTGGATCGAAGTTTTTGTACACACGGTGTCCAAAGCCCATAAGTCTGAAAGGATCATCCTTATCTTTAGCCTTAGCCATAAATTTCTTGGTATCTCCACCATCCTCTTTAATTTTTTCAAGCATTTCTATAACCGCCTGGTTAGCTCCACCGTGAAGTGGGCCCCAAAGTGCTGAAATACCTGCTGAAATAGATGCGAACAGTCCGGCGTGAGAAGAACCTACCATTCTTACAGTAGAAGTAGAACAGTTTTGCTCGTGATCGGCGTGAAGGATTAATAATTTATCCAAAGCATCAATCACTGATTGATTTACTTCATACTTTTTGCCCGGTTTTTCGAACATCATTTTATGAAGGTTTTCTACATAACCAAGAGAATCATCTCCGTAGTTAAGTGGAAGGCTGGTTTTCTTTCTTAAGGTCCAGGCTGCAAGAACCGGAAATTTACCAAGAATCTTAACAATAGCATTATACATATCCTGTTCAGAAGAAACATCAACGCAGGATGGGTTGAAGGCTACAAGAGCACTTGTAAGTGAAGAAAGCACTCCCATGGGGTGTGCAGCTTTAGGAAATCCGTCCAGGATCTTCTTCATTTCCTCATCTACGGTAGACTGCTCTTTGATATCATCGTAAAACTTCTCTAATTGCTCTTTAGAAGGAAGGTCTCCAAAAATAAGCAGATAAGCTACCTCCAGAAAATCAGCTTTTTCGGCCAAATCTTCTATTGCATAACCTCTGTATCTCAAAATACCTTTTTCTCCATCCAGAAACGTAATTCCGCTTTCGCAGCTTCCGGTGTTTTTATAGCCTGGATCCAGGGTTATAACCCCGCTTTCACCACGCAAACTTTTAATATTTATACCAAGTTCATTCTCGGTTCCTTCTACGACGGGAAATTCATATCTCTTACCGTCTATTTCAAGTGTAGCTACTTTTGACATATCTTTTATAATATACTTAATTAAACATATTTTCGATAGTCGCTAAGTTACAAATTATAGCCTTAAAAAATGTATTATGCAGGCATAAGATTTGATGAAAAACCACTAATAATCTATTTTTCTAAGAAATAATTTAAATAAAAAAAGTCTTTTGATTTTTCATCAAAAGGCTTTCAAAATTATCTTCTAAATCGAACTAGATCTTAAAGGCTTTTCGTTGCGGAAAATATGCTACTTCTCCTAGCTCTTCCTCTATCCTGATCAATTGATTATATTTCGCCATACGATCACTTCTAGAGGCTGAACCGGTCTTGATCTGGCCTGTATTAAGGGCAACAGCAAGATCGGCAATGGTATTATCTTCGGTTTCTCCTGAACGGTGAGACATTACAGAAGTATACCCGGCATTATGCGCCATATTTACTGCTGAAATGGTTTCAGTAAGCGTACCAATCTGATTAACCTTAATAAGGATAGAATTGGCGATACCTTCCTCAATTCCTCTACTAAGACGTTCTACATTGGTTACAAAAAGGTCATCGCCTACAAGCTGAACTTTATCACCAATTAGATCGGTAAGGGCTTTCCAGCCTTCCCAGTCATTTTCATCCATTCCATCTTCAATAGAAATAATAGGATATTTAGAGGCCAGTTCTGCAAGATATTCAGCCTGTTCCTGGCTCGATCTGATCTTCCCTGAATCTCCTTCGAATTTTTTATAATCGTATTTTCCGTTTTCATAGAATTCGGCAGCGGCACAATCAAGAGCGATCATAACTTCATCTCCTCCTTTATAACCGGCCTTCTCAATTGCTTCCAGAATAGTATCCAAAGCATCTTCGGTACCGTCCAGAGTGGGCGCGAAACCACCTTCATCTCCAACTGCGGTGCTTAAACCTCTATCGTGAAGTACTTTTTTAAGATTGTGGAAGATCTCTGTTCCCATTTTAAGAGCTGCAGAAAAACTTTCGGCCTTTACCGGCATCACCATAAATTCCTGGAATGCGATTGGCGAATCACTATGCGAACCACCGTTAATAATATTCATCATTGGCACAGGAAGCGTTTTGGCACTTACCCCTCCAATATATCTGTATAATGGAAGTCCAAGTTCATTAGCAGCTGCCTTGGCTACTGCCAGAGAGACTCCTAAAATAGCATTCGCGCCAAGCTTTCCTTTATTTGGAGTGCCATCGAGCTCAATCATCGCCTGATCAATAAGATTTTGTTCAAAAACAGAGAATCCAAGTAGCCTTTCCGCAATAACGTCATTTACATTTTCAATGGCTTTACTAACGCCCTTCCCCATAAAGTCCTTACCGCCATCACGAAGCTCTACGGCCTCATGCTCTCCGGTAGAGGCACCTGATGGAACAGCAAATCTTCCAATAGTTCCGGTTTCAGTTATTACATCTACCTCTACGGTAGGGTTTCCTCTTGAATCAAATATCTGACGGGCGTGAATATCTATAATTGCACTCATAGTCTGTTTCTTTTTAGTTATTTTATGAAGTACGCAAGATACAAATAGCCAGCTTAAAACACGAGTGAAACCGGTAGTTTTAAGCCATTTATAACATTAGTTATTAACGAAATCGTTTTCTTTACGGTAACGAAGAGAACAAAATTTTGTCTTATTTCCAGTTTAATGCTTTAAAAATAAAAAAGATCAGAATCTGATAACTCTGATCTTTTAATCTTTTATTTATTAAAGATTTGCCTAAAACCAAATTAAAAAAAGCATTTCTAAAATTTAGCAGATATATTTTAAAATAGAAGTTAATACGGAAATCACAATTTTTTTTAATAATTTTCTGAACCAAATGGGTTGTAGTAAAAGCGGACACCCAGGCCAATAGTGGAAGTTAAAGTAGAACGAACATAGGCATCTTGCGCTGAAAATTCCATAGTATCCCAAACATTATTGGCATCTACCAAAGTATAATGAAGAGAAAGACCAAACCAGTATTTTGAGGTAATTTGCAAACCTTCAAAACCAATGAAAGCTCCAAAATGAAGTATTAATCTTGGACTCCTGGCCCTCTTTTAAACTTATATATCTATTATTATTGCCACTATACTCGAGATAAGCTGCTTCACCATTGAGTCTGCCAATGTGATATTTCGGAGAGAAGGTAAAGTAAGCGTCTTCTTCGCCAAATTTTAGTTTAGGATTCAGAGTTAATACTGAAAATGTAAATCGCTGCCTTAAGAGTCCTTCGCTTAAATTATCCACGAATACACTTTCATCAAATACACTTCTTTCCTGAAGTGCCCCTCCTCCATAATCAAACCCGATTTCCGGAGCAAATAATTTGAGCTGATAAATTTGAGTACCTACCGATAATTTTATAAAACCATTATTCTCAAAAGAAGTATGCCGGTACATTTCCAACCCGCCATAAAAAACAGGATGTTTTTGGGCCTGGATTTCCGAAATACAGAGAAATAAAAGACTGAAAAAAATTAGTTTGAAAGACGCCATCCTAATCTTAAACCAATAAGTGGAGAGAAAAAAGATTCACCAGATTCATTAAAACCGTAACCAGCCCCTAAATTGAGGTCTAATTTAAAACCACCTCCATAATAACGCTGTAAACCCCATACCGGGCCAATCGCTCCAAAATAACCTTCATTATATTCTAAATCTCCAATTATAGGTTTTCCTGCCTGAACAGCTCCGCTCAAAGCAATATAATTAGCACTGTTATTATTTATATTTTTTCCTTTTTCCAGGCGTTTTTCTAAGTTATAATAATAGCGATATTGAACATTAAAAATAGGATATACACCAAAACCTTCATCGAAGCTGTTCTTTCTATAAGCAAAGCCGGTGCCTGCCCTTAAATCTAAAGTACTTGAATTTGTGAGACCGAACTCATATTCCAAACCGGGAGTTAAGATGTTTATAGATAAAAGTCCGTCTTCAACCGAAGCCTGACCTTGTGCATTGATGAAAGAAAATGATAAAAAGCAAAAGCTAAGTAGTAATAGTTTCTTCATTGATGAGTTTTGATTGGGATGAATTGAGATCGCAATTTAGAATAAAATAAGTCTTAATACAGAAAAAGCCCAAAATTTAAAGATTCTGGGCTTTTTATTTATTTTTTATAGAAAATTATTAAACTTTCGCTCCTTTTATTCTGTCCAGAAATTCATCAAATAAATAGCTCGCATCGTGTGGACCGGGACTTGCTTCAGGATGGTACTGTACCGAGAAACAATTTTTGTTTTTCATCGCAATTCCACCAATGGTATCGTCATTAATGCACATATGGGTTATTTCCACATCGGGATGAGCTTCAGTTTCTGCTTTATCCACAGAGAATCCGTGGTTTTGAGAGGTAATCTCTCCTTTTCCTGTTTTAAGGTTCAGGACAGGGTGATTAATTCCACGGTGACCGTGATGCATCTTATAGGTTTTAATTCCATTTGCGATGGCTATAACCTGGTGACCAAGACAAATTCCGAAAAGAGGATGATCTTTTTCTAAAATAGATTTTGTAAGACTAATTGCATCTTTCAATGGTTGCGGATCTCCGGGACCATTAGAAAGGAAATAACCATCCGGATTCCATTCCTTCATTTCTTCATAAGTAGCGTTATACGGATATACTTTTACATATACATCCCTATCGGCCAGGTTGCGAAGGATATTTTTCTTAATCCCGATATCTAAGGCAGCTACGCGGTAAGTAGCGTTTTCACTTCCGAAGTAATATGGTTCTTTGGTAGAAACCTTGGAGGCAAGTTCCAGACCATTCATATCAGGTACTTTCTCAAGCTCTTTTTTCAGTCCCTCAATATTATCCACATCGGTAGAAATAATGGCGTTCATAGCTCCTTTTTCCCTGATGTAGGTTACCAGCGCACGTGTATCTACATCAGAGATGCCAAAGATGCCACTTTCCTCGAGAAAAGTCTCCAGAGAAGCATCGGCTGCCGGACGAGAATAGGTATAGTTGAAATTCTTGCAAATAAGTCCGGCAATCTTTGCTTTGTCAGATTCATTATCTTCTTTGGCGGTTCCGTAATTTCCTATATGAACATTGGTGGTTACCATTAATTGTCCAAAGTAAGAGGGATCGGTAAATATCTCCTGATAACCGGTCATCCCGGTATTGAAACAAATCTCGCCGGTGGCGCTTCCATCTTTATCTCCTATAGCCTTTCCGTGAAATATAGTTCCATCGGCCAGAAGAATAATTGCTTTTTTGCGGGTTTGGTACTTCATTGTAACTAATACTTAATTATGTTGTCTTGTGTTGTGCTGTGGGATTTCCTATTTAGATTTCCGTCTTCACGGAAATGACTATTTTCATATTAATATATAAAAAAAGGATAAACCCGAGAGCTTATCCTTTTTAGAATTTATAAGAGAATGAATCATTCTATTCTTCTTTTTTATCTTCTTTAGATGAAGATTTCTCTTCAGTTTTAGTCTCTGCTTTTGGAGCAGCTACCTCAGAAGGTTTTTTCTTACCAGCTCTACGAGTAGATTTTTTCTTCTCTGGTTTGGTAAGGTTATAAGTTTCGTTGTAATCAACTAACTCGATAAGGGCCATATCGGCGTTATCTCCAAGTCGGTTACCAAGTTTAATAACTCTGGTGTAACCTCCCGGGCGATCTCCTACTTTAGGAGCTACCTCACGGAACAATTCCGCAACAGCTTCTTTTTGACGAAGTTTACTAAAAACAATTCTACGATTGTGTGTAGTATCTTCTTTAGACTTCGTTACCAAAGGCTCTACAAAAACTTTCAAAGCTTTTGCCTTAGCAACGGTAGTGTTAATTCTCTTGTGCTCAATTAACGAGCAGGCCATATTGGCAAGCATAGACTTTCTGTGAGCGGTCTTTCTCCCTAAATGGTTGATTTTCTTTCCGTGTCTCATTGTTCTGTTCTTTATTCATTTTCCCAAAGCCTGGTCTTCTGCCGGCTTTTATGGAAAACTACTTATATATTAGTCCTTATCTAATTTGTATTTTGAAAGGTCCATCCCAAAGTTTAAACCTTTGTTGCTTACCAACTCTTCTAATTCGGTAAGAGATTTCTTTCCGAAGTTTCTGAATTTCATCAGATCGTTTTTGTTGTAAGAAACAAGGTCTCCAAGGGTGTCAACCTCTGCTGCTTTCAGGCAATTTAGTGCTCTAACCGAAAGATCCATATCTACCAACTTGGTTTTAAGCAACTGTCTCATATGAAGAGATTCTTCATCATAAGTTTCAGTTTGTGCTATTTCATCTGCTTCAAGCGTGATACGCTCGTCAGAGAATAGCATAAAGTGGTGAATAAGGGTTTTTGCAGCTTCGGTAAGTGCATCTTTAGGGTGAATAGAACCGTCGCTTACGATCTCAAAAACCAGTTTTTCGTAGTCGGTTTTTTGTTCTACACGATAGTTTTCAATGCTATACTTTACGTTTTTAATTGGCGTAAAGATAGAATCTGTGAAAATAGTTCCTAAAGGAGCATTTGCTTTTTTATTTTCTTCTGCCGGAACATAGCCTCTGCCCTTTTCAACAGTGACTTCCATATTCAAATTAACCTTTTTGTCAAGGTTACAGATCACAAGATCCGGATTTAACACCTGGAAACCAGAGATAAATTTTTGGAAATGACCCGCAGTAAGTTGATCTTCACCTGAAACAGAAATTGTAACGGCTTCGTTATCTATTTCATCAATTTGCCTTTTAAACCTTACTTGCTTCAGGTTTAGGATAATTTCTGTTACGTCTTCTACTACGCCTGGGATAGCAGAGAATTCGTGATCTACGCCTTCGATACGAATCGAAGTGATTGCGAATCCTTCCAGTGAAGATAATAACACTCTTCTTAAAGCGTTACCAACGGTTAATCCATAGCCAGGTTCCAAAGGGCGAAATTCGAATTTCCCCTCGAAATCTGTAGAATCAATCATTATAACTTTATCGGGCTTTTGAAAATTTAGTATTGCCATATTACGACTTCTGTGAATTATTATTTCGAATATAATTCGACGATGAATTGTTCATTTATATTTTCCGGGATCTGAATACGTCCTGGTACAGAAACAAAAGTTCCTTGTTTTGTTTCGTTGTTCCAGGTAATCCATTCATAAACACTGCTGGAATTAGCAAGTGACTCCTGGATGGCCTGAAGGGATTTAGATTTTTCGCGAACACCAACTACATCACCAGCTTTCAACTGGTAAGAAGGAATGTTTACAAATTCACCGTTCACGGTTATATGCCTGTGAGAAACCAATTGTCTCGCAGCTCTTCTTGAAGGGGCAACACCCATTCTAAAAACTACGTTATCTAAACGGGATTCACATAATTGTAAAAGCACCTCCCCGGTAATTCCCTGGGAACGGGTAGCCTTTTTGAACATATTACTGAATTGACGCTCTAAAATACCATAGGTATATTTAGCTTTTTGCTTCTCCATTAACTGGATAGCATATTCTGATTTTTTTCCGCGACGACGGGTGTTACCGTGTTGACCTGGAGGATAATTTCTTTTCTCGAAAGATTTATCATCCCCGAAAATAGCTTCTCCGAATTTACGGGCTATTTTAGTTTGTGGACCTGTATATCTTGCCATTAAATTTAAATTTGGAAGAGAGGGATTATGAATTAAGGCATTTCTCCTTCGATAATCTTAACTCCTCTCTCAATTATTATAATTTTTATTAAACTCTACGTCTTTTAGGAGGACGACATCCGTTGTGTGGTAATGGAGTAACATCGATTATTTCGGTTACCTCAATCCCACTGTTATGAATAGAACGGATAGCAGATTCTCTACCATTTCCGGGTCCTTTTACATAAACCTTTACTTTACGCATACCAGCTTCGTGTGCCACTTTAGATGCGTCTTCTGCAGCCAATTGGGCAGCATAAGGAGTGTTCTTCTTAGAACCCCTGAAACCCATTTTACCAGCAGATGACCAGCTAATAACATCACCGTTCTTATTGGTTAAAGACACAATAATGTTATTAAAAGAAGCAGTAACATGCGCCTGTCCGTTAGACTCAACAGTTACTTTACGTTTTTTTTGAGTTGTCTTCTTTGCCATATTACTTACTATTTAGTTGCTTTTTTCTTGTTAGCAACTGTTTTTCTTCTACCTTTTCTCGTTCTCGAGTTATTTTTGGTACGTTGACCTCTCAAAGGTAAACCGGTTCTGTGACGGATCCCTCTGTAGCACCCGATATCCATAAGGCGCTTAATACTTATTTGAACTTCAGTACGTAATTCTCCTTCGATTGTATAATTACCAACAGCTTCACGAATACGACCAATCTCTTCGTCGTCCCAGTCTGAAACTTTTGTACTTTCATCTACTTTGGCTTCGGCCAGGATTTGTTGCGCCCTGCTCTTGCCAATTCCGAAGATATAGGTCAATGCTATAACTCCTCGCTTTTGTTTTGGTATATCAACCCCTGCAATTCTTGCCATAATTAGCCTTGTCTTTGTTTAAATCTAGGATTCTTTTTGTTAATTACGTAAAGCCTGCCTTTTCTGCGCACAATTTTGCACTCGGCACTTCTCTTCTTTATTGATGCTCTAACTTTCATCTCTTTAGGTTTTTGTGCTCCCGGCAAGCGATACAAAAAATTCGCATCCAGGATATTCAGCTATCAAATTTTTTCAGGTTGCAAAAGTACTGAAAATTTTATAAATAGCTCAAATTACTTTTAATATCTGTAAGTTATGCGAGCCTTACTTAAATCGTAAGGACTCATTTCCAGTTTAACTTTATCTCCGGGCAACAGCTTGATATAGTGCATACGCATTTTACCCGAAATATGTGCAGTCACTACGTGACCGTTTTCCAATTCCACCCTAAACATCGCATTAGACAATGCTTCAATGATGGTTCCGTCTTGCTCTATCGCTGGTTGTTTTGCCATAATTAAGCTACTGCTTTTCTGTTTTTACCTGTTTTCATCAATCCGTCATAATGCCTGTTAAGCAAATATGAATTCACCTGCTGCATAGTATCTATCGCAACTCCAACCATAATAAGCAGCGAGGTCCCTCCAAAGAACAATGCCCATCCTGCTTGTATTCCTAATAAAGACTCAACTATAGCAGGGAACACCGCAATAATAGCCAGGAATACCGATCCAGGGAGAGTGATTTGAGACATGATTCGGTCTAAAAAGTCAGCCGTTTCGCTTCCAGGACGAATCCCGGGAATAAACCCACCGCTGCGTTTAAGATCATCAGCCATTTTATTGGTAGGCACGGTAATCGCCGTATAGAAGTAAGTAAACACTATAATCAATAGTGCAAAAACCACATTATACCAAAAACCGAACATATCGCTAAAAGCGGCTGTTACTCCCTGTGCAGCTTCAGAATCTGAAAGACCAGCAACTGCTGCAGGAATAAACATAATAGCCTGGGCAAAGATAATTGGCATCACCCCTGAAGCATTAAGCTTAAGCGGAATGTATTGTCTTGACCCAAACACATTTTTCTCATAACCACCGGAAGCGGTTCTTCGGGCATACTGAACCGGGATCTGACGCACAGCCATCACCAGCATTACAGAAGCAAGAATTATCGCGAACCAGATCACTAATTCGATAAGGATCATAATTAAACCACCATTAGACTCAAATACTCTGGAAGCGAATTCCTGAATAAACGCCAGTGGCAAGGTCGCAATGATACCTACCATAATTAATAATGAAATACCATTACCAATACCCTTATCTGTAATTTTCTCACCTAACCACATAGCGAAAATACACCCTGTGGTAAGAATAATTACCGATGCCGTTACAAAAGTAACAGTATCTCCTAAAAGGAAAGCGCTTGATGGCAGGGTTGAAAAAAGGTTATAAATATAACCCGGACCCTGAACAAGAGTGATAGCTATAGTAAGCCACCTGGTAATCTGATTGATTTTTCTTCTACCGCTTTCGCCTTCTTTTTGTAGTTTTTGCAGGTAAGGAATCGCAATTCCCATAAGCTGCACTACAATAGAAGCAGAGATATAAGGCATAATCCCTAAGGCAAACACCGAAGCATTCGAAAACGCTCCCCCGGTAAATGCATTAAGGAGGCCTAAAATACCTCCTTCAGTTTGACTTGACAGGTTTGCGAGCTGCGAAGCATCTATTCCTGGCAGCACTACCTGCGCTCCAAAACGGTATACTAATAATAGACCGAGGGTTACTAAAATTCTGTTTTTTAGTTCCTCAATCTTCCAAATATTCTTAATAGTATTGATGAATTTCATTGGGCTATCTATTATAAAGTAACAACTTCACCTCCGGCAGCTTCAATAGCTTCTTTAGCTGAGGCTGTAAATTTATGAACAGATATTTTCAACTTTGCTTTTAATTCACCTCTTCCTAATATCTTAACAAGCTCGTTTCTTCCGGCAAGGCCGTTTTCAACCAAAACGTCCATATCTACGGTTTCTTTGATTCTACCTTCATCAACAAGACGTTGAAGGGTGTCCAAATTAATACCTTGATATTCTTTACGATTCCTATTACTGAAACCAAATTTTGGTACCCGGCGTTGAAGCGGCATTTGCCCACCTTCAAAACCAATCTTCTTGGAGTAACCAGAACGCGATTTAGCACCTTTGTGACCTCGGGTAGCAGTACCACCTTTTCCAGATCCTTCTCCACGGCCTACGCGCTTGCTGTTACTTTTAACTGAACCCTTTGCAGGTCTTAAGTTATTTAATTCCATGTGTGAACCTCTTATTTTGTTTCTTCTACAGAAACCAGATGTTTAACTTTATTTACCATACCAAGGATGTTTGGCGTATTGTTGTGCTCAACAGTTTGACCCATTTTCTTAAGGCCAAGCGCTTCTAAAGTCAGCTTTTGATTTTTAGAACGGTTGATCGCACTTCTCACTTTTGTAACTCTAATCTTTCCCATCTCTGTCCTTGATTTATCCTTTAAAAACCTTTTCTAACGAAATACCACGTTGTTTAGCTACAGTATCGGCACTACGTAATTGCAGTAATGCATCAAAAGTAGCTTTTACTACGTTATGAGGATTTGAAGAGCCCTGGTTCTTAGAAAGTACATCATGTACTCCAACCGCCTCCAATACGGCACGAATTGCACCACCGGCAATAATACCAGTACCGTTTGATGCTGGAAGCAACAAAACTCTGGCTCCACCGTATTTACCTTTTTGTTCGTGAGGTAAAGTTCCTTTATGCAAAGGGATTCGAACTAAATTCTTTTTAGCATCTTCTACACCTTTGGAAATAGCGTCGGCAACTTCTTTAGATTTCCCTAAACCTTGCCCAACAACGCCATTCTCATCTCCTACTACTACAATAGCAGAAAACCCAAAAGCTCTACCACCTTTTGTAACTTTAGTAACACGCTGTACTCCTACCAAACGGTCTTTTAATTCAAGCCCGCCCGGTTTTACATGCTCTACGTTTTTATAATCTTGATACATAATTTTTCTAGAATTTTAGGCCTCCTTCGCGAGCACCATCGGCTAATGATTTAACTCTTCCGTGATATAGATATCCACCTCTGTCAAATGAAATGGTTTCCACACCGGCTTTCTTAGCTTTTTCAGCAAGGTTTTTTCCAACAAGCTCTGCTTGTTTAGATTTATCTCCTTCTGCTGAAATATCCTTATCTCTTGAGGAAGCCGCAGCAATGGTTTTTCCTTCTACGTCATCTATAATCTGAGCATAAATCTCTTTATTACTTCTGAATACAGATAATCTTGGTCGGCTTGCGGTACCCGTAATCGATTTACGTACACGCTTCCTGATCTTATTTCTTCTATCTTGTTTTGAAACTGCCATATCTAAACTTTATTAAGCTGATTTACCTGCTTTTCTACGTAATTGCTCTCCAACAAACTTAATACCTTTACCTTTATAAGGTTCTGGTGCTCTAAAGCTTCGTATTTTAGCGGCAACCTGACCCACAAGTTGTTTATCGTAAGAAGTTAGTTTCACGATAGGGTTTTTACCCTTATCTGAAACTGTTTCCACTTTAACTTCGGGAGCCAAATCTATTACAATATTATGAGAGTACCCAACGGCGATATCTAATTTTTGCCCCTGGTTGCTGGCGCGGTATCCTACCCCTACCAACTCAAGAGTTTTAGTATAACCAGTTGTAACACCTTCAATCATATTGTCTACCAAAGCACGGTAAAGACCATGCTTGGCTTTTTGTTCACTTTTCTCTGAAGAACGTTCGAAAGTGATCACGCCATCTTCGATTTTCACCTCGATGCCTTTGATCTCCTGCTTAAGCTCTCCAAGCTTTCCTTTTACCGTAACAAATCCATCCTTGTAATCTACAGTTACACCTTCAGGAATTGTAATTGGGCTTTTACCTATTCTTGACATTTCTTTAGTCTTTTATTAGTAAACGTAACACAATACTTCACCACCAACTTTATCGGCTTTGGCCTGCTTACCAGTCATTACCCCGTGAGAGGTAGATATGATAGCAATTCCCAATCCATTAAGGATACGAGGAAGTTCATTGGCGCCGGCATACTTACGTAAACCGGGTTTACTTATTCTCTGGATATCTTTAATTACAGGCTCTTTGGTAATCTTGTCATACTTAAGGGCGATTTTAATCACTCCCTGAGCAGTAGAATCATCGAACTTGTAACTTAGGATATAACCCTGATCGAATAATATTTTAGTGATTTCTTTCTTAAGATTAGAAGCCGGGATCTCCACAATTCTGTGGTTTGCCGCAACGGCATTTCTAATTCTTGTTAAATAATCTGCAATAGGATCTGTATTCATCTATTCTAATTTGCGGCTGTGGTTTTCATTCTGAAAACAGGATGAACCTTCAACCAATTTATAATTTTACCAACTAGCTTTTCTCACCCCTGGAATAAGACCTTGATTGGCCATTTCCCTGAACATTACTCGCGATAGTCCAAATTGTCTCATGTACCCTTTAGGTCTTCCTGTTAGTTTACAACGGTTGTGCAAACGTACGGGAGAAGCGTTTTTTGGTAATTTTTGCAATGCTTCGTAATCGCCGGCTTCTTTAAGAGCCTTACGTTTCTCAGCATATTTCTTTACCATTTCCTGCCTTTTTACCTCACGGGCTTTCATTGATTCTTTAGCCATAATTAATTCTTTTTAAAGGGTAATCCCAGTTCGGTTAACAATGATTTTGCTTCCTTATCGGTTTTTGCTGTAGTAACAAAAGTGATATCCATCCCTGCAATGCGGTTTACCTTGTCAATATCAATTTCCGGAAAAATGATCTGCTCGGTAATCCCCAGGTTGTAATTCCCTCTTCCATCAAAACCGTTGGCTTTAATTCCGCTGAAATCACGAACTCGTGGCAATGCAGAAGTTATAAGTCTGTCTAAGAATTCATACATTCTATATCCTCGCAAAGTAACTTTAGCGCCAATTGGCATTCCTTTACGAAGTTTGAACGAAGCAACATCCTTTTTAGAAATGGTTTGTATCGCTTTTTGACCAGAAATAGAAGAAAGTTCTTCTACTGCGTGATCAACAAGTTTTTTATCGGCAACAGCTGCACCAACTCCACGGCTAATAACTATTTTTTCAAGTTTTGGAATCTCCATTACGTTGGAGTAGCTGAATTCTTCTCTAAGTGCAGGTTTAATTCTGTCATTAAATTCTGCTTTAAGTCTTGGTACGTATGCCATAACTAAATTACTTCATTAGATTTTTTAGAAAATCTCACTTTCTTTCCATCCTCTTCTCTATAACCAACTCTGGTAGTTTCACCATTCTTGTCTATTAGAGACAGGTTGGAAATATTGATAGGAGCTTCTTTCTTTACAATTCCACCTTGTGGGTTAGAAGCGCTTGGCTTCTCATGTTTAGAGATAGTATTCACCCCTTCCACAATGGCTTTATTTTTATCAATCAATACCTTTTGTACTTTACCTTCCTGACCTTTGTGATCTCCGGCAATTACTCTTACGGTATCTCCTGTTTTTATCTTAAGCTTTCTCATTTTTTTAAATGTATTAAAGCACTTCTGGTGCCAATGATACAATTTTCATGAATTGCTTATCACGAAGTTCTCTCGCCACCGGGCCAAATACACGGGTACCGCGCATCTCTCCGGTTGGGTTCAACAATACACAAGCGTTATCATCAAAACGAATGTAAGATCCGTCCGGCCTGCGTACTTCCTTCCTGGTACGAACAACTACTGCTGTTGAAACTGCACCCTTTTTAATGTTTCCGTTAGGTGTAGCTTCTTTTACGCTGACAACTATCTTGTCTCCAACAGAAGCGTATCTTTTCTTTGTACCTCCTAATACACGAATGGCCAATACTTCTTTAGCCCCGGTATTGTCTGCTACTTTTAGTCTAGACTCTTGTTGTACCATAATTACTTCGCTCTTTCAATTATTTCTACTAATCTCCAACATTTCGATTTACTCAAAGGTCTTGTTTCCATGATCTTTACAGTATCTCCTTCGTTGCAGTCGTTTTGCTCGTCGTGCGCTACGTATTTCTTCGTTTTTAAAACGAATTTTCCATACATAGGGTGTTTTACTTTCTTAACTTCAGAAACCACAATAGACTTCTGCATTTTATTACTGGTAACAACACCTATACGTTCTTTTCTTAAATTTCTTTTTTCCATGTTCAGCAGAATAACATTTATTGTTGTTCTCTTTTAGTTAACTCTGTAGCAAGTCTCGCTATGTCTCTTCTTACAGCTCTAAGCTGGATTGGGTTCTCTAATGGCGAAACTGCGTGAGCCATTTTTAAATCTGAATATGCTTTTCTAGATTTATCAAGCTCCTCTTGTAATTCTGCCACAGAAAATTCTTTTACTTCTGATTGTTTCATAACATTTAAATATTAAGCCTGATAATCTCTAGCTACAATAAACTTAGTTTTTACAGGAAGTTTTTGTGCTGCAAGACGAAGGGCTTCTTTAGCCACGTCCATTGGCACCCCACCAATTTCAAATAGGATTCTTCCTGGTCTTACAACAGCTGCCCAGTATTCAACGGCACCTTTACCTTTACCCATACGCACCTCAAGAGGCTTCTTAGTGATAGGCTTGTCCGGGAAAATCTTGATCCAAAGCGCACCTTCCCTTTTCATATAACGAGTAGCAGCAATACGCGCTGCCTCGATTTGACGGGCGGTTACAAAACTAGAGTCCATAGATTTTATCCCAAAGGTTCCATTAGAAAGACGATGACCTCTTTGAGACATCCCCTTCATACGGCCTTTCTGTTGCTTACGGTATTTTGTTCTTTTAGGTTGTAACATTTTTTCTTTACTTTAAAAAATTACTTTCTACGACGTGATTTGTTACCACCCCGACCGGCTCCAGGCTTTCCACCTTGCTTTTTGGCCAGGCCAACTAGCGGGGAAAGTTCTCTTTTACCGTAAACTTCGCCTTTCATGATCCATACTTTAATACCCAGTCTACCGTAGGTAGTGTGAGCTTCAACTAAAGCATAGTCAATATCGGCCCTAAAAGTAGACAATGGAATTCTACCATCTTTGTACGATTCTGAACGTGCCATTTCAGCACCGTTTAAACGACCGGAGATCTCAATTTTGATTCCTTCAGCGTTCATTCTCATAGCAGCCGCGACAGCCATTTTTATTGCACGACGGTAAGAGATACGATTCTCAATTTGTCTTGCAACACTTGATGCTACTAAATGAGCGTCAAGTTCTGGCCTCTTAATCTCAAAGATGTTGATTTGAACTTCCTTGTCTGTGATCTTCTTTAGCTCTTCTTTAAGCTTGTCTACCTCCTGGCCACCTTTACCGATAATGATACCGGGTCTGGCAGTGGTGATAGTAACGGTTACAAGCTTAAGGGTACGCTCTATAATTACCCTTGATACACTCGCTTTAGAGAGACGAGCATGGATATATTTTCTAATCTTATCGTCTTCGGCTAACTTGTCGCCGTAGTCATTTCCTCCGTACCAGTTGGATTCCCATCCTCTGATAATACCAAGGCGATTCCCGATTGGATTTGTCTTTTGTCCCATACTCTTACTTAGCTTTGTGTATTATTGTTTTCTCCAAGCACCAAAGTAACGTGGTTGGATCTTTTTCTAATTCGGTGTGCCCGACCCTGTGGTGCAGGACGCAGCCTCTTAAGCATTGCTCCTCCATCTACACGAATCTCTTTCACAAATAATTCAGCCTCTTCGATGTTTGCATCTTCGTTTTTAGCTTGCCAGTTGGCAACAGCTGAAAGCAAAAGCTTCTCTAAACGATTAGACGCTTCCTTCTGGCTGAATTTTAAAATATGAAGCGCATTTTCTACTTTCTCTCCTCTTACAAGATCCGCAACAAGACGCATCTTTCTGGGGGAAGTAGGGCAGTTATTCAACTTTGCAAACGCCACCTGCTTGTTGGCTTCTTTTATTTGCTCTGCTCTTTCTCTTTTACGAACTCCCATAGCTTCAATTATTTTTTACCTTTATTTTTCGCACCTGCATGCCCTCTAAAAGAACGTGTTGGTGAAAATTCTCCTAATTTATGACCTACCATGTTCTCGGTTACATAAACTGGAACAAATTGTTTCCCGTTATGAACCGCGATAGTTTGCCCAACAAAATCCGGAGTAATCATAGATGCGCGAGACCAGGTCTTGATCACGGCTTTCTTTCCAGACTCAACATTTTGAGCAACCTTCTTATCTAATTTATAGTGAACGTAAGGTCCTTTTTTTAATGAACGTGCCATATCTTATTATTTCTTTCTACGTTCTACAATATATTTATTACTCGCTTTTGTTCTTGAACGGGTTTTAAAACCTTTAGCAGGCAAACCTTTTCTTGAACGTGGGTGACCTCCTGAAGCTCTACCTTCACCACCACCCATTGGGTGATCTACCGGGTTCATAGCAACTGGTCTTGTTCTTGGTCTTCTACCCAACCAACGTTTTCTACCGGCCTTACCAGAGATCTGCAACTGGTGGTCACTGTTTGAAACAGCTCCTATAGTTGCCATACAAGTAGAAAGTACTCTTCTTATCTCTCCGGAAGGAAGCTTGATGGTTGCATATTTACCTTCTCTCGCAAGAAGTTGAGCAAAAGCCCCAGCACTCCTTGCCATAACAGCACCCTGTCCGGCTCTAAGTTCGATGCAGGAAACAATAGTACCAAGAGGAATAAAGCTTAAAGGCATTGCATTTCCAATTTCTGGAGCTGCCACCTCATTGCTTGATACTAAATTCTGCCCAACTTGAAGACCGTTCTGAGCAATAATATACCTCTTCTCGCCATCCTGATAATTCAATAGTGCGATAAAGGCAGTTCTGTTTGGATCGTATTCTATACTTGCAACAGTTGCAGGAATCCCCTGCTTGTCGCGTTTAAAATCGATAACTCGATAACGTCTTTTGTGACCACCACCTTTATAGCGCATGGTCATTTTTCCCTGACTGTTTCTACCACCCGACTTTTTGATCGGAGCCAAAAGGCTTTTCTCCGGCTTGTCAGTAGTAATGGCGTCAAACCCATTTACTACTCTAAAACGCTGCCCAGGTGTGATTGGTTTTAATTTTCTAACTGACATTTTTTCATCTTAAAGATTACTATACAAATCAATAGTTTCACCTTCCGTCACCTGTACCAAAGCTTTTTTGAAAGCGCTGGTTTTACCAGTGATCATCCCAGATTTTGTATATCTGGTTTTACGATCCGGACGGACATTTATAGTACGAACTTTTTCAACTGAAACCCCATATGCAGCTTCCACCGCATTTTTGATCTCAATCTTATTCGCCTTATTGTTTACCACAAAAGCATAACGATTATTTAGCTCGCTATCTGCTGTGGCTTTTTCCGTAATAATGGGTTTTATTAAGATATTCATAAGGCTTATTTACTTAAATTCGACTCGATTCCTTCTAAAGACCCCTCAAGGAACACGATATTCTTCGCGTTTAATATTTTGTAAGTACTTAATTCTGAACTACTTACAACCTCGGAGCCCTTCAAATTACGTGACGACAAATATACGTTTTTATTTGACCCGCCCAATACTATCAGGGATTTTTTGTCCTGAATACCAAGGGCTTTCAAAAAGTCGATGTAATTTTTGGTCTTTGGTGCATCAAAAGAAAAATCTTCCACTACGGTGACAGCATTTCCGTTTGCCTTAATGGTCAAAGCCGATTTTCTGGCAAGACGCTTAAGGTTTTTATTCAATTTGAAACTATAGCTTCTTGGTCTTGGACCAAAAACACGTCCACCACCTTTAAAAATAGGAGACTTGATGCTACCTGCACGAGCAGTACCGGTACCTTTTTGTTTCTTGATCTTACGGGTACTCCCGGTGATCTCAGCCCGCTCTTTAGCTTTGTGAGTCCCCTGGCGCTGGTTAGCCAGATATTGTTTTACATCAAGATAAACAGCATGTTCGTTAGGCTCAATTGCGAAAACAGCATCAGAAAGCTTTGCTTTTCTGCCTGTTTCTTTTCCTTTTATATCTAAAACTGCTACTTCCATTACTTGCTAATGATTACGTATGAGTTTTTGTGACCTGGAACAGCACCTTTCACTACGATAAGGTTCTTATCTGTAACCACTTTCAAAACTCTCAGGTTTTCTACTTTCACTTTATCTCCACCCATTCTACCGGCCATCTTCATTCCTTTGAAAACTCTCGCAGGATAAGATGCAGCACCAATAGAACCCGGAGCTCTTAAACGGTTATGCTGACCGTGGGTTGCTTGTCCCACACCAGCAAAGCCGTGTCTCTTTACTACCCCCTGGAATCCTTTACCTTTAGAAGTACCCGAAACATCTACGAATTCCCCTTCTTTAAAGTGTTCCACGGTGATAGCATCACCTAATTTAAAATCTCCTTCAAATCCCTGGAATTCCACGACTTTACGCTTTGCAGCGCTTCCCGCTTTCTTGGCATGCCCTTCGGCAGCTTTGTTGGCAGTCTTTTTGTCATCGAAACCAAGTTGAAGTGCTTCATACCCGTCAACCTCTTTGGTTCTGACTTGGGTAATTACGCATGGACCTGCTTCAATTACGGTACAAGGGATATTCTTCCCGTTCTCGTCGAAAATACTGGTCATGCCTATTTTTTTTCCTATTAACCCAGACATAATTAATTTTTGATTATTACTTATTTATTTAAAAAAAATTCAGGGCAGAAAAATACTTTCGCCCTGAATGTATTTTTCCCGTTTTTCCCTCGCCAACTGCTCAGGACATGTATATTCCCACGTAGGTGGGAATCTTTTTGATCCCCGCCTTCGCGGGAATGACTTATACTTTTATCTCTACTTCAACCCCACTTGGCAATTCAAGCTTCATCAACGCATCAATGGTTTTTGAAGATGAACTGTAGATATCAAGAAGTCTCTTGTATGAACTTAGCTGAAATTGCTCCCTTGATTTCTTGTTTACGTGAGGAGAACGTAAAACAGTAAAAAGTTTTTTATGCGTAGGCAAAGGAATTGGTCCTGTTACCACTGCACCCGTAGTTTTTACGGTTTTTACGATCTTTTCAGCTGACTTATCAACCAGGTTATGATCGTAGGATTTTAGTTTTATTCTAATTTTCTGACTCATTTTCCTAAGATTATTCGTTTGTACCCTTTGCTGCCTTTATTACTTCTTCAGAAACATTTGAAGGTGTTTCGGCATAGTGAGAAAATTCCATAGTTGAAGTTGCTCTACCTGAAGAAAGCGTTCTCAATGTGGTTACATAACCAAACATTTCAGAAAGCGGCACTTCAGCTTTAACAATCTTGGCACCAGAACGGTCACCCATACTACTCATATGACCTCTTCTTCTGTTAAGGTCACCTACAATATCTCCCATATTTTCTTCCGGAGTAACTACTTCTACTTTCATAATTGGCTCCAGAATAACAGAACCTGCTTTTTTAGCAGCATCTTTATACCCAAGCTTAGCAGCAAGTTCGAAAGATAATTGATCGGAATCCACAGGGTGGAAAGATCCATCCTTAAGAGTAACTTTAAGAGTATCCATAGTAAACCCGGCTAAAGGACCATTCTTCATAGCCTCTTTAAATCCTTTTTCTACAGACGGAACAAATTCTTTAGGAATACGACCACCTTTGATCGCATCTACAAACTGAAGTCCCTCTCCTTCAAAATCCTCATCTGCTGGTCCTAAAGTAAAGACGATATCGGCAAATTTACCTCTACCACCAGTTTGCTTTTTATAAACCTCACGGTGATCGGTAGTTCTGGTAACAGCCTCCTTGTATTCAACCTGAGGTTGACCAACGTTAACTTCTACCTTAAACTCACGACGCATACGGTCTATAATAATATCCAGGTGAAGCTCACCCATACCAGAGATAATTGTCTGGCCTGAAGCTTCATCGGTACGCACTGTAAATGTTGGATCTTCTTCTGCAAGTTTTCCAAGTGCCATTCCCATTTTCTCAACATCAGCCTTAGTCTTAGGCTCCACCGCGATACCGATTACCGGCGCAGGGAAAGACATAGACTCAAGTACGATTGGGTGCTTCTCATCAGTAAGCGTATCTCCGGTTTTAATATCTTTAAAACCAACAGCAGCTCCAATGTCACCAGCTTCAATTCTATCAATAGGCTCCTGCTTATTAGAGTGCATCTGATAAATACGAGAGATACGTTCTTTCTTACCAGAACGGTTATTCAACACGTATGAACCAGCATCAAGAGCCCCAGAGTAAACTCTGAAAAATGCCAAACGACCTACGAAAGGATCGGTAGCAATTTTAAATGCAAGTGCAGAGAAAGGTGAATCTACATGCGGCTTACGACTCTCCTCTTCATTTGTATTTGGATTAACACCTACGATTGCTTCAACATCTGAAGGTGCAGGAAGATATCTCATCACAGCATCAAGCATTGCCTGAACACCTTTGTTTTTAAAGGCAGAACCACACATCATAGGGATGATAGACATATCTATGGTTGCAGCTCTAAGCGCAGCGATAATTTCATCTTCAGTAATTGAATTTTCATCTTCAAAGAACTTTTCCATCAATGCTTCATCATACTCGGCTACAGCTTCTACAAGCTCAGTTCGGTATTTATTCACATCTTCCATAAGTTCTTCAGGAATATCTATGATTTCATAGGTCATCCCGTGATCTTCATCATTCCAGATCACCGCCTTTTTAGAAATAAGGTCTACTACACCCTTAAAATCTATTTCATCACCAATAGGAACTTGTAATGGCACAGGGTTTCCTCCAAGCATTTCTCTAACCTGCTTACACACATTAAAGAAATCGGCTCCCTGACGGTCCATTTTATTTACAAACCCTAAACGCGGTACTTTATATTTATCAGCCTGTCTCCATACTGTTTCACTCTGAGGCTCAACCCCATCCACAGCACTAAACAAAGCAACAACCCCATCAAGCACACGTAAAGAACGCTCTACCTCTACGGTAAAGTCAACGTGACCTGGGGTATCAATTATATTTACAGTATACTCCTGGTCACGGTACATCCATTTACAGTGAGTTGCAGCAGAAGTAATAGTAATACCTCTTTCCTGTTCCTGCTCCATCCAGTCCATTGTTGCAGCACCGTCGTGAACCTCCCCTATTTTATGGCTTATCCCTGTATAATAAAGGATACGCTCTGTAGTGGTGGTTTTACCCGCATCAATATGCGCTGCAATTCCAATATTTCTAGTAAATTTTAAATCTCTTTGTGCCATTTTTCTTAGAATCTAAAGTGAGAGAATGCTTTATTAGCTTCGGCCATTTTATGAGTATCCACTCTTCTCTTAACTGCAGCACCTTCTTCTTTAGCAGCAGCAAGAACTTCTGCGGCCAGCTTCTGCGCCATTGCCTTTTCGTTTCTCTTTCGAGAAAAGCTAATCAACCACTTCATAGCGGTTGACACTTTACGGTCTGGCCTTATCTGCATTGGAATTTGAAAAGTTGCACCACCCACACGTCTGCTTCTCACTTCTACGTGAGGCATAACGTTAGATAAAGCGTCTTTCCACACCTCTAAAGCAGTTTTCTCTTCATCTTGTTTTTTCTCTTCAACAATTTCCATTGCATCATAGAAAATTTTAAAGGCTACCGATTTCTTACCATCCCACATCATCATGTTCACAAAGCGTGTTACAAGTTGATCATTAAACTTTGGATCTGGTAAAAGCGGTCTCTTTTTCGCCTGTCTTTTTCTCATTTCTTTACATTAAAAGTTTTTAATTACTTCTTAGGGCGTTTTGCACCGTATTTAGACCTACGCTGAGTTCTACCCTCAACACCGGCTGTATCCAAAGCTCCACGAACAATGTGATACCTAACACCTGGCAAATCTTTAACCCTTCCGCCTCTAACCAATACTATCGAGTGCTCCTGCAAATTGTGTCCTTCTCCCGGAATATAAGCGTTAACTTCTTTTCCATTAGTCAACCTTACCCTGGCTACTTTACGCATAGCCGAATTAGGTTTCTTAGGAGTGGTGGTATACACACGGGTACACACACCTCTTCTTTGAGGACACGAATCCAAAGCAGCCGATTTACTCTTCTTGGTAATCTTGGCTCTTCCTTTTCGTACTAACTGTGAAATTGTTGGCATAATTTCTTTTACCTAATTAATTTTTAAATTACTCCCTATTTTTTAGGGTTTGCAAATGTAGAAATAAAAACCAAGTTTTCAAATCCATAATCAATTAATTTTCAAGCGGCTCGGCAAGTTGAATAAAATTCAAGCGAAACCTGCTAAATCCACGCCATATATAAAGGACCAAAAGGAACTAAAAACCACTTCTCTGATAAAAATGCAATGAATTTGAGCTAAATCTAAAGTTTTTGAGGCCAACGAGAACAAACATTAACATTTCAACAAAATCAATCACATAGGCTGAAAAAGAACCATCTATAGTATTTTAGTATAAAAACTTAGAGATGCAAAATCATTTTAAGAGACAAAAGCTTGTATAATTAACCATTTATTAGCACTTTTGGCGTTGGCTAATTCAAACAAATTTTAAAATGAAAACAAAGTTTAGTAGTATTTTAACGCTATTACTAGCGTTTGTTGTGCAAATAACATTTGCGCAAGAACAAACGATTACCGGTACGGTGACCGATGAAGATGGTCTTCCGTTACCAGGGGTAAACGTTTTAGTAAAGGGTACCAGCGCTGGTACCCAAACCGATTTTGACGGAAATTACTCCATCACTGCCGATCAAGGCGATGTATTGGTGTTCTCTTTCGTTGGTCTGACAACAGCAGAGTATCCGGTAGGAAACAACACAACAATTGATGTTGTATTAGAAGCTGATGCAGCACAACTTGAAGAAGTTGTGGTAACAGCACTGGGTATCCAAAGAGAGAAAAAATCTCTTGGGTATGCCACGCAGGAAGTAGACGGATCTGAAGTATCTGATGTACCAACCTCTAACTTTATGAACTCGCTTTCTGGTAAAGTAGCAGGTCTTAAGGTTAAGTCTTCCGGTACTATGGGTGGTTCTTCCGACATTGTAATTCGTGGTAACTCCTCGCTTACAGGAAACAACCAGGCTTTATTTGTGATTGACGGTACACCTATTAGTAACGCAACTCCTAACACTTCCGACCAAGCTCGTGGTAGAGGTGGTTATGATTACGGTAATGCCGCAGCAGACATCAACCCTGATGATATCGCTTCTATGAACGTTCTTAAAGGTGCTGCAGCAACTGCTCTTTATGGTGCGCGTGCCGCGAATGGGGTAATTATTATCGAAACTAAAAAAGGTCAAAAAGGTAAAGGTATTGGCATCTCTATCAACTCTACTTTAATGACCAGCCGTGCAGACGAAGAAACTCTTCCTAAATATCAGCAGCAATATGGTGCAGGATACGGACAGTACTATGCTTCTGAGGATGGTTATTTCAGTCTTTATGATGTAGATGGTGATGGTAATCTTGATGAAACTACTCCGTTTACTGAAGATGCTTCTTTTGGAGCACGTTTCGATCCAAACCGTATGATCTACCAATGGAACTCTATTTATCCACAGTTAGACACATACCAACAAGCGACGCCTTGGGTTGCTGGTGGAAACACACCTAACGACATTTGGGAAACCGGTTCAACTGCGATCAATTCTGTAGCTTTAGATGGAGGAACTGACAAGAGTAACTTTAGGTTAGGTTTCACTAACATGATGACGGATGGTAATCTGCCTAATGCAACAATGAAAAGAAATACCTTAAAATTTAGTGCTGGTCACGACTTTACAGACGATTTTCGTGTTAGCACAAACGTAACCTATATCAAAAGTGACGGTAAAGGTAGATATGGTACCGGTTACGACTCTGAAAACATCATGCAGTCGTTCCGCCAGTGGTATCAGACTAACGTAGATATTTATGAGCAAAGGGATGCTTATTTCCAAACTGGTGAAAACATCACCTGGAACCCTAACAGCCCAACAAATTTGACTCCTATCTACATGGACAACCCATACTGGACTCGTTATGAAAACTTCCAGACAGATACCCGTAACAGGTACATTGGTAATATTAACCTGGACTATGAGATCAATGACATCTTTAGTGTAATGGGACGTTTCTCTTTTGACACTTATGAAGAACTTCAGGAAGAAAGAAGAAATGTAGGTAGCTCTGGAGTATCAGGTTACTCTCGTTTCAACAACCGTGTTGCAGAATACAACTACGATGCTATTCTTAACTTCAACCACGATATCGCTACCGATCTTAACCTAGACGGTAACTTAGGAATGAATCTTAGAAGGAATCAGAACAAATCTATTAGAGCTTCCACCAATGGTGGACTTAACGCACCTGGATTCTATGCTCTTTCAAACAGTGCTGATCCACTTAACCCACCAAGCGAATATGACGCCACCAGCATGGTAGACGGTATTTATGCAAGAGTTGGATTTGGGTACCAGGATACTTACTTTATAGAAGGTACAATAAGAAGAGACCGTTCTTCTACGCTACCTAAAGAAGAAAACACATTTTACTATCCTTCTGTCTCTACAAGTATTATCCTTACTAATGCACTTAATGCAGACTGGCTTAATTTCGCCAAGTTTAGAGCTAACTACGCAGAGGTTGGTAGCGATACTAACCCATACAACGTATTTAACACTTATAGCATTTCTGCTCCTTTTGCAGGACAGGGTATTGCTAACAACAACTTCAGCTTGAATAATATCGAGCTAGTTCCTGAAAGAGCTAAATCTTATGAGGTTGGTCTAGAAGCGGACTTCCTTGACAGAAGAGTTGGGTTTGATATTTCTTATTACAACACTCAAACTGAAGATCAAATTACTCCGGTACCAGTATCAAATGCTACAGGTTTCGGCGAGGTTTGGTTGAATTCAGGTACCATCGAAAACAAGGGTATTGAAGTTTCTTTAAACCTTAACCCGATTAGAACTGAAGACTTCAATTGGAATATGAACATTAACTGGGCGCGTAACCGCAGTGAGGTTCTTGAACTTGCTCCAGGGATTGACAACTTAGAATTAGCTTCCTTACAAGGTGGTGTTTCTATTAACGCTGCTCCTGATGAGCCTTATGGCGCAATTAGAGGTAGAGACTATGTTTATGATGATAACGGGAACCGTATCGTTAACGATGCTGGTTACTACTTAAGATCAGCTACTTCTAACGAGATCATCGGTAATATCCAGCCAGACTGGACAGGAGGTGTATCTAACACATTCCAGTACAAAAACCTAAGTCTTGATTTCCTTATCGATGTCCAGGAAGGTGGAGATATCTTCTCACTTGATACGTGGTATGGTTTTGCTACCGGTCTTTATGACAGGTCTGTTGGACCAAACGATCTTGGTAACCCAATTAGAGATGCTGTTGCCGATGGTGGTGGTGTAATCCTTGAAGGGGTAACTGAAGGTGGTCAACCAAACACAACCAGAGTTAGAGCTGATTACTATGGTACGCCATTCGGATATGCCAGAGATGCTAACAAAGGTCATGTTTACGATGCATCTTTCGTAAAGCTTAGAGAGGCTAGCCTTACTTATGCTTTTGGAGATGATGTGATTGAAAGACTACCTTTCACAAGAGCTTCTATTTCTGTGGTAGGAAGAAACCTATGGATTATCCACAAGAACATTCCTTATTCCGATCCGGAAGCAGGTCTTAGTGCTGGTAATATCCAGGGATACCAATCTGGTGCATACCCTGCATTCAAAGAAATTGGTGCAAGTGTGAAACTTAACTTTTAATTAAAATATTATCATGAAGAAACTTTTAATAACATTTATTGCTCTATCAACTTTATGGTCTTGCCAGACCGATGAGCAATATGAAGATCTCAACAGAGATCCGAAAAATCCAACAGATGTTGCTGCAGATTTCCTTTTTACTTCTGCATCTGTTAACCTGGCCGATCAGTTGGCCAGTCCTAACGTAAACCTTAACATTTCCAGGTTTATTGCGCAGTATCTTACTGCCACTACCTACCTGGATGAGCCTAACTACGACCTAAACAACCGTAACATCCCACAAAACCACTGGTCTATACTTTACAGAAATGTATTGTTTAACCTACAGGATGCTAAGGAAAGAGTTCAGGCAAATGAGAACCTTAGTGCTGGACAAAAGTCTGCAAGAGTTGGTCAGATTGAAGTATTGGAAGTATATGCCTGGCAAATACTTGTAGATACCTTTGGAGATATTCCTTATACTGAAGCATTGAACGGGAAAGACAACTCTTTACCGGCGTATGATGATGCTGCAACTATCTACAATGATCTTTTAACAAGACTTGAAACAGCTCACACCAACCTTGGTGCAGGGCAGGGATTCGGCGGATCTGATGTGATCTATCAAGGAGATATGGCTAAATGGCAAAAATTTGCAAATTCATTGCAGGTTCGTTTAGCAGCCCGAATAGATAACTGGGCCGAAGTAGAGGAAGCTGTTGGTAGAGGAGTATTTGACTCTAATGCCGATAATGCAACTATGGAATACCAGTCTTCACCACCAAACACCAACCCATTATGGGTAGACCTGGTACAGAGTGGACGTTCTGATTATGTAGCTGCCAACACAATCGTTGACGTTATGAACGAATTAGATGATCCCCGTAGAATGGTATATTTTGATGACAATATCGAACCATATACAGGTGGTATCTATGGAGGTAGTAACTCTTTCCAGAGCTATACTCACATTGGAACTGAGTTCACAGAACCAACTCACACAGGTATTTTTATGGACTATGCCGAACTTAACTTCCACCTCTCTTATGCAGCTATGGAAGGAGCCGGTTTAGAAAACGATGCCCAGTGGTATTACGAGGAAGCTATTACCGCTTCTATGGAATACTGGTTAGGAGAAGATGTTGATGCATCAGGATACCTATCTCAGTCTGAGGTTGCTTATGATGGTACAATGGAGCAATTAGGAACTCAGTTCTGGATCGCTATGTTTGATAACCCATTAGAAGGTTGGAGTGTTTGGAGAAAATTCGATGCTCCGGAATTGAATCTTCCGGAAGAATCAGGTAATCCTGTACCACTTCGTTACACTTATCCTGTAAACGAACAAAACCTTAACCAAGATAACTACGATGCTGCTGCTTCTGCAATTGGAGGAGACGATCAACAAACCCCACTTTTCTGGGATAACTAGTAACCTAGTAGTAGTTTTAATTATACTAAAAGGCTGCCTTAACGGGCAGCCTTTTTTTGTTGGAGAAGATTGGATTTAAAGCAGTAATTAGATTAATAAATTTACATTCCAGAAAACAGTTCCAACTTCAAAATCATCTAAAAAAGCTTTCGTTATATTATTAAAACTTACCTTTGCCTTATGGAAGAAAACACAAGAATTTTCGGTATCAGGGCCGTTTTAGAGGCAATACAAAGCGGAAAAACTATCGATAAAGTTTATATTCAAAAAGGACTCGCCGGACCTTTATTTCAGGAGTTAAACCACCAACTCAACAAGGGTGAATTCAATATCTCCTATGTTCCCGTAGAAAAGCTCAATAAACTGGCTAAGGGGAACCACCAGGGCGTTGTAGCTTCTATCTCGCCGGTTAGTTTCAGGAGTATTGAAGAAGTAGTAGCCCAGGCTTTTGAAGAGACCTCCACTCCCCTTTTTCTCCTGCTCGACCAGATCACCGATGCCAGAAATTTCGGAGCCATTATCCGTACGGCAGCATGCACCGGAGTGAACGCTATTATTTTCCCCGAAAAAGGATCGGCACCTGTAAATGCCGATACAGTAAAAACCTCGGCAGGCGCTGTTTTTAGTGTGCCGCTTTGCAAGGTGAACCATATTAAAGATGCTGTTTATTACCTTCAGTCTTCAGATATTCAGGTAATCGCCGCAACCGAAAAAACGAATGACACTATCTATCAGGTAGACTTTAAAAAAGCAAGTGCGCTGGTAATGGGCAACGAAGCTAAAGGAGTTTCTAATTCTATTTTAAATGCGGTAGACGTGAAAGCCAAATTACCAATGTCCGGAACTATTGAATCCCTGAATGTTTCAGTGGCTTGCGGAGCAATTCTATATGAGGCGGTAAGACAAAGAATCCCCCTAAACGCCGAAGGGGGAATTTAAGATTTTACTCTTTTCGATCTTTCGATTCTTTATAAAAATACCTATAAGTGATTTTATCCTGAGTTAGGTCTTCAGGAGGATTTTCCTCCACCTCGTCCTCGGGAAGATGCTCAATGAAGTTTCCATTTTTGTCGAAATGCCGCATAAACCGGTCATTCTCTTCATTGTATTCCGGTTTCTCCCATTCGTATTTGGGTTTTTTAGCGATATTCCTCCGGTAGATCAGCGATAATCCAAAACCGGTAATCAATCCGGAAAGATGACCCTCCCAGGAAATACCCGGTTCTATAGGAGCCACATACCATAACATTCCGCCATAGAGAAAAACCACGATAAGCGAAAGCGCAATCAAGCGAAAATATCCTGAAAAAACTCCTTTGAAAAACAGAAAGGCTGCGAGCATATAAATAACTCCGCTGGCTCCAATATGATTTGAAGGACGACCAATAATCCAGGTTAAAAGCCCGGTAATCACAAGACCGATCAAAAGCACCTGCCAACTGATTTTCCGGTAGAAATAAAACAAGGACATAGAAAGGACCAGAAGCGGCACAGAATTATTGAATAAATGCTTCAGGTCGCCGTGAATAAAAGGTGAAAACAAAATCCCCCTAAGGCCGGTTATTTCCCTGGGCCGAACTCCATACATATTGAGATTCACATTGAATCTCACTTCAAACCAGAATACCAGCCAAATAAGAAGTACAAAAAGGATGGGATAACCCACAACCCTGGTAGAAAAAACAAAGGATTCAGCCTGCTTCATAACTCGTTTTTAAGGTTTTACCAACAAAAAATCAACCATATTCCTTAATAGTGACAAAGTGTTATCCAATTTACTAATTTTGTCAGATGAATGAACCATTAGCAGAAAGATTACGTCCAAATAATCTAGATGAATATCTAAGTCAGCAACATTTGGTGGGTCCAAAAGGTGCTTTGAGACAACAGATAAAGTCGGGAAACATCCCTTCCCTCCTCCTCTGGGGTCCTCCCGGAGTAGGAAAGACCACCCTGGCTAACATTATTTCCAACGAAACCGACCGGCCTTTCTATACGCTTAGTGCAGTTAGCAGTGGGGTCAAAGATGTGCGGGAAGTCATTGAAAAAGCAAAGAAGAGTGATGGCTTATTCACTACAAAAAACCCAATTCTATTTATTGATGAAATTCATCGTTTCAGCAAATCCCAACAGGATTCACTTTTAGGCGCTGTTGAAAAAGGGTGGGTCACGCTAATCGGCGCCACAACCGAAAATCCGAGTTTCGAGGTGATCTCGGCATTGCTATCCCGTTGCCAGGTATATATTCTGAAGCCTTTTTCTGAAGAAGACCTAATAGCCTTGTTACATAGGGCGATGAAGGAAGATAAACACATAGCTTCCAGAGAAGTTAAATTAAAAGAAACTGAAGCTTTATTACGCTTAAGCGGTGGTGATGCCCGGAAACTACTCAACATCTTTGAAATACTCATCAATGCCACAGAAAAAGGCACTGAAATTACCAATAAACTGGTGCTGGATAAAGTTCAGCAAAATACGGTGCTTTATGATAAGGCCGGAGAACAGCATTATGATATAGTTTCGGCATTCATAAAATCGATAAGAGGAAGTGATCCAAACGGGGCCGTTTACTGGCTGGCCAGAATGATTGAAGGTGGCGAGGATGTGAAATTCATCGCCAGAAGATTGCTCATCCTCGCAAGTGAAGATATCGGCAATGCGAATCCAACTGCATTGGTCATCGCAAATAACACTTTCCAGGCGGTAACCACCATCGGATTCCCGGAGAGTCGTATCATTTTAAGCCAATGCGCAACATACCTGGCAACCTCCCCAAAGAGCAACGCAGCGTATATGGCCATTAATCAGGCCCAGGCTTTGGTGAAAAAAACCGGAAATCTTTCGGTTCCTTTAGCCATTAGAAATGCCCCAACCAAATTGATGAAAGATATAGGTTACGGAAAGGATTATAAGTACGCTCACAACTATGAAAATAACTTTGCTGAAGCAGAATTTCTCCCAGACGAGATAAAAGGCACACAACTTTACGACCCGGGCAATAACCCACGTGAAAGCGCACAACGAGAATTCTTAAAAAAACGCTGGAAGGCTAAATATAATTACTAGTCTTTTTTGACCGTATAGGTGGTTTTTACCGATACTCCTCTACTGGCGTCGAAATGTTCTACCACAAGATCACCATTTTCAGAAAAAGAGGCGATTCCCTGTTTGGTAACCGAATTATAAATAAAACTGCCCCCCTCCTGGGAACTTATAAGCAAAGCAAAGGGCTCACTCATGCCTTTTTGAAATAGAGCATAACCATTTTCGTTCTCCTGAAGCTGAAAATAGGTTCCGTCCTTTTCGAAATTGAGAATTCCGGGTGCTTTTTCTTCGGGAATTTTTTCACTTTGAACAACTACTTCAGGTTTTTCGGGGCTTTCGGGAGTGGTTTTCTCTTCCTGGGGAACTTCAGCAGCAACCTCAGCCTCTTCAACTACTTCAGCCGTTTCTGGAGTAGCAGGAGTTGCGGGTGGCGCATCAGCCTCAAAATTATAATTCAAAGCTTCCACCGATTCAAAAGCCTGCCTGAGGGATTCGTGCCAGGCCGTTTTATAATCTTTTTCCCGGCTTGTTCCCTCTTCAGAAGTAAAAATCAGATTTCCGTGGCAATCCTCGAGGGTAATTCGCATTCTGGTAGTAAAAAGGCCCGAATCCTCGACAACATTCGCATCAAGACCGAGACAATTATCGCGCTGCAGGTCTTCCGGCCGGCTTTCTTTGTTCATTAGGGTTTCAAATCCTTCTCTTTCAAAAAGGAATTTCAGCAAAGAATTTAGCTGATGCTGGTTTTTCTCCTTCGAAAATTCGAAGCTTTCAGGAATAATTATGTATTTATATTCATTAAGATTTTGGGCCTTCAGGCCTGAAAAACTAAAAAGAATAAGAAGTGAAAAAAGTAGTTTTTTCATATGTGTTTTATTTGTTTATAAATGGTCATATATAATTCGCATATCCCTGCCTGCCGCCGGCAGGTTTATTGGTGTTTGTATTGTATTCCGGTTATGCTCATTTCATAGTATTTTATTTTAAAGATCTTTAAAGACCATTTGCATCCCCAATTGCACCGAAGTGCTCCTCGCCTTTGCAAGGTTGCGGAACCCCAGCAAATTATTAGCTGCAAGATAAAGATTAAATTTATTAAAAGTCACCGAATACATCAATCCGAAATTAGCAAGAGAATAATCATCAAAAGTATGCGCAATCCTGAAGCGTTGTTTTTCGGTAAGTTTTTTATCCCAGTATGTGGTAAAGGCATATACGAATCCGCGTGGACGCAATACCCCAGCCAGGTTCATTCCTATCTGGTTCATAAATCTAACTTCATTAACTTTTAAATAATTACAGGGAAGAAAGGCTTGCCCGAACCCGTATTCTATGGCAAGATTGAATTTCGCCGGGCGCCAGGTTATATAGGGCTCGTTATAGGTTCTATCAATGAGGTTTCTGTCAACTTCATCCTCAAACTCATCCCAATAAGGAATCGCGCGACCAGTTTCATCCAATTCAGGAAAAAGCGGCTCCAAACCATCGGTTTGATAGGAACCATAATAATGATAACTTTCTACATCTTCCCGCTGGAACATTACTCCTATGTCCTGTACAGAGGCCGAGGCCACAAACTGTTCAGTTACTAGGTAGCTTAAACCCAGATCCAATCCCACCCCCACATTTCCTCCAAAAAAGGAGCGCTTAAGCAATTCGGCCGTACCTTCCTCCACGGTCATGTCCTCCTCCTCATTTAAGGATGCAAAGCCTGAAGTATTTACCTGAACATCCATATTATCTACAATGTGCCTGTATTTATTGGGACCCTGTGGAGTTGTTATCGTGGTAAAGGTTCCCGTATTTCCGGTGCTTTCAGCATTAAATATACCTGAATATAATTTCCCCCGAACCCCCACGGTGAGGCGTTGATCGAAACGGTGATTGAGCCCAAGATGATAAACCGTCAGGATTTCCCCGGTGAAAGCCGCCTGGGAAAAATCAAAGACATCATTGATATAATTAGCATTTCCCTCATTAACGAGTATGGCGAGATCTTTTGGAAAATAAGAGAAGAAATCAAGTTCCTGGTAAATTCCGGTTGAAAGATAATTTCTTTTGTCCAGCTGCCAGCCCAGGGAAATGATCTCTACCTGCTCATTAGCGGTAAAATGGTCGTAGGAAGTCATGCTATGCATTGCTTCTTTTATCCGGGTATTGATATTAGTCCCATGATTTCTAAAAATATCGTGCAGGCTAATTCCACTGGTCCCCGCTGAAAAGTGTATTTGCGAAAAAAACGGCAGCCCTATGTGACCTATGAAATCTATTTGAGCACCGGGATTTAGCAACAAACTTTGCGGAAGATCATCAACATTATAAAGCAGAGGTTTATTTTGTGCCGAAAGCAGTGAAAAACAAAACAGGAATGGGATAAGTAGCCAGCATCGCATATTTAAAAATCAAACTTAAATAATCCCGTTGAAGCGAATTTCAATTCTCCCTTAAATTCATCTGAATTTGGGTGTGCTTCCAATTCAATCACCATTTGTATGGAATTTCTAACCAAATGTATACGGTTCTCCTCAATGATTTCGGTATAATCTGTCTCTACAGGATTATTCAAACTTCCCGGTGCAACTTCATATTGGATTAGAATCTGCTCTCTTCCAGCATTAGAAAGAAATTTTATAGTATGTGAGAAACGCTGAGGAAAAGTATTGATATGCCTGAAATAAAACTCCACTTCAGTCAGGTCTTTTTGGATATAATCGTCGTCCAAAAATTCCAGGCGAACCGTGTCCCGAATTACCGGCTGAAAAACATTATTCCCAGACTGATAAAAATAATCTTCGCTAATATCATAAATAAGCAAGTCTACGTCAATATCCGGGCTTAAACCAATTTCCTCTGCCTGATCCAGATCAATGTCCTTCACGCACCCGGTTAGAGCCATGCAACAAACAAGACACAGGATAACTTTATTTATTCCCGGGATTAAAGACATCAGCATTGGTTTTGGGGCACTAACCCCTAACGAAATTAATGAACAATTATTACTAAAGATAATCTCTTAGTTCATTTAACGTTTGAATTTGTCTTCCATCAATTTTTTCTTTCTTACGGTAGTAATCAAAGTAAATAGTACTCATCCCAAAGTCCTGGGCACCTTTTACATCGGCAACAAGATTATCACCAATCATAAGGCTTTTAGAAGGAAGGGCACTGGCTTTGTTTAAGGCAGTTTCAAAGATTAGGGAATGAGGTTTTTTCACGCCGGCTTCTTCTGAAGTGGTTACGGTGGCAAAGAATTTACTTATACCGGAATTATGGAGCTTTTTATGCTGAACCTCTTCAAACCCGTTAGTAATAATATGAAGTTGGTAATTAGCCTCAAGGTAATTCAGTATTTCCACACTTCCGTCGAGCAAATGATTATTCTCGGGTAAAAATTCTATGTATTCTATTGAAAGCTCTTCAATGGTTCTAGCTGAAGTTTCCATTTTAAGCAGGTCAAAACTATCCTTCAATCGCCCAATGCGCAAATCTTCCTTGCTCACCTGGTTGTCACGGTATAATTCCCAGTATTTGTAATTCACCGGCACATAAACCTCTAGAAAATCCTCAATCTTAAGCGAGATTTTTCTTCTGCTGAACATCTGCTCAAAAGCAAGGGCAGAATTCTTATCGAAATCCCACAAGGTGTGGTCAAGATCAAAGTAAATATGTTCTATATCATTTAATTTCATGGATCTGTTTTAGAAATGAATAATATAGTTCTTTATCTGAATAATCAGAAAAATCCTGATTCTTAAATACCGCATTAAAATTCCCCTCCACCGCTTTCACCTCCTGCAGCATTTTGGCAACCTCACTTTTCATTTTCCCGATTGGCTCCTCCTCCAGGACATTTGAATTCAATACGTAAGGGTGAATTTCTAAAGGCGTAGTAACTTCCGTGTTGATATCATAGAACAAAAAGGGTGTGCAAGTTCCGGCTCTAAACCCCTGGGTTTCGGGGTAGCCCATAGAATAATCCTCGGGAATTTCCAGCTCGGTCAAGTTATTATAATGTTCGGGAAGACTCAGGTTATATTTGCTATTCAAAACCGCTCGAAGGGGAGAATGAACAATTTCTTCTAATCTGAGCTTTTCTTTTCTAAGGGTTTTAATATTTCGCAAGGAATAATAACCCAGAAGTAAACCAACTTTTGTATAATCTGCCACATACTTGATAACAGATCTAAGCGGCATCCTGTTGGGATTAATATTGCGGTCATGAACCGTAAAATCACTCAGCTGAAACAAAAACATCAGCTTTAAATCGTATTGTTTTATAAGTAAAATCAAGTCTTCAAAAATATTGAAGGGATCTTTTTTGAGCCTCAATAAAACCTGAATCCTATCCAGAACCTTCCCGAACTGAAGTTTTACAAGATCCACTAGCATCCCAACAAAACTTCTTACAAAACCTTTGTTCCGGTAGCTAAAGGCATGTTCTACTGCGATAATACTTTGTACAGAATAACTCCGTTTTTTTTCGTTTAGATCAGGGTAGCGCTGCTGAAGAACTTCGCGGAACTTATAGGCCCAAACATCAACCACAGGCTTTTGAAGAAAACCCTCCTGCTCTGCCAGACTTTCAGAAGCTGGAAAACGCCCGTACTCGTCCTTTACGTGCGGCAAATACTCCTCATACCTGCTTAACAAATAAAAGGAAGCAGCAAAAATATCAAAAGGAAGATCACTCTTTTCAGTGGCAGGAAAAAAGCAAAAACTATCTCCCCAGGGCTGAACTTTAATCTCTACTTCAGAAAGTCCTTGCTCCATCAACAAACCGGTATTCTGAATAAAGAGCTCGTTGCCCAGGGCCTGTTTTCCGTAGGAAAGTTTCATTCCATCATGCGCTATGAACTCTTCAATCTTAGAAGTAAACCGAATTGAAATTCCCAGCATATTTGTGCAAATATGCTTAAAAATGTAGATGATCCTTGGGGTGATTTTCTGGGTATAGATTAAAAGCATTCCTAAGTTTTATAGCACACCTTCATCGGCAAAGCTAAAATAGGAGTTTTCGGTTACAATCACATGGTCCAGAACTTTAATATCAAGACTTTGAGCCGCGGTCTTTAATTTTCTCGTAAGTTGTTTATCGGGTTCACTGGCCAGTAAGGTGCCAGAAGGATGGTTATGCACCAGAATAAGCGATGTAGCCGAAAGTTCCAGGGCTTTCTTTAGCGTTAAGCGCACATCTACCAAGGTACCGGTTATTCCACCTTTACTGAGTTGAAGTTGTTCAATTACTTTATTGGAATTATTTAGATAAATGATCCAGAATTCTTCATGCGGGAGTTCTCCAATTACAGGTTGCATTAATTCAAAAACCGATGCGCTTGAGGTTATTTTCTTTCGCTCAAGGGCTTCTTCGATACGTCGGCGGCGTCCCAGTTCCAGGGCAGCGATTATACTAACCGCTTTTGCCGGTCCCACCCCCTTAAAATTACATAGCTGTTGAACGGAAAGCTTTCCCAATTCACTTAAATTATTCTTTCCTGAAGCCAGGATACGTTTACTGAGCTGAACGGCACTTTCATTAGGACTGCCCGAACCAATAAGAATAGCGATTAATTCGGCATCACTAAGGCTTAATTTACCTTTTTGAAGCAGTTTTTCCCGGGGACGATCGTCTTCGGCCCATTGCTTAATGCTGAAATTCATTTGCTGTTCGTTTTCCATCGTCTGTTAAAGATAAAAAATACTTTTATATCCTTAACAATTTGGCTGAAATTGAGTTACTTATGAATCATTCTCCTAATTCTTTACAGCATCCTGGAAATCGATGATCGCTTCATAGAAATCATCTTCATCAATCCCCATATGCTGGCATATCCATTTTGCTCCGCCGAGATTATTCATATTATCTGCTCTGGAAAATTCCAGAGGCATTTCCCCTTCAGGTGTATCAAGAATAAAAGTATCATCTTCTATATGATATTCTGGACTGGAATATGGGTGTTTTCTTATGGGATTTTCAGTTTTTTCGGCAAGTTCCTTTAGCTTTTCATCCTCTTCGTTATACACCAAGATCCCCCCATTTACTATTGAATTAATAAAAATCTGAAACTGCTCTACGTAATTTCCCGAAGCTGAAAAATCATCAATATGCTCTCTGGCAATCCCGCTTAGCAAGGCGATATTAGGCTGGTATAAGTGAAATTTAGGTCGGCGATCTATTGCAGAGGCAGAAGATTCATCACCTTCAATCACTATAAAATCGTTTTCCTCGGTAAGGTTCAAGGTATTTTCAAATCCGGAAACCGGTGTCTCAAGCATATAATCCACTTCTTTCCCATGATATTTCATCACGTGAAGAACCATGGCTGTAAGAGTTGTTTTACCGTGGCTCCCGGCGATAACTACACGAGTTTTATCCCGTGATAATTCAAACATAAACTCAGGAAAGGAATATATCTTTATGCCAAGTTCTTGAGCGCGTTTTAATTCAGGATTATCGGTTTTGGCCTTCATCCCCAGGATTACCGCGTCTAGGTTTGTAGTTATTTTCTCCGGGAACCAGCCTGATTCTTTGGGAAAAAGCTGGTGTTTTTCCAGGACGAGCTCTGAGGAACCGTCGATAGAATTATCGCTTCCACTAATTTGATATCCTTTGTTCTGGAGTGCAATGGCTAAGTCGTGCATTGCACTTCCACCAATCCCGATAAAGTGCAGATTCATAAAGCTGAAATTTGCTGCAAATATAATTATTTAAGCCTGAAGAATAAGGGAAAATTACATTTGAAGAATTCGCATTTTTTCTTTTTCAGCCTCAGGAAAAACAACCTTATGATTAAGGGCCAAATTGATATTTTTAAGTGCTTCTTCCCTATTATTTTGGGAGGCCTCGATTCGGGCCAAATGCAAATAAGCAAAGGCCGGTGATTCCAGGTCTTTATACCCGTAATCTGCAATATATCTTTCCAGGAATCCTGAAGCTTTGTCAGGATAAATATTTAAAACCGCTGCTCTTTCCCCTAATTCATAATTGACATGATTCCTGGCAACAAGGCCAGGATTGCTCACTGCGACAGTAATAGCCTTTCCAATCTCCTCCTGAAACGCTTCCGACTCCTCCTGAGTTTTGTAGATATATGCCCGGGCAAGGTGGGCTTCTACTTTATTGATCTCTTCCAGCTCTTTTACATATTCCATAGCCGCATTTTTCCCACCCCCGAGCAATGAAGGAATTTGCATGTAAAATTCCACCAGAACACGTCTTACCTCCACATGTTGAGGATCAAGCTCGGCAGCGGTTAGCAATGATTTTTTCATTTCAGGGACTAAGAGCGCTGCCTGAAATTTAGAACCTTCGAGGGCTTTCATACCAAGGGCACCACCTAACTTAAAATTATACTCGGCTGAATCAGGGTCCCTGTCTACCAGATCGCGGTAATATTCAATAGCTTTATCCCAATTCTTATTAAAGCTGGCTATATCACCTAATAAATCGACAGCGTCTTCCCTTTCCTTGAATTCGAGCAAAATATTCTTTGCCTGCTGAATTTCTCCATTTTTGAGTAAATTCACCCCATCTTCAAATGACCTTTGGGCCATAGTCAAAGATGGAAGTACGATGAACGCCATAAAAAATCCTATAAAAAGTCTGCCCATATATTAAAATTTTCCTAAATTTAGACAATATTGTAACAATTTTGAAGTCCCGATATTCTAACAACTTCACAAAACGACCTATTAATGCTAATTATTGTTAAACTAGCATACAATAAGACTGCCAATGTTAAAAATAATTTTAATATTTGTGCTACTTAAATCAGTTTATAATCTAATATTTAAAATTAACACCTAGCCTATGCAAAATTTTACTTTTGGGAGGAAGGGAACGAATTGGTTCCTTTTCGCCTTTGTTATGTTAATTGGAACCTTGCCCTCGTTTGGGCAAGCTAACGATTGCGCCACTGTAGACGATGATGATATTGGCACAGCCGGTAATCAACAATTTTTCTGCTACCTATCTACAGTAGATGAAATTAAAAGCACCGGTGGCACAAACACCGCTATCTTTGAAAGTGCTGATACTGTGAATGACACGCAGCCTATTGATCCTAATGAACTTTTATCTACAGCTACTTACTATGTAGGAAGCACTACAGAAGTTTGTAACCGTGTTGCTGTTGAAGTTACTGTAACTTCGGCCGACACTCCGGACAACTCATTATTCCCTGGACAAAACAACTTTACCTTATCACCCTGTTTATCTTCAAATTTTACTGCGGATGATCTTGAAGCTTTGTTTACAGTTGATGCTGGAAATAACTATTCGATCGTAGTTTATACTTCAGAATTTGGAGAGCAAATCGCCGTAGGAACGGAAGAATTAGTCCCAGGAGAAAGCTATTATGTTGCCCAGGTATCTTCTGTAGACGGCGAATGTCCTTCAACTAGAGCTGCTGTAGGATATAATCCTACGGAAGCTCTTACTCCAGTTGCTGAACCGACTCAAACTTTTTGTGAAGGCGCAACAGTAGCAGATCTTGTTGCCGCAGGCACCGAAGATAACACTCAGGCCATAAGATGGTATAGAAGCGCTACTTCAAGTAGCCCTCTTGCAGATGATGTTGAACTAATTAATGGGGAAGATTATTTTGCCTCTCAGGTCGTGAACGATCGTAATGATATCTTCCCTCCTTGTGAGACTCCTGCTACAGATAGAGCGGAGGTGACCGTAACTATTGTAGAAGGTCCTGATGCCGGTGCAGATGCCGCAGGAATTATTTGTGAAACGGACGTTCAGGATACTTTCCCTTCAGAAAATGCAGTTGAAAATTTCTATTTGAGTTTATTAGAGAATGGAGTACCGACAGATGGAACTTTCAGCCCGAGTATTTCACAAATGGTAAGTCAATTTCAAAATGATACAGATGGTCTAGGTGATTTCACTACTACCTATACCATTGGTGAAAATGACTGTTCAGATTCAGTGGACCTTACTATCTCCGTAATCGCAGCTGAGGATGCCGAAGCAGGTGATGATTATTCCGCTGAATATTGCGTTACTCAAGATGAAGATTTAGACCTTTACAGCTTTTTAAGTGATGACGCCATTAAAACCGGTGAATTTTCTGCTCCTTTTGAGGATGGAATTTTCAATCCTTCAGCTGAAGGAGAAGGAACTTATACTATAACTTATTCTGTAAATGAAGATAATTCCTGTGTTAATGGTTCCGATGAAGCTACCTTCACTTTAGAAGTGAACGAGGTAAATGAAGAAAACATCACAATAAATATCGATCCTTCTGAATTTCAAGGGATGACAGCAGAGGAGGCGCTAAATGAAGTTTCCAGTAGATTCGCCCCTTATTTCGATGGAGTTCCAGAGGATGGCGATTTTGATCCTGCTTTAGAAGTAGCCTTTGCTGATTTGGATCCTGGAAATCCTGAAGGAAATTATACTGTTTCTTATTTAGGAAATTCCTGCGAGATATTAAACTTTACAGTTATAATAGCAGAACAACCTATTACAGATGAACCATTTGTAGGTATCGTTTGTGAAACCGATGTTCAGGAAACATTCCCTAGCAATGACGAAGTTAGAAAATACTACCTAGCTTTATTGCCATCAGGAACTCCAACCAACGGAACTTTCAATCCTACCATTGATCAAATGGTAACGCAATTTCAGAATGATGCGGATGGCCTTGGTGATTTCACAACAACGTATACGGTAAACAACGAATCTTTCGAGCTTACTATAAGAATAATTCCAACTATCGAAGCCAATGCAGGTGAAGGGCAAACCGTTACTTATTGTACTGGTGCAGGAGAGCAGGATTTATACGCACTCCTTAGCGATGACGCTAATGAAGACGGAGTTTTTGAAGGCTACGAAGATGGTGTATTCAACCCTTCAGTAGAAGGTGAAGGTACTTATGTGATCACTTATAGCGTTACTGATGAAGTCGCTTGTGTTACCGGAACAGCTTCTGCAACATTTACTATCAATGTTAATGAAGGAGATGCTAATGCCGGAAGCGATAATATCGCTATTGTATGCGAAACCGATGTTCAGGAAACTTTCCCAAGTGTAGACGAGATAAGAAAATATCTTCTTTCAATGCTAGACGAAGGGGTGGACAGAACGGGAACTTTTAGTCCTACTCCTGCCCAACTTGCAGATATCTATCAGGATGATGAGGATGGTCTTGGTGATTTCACCACTACCTACACTCTGCAAGATGGAGAATGCTCAGATTCCGCCGAACTTACTATTAGGGTGATTGAAGCTATAGAAGCAAATGCAGGTGACGATTTCGCCACCACCTTCTGCTCAAACGAAGAAGATCAGGATCTTTACAGTTTCCTTAGTGAAGACGCCAATGCAAATGGATATTTCGAAGGTTACGAAGATGGCATATTCAGTCCATCAGAACAAGGAGCTGGCGTTTATGACTTCAACTACGTTGTAGACGATTCTTCTGCTTGTGTTGAAGGAGAGGATACTGCTGCATTTAGTATTGAAGTTTTTGAAGCTCCAAATGCAGGAGAAGATTTTGCTGAGACAATCTGCATCACCGAAGCCGAAGAAATGATTGCAAACCCACAAGCCGCTTTAGATTGGTTCAATTCTATTGTGGATGTAGAAGGTGTGGATCAGGATGGTGAATTTGATCCTGCTTTATCCGGCCTTGCAGCTGATATTATTGCATACGTTAATACACCGGATTCTCCGAGCGCTACATTTGAAACCACTTATACGGTTTCTAATGATAACTGCGAAGATTCAGCAAATATCTCCTTAACTATTAATAATCTTGAGGAAGCCAACGCTGGTGAGAACGTAGAATTGACTTTCTGTGTTTCACAAGGGGATCAAAATCTATATGACTACCTAAGTGATGGTGCAAATCCAAATGGATATTTCGAAGATTTCGATGGCACAATCAGTCCATCTGAACTAGGAGAAGGAACTTATACCTATACTTATATCGTTGATGAATCTGTAGATTGTGTGACTGGTGAAGATTCTGTTGAGTTTACCGTTGAGGTAATAGGAGACATCTTCGTTGGAAATGATAACCAGGAATTTATCTGTAATGCAGAAATTGTAGCTGGAATGTTCCCAACCGAGGCTTCCGTAAGAAGTTTTTACCTTAACATGTTAGACGAAGGTGTGTCAAGAGATGGAACTTTTAGCCCATCAATTCTTGATTTAATGGACGCCTACAATAATGACGATAATATTGGTGACTTTACTACCACTTATACACTTACTGAGGGTGAATGTTCAGCTTCTGTTGATCTTACAATCACCGTATATGAATCAATCCCAGCTGAGATCGATCCGATCGATGATGTGACTCTTTGTTCCATCGATGACGATCAGGATATGTTCTCTTTCTTACCTGAAGGTGCCGATACCAATGGCTACTTTGAAGGTTATGAAGACGGAATGTTCAGTCCATCTACAACTGGTGCAGGTGAATTTGAAGTAACCTATACTTTAGATGAAACTTCACCTTGTGTTACAGGAGAAGCTTCTGCTACTTTCACGATCACTGTCCTAGAAACTGTAACTGCAGGTGAAAATATGACTGCCAATTTCTGTGCAACTGATGGAGAGCAGGATTTGTATAACTTCCTTGATGCAGAGGCTTCAACTGATGGTGAATTCACCTATAATGATGAAGTTCTTGTAGACGGAATGTTCGATGCAAGTGCGATGGGTGCAGGATCTTATGATGTGACATATACTGTTGAGCCAATCAACGAATGTGGAGTTGCAACTTCAATCCTAACTGTAACTGTAAACGAAGTGCCTGACGCGCCGGCAGCTCCTGAATTGGATGCTTTCTGTGCGATCGAGATGGCAACAGGAGCCGATCTGCCAATGGCAGAAGGACAAACCTGGTATGCCGATGCAGACCTTACCACAATGGTAGCTGCTGAAGATGTGCTTGAAGATGGTGCTTACTATCTAACAGTAACTTCTGAAAACGGATGTGAATCTGAAGCTACAGAAGTAACGGTAAGCGTTAACGATTCTCCGGCACCAACAATCAGCTCAACAAATCTTGAGTTCTGTGATGCCGATAATCCAACCATAGCAGAGCTTACTGCAGAAATAGTAGAAAGCGGGGATATCACCTGGTATGATTCAGAAGATGGAACCAATGCTCTTGGCACTTCTACTACGCTAACTTCAGGAACTTACTATGCTACTCTTACCGGAGAAACCGGCTGTGAAAGTTCACAAAGACTGGCTGTAACCGTATCTGTTGAGAACTGTCCTATCCTTTATCCGGAGGCAATTACTCCAAACGGAGACGGCAGGAACGATACCTTCATTATTGAAAATATCACTAATGAATATCCAAACTATTCTATTGAGATCTTTAACCGATGGGGTAATGTAATTTACAAAGGAAATGCTTCCACTCCTGCATGGGATGGAACCTCTAACCAATCTGGTTCCTTTGGAGATGATGTGTTACCTGTAGGTGTTTACTTCTACGTGATTGATTTCAGCGACGGAAGTACCGAACCAAAACAAGGTAAAGTATACTTAAGTAGATAATCAAAAGGATAAACACTAGAAAGAAATGAAAATAACAATCACAAAATATCTAATATTCGCGGGCATTATCCTTTTCTCTATTAAAGGTATGGCTCAGCAAGACCCAATGTTCACTCAGTATATGTATAATATGAGTGTCATTAACCCAGGGTATGCTACCGATGATCCCGGTATGCTTAATCTAGGTGGTATTTACAGGTCTCAATGGCAGGATGTTGAGGGTGCACCAAGCACCTTCAGCTTCTTCGCTCACACACCTGTAAGTGAACGCGTAGAACTAGGTCTAACCGTAGTGCACGATGAAATTGGTGAAATTGTAAAAGAAAACAATATCTCTGCCGATTTCGCTTATGTACTTCCGGCTGGACAATCAAGTAAGATATCATTTGGTATTAAAGGGGGATTAACCACCTTTGATGCAAGCCTTTCCGGTCTTAGCGTAGTAGATCCGGGTGATCCCGCGCTGCAAGACGTAAATGAAGTATTTCCTGTATTTGGAGTTGGAGCCTTCTGGTTTGGAGACAATTATTATTTAGGTGCCTCTGCCCCTAACCTCTTTACTTCAAAATACATTGAAAACGAACAAGGCCTCCAAGCCTTGGGCAAAGAAGAAATACACTACTACCTCACCGGTGGATATGTATTTGATATCAGCCAGGATGTACGCCTAAAGCCTGCTTTTATGACAAGAGCTGTTCAAGGTGCGCAATTAGCTGTAGATGTTACTGCAAATGTTCTTCTCTATGACAGACTGGAAGCAGGAATCGGGTACAGGTTTAACGAAACCATTACAGGACTTGTGAACTTTAAGATCACTCCTGCCTTAAGGGTTGGTTACGCCTACGATCATTTTACTTCAGATTTTCTGGGGTACAACGTGGGAGGAACCCATGAGGTTATGTTATTATGGGACATCGATCTCTTCGGCCTTACAAAAGGATACGACAAATCACCTAGATTCTTCTAAAAACAGCAAGACATGAAAAATATATATAGTACACTTTTATTATTACTGATAAGCATCACTGCCTTTGGGCAGAGCTCCCAGATAAAAGAAGGCGACAAGCTTTTTGCTCAAAGAGCTCTTATTGATGCCGCAGATGCTTACGAGCAGGTTGTAGATAAGAATCAGGAGGTTTTGCAAAACCTTGGTGATGCCTATTTCTACACCAATCAAATGGAAGATGCAGTTGAAACCTATCGAGTGCTTTTCCTTAGACACGAAGCTGAAGTAGCTCCTGAATACCGCTTCAGATTTGCCCACGCCTTAAGAGGTGTTGGTGAGCACGAAGAGGCCGATGAGCATATGAGTGAGTTTTCTGGAAATGACGTTAATTTTGACGAATTCCAGAGAGAACTCGATACCATCGCCCCTCATGTTTACACCACCGATCAAATCATGAATAATAGTGCTGCCGCAGATTTCGGAATAGCTTATATGGGAGACCGTATTGTATTCGCTTCCACCAGAAATCAGGAGCGTCCTATTTATCCGTGGAATAAAAAACCTACTCTAGACCTTTACAGCGCCGAAATGACTGACGAAGGTGAATTAGTGGATATCCTCCTTTTTTCTGAGGATATCAATACTGATTCTCACGAAAGTTCTGCCACCTTTAACGAGGATGGTACTGTAATGTTTTTTGATCGCACCAGCGAAAAAAGAGTTAAAAACGAAGAAGGTGTAAGAGTAGCGCACATTAAACTTTACCGTGCTGAATTGGTAGATGGGGCCTGGACCAACATCGAAGCTCTTCCATTCACTAGCGATGAGTACTCTACCGAGCACCCAAGTCTTAGTGCAGATGGAAGCAAACTTTACTTTGCCAGTGATATGCCAGGATCTGAAGGTTCTTTCGATATCTATGTAGTAGATATTAATGAAGACGGAACTTACGGAACTCCGCAAAATCTTGGAACGGGAGTTAACACTCCACAACGGGAGCAATTCCCTTTCATAAGCGAAGAGAATGTACTTTATTTCGCTTCAGATGGGCATCAGGGATATGGAAACCTGGATGTCTTCAGAACAGAAGGAGATTTTTCAGAAGTACAAAACCTTGGAGCTACAGTAAACTCAGGTCGTGATGACTTCGCCTTTGTAATTAAAGAAGGTGACGAGGAAGGTTACTTTGCCTCTAACCGAAGAGGTACGGACAACCTTTACCTGTTTAACCGCGAAGATTATGAACCTCCTGTAGTTGAATTCGAAGATAGAGAGACTAACGTTGAAACCGGAAGACAGCAACTTAGAGGTGTAGGAAACATTTACTTCGACTTTGATAAAGCAACTATTAAAGACGAATCTAAACCTACTCTAAATAAAGTTGTTGATATTATGAATAAGTATCCAACTATCAACATCGAAATAGGTTCTCACGCAGATGCCAGAGGTTCTGATGAATATAACATGGAACTATCTGAGAGACGTGCAGCTTCTACCTTAGAATATCTTGTAGAAAACGGAATTGACCGTAGCAGATTAACTTCTGAAGGTTATGGTGAGAGCATGCCGCTCAACGATTGTACCGAACCAACAGGTTGTACAAATGAGCAGTACGCTAAAAACCGTAGAAGTGAGTTCACTATTATGAACGAGCAAGGTGAACCTGAAGATAGAGACGACTACGAAATCAATGAGGAAGAAGTAGAAGAAAACTAATTCCAACTTAGAATACTAACTAACCAACCTTTAAAAGCCCCGGAAATTCCGGGGCTTTTTTATTTCCGATTTTTTATGGAGAAGCCCCTGCCCAAACTTATATTTGTATTCCAGCAAATAGACCTATGCCTCCAATTATAAAAGTTATTATCCCGGCCTATAACGAAGAAGCATCCATAGGAAAGGTTATTGCTGAAATTCCCGAATTAGTTAAGGAAATTATTGTGGTAAGCAACAGTTCCACCGATGCAACCGAACAAAATGCAATAACAGCCGGGGCCACTGTACTTTTAGAAAAAAGAAAAGGCTATGGTTATGCCTGCCTGAAGGGAATGGATTATGTCGCAAGTCAAAATCCGAAGCCAGATATCATTGTTTTTCTTGATGGAGACTACAGCGATTATCCAGAAGAATTGAACAAAATCGCAGCCCCAATTATGGAAGATGAAATAGATTTAGTCATCGGCGCAAGGAAGAAGGAATTAAGAGAAAAAGGCTCAATGACCAGTCCGCAGATCTTTGGAAACTGGCTGGCCACTTCATTGATGAAACTTTTTTTCGGAGCCCGGTTCACCGACCTTGGCCCATTCCGGGCCATTAAATATGAGAAATTAGTTGCCCTGCAGATGGAAGATAAAACCTATGGCTGGACGGTGGAAATGCAGTTGAAAGCCCTCAAAAAAAATTATACTTACACCGAAGTTCCAGTAAAATATAAAAACCGCATTGGCACCTCAAAGGTTTCGGGCACGGTGAAAGGTGCTACCTTTGCAGGAGTAAAGATCCTGGGCTGGATCTTCAAATACAGTTTTAAATAATGGAGCTTGCAATTCTCATCATATATTCCCTCTCCCTGCTGATAATTTTCATCTACAGCATTTCCCAGCTTCAACTATTACTGAATTACCGGAAAGCCCAAAAAAAGGTAGACACTTCTGAAAAATATAATTTGAGTGATCCTACCCAAATCCCAGCAGTTACTATACAACTACCACTGTATAATGAATTGTATGTCGTGGAGAACTTACTCGATAATATTGCAAAAATTCAGTATCCAAAAAATAAGCTGGAGATCCAGGTGCTCGACGATTCCACCGACGAATCCATTGCCCTCATCGCTGAAAAAGTTTCGGTCTTAAAAGAAGCCGGTTTAGATATCAAACACATTCGCCGGGAATCCAGGACCGGGTTTAAAGCAGGAGCTTTAAAAGAAGGTTTGAAAATCGCGAAAGGAGACCTTATCGCGATCTTTGATTCCGATTTTTTACCCAAAAAAGACTGGCTCCTACAAACCGTCCCCTATTTCAAAGATCCTGAAATTGGAGTGGTACAAACCCGATGGGGCCATATAAACCGCGATTATTCCTGGCTGACCAAAATCCAGGCCTTTGCACTCGATTTTCATTTTATCCTGGAACAAACCGGAAGAAATTTTGGCCGTCACTTCATCAATTTTAATGGCACGGCGGGCATCTGGCGTAAAGAATGTATTCTCGATGCCGGTAACTGGAGCGGTGACACCCTAACCGAAGACCTTGACCTAAGTTACCGCGCCCAACTTAAAAAATGGAAATTCAAATATCTTGAAGACGTAGAAACCCCGGCCGAACTCCCGGTGGCCATTAGCGCAGCCAAATCACAGCAATTCAGGTGGAATAAAGGAGCGGCCGAGAACTTCCGAAAAAATTATAAAAAGCTATTGAACGACAAATCAGCTTCTTTCAACACCAAATTCCACGGATTTTTTCATTTGCTCAATTCCAGTATGTTTTTAATTGTGCTGCTATTGGCAGTTTTAAGCGTTCCAGTTTTGTATATTAAAAGTCAGAATCCCCAATTTTCTTGGTATTTCAATTGGCTGGGAGTTTTTCTCCTTAGTACGATCATTTTCTTTTTCTGTTATTACGCGGCCTGGAAAAAAATTCACGGCAGCGGATTTAAAAGTCTATTGAAGTTTATCGGGATGTTCTTCAGTTTTTTCTCGGTGGCGATGGGCTTTTCGCTTCATAATTCTATCGCTGTTTTGGAAGGTCATTTAAGAAAAAGATCGGATTTTATCAGGACTCCTAAATTCAATATTAATTCGGCCAACCAGAACTGGAAGAACAACATATATTTAAGTCGGACGATAAGTCCGCAATTATTGCTGGAATTTGGGCTCTGGTTGTATTTCGGTTTCGGACTCTACAGCGCTTTTTTACTGAATGATTTTAGTTTGGCGATTTTCCATTTAATGTTGTTCCTGGGCTTTGGCTTTGTAGTTTTTAAAACGATTCGAACTTAGTCCCCGGAAAGATGAAGGAGTTTTTTAAAAACCACCGATTCAGTCTCCTCATCGCCATAACCGGCATCGCATTTTATTTTTCCTTCGCTTTCAACCTTGAACGCAATGATTTTATAAAACTCATAGGCCTTTATGGCGGATTGTTTTTTATAAGCTTCAGACTAATTCAGCTTGAGAAAACCAATTTTTGTTTCCTGGCCGGTTTAGCGCTCCTCTACAGACTTATTTTTCTTTTGGCCTTGCCCAACCTCACCCAGGATTTCTATCGCTTTATTTGGGACGGAAACCTCATTCTCGAGGGAATCAATCCTTATTTATTCAAACCTTCTGAATTGATTGGAAATTTTCAAGGAATTTGGACTGAACTTTACAAGGGAATGGGAAGTTTAAGTCAAAACAATTTCACCAGTTATCCCCCGGTTAATCAATTGATTTTTGCTGTATCGGCGTTGTTAGGCGGGAAATCGATTTTAGGATCGGTAATAATAATGCGGATATTAATCATCCTGGCCGATTTAGGGACGCTTTTCTTCGGAAGGAAACTGTTGCAGGATTTCGGTCTTCCGCAGCATCAGATCTTTTGGTTTATCCTGAATCCATTTATCATTATAGAGCTCACCGGAAACATGCATTTTGAAGGGGTAATGCTGTTTTTCATCATTTTCTCACTCTATTTACTTCACAAAGGAAAATGGCTAATGAGTGCAATTCTGCTGGGAATTTCAGTTTCGGTGAAATTGATTCCGCTTATGTTTCTGCCGCTGCTCTGGAATTATTTTCGAAAGAATCAACAGCTTAAAATCCAGAAATTATGGTTTTATTATGCTACAGTAGCGATAACAGTCCTGCTGACTTTTCTTCCCTTTCTTTCTTCTGAACTGATCTCCAACTTTTCAGCCAGTATCGGACTTTGGTTTCAGAAATTTGAATTCAATGCGAGTATCTATTATCTCATTCGCTGGATTGGTTTTGAGCTGAAAGGCTATAACATTATCGCTGCCGCGGGAAAAATCTTACCGGTTTTAACCCTTTTAATTATTCTGGGGCTCGCGTTTTTCCGAAGAAATAGATCAACTACAACTTTAATCACTTCGATGCTTTTTGGAATAACTGCATACCTCTTTCTTTCTACTACGGTACATCCCTGGTATCTGGCCACACCCCTACTATTATCTGTTTTTACAAAATATCGTTTTATGATTTTATGGATAGGGCTGGTCTTTATGAGCTATTTCGCATATTCCAATCCCGGTTTTGAAGAAAATTCCTGGCTTTTGGCGGTAGAATATCTTCCGGTTTTTGGTTATTTAATTTATGAGATCTTCAAAAATGAATTTCAAACAAAAAAGCCTGTAATTTAACTTACAGGTTCTTGTTTATACTCCAAATTACTACTTACATATCCAGTAAATAGGCAAATATCAATGGCGCCACTATCGTAGCATCACTTTCTATAATATGTTTCGGCGTGTCGATATCCAATTTTCCCCAGGTGATCTTCTCATTAGGCACAGCTCCCGAGTATGATCCGTAACTGGTTGTAGAATCCGAAATCTGGCAGAAATAACTCCAGAAAGGCGTATCGGTTCTTTCCATATCCTGGTACAACATAGGCACCACGCAAATAGGAAAATCGCCGGCAATTCCTCCTCCAATCTGGAAGAAACCGATTCCGTTTTTAGAATTACCGGTATACCAGTCGGCAAGGAAGGTCATATATTCTATACCCGATTTCATCGTGCTTGCTTTTAGCTCACCTTTGAGTACGTAGGAAGCGAAAATATTTCCCAGGGTGCTGTCTTCCCATCCGGGAACTACCATTGGCAAATTCTTTTCGGCCGCAGCATACATCCAGGAATCTTTGATATCAATCTCGTAATGCTCTTCCAAAGCCCCGGAAAGCAATAATCTATAAAGGAATTCGTGTGGGAAAAAGCGCTCGCCTTTTTCTTCAGCATCTTTCCAAATCTTCACGATTCTATGCTGAATTCTTCTAAAGGCTTCTTCTTCGGGGATACAGGTATCGGTAACCCGGTTAAGGCCCTTTTCCAGCAGACCCCACTCATCTTTCGGAGTGAGGTCGCGGTAATTAGGCACACGTTTGTAATGCGAATGCGCCACCAGGTTCATCACATCTTCTTCCAGATTGGCCCCGGTACAGGAAACGATATGCACTTTATCCTTGCGGATCATCTCGGCGAAAATTTTACCAATCTCGGCAGTACTCATAGCTCCTGCGAGAGAAACCAGCATTTTTGAACCGCCCTGCAACTGCTTTTCGTAATCTTTTGCCGCATCTACCAAGGCGGCAGCGTTAAAGTGTAAATAATATTTTTCTATGAATTGCGAAATCGCTCCTTTACTCATCTTCGTCTTCGTGGTTATGATTTAAATATTTGAATTTGTAGCTCAACATCTTGTAATAAAGTTTTGCCGCAAGAAAATCAGATGATTTTTCATTTTCATTCGGGCAAAGTTCTACGATATCAAAACCAACTACATTTTTCTTTTTGAACATCAACTTAAGGAATTCCAGGGTTTCATACCAAAAAAGTCCGCCAGGCTCCGGGGTTCCGGTAGAAGGCATAATAGAAGGATCTAACGCATCCAGATCTATGGTAATAAAAACATTTGGGGTCATTTGGCCAATGGCATCATCCATCCAGTCTTCGTATAGATCGTGTGCGAAATACACCTGGTTCTCGTCCATATGCTCTACTTCTGAAACATCCATTGAACGAATTCCAACCTGTACCAGGTTTGTCTTTTTACTGGCCTCATGTACCGCACAGGCGTGATTACAGGATGAACCTTCATATTCCGGTCTAAGATCGGCGTGAGCATCTAGCTGAACTACCGTAAGATCTTCGAAACTTTCGTTAAATGCACGAATGGTTCCGATAGAGACAGAATGTTCTCCCCCAAAAATAGTTACAAATTTATCCTGTTTTATATAGTTCTTTACAGTCTTATGAACGGCTTCCACCATCTTTTCGGGAGAAGAATTCTCAGAAACAGGAGGAGCTAAATAAATTCCTTTTTTGTAAACCTCGCTTCGTGTTTCAATGTCATAAAGCTCCATATTTTCTGAAGCTTCTAAAAAAGCTTCCGGACCTTTATCTGCGCCTTTCTGCCAGGAACTTGTTCCATCGTAAGGAACAGGAATTAACACCACTTTAGCATCGTCTATGCGAGAATACTTATCTGGTATCCCTGCGTAATTCTTTTTGTTCATTGTAAAACTTGATTGAATAAGAGTTAGTTGTATAAAGTTATAAAAAATTTAGTTGCCATTGTTATAGCCAAGAATTTTCAACATATCTTCTGCATTCTGCTGTTTGCTGAACAACTCTGTCGTGATATTTCCATTTTCATCTTTATCAATGAGAATATGTTTGGGTTGCGGGATCAGGCAGTGATGCAAACCACCAAAACCTCCAATGGTTTCCTGGTAAGCCCCGGTGTTGAAAAACCCGATATAGAGCGGTTTATCCTTTTTGTACTTCGGAAGATAGATCGCGTTCACGTTTTGCTCTGAGTTGTAATAATCGTCGCTATCACAAGTTAATCCGCCCAACAAAACCCTTTCATATTCATCGTTCCAGCGGTTTAAGGCCAGCATCACAAATTTCTTACTAATCGCCCAGGTATCGGGCAGGGTGGTAATAAATGATGAATTGATCATATTCCACTTTTCCCGATCATTTTGCTGTTTCTGATACAGAATTTCATAAATAGCGCCACCACTTTCACCTACCGTAAAACTTCCGAATTCGGTAAAAATATTAGGCACTTCTACTTCGGCATCATCACAGACCATTTTTATCTGGTTGATGATCTCATCTACCATATACTCATAATCGTATTCAAAATGCAAAGAATTCTTCACCGGAAACCCACCACCAATATTAAGACTATCCAGCGTTGGACAAACCTTCTTCAAAGCGATATAAACTTTTAAACATTTGATCAATTCGTTCCAGTAATAGGCCGTATCGCGAATTCCGGTGTTGATGAAGAAGTGGAGCATCTTCAGTTCAACCTGATCATTATTCTTAATTTGTTTATTGAAAAAAGGCACAATATTCTTATATCCAATTCCCAGCCGGGAAGTATAGAATTCAAATTTCGGCTCCTCTTCAGAAGCAATTCTTATCCCAATAGGAAATTTGCCATCTATATTTTCAGAAAGTAGGTCTATTTCCTCGTAGTTATCGATGATAGGGATACAATTCCTATGACCATTATTCAAAAGCCGGGCTATATTCTCGATATACTCATCCCTTTTAAAGCCATTGCAAAGCACATAAGTATCGTCGGTGATCTTCCCTTTAGCCTTTAAATTCTCAACGATATTTATATCAAAGGCTGAAGAAGTCTCAATATGGATATCATTTTTCAAAGCTTCGTTCAAAACGTGTTCAAAATGGGAGCTCTTGGTGCAGTAACAATAATTATAGGTGCCCTTATAATTATGTTTTTCCATTGCGCTGGCAAACCATTTTTTTGCTCTCTGGATATTGTCAGAAATTTTAGGCAGGTAATTAAATTTAAGGGGAGCGCCGTATTTACGCACAAGTTCCATCAGGTCAATTCCGTGAAACTTTAGTTCATTATCATCCAGGGTAAATTCTTCCTGAGGAAAATAGTAGGTCTGGTCTATTAAATCGCTGTATTTGGTATTCAATGGAGTGGTTTAAGAGTTTTGAAGGTAGAAATTAGGGATAATATTACCGCATCAAAAGATTTGATTGGTAAAAGTTTGTTAAGATGAATTTTTCAGGTGATAATTTCAGGCCTGAAATTCGGCCAAATAAGAAATATTCCGGAAAAGCCGGTAAACTTCCGGAGAAGTGAGGCCAAAAATTTGTCAATTATGCTTATACATTAGAAGATTTATAAAATTAAAAACCCGGTTCTCTATAGAAAAATCCGGGTTAAAAATATTAAAAAACTTAATACGGAATAACTTTTTTTAAAGCATTCCAAGATTTATAAGCTCTTGATCTGTAAGCCTTCTGAAACGACCTCTGGGCAGGTCTTTTTTTGTTAGTCCACCAAAGACTACACGATCAAGTTTTTCTACCTCGTAACCCATACTTTTAAATAAACGTTGGATCACGTGATTTTTCGTAGAGTTGGTTTCAAGGCCAACTTCATTTCTCGGCCTGTCGGCAATATAACTAACATCCTGCACCTTAACTTTACCGTCTTCGAGAATCACCCCGGCTTTAATCTTATCGAGATGTTCCGGTGAGAGTGGCTTGGTAAGACTTATATGATAGATCTGTCTTATCCCATTCTTAGGTTTCCCTAATTTCTTGGCAAGACTACCATCGTTGGTAAAAAGTAACAATCCCATTGCCTGGGTATCGAGTTTCCCAACAGGGTCAAGTTTTGATTTGGTTGCCTTGGCCATTAGTTCCATCACGGTTTTCCCGCCTTTTTCCATACTTCCGGTCACATAAACCCCTTTAGGTTTATTCAGTAAAAAATATTCGGGTTTTTCGGGATTCAGGGTTCTGCCGTCAAACTTAACCTCATCGGTAAGCTTGACTTTATGCCCCATCTCGGTAATAACCTTCCCGTTAACCGTAACATTACCAGATGAAATATAGATATCGGCATCACGACGGGAACAGATCCCGGAATTCGCAATGTATTTATTGAGCCTGATCCCCTCAGTCTTTTCGGTTGATTTAGCTGAAGTGGGTTTAGCTGAAGTTTTGTCTCCCGCCTTTTTTATAGGGGCATTCCCCCGGGCATAAGATTTCTTTCGTTGCCCACCACCTTGTCTTCCGCTGAATTTTCCATCTGAAGATTTATCGTTTCTGCTCATAGCGCTAATTTTTTGCAAAGGTACTGTATAAGTACAGATTAACTAAATTATAAAAAGAATAATATTATTGAAACAAATTGATTTAAAACACCCGGCTAAGCACATCTCGAAGGTCGATAAGCAAAATACTGAAAACTCCGGCCACAATAATCAATTTAAGAATGTTATGCAATAACAAATATTGCCATTTGGCTTTACTGAAATACAGGAATAACACGAAAAACACCAATAATACAAGAGAAGAATAGAAGTAATAATTCATATAACCAGTATCAAACCTGGTAATGAGAAGTAAAATAGGAACTACCGCAAGTATGGTTAAGACTGAAAGAAAGAACTTACTCCATTTTTCCCCATATACCACCGGAATTGTCTGATAGTTCTGCACCAGATCGCCCTGCATATTCTCGAGATCTTTTACCAATTCCCTCATAACAATCATCAAATAAAGGAAGGTAGCGTGAATAAAGATAACGGTCTCAAAATTCCTGTAATACACGAAGATCACAAAAAAAGGAGTTATGGTGAGGATAGAGGCTACCAGATTCCCCAAAAACAGAATCTTTTTAAGACGGTGGGAATAAAGCCAGATAGCAAAAATGTAAATTGAAAAGAACACCACCGTTTTAAAAGAAACATAGCTTGCAAAAAATATCGCGAGTAAATTCAGAATAAAATAGACCGAGAGCTTGGTGCGCTGGCTCACAATCCTGTCCAACATCGTTTTCTTAGGCCTGTTGATCAGGTCTTTTTCACTATCGTAAAAATTATTAATGATGTATCCCGAAGCCACAATTGTCGCGGAAGAAAGGATTAGAAAGAATAAATTATCGTCAAAGATGATATCCCGCAATGGTAAATCGGGAGCAAGTATAAAAGCTGAAGTAAGGTACTGTGCAATAATGAGCACCAGTATATTATAACCACGAACCACCGAAAACAAACTGAGCATTTTCAGCAACAAACGTTTGTTGGAGATGGAAACCATTAAGGGGGCTTGTTTAGAAGTTGTAAACCACTTCTAATTTATAATCTTTTAAGGCTTTTCTTGCTTTTTCTATGTCTTCAGTAAACCCGAGAATGTATCCACCACCTCCTGAACCACAAAGTTTGAGATAGTAATCGTTGGTATCAATTCCCTTTTGCCAAAGTTTATGAAATTGCGCGGGGATCATAGGTTTAAAATTATCCAGTACAACGTGAGAAAGACTCTTAACATTTTTAAAAAGTGATTTTACATCCCCTTTCAAAAAGTCATCTACACAGGCATCTGTATGTTTTACGAACTGGTCTTTAAGCATTCTTCTAAAGCCTTCCTGCTTCATGTTTTCCATGAAAATACCAACCATTGGGCCAGTTTCGCCGGTGCTCCCACTGTCAAGCAAAAATACGGCTCCCTGCCCATTTTCGGTTTGGGAGGGAATCCCTGCGGGCTCAATATTGTCTTTTGAATTTATAAGGATAGGAATGCTCAAATAGCTATTAAGCGGATCAAGACCTGAAGATTTTCCGTGGAAAAATGATTCCATTTCGCCAAAGATTTTTTTCAACTTTAGAAGTTTATCTCTAGTAAGATTTTCCAGTACAGTTATCTTATCGGTAGCATATTTATCGTAGATCGCTGCTACTAAAGCACCACTGCTACCCACTCCATATCCCTGTGGAATTGTGGAGTCAAAATACATTCCTTTAGCTATATCAGCCTTTAATGAATCCAGATCGAATTTAACCAGATCAGGATTGTTTTGCGAAAATTCCCCGAGGTAATCGGCAAATCTGCGCAAACTCTTGTTGGATTTGATAGCAGCTTCAGATGGATCTTCATCTACCTTCAAGGCACCATTGTAAAAATTATAAGGAATTGATAAACCTTTGGAATCTTTAATAATTCCGTATTCTCCGAAGAGAAGGATTTTTGAATAAAATAAAGGTCCTTTCATAAGCTCTGGTGTAAACTGTACCATTTTAAGGCAGAGAAATTTAGGTAAATCTACAATTTTTCCGCACCTTTTCCAATACTGTCGCAAATATACTGCCCTTTTTCACAATAGGCAACCAACTCATTCTTAATGAATTCCAAAACTTCTTCTTTATGCCTTTTGGGGTAAAGCACATGAACATTCGCTCCGGCGTCTAAAGTAAAACAAACCGGAACACCTGTAGATTCTCTAAATCCCCATATCCTATTGATTATTTCCAGGGTATTTGGTTTCATTAGAATGAAATACGGCTCACTGCTCATCATCATGGCATGCAATGTTAAGGCTTCACTTTCTACAATTTTGATAAATTCTGGCAGGTTCCCGGTTTCAAAAACTGCCTGTAACTTTTCAAGGTTTGCATGTGCCTGTTCAAATCTAGCCTCAGCAAAAGAATGCCCGTGCATTAAGTTATGGCCTAAGGTGCTACTCACCTGTTTTTGTCCTTTATCGACCAGTAAAATCGTGTCCTGATAGGATTTAAAAACCTCAAGAACTTTATTTGGATATTTTATTCCGAAGAGATCGCTGCTACCCGCTGTAGTTTTATGTTCTCCCCATTCTATGAGCTCTCCTTCAATGCTGCGGCAGGCACTCCCGGAGCCTAATCGGGCCAGAAATGAAGCCTTCTTCAGAAAATAATCTTCAGTTATTTCCGGATTTAATTCCTTTTCCAAACTCATCACACATAGGGCCAGGGCACTCATTCCACTAGCAGAAGAGGCAATCCCACTACTATGTGGAAAAGTATTTTCAGTTTGTATAACTAACTCATAATCCTTCAAAAAAGGAGTGTATTTTTCGATGCGCTCAAAAAACCTCGTGATTTTTGGTTTGAAGTCATCTTTCTTTTTTCCTTCAAAAAACAATTCAAAATCAAAATCCTCGCCTTTGATTTCTTTTTTCTGAAACTCCATCGTAGTGATGGTTTTACAATTTTTCAAAGTAAAACTCACCGAAGGATTGGCTGGAATCTGGTTTTTTTTCTTACCCCAATACTTCACCAAGGCTATATTGCTTGGGGATTGCCAGGTCACCTTACCAGATTGCACCGACTTCTGAAATTCTCCCGGAATAAAATCCTGTTCACACATCTTAAAAATTTTTAGTAAAGATAGTTTTTAACCTGAAATTGTCCATATGCATAACTTATGTCTTGAGGGTTCTATAATTCAATTTAATTCCTATTTTAGTAGAACCTAACCAACTCGAAGATGACAAGGAAGCTTTTCATACGTAGTTCTATAGCCATTGGCATTTGTTTGTTCTTCGGTTTTGTGGGGGCGGTTGCAACTCAAACCGCTATGAATGGTTGGTATACAGCCCTGGATAAGTCCTGGTTCGACCCGCCGGAATGGATCTTTGGCCCGGTCTGGATGTTAATGTACGTTCTTATGGGTATCGCGGCAGGGATCGTCTGGAGCAAAGGTTTTTATCATAAATGGGTAAAAACGGCTCTTTATCATTTTGGATTCCAACTCTTGTTCAACGGATTTTGGTCTCTGCTATTTTTTGGACTAAACAAGCCTTTCTGGGCATTGCTCACTGCTATTACCTTGTTCATCCTGGTAATTCTTACCATAAGATGGTTTAAAATAGTGAATGATCTCGCTGCATACCTTCTTGTACCCTATGCTGTCTGGGTGCTTATGGCGCTTGTTTTAAATTTGGAGGTTTGGTATCTTAATTAGCGCTCATCGCTTTTGCAGCAAGGAATCCACCGGTCCAGGCATTTTGAAAATTAAACCCACCTGTTATCGCATCTATATTTAAAACTTCCCCGGCCAGATAGAGATTTTTATGCAGCTTACTCTCAAAAGTTTTAAAGTTCACCTCTTTAAGATCTACTCCGCCTGCAGTTACAAATTCCTCTTTAAAAGTGCTTTTTCCATTCACCTCGAATTCAGCATCACAAAGCTGATTGATCAAAGCTTCCAGCTGACTTTTATTAACTTCTGCCCAGGTAGTCTCCGAACTTATCCCTGATGCCTCTACCAAACTCTGCCATAAGCGCTTGGGAAGACCGAACCTCGAGTATTTTGCCACTTGTTTTTTTGCTTCCTTTAATTTAAGTTTTTTTAATTCTTCTTTTATTTCCTCTGAAGATATCTCCGGCAACCAATTCACCTTTATCTGAAACTTATAATCTTCAGCATAAAGCTCCCTCGCTCCCCAAGCTGATAATTTCAGAATAGCCGGCCCGCTCATCCCCCAATGCGTGATAAGCAAAGGCCCCTTGCTTTCTAATTTATCTTCTTTAGAAGTAAGTTTCACCCGTACATAAGCTTCAGTGGCGATCCCTGCTAAACCTTTTATTCTTTCATCCTTAATATTGAAAGTAAAAAGCGAAGGCACCGCAGGCACAATGCTATGCCCTAGTTTAGCGAGAAGTTTCCACATTTTAGGATTACTCCCCGTAGCCAGCATAATTTTTTCTGCTGAAAAATCTCCCTTATTGGTCTTGATATCCCAGGTTTCCCCTGCTTTCTGAATTTCCTGTACCGAATGGTTCTTCAGAACATCAATTTGTAATCTTTGAATCTCGCTCAGGAAACAAGTGATTATACTTTCAGAAGAATCTGAAACCGGAAAAATACGGCCATCCTCTTCGATCTTAAGTTTGATCCCTCTTTTCTCAAACCATTCCATCGTATCGCCGGTCATAAAACTGTGAAACGGGCCAAGCAATTCTTTTTCCCCTCTTGGGTAATTAGCACTAAGTTCCTTAGGAACAAATTCGGCATGAGTTACATTACAGCGACCTCCCCCTGAAATTTTCACTTTGGAAAGCACTTCCTTTCCTCTTTCCAGAATTGCGATCTTCAATCCCCGATTCATCTCAGCAGCATTTATTGCGGTAAAAAATCCCGCGGCGCCACCGCCAATAATAATGATGTCGAAATGCTGCATTTTTGAATATTGATGATTTGGTGACGCTCCTCTGGAGCTCTAATTCTATTTATTTAATCGAGTTCTCTATTAATATGCCTCTTCTATGGAGCTAAGCTTATAAATAGCCGGTCAGGAAAATCAGAGATGATTCCATCTACCCCAAAATTTATCATTCTGGTAATATCATCTGGTTCATTAACTGTCCATACATTCACTTTAAATCCCGCCTGGTGAGAATTCTTAACGCTGTCTCGAGTAATTATTCCTAAGGACGGGTGGATGGCTTGTGCATTGAGTAATTTGCCTAATTCTATGGCTTCGCTTACGCTAGCCTTGCTCAAAACTCCAAGTGGGACTTTCTCATCAAATTGCTTAATTTGGAAGAGTTCATTCTTCTGAAAACTTGACACGATAAAATCCTGATATTTCCAGTTTCCTTTTGCGATATATTTCTGGATTATTTCTGAAGTCCCCACAGCGGTATTCAAGCCTTTAAGTTCAATATTAATGCTGCATTTTCCCTCAATAAGATCAAGAACTTCAGTTAGCAGCGGAATGTGAAAATATTCTTCAACCTTAAGCAATTTTAATTCCTCCCAGGCTCTTTTAGCGATCTCTCCACTTCCGTTGGTGGTACGGTCCAGCGTAAAATCATGAAAAACCACGATCTCACCCGTTTTACACCGGTGCACATCAATTTCAATGGCATCTACCCCTAAATCAATGGCTTTTTGTATGCTTTCCAGGGTATTTTCGGCGAGAAGGCCTTTTGCGCCTCTATGTCCTATTTTCAGAATAGATTTCATTGGACAAAGGTAAAAGCTTTATTGAAATGAATTAAGCTGAAAGCAAATCTTTAGAAAGGCTTATTACAACTTAACATTTTTTTAATGTGAGCCTTTCCTAAATTTAAGAATACAACCAATGAGTCTTTTTGGTTGATCAAATATCTATCGGCTATTTGGAAAAGTCTAATCGATAAAAATTTAAAAAATGGAAAAATGGTTTGAATTCTCTACCGAATCTTTAATCGCTATCGCACTTACTGCCGCAGGTATTTATTTAGCAGTTATAGTTTTTACCCGCATAGCCGGGAAACGCAGTTTTTCAAAAATGTCCAGTTTTGACTTTGCAATGACAGTGGCCGTTGGTTCTATTTTGGCAACTACCATTCTCTCGGCATCAGTAAGTTTAATCCAGGGAATAGCAGGTCTCGCAGCAGTATACATTTTGCAAATGGCAGCAGCTATTTGCAGGCGATTTTCCTGGTTTCGGGAAGCGATAGACAATTCGCCTTTATTACTTATGGATGGCAAAAATATTCTCTACGAGAACTTAAAGAAAGCCAGGGTTACCGAAGGTGATCTACGTTCAAAATTAAGGGAAGCGAATGTCCTGGATCTTTCCCAGGTACGGGCGGTAATTTTTGAAACTACCGGAGATATTTCGATAATGCATACTTTAGATCAAAATCAGGAAATAGAAGATTGGCTTACAAAAGACCTACAAAATAATTAAAATATGATGCTTAGCTGGACAGATATTCTGGGATTGGTAGCAGGGGTTTGCACCACAATAGCCGTCATTCCTCAAATTAAAAAAGCCTGGAAAACCAAAAAAGTAGAAGATGTTTCCCCGGGAATGTTCACCATTTTAATAATTGGCGTTTTTTTATGGGTAGTTTATGGAATAATTCAAAATGATTTACCGATAATTGCTACCAACGGTGTTTCTTTGGGGCTAAATGGCGTGATGCTATACCTTATGCTTCGCTACAGGAATACTAATAAAAACCAATAGCTGTTAATCTTCACTAATCTTAATCTAAAGTCTTCTTAAACCATTTCAGTTTGTTTTTATATCCCATTATTTTTAAAAAAATGTGTAAATGATGAATGCTAGCGCCCATAAAAAATTTAAAAAGAGTTCTGTTAAACCTACTTATAAGGATTTCAGGGAATTCATAATCGATAAGGACCACCCCTGTGTAATGGCGCAAACCGTGTTCAGTATGGATAAAGCTGAAATTCACAGCTATGAAAATTTCGGATCTCTTAAAGCTGCAAAGGAGATATTAAAAGATCTCAGGCAATACCTGGAGAATTACGACTTCAACTCCAACGAATTTTACACTTTTATTGCGGCTTTTCCGGAGCAAAAAAATTTAACTGAAGCGAAATTTGAAGAATTGCTTTGGAAGCAATTGCAATTAATTCACCAGGCAGATGACAAAGATTGGGACCCCGAGGTGAGCAAAGATCCGGAAAGTAAAAACTTCAGCTTTAGTATCGCCGGAAAATCATTTTATATAGTGGGTCTCCACCCTAACAGCAGCAGGAAGGCTAGACAAAGTCCGTATCCTGCACTTACCTTTAACCTGCATTGGCAGTTCGAAAAACTTAGGGAAATGGGTTCTTATCAAAACGTGCGGGATAAGATACGGGAACGCGACATCGAACTGCAGGGCAGTACAAACCCTATGCTGGAGGATTTCGGTGAAAGCAGTGAGACCAGACAATATAGCGGGCGAAAAGTTGGAGAAGAATGGAAATGTCCTTTTCTTCACGGGAAAAATAAATAAATGTACCAACCGAAAAAATATCAGAAAAAGGACTCCAATTACATTTATACATTTATACAACATCACCCGTTCGCCACACTCGTTCTTAAAGGAGAACGGCTTCTTGCTACTCATATTCCGGTATTGGTTGAGGGTGATGCAGAGAATTTAAGACTCTACAGCCATATTGCCAACCATAACGAACAAATACAGCATCTTACAGACGGGACCGAAGTCTTACTGATTTTTCAGGGGGCTCACGGGTATGTTTCTTCGTCCTGGTACAGGGAAAAAGATATTAGTACCTGGGATTATTCGGCGGTTCACGTGAATGCAAGGATCAAAATTCAATCTACCGAAGAGCTGGAACAGTCGCTTGTTAACCTAGTTCATAAATTCGAAAAAGATCAGGAAAAACCCTTATGGTATAAGGATATTCCTTCAGAAATAATTTCAGACCATCTCCCGCTCATTACCGGGTTTTGGTGTGAACCGTTTAAAATTGAAGGGATAGCAAAGTTACATCAGGGTTACGATTCAGAAAACCTCAACCGAATTAGCAAAAAATTACAGGAACGGGACGACCCTATGGATTCAGTTCTTGAAAAAAATATTAAAGCTGAAAATGATACAAAAGATAGATAAACAAAGTGGCGCTGCCTTTAAACTTAAAAAAGGTCAACAATTAAAAGTGATCTCCCCGGAAGCTGAACAGGTAAGCGATATGGTTTTGTTTAATGCTCACGACATCCGGGAGAAACTATCCTCTGGGAAGACCCTGGATTTTGAGGAAAGCATCCTTATTACAAAAGGAAATTTTTTATGGAGTAACCGAAGCCAAAAACTGATGGAAATCCTGGAGGACACCAATGGGCGCAATGATTTTTTACTGGCTCCCTGCAGCCCGGAGACCTTCGAGATAATGTATGACTATAAGAGTTATCACCCCAGTTGTTTTGAAAATCTCTACAGCAATCTGGAGGAATTTGGCATCCGCCCAGATGATGTCCCCACGGCCTTCAATATCTTTATGAATGTACAATTTGACAGCAAAGGTAAATTAAGTGTAGACCCTCCGCTTAATAAAGCAGGAGATTTTCTCCTTTTTGAAGCAAAAATGGACCTTATCGTCGGACTTACCGCCTGCTCTGCAGAAGACAGCAACAATGGCAGCTTCAAACCCATCTATTTTGAAATCATCGATTAAGCCTCTACGCGTTTTTTCCTTTTTCTGCTGAAGCGCGTAAATTCAGTATTACTATAGTCAAAGAGAAGAATACGAGTGTATGAAAACAAAAAGGCCATTCTTTTTACAAATGGCCTTTTAAAGTATTTAATTAGATGTCTTGCTAAGAAACTGCTTTTAGCTTTTTAATAGTAGATTTGTTGAGTTTGTCTTCAGCATAATCCCTATCCACAACAAGTTTTGTTTGGTTGCTCTCAGGCATATCAAACATCGCATCAGTAAGTATCGCTTCACAAAGGGAACGAAGTCCTCGTGCGCCAAGTTTGTATTCCACAGCTTTCTCAACGATGAAATCTAAAGCTTCTTCAGTCATATCAAATTCGATATCGTCCATCTCAAAGAGTTTCTGATATTGCTTTACGATGGCATTCTTAGGTTCGGTAAGTATCGCTCTAAGAGTTTTCTTATCCAGCGGATTCATATAGGTTAAAGCCGGTAGCCTTCCAATAATTTCAGGGATAAGCCCAAAGTCTTTTAAATCCTTCGGGATAATATACTTCAGCAAGTTCGTGCGTTCTATCTGGTCGTCACCTTTTGAAGCGCTAAAACCAACAGCCTGCATATTCAATCGCTTGCTGATGTTTCTCTCGATCCCATCAAAAGCTCCTCCGGCAATAAACAGTATGTTTTCGGTGTCTACCTCAACAAATTTCTGATCGGGGTGCTTACGACCTCCTTTTGGCGGAACATTTACCGTGGTTCCTTCCAGTAATTTAAGTAAAGCCTGCTGTACTCCCTCTCCCGAAACATCCCGGGTAATTGAGGGATTATCGCTTTTTCTGGCAATCTTATCTATTTCATCGATAAAAACGATTCCGCGTTGTGCTTTCTCTAAATTATAATCGGCAGCCTGAAGCAATCTGGTTAAGATACCTTCTACATCTTCACCCACATATCCAGCTTCGGTGAGTACAGTGGCATCAACGATAGCCAAAGGTACATTCAGCATTTTAGCAATGGTTTTTGCAATAAGGGTTTTCCCGGTTCCGGTTTCCCCAACCATAATAATATTACTCTTCTGAATCTCTACATCGTCATCAGATTTGGGTTGTAACAAACGTTTATAGTGGTTATAAACCGCTACCGACATAACTTTCTTAGTAGCCTCCTGACCAATCACATATTCATCTAAAAAAGACTTGATCTTTTTGGGTTTGCTTAGCATCAAATCTGAAGAAAGCTCACGAGCCTCCCCCTGTTTTAATTCTTCCAGGACGATGCCATGAGCCTGCTCTATGCAGCGATCACAAATATGAGCATCCAGGCCTGCGATGAGTAAATTGGTTTCAGGTTTTTTTCTTCCACAAAAGGAACATTCTAATTCTTCTTTCGCCATTTCGTTTAATTTAGCGCAAACTCAGGTTTGCTTAAATTATTTTCCTTCTCTTTTTAGTATCTCGTCTATCATACCATATTCCAGCGCCTTTTCAGCTTTCATCCAGTAATCACGGTCACTATCTTCTTCGATCTTCTCGTAAGTTTGTCCGGAGTGCTTAGCAATAATCTGATACAATTCCTTTTTAAGGGTTAAGATCTCTCTTGCTGTAATCTCGATATCACTGGCCTGGCCCTGGGCGCCCCCAAGCGGCTGGTGTATCATTACCCTCGAATGCGGCAAGCCACTTCGTTTTCCATTTTCTCCGGCACATAGTAGAACCGCTCCCATTGAAGCTGCCATCCCGGTGCAGATTGTTGCAACATCGGGCTTGATAAACTGCATGGTATCATAAATTCCAAGTCCGGCGTAAACACTTCCTCCCGGGGAATTAATATATATCTGAATATCTTTGGAAGCATCTGTACTTTCCAAAAACAACATCTGTGCCTGTACAATATTAGCCACCTGATCGCTTATTCCGGTTCCTAAAAATATAATGCGGTCCATCATAAGGCGGGAAAAAACGTCCATAGCAACAGCATTCATTTGGCGTTCCTCAATAATATTGGGAGTCATCCCCAAAGGATTCATGCTGCTAACGATCTTACCGTAATAATTACTGTTTATGCCGTGGTGTTTAGTGGCGTATTTTTCAAATTCTTTTCCGTAGTCCATTAAAATACTTTTTTTCTCGTGTTAAAAAGAGGGGTCTCCTATACCCAAAAAGGCGTTATCCCAAACGGTTTAACGCCTTAAAGATAGGTATAAAATTCTAAAATTTCTTATTGATAGATCTCTTTCACAAATTCATCATAAGTGACTTCTTTCTCTTCAAACTTCATGTTCTCTTTATAGAAATCAAGAAGTTTTTCATTCATCAGTTGCTCAGACAGTCGCTTAACTTCATCCTGATTTGAAAGGATTCTTGAAGCGATATCATCAAGTTCTTTTTCTGAAGGGTTCATCTGGCCAAATTGTGCCATTTGCTCTTTGATCTTTTCGTGAGAAAAAGCCTTCAGGTCTTCAAATTGAACCTCAAGCTTATTATCATTTATGATCTTCCCTTCAATTAACTGGTAACGCAAGCCTTTTTCACTCTTTTCGTATTCTTCTACGGCTTCCTCTTCAGTTAATGGCTTTTCGCCTACAGTGCGGATCCATTTCTGAAGAAATTCCTTCGGAAGTTCAAATTTAGTGTTATCGATCAAAGTCTCGGTCACATCGTTCATCAACTGCTGATCACTTTGCTGTTCAAATTGCTTGGCAGCATCTTCCTTGATCTTATCTTTAAGTTCAGTTACCGATTTCACTTTGTCCTTTCCAAAGAGCTTATCAAAAAGCTCCTGGTCAAGATCGGCCAGCTCTCTTTTATTTACTTCAGAAATAGTGAATTCAACTTCAATATCAAGATCGTGAGCTTTATCGTGATCGATTCCAAGAAGATCAATTAACTGGTGATCATCCTTGAAAAGATTTTTGGTTTTCAGCTTAATGGTATCTCCAACTTTGGAGCCCATAAATTTATTAAGATTCTTTTTTCCGTTGATCTTTTCCAATTCTACCGAAGATTCCTTCTCAATACCTTCCTCTTCATTCTTGAAAGTCCCGGCAACGATATCCTTTTCATCATCTACTTCATCTTTAGAAATCAGTTTTCCGTATTGCTTTTGCATAGATTCGAGCTGGGTGTTAACCATCTTCTCATCGGCAACGATGTTATACTTGGTAACCGGCTTTTCAAGATCAAGATTCACCTCAAATTCCGGGGCAAGACCAAGTTCAAATTCAAAGCTGTATTCTTCCTTATTCCAGTCGAAGTCTTCCTGTTCTTTTGGGATAGGATTCCCTAAAACATCAAGTTTTTCTTCGGTAAGGTATTTATTAAGGGCGTCCTGCAGAAGTTTGTTAACCTCATCTACCAAAACTGCCTGTCCGTATTGTTTTTTCACCATTCCCATTGGCACATGGCCCTTTCTAAATCCGGGTATGTTAGCGTTTTTACGGTAATCTTTTAATATCTTCTCTACCTTTGGGGCATAGTCTTCTTTTGCGATATCAACTTTTACTACCGCATTAAGCTCATCAATATTCTCTCTGGTAATATTCATCTTGACTTGTTATAAAAATTGGAGTGCAAAATTACACTTTTTTCCCAAGCCCACAAAGTTTCAATTTATTGAATTTCAGCCTTCTTCTAATCTTTTCCGAGAAGAGAAAACAGTATGGATTGAAAGAGAGATAAAAGCAGACTAAAAAGCAGGGCGATAAGAAAACCATTCACCTCAAATCCACTCACAAAGGCATCGGCAAGAAGAATGATGATCGCATTTATAACCAGCAGGAACAATCCCAGGGTCAGTATAGTTACCGGCAGGGTAAAAAGCACTAAAATTGGTTTGACCAGCAGGTTTAAAATTGCCAGAACAATGGCGACAATTATTGCGGTAACATAACCCGCAACTTCAACGCCGGGAAGAAATTTAGCCAGCACAACAACGGCCAGCGCGGTAAGTAAAATTCTTAAAATGAAGTTCATAGCTTATAGTGTTAGTACTACAAATATGCAAAAAACGCCGGAATATCCGGCGTTTAATGAAAATTGAAAAAAGTGAAATTTTTTAATTAACCTCATTATTGAGCGTTATTGTAGGATAATTCCCAATATTAACTCCAGGCACAGTAGAACTATATGTAGTGTTTATCTCTTTGATCAACTCGTTAGCTACAATTGCGTATCCCCGAGGGGTTAAATGAATCCCGTCTAAGGAGAAAGCACCACCACTAGCAAAAGTTGAAGTCACGGTACCCGCATCAAAGCTATATCCATTTTGAGCAATATTGGTTAGCAAAGAATTTGCATCCAGCATTGCCAGCCCATTTGCATCTGCAATGGCAGAGATCGCCTGGTTATACGCTGCAGTAGCATTCTTGATATTCTCAATCTCTTCAGCATCCAGGACATCTGCATCTTCTATTCCGGCTACAGCCCCGAACAACGTATTCACCTGTTCTTCGGTTGGTTGCCCCCCACTTTGAAGAACTCCCAGCACCTGCATAACTTCCGGAGTTAATCTTACTGAACCATAACCCTGAGCTAAAGCTCCCTGGTCTATGGTTAAAAGCAATAATTCCTCTTCAGTCATTTGTCGGAATCCCAGAGGATTCATATCTGATGGTTCTACGGAAATTACAAATCGGTTAGGACCTTCGCTAAAAGTTAAGGCATATTGACTTGCGAGTGCCATTGCCTGCTCCTGCGGAACTCCTTGTTGCATTAAAACACCGGTAAAAACCTGAGAAACCGCCTGAAAGAATCCGGTTAAGTTTGCAGCAGTTTCAGCGTCCAGTACTAATGCATTATTTGGTACAGTTGTAAAATAGGGCACAGAAGTAACATCTGGAATATTTACCAATACTCCACCTGTAGCGGTACTGGTTAAAGTCTCCACAAGTCCTGAATAAACCGAAGCAAAAACATTAGGATCGGTTATATCGTTTGTTCCATAGGTAGAAGGATCGGTGTTATTGGTTTGATCTTCCCCCGTTCCTCCTGAAGTCGCGTACCCAAGCACATCATTATTTCCTATCCAAAGAGAGAAAAAACTAGGGTTCATCATCATAGCATCCGCGATTACGGTAGTAGATCCTGAAGTAGCAAAACGCGCGAAGTAAGGATTAGCCATTCCGGTAGGTACGCCTTCAGGATTGCCATATCCCTCTGCTACTAAATGGTAACTTTTAGCACCGGCTACCCCCATATTACTAAACGGCCCATCCAGGGTATTTAAAACTTCGGTAGTAGGTTGACTTCCGGTATAGCGGGCAGGCCCAGGTTCTCCATTAGCACCTACTGCTAAAACGTAACGGTTTTCAGCGATAACATTTCCGCCAAATAAAAGTCCGCCTGTATTATCACTCATATAAGGAATCGTGAACTCATTGGTTTCCTGAGTTAACGCAAATTGTTGCGCCATGATATTAGGATAAGAATTTTCCTGACCGGTAATATACAAAGCTCCGTCAGCATAACCTGAGGTTAAGGAGTTACCCAGCGCTACGTAACTTGAGAAATCGGCTTCCCCATTGCTGTAAGTACCTATTTCATCAACCGGGGTTTCCAATTCTGGTTCACAGGACAAAACTCCTGCGGCTAGTACTACTGCTATATATCTATAATATTTTTTCATGTTCTTCAATTAAATTTTATAAGTTAAACCAAGACCCGGAATAAAAGCAGATGTCTTATAAGTACCTTCAAAAGGTACTTTTTGTCCGTCTTCACTATAGTAATCATAAGATTCATCAACTTCTTTATAACGGTTATACAGGAAAGATGCATCTATAGACAGCCTCTCATTAACATTTACAGAAAGACCACCGGTGAATCCCTGTGCATCATTTCGGGGTGTTTCAGGAGCGAAATAACCCGATTGCACCGGAGACTCATCAAAGTAGTAACCTACTCTAAGGGTGAACATTTCATTTGCCAAATATTGCATTCCGAAACGGTATGTTGCGGCATCTTTATAATTTCTCGCATTCTGAGAATCGGGAATGTTGGGGTTTGCAAAATCAATATCCAAAGATTCATATACGCTCCAGTAAGTTCGGTTATAATCAACGGCCAACAACCATTTATCCAGTAACTCATAGGAAACTCCAACTGAAAGTTCGGCCGGAAGAGGCAGTTCAGCATCAAAGCTAGTATCTTCAAACGGGGTCAAAGGAGAGTTAGGGATATTCTGGAAATCGGCATCCCCACCTTCAGCATCCATCATTATTTCTGAGCGATAATTAAGCCCAACAGTCAATCTATCGGTAGGTTTGTACATTGTACTGGCAGACCATCCAAAAGCACTTACGCCAGTAGCGTCTACAGTAACATTGGACCGATTTCCTTCAAGATCGGTTAGTGTTCTGTTCAGGTTTCGGTTAAAATTAACACCACCGGTTACATAGATAGGACCTCCACCTACACTAAGATTATCAGTAATCTTTACTGAAGCCAGAGCTTGAATGTAAATCGCTTTCAGGTCAATATTATTCACCAAATGCGATCCAGACCAGTCGTCTGGCCATTCCACGGTACTACCATAAGGTGTATAAGCGGCAAGACCAAGACTTAGCCAATCATTCATTCTGTAAGAAAAATAAGCGTAAAAAGGAGTTCCCACCGGACTATCGGTGCGGTAAGTTTCACCAAATTGATCATTTTGCCATACTGTCTCAGAGAATACGGCGCTGGCACCTACAGCCATATTAATTTTGTCTTCCAGGTATACCAACCCTGCAGGGTTAAAGAAAGCGAGTTCAGCATTGTTTACCACAGCCACCCCGGTGTGACCCATAGCAAGAGAACGCTGGCCCTGAAGGCTTACCCGGTATCCTCCGGCATATGTTACGGATGCAGCCAAACCAAAAAGGCATAGAAATAATAGTTTTTTCATAATTGAATTGGGATTAATAATGGTATTTAATAAAATAGTCTCTTCAAAAATAGAACAAATTAGAAAGTATGCAATGAATCAGATCATTTTATTATGCATACATAATATATTCAGGGTAAATTTAAAGAAATTTCAGCACAGCTTCATAAAAAGCATCACTATTCTCGGCGTGAACCCAGTGACCTGCATCGGGAATGCTTATGATTTCGGCTTTTGGAAATTGATTTTTTATGGAAACTTCATCTTCTGAAGTAATATAATCTGAATTCTCTCCTCTAATAAATAAGGTTTCCCCGGCATATTTTTGATCTTCGGGGAGCGCCTCTCCCACTTTCTCTATATTTGCCTTTAAGGCTGAAAGATTGAGCTTAAGACATAGTTTGTTCTGAGACTCCCTTTCCAGATTCTTTAGCAAAAATAGCCTGATGCCTTTATTAGAAATAAATTCCTTCAGGAGATTCTCCGCTTCCTTTCTCGAACTTAGATGGGCTTCTTCCAGAGCCGTTAATCCATCCAGAATTTGCTGGTGATGGGGCGCATAGTATTTTGGCGCGATATCTACTACAATGAGCTTTTTCACCAGGTCAGGGTTTTGAGCAGCTACCAGCATAGCGGCTTTCCCGCCCATGGAATGCCCTAATAAAATTATATCAGAGAGATTATGCTGCTTGCAGTAATCAACTACATCTTCAGCCATTATTTCATAGTCAAAATCGTCACTGTGCGGACTTTTCCCGTGGTTTCTTTGATCGATAAGATGCACCTGATAACCTGCTTCGGCAAACTGGCCACCCAGGGTTTTCCAGTTATCTCCCATTCCCAAAAATCCGTGTAGAAAGAGAAAGGGCGTACCTTCCCCAAGAATATTTGAATGTAATTTCATAGTAATGCTCCTATTTTAAAAGTTCGAGATACCTTTTTACTGTGGTTTCCATACCTAAATATAAAGCTTCAGAAATTAAAGCGTGCCCTATAGATACCTCATCAAGAAAGGGTACTTCTTCATTAAAATATTTCAGGTTTTCCAGGGAAAGATCATGACCGGCATTCACACCCAACCCAAGTTCATGGGCCTTCCGGGCACATTCGGCATAGGGTTTCACCCCAGCCTTATGTCCTTCAGCAAACGTCAAAGCGTAGGCTTCTGTATACAATTCAATACGGTCTGTCCCGGTTTGGGCGGCACCTTCAATCTGGTTTATTTCGGGGTCTACAAAAATCGAGGTACGAATTCCGTTATTTTTAAATTCTAAAATGATCTCTTTTAAAAAATTCCGGTGTTTTACGGTATCCCAACCCGCGTTAGAGGTGATAGCATCTTCAGCATCGGGTACCAGGGTAACCTGAGCAGGTTTCACCTCAAGTACAAGGTCTATGAATTTTTTTACGGGATTTCCTTCAATATTGAATTCGGTTTTGAGAAGCGGTTTCAACTCCCTCACATCGCTGTAACGAATGTGTCTTTCGTCTGGACGCGGGTGAACGGTTATTCCCTGGGCACCAAATTTCTCAATATCCAAAGCTGTTTGTAGCACATTGGGAATATTCCCTCCCCGCGCATTCCTTAGGGTGGCAATTTTATTGATATTAACGCTTAATTTGGTCATCTTTTTGGCTTTAGATTAACAAAAATACAAACTTGCCAATGCCTTAATGAATTTTATTTTAATTAATTTGCAGAAATAAGGACGTGGGATATGAACATAGAAGATTTTATTATTAACGATGTCTCGATTTGTCATTTTTCCGATACAGTTGTAGAGATTCAAAATTTGTTCAACCAGCTTACCTACTCCCATCTCCCCGTAGAAAATAACGGGATATACATGGGCTGTATTTCAGAAAATGACATTCGTTGTTTTGAAGCAGAGAAAACCCTGGAGGATTATCAATATGCTCTTGAAGGTTTCTTCGTTAGAGAAACCGATTACTGGCTGGATATTCTGGATGCTTTTGCGCAGAATAACACCAATATTTTACCTGTTTTAGATGAAGAAAATAAATATCTGGGCTACGTAGAGCTTAATGAGATTATCGCGATTTTTAATGAAACCCCTTTTCTAAGTGAACCAGGGAATATAATTGTGTTAGAAAAAGGCTTTAATGATTATTCCTTTAGTGAAGTGAGCCAGATTACAGAGTCTAACAATGCCAATATTCTTGGTGTTTTTGTTTCAAAATTTGAAAACGACCTTGCCCAAATCACCCTAAAACTCAGCCCAACGGGAATCAACGAAATCATCCAGGCCTTCAGGCGGTATGGATATCGAGTGATTTCAGAGCATCAGGAAGACAGCTTCAATAAAAATTTAAAAGACCGCTCAAAATACTTAGATAAATACCTCAATATTTAATATGAAAATTGGCATCTACGGACAATTTTACCACACCAATGCCGGAGAATATATCGGGCAGCTTTTGGAGTTACTGGACAACGAAAATGTAAAAGTAGTTATTGAGGAGAAATTCTTTGATTTAATTAAACTCAATGAAACAATACCTGATTCCCGGAGTCATTATGAAACTTTCACCTCTTTAGACAGGTCGTATGACCTGTTTTTTTGCATTGGAGGGGACGGAACTATCTTAAAGTCCATTAATTATGTAAGGGACATGGAAATTCCAATTGTTGGGATTAACACAGGGAGATTGGGCTTTTTAGCCACCATCCAGAAGGAGGAGATCGAAAGCACCATCCACGGCATCCTAAACAGAAATTTCAGCATATCACCGCGGAGTGTTTTAAAAACCGAATGTCATCCCAACGCACAAGATCCTATTTTCAATAACGTAGCCCTTAACGAAATAGCAGTTAGCCGGAAAAACACAACCTCGATGATTACCGTTGACACCTGGCTTGACGATCAGTATCTCACTTCTTACTGGGCAGACGGGTTAATAATTTCAACACCCACCGGCTCTACCGGATATTCCTTAAGTTGTGGCGGTCCTGTAATCACTCCAGATACAGATTCTCTTGTAATCACGCCTATCGCGCCACATAATTTAAACGCCAGACCACTTGTTATTAAAGATAACACAAGGATAACACTTCGGGTTTCGGGACGGGAAGATTCCCATCTACTCGCTATGGATTCCCGGATTGCATCATTAAAGAACGATACTAAAATCACTATTATCAAGGCACCCTACACAATAAATATTGTTGAATTAAACGAACAGAGCTTCCTGCATACCTTGCGCCAGAAACTTTTATGGGGAGAAGATAAGCGTAATTAAGCAATAAAAGTTTTCTAAAACTGTTTATGAATATGTACAAAACTGCTCAAATTATTGTAGAGCAAACATTATTGTTATATTTGCAAACTTTTGAAAACCTATGAGGTACCTAATAGCTTTTGTAATCATGTTTGCTTACTCGGCTAACACATATTCACAAACCTTTGAGGCAGGTCCATTTATAGGAGGAGCTAACTACATAGGGGATGTAGGTAGAACTAATTATGTTTTGCCCAATTCCCTGGTTTTTGGGGGACTCGTAAAATGGAACCGAAGCCCGAGACATGCATTCAGATTTTCTTTGCTTTTTGCTGAAATTAATGCCGATGACAACAAATCTTCAGAAAACCGGAGAGTGCAAAGAGGTTATTCTTTCAGTAACAATATAGCGGAAGCGTCCTTAGGAGTAGAATTTAATTTCTGGGATTTTGATCTTCATCAGGGTCATCCGCAAAGTTCGCCCTATCTTTACACCGGGCTAACCTATTTTAGGGCAGATCATCTTTATTTGAAAAATGGACGAGGCGGAAATCTGGTTAACGAAGGTACCAACTGGTCTTTTGCCATCCCGATGGTAATTGGTTATAAGGAAAGCATCACAAAACATATTGTAGGAGCTTTTGAAATTGGGGCGCGTTACACCTTTACCGACAACCTTGATGGTAGCTGGCCCGAAGAATTATTAGACAGGCGGGATCCGCCAATTGAATTTGGAAACCGAAATACAAACGACTGGTATGTGTTTACGGGGGTGAACTTCACCTTTTCCTGGGGTCGAAGACCTTGTTACCGGAATTTTTAATATGGATTACAGAGAAAAAATTAACCTTAAAAATCTGCCGAAACATATTGCCTTAATTATGGATGGCAATGGACGTTGGGCAAAGCAGCAGGGCTTTTTAAGGATTAAGGGGCACGAACAAGGCACTACAGCGGTACGCGATGTCGTGGAAGGAGCCGCCGAACTCGGCGTGGAGCATCTCACCCTTTATGCTTTTTCGACCGAGAACTGGAACAGGCCCAAACTAGAAGTTCAAACCTTAATGAAACTTCTGGTTTCTTCACTTCGGAAAGAAATAACTACGCTTCAGGATAACGATATACGTTTAAACGCTATCGGAAATTTGGATAATCTTCCCAAAAAAGCACACCGAGAACTAATGGAAGTTATCGATAAGACCAAGAGCAATAATCGTATGGTTTTAACCCTCGCCTTAAGCTACGGTTCCCGGGAAGAGCTTACCAGCGCAGTGAAGGAAATAAGCCTGAAAGTTAAAAACAACGAAATTTCTTCTGAAGATATTGATGAATCAGTTATAAATCAGCATCTTTACACCCGAAATTTACCAGATGTAGATCTGCTTGTTAGAACAAGCGGGGAGCAGCGCATAAGCAATTTCCTTTTATGGCAAATCGCTTATGCCGAATTATATTTTACAGAACTATTATGGCCGGATTTCAGAAAAGAAAATCTTTTTGAAGCCATTTACAATTATCAAAATAGAGAACGACGATTTGGAAAAACCAGTGAGCAACTCAGTTAGCGCATTCATGACGAAGAAGTTTATAGCACTTGTAGCATTTTGTTTATTTTTAGGCACATCCACCCAGGCACAAGACTTGCCAATTTCCGATGGCGAAAAATATATTTTAGGAGAAATAAAAGTAACCGGTAACGTTAGTTATAACGAGCAAACCGTTATTGCCTATACCGGCCTCAAGAAAGGCGAGGAGATTTATATCCCGGGAGATAAGTTGAGTAATGTCCTTAAGAAATTATGGAAGCTTGATCTTTTCAGCGATATTAATTTCTACCTCACAAATGTTGAAAATGGTGTTGCCGATCTCGAACTGGAGATTCAGGAGGTCCCGAAACTTTCCAAAGTAAGAATCCAGGGATTAAAAAAACGGGAACAGGAAGAACTTCTCGAAGAAAACAAACTTAGAGAAGGTGCTAAGGTTACTGAAAACCTTATCACCACCACCAAGAACTATATCGAAAGCAAATTCCGTAAAGAAGGCTATTTTAACGCTAACGTTAAAATAAATACTACTCCGGTACAGGATACCACCGATACCAAATCAAATCTGGTTAATATGGTAGTGGATGTAGATAAGGGAGACCGGGTTAAAATAGATGACATCGATTTTGCTGGAAACGAGAATTTTTCAGATGCCAAGCTTAAACGCAGTATGAAAAATACCAAGCAGAAAAATCTGTTTAGGTTTTGGAAGAGATCAAAATTTGTACGCGCAGATTATCAGGAAGATAAGCAGTCTATTATCGATAAATATAAAGAAACCGGTTACCGGGATGCCAGGATTGTTTCAGATAGTCTTATCAAAAAAGATGATGAATCCATAACTCTTAACCTAAAAGTTGAAGAGGGAGATCAATATTATATTGGTGATATAGAATTCTTAGGAAATTCAGTTTATTCTGATGATCAATTACAAAGAGTACTCGGAATAAATAAAGGAGATATATACAATGGCGTTCTTCTTGACAAACGTATTATGGACCAATCAAGGCCAGACGCCCAGGACCTTTCCAATCTTTATAAGAACAACGGTTATCTTTTCTCGAATATAGACCTGGTGGAAACCAATGTTTATAATGATACCATAGACTTTGAAATAAGGATAATGGAAGGAAAAGAAGCCTATTTCAATGAAATAAGAGTTACCGGTAACGATAAGACCAAAGATCACGTAATATACCGGGAATTAAGAACCAAACCTGGCCAGAAATACAGTCAGGAAGATGTGGTTTCTACAGTTAGGGAACTCGGGCAGTTAGGTTTCTTTGATGCAGAGCAGCTAGAACCTAATTTTGTTGATCCCAACCCACAGACGGGTACTCTCGACCTGGAATATTCAGTAGTAGAAGCGGGCGCCAGCCAAATTGAGCTCCAAGGTGGATATGGCGGTGGTGGTTTTATAGGAACTCTGGGGCTTTCCTTTAATAATTTTGCGCTCTCAGGCCTTTTTGACAAAGAAGCCTATAAACCTTTACCTATGGGTGACGGGCAATCCCTTTCATTAAGAGCACAAGCCAGTACTTTTTACCAGACTTACAGCCTTAGCTTTATGGAGCCCTGGCTTGGAGGCAAAAAACCGGTTAGCCTGCAGACTTCTTTCTCCTTTACAAGGCAATTCCTGTTTGACTATTTAACCCGTAGAGCCGATAAAAGCAGAAGTTTCGACATCCTTGGAGTAAATGTTGGCTTAGCGAAGCGTTTAACCGTGCCAGATCCATATATAACGGTGTCCCATGCCATAGGATTCCAACGATATAACCTTAATAACTACAACACAGGTCTCTTTACCTTCGGGGATGGGCACTCTAATAACCTGAGTTACACCTTCGGTCTTACCAGAGACAACACATATGTTAACCCGATTTTCCCTACCGGAGGATCTAAATTTAAACTAACAGCTAAACTTACACCTCCTTATTCGCTTTGGAATGATGTGGATTACGCAAACCTTGGTGAACAAAGAGAATTCCAGCTGGAAGATGAAAATGGTAATCTCATAGATCTTAATGGTGGTCGGGTTACTCCTGAAAATGCCGTTCCTGATCAGGGAAAAATAGACCAGGAGAAATTCAATTGGCTGGAATTTTACAAAGTGAAATTTAGCGGGGAATGGTTTACACAAATCTATGACAAACTCGTCCTTAGGACTTTTGCTGAATATGGTTTTCTTGGGGCCTATAACAATGATCGTGGGGTCCCTCCTTTCGAGCGTTTCTTCCTTGGGGGAGATGGTCTTGGAGCCTTTAGTTTAGATGGAAGGGAGACAGTTCAACTTAGAGGTTACCCTAACCAGTCTGTAGTGCCTATAGACAGACCCACAGGATCTACAGATGATGGAGCTACCATTTTCAATAAATATTCACTTGAATTAAGATATCCTATTACCCTTAAGCCTTCTGCATCTATTTATGCTTTAACATTCTTAGAAGCGGGTGCCTCATATGACAATTTTAGAGACTACAACCCTTTTCAACTTAACAGATCGGCGGGAGCAGGTTTAAGAATTTTTATGCCGGCCTTCGGTTTATTAGGTATTGACTTTGGATACGGGTTTGATCCCATTGTGGGAAGTCCGGGCGCAAATGGGTGGGAAACACATTTTATCATAGGACAACAGTTTTAAATTGGCACGATATTTTCTATATTCGGTATTATGAAAAGAATTCTCCTTATTTCACTAATAATCCTCACCGGGAATTTTGGAGCAAATGCTCAAAAGTCTTTCCGTATTGGTTATGTTGATATGGAGTATATTCTTGAAAACGTTCCTGAATACCAGGAAGCCGCCGCACAGCTTGACACCAGAGTAAAAGACTGGCGCGAAGTTGCAGAAAAGAACAGAAGAGAGATTCAGGCTTTAAAAGAGGAACTGGAAAATGAAAAGCCACTTCTCACCAAAGAACTTATTGAAGAACGGGAAGAAGAAATTGCCTACCGCGAAGAACAAGCCGCCGAATATGAGCAAAACAGGTTTGGACCGAACGGAGACTACATAATTCAGAAAAAACAATTAATAAGACCAATCCAGGACCAGGTATTTACAGCGGTTCAGGAAATTGCCGAAAACCGTAATTTTGATATGGTATTTGACCGTACTTCTGAAAGTGGTATGATTTATGCCTCCCGTCAGTTAGATGTCAGTGATCAGGTTTTAAGAAGCATCAACCGGGCTTCAAACCGTCGCCAGTTGGATTCAAAAGAAGAGGTCGAACAATTTGAACGCGAAGAAAACCGAACCGTAGAAGAAGATGCCGAGATAGCCGAAAAGGAAAAAGCGGTTAAGGACAATAAAAGCGAAAGGGAAGCTCTCATTGAAGAACGTAGAAGACAACGCGACTCTATAAAAGAAGCCAGACAAAGAGAATTTGAAGAACGCCGCAAAAGGATTCTTGAGGAAAGACAAAGAAAAAAGGATTCTATTCAGGCGATCAGAAATAAGAAAGACACGATAAACTAAATAAATTTAACCTTTAACTTAACAATTAATCTCACTTTAAAATGAAACAATTCAAAACACTTTTTATAGCTTTAGCTTTAACCCTTGGTGCTACCGCTTTTACCAATGCTCAATCCAAAGTGGCTCATATCGCTACCCAGGAACTAGTTGAGTCTATGCCTGAGTATAAAAATGCCATGGACCAATTACAGAAGCTGGAAAAGACATATGACGCCGAGATCAAAGACATGTTAACCGAAGCACAAAATACTATGCAGCGTTACCAGTCTGAAGCTGAAACCCAAACAGAAGAAGAAAATGCAAAACGTGCTACTGAACTTCAGGCAACTGAAAGAAGAATCCAGGAGCATAGCCAGAAAGCAAGACAGGATCTTCAGAAAAAAGAGAATGATCTTATTCGTCCTGTAATCGAGAAGGCCCGTGAAGCTATTCAGAAAGTAGCAAGAGCTCAGGGTTACGATTATGTACTTGACTCTACTACCGGTACCGGAGTAATCCTTGCAGACGGGAAAGACCTTATGGCCGATGTAAAGAAAGAACTAGGAATGTAATTCCTTTTCAAATAATAAATAAAAACTGCGCCTGAATGAGGCGCAGTTTTTATTTTTGTATCTATGAGTTCAACCCAACCTATTGGTATTTTTGATTCGGGTGTAGGCGGTACTTCCATCTGGAAAGAAATACACGAACTTCTTCCCTTTGAAAAAACCATCTACCTGGCCGATAGCAAAAATGCACCATACGGGAAAAAACCTATCGGAGAAATTATAAACCTCAGCAGGAAGAATACTGAGAAACTCCTGCAAATGGGAGCCAAAACAATTGTTGTGGCCTGTAATACGGCAACTACCAATGCCATTAAAGTTTTAAGGAGCAATTACAATGTTCCGTTTATAGGAATTGAACCCGCTATTAAACCTGCGGCACTTCATTCGAAAACAAAAGCGATAGGAATTCTTGCCACCCAAGGCACTCTTACAAGTGAATTATTCCATCAGGCCTCCGAATTGTATTCAAAAGACATTCATATTTTTGAGGTAGAAGGTCACGGACTCGTAGAATTAATAGAAAGCGGAAAGAGAAATTCTAATCAAACCAAAAACCTGCTTAGAAATCTTTTAAAACCTATGTTGGAACATTCCATAGACTATCTGGTATTGGGATGCAGCCATTATCCTTATTTAGTGCCTGTGCTAAAGGAAATTCTTCCCGAAGATGTGCAGGTAATAGATTCGGGAGAAGCAGTGGCAAGGCATACAAAAGTAGTTTTAACTGAAAACGATCTGCTCGCGCCAGAAGGAATAAACCCAATCCCCGAGTTTTTCAGCAACACAAATCCTGAAGTTCTGGCCTCGCTCATAAATGCTGAAGAAAATAATTTCAAGGTTTCCCACCTGGACTTTTAGTTAACCGCAGGACACTTACAATCGTAACGTCCCCGGCTCTCCCCGAAATCGTATCCCAGGGTAAGCTGATGGAATCCGTTATTACTTAAAACCATTGAATTAAACTGATGGGTATAGGTGTAGCCAAACATAAAACGTTTATAATCCACCCCAACAAAAGGCGTTAGATATCGCAATTGCTGATTTTTAACCTCCTGTCCATCGCTGGTATACTCGGCACCTTCAAAGCTGTTTCGATAGGATATCCCACCCCAAACCTGGCCAAAATCAACTTCGTGATAAACTTTCATATTAACATCTATATTTTTTTCAGCGGTTTGTTCGCGCAGCTGAAAGAGTAAGGAAGGCTCATAGCTCCAGGGACCTTCTACCTCAAAAACATAACCCGTTGAAACGAGATACTTCCGTTGATTGCTGGGAACAGCATCAGAATAAAATAATTCCCTTCTAACCGATAGTATATTTTTAGCAGCCAGGTGAACATAGAAATTCAGGTAATAATATGAAAGCCCAAGGTCCATATTTCCGTAGATATCGGCCTGGTCATTGCCTCCAATAATAGGATCATATTCTGTGAATCCGCTTTGATCCAACCTATGCTGAATGACTCCAGCACTCACCCCAAACGAAAGCTGGTTCAGGTCAAATTCACTACGGGAAAACATAAGATGGTAGGCAAAAGTAGCGTAGGCCCCGGTTTTAGAGAAATTTCCGTTCTGGTCATTAAAAAGTATCCCTCCCAGCCCCACACGCTCTCCTGTGCGTGCATTTACTGCAAGGGTTTGTAAATTAGGTGCATTATCTACGTCAAACCATTGCTGTCTTGCAGTAAGCCTTATTTGGTTGGAATTAGCAGCTCCTGCCATAGAGGGATGCAACAAATAGAGGTTATCGGTCAGATAATCTGAATAGGTTGGAATTACCTCCTGAGCATTACTAGTAATACCAAAAAATACTAAAATTAAAAAAGAATTTTTCCCCGGGAATTTCAGCCTGGCACAATTCGAAAGTTCTGAGAGATAAAAAATTAATCGAAAAACTAATATCATAAGAAAAGTAAAGATATCGATTAGCTAAGTTTTCTTTATTACTTTTGACAAAAATTTTACTATGAGCAATTTTGCTATCGACATACATCCAACAGACAAACCCGGAATCGTTAAGTTTGAAGCCAACAAGTTTCTTACCCGGCATAAAAGTTTTGAATTTCATAATATAGATGAAGCGAAAGACTCACCCTTGGCGCAGCAATTATTTTACTTGCCTTTCGTAAAAACCATTTACATCGCCCAGAATTTTATCGCGATCGAAAAATATGATATCGTGGATTGGAAGGATGTGCAGGAAGAAGTTGCTGGCCAGATCCAGGATTACCTCAATAAAGGAGGCCTTGTGGTTGAAGAAGAAACTGAGGAAAAAAAATCTATCCCGGTTACTGTTTATGCTGAAAGCACTCCAAACCCTGCGGTAATGAAATTTGTCGCCAATAAAAAACTGGTGCTTCAGGCAACCGAATTCAAGAATATTGATGATGCTAAGAATTCACAATTAGCCCAGAAACTCTTCCATTTCCCATTTGTTAAGGAGATCTTTATGGATGAGAATTATGTTTCTATTCAGAAGTATGATATTGCAGGTTGGGAAGAAATAACCATGGAGCTAAGGGAATTCATTCGTAATTTCATTCAGGATGGAAATGAAGTGATAACAAATGAAAGCCTTGGCCAGAGCAATGCAGGAACCGAAGCTGAGATAGCAAAACCTCAGCTTGATCTCGACAGCCTGGACGACACTTCACAACAAGTGGTTGCTATCCTGGATGAATACATTAAACCGGCAGTAGCCAGTGATGGAGGTAATATTCTTTTTGATTCATACAACGCCGAAAGCAAAACCGTAAAAGTAATTCTTCAGGGAGCCTGTAGTGGCTGCCCGTCTTCTACAATGACACTTAAAAGCGGTATAGAAACTATGTTACGGGATATGCTTGGTGGTAAAGTAGATTATGTAGAAGCAGTTAACGGCTAAAATTGATTTAAAATGTTCTCTTTGCCTCAATGTTGAACTCCTGAAACAGTTGTAGCAAACTCATCGTAGAGCTTATCAGGTCCTTTGTTTCAAGCAATAATCCGAAATAAAGCTTTGTATTCTTGGGACTGGTTTCAGAAGTTCGGATACGGTTGATCTGTTTCTGAATTAGCTCTGATACATAATCCAATAGTTGTTGCTTTTCGGCAAGAATCTCCTCGATATTGCTGAATTCGTGATTATCGAACGTATCTTTTATATCGTCAAACAACACCTGCATTTTTTCATCGACCTTTTTGAGATCCCTCACCTGATTAAACTTCAGGTTTTTGTGGTTGTTGTTTACATGATTATAAGAATTACGGGTGATGAAACCAATAGACTGCACCATATCCTGAAGATAATCCAGGATTAAAATATAGAATTTGCTGGCTTCTACTGAATCCTCATCCAGCGACTTGATAAAGTAGAAAATATTGCCTTTTAGTTCATCAACTTCAGATTCCAGCTTTTTAATCGCCTTGCTATTCTTCTTTAACTTACCAAGATCGTGATAGCCCAGGTTATCTACTGTTTTGGTGTACATTTTATTTACCCCACCAATTACACTAGAGATGTTTTCTGAACTTTCGGCAGTGATCTCATTGATCGTGATGATATCGGTTCTATTATAGCGTTTCCTATTTTCCTCTTCCTTGGTTTTTTTAGAATGAATCATTGTACTTCTCACCACTAAAACCACCGCAAGAATGATAAGCAATGCGAGCGCTATCATCCCGCCGAAATATATAATTGCAGCAAAAAGTGCTGCAGCACTAAAAGCAACCAGGGCTGTAACAAACCAACCTCCCACTACATTAAGAACACCTGCCACCCTATAAACCGCACTCTCCCGATCCCAGGCCCTATCTGCCAGAGAAGTACCCATAGCCACCATAAAGGTTACATAAGTCGTAGAGAGCGGAAGCTTCATGCTGGTACCAATGGAGATGAGAATACTGGCCACAACCAGGTTTACCGAAGCCCGAACCATATCAAAGGCCGGAGCATTCGCTCTTTTGCTTCTCACATGAGTAGTGGACTTTTCAAATTTAGATTCAATTTTTTTCTTTAACCTTAAAGGAAGGACTACTGAAATTGCATTTCCAAAAACCACCGAATAACGTACGATACTACGGGAAAGGAAATTAGGTTCAAAGCGCTCCGATCCATCTCCCTGCCTTGCGAGATTCACCCCGGTATCTACCACAGAGCGGGCCTTCCCGGAAAACCAGATGGTAATCACCATAACCCCCCCCGCCAGTACAAGCAGAAGTTGTGGAGTGGGAACACTTCCGGAGAGTTCAGTCATCAATAGGTCTGAAGGCATAACTCCGGTTGCCTGATACGCAGATTGCCAAATCTCAAATGATTGCCAGGCCGCAATAGGAACACCAATAAAATTTACCAGGTCATTTCCTGCAAAAGCAAGTGCCAGTGCAAAGGTTCCTACCACAATGACAACTCTTAGAATATCCATTTTCAGAATACTCATTACGAACTGGGAAAGTAGAGTGAAAATAACAAAGCTTATCCCAATAATTGTCAGGGTATTATCGTTCAGATAGACTAAAACATACTGGGGAATAAAGGAAACACCCTTTAAACCCTTCATTAGGATAAAATGAAGAATGGCCGTAAGGGAACCTCCACCAAAGAGCGCACCCACATATTTTATTTTTCTTTCAAACTGAAAAGAAAAAATTAGCCGGGATATATACTGAATTAACGCACCCACAATAAAGGCAATAATAACCGCCAGGAGTATTCCTAAGATAATTTCGGTAGCTTTCGATGTATTTATATAAGAAGTGAGCTGATTGTAATCCCCGGTATCCATGTAGATCTTTATTAGCGCCATACTAACAGCTGCACCTAAAAGCTCAAACACTATAGATACGGTTGTAGAAGTAGGCAGCCCAAGAGAGTTGAAAAAATCCAAAAGCAAAACGTCAGTGATCATAACCGCCATGAAAATGATCATGATCTCTTCAAAGTAGAACTGATCTGGCACAAAAATACCTTTTCGGGCTACTTCCATAAGACCACTGGAAAAGATAGCGCCTACCGCGACCCCAAGGCTCGCTACTATTAGAATTGTGCGCATGGAAACCGCTTTTGAACCTATCGCGGAGTTTAAAAAGTTAACAGCATCGTTACTAACTCCAACCACAAGGTCTGTAATCGCAAGTGCAAATAATGCGACCAACATTACAATATACACGTCTTCCATAGGCTCTAAATATACGCAATCTACAAAATTGATTTTTTTTTCAGGAAACTTTAGTTCTTTAAGATTATTAAAACTTCAATTAATAGAAGTTTACAATTTTAAGTACTTCCTGCAGCCTTTTTAATTTTGTATCTTTCTAACAATTGAATTAATAAAATTCAATTATCTGACTGTTACATCTATCGTAAAAAACATTCACGATGAAAAATAAAAAACCAACATACACCAACGATCTCATAAATGAAACCAGCCCATACCTGCTTCAGCATGCACATAACCCGGTAGACTGGAAACCCTGGAATGACCAAAGTCTGGAGAAGGCCAGAAAGGAAAATAAACTTTTAATAATTAGTGTGGGATATTCCGCTTGTCATTGGTGTCACGTTATGGAACACGAAAGTTTTGAAGATCCCGGAGTAGCTGAAGTGATGAATGCCGATTTTGTAAACATAAAAGTAGACCGGGAAGAACGTCCCGATATCGATCAGGTGTATATGAATGCCGTTCAGGTAATGACAGGCACCGGTGGATGGCCAATGAACATCGTGGCACTTCCGGATGGCCGTCCGGTATGGGGCGGCACCTATTTCAAAAAGGAACAATGGATGAATGCTCTCAACCAGCTTTCAGTGTTATACAAACAAAAACCTGAACAACTCCTGGAATACGCCGGAAAACTGGAAGAAGGATTACAGAAATTACAGTTCATAGAACTGCCCCAAGAGGAACAGCCTTTCTCCAGGGATTTTTATCCTGAAATTCTCAAGCAATGGAAAGCTCAATTTGATCTTGAAAACGGAGGTTTCAAGGGTGCTCCAAAATTTATGATGCCCAATAATTATGAGTTTTTACTGAGGTATGGCCTTCAGCAGCAAGACGAAGAAATACAGAAGTTCACCGAGAAAACCCTCAAAAAAATGGCTTGGGGCGGTATTTATGATCCGGTAGGAGGTGGTTTTTCCCGGTATTCTGTAGATGAACGCTGGCACGTGCCGCACTTTGAGAAAATGTTGTACGACAACGCTCAGTTGGTTAGGCTTTATAGCCAGGCATATAAAAACCATCAAAATGATCTTTTCAAAAATGTAATTGAAAAAACTTTGGAGTTTATCCAGGAAGAATTAACCGCGCCCGATTATGCGTTTTACTCGGCCTTGGATGCAGACAGCCTGAATGAAAAAGGTAAATCGGAAGAAGGCGCGTTCTACACCTGGACAAAAGCAGAGCTGAAAAACCTGCTTGAGGAGGATTTTAAACTCTTTTCGGAATATTTCAATATCAATAATTACGGAAAATGGGAAAAAGACAGGTATGTGCTCATCAGGACAAAAAAATCAGCTGATATTGCTTCAGAGTTTGAAATTTCCGAAGAACAACTTCAGGAGAAAGTCAGATCCTGGATGAAGAAACTCAAAAAACATAGAGAAGGTCGCAAAAAACCCGCCCTGGATGATAAGACCCTTACTTCCTGGAATGCCCTTATGCTTTTTGGCTATTTAGAGGCTTATACAGCTCTTAAAGATCGCAACTACCTGGACACGGCTCTGAAAAATGCGGATTTCATAAAGACCAAACAAATAGCCGGTAACGGTAGACTTTTCCATTCTTATAAAAAGGGCAAAAGTTCCATTAATGGCTACCTGGAGGATTACGCTTTTACCATAGAAGCCTTTATAAAACTTCACGAGATTACTTTTGAAGAATCCTGGTTAAGACTCGCCGATGATTTGTGTGAGATTTGCATTGAAGATTTTAGCGAGGAATCCCCGATGTTCTATTTCACTTCAAATAAGGACAGGAAACTCATTACCCGCACCCTGGAAATTATGGATAATGTGATCCCGGCTTCCAATTCGGTAATGGCTAAAAATCTTTTTAAACTCGCAGCTTTATTGGGAAAAACTGAATATAAAAACCGCGCAGAGAAAATGCTGAAAAGTGTTCAAGCACAAATTAAAACTCACCCGGGCTCCTATTCTAATTGGCTGGACCTGATGCTGAATTTCACCCACCCGTTCTTTGAAGTTGCTCTCACGGGTGAAAATGCGAAAAACCTAAATTTTGACCTTCAGGAGAAATACTTACCCAACACCCTTATCACGGGTACAACGGGCGAAAGTGAATTGCCATTGTTGCAAAATCGTTTTCAGGAAAACAATGATTATATCTATGTTTGCAGCGAAGGGAAATGTGACCTGCCACAAACATCTGTCGAAAAAACTGTGAATTTAATTAAACACTTTTAACAAAATTTAAACAGGAATTTTTCCCAAAATTTTATTTAATGTACTCTCTTTGTAAAAAAATAATTTATGGATAAATTAAACGATTGGGGCGACATCGCCAGGGAATATGCAGACAAATTTATTGATTACCTGCCTACTTTATTAGGTGCACTTGCTTTGCTAATTATTGGCCTTTGGATAATTAGCCTAATTGTTAAATATGTAGATAAACTATTTCAGAGAAAAGATTACGATAGAACATTGGAGATTTTCACCTTAAATTCCATTCGGTGGGGACTTCGAATAATTCTTTTTGTTCTGGTGATTACCCAATTGGGTGTAGAAAGCGCTTCCCTGGTAGCTGCTATTGGTGCCGCGGGTTTAGCGATTGGTCTTGCAATGCAGGGATCACTTTCCAACCTGGCTGGTGGTGTACTGCTCATAATTCTTAAGCCCTTTAAAGTTGGTGACTGGATAGAAGTACAGGGGGTTTCTGGTTCTGTGGTAGAAATCAACCTGTTTTATACCAAATTGGATACTTTTGGGAATCAACGAGCAATAATACCTAACGGTGACTTGAGTAACGATAATATTATTAACTATAGTTTCAATGGTACAAGGAGGGAAACTTTAAGCTTTGGAATATCTTATGATGATGATTTAAAAAAGGCAAAACAAGTACTTAGGGACCTTGTTGAAGAACAGGAAGATGTTCTTAAAGACCCTGCCCCACAAATTATTGTTGCGGAACTCGGAGCCGATTCGGTAAACTTTTCGGTTAGATATTTTGCTGAAAACAGTAAATTCTGGGACCTCCACTGGTATATGATCGAAGAAGGAAAACTAAGACTGGAAGAAGCCGGCATGACAATTCCTTATCCTCAACGTGATGTTTACCTGTACGACCAAACAAAAATGAACGGTACATTAGAAAAGAATCAGAATAACAATTCAAATTCAGCCAATTAACCGGCTTTAAAATCTTTCAGGTAATAAGGTTCAAAGTAAGCGACATCTACGGTGTCGCTTATTTTGTATTTCTCTATTGCAGAATTACACATCTCTTTTGCTGAAGGCAAGGTATCGGGAACAAAAATAGCATTTGGATGTTGGCAGATTGTTTGGAATTTTGCCACTCCGGAGCCTATAAATACCACTTTACCTTTTTCCAGGTATTCAGCGTAAATTTCTGCTTCCAGAATTTCGGCACGGGTCTCCCTGATCTGTTCAAATTCAGCATTAAATACTGCGGAATACACCTCCATTCTACGGGCATCAAGCAAAGGAATCACTAAAGCGTCACTATCTTTTACCTGCCGGGCCAGGGACTTTAGGGTAGAGATCGAAATAAGCGGAATTTCCAGTGAAAAACATAAACCTTTAGCAGCCGAAACCCCAATTCTCAAACCTGTATACGACCCGGGACCTTTACTAATGGCTACCGCATCCAGATCTGTAATCTTAAGGTTATTTTCCTTAAGGATCTCATCGATAAAAACGTGAAGCTTCTCGGCGTGGGAATAATTATTATTCTTATCTTCCTTAATAGCAAGCACCCCATCATTTGTAGCAATAGCCACAGAACAATTGGTGCTTGAGGTTTCTAAACAGAGGATGTTCGGCAAAATAGTAATTTTAGTAGGCAGGAAGATTATTTCCTTCGTGCGGCTGCAAAATTACTAATTTTCTTTTGAAGCTACTTTTACTTGATCACCGGCTTTTAATGATTTGGTAACAAGGGTATACGGCCCGGTAATAACCTCTTCCCCTTCCTCAAGGCCCTTAGTGATTTCGATGTGGGAACCATCCTGGATACCGGTCTCCACCACCCGAAGCTTCGCCTCATCGTTTTCTTTCACAAATACAGCTTCAAACATTTCTCCTCCGGGTTTTATCATTGAATTTCCGTTAGCTGTAGTATCGCTTTTTATCACAATCGCACTAATAGGCACCCCAATAATATTTTCGCGTTTATCGGTGATTATATCTACCGTGGCGGTCATTCCCGGACGAAACGGGGAATAATTTTCAGGTCTCCCTTCTAAAAGGTCATCGTAGGAATCTTCAAGAATCCTAACCTTAACTTTAAAATTAGTAACCTGATCGGTAGTAAGCTGGCTGTCCGCAGAATTGGAAATTTCAGTAACCAGGCCTTTAAATTCTCTGCGTAAGTATGCGTCAACTTCAACAATGGTAGAATCTCCTACCTCTACTTTTACAATATCATTTTCATTTACGTCAACTTCCACCTCCATATTAGCCAGGTTAGCGACCCTCAGGATCTCTGTACCCGCCATTTGCTGAGTTCCTACCACTCTTTCGCCCAGTTCTGCATCCAAACGGGAGATCGTTCCGCTCATAGGCGCATATATGTTTGTTCGTGAAAGGTTGTCCCGGGCTTCGGTTACGCTGGCCGCACTACTTTGCATATTATAGTAGGCTGATTCTTTTGAAGCCTGGGCCACTTCATAATTTGAAACTACCGCATCCCATTCGGCCTGGGAGATAACTCCTTTTTCAAAAAGGGTTTTGTTCCTCTTATAATCGGCTTCTGCCTGTTTTAAATTTGCCTGCGCCTGGTTGTAGTTTGCCCTCATATTCTGTAGGCCTGCTTCCATTCGTTGAAGATTGGACTGATAGATATCTGGATTTACTTTTACCAAAAGATCGCCCTTCTCCACACTCTGTCCTTCTTTGATAGGAAGTTCAATGATCTCTCCGGAAACTTCAGAAGAAAGTTTAACCTCTACCTCCGGTTGAATTTTTCCTGTTGCGGCAACAGTTTCTGTTATATCCAGGGGTTCTGTTTTAGTGATCTCCACTTCTTTTACGTTCCCGGACTCTCCAAACCAGCCGGCTCTTTTTCCGATTACCAGTACTACTATTAAAACCAGGGAAACACCAATAATGATGAAAAGCGTCTTTTTCTTCATAATTTAAAATTTAAGCTCTGTTACCGGGACCCCGAAATAAAGCTCTATGACTTTAAGTTTAAAAATATAATCGTATTTAGTTCGTACCACTTCACGCTGGGCGTTTTCATACCGCAGTTTAGACTGGCTGTAATCAAAAGCATTCGTTAATCCAACATCATAACGCTGGGTAGCATATTCATTAGCCTGTTCCTGAGCATCAGCTGCAACAAGAGCGGCTTCATAAGCTTCAAAAGCTCCCCTGGCATCTACGTAAGCCTGGTAAACATTAGCTTCAAGGTCCAGCTCTGCTTGCTCCATTTCATATTCAGCACGTTTAGCACTTACCTGAGATCTTTTAACCTGGTTACGCGTAGCGAAACCGTTAAAAATTGGAACACTTAATTGCACCCCGTAGCTAATACCATCATTTCTTTGAAGTTGTTCGAAGAAGGGCAGCGGATTGCCGATGGTAGTCATCGTATTTGGAGCGACAACAACCTCTCCTGTACTTTCCACCACTCCAATTTCACGTGTTGGATCCTGTGGATCTATAGTTACTCCGGTAATTCTTCCCATCCCAGATTCCCGGGTATTGTAATTGAAGAATGCACCAAGAGTTGGCATATAGGCTCCTTTGGCAATTTCAACATCTTTCTCGGCGAGGTCACGGTTCGCTTCAGCTATTTTTAATTCTGATCGTTCCTCTCTGGCGCGGTCAATAATATCATAAACCGAATTTTCAAGGATATCACTTCCGAAGATATCGTAATCGCGATCTACGATATCGAAATTTTCATAATCACTTATTCGTAAAAGCTGGGCCAGGTTGATCAGGGATATTTTAATATTATTTTCAGCTACTATCATTCGCTGTTTCTCATCGGCATCAGTTGCTCTTATTTCCAATAAATCGCCACGGGGCAGGGAACCTGCTTCAACAAGCTCTTGTGTGCGTTCCAGCTGTTCCAGGGTCACCTCGTTTTGCGATCTCAAAACTTCCAGGTTTTGTTTACTGAAAAGCACCTGAAGGTAAGAATCGGCCACAAACAGAGTGATATCATCTTTCATCTTATCCAGCGAATACTGGGCAGAAAGTTGAGAGATCTTGGAGCGCTGCAGTTGTTTAAAATTGCGCAAGCCATCAAAAAGATTCATACTGGCTGTGACTCCGGCTGAAAAGTTTCTGGTAGTCTGTGTTTGAAGAATTCCGGTAGTAACATTCTGCGTTAAACCGGTATTCCAGGAATTAGTAGCAGAGGCGTTAACATTCGGCAGAAAATTTCCTATGGCATCGAGCCGTTCAATTTCAGAAATTTCCAGGTTAAGCTCAGACTGCTGAATGGAGATATTATTTTCAAGAGCATAATTCACACACTCTTGAAGTGTCCATTTATCGCCTTCCTGGGCAGTTGCAAATAAAGCAGAAATTAAAAATAGAGTTAGTAAGCTGTATTTTTTCATAATCGGTATTGTAGTTGATAAGTCTGTGAAATTCTAAACTTGTTACATTTTCAAATAAAAATCTAACTTCCGGCAAATTCCGGACTTGGTTTTACTTTGTTCCAAACCTTAATTTTATCATCTTTAGAAATGCCATTTTTCACTTCTACCTGAATTCCATCACTAATTCCCAATTCCAAATCTCTTCTTTCAAATTCCTGGTCTCCGGTTTCTATTTCCACAAAAGGCTCTTGAGTTTTTGGATCAAACTGAACAAGCGCTTCCTTAATTGCCAGAACCTCGTCTGCCCGGTCTAAAATAATAGATGCATTTGCGCTTAACCCGGCACGAATAAAAGTAGTGTCGGCTTTATCTAAGGTGCCTTTTATTTCAAACTGAATCGCTCCATTTTCATCTACTCCTTTCGGCGCGATATAATCTAAAATTGCATTAAAGGTTTTATTCTCTATTGCACCAACCGTTACTTCCAAGGGTAGATCTTCCTTTATTTTCCCTACTTCACTTTCGTCAACTTTTCCTTCAAAGATCATTTCGTTTACATCGGCTAAAGTTGCTAGAGTGGTTCCATCGTTAAAATTGTTGCTTTCAATTACCTGGTTTCCTACCCGCACCGGCACGTCTAAAACCATCCCATCTACGGTAGATCGAATAAGCGTATTAGCTGCACTTCCAATTCCGCTGGTGGTCCCGGTTTGAACTATTTCGAAATTTTGTTCCGCCGAACGGTAGTTCTGCTGCATCCTTTTGAAGTTTGCTTCAGCATTGTCAAAATCGTTTTGAGAGATCACTCCTTTTTCAAATAAGGCCTTTTGCCTCTTAAAGGTTTTTTCTTCATTTTCTAAATTGATCCTGGCCGTAGCTACAGCATCCTTAGCGCTTTGTAATGAATTGACATTTGGAATTACCCGAATTTTAGCGATAAGATCTCCCGCCTCAACTCTTTCTCCCGCTTCTATATATATTTCATCAATAATTCCGGAAATATTCGGTTTTATGAGCACTTCTTCCTTCGGAACAATATTTCCCGTCGCCACCGTTTTCTTGATGATGGTTTCTACGGAAGCCTGCTCGGTTTCATAAATCGTAGGATCTTCCTGATTTTTCTGAAACAAATAGTATAAGGCGCCTACAAAAACTACGACGATCAATACTAAAATTGAGATGGTTACTGTTTTTTTCATTTTTTGATTGTATTTATCTTCTTTACTTTTCTCTCGTTATTCGGTTCTAAGGGCATCAACGGGTTTGATTTTAATCGCATTCTGTGCAGGAATTAGTCCCGCCAATAAGCCTGAACACACTAAAATGGCCAACGCGGTAATCACTACCCCTAAATCTACACTCGGATTGGAAAACATCATTTCTGAAGTATCCATTCCGCTTAAAGCATAATTAATTGCTGCAATTATTCCTGTGGCGAAAATAATCCCGGCCATTCCGGAAATAATGGTAAGGAAAATAGCCTCCATTAAAATTTGCCCTCTAATAGACCAGGGCGTAGCACCAAGGGCACGCCTTACACCAATTTCATTAGTTCTTTCTTTTACCACGATTAGCATAATATTACTGATGCCAATTATACCAGAGAGCAACACCAAAATCCCCACAAAATAGGCTACTGCTTTTAGCGCAACGAACAAACCATTAATCTTGTTGTATTCTTCGTATAAATCAAAATTACCCACAGCTCTATCATCCTCCGGATGTATGGAGTGCCTGCTTTTTATAAGATCCAGAATCCTTGATTTTAAACTGGTAATAGAATTTTCATCCTGGGCGGTTATTGCCATCCAACCAACCCTATCTCCCATATTGAAAGCCTGGGAGAACGCGGTGAATGGAACATAAATTTCTTTCTGAGCTTCTTCTGAGTTTCCTCCGCCGCCACCTTTTTTCTTATAGGTGCCGATCACCATAAAATTGACACCATTGATTTTGAGATAAGTTCCAATAACTTCCTCTCCTTTATCATAAAGTTCCCTTCTTACACCCTCACCAATTATGGCAACCTTCCTTTTTTGTTCTATATCCAGGTAGTTAATAAACCTCCCGGAAGTTACATCCATTGGTTCTTGCTGAATGATCTCTGGATAATCCCCATAAACATTAAAAGCACCGGTTTGCAACCCGCGAACCACATTATTATTTCCGCCGAAGCCACCTAACTGGTTTCTGGGAGAGATAAACCGAAGTCCCGGGACATTCTCCCGAAGGGCTTCTACATCGCCCGTCTTAAAACTATAACGTCTCCCTTTTGGTAAGCCTTTATAGGGTTTAGATGGAGTTTGTGTCCACATAAACATCGTATTGGTAGCAATGCCACTAAAACCCTGCTTTACACCATTTTCGAGGCCTTTCCCCGCAGCGAGTAAAATAACCAGGATAAAAATCCCCCACATTACCCCAAAAGCAGTAAGTATGGTTCTAAACCAATTAGCTGTTAATGCTTCAATTATTTCGCTCCATTTATCCCTGCTAAACATACTATTCGTCTCTTAGTGCTTCAATAGGTTTAATTCTCGCAGCTCTCCAGGCAGGAAAAAACCCGGCAATTGCGCCGGCAATTACCAGTATAAAAACGGTGGTAAGCGCCACATTAAAATTAACTGCAGGATTCGAGATATACTGAGTTTCTATAAGAGGGCCTACAAATTCCAATAGCATCAAACTCGCAATCAAGCCAATAAAACCGGCAATTGCGGTCACAAAGATAGATTCGTGCAAAACCATCCCCACTATAGACAGCGGTTCTGCTCCAAGAGCTTTTCGTATTCCTATTTCCCGGGTTCTTTCTTTTACGATAATGAGCATAATATTACTTACACCAACAACGCCGGCGATAATGGTACAAATACCAACTCCCCAGAAGAAGAATTTTATCATATCCATAAGATCGTAGAAGCGTTTGGCATTTTCCAGAGAGTTATTAATGCTAACCGCGCTTTCATCCTCGGGAGCTATGGTATGTGTTTCCTTAAGTTGATTCTCAATTTCGGTTGAAAAATAATTGGAAGCGGCAAGCGCAGCTTCAAAATTATCTTCGGGCTCTAAGGTAAAAGCCATATTTGCAATATTGTTGGCACCGCCAAATACCCGTTGTGCAGTAGAAAGCGGCATAAAAACCAGGCTTTCTTCCCTTTCTCCACCGGGATCAGTAAAAACACCTATCACTTTAAAATTAATTCCGGATATCTGCACGTACTCACCAAGAGGGTCTTTTCCATCTTTAAAAAGGTCATCCCGAACTTTTTTCCCAATCGCAACGACTTTCTCAAAATTCTCGTGATCTTTATAATTTACAAAGCGTCCCTCAACCATCCCGCTGTTTTCCAGAAACTGATAATCAGGATAAACGCCTTCTACACGATAAGAACCTGATTCTTTCCCGAAATTTACTATTCCGTTCCAGATTCGGAAAATAGAAGATTTGTATTCTAAGTCATCCTGATGTTTTAAAGCGGTGTAATTAAAGTCCTCATTTTTCATCTGAATTCTTCTGCCCGGGTTTAGGCCTTTATATTCCTTTGAGGTAACGCCGGTATAAACGTAAATGATGTTAGCAGCATCCCTTTGGAATTCCTGTGAAATACCGTTCCGCATTCCTTCACCAATCCCCAGAAGAATTACTAAAATAAAAATCCCTGAAGCCACAGATAGCCCGGTTAAAAACGTCCGTAGTTTGTTTTTACGAATCGTATCAAAGATCTCTTCCCAACGTTCTAACTCAAACATTTTCCTGCGCTCTAACCTGATTAACCTGGGTATCCTGAATTATCCTGCCGTCTTTTAAGTTAACGATCCTCTTCGTCATTGCAGCAATATCGGGTTCGTGGGTTACTACAAGTATGGTTCGGCCTTCATCGTTTATCTCCTGAATTAGATTCATAACATCATAAGATGTTTTTGAATCTAAAGCTCCGGTAGGCTCATCGGCTAGAAGGACCTTTGGATCGCTGGCAAGAGCTCTCGCAATAGCAACCCTTTGTTTTTGCCCTCCGGAAAGTTCGTTAGGTAAGTGTCCCGCCCAATCGGCCAGGCCAACTTTTTCCAGGTAACTCATTGCCTTATCTATGCGTTCCCCGCGTTTAATTCCCTGGTAATACAGCGGAAGCGCTACATTATCCAAAGCATTTTTATAAGAAATAAGGTTAAAAGATTGAAAAACAAACCCAAGGAATTTATTGCGGTAGCGGGCAGCTATTTTTTCATTAAGATTTTTAATTACAACGCCATCAAGAGTATAAGAACCTTCATCAGCCTCGTCGAGCATCCCAAGAATATTCAGTAGGGTAGATTTCCCAGAACCTGAAGATCCCATAATAGAAACGAGTTCACCTTCGGCAACGTTAAAATTAATTCCTTTTAAAACGTGCAGTGAATTACTGCCCACTTTATAGGACTTATGAAGATCTCTGATTTCTATCATTGCAGTGCATTTACAAGTTGCTAACTTTTTGTTGAAAAGTGTCACTCATAAGACTCCACGATAGAGAAAAAGTTACATTTTATTTAAGAAATTATTTTGAAGTGGTTTAAGCTTCTTCAGACTTTTTAGCTTGTTTCCGGGAGCGGTAAATAAAATAGCCTATTCCCCCAATAAGAAGATAGGGGAACATCATTAGGTAGAGTATTCCGTTGTTTATTCCCTTAGCCATGCTTTGGTCTCCCTCGCTTTCCAGAACAGCTCTACACATGGCGCATTGCGCTTCAGCAGCGATTGGAAGAAGTAAGAGCAGAAGTAATATGAATAAAAATCTGGTTTTCATTTTCTATAATTAAAGCACAAATTTAAAAATTTAGTCACTCTCAATAAAAGATTTAACACGAGATAATTAGTAATAAGGCATCATAAAAACATACACTAGAACCCCCGTTATAGCAACATATAACCAAATAGGAAAAGTCCACCGGGCGATGCGGGCGTGTTTATCATATTCAGCGGTAAGTCCCCGATACATCGTAAAGAGAACCAGGGGAACAATTATCGCCGAAAGTATTATATGGGTAATAAGTATAAAAAAGTACAAATACCTCAAAACTCCTTCGCCACCATAAGGTACAGGATCATTGCTCATCTTAGAAATCACATAACTTACCAGGAAAACAGCAGAAAGAAAGAATGCCGTAATCATTGTATTACGGTGAAGTTTGTATTCCTTAATCCTCATAAAAAAGTACCCCAACATCAGCAAGATAGCCGTGGAGCCATTCAGGATCGCATGAAAAAAAGGAAAAGTTCCTGCCCGGGTCCCGAGAAAGTTAAAGCGTTCAGGGAGGTACATCAAGATAAGTACGATTAAGGGTACGGCGATAGAAAGCGCAATAATTACCGGCACCGCAATTCTATCGGTTTTAGTTAGGCCTGCTCTCACAATAAGTTTTTAATATCTTCAATTAAAATATCAATTTCAGGGGTTTCTTCTCCTTCGGCTACAGATTTATTTCTTTCAACAGAACCTCTGTAATAAATTATGGGGTTGCCATAAGCATCTCTGCGTGACCTGATGTAACCTTCCTGGTCTACAAGAGCAAACATTCCCTGATGCGCAAAACCACCGGGAGCATCCTGGTCTTCACCGGCATAAATATTAAACCCGGAATTAGCCAATTCATAGATATACTCCTTATCCCCGGTCAAAAGATGCCAGTTAGGATTGGTAATCCCGTACTTTTCTGCGTATTCCTGTAAAACTTCAGGCGTATCGTAGGTAGGATCTATACTAAATGATGCGATCCCAAAATCTTCTTCATTATTAATCTCATTCTGAATATCCACCAGATTACTGTTCATAATTGGGCAAATTGTTGGACAGGTAGTAAAGAAAAATTCGGCTACATATACTTTTCCAAGGTAATCCTCATTGGTAATAGTGTCTCCATTCTGATCAATAAGTTCGAATTCGGGCGCTTTTTTACGTTCTCCATCGATCTCCATATAAGCGAGTTCTTCAGCAGAAGCAGATTTCCTCTCAGTTCCCTTTACATTCAATCGATCTGACTCCACTACTGAATCGGTGCTGATGCGATCTACTATTTTTGGAATAAAGATGATCCCAAAAATCAGGATGATCAGGGAAATTCCTATGTATGAATAATTCTTCATTATAAATGGTTTTCTATGGTTGTCGAAAAAATTAGTTTTTCCTTTCGGCGTTATTCTTTTTAAGGGCCATACGATATTCAGCGAGTATAACCTTCACGTCATCATTCATTTTATTGCTTAAATCCGCAACAGAGCTGGCATCATAACCATACATCTTTCCATAATCCTCATCGTCCTTCCTACCGCGAAGGTTTTTGTCTTTGTCTACAATAAAAACATACGGAGTGTGCAGGTTTTTATCCAGTTGAAAACCGGAGTTCATACTTTCAAAAACCGCTTTTACTTTTTCTTCAGAAGAGAAAACAAATTTCCAATTCTCTGGGTTGCCTATCGCCTCAAATTCATCGGAAAACCGAATAGCTTCCTCCCGGGCAGATTCTGGTAGCACGATCACGAATTGAAAATCATTAAATTCATAGTATTTCTCCAGGATCTTTTGATCGAGGTTAAACGTATGCCCTTTAATTTGATCCAGATCTTTTCCGAAGAAAGCTACAATACTAATCTTTTCCTCAAGAGAAACACTATCCCCCTGCAAACTTTCAAAATCATTTAAATCCTCTACATTTTCTGTCAACACAGGAAGTTTTGCAAAATTATTTTGTCCTGAAGAAAAAAAGAGGTAAGCGATAATGGGTAAGGCGAAAAGTACTATGAGCACAAAAAACTTTTTCATAAACCTGATTCTAGGAATGAGTACAAAAATAAAAAGACGGCTCCATAAAACCGTCTTTTCTTTATCATTTAACTTTCATCAGCCTAAAAATCCCAGGCTACGTGATTAGTTTTAAAAACTTCGTATATATAATCTCCTTCGGTAAGAAGAATAAATAAAAGATACCCTATAAGAAACACTCCGGTCCATACAATTGCTCTGCGCAAGCCTTTTACTTCTCCTTCAAGGTGCATGAAAGCCCAGGCAATATAATATGCCTTAAAGAGCGTAAGAATGATGAAAATCCAGTTTAGGAGGCTCATACTAAATAGATCAGTATGAACAAGAAAACCAGGTTTTATAATACCGAAAACAACCTCAACAATAGTCAAAACAGATAGTATTGCAAAAACTATCCAGATTCGCTTGGTATTAGATTCGTGATGATGTGCAGTTTCGTGTGCCATAATATTGTTCGTTCTGTCTTAGAAAATTATACCAGGTAAAAGAATGTAAATACGAATACCCAAACCAGATCTACAAAGTGCCAGTAAAGCCCAACTTTCTCAACCATTTCATAACTACCACGTCTTTCGTAGGTACCAATTACCACGTTAAAGAAAATAATGATGTTTATTAAAACACCTGACAATACGTGGAAACCGTGAAATCCTGTAATAAAGAAAAAGAAATCGGCAAAGAGAGGTGGTCCATATTCATTTTGAGACAGATTTGCCCCTTCTATAACTCCAACGGCCTCGGTGTTCAGCTTTGCAAGAGACTCGTCTCTACTAAGAATGGTTTTCTCGCCTTCTTCTGTTAAAGTTTGTGTTCTTACCAGAATATTTTCATTAGCTGCAAAACCAGCTTTTATTTCTTCGATGGAATAAGTAGGAAGCGCTGCGCCCTCTTCAAACCATACTCCACTTTCACGAGTATGTGGAACTCGCTCAGTTGGCATAACCTGCGCTACATCGGCAAGGGCCACCCGGTGACCTTCGTTATCTACAAACTGAAGAATATTCCCTCCCTTTGTGCTAACTGCACCATAAGTTCCGGTAATAAAGTTCTTCCATTCCCAGGCTTGAGAACCAAGGAAAATTAGTCCGCCAATAATGGTAAGAAACATGTAGAAAATCACTTTTCCCTTTTTCATCTGATGTCCGGCGTCTACTGCCAGAACCATCGTTACCGACGAAAATATAAGGATAAAGGTCATTAAGGCTACATAATACATGGGGGCATCAACCCCATGAAGGAATGGGAAGTGATTAAATACCTCATCGGCTATAGGCCAGGAATCGATAAATTTGAATCTTGAAAAACCATAAGCCGCAAGGAAACCTGAAAATGTAAGCGCATCGGAAACGATGAAAAACCACATCATCATTTTTCCGTAACTCGCTTTAAGAGGTTCATTTCCCCCGCCCCAGGATTTACCTTCGGTGCCTGTTCTTACAACAGTCGCGTCCATAGAAGAGTTTTTAGTTTAGTTTTTGAGTATTGCGCAAAAATAACGTAAATTTTATTATCTGAAGAAATATAAAAATAAAAACAAATAAACCCACAGAATATCTACAAAATGCCAGAAGGTGGTACCCAGCTCGATTCCAAGCATTTGGCCCGGCTGGTAGCGTTGTTTAAAATGGTTATAAATTACTACCAATAATACTATTAAACCTCCCGCTAAATGAGCTAAATGCACCAATACCAATACATAAATAAAGGATGTGGTGATACTGCTTTCACTACCTGTAAAATAATAACCCTGCGACACGATATCGTTAAACCCTTGAAATTGAAGGGCTACAAATAAAAGAGCCAGGATTAGTGTACCAAGCAAAAAGGCTGTTCCATTCTTAGGTTTAGAAGCGGCAATACTTCTTTTCGCCAGGAAAAAAGTAATACTACTTGCTACTATCACAAAGGTACTCCATACAAAGGCATCAGGAAGATCAAAACCAGTAAGCCAGTCTGGCCTGTTTTTACTTACAACATAAGCACTTGTTAATCCAGCGAAGGTCATCACCATACTTATAATCCCAAACCAGAGCATCATTTTTTTAGCTCTGGCAAATTTGCTTTTATCGGTTCCTTGTGTTAAATCCATTGTCTTATAAATTTATCCAGTACATATATAATTTGAAGCAAGGTAATATATGAAACGCTGGCAAACATTAATTTTTTGGCCGCCTGGGCCGATTTTTTCTTATAAAGATTAACTGCATAATACAACATCCCCAGCCCGAGCATTAATATTAAAATTGCCGCAACCGGAGTTAGATATAGCCTTCCTGTAACCCCAAATGCCGGAATTAATGAAACAAGTACGGTCCATACTGTGTATAGAACAATTTGTATTGCTGTTCCTTTATTCCTTTTCCCCGTAGGCAACATAAAAAAGCCTCCTTTTTTATAATCATCATACAACCACCAGCCCAAAGCCCAGAAATGTGGGAATTGCCAGAAAAACTGTATCATAAATAATATTCCCGGTTCAATCCCGAAACTATCTGTAGCTGCAACCCACCCGAGCATAAACGGAATCGCTCCCGGAAAGGCTCCAACAAAAACAGAAAGTGGAGTTTTGGTCTTTAGCGGGGTGTATATACTTACATAAATGAAGATGCTAAGTGCCCCAAACATCGCAGTTTTAGGATTGATGATATAAAGTACGATCAAGCCAAGAATAGTAAAGACACTCGCGATAATAAAAGCACGGGTAACCGTCATTCTGCCAGCAGGCACAGGACGGTCCTTTGTACGATCCATCAAAGCATCGAGGTTTTTCTCGATGATTTGATTAAATGCATTTGAGGCTCCAACCATAAGGTATCCTCCAATAGCAAGTAATAGTACAACCACAAAGTCTATGCTTTCAGCTCCCAGAAAATATCCCGTAATAGAAGAAAACACCACGCTAACTGCAAGTCGCATTTTGGTAATTTCTTTAAAATCGGTTAAGCGGGAAACAGTTGGGGTATGTACGCCGGAGCTACTCAAAAACAGTTTTTTAAATTGGCGCAAAGATAGCCCTTAATTCGTTTTAGACAAGGGCTCACAAATGTTAATTTTGGAGAACAGCAAGAGACTTAATAGTCGTAGTACCAATTAAATATATCGGTTCTTATTCCGAAGTTGATCCAGGTAGTTGAATTCTCAAACTGATTAAAGGTTTTTACCTCAGGCTTAAAATTTCGATAAATAAAACTTCCGTATAATTTAAGATTCGTGGCGGGATTAATTATATAGCCTGCCTCCACTTCAGCAAAAAGCGAACTAGTAGTGTTTCCCTGGCCTATTTTAACGCCGGTATCCAAATTCTCAGGCCGCTCCCTTTCACTGCCGTAAATATCACCACCATAATTATAATTATCGGCAAAATTATACCCACGTGTGCCATAGATGAATTTTCCATGGCCATACCATCTGTCTTTTTTGTAGCGAGCTATTGCCAGAATTTCCCTGAAACTTGCACCCCATTGATGTGCCATAGACTGGTTGTTATGCCCATAATTTAAAACCCCCGTATTATGAGAATAGGTATATGGCCGCACCTGGTTATACTCGGCCCTCAGGAAAAGACCAGGCACTGAGAATGCATTAAAATATTTTACTCCCAGTTGATACCCCAACTTGTTTTTCCAACTCTGTTCTCCCCCAAAAACATCAGCAGAAGAGAATTCGTCTATAACCCATTGCCCGTAGACATTTATTTGATCACTAACTTTATATTTTCCGGTTAGACCGATAATCGCGTTCCCGCCACGGGCGCCGGTAGAGAACTCAATAGCACGGTAAAAAATCACCGGGTTTAAATAATTAAGATCAAACCCGCGGTCGTTATCGTTTTCCCACACCACCGATTCAAAAAAGCCCAGATTTAGTCTTTTAGTAACATTATAGCTCAAATAATGATTTGCCATATATTTTGTGCGGAAAGAACCGCTCTCGGTAACCTCCGGTCTAACATCACGCAAAGACATCCAGGTATTGGTGTATTTAATCTTCCAGAAAGTGGTATTAAGCTTAAAATAAGGATAGGGCGAAGCATTATCACTCATTAAAAGCGAACGATATCCATCACCGATAAAATTTTTTCCGTGGCCAAATTCAAGATTAAAGAATTTCCCAGGGCTATAAGTAAGGTAACCTTCAGCTACAGGATAATCATAGCCGCCATCCATAAAAGGCTTTGCGATTCCACGGCCGGGAATAATGGCAGGATCGCCCCCATCTGGCCTTATTGATTCGGCATAGCGGTTGTAATAATCAGCAAATCTCCCCTGATTTTCATATACCACGGAATAGAAATTCAGCTTCTCCCCAAGGCCTCCCTGAAAGATCGCGGCCCTGGTGTTGTTATAAGTGAATTCGTATTCGGTTTGTTCGAAATCTTTACCTAATTGCATATCCATAGCAAAATCTATGGTGAACCAGTATTCATCGGTTTGAAACCGGATTAGATGTTCATTCCAGATTTTACGCCCAAGCAAGGAATTTGTATTTTTTAGCATTTGCATTTCTTTAGCCTCAAAATCGTAATAGGGAGCGACCTCATCGAAGCGCAAGGGTTTAGAAGCCGAATGAGTATTTGTGCCTATTCGATTAAAATTAGCATCGAATCTCGAATAATATTCATGACTTAACGGAATATTAATCCGGCTTTGATATCTGGGCCGCGTAAATTCACCCGACTTAATGCTATCGTATTCATTTAATGCCTGAACTTTGGAATCTGTTCTTTGAGCAATTTTCTTTTCTGTATTTTCTTCTGAAATGAATTCTTCCTGAACAGTTACTTCTTCAAGAGAAATCTCCAACGGAATCATCAGCTTCATTTTAAACTGCATAAAAGAAGGCCTGGAGTTATAAGTTGCTGGAGCAATTATAGGAAGAAGAGCAAAAACACGCTGAAGCTCCTCTTTTAATTCAGAATAAGCAGCATCAGTATACAGAAGATTAAAAGAGCCGGTTTTATCAACTTCAAAGATAAGGGTAGCTACTCCCCGGTAGTCTTCAGCTTCTACTTTTGAAGGTATTTGAAAGTTTTCAATAACAAAAGCTGAAAAAGTCCGCTCAAAACAGTCAGATTGTTGTTCATAGGGAACATTTTCACATTCGGAAAACCGGGGATAAACCTCTATATTGTTTTTAGTTTGTGCAGACAGGCAGACAGAGGCAAGAATCATAAAAAGAAGCAGTGTATACTTCATACCACTTGCAAGTAGGTTAGTTTCACAATGGGAATATACATTTTTTAAACAGAGTTTTAGAGCCAAAACAAAAAAATCCCGGGAAAATCCCGGGATTTGATATATAATTTATAGTAATTTTTAATTCTGAACCTGGAACACAATTGGAAGAGAGTACATAACTCCCACTGCTTTCCCACGTTGTTTACCGGGTTGCATTTTAGGCAGTTTATTGATTACCCTTGCAGCTTCCCTCTCAAGTCTTGGGTGTGGTGCACGGGACATCACGTTAACAATATCTCCGTTTTCGTCAATCTTAAACTGTACGATCACCCGGTTAACTCCAGATAATCCAAGCTCTGAACCAAGATCCTTGTTAAACTCTCTGTTTACGTGCTGCTGAATCTTCTGACTCATACATTGCTTCCGCTCCTCATTGTTTTTCATGTTCTCACAACCTGGATAGATTGGTACATTTTCAATAACGGCGAAAGGAACATCTGCAACTTCTTCTTCTACAGGAGCTTCTACAACCTCTTCTACTTCTACAATTTCCTCTAGGTTGGTTTCGGTAGACTCGATCTCGTCTTCTTCTACTTCTTCCTCATCTTCAACAACCTCAATCACCTCTGGCGCCGGTGGTGGTGGCGGTGGTGGTGGTGGTGTATTTTGCATTTCCGTGATTGGAATTTCTTCATCATCCAATTCATCTAAATTAAGCTGACCGGTATCGAGGGCGTCCTTGTCATAGGTTTTCCACTCAATGGCCTGCCAGGTAACAAAAAGGACTAAAATAAGACCTAACTGAAGAAACAGGACGCTTCTTCTGCTAAGATCTGCTTTAGGATTTTTCTTTGGTTCCATAATGGGTTATTGATTAATAAGGATTGCTAAAATAAATATTTTTTCTAAAAAACTAAATTAATCTTGCTTTTTAACCTTTGCAGGATTCCTTTAGATAACAGTAGTAACATCGCGGCACTCATCACACCCAAACTATTGGCTAATATATCCCACCAATCGGGTTCTCTGAAGCTGGTAAGGGCTCCTTGTAAACCCTCAATTAACATACCAAAAGCAATAGCAAGAACAGATATCTTAATTAAATAAGAATAATACTGCTTAAAACCCTGTTCCCTAAAAACTATATAAAGTTGCCAAAGTATAACCAATGCAAGATAGGCTATAAAATGTAAAAACTTATCTGTAGGGTTAAATTTACCCACACTAATTTTCCCCAGTTGCACCAGGGAACCAATGGTAAGGGCAAGGGTGTAAAGGCTTGCACCAATTAAAATGATTCTAGCTACCAATAATTTCTTTATAGGCTTCAGGGGTTAATAGATCTTCGAGTTGAGAAGCATCAGAAAACTTAATTTTAACCATCCAGCCATCTCCATAGGGATCAGAATTCACCTTTTCAGGCTCATCTTCAAGGCTGTCATTGAAGGCTACTATCTCTCCCGAAAGCGGAAGATATAGATCTGATACTGTTTTCACAGCTTCCACAGTACCAAAGACTTCTTCTCTTTCCAGAGTTTCATCTAGGGTATCTACTTCAACGTAAACAATATCACCTAATTCACCCTGGGCAAAATCGGTAATTCCTATAGTGGCGGTATCGCCTTCAATTTTAACCCACTCGTGGTCTTTGGTGTACTTTAAATCTTGAGGTATGTTCATAATTTGATATTATATATACGCAAAGGTAATTTTTTAATGCAATTGTTCAAACAGCCATTATCTAATTTCCGAAATTATATCTTAATGTTATTCCAGATCTGATAGTAGTCTGCGGAAATGCGGTAGAAACAGCGTATTCAGAAAAACTATGATCGTAATAAAATATAGCAGTGAGGTTTTGAGATAGCGCATAATCTGCCGTGAAATTGATACCCCAGATATCCTGCCCTGCAATAACCTGACTGGTCTCCAAATCTAAATATCTAATCACCGTATTATTCCTTCTGAAGGATACATCTCCTTTAAAATTAAGGTCACTACTCAAAATTCTATTTTGCCCGGCTAAACTAGTTGCAATTTTCAGGTCCTGTATACGGTACCCCATCCCAAGCCTGTATTCATTCCCTCGGGTCTCGGTAAGCAGGTTATTGTCAAAGCTAAGCGCAAGAGCTCTGTCTTTTCGAATTTCGGCAAGCACCTGTATCGAGGATTTTGTTTCAAGATCTAACCTAATCAAAGGAGTAAACAATTCGGTTAAAACTATGTTTGAATACAGCACAGGATTTTTAAAATCTCCCGCCTGGTTAACAGCAAACCTATCATCAGGATCGTAATCAAGATTGCTTTGAAACTGATTTATCGTGTAATTAGACTGATACCCGTGATTTAAAGAAATTCGTCTGAATTTATCCTTAAACCAACCTATTCTCATCAAGCCGGTATATTTAAGATCCCAGTTGGGTAAAGGTACATCTCTAAAAGCCCCGAGTTTAACATTATCGGGGTCAACCCCGGCATATGCCGAAATAAAGGCTGGTAATAACACGGCCTGATTGGTTTTCCCCAGTCCTACCGGGTAACCGTCTTCGTCTGTATTATTAGGATCCAGACCACGTTCAACAGCCAGTCTACGCGCTACATCCAACCTGTTTTCCCTGAAAGTTTCAAAGGTTTCTGAAGAGGCTTCTGAGGATTGATTAAATGCTGTCTTAAGCAGGATGGTCGAAATATTAAAATTCCCGTAAGTATATGGAGTCAAAGATTGATATTCCAGCGTGTTGGGATCAACTCTGTAATTTTCATTAAATGTTTCTGCATAATTTCGGTTGGCACTAATGTCTATGGTAAGATCCGGCAGAAGGTCCAAAGAAGCCTGAGCAGCGAGTTGTTCATTCTCAACTGTGGTAAACTGCTGGTTAAAATCCTGGAAAAGGGTCAACCATCCCCTTCTGGCGGCCATATACCTTATTTCGTCCTGAAGCCCGAAGGTAAAGCCCGTAGTTGGCCTTAGGGTCCCCATAAAACCTATTTCAGGAGTATAACCCGGCATAAAGGTCCCCTGACTATTCCTGTAGTTCACCTGAATCCTTTTTAAGGAAGTAATCACCCCAATAAAGGTATTATAACCTCTGTATTCTTTAGTCTCGGGAGGTGAAGCCTCTTGTGGTTCTTCCTGGGTTCCATCCAGGGTTGGCACTCCGGCACTGCGTTCTTTTATGGTACTGTTACCTACGGTTTTCTTCTCCACCAAACCAAGATAATCATATAGGTTTTGCATATCAAGGCTTGCATTCACCTGATGAGTATTCGAGTTCTGGATAGAATTTCCGATATCCGGAACCCCTTCCAGGTTTTCATATATTCTGGATCCCCGCTGCCATTGAAAATCACCGGTGAATGAATAGGTAGCTTTCAAAAATCGCAATACCGGTAGTTTTTCCAGGGGCAGATCATAATTTAGCTGAAGGCTCTGATAATGCAGATTAGGCTCCCCTATATTGAAGAAATCATCCCACAGGCCAATGCTGTTATCGGGAATACCGTCTTCAGTGATATAATTCCTTACAACCCTGTTATTCGAAGCATTGAAATTGAAATTCAATGATCTGGTCAAATTATAATTTATGCCGTAATCCCAATTAAATAAATAATTCCGTTGATATAAAACAGGTAATCCCAGATCGTTTTCTGTCAATTCAAGGCTTCGGAATTTCTGTTCATTATACTGCCGGAGAATATTTGAACTAGCATTAATATTTGTTGGAAGCGGATTAAAATTGAAGTCTTTAATAATTGTAAAATAATCACTGCTGTCTAATACCGCAATATTCTTAAAAGGTTCAATGGGTTCATTTGCAAAATTAAACTCATAGTTTCCTCCCACCCTCACATTTTGATCAAGGCTTTCTTCAATTTCAAAATCCCTGTGGTCTACCTGGTTGTATGAAGTGGAAAAAGTGAAATTCTCAATATCGTAAGGCATAGGTTTTGCTTCGCCGGTCCTTTCTTTTCTTAGCCCTATTACATTTATGCTTTGGCGTTTTGTATAAGACTGCGATTGCTTTTTAACCTTGTCCCTTTCCACAGGATCAACGATATCCTGTAATCGTGTATCCAGTTCCACATCAAGGAATTCCTGATCGTATTTTGGAGTTACCAGTTCCTCGCCGCGACTATAATTTACAGGAATTCTTAGCCCCCATTTCTGCGGAAATAATTGCCCCATATTTAAATTGGTAACCACATCATATTGCTGAACATCTTCCCTGCTTCGCTGATTCGGTCCCTGATCCAGCGTACCGAATCCAACAGTGCTTTTACGTCCTGTCGCCGCAAGGTTGGCAAAATCCGCAAGATTGGTATCCATATTAATAATACTGGCCCAGCCCCCTTCATTATTAAGATCTGAAAGTCTTAATTCGTTAAACCACACCTCACCACAAAGATCCTGCACGCTATTATTTGGCATCCCGTTTTTCAGGCCGAGCATTAGTACCCGAACATTTCCAAAACTTGGATTTCCCTTAATTCCTATTCTCATTTCTCCGGGGTCGTAGGTATCTTCAGCATCGGTTAACTCAAGATCCTGAGTATAAAAATTAAGATCCCCTGAATTCAATGAAGGATCACCCAATACACTTGTTTTAACCCTTTTCAATAACTCCAGGGGTAGGTCAAGGCGATTTACTGCCGGCCAGATTTCTTCAGCAGACTGTGCTCCAAATAATGTTGGGCTTAACGGAATTTCAACCTGATAAAAGTTATCGGTAAAATCTGTTCCTATTCTTAAGAAAGCCACCAATTGCCCATCTTTTAACGGCGTTTGGTTCACCAGAGATTCGGCGTGCAGGAACATCTCAAGGTTTTTATACTGCCGCATATCAATCTGGAAATTCTTATAAACAGCACGGGCATCCTGGGGTTCAAGATCACAAACCCTTAAAGCCAGCGACTGTTCATTTTGCCTGATATTGGTATTGCTTTCAAAAAGCTCTTCTCTTATCACGCCCGGAGGCAACACATATGGAATTGGCTGCCGGTTTTCATTCTCTTCTATGTTTACCGCAGTAACTTCAAATAAAGTATTGGAATTTTCGGGCCTGGCATTCTCAATTTGCAAACTCTGGTTATACCTGCGGTAATCACCCCTAACCAGTTCCATCGTCCCAAATCTTAACAAAGTAGGATCTTGAAAACCGGTTAGAAACATCCTCATAAATCTTATCGATCTAAAATCAGCTATACCCCCTTTGCTATCGGTTGGTTCGTAAATAGGCACCTTGAACTGAAGCCACCTAACCGGAAGTTCCTGTCCGTTTCTTAGACTCACATTGAGCTCCTTAACATCGGTGATATACTGGTTATTATCTATATCCATACCCTGGAAGAAAGGTACTTCATACTCAAAGTAACTGTCTATGGTATTCATCGTATTGTCCCTGTTAATATCCTCGGCAGTAGGCAAAGTGGTGTTCCCGCGGTTTGTATTTCCAACCTCGGTTGGGGAATTCCCTTCAATCCCGTTATAATTTCGGTAGCGATTTACGATGTTTCCGTCGCGGGCAAGAAAATAGTCATAATTATCACCGGCAGGATCTTCCAGGTTTCCAAATTCCGGAAATTTCACAGCTTCTTCTTCATCAGAAAGACCGTTATACCCCACATCCTGGTTTAAACGTTCCTGGCCTTCAGAATCAAAGGCATACACCAGGGACTGATCGGAAGGCACCTTTCCAAAATTTGTAGATATGGTATTACTGTCGCCTCCATCTTTAGGCAAGCCATTTTCATATTGTTTTCTTCCATCCTTTACAACATCTTCGGAAATATTCCCAAGATTGAAGTTGATGCTTCCTCCAGAATTCCCGCGGTTTTCCTCATAAATATATGGATCCATCACCCAGAATTCGATGAATTCCACGTTAGACTGCTCAAAGTTTGTAGCGCTTATTCCCCGCATCATCCCGCCAAAATTATCGGTTGGATTCGGCAAAGTATTTCCCCCTGAAGCAGTAGGATTAAAGTTATAAGGTCCGCGTTCCCCGGGAAAATACGCTACATCCATAGTATAAACAACCATAGGCTGCCCCTGTACCACATCTGTATTGGGGAAAATTTCACTCATTGAAACCCGCCGGGTAGCATAAGAAGAAAGGTCGGCATCGGTAATTCCATCGGGCCGATTACTGCTGTAAAAAATAGGGTCTATGGTGTACCAGGCTAGTTTAGCACGTTTAAAGCCTACGTTTATGTCACCATTAGAAAGCTCACCTCCAAATCCCAGAGGAACGCTGGAGAGGTCCCAGCTTAGGGGGGTGTTAATCCCAATAGAGGTTTGAGCAGCTTCAAAATCGTCAATATAAGTCGTGGTTTTTCCTCCAAAATCATTAATATTCGGTGATCCCGGCTGCAGATAGGCAAATTCGCCGGTCACCGAAAAATTAGATTCAACATCGGTATCTATATTCGGAAGCTTATTCACCAATCGGGTGAAGAAAGGAACTTCAGTAGAATAATTTAAATTGAAACCGTAAATCGAATTATTGAGCGGTTCGTAGCTATAATTAGCCTTTTGAGTTAATGGTCGTTCTTTTAAATTCAGGAAGGTAGCGCCTACAAGGAAATTTTCATTGAAAAGATGTTCTACATTAACCCCGGTAAAGCGTTTGGTCTGTTGCCCGAAGAGCGCATTGTTTTCCGTATTTACCTGAATGGGAATATTAGAGGCAAGTAAACCTTCATCGAGGATTTGAACACGGCCAAGTTCATAATTCACCACATAATCTACGCCCTCCTGAAGCACCCGACCTCCGGCCGTTACTGTTACAGAACCCGGCGGCAAATTAAAGCCAATCGGAATTCCTTCTACCTCAGCCGACTTATATCTTCCTTTTAATTGAAATTTGTTCTTCTCGGCCTCTTCCTGTTCGGCCTGAGTTTTGGTGGTGCTGTAAAGGGAACGAAATACATATTTTAATTGGTTTGCATTCCAGGTATCCTTATCGGCATAATCTTCTGTCCCGGTATTGGGCGTATTATCCAGTTCCCTGAAAAGGTGCTCTCCGAAAGGCTCCACCGAAGTAAAAATCACATTTCCATTTCGCGGATCTATGGTTAGGCCGGGAACATAATCAAAAAAGCCGTCCCCGCCCACGATGGGATCGTTATTGGAGTTAAGCTTATCCAGATTAAAAACCCTCAACAGAGGAGTATCGCTTACATCTTCTGGCAAGGGAGTAGCCCCATCCCCTGCAGGTTTAATATAGTTAATCGGTTGCGGATCGGTATAAAGAATATTCATTCTGAAATCTTCTCTTTCCAACTCATAAGCACCCAGGCTGTAGATATTCTTCATCATTAGGTCCCAGATAGGCTCATTTACGTTGGTAATCGTGCTTTTAAGAAGTTTTACCACCAGGTTACGGTTAGAACGTGCATTGATGTCCTGTTCATTTTCATCACCTGGTTCTTCAGCAGAAACAGAGCCGGTAGCATCTACCCCATCGTTCGCAAATTCACCAACCTGGTACACCTGTCCGTTAGCAGTGAACTGAAATGCAACTGCCAGCACCTCGTCATTACTTAAACGCTGGTTTAACGAAATATAGCCCAATTGGGTATTTAGTGTATATTCATTAGACTGTAACTGACGGGCGTTTTCGAGTTTTATATAATCGGTCCCTTCTGAAACCTGCACACCTCCAAAACCACTTTCTATGGTAGAAATATCCCTGATGGCAGGAGTAAGGACAGACTCCTCAGTACCATTGATTCCAAAAGGATTAAAATCGTTATTCGTGTTATCGGGAAAAGCACCTTCAGCCTGGTTAAAGAAACCAGCAGGCGGATTATCCAAACCTATATTTCCTTCTAAAAAAGTTTCCCCAAGATCCTGAATTCCAACAATATTACGAGTATCCTGAAGATTTTGAATATTATTGGTTCGATTGGTCACCCATACCTGGATTCGCTGTACCTGGATATTGGAATTTATAAAGGGATAATCCCTTAAAGCCTCGTCATAATGATCTCTAAAATAATGTGCCAGGAAGAAATGCCTATCCTGATCGTATTCCAGGATGAATCTTTCAAAATCTTCAATTGTTGCTCCACCTTCAACATTCACCGTTCTCCGTTCTGATTTTTGTTCAGAAAACACTCCCGTAATCCTGGTTTTTCCAAACTGGAGTTCGGTTTTAAACCCAAAAAGACTCTGTGCGCCCTGCATAAGTGCATTATTCAAGGGCATATTTACGTTACCAACCTCAATCTTCTGAATAATATCATCTTCATTGGGGGTATATTCCAGTTTCAGTTGATTCTGAAAATCGAAGGTTGATTCAGTATCATAATTAGCAATGATACCCAGGCGTTCCCCCACCTGTCCCTGAAGGCTTAAACTTATACGCTGGTCAAAATCGAAGGTGAGATTCTTTCGGTTTCGCGGAGAAAAAGCCGGGTTATCCTGTTTGGTATAAAGCAGTCCCAAATCCATTTCAACAGTACCCTGAGGTACAATATCTATCTGGCTCCCGCCAAAAACACTCTCAAAAAAACCGGAGTTTACATAGAAATCCGGCAACATATCTTTCTGAATTTCTTCGGCTCCTTTTTTATTCCCGGCGAGGGCATCACCTTTAAGCTTAAAATAGTTTTGCATCTCTTCCCGAAGCACAAGTTCTTCAAATTCTTCAGGAGTAAGGATGAGGGGTTGCGACAAACTGATATTGCCGATGCTTTCACGGAAGATGTAACGGTCTAAAATGGGATCATACTCATACTGGGAAGAAAAACTCTCGGGATCGGGCAATGAAATTGTGCCCAAGTCATATCCGGTTCGGGTGGTGTCCTGCGAAGTCTCCTGTCCTGATAAATTAGTTGAAATTACCAGCGATAACAGTAAGGCAAGCGGGACCGAAGTTGACAATTTCAAGTAATTGTTCTTCAATTTCTAAAGGTTTTTAAGCGCCAGTTTAATGAGGGACTCCACGGTGGGGCTGGTAGAATCCTTTAAAATTTTATCTATAACTTTCCCTGCTTGCTTCCGGGCAAAGCCCAGGGTTTCTAAAGCTGATAACGCTTCTTCTTTAATTGTATTGTCCTGAGAAACAAAAACTTCATCTCCTCCCTGCACTTTCAGGATCTTATCTTTCAGGTCTAAAATAACCCGCTGGGCAGTTTTAGCTCCAATTCCTTTTACACTCTGAATTGTTGCTACATCGGCTGTGGCTATGGCATCCCTTACCTGACTAGGTTCAAGCGAAGACAACATTGTTCTTGCCGTACTGGTACCCACTCCCGAAACCGAGATCAGCAACCGGAAAACTTCCCGCTCATATTTGTCACTAAAACCATATAGGGTATGAGAATCTTCTTTTACCTGCAAATGGGTATAGATATGTACAGCTTCAGCATCGGGAAGTTTAGAAAAAGTATTTAATGATATATTTAAAAAATAACCAACTCCGTTACAGTCTATCACCACATGCGTGGGATATTTTTCAATCAATTGCCCCTTTAAATGATGAACCATATATCAATTCAAGCTTAGATATCAAATGTAGTAAAATTAACTTAAGCCTGAAACGCTCATTTCATAGGCTTTTTCATCAAATTTACTACAGATTTTCCTTTTGTTTCTTTCTTTCTTTTTCCTGTGCATCAACTACGGCAACGGCTGCCATATTCACCATTTCTTCTACGCTCGCCCCTAGCTGAAGAATGTGTACCGGTCTTTTCATACCCATCATAATTGGCCCAATAGAATCGGCATGATTCAGCTCTTTAAGCATTTTATAATTACTATTCGCTGAATCCAAATTCGGAAAAATTAAGGTGTTCACCTTCTTCCCGGCCAGTTTAGAGAATGGGAATTTACTCTGAAGCATTTCCCTGTTAAGGGCAAAGTCTATCTGTAATTCTCCATCAACTTTTAATTCTGGTTGCCATCGGTGAAGGTACGAGACTGCTTCTTTTACCTTCGAGGCGTGGGGGTCTTTAGATGATCCGAAATTCGCATATGAGATCATTGCTATAACCGGTTCCAGCCCAAAAAGCTGCACGGTGCGCGCAGTCATTTGTGCAATTTTAGCCAGATCTTTTGCCGGCGGATCAATATTAATGGAGGTATCACTTATAAATAATGGGCCACGCGAAGTATTCATAAGGTTTGTTGCGGCCACACGGCTAACTCCTTTTGCTAATCCAATAAGTTCGAGCATAGGTTTTACGACAGTTGGATAAGCTCTGGAATACCCTGAAAGCAAAGCTTCGGCATCTCCTGTATTGACCATCATCGCCGCGAAATAATTTCGAAGACGCATAAAATTCTCGGCATCATATAGAGTTACTCCACTTCGATTGCGTGTTTTCCAGTAAGCTTCAGCATAGTCTTTGCGTTTATCTTCCTGTTCATCAGATTTAGGATCAAGGATCTCAACATCGGCTTCAAAATCTATTTCCTGCATAAGCTCCTGAATCACCTCTCTTCTCCCCAGGAGGATAGGAATTCCAATTCCTTCATCATTTACTATCTGGGCAGCCTTAAGAACATCAAGATGGTCGGCTTCAGCAAAAACAATGCGTTTAGGGTCCATTTTGGCCCTGTTCATCAATAAACGTGTGATCTTATTATCACTTCCCATGCGCTCCAGAAGCTCTTCCTCATATTTTTCCCAATCCTGAATAGGGTGCCTGGCACACCCACTTTCCATAGCAGCCCGGGCTACCGCCGGAGGAACTTTAGTAATAAGCCTTGGGTCAAAAGGCTTGGGAATAATATAATCGGGACCAAAGTTCATACGGGTCTCTCCATAGGCAATATTTACCTGTTCGGGAACGGGCTCTTTGGCTAGTTCGGCCAGGGCTTTAACCGCGGCCATTTTCATTTCTTCGTTAATTTTAGTAGAGCGAACATCAAGAGCGCCCCTAAAAATAAACGGGAATCCCAGTACATTGTTCACCTGGTTAGGATGGTCGCTACGGCCGGTTGCCATTATCAGATCTTTTCTAGTAGAGATAGCCAGGTTGTAATCGATCTCGGGATCGGGATTGGCCATTGCAAATACAATAGGTCTTTTCGCCATGCTTTTCAGCATTTCGGGAGTTACAATATCAGCAATAGAAAGACCAACGAAAACATCGGCATTTTTCATCGCCTCATCCAGAGTATCGATCTTACGGGAAGTCGCAAATTCGGCTTTTTCTTCGGAAAGGTCTGGTCTGTCTTTCCTTATAACCCCTTTACTGTCCAGCATGACAATATTCTCGGGCTTGGCTCCAAAGGCTTTATATAATTTGGTACAGGAGATTGCAGCAGCACCGGCACCATTAATTACTATTTTGACCTTTTCCATTTTCTTTTTAGACAATTCCAAGGCATTCAGCAAAGCAGCCGCAGAAATAATCGCAGTCCCGTGCTGGTCGTCATGCATCACCGGAATATCAAGCTCCTCCTTCAGGCGTCTTTCAATCTCAAAAGCTTCAGGAGCTTTTATATCTTCAAGGTTAATTCCACCAAAAGTGGGGGCGATGTTTTTTACAGTTTCAACGAACTTATCTACATCTTTTGTGTCTACTTCAATATCAAAAACATCAATATCGGCAAAGATCTTAAATAGTAAGCCCTTGCCTTCCATAACGGGTTTTGAAGCTTCAGGACCTATATCCCCAAGACCAAGAACGGCAGTACCATTAGAGATAACAGCTACCAGATTTCCTTTGGTGGTATATTTATATGCATTTTCTTTATCCTTTTCAATCTCTAAACAGGGTTCTGCCACTCCCGGGGAATAAGCCAGAGACAAGTCTCTTTGTGTTGAATATTTTTTAGTGGGAACTACCTGAATTTTTCCAGGTTTTGGTTTCGCGTGATAAACCAGGGCTTCACGCCTTTTTCTGGGAGTACTACTCATAATTGCTCAATTTGACTGTATCTACAAAGTTAGGAAGGTTGTATGAATAAAAGACACAAACTTCCCGGAAAAGGTCGCAAAACACAGCTTTTTAGATTAATATTAAAAAGACCTTCTTCTGAGAAAAAACCCTTCAATAAACCCTACTATTACTTCCTTAAAAAAGGAATTCTAATAACTATTCTGAATTTTAAGAAAGGATATTTACTGATTCTCCTGGCAAGACATAAAAGTAAATGGAGATAAAATGGCAGAAACTTCCCAGGAGGACGAAAATATGAAAGATAGCATGATTGAATTTTATCTTATTCAGACTAAAAATTATAGCTCCCACTGTATAGGAAATACCCCCTGCAACCAACCATAAAAGCCCCGGCAATTCAAGATTATTCACGAGAGGTTTTACCGCAAAAACAATTATCCATCCCATTACAACATACATTATCGTTGAAAGTATATTGTACCTCCCTGTAAAGAAAAGTTTCAAAATAATTCCTGTGAGTGCGAGGCCCCAAACCACCCCAAAAATACTCCACCCCACAACTCCGTTTAATGTGACTAAGGCAAAGGGCGTGTAAGTGCCCGCAATTAGCACATAAATAGAGGCATGATCTACAATATTTAACCGATATCTCCAGGTAGAATCTTTTGAGGCATGATAGAAAGTGGAAGCCGCGTAAAGCAGAATCATGCTTGCGCCGAAAATACTAAAACTTACCAGGTGCCTGATACCTCCCAGCTCATTCGCTCTTAAAATTAGCAGTATCAATCCAATTACGCTTAGCGCGAATCCAAAACCGTGAGAAATGATATTAAATTTCTCTTCAAGCGGGGGATAATAATGACAGGTATCTTCTTGCTTCATCATCAAATTTTTATTCATACAACAACCTGTATTAATTTAGGGAAAAATTGAATAAAATAATTAACGAACTAAAGAAATTATCGAAAATTTTATTTCCCTGAAAAATCAATATTTCTCTTTAAACTTTAAAATCAAGAATCTAACTAAGACTTCATCAAGTCTTCCATATCTTCAATGGTGCTTTCTAACCTTGCCAGTAACCTTCCGTATACAATTTTTGTAGCGAGACGATAGCAAAGAATTCCGAGCACGGAAAGAAATACAGCCAATCCTAAAATAAGCAGAATCTCCAAAGCTAAATCGAGCTGTCTAAATTTTGTTAGCATTTTGGTGCCCTGAAAGAACATCCAATAAGCCGGGATAGTCACTAAGGGTAAACCTAATCCAATGAGCAATGTTGTAAATCTCATGATCCTTTTCAATTGAATCCTGTAATTCAGAAGATAACTATAGGTATTATCTCTTATATCCAGAGTTTCAAGTCCTTTTAGCATCTTTTTGTTGAGAAAAAACAGTGCAATAATAAGAACAGCCACGTATATGCCCAATATGACTTTGCCTATAAAGGCAAAAATTGCCAGTAAAATAACGGCTATAAGAAGCAGACTCAAATTATCCTTCTTCGATGTACTGTTAATTTGTTGGATGACTAGCCCAGATTTTCTTTTGTACAAATTGGATACTACCGGAGCTGAAAGTCCTTTTTCAGCTTCAAATCCTTTTTTCCAAATATTTTCAATAGATCTTTCCATCAAGCAATTTTTTAAGTTGTTTTTTAATACGAGTGATTCTCACCCCAATGTTATTTGGCGTGGTTCCAATAATAGTCGCAATCTCTTTATAGGAATTCTCTTCCAGATAAAGTAAAATAATAGCCCGGTCTAGTTCAGATAATTGGCGTATCGCCTTGTACAGAAGCTGTAAAGATTCATCCTGAAAAGAATTTTCAGTAATAGGTATGTTCTGGACTTCTATGTAATCTGTAGAACGAGCCTGTTTCTTTTTTCGCTTTTTCAAAAGGCTCATACACACATTTAGAGAAATTCTATAAACCCATGTAGACCATTTGGCTTCTTCTTTAAAATTCTTGCGGCTATTCCAGATTTGCAGACACACCTCCTGATAATAATCCTGAAAATCTTCCTCGGTATCGGTATATGCCCTACAGATTTTAATGATAATTCCTGCATAAGGTAGAATAAATTGGGTGTAGAAATCTTTACTCAAAATTGTCTTTACCTGTTTAGTGACGAAAATCGCGGTTTATTACAGTGCGACAAAAAATATTTTTATTGCCTGCCTGTTTTTAGAAGTGAATCGAAGAGTTTTATTTCTTTAAAAAATCAATATTCCTTTTCAAACCTTCAAATTTTGTCCTTTTCACGGCAGATTTTCTGAAGATCTCATTGAAGGTTTCTTTGGTGATCTCTTCCCAGTCCTTTTTATCATTTTCAAGTAACCCGGGATGTGGATTAAACAGAGGTTCATTATGCGGTTTGGAAAAACGGTTCCAGGGGCAAACATCCTGACAGATATCGCAACCAAACATCCAGTCTTCAAACTGGCCCTTAAAGGAGTTTGGAAGCTCATCCTTTAATTCAATTGTAAAATAGGAAATACACCTGCTGCCGTCAACTTTATAAGGTTCTACGATGGCCTGAGTGGGACAGGCATCTATACAAGCCGTACAGCTTCCGCAGTGATCGGTTACCGGGGTATCATATTCCAGCTCCAGGTCTACAATAAGTTCAGCAATAAAATAAAAAGAGCCCGTTTGCTTAGATAAGAGATTGGAATGCTTACCTATCCAGCCGAGACCGCTTTTGGCCGCCCAGGCTTTATCCAGCACCGGTGCCGAATCAACAAAAGCACGCCCTTCTATTTCTCCAATTTCATTTTGCATAAACTGCATCAGGTCTTTAAGCTTATCCTTGATCACAAAATGGTAATCCCGCCCATAAGCGTATTTACTAATCTTATAGGAATCCTGATTTTGAATTTGCTGAGGATAATAATTCAGCAATAAAGAAATTACCGATTTTGAACCTTCTACAAGTTTGGTGGGATCAAGGCGTTTATCAAAATGATTTTCCATGTATTTCATTTCGCCATGCATCCCTTTTTGAAGATATTTCTCCAGGCGGGGGGCTTCCTCTTCAAGAAATTCGGCTTTAGAAACCCCGCATGAAAGAAAGCCGAGGCGTTTGGCTTCGGCTTTAATTAAGGAGGTATATCGCTCTTTTAAATTACTCATACTGATTTTACAAAGATGCGATTTTTTAAATATAACCTATTTCACAAATTTCACCAACCCTATTCTTACCAGACTATGGTGAAGTAGCATTAGGATCTCTTTTCAAATCTCAAAATAGCATTTTTGGGTTTCAACGTAATTAAAGGTTTTATTTCAATTTCTTCTTTATTTGTACTGATCCTGTACCTGGAAACCAGCTCTGAAATGGCTAAAATCATTTCATACATCGCAAAGTTATTACCAATGCACTTTCGTGGTCCTGCCCCAAACGGAAAGTAGTGGGCGGTATGTTTGGTGCCTTCAGCAAATCGGGAAGGATCAAATTCCTGTGGATTTTCCCAGTATGTAGCATCACGATGAATTTCATAGATCGAAAACAATAAATTTGAATTTTTATGTATTCTGAATCCGTTAAATTCATCTTCCTCAAAATTAATACGATCTATAAAATAAACCGGCGGATATAAACGCATAGCTTCTTCTAAAACCTGTTTCGTATAAGTACAGGAGGCCATCAGTTCAATAAGATTGCTGGCCTTTTCCTTAGCTTTTTTTGTTTCCGAAGCAATTCTTTCCTGAATATCCGGATGTCTTGCGAGGAGCTCAGCAGTGAAAGTGAGTGCATTCGAAGTGGTTTCATGACCTGCGGTAAAAAAGATCAGAATTTCATCGATCAGTTGTTTCTCGCTCATTGCCGTGCCGTCATCATACCTCGCATCAAGCAGCATATCCAGCAGATCTCCCTCGCCTACAGGATTTTCTTTTCTTTCCCTCACTAATTTCCTAAGGATTTCACGCGCCTCTTCAACTAAGGCCATATGCTTTTTTATGCTTCCTCCATACTTAAACCACCAGCGCTTAAAAGGCTGACGGAGTTCTTTGACCAGCATTCGCTGTGCCGCTTCGGTAATATATTGCAAGTGGTCGATCTCCTTTTGGCCTACGGCACTGCTAAAAAGGGATTTTACCACCGTTTGAAAGGCAAGGTCATTAAAAACAGGAAAAATATCTATGGATTTATTGGGTTCGATCTTGTCCAACTCTAGTAAAATAGCCGAATTTATTGTATCCATTAAACCGGCGATTTGCTTCTTATGAAAAGCGGGCTGTATGAGTTTACGCTGTTTCCGCCAGTGTTCTCCTGTAGAAGTCAGGAGGCCGTTGCCCAGGTATTTTGCCATATCCCGGGTTTGGATTGGCGATTTCTCAAAGTTTTTATGGTTTTTCTGAAGGGCATATTCAGCAAAGGCAGCACTCCTGGAAAAAACAAGGGGATTCCCAAAACCGGTTTTAACTCTGAAAATATCTCCCAGTTTTTCAAAATTTTCAGCATGAAAAGGCAAGGGATTTTTGAGGATAAGATTGGCTTTCCCCATAAATTTTAGCCACGATACAGCCGGAATGTCTTTACCTTTCATACCTCCCATTTGAAGGTTCAAGTTAAGAAGAAACCACCTGAAACGGCTTGAATCGAAAAGAAAACACTCTTTTTTTAACTTTTAGAACAATCCGCCCTGTGTATTTCCTTTCGTCCTGCCAAGGTGCCGGTAGGCTGCTTCGGTTACTTCCCGACCACGAGGGGTGCGGTAAATAAATCCTTGCTGAATGAGGAATGGCTCGTAAACCTCTTCGATGGTTTCAGCGCTTTCGCTTACTGCGGTAGCCAAAGTTGTGATCCCCACGGGACCACCTTTAAATTTATCTATAATGGTTTCCAGGATCTTATTATCCATTTCATCCAAACCGTGGGTATCTACGTTTAACGCTTTGAGACCATATTGGGCAATTTCCATATCGATTTTGCCATTGCCTTTAATCTGTGCAAAATCCCGCACTCTTCTTAGAAGCGCATTGGCAATACGTGGAGTCCCCCGGCTCCGGCCTGCAATTTCGATAGCAGCATCCAGGGTAATGGGAACTTTGAGTATCTCAGCACTTCTTTGAACGATGTCTGAAAGCAGTTCGGTGGTGTAATACTGAAGTCTACTGGAAATACCAAAACGTGCACGCATAGGCGCTGTAAGAAGTCCTGAACGAGTGGTTGCTCCCACCAGCGTAAACGGATTCAAATTGATTTGAACAGTCCTCGCATTTGGCCCGGTTTCAATCATAATATCAATACGGTAATCTTCCATTGCTGAATAGAGGTATTCCTCTACCACAGGACTCAATCTATGGATTTCGTCAATAAAAAGAATATCCCTCTCATCCAGATTTGTAAGAAGACCGGCCAAATCTCCGGGTTTATCCAGGACAGGCCCGGAAGTGACTTTAATTCCGACACTAAGTTCGTTGGCTAGAATATGTGCCAGAGTTGTTTTCCCAAGCCCCGGAGGTCCATGGAAAAGGGTGTGGTCTAAAGCTTCGCCCCTTTGATTGGCCGCTTCAACAAAAACCTTTAGATTTTCCAATACCTGATCCTGACCTGCAAAATCATCAAATTCCAGGGGGCGCAAGGCCCTTTCTATATCAATTTCTTCGGGAGAAAAATTTTCTCCGCTGGGATCCAGATTTTCATTCATAACTATCATCAGGTCTTTGAGCAAAGATAAAGAAAAGTAAGCAAGGGGAATTGATGAACTTCCCGAAAAGAAAAAGCCTTTCCCAAAAAAGAAAAGGCTTTAGTTTAGATAATTTTCAACTTATTTTCCCAATTCAAATAATTTAATCTCCTTAAACGGTGATATCTCTACCTGCTCCATTATCGAACGGTATTCGGGCCATTTAGTCTCAAAAAATGAATTTATTTCCTGTAATACCTCTTGTAATTCATCTTCAGCGTGAGAAATTAAAGTGTTTTCGGTTGAGGTAAGGCCAGATGGACGGCTGCTAACATATTGTCTCGCCATACCTAGCCTTGTTTGGACCGTCATTTCACGGCTTCTAACAATTCCTTGTCTTTCATCTTCCTTCCCCAGGAAAAGTGCAATTTTTGTTTCAATGGTATCAACAATGGCTTTTGAAGCTTCAATTTCGGTTTTAAACTTTTTCTCATCCTCTTTTTTTAGTTTCTCCTGAAATTCCTCTGCGGTATTTTTGCTTTGAACCAATTGCTTTACAGCATCAGCTGCCACCTGTGACATTTCTTCCAACTCCTTTTTAGCTTCATACTTTTCGGAAACAGCCTTTTCAGAAATATCCAGGCGAGGATCGGTTTCTACACTTATCTCCCCTTCCGATTCCAATTCACCATAGCTTATTACCACCCGATACGTACCTGGTTTTACAGAAACCCCTCCGGGTTCATCCTTGGAGTCTATGATTTTTCGGGAAGGTGAATCGGGGCCTTTTTCATCCATAGACCAGGACATTTTATAAATTCCTGTAGAATCGGGAGCTTCTTTTTTCAACGTTCGGATTAACCTTGACCCATCATAAACCTGCAGGCTAATAGTATCCCATACTGAAGCTGTTTTGCCTTTTTCCTTTTCCTCAGTTTCTTCTTCTGAAGCTTCTTCTTTTTCCCCAATCTTAGGATTAATAAAATAAGAGATCTTTGCACTCCTACCACGGTTTTCACCGCTAAACATGGCGTCAGCAGGAAAACGACTTCCTGAGGGCTGCTGGTTAGCGGCAAGATAAGCAGTGGGAGATGGGAAAACCTGAAGCTTTGGCTCTTCTTCCTTTAAATTGGTGAACATAGCTTTGTTCCTGGCTATTTCACGAAGAGGTCTTATATCATCAAGTATCCAGAAAGACCTTCCGAAGGTGCCAATAACCAGGTCATGTTCTCGTGGATGGATCACCATATCTTTTACGGGTACAGTTGGAAAACCATTAGTCCATTTTTCCCAGTTCTCCCCGGCATCTATGGAAACATAAAGGCCATCATCTGTCCCAAGAAATAGGAGGTTTTCTTCTTCAGGATCTTCTACGACAGAGAGAGCAAAACTAATTACATCTTCCTCATCAACTATCCTTTCCCAACTTTTTCCATAATTACGGGTGCGGTAAACATAAGGCGTGTAATCATCTCTTCTATAATTGTTAGCCACCAGAAGCGCTTCTCCTTTATTTTTGTTAGAAGCTTGAATTTGTTCGATCCAACTTCCTTCTGGCAATCCTCTCAAATTGCCGGAAACCTCGATCCAGTCTTCACCGCCGTTCTGGGTATAAAAAACTTTTCCGTCATCAGATCCTGTCCAGATCATATCCTTTTCTACGGAAGATGGTTCTATTACTAAAAGGGTAGTATGGTTTTCTGCTCCGGTGGCATCAATTGTTAAGCCACCACTCTCCATCTGGTTTTGCTTTTCTGGATCATTGGTGGTTAGATCTGGAGAGATCACCTCCCAGGTTAATCCTTTGTCGGTTGATTTATGCACAAACTGACTTCCGAAGTAGAGGGTGTTATTATCAAAAGGATCGATATTTATTGCCGAATCCCAATTGTAACGAAGCTCCACATCGGGATCGGGATGGGTAGGTTTAACCACATAATTGTTGCCGGTTTCAGAATCATATCTCCCCACATTCCCCTGCTGACTCATAGACCAGCCATAGCGACTGTCATCGGGATCGGGGACTACATCAAAACCGTCACCAAAAGAAATCTCCTGCCAGTAGGAATTCCTGATCCCCTGGGATTTCCAAACATAGCCGGGCCCTTTCCAGCTTCCATTATCCTGCATTCCGCCATAAACATTATAAGGAGTTTCGTTATCCACTGCTACATGGTAGAACTGACCTACAGGAATATTCTCGGCAAAATACCAGGTTTCACCACCATCCCGGGTAATATTTAAGCCCCCGTCATTTCCATCAATCATAAAATCAGGGTTTTCAGGATGAATGTACCAGGCGTGGTGATCGGGATGTATACCATTATCAGCGCCGTAGGCAGGCATCAATTCTTCGAAGCTTTTTCCTCCGTCTTCAGAAACATTTACAAAAGTAAATATGCTGTAAATACGGTTTTCGTTATTGGGTGCAACGTATATTTCAGCATAATAAAAAGGGCGGTTTCCAATTTCGGCCATATCATCATTGACCAATTTCCAGTTTTCACCTCCATCTTCAGATTTGTACAACCCATTCTTTTTTGCCTCAACATAGGCGTAAACTACTTCGGGCTTGCCGGGTGCTATGGCAAGACCCATCCGGCCGAGTTCCCCTTTTGGCAAACCATTTTCTTCAGTTATTTCTTTCCAGTTTTCACCACCATCGTAAGTAACATACAAACCTGAACCAGGCCCACCGGAATTAAAGAACCAGGGTTCCCTTTTGTGCTCCCACATGGCAGCAAAAAGTTTATTAGGATTCTGGGGATCCATAACAAGTTCAGCTACACCTGATTTTTCATTGGTGTATAAAATCTTTTCCCAGGTTTTTCCGCCGTCTGTGGTTTTGTAAACGCCGCGTTCTTCATGTTCTCCCCAGGGAGACCCAATAGCTCCTGCAAAAACAGTGTTTGGTTTAGTGGGATCTATAATAACCCGATGAATGTGCCGGGTATTCTCAAGGCCCATTCTTTCCCATGATTTACCGCCATCAAGGGATTTATATATTCCGGCGCCACCATTAAGACTATTCCTGGGGTTTCCTTCACCGGTGCCAACCCAAACAACAGAAGGATTGGATTGCTGAATGGCAACAGCACCAATTGAAGCAGTTTCCTCATCGTCAAAAACAGGGTCCCAATTTACTCCGCCTGAAGTTGATTTCCACAATCCACCCGATGCCGAACCAGCATAAATTATATCAGGATTAGAGGTTACGGCATCAATGGCGGTTATTCTCCCACTCATTCCGGCAGGACCAATATTGCGCGGCTCCATGTTTTTGACTAAAGACATATCGAGTTGTTGGCCAAAAACAAAAAGAGGAAAAATTAAAAAGGCGAGGAGTAATTTTCTATTCATTTTTAATGATATTCAGGGATTATCCCCAAAAGTGCTAAAAGATCCCTAAAAAAACAAGGGGTATGATCTTAAAAATAAAAAGTATTTAGGTGTTTAAACAAAAAAACCTCCGGAGATCATCCGGAGGTTTTTAAGTCACTTAAGGAAAAAATATTTGATCCTTAATGATTCAATTCTTCTTCATTTTCCTGAAGTGGTATATTCTGCGGAACAAAATCCTGTCCTTTAATCACATATTCACCGTCTTCATTGGTCTTACTATAGTCATAAGGCCAACGGTATACATATGGGATCTCTCCAGGCCAGTTCCCGTGGATGTGTTCTACCGGAGTAGTCCATTCCAGGGTAGTAGCATTCCATGGGTTTTGTGTTGCTTTTCTTCCGTAGAAAATGGAAGCAAAGAAATTCCATAGAAACAGCACCTGAACGGCTGCAGTGATAAGTGCAAAAATTGTTATGATCACATTTACATCTGCAAGATCATCAAAATATGGGAAGGCGGTGTTGGTATAATAACGTCTTGGCAATCCGGCCAGTCCAATAAAGTGCATCGGGAAGAAAACTCCGTAGGCACCCACAGCGGTAATCCAGAAGTGAACGTAACCCATATTTTTATTCATCATACGGCCAAACATCTTAGGGAACCAGTGGTAAACCCCGGCCAGAAGTCCGTAGATGGCAGATATACCCATTACCAGGTGGAAGTGGGCAATTACGAAATAAGTATCGTGTACGTTAATATCAAGGGTAGAATCCCCAAGGATAATACCTGTTAAACCTCCGGTGATAAAAGTAGATACAAAACCGATAGAAAATAACATTGCAGGATTCATCTGTAGATTACCTTTCCATAAGGTGGTAATCCAGTTAAAGGCTTTCACTGCTGAAGGGATCGCGATAAGCAAAGTTGTAAAAGTAAATACCGATCCAAGGAACGGGTTCATCCCTGATACAAACATATGGTGACCCCATACAATTGTGGAAAGGAATGCAATCGCTAGTATGGAAGCAACCATCGCACGGTAACCAAAAATAGGTTTACGGGCATTGGTAGCCATAACTTCAGAAACAATACCCATTGCAGGTAAGATTACGATATAAACTTCAGGGTGACCAAGGAACCAGAAAAGGTGTTCAAACAATACCGGAGAACCACCCTGGTGACTTAATACCTCTCCTGAAATATAAATATCACTAAGGAAGAATGAAGTTCCGAAACTACGGTCCATTATCAGCAACAAGGCCGCCGATAATAGTACCGGGAAGGAAACCACCCCGATTATAGCTGTTACAAAAAATGCCCAGATAGTAAGTGGAAGTCTTGTCATGGACATCCCCTTGGTTCTTAGGTTTAAAACAGTTACGATGTAGTTAAGAGAACCTAGTAAGGAGGAAGCAATGAATATGGCCAAAGAAATCAACCAAAGTGTCATCCCAAGTCCTGAACCTCCAATCGCCTGTGGCAAAGCACTAAGCGGAGGATAAATAGTCCAACCTGCATTTGCCGGCCCAGATTCTATAAAAAGGGAAGCCAACATAATTACCGAAGACACAAAGAATAACCAGTAGGAAACCATATTGAGAAATCCTGAGGCCATATCACGCGCTCCAATCTGCAGGGGAATAAGCAGGTTACTAAAGGTTCCACTTAATCCGGCGGTTAATACAAAAAATACCATAATAGTCCCATGGATAGTAACAAGGGCAAGGTATATAGAAGGGGTCATTACTCCATCTGGAGCCCATTTACCTAAAAGAGCTTCGAAGATAGCGAAGGACTCTTCTGGCCAGGCTAGTTGCATACGGAATAAAACAGACATCATAATACCTACGATCCCCATTATTATACCTGTAATAAGGTATTGTTTAGAGATCATCTTATGGTCTGTACTAAATATATATTTAGTAATGAAAGATTGTTTATGATGATGTCCATGATCGTCGTGATGATCCTGAGCCGGTGCTGTTGCTAATGCTGACATATCTTAAAGTATATTCTTTTAATGTTGTGTTTAATTATCCATGAATTCCCCGAAAGTAGACTGCTCGCTCAACCATGCGTTGTACTCTTCTTCAGTTTCAACTATGATCTTCATTTGCATATTGTAGTGAGCTTCTCCACAAATCTTATTACAGGCAATAAAATAGTCGAATTCATAAGGATCGAGCGGCATTTCACCCTCAGCCCTTAGTTTTTCGCTATTATCCTTTCTGATTTCGTTTATGGTTTGAACTTTATCTACCATATACTCACTATCTCTCATTTCTTCAGTAGTAATGGTTGGCGAAAAGCCGAACTGGGTAACCATACCGGGCACCACGTTCATCTGAGCACGGAAGTGTGGGAAATAAGCAGAATGTAACACATCCTGAGACCTGAATTTAAAGAGAACAGGTTTATTTACCGGAAGGTGTAATACAGTCGTAATCTTGTCATCCTCCCCATAAGGGTCACTTTCGTCAAGACCTACATTGTTTCTACCTTCTATAAATCTCACATTCGCTTTACCAAGAGTATTGTCTTCTCCTGCATAACGCGCCTGCCAGCTAAATTGTTTTGCATAGATTTCAATAACTATGGGATCACTGTCCTCATCGATATTCATAATATCAGACCAGGTAAACAATCCGTAAATAATTAATCCTGCAAGGGTAATTACCGGGATAATAGTCCAGATAAATTCAAGCTTATCATTATCGGCAAAGAACAAGGCTTTATTTCCTTTTTTTCCCTGGTATTTATAAGCGAACCAGTGCAGTAGTGCCTGAGTCAACACCTGAACTATCATAATGATAGCAATGGAAATAAACATAAGAGTGTCTACCTGACTACCATGATCTGATGCAGCTTCGGGAAGATAAAGTTTACTCCATTTCCAGAAGCTATATGCCATTCCAACATAGATAAAGATCATGAACCACAGCATATACCTGGCTTGCTTCCGATTGTCGTTATCGTTGGCAATTTGGGTTGAATCTGCACCCGGCCCTTTGGAGAGTTCAAAAATCTTCGATAATTGCCATCCGGTTACGGCAAGAAGTGCAAGTGCAATTATTACTAAGAATACGGTCATTTTATAATTTCTTCTTTAAACAATCAATCTTTTTATTAATAATGGAAGTGTTCACTTTCTTTTATGAACGGGTTCCTTTTAGCTAATAACGGAGCTTTGGATAGCGCGTTGAAAACCACAAAAATAAACAATCCTGCAAATAATAAAACTGCACTTATTTCAGGAAGTCCAATAAACCATGATTCACCAACGGTGGCAGGCATTATCATCACAAATACATTCACGTAATGCCCAACCAGAATAACAATTCCGGTTAAAACCACAAACCAATTAACACGTTTATAGTCGCTGTTCATCAACATTAATAACGGGAATATAAAATTAAGTGCCACCATCCCGAAAAACGGCAGTGAGTAATTTTCAATCCGGCTTATGAAGTATACAACTTCTTCAGGGATATTGGAATACCAGATAAGCATAAACTGAGAGAACCATAGATAGGTCCAGAAAATACTCATCCCGAACATAAACTTAGCCAGATCATGAATATGACTATCATTTACAAAAGGAAGGTAGCCTCTTGATTTAAGATAAATGCTTATTAAGGCAATCACAGTGATTCCAGAAACAAACAAGCTTGCAAATACGTACCATCCAAATAAGGTGCTAAACCAGTGTGGGTCAAGACTCATTATCCAATCCCAGGACATCATAGATTCAGAAACTATGAAGAATACAAGGAAGCCTGCAGCAAGTTTAAAGTTTTTCTTGAAATAATAATTATCTGTGGCCTCATCAAGTCTTCTTGAATTTCTAACCAGAAAATGTCTGAAGATAAACCAACCTCCTAGGTAAATAGCTGCTCTAATTAAGAAAAACGGTACATTAAGATAACTTGATTTATTTCTTATTATGGCATCGTTTTCTACAACTTCAGGATCCATCCAGATAAATAGGTGGTTCATATGCATTCCAGAAAGTACTAATAGTACAAACAAAATTATTCCGCCTGGAACAAGATAGGCGGTAATAGCTTCCATCACTCTGAATAATACTGGAGACCATCCGGCCTGTGCAGCATACTGAACTGCATAAAAAGCCAGTACTCCTAAGGATATCATAAAGAAAAAGAAAGCTGCTACGTAAACGGCAGCCCAAGGTTTGTTTTGTAATTGGTGCAATGTATGCTCTAAATGTTCGTCATCATGAGATGCAGCCCCTTCTTCACCGTGAGTGGCAGCTTCATCTTCTAATAACATGTCATGTTCTGCTTTTGCAAAATCGGCTTCCACAAGGGTGCTTTCAGCCGGTTCAGCATGATGTTCTTCCGCAGCCAACATTTCCCTAACATCATCAAGGTCTGATGGTGCTTGCAAAAATCCTATAACGAGACCTATGGCACCAACAATTACGAAAATAATTGCTGTTAACTTTAATTTACTGGATAGCGTGTACATATTTATAGATCTAAATACTTTATTCTTAATTATTGCTTTCTTCTTCTGTAAGAACAGTGCCTTCTCCAACATTCTCCTGCGCCGCCTGTACATCGGGATCATCCGGACTTACGGTAGGTCCAACTTCTTCATATTCTCGTTCCGGGTTTCCTTCCAACTGATCTTTAAGATTCATTACGTAATGAGTGATCTGCCAGCGCTCCTTTTCATCGATTTGAGAAGCATAAGAGCCCATTGAGTTAAGTCCGTAGTAGATAACATGATATACACTACCTTCAGTGATTGCTCTTCCCACATCATCGTAAGAAGGAACCCCAAGAATTTTTTCTCTTTCAGCAAGAATCCCCTGTCCATCACCTGCATCGCCGTGGCACACAGCACAATAAATAGTATATAATTCTTTTCCTTCGGTTAAGTGCTCCTCGGTATAAGGCAGCGGATTTTCAAGTTCGGTTTTTGCCTGTGAACTTCCGTCGGGAGTATTCTCATATTCATACGGCTTCCACCCGCGGGCTACAGTACCTTCTACAGGATCCATAGCAGATTGGCCACCGGGAAAAATATCGTATTCACCATAAGCTTCATAACCAATCGGTTCGTACATGTCTGTATTAGACATAAATTGGTAATTAGGTCGCTCCTTATCGGCACAGGATACCACTAAGCCGGTCAGAAGAAACAATACTATAGATTTATGGAAAAAACTTCTCATTTTGTCTATTTATTATCAATTATTTTAATTTCTGATGCTCCGGTTTTATAAAGGAAATCCGAAAGATCATCAACATTGAGATTGGCTGCATCAACTTCCATAAGGAACTTGTCATCGGTAGTTCTTACATCAGGATTTTCAGCAATTTTAAAAGGCCATAATTTACTTCTCATATAAAAAGTGATCACCATAAGGTGAGCAGCAAAAAATACCGTTAATTCAAACATAATAGGCACAAATGCAGGCATATTTTGAAGAAAGCTAAAGCTGGGCTTACCTCCAATATCCTGTGGCCAGTCTTCTATCATTATGAATTGCATCATCCAGATAGAAACAACAAGCCCAACTACCCCGTAAAGAAAGGAGGTAATGGCCAATCTTGTTGGCGCAAGTCCCATTGCCTTATCCAAACCGTGAACCGGAAACGGAGTATAAATTTCACCAATATGATAACGGGCTTCACGAACCTGCTTTACTGCCAGTAGAAGCACATCGTCGTCATTATAAATAGCGTGTATAACTTTTGATGCCATCTTAATTACTTGTTTTTTAGTTTACCTGCCTGCGCAATCCAGTCTTCTCTTTGAGTTGCATTCGGGAAGTTTTCTATTACTTCATCCAGCAATTCGAAATCGTCCTGAGTTAAATTACCAACCTGAACATAGGTGTAAATTCCCACCTGATGCAAACGCTGTTCAAGGAAAGGTCCAACGGCTTTTAATTTCTGAAGATCATCTGCAGTCTGGGTTTCCGGATTAAAGGTTCCAATTCTATCCAGCATAGCATCAATCCGGTCGCGTACAACTTCTGAAATAACAAGACCATCAACATTTACGGTTTCATTATGAGAATCATCATATCTTGTTCCATCATAATCTTCAGTATCCTGTACTTTTTTATGAATTCCTTCTTCAGTATTAGAAACAGGCTCTCTCACGATAGGGTCGTAGTGTTTTACATCGTCCCCATGCTCGGCTCTCAATTTCTTGTATTTTTCTCCTGAAGCTTTCAGAATAGTTTTAACTTCAGCCTGTGCGATCACTGGGAAAGAACGGGCATAAAGCAGGAACAACATGAAAAAGAATCCAATAGTACCAATAAAAATTCCTATATCTACAAAAGTAGGAGAGAACATAGTCCAGGAAGAAGGTAAGTAATCACGGTGAAGGGAGGTCACAATAATTACAAAACGTTCAAACCACATCCCAATATTTACAACAATAGAGATAAAGAACGAGAACATAATACTTGTTCTTAGCTTCTTAAACCACATAAATTGAGGAGAGAACACATTACAGGTCATCATCGCCCAATAAGCCCAGGCGTATGGACCGGTAGCCCTATTAAGGAATGCATATTGCTCATATTCAACTCCCGAATACCATGCGATAACCAGCTCGGTGATGTAAGCAACACCCACAATAGAACCAGTGATCATAATCACGATATTCATCAATTCAATATGTTGTATGGTAATATAATCTTCCAAATTAGACACTTTTCTCATGATAATAAGCAAGGTGTTTACCATTGCAAATCCAGAGAAGATCGCTCCCGCCACGAAGTAAGGAGGGAAGATCGTGGTGTGCCATCCCGGGATTACCGAAGTAGCAAAGTCAAAAGATACGATAGTGTGCACAGAAAGTACCAGAGGAGTTGCCAAACCGGCAAGCACCAGAGATACTTCTTCAAAACGCTGCCAGTCTTTAGCACGTCCACTCCAACCAAAACTTAAGATTCCGTAGATTTTTTTATTAAAAGGAGTAATTGCACGATCACGTATCATCGCAAAGTCAGGTAGTAAACCTGTCCACCAGAATACAAGTGATACCGATAAATAGGTTGAAATCGCAAATACATCCCAAAGCAGGGGTGAGTTAAAATTAACCCACAACGAGCCGAACTGGTTAGGAATTGGGAGTACCCAATAAGCCAGCCATGGGCGTCCCATGTGAATTAAAGGGAACAAACCGGCCTGCATTACAGAGAAAATAGTCATCGCTTCAGCAGAGCGGTTAATAGCCATTCTCCATTTCTGACGGAAAAGCAAAAGAACCGCCGAAATAAGCGTCCCGGCGTGACCAATACCTACCCACCATACAAAGTTGGTGATATCCCAGGCCCAACCCACGGTTTTATTAAGACCCCAGGTTCCAATACCTGTAGAAATAGTATATATGATACTACCCGTACCCCAAAGAAAGGCGACAAATGCAATAGAAAATACAATCCACCAGGTTTTATTAGCCCTTCCTTCAACCGGTGCGGCTACATCCACAGTAACATCGTGGTAGCTCTTATCCCCGGTAACTAAAGGCTTTCGTATAGGTGCTTCGTAATGAGACATATCCTTTTTAAATTGATTTCTTTAATAGTTGATTTTATTAAGCTTCAGTGGTATTCCTGATTTTTGTCTGGTACATCACATTTGGCTTGGTACCTACATATTCCAACAGGTGATACATCCTGTCATCTTCTCGCTTCTTCACAATCTCAGCACTCTCATCATTAATATCCCCAAACACCATTGCTCCTTTATCACAGGCTGCAGAACAAGCGGTATGGAATTCCCCGTCTTTTATCTCACGACCCTCACGTTTTGCATCAAGGATTGTTTTTTGCGTCTTCTGAATACACATAGAACATTTTTCCATTACCCCTCTGGAACGAACGGTAACATCTGGATTAAGCACCATACGACCTAAATCATTATTCATATGATAATCAAACTCATCGTTCTGGGAATAATCAAACCAGTTGAAACGACGTACTTTATAAGGACAGTTGTTGGCACAGTAACGAGTACCTACACAACGGTTATAGATCATTTGATTTTGTCCCTGGCGACCGTGCGAAGTTGCCGCTACAGGGCAAACGGTTTCACAAGGCGCGTGGTTACAATGCTGACACATTACCGGCTGGAATACCACTTGCGGATTATCTGCAGGCTCTTCCATCTCTTTGAATTCTGAAAGAGAACTACCAAGGCCAGAAATATTATTCTTCTTCTCAAGATCATCTCTGAAGTTATCTTCAGAAGAATAATAACGGTCAATCCTTAGCCAGTGCATATCACGCGATCTTCTCACCTCGCTTTTTCCAACAACAGGAACGTTGTTCTCGGCGTGGCAGGCAATCACACAAGCCCCACACCCAGTACAAGAATTTAAGTCTATAGAAAGATTAAAATGATGCCCAATACTCCTGTCAAAACCTTCCCACATATCAACTTCGGGGGAGGTTACAGGTTTTTCAATGTGATCTAAAGATACATTAGGAACTTTATTCCAAACGTCAGCATCTTTTGTGTTGAAGATCTCAAGGGTGGTTTCCTTGATGATATCTCCTCTCCCCATAAGGGTATTATGCAACTGTACAGATGCAAATTCGTGCATACCAGGAGCTTTTTCAAGACTGATACTCTGCACAGAACTAAAATCTTTATAAAGGGAATAAGCATTTATTCCTACCTTCATTTCTTCCTGGATAGCCTCCTTTTTACCATAACCCAGCGCAAGTCCTACTGAACCTTTAGCCTGTCCCGGCTGAATCATAACCGGCACATTCTTAACTGTGGTTTCACCTAATTTAATGTTTACGTAACTACCATTTAAGGCACCGTTAGAAACATGTTCGTTAACAAGACCAAGCTCCTCTGCATCGGCTTTAGATACAGTAAGATAATTATCCCAGCAGGCCCGGGTTATAGGATCTGGTAATTCCTGTAACCATGGGTTATTGGCTTGTTGACCATCTCCAATGGCAGTATTAGTAAAGAGACTAAGCTCAAGACCATTAATTTCTTCAGCATTAGCCAGGTTTCTGGCAGCTGAAGAAACATTTACGCTCGCCACTTCATTAGCAGTCTCTACCGATACCGGTGAAGTTGCTTTAAAAGTTCCATCGTGTAACGCATCGGTCCAGGATTTGTCTCCAAAACCACCAGCCCAGGTTTCTTTTAAATATTCGTAGTAAGATTGATCATTATCAATCCAACGAAGCAAGCAATCCTGAAATTGACGAGTGTCAAATAAAGGCTTAATTGTTGGTTGCATTAGGCTGAAATCCTGCTCTGTGTATTGTATATCTCCCCAGCTCTCAAGATAGTGAGGAACAGCAGCAACATATTTAGAAAGTAGTGCAGTTTCATCTGGTTTTAAGCTGAAAGAAACAGTAACAGGAGTATTTTTTAATGCTTCGGCAAATCCCAAAGAATCAGGCAAGCTATAGGCAGGATTAACACCAGCCATAAGCAAGGCTCCCACATTCCCGCTTTTCATATTATCTACAAGCTCTGTTACGGCCTGTGCATTCCCCTGACGAATCATTCTTGGATTAGCGGCATCCATAACCTCACTCCCAAGAGCCTCATTAATTGCAAGAACAAGAGTCTGAGCATCGTTATCAGGAATACCTGATACTACTACTCCGCCACTTCCTGCTTTCCTTAACTGGCTCGCAGCTTTCACAACTGCATCATCAACAGCACCAGAAAGATTACTGGTAGAAGAACCACCGGCAATATAACCATAAAGTGCAGCCAGAATGGCTTTTTGCTGTGACGGTTTAACCGGCACACGCTTATCGGCATTTGCACCAGATAAGGTCATATTTGCTTCAAACTGAATATGACGGGACATTTTTCCATTTTCGGGAACACGCCCTTTAGCATAACCTGCATCATAACCACCACCGTGCCAGTCACCAAGGAAATCGGCTCCTACAGAAACAATGGTTTCAGCTTTTGAAAAATCATAATTTGGCAAGGCACGCTTTCCAAATTTCGCCTGAAATGCATTAAGAGCAGCATCTTCAGAAACGGTATCATAAACTACGTGGCGTACATTTGGATATTTTGAAGAGAAATCCTCAATAAGTTTCGTAGTTGAAGGACTGGCAAAGGTTTGTGTCAGCAACACGATTTCTCCATTCACATTTTCCAGCTCAGCTTTAACCTCACGATCAAATTCTTCCCAGGAAACATTCCTTCCCTCTATCATTGGGCGCTTAACACGCTCAGTATCATATAAAGACAATACAGAAGCATGAACACGTGCATTACTACCACTCTTCGCTACTGAAAGGTCATTATTTTCAATTTTTATAGGTCTCCCCTCACGGGTCTTCACTAATACGCTGGCAAAATCAAAACCATCGGCGATGGTAGAGGCGTAGTAATTAGCTACCCCGGGAACAATGCGCTCCGGTTGCACCACATAAGGAATAGATTTAATAACAGGCCCTTCACAAGCAGCCAAAGAAGCAGCTGCGGTACTAAACCCAACATATTTTAGGAAATCCCTACGTGAAGTTTTAGAACTTTCAAGAGAGTCCTTATCCCCTAAAAACTCATCCACGGGAATTTCTTCTGTAAATTCTTTTTGTTGGAGTGTCTCAACAACAGAGCTATTTTCATTTAGCTCTTCAACACTTTTCCAGTATTTTTTGTTTGATGACATATATATATCTAGATATTAACTTCGAAATTAAACCCCGCACTGCGGGAATATATTTTTAATAGTGACACTTGGCACATTCAAGACCACCCATTTGAGCTACGCTCAATTCTTCTACCCCGTACTTCTTAGATAATTCCTCATGAATTTTCTCGTAATACTCATTGCCTTCCATTTTAACTTTAGTATCGCGGTGACAATTTACACACCATCCCATTGTAAGGGGCGCATCCTGATAAACCACTTCCATCTCCTGGATTGGACCGTGACATGTCTGACACTGAACTCCACCAACGGTAACGTGTTGAGAGTGGTTAAAGTAAGCAAAGTCTGGGAGATTATGAATTCTTACCCATTTAACAGGCTGGGTTTCCCCAGAATAAGACTGCGTAGAAGGATCCCATCCAACTGCATCATACAGTTTTGCGATCTCACCATCATAGAATTCTTTTGAATGTTCTATGGTTGCGGTTTCAGGAGCAACTTCAGAAATAGTTTTATGACAATTCATACAAACATTAAGGGAAGGAATTCCCGCCTGCTTGGAAGTTCTGGCAGAAGAGTGACAATATTTACAATCAATCTGGTTATCGCCAGCATGAATTTTATGAGAATAGTGAATTGGCTGAATTGGCTGATAGGATTGATCCACTCCAACCTGCATAAACCAACCGTAAGCAAAATAACCTACTGCAAGCAAAACAACAATCGAAGTCACAAGAACCAGGAATTGATTCTCTACAAAGGCTTTCCAAAGCGGTTTTCTTTTAGGTTTTTCAGGCACAACAACTCCAGAAGCTTCAGCGAAATTCTTGAGGGTTTTATTCACAAGGAACAGGACAACAAGAAGCATAACCAGAACAAACACCAGGATAGCAAGAATTACATTTACGGAAATACCTCCTTGTGATCCATCACCTCCCTGCGTAGCACCTTCTCCAGCGGCGGCAGTTGTAGGCTCGGGTTTTGGCTGCTCCACATAAGCCAGAATATCATTTACTTCGTCTTCGCTTAACTGCGGAAAACCAGGCATTGGAGTATTGTTATACTCTTCAAAGACTGCGACAGCCTCCTCATCACCACTAGCGATAAGATCGGCGCTGTTTTCAATCCATTGATAGAGCCACTGCATATCCCGTTTTTCGGTAATCCCATTAAGCGCAGGCCCAATAGATTCAGAATAAGGTTTATGGCAGGCCGCACAAAGTGAATTAAATAAGGATTTCCCATTAGCGGGATCACCCAATCCGGAAGCCGCGGCTTCTTCTACCTGTTCTTCCTGTACTTCAGCATCGGCGTCTTGCTCAGCCTCCTCCTGAGACCAACTCAGGAAAGTACACGAAATAAAAAAAGCTACACTTAAGAGCCACAATCGCGAAGTTGAATTTCGGTATTTCACCTTTTTCATATTATAAAGTTGAATTAAGGTATAAATTTTGGCACGATATTTTAACGCAAAATAACAAATAAAATGTGTTCGCACCCTTAATTTGGTGGACAAAAGTAATACTTAAAGTGGAGTTGAGGAATGTTACATTCGTGTTAACACTTAATTTATAATAGTTCTAAATAATAAAACGCAGTGCTTTCTGTTATTTAATTTTACTTTTGTTTTAAATAAATAAATATGAGAATCTTAAATCTTAAATCAATACTTACGGCCTGTATTCTCACTGGAATTTCCTTCACAGGAATCCAGGCACAGGAAGGGTCCATTAATTTAACCCAGGATCAAAAAATTGAAACTTTATTGGAATTAAAAGCCGAAATGACCAAGAATAATGAAATTGGAGACCGATATAAAATCCAATTATTCTATGGAGATAACGGCAAGGCAAATGAGGTTATAAAGGAATACCGGAGCAAATACTCCTATCCTTCATTAATCGCTTATGAAGCTCCTAATTATAAGGTATGGGTTGGAAACTTCAGAAACAGACTTGAAGCCGACCGGGCTTTATTAGAGATCAAAGAAACATTCCCATCTGCATTTATTCCAAAACCACGGAGGTAATAGAAAATATTTTAGCATAAAAAAAGCTGTTTCGTATTTCGAAACAGCTTTTTTTATACTTAAATCCGGAGGTTATTTTAATTTCTTTTTCACCTCAACTTCACGGAATGCTTCTATTACATCGCCTTCTTTAATATCGTTGTAATTTTTCACCTGCATACCACAATCGTATCCTTTGGCAACTTCTTTCACATCTTCTTTGAATCGCTTCAGAGAAGAAAGCTCACCAGTAAAGATTACTACACCATCACGGATAATTCTAATTCTAGAACTCCTGTATATTTTACCGGAAGTAACCATACATCCAGCAATAGTTCCAATTTTAGATATCTTGAAGGTTTCTCTTATCTCAGCAGTACCGGTTATCTCTTCTTTCAGTTCTGGAGAAAGCATACCCTCCATCGCATCTTTAAGATCATTGATCGCATCATAGATAATAGAATAAGTTCTGATATCGATTTCCTCTTTATCGGCAAGTTGTCTGGCGTTTCCGGCAGGTCTTACATTAAATCCGATAATAACCGCATCAGATGCTGAAGCCAGCAGCACATCACTTTCTGTAATAGCACCTACGCCTTTATGGATAATATTTACCTGGATTTCTTCAGTAGACAGTTTCAGGAAGCTATCGGTAAGAGCCTCTACAGATCCATCAACATCACCTTTCAGTATAATATTAAGTTCTTTAAATTCTCCTAACGCAATTCGGCGCCCAATTTCATCAAGCGTAATATGGCGCTGTGTTCTAACAGATTGCTCACGTTGCAGTTGAGTACGCTTGGCAGCAATGTCTTTGGCTTCACGCTCATCGGCCATTACCTTGAACTTATCACCAGCCTGCGGTGCTCCATCAAGCCCCAATATGGATACGGGAGTAGAAGGCCCGGCCTCTTTGACTTCGTGGCCACGCTCATCGTGCATCGCCTTAATCTTACCACTATGTCTTCCAGCAAGTACATAATCTCCAATCTTAAGAGTTCCTGTTTGTACCAGGATTGTGGATACATAACCTCTACCTTTATCCAAATAGGATTCTACAACCGTTCCGGTTGCAATTTTATCAGGGTTGGCTTTTAATTCCAGTATTTCGGCTTCAAGAAGTACTTTTTCAAGCAATTCTTCAACTCCGGTTCCTGTTTTTGCTGAAATATCGTGTGACTGCACTTTACCTCCCCAGTCTTCAACAAGAAGATTCATTGCAGCTAATTTCTCTTTAATTTTTTCAGGGTTTGCTGTAGGAAGATCAGATTTATTTATGGCAAACACGATAGGAACTCCCGCTGCCTGGGCGTGAGAAATAGCCTCTTTTGTTTGTGGCATTACATCATCATCTGCAGCGATTACAATAATAGCAATATCTGTTACCTGTGCACCACGAGCACGCATCGCCGTAAAGGCTTCGTGACCGGGAGTATCCAGGAATGTCATTCTTTCACCATTCTTTAACTCTACGCTATAAGCTCCAATGTGCTGGGTAATCCCACCACTCTCACCAGCGATAACATTCTCTTTACGTATGTAATCCAGTAAGGAGGTTTTACCGTGGTCTACGTGACCCATAACGGTTACAATAGGCGCTCTTTCTTTAAGATCTTCAGGGTTTTCAACTACCTCTTCGGTTGTTTCCTCAATATCTGCAGTTACGAAATCTACTTCATAACCAAATTCATCTGCTACAATAGAAAGTGTTTCTGCATCAAGACGCTGATTCATTGTCACCATCATTCCAAGCGACATACAGGCCGAAATAACCTTAGTCACCGGAACATCCATCATTGTTGCGACTTCACTTACCGTAACAAACTCGGTTACCTTAAGCACCTTACTTGATGATTCCTGTTCTGCCAAATCGTCTTCTGAACGTTGGCGGTGTTGATCTCTTTTATCTCTACGGTATTTGGCCCCTTTTCCTTTTCCGGATTTACCTTGAAGTTTTTCAAGGGTTTCACGTACCTGCTTTTGTACTTCTTCTTCGCTAGGCTCTTCTTTTGAAATTGGCCTTGCGCGTTTACGTCCTCCGGCAGCAGCACCAGCTCCTCCTTTTCTAGCCGTTTGGCCCGGAGCTCCGGGTTTAGCATCCTTACTTATACGACGACGACGCTTCTTGCGCTTATCTTTTTTATCGTCTTCGGCTTTTTTATCTTCTTTTTTCTTTTCGGGCTTTTTAAACTTAGAAAGATCTATTTTTTCACCAGTAAAATTAGGTCCGTTAAGCTTGGTGTATTTGGTTCTAATTGTAGAGTCTTCTTCCTCTTCAGGCTTGGCTGGTGTTTCCTTAACAGGTTCTGGAGATTTTTCTTCAGCAGCAGGTTTAGATTCCTGAATAGGCTCGGGCTGGGCTTCCTCTTTCTTCTCTTCTGCTTTTTGCGCTTTAGGTTTCTCTACTTCTTTCTTTTCTACCTTTTCTTCTTTCTCTTCCTCTTTCTTCCCGGTGGGCTCTTCGGGCTTCGCAGGTTCTTCTTTTTTAGGAGCTTCAGACTTTTTATCAAGATCTATCTTACCTACTTTTTTAGGGCCGGCAAGCTTAGCTTTAGAAGAAATCACCTCTTCCTTCTCCCGCTCTTTCTCTTTGTCTTCTTCAAGCTTGCGCTTCTCTTCCTGCTCTTTTTCGCGGGCTATACGCAGCTCTTCCTTTTCTTTACGCTTTTCTTCACCGACTTCTTTTGAAGCTACTTTCTTACTTTTATCGGTTTCGAATTCATCAGACAGCACCTGATAAATCTCAGGGGAGATCTTAGTAGTAGGACGCGCCTCAATATCGTGACCTTTGGAATTAAGAAATTCCACAGCCCGGTCTAACGAAATATTGAATTCACGTAAAACTTTGTTTAATCGCATTGTTTTTGCTTCAGCCATAAATTGCCCTCTAAATTAACCTGTATTCTATTCTATTTATTCTTATTCTTCGAATTCATCTCTCAACACCCGGATAACAGCACGAATGGTTTCTTCTTCCAAATCGGTACGACGCACCAGGTCATCCAAATCCTGTTCCAAAATACTTTTTGCAGTATCAAGGCCGATCTTAGAGAATTCTTTTATTACCCAGTCTTCAATTTCATCGGAGAATTCATTTAACTCAACATCTTCTTCAACACCTTCCCTAAATACATCAATCTCGTAACCGGTTAACTGCCCCGCAAGTCTGATGTTATGTCCTCCGCGGCCAATGGCTTTAGAAACCTCTTCAGGTCTAAGCATTACCTCGGCGGTTTTATTTTCTTCATCCAGTTTCATAGAGGTGATCTTAGCGGGACTTAAGGCCCTTGTAATAAATAACTGGTCGTTATTGGTGTAATTAATCACATCTATATTTTCATTGCCCAATTCACGGACAATACTGTGTATTCTTGAACCCTTCATCCCCACACAGGCCCCAACCGGGTCTATCCTGTCGTCATAAGAATCTACGGCTACCTTTGCTTTTTCACCTGGAACTCTCACCACCTTTTTAATGGTGATTAGACCATCAAAAACTTCAGGTATTTCCTGCTCAAAGAGCTTTTCAAGGAAACCGGGAGCGGTTCTTGAGAGAATTATACTCGGTTTATTTCCCTTAAGCTCCACGCTTTCGATGATTCCTCTTACGTTTTCTCCTTTTCTGAAGAAATCTGAAGGAATCTGGCGGTCTTTTGGAAGAATGATCTCATTCCCTTCGTCATCCAGTAAAATTATCGCTCTGTGGCGTATATGATGAACTTCAGCAGTATAAATTTCGCCTTCAAGATCTTTAAAGTGCTTATAGATATTAGTGTTATCGTGTTCGTGAATCTTAGAGATAAGATTTTGACGCAAGGCCAGTATAGCACGACGCCCAAGGTCTACAAGTTTTACTTCTTCTGAAACATCTTCACCAACTTCAAAATCAGGTTCTATTTTTCGGGCTTCAGTAAGAGAAATTTCCTGGTTCGGATCCTCAACTTCACCATCGGCAACCACAACTCGGTTTCTCCAAATCTCAAGATCCCCTTTATCTGGGTTTACAATAATATCAAAATTATCGTCTTCACCATATTTTTTCTTCAATGCGTTTCTGAAAACTTCTTCCAGAATCGCCATCAGGGTAACTCTATCTATAAGCTTATCATCCTTAAACTCTGAAAATGACTCAATCAAAGCGATATTTTCCATATCAATTTGCGGTTAAAATGTTATAATAACTTTTGCTTCTACAATCTCTGAATACGGGATCACGGCTTCTTTTTCGACCGTGTGCTTACCTTTACCTACCGGCTTGGGTTCCCTTGTTTTCCAGTTCAATGTAATATCCTGCTCTGTTGCCTGGCTTAAATCCCCCTCAATAGTTTCAGAAGTGGTCTTTATCTTTACTTTTCTGCCAATGTTCTTTCTGTATTGCCTTGGTAACCGAAGTGGCTCTGAAACACCGGCCGAACTAACCTCAAGAGAAAAATCTACTTCCTCTCTGTCCAGATTATGTTCAATCTGGCGACTCACGGCTATACAATCATTTACAGAAACGCCCTGGTCTCCATCTATGATCACCGAAATATGATTATTGGAAGGGTTAACTTCAAGGCTTATTAAAAATAAAGAATTATTCTCTTCTAAAGCTTCCTTCAGCAATTTTTCTACTTTATCCTGCAACATAGCTTATAAAAAGAGGGGACTTTCGTCCCCTCGCTGTACTTTTTTAGTTTCAACGATGCAAATATAATAATAAAATCGGAGATAGAAAACCACACCCCCAATCAAATTTAAGGCACTTCATAAAATAAGGTTTTCATTTTTAAAGCTTTAGCAAAAACCATTCATCTATCTATAAGCATTTGTACCATTTTAGATTCATTCAGCTTTTAATTCCTTCTGGATGTGAATTTTATCATTATGACCTGACTCATAAACAGACAGGTCCTTAATAACCACCTTTGTATCAATAAGATCAAAAATTGCATATCCACTTATTTAAAAATATCTATTAACATAAACACCTGAATTATGGAAAACTTAAAAACAAAGACCGTAGCCCAAATGGTTACCGAAAACATTGACACAGCCCACGTTTTCAAAAAGCATGGAATTGACTTTTGTTGCGGCGGAAACATACCTGTTACAAAGGCCTGTGAAAATGCTAACGTAGATTACTCTACTCTTGAGCTTGAATTGCTAAATGTCAATCCTACAGCAAGCAGGGCGAACAATTACAACAGCTGGGATCTGGATTTTCTAACAGACCATATCATTAATGTGCATCACACTTACGTTGAAGAAAATATCCCGCTTCTTTTGCAATACTCGGCAAAAGTAACCACGGTTCATGGACATCACGCTCCCGAATTAAATGAAATACACGATCTGGTTTCGGAAGTGGCCGGAGAGTTAAGTGCCCATATGAAGAAAGAAGAACTCATCCTTTTCCCCTTTATCAAGAAACTGGTACAGGCGAAACGAGAGGAAACTGAAGCTCCTAAACCTCATTTTGGCACAGCAGATAACCCTATTAAAATGATGGAAGCAGAACACGAAACTGCAGGGGAATTATTGAGAAAAATCTCGGTTTTAAGCAATAATTACACCCCCCCTGAATTTGCGTGCAACACTTATAAGGCGTTCTATTCTAAGCTGGAAGAATTCGAGCAGGACCTGCACCAGCACGTTCACCTGGAAAACAACATCCTTTTCCCTAAAACTCTGGAACTAGAAAAAGAATTAAATAATTAATCCTTATTTAGAGGGTGTTTTAGCCGAATCGCCGGTTATTAAAACAAAAAAAAGAGACAGGTCCATCGCGTCCTGTCTCTTCTTTTTGAAACAATATTTATAGAACACGCCAGGATTGTGGCTAAATGCGCATAGGCGCCATTGATCTTTATAATATATTAGGAGGCCAGAAGTCCCAGCGCCAAAACAGCTATAAAGAATATATAAACCCAATATGCCCGTGTACTCCTATTTAGATTTTCCATAACTCCATCTCTTAATTGCCCTTCAAATAACCAGAATTATCAGCCAACTTAAACTGACTAAGGTCATATAAACCAAAAATCCAATCCTCTAAGCTCTGGCTTTTCTACTATTGGATTCAGTAATATTTAAAAGTAAAATTCCTGTACATATTTTTTTTGTACATTTAATAATATCTTTATTATCAACTTATAGGTTTGCATCCTCATGAAAAAAATACTCGTTCCCACAGATTTTTCCGATCAGGCTGAAAATGCACTTAAGGTAGCCGCTCAACTCGCTCGTAAATTCGATAGTGAAATTTATCTTTTACATATGCTGGAATTACCATTACAGCTTATAGATCCTGTGCAGGGAAGCAATACTCACAACCTTCCTGAATCCATATTCTTCATGAAACTCGCGCACCAGCGATTCGCAAAATTAATGGCAAAACCCTATCTAAAAGATTTAAATGTAAAGGAAACCGTATTATTTCATCAGGCCTTTGAAGGCATAAAAGAAGTGAGTGAAGAAAGGGAATGCGACCTTATTGTTATGGGCTCACATGGAGCCAGTGGCTTTAAGGAAATGTTTATTGGAAGTAATACAGAAAAAGTTGTTCGTTCCTCCGAAATCCCCGTCCTGGTTATAAAAAGGGATCAACCTGAATTTAAGGTTGAAGATTTTGTCTTTGCCACCGATGCCGATGAAGCCAACCGCCACACCTTAAAACACGCAGATGAAATCGCCAAAAAGCTATCGGCCAATCTACACCTTTTATTCATTAACACGCCTAATAATTTCATAACCAGCAAAGAAGCTTATGAAATGTTGGAAAGATTCATCAAGGGTTCTGAGGTGGATGGAGATAAGATAAAATTGCATGTTTATAACGATACCAGCGTAGAAAAAGGTATTCTTAATTTCGCACGTAATATGAATGCCGGATTAATTGGGATAAGTACCCACGGCCGAAAAGGTATCGCACATTTCTTTAATGGAAGTGTGAGCGAAGACCTGGTAAACCACGCCAACCGGCCCGTTGTCACTTTCAGAATTTAAAAAAAGGATTTTAGGGCCCCGGCCCGGATCATTTTCCAAAGATAATTCCAGAAAGATCGGGTTTTATCCCGGGTGACTTCAATTTGTTTTTGCACAACATCTTCAGAAATCGCATCTTTATTCATTATAAGATTTGCCAGGGCAGACAGCAACTTGTTTTTTCGCCTTCCATCCTTGCGAAGCACTTCCACCTTAAAATCTTTATAAACCAGCCTCATATCGCCTAAAGCTTCTGTGTGGTTTCCGGAATAATTAAATGCCATATCTTCTATCGAACCCTTGGCCAAAACGTTCATTGCTGGCTTCATAAACCGGTTCATTGCTTCTTCAGAAATTCTATTCATATCTCCCGAAATATTAAATCGGTCATTTTTATTCTGAATATTAATTCTCCAATTCACGCTAAGATTTGCCTCCTGCATAAACAAGGTTTTCACATCAACTTCAGTAGACTTAAAATCTTTAGCCTGCATATTTATATTAGACAAGTTGTAAATACTGGCATCCAGGTTGCTGAAATCTACCTCTCCGGGAGACCGGTCACCATCTATTAACTCTTCATATTTTATGTAAGAATTAATCACTCTAATGGTGTCCAGCTTTAATTTAAACGGAAGCCTCCTGATCATTTCACTGTACATTTTCTTTTGCCGGGTATCGTCAGGCTGCAACTTATCCCTATACACCTCAAGGTTTGCATTTTTAATCTTCACTAGAGGATTCTCTATGGAAAGACTATCGTTTTCAAACTTCCATTTTAAATTACTAAAAATCACTTCTTCCACCACCAATTCAAAGCGATCGAGTTCGTACGGAATATGCTGCTGGAATTCCTGTTTACCATAAACAGGAATAATCCTGAAATCATTAAACACCGAATGGCCTTCTTCAATATTCATCTTTCCCAAACTTATATTATGCCTTGGGTCAAGCTTAAAAAAAATCGAATCTCCTTTAAAAACATAATCTTTATACTGAAATGGAATGGTATTATTTACACTGCTGGAATCTAACTGAAAATCAAGGATCTTCAGATGATTAAATTTTGTAAACAGAGAATTCTCTGCGGAATCATTTTCGATTATGGCCAGCTCTCCGTTTTTTATCTGAAGTCTTTTTATTAAAATATTCTCTTTGAACCCTGAAGAAGTGGCGTCCCCACTGCTTTTTGATTTTTTGCTTTTATTAATTATAAAACTGGGGCCATCCAGGCTTACTTCTCCAATTTCTAAATCTTTATCTGTAAGATATTTAAATATCTCAATATTATTAAGACTAAGTTTTTCTGCTTTAAAGCTTTTTCCATTCACGGAAAAAGAAGGAGATTCAAGTGTAGCTTTTCTGCTAAGGAGGTTTACGTCAAGTTCTTCATAGTTTAAATTAATTTGCGATGTTGCATCTTGAATTCCTTTTTTCAATTTTTCTTCAGCAAAATTATTCAGCGCAAATAGAATAAGGGCTAGTAGTATTATTCCAGTAATGATGTAGAGAAATATCTTTGAGCTTTTCTTCAAAATTATAAATTTATTTAAACCAATTTACAATTCTAAAGAACCACTCCTGAAGCGTTTAAGAGATTTTAACTTAAAAATTTAACCGTCACATTTCTACATCGTTAAATTTAAGTCAAACATTTAAATTCTGAATTTTGGAGGGGTTTTTGGTTATATCTTTGAACCAAATCAAGAAGAAAAAATGTTTTTAAAATTCAGTGTGAAAATATTATTTATAGCTATAGAGATCTTTCTTGGATTTTATAGCCTGGTAGTTAGCGACAGTTTGCTGGTCAAATTCCTGTTCTTTGCCGTAACCGCACTGATTGTAGCTTTTGGCATAACCAAATTAATCACTAAACTACTTCCTATAGATAAAGATTATACTTCTCCCGAAATTGAAGAGGAAGAAAAGTAAGACCTGGTGACAGCGATTTTTGAGTGAAGTGAAGATGAGGAACCTTTTTGAGGAATCGTTGTTACAGAGAAATCCGGTGAAAAACTCACCGGATTTTTTTATCTTTTGAACTTTAAAACCTCTCCTATTTTCAATGAAGCTGGTATGCATTGGTGATACTCATAACAAACACCAGGAAATTAATATCCCCAATGGAGATGTATTAATCCATGTAGGAGATTTTACCGAAGCTGGAACCAAACACGAAACTCTGGATTTTTTAGAATGGTTTTCAGAGCGACCTCATAAGCATAAAATTTTCATCGCAGGTAATCACGATTTCTTCATGGAAAAATCAGGCCTTTCTGAATTTCCTGAACTCCCTCCAGATGTTTTCTATCTCGAAGACGAAGGAGTTGAGATTGAGGGTGTGAAATTTTGGGGGTCTCCCGTAACCCCCGGTAATGGCACCTGGGCATTTAACCGTAAACGTGGAAAACAAATACGTTCACACTGGAATAAGATTCCAGGAGATACGCAGGTATTAATCACACATACTCCACCCTATAGTATAAAAGACAGACTTAGCAACAAACGTCATATTGGCTGCGAAGAACTTTTTAAGAGGGTCAAGCAGCTGCAACTACCCTTACATATATTTGGCCATATTCATAACAACTATGGCAAAACCCGGATTTCTCCTACTACTTATATAAATGCCTCAAGCCTTGACGACCAGTATCGATTCCACCATTCCCCGATAATTTTTGAAGTTTAAAAGCATTTTACCCAATTTTCCTTAAAACCGTGTAAGAATACACTTACTTCAAACTATTACAACACTTAAGGAACCTTAAAAACATCTCTTAAAGGAGTTAAACTTTTATTAATCAAAAGACTATTAGTTTTTTTTTAACACCAAATAAACAAGCTAATACTAATTTAGCCTGTGTAAGATAAAGATTACTAACCAAAATAACCATTCTTAATTATGAATACGATTACGTCGCCAAGTCACATTATTGATGAAGTTAAGAATTTGATCACTTATAGTATTTCCAATCCCGAAATTGAAATGACTAATTTCAATACTATGCACCGGGCTATTATAAAAAAATATTTTGAGGCCAAGAATGTAAAGATCAATTATGCCAAACAAACGGTGGAAATGCAAATCCCCGTTGGCAAAAGACAATATACCAGCATTACTTTTGAATGTCAGAATCTCCAACGATTTTTAAAAGCTTGTATAAGAAAAGACGAAAAGAGCCTGGAATTTTACCAAAGCTTGCTTACACACTACAACGTAACGCACGCTGCCTAAAATAGAAAAATAAACCAAAAGACACAAAGCTGCCGGCCCAAACCCGCAGCTTTTTTTATGACTCTATTATAAAATAAATCCTTTCAGCCCTAGTTACATAATTTTAATTAATTTTGAATCCCCTAAACCAGGAGCCATTATGCAGAAAAAAGAAAAGGAACTGAATAAACCCGAACAGCATTTCATTTTTGGTAAAAAGAACTACACCTATATGTTCATTGGCCTGGCCGTGATTGCCCTGGGGTTCATTTTAATGTCTGGCGGGGGAAGCGAAGATCCTAATGAATTTAACGACGCTATTTATAATTTCAGGCGTATACGGCTTGCACCTACTTTGGTTCTCTTGGGCTTCGCAATTGAAGTTTATGCTATTTTATTGAATCCTCACAAAAAATAACCACCCTTGAACGAATTTGATGCTGCAATTCTTGGAGTAATCCAGGGACTCACCGAATTTTTACCGGTATCATCCAGTGGCCATCTGGAACTGGGAAAAGCAATTTTAGGAGATACAAGTGTACCCGAGGAATCTCTATTATTTACTGTGGTTTTGCATTTTGCTACCGCTCTGAGCACCTTGGTAGTTTTTAAAAAAGATGTAGTCGAAATATTTCGCGGACTTTTCCAGTTTAAATGGAATGAAGAAACCGAGTTTTCAGCAAAAATTATCATTTCTATGATTCCCGCTGCTTTTATCGGGTTTTATTTTGAAGATGAATTGGAATCTCTTTTTGGAGGAAACGTGTTGTTTGTTGGATTTATGCTCATAATAACCGCGCTTCTACTATGGCTGGCAGATAAGGCTAAAAACACCCAGAAAAAAGTGAGCTTCTCTAATGCGTTTGTTATAGGAGTCTCCCAGGCAATATCAATCCTGCCGGGAATTTCCAGAAGTGGTGCAACTATTTCAACTTCAGTTTTACTGGGTAACGATAAAACCAAAGCTGCCCGTTTTTCATTTTTGATGGTGGTTCCTCTTATTGTGGGAAAGATCGTTAAAGATCTGTTAGATGGCAACCTTGCGGAAAGCACCACAGAAGCTTCAGTACTTATTGTAGGTTTTATCGCAGCTTTTATTGCGGGGCTTGCAGCATGCACCTGGATGATTACTTTGGTTAAAAAAAGTAAACTCTCCTATTTCGCCATTTATTGTTTTGTGGTAGGTGTCGCAGCAATTATCTTCGGATATTATAATTATTAAATGGAACAAGAACAGTTCACACCAGAAGACTTTAAAACAGGCCAGATACTTTTATTCGATAAGCCCCTTGGATGGACCTCCTTCCAACTGGTTAATAAAGTGCGATGGCTTATAAGGAAAAGCTGTGGCATAAAAAAAATCAAGGTAGGCCACGCCGGGACGCTTGATCCTCTTGCCAGCGGACTTCTGATTATTTGCACGGGAAAGTTCACAAAAAGAATTCAGGAACTGCAAGGGCAGGAAAAAGAATATACCGGGACTATCAGCCTGGGTTCTACAACTCCTTCTTATGATCTGGAGACCGAAGTTGATCAGGAATTTCCTGTAGATCATATCACCGAAGAAGATCTTAACCAGGCAGTTTTAAAGTTTACAGGAGAATTTGAACAAAGGCCTCCGGTTTTTTCAGCATTAAAGAAAGAAGGCAAAAGACTCTATGAATTTGCCAGGAAAGGCGAAGAGGTGAAAATCAACACCCGGCCGGTAGAAATAAGTGAATTTGAGATTGATTCCAGCAGGTTTCCGGAAATAGACTTCAGAGTGGTTTGCAGCAAAGGAACATACATTCGCAGTTTGGCTCATGACTTCGGAAAAGCACTTAACAGCGGAGCACATCTTTCAGCATTAAGACGAACCCGTATTGGAGAATATAGCGTTGAAAATTCCTTCAGTGTAGAATCCTTTCAGAATTTCTTACCTTCACAAGAAAACTAATAAGCCGAACCTTTACCTTGTTTTCCGGCACAATTATTTAAGTATCTAAACAAGAAAATCACAACAAAGCTGAAATAAAAACCTTCCAGCTGAGTTTTAAATGCAATGGATTTTTTTGACAGACATAAAGCCCTGATTATAACTATACTGTTCTGCTCGGTGGTAGTACTGGCTTTACATGTTTTTACATTATCTCAAAAGCAAAAACAAATAAGCGAGATGATTGTAGATCTTGAAAGTTTTGAGCAGGAAGAGGAAGAAATACCGGAGCCTGAGGAGGAAAACCCAGAACCCCCACAATCCACAACTCAGGAAACTCATCGTGCTTTTGATGAAAACCAAGAAGCCCGGCAGGAAAACTTTGAACGGGAATTAGAGGAAATATTCGAAAAGAACAGCGCTCAAAGCAAGGAAACTTCAGAGAATGAAAATGAATCGGAAGACGGGGAATATAATCTGCAAAAATCATCTCAAAAAAAACAGCAGGCTTCTCACGGAAATGAGGCGTCACAAAAAATTTCAACCCAGTCCGGCAGCCTAAGAAATAGCTCGATTTCCTTTTCTTTGAAAGGACGGAATGCCGTTAATATCCCTAACCCTGTCTATACCTGTGACCGGGCTGGCAGAGTGGTAATCAATATTCGTGTTGATGCCGGCGGGCGGGTTTTCGAAACTTCGGTTAACAAAGCGAGTTCAACCACCTCAAATCAATGTCTAATCGATAATGCCCTGCAATACGCTGCCGATGCCGTTTTTAGTCAGCTCCCCGGCAGGGATAACCAACCAGGAACTATAACCTATGAATTCCAGCCTTAAGAAGAAAAAACACCGCTGCGGATGGTGCGAAGGCGATTCTTTGTATGAAGCCTATCATGATGAAGAATGGGGCGTGCCCGTTTACGATGACCAAACGATTTTTGAATTCCTTACCCTGGAAACCTTTCAGGCAGGTTTAAGCTGGATCACGGTGTTGCGGAAAAGAGAGAATTTCCGCGAGGCTTTTGATGATTTCGACTATAAAAAGATCGCAGTTTATTCTGAAGAAAAAATCCTTGAGCTCCTTGATAATCCCGGGATAATTCGGAATAAACTAAAAGTACGCTCGGCGGTTAACAACGCCCAGGCTTTTATGAAAATCCAGGAAGAGTATGGAAGCTTCAGTAAATACATCTGGAGTTTTGTGAATGAGAAACCCATTCAGAATAAAGTTAAAAACTACAAAGAAGCCCCGCCAACCACTGAAATCAGCGATAAATTAAGCAAAGATCTTAAAAAACAGGGATTCAAATTTGTGGGTTCTACGGTGATTTATGCGCATATGCAAGCTACCGGAATGGTGAATGACCACGAAATCCAGTGCTTCAGATATAAAGAGATACATCCCGATTTATAGGCTAAGTTTCACTTTCAGGGGTTTCCATTTTTGGACTTTCTGTTCCCATTAATTTATCCCAGAAGGTAAAGTATAATCCGTAATTGGTATTGAATTCGGCGTGGTGATAATGATGGTGGGTGGCACCGATGAATAATTTACCAAACCAACTTTTTTGAAATTTTTCAGGGTAGACCTCAATATCTAAATGATTAATCACGCTGCTGAGAGTCATTAGAAGTAGATAAAAGGCCAGCACATAGATATTAACCGGAATAATTAGCAGGATTACTGGCAGAATAATCGCTTCCAGTAAGCTCTCCCAGGGATGAAAGGAAAAAGCCGTCCAGGGGGTGGGTGTTAAGCTATCGTGATGCACCTTGTGTACGGCTTTGTAGATGCGGGGATGATGCATCCAACGGTGCACCCAGTAATAATAAGTTTCGTGAATTAGGAGGATTAAGATGAGGCTTACCGGTAAATACCAGTAACCAAATTCTTCGGGTGGAAGGTAAATAGCGGTGAGATCCTTCGTCCATAACCAATACAGGATCGTCCCCGCCAAAGCAAAGATCAACGAAGCTTTTATGCTCCAAATGATTTCTTTTTTTAATTGACCTTTTTTAGCGCTTCGTCTACTTAACTTCTTAGCATTAAATTTTCCAAAATTCCATACGTAATAGTAATAGTAAAAAATTCCAGCGGCAAGAAAATACCTGAATACGATGGCGAAAAAGAAAATCGTCAGGTATAAAAGAAATATGGTGCCTGTATTAATTTCGGGAAACATAGATTCACTGCTAAGTATTAAATTTACATAATTCGATGTTTATTCTTACCAAATTCCTCACTTCTCCAAAAGAAAAATTTAATTAGTTCACTTCAGAAATTTTAAAAACTCCTTCCTGGGGATCTCTTCAGCTCCAAGGCTGGCGAGGTGATCGGTATAGATCTGGCAGTCGATAAGCTTTATCCCCTCTTTCCTCAATTTTTCCACCAATTTTATAAATCCAAATTTTGAAGCGTTACTCACTTTTGCGAACATACTCTCCCCGCAGAAGACATTTTTATCCCTTAGGTATATACCGTAAAGACCGCCCACCAGTTTTCCATCCTTCCAAACCTCCACCGATTGGGCAATATTCAGCTCGTGCAACTTTTGATATTGGGCTTTTATCTCTTCAGTGATCCAGGTACCATCCTGGCCGGGGCGTACAATGTTAGCACAATGTTCCAAAACCTGGACAAAATCTTCATTATAGGTTATTTTAAAAGCATCTTTTTTTAGAAGCTGTTTCATACTCTTTGAAACCTTTAGCTTCTCCGGAAAAAGTACCATTCTGGGATCGGGGCTCCACCACAAAACAGGCTGGCTATCATCATACCAGGGAAATATTCCCTGGCTGTAAGCAGCGATAAGACTCTTGACATTAAGCTCTCCCCCAACGGCAAGTAAACCCTGCTCATCAGCATAATCTACTGGAGGAAAAGGATCGCCATTTTTAAGAAAGATCAACTGAAGTAATTTTTATGGTTAAAAAAAGCCCGATAGAATACTACCGGGCTTGTAAATTATGAATTTCTTAGATCTTTTTCAGAATTAAAACGGCAGGTCGTCGTGATCTTCTTCATTGAAGTCACTGGCCGGTTCAAACTGATCTGGTGGCGGTACTTCCTTACTTCCGGGTTGTTGTGCCTGCAGGTTTTCAATTCTCCAACCCTGTACCGAATTGAAGTATTTGGTTTCCCCCTGTGGACTAACCCATTCACGACCACGTAAGTTAATACCTACTTTTACCGGTTGACCAACCTGATAACTATCTAATAGATCGGTTTTATCCTGTACGAATTCGATCATAATATGTTGTGGGTACTGCTCTTCTGTAGTGACCACTAGTTCTCTCTTTCTAAAACCATTGTTACCAAAGGTTTTAGTTTCTCCAATTAGTTTAATCTTTCCTTGTACTTCCATAAATTTTTATTTTGCTAATAGTATTTTCCAGGCTGTTTCAGGTTTTTCCTGCTTCAGAAGTTCCTGAGCCTTTAAATGAATTTTATTTTTATCTCCGCTTTTAATAAGGTCTGCAATTTCTGAATTTTCATTCAAATAACCTTGAATTTCTTCTTCTGAAGGTAAACGCTCTACATTACCCAGTTTCCCGAGATCGTTTCCGGTAAGGATCTTACTATCCCTGATTTCAGCAGAAATAGCATCCACACCAATTCCTAAAGTAGAAAGAGGTTTGGGTACTTCAAACATCCCCATATTGGCGCGGGTATACCAATCACCTCCCATTCGCGCTACCTGGTCGATCTTATGCTGATCTATGAAGCCATGTTCATCCAGAATTTCTTCCTTAATATGCATTTTCAGCACTTCACAAATAATCAAATTACCTGCTCCACCTTCCTGGCCGAGTTCTACCACTTCTTTTACCTTGCATTCAAGCTGCACGGGAGATTCAGCTACACGAAAAGGCTTAACGAGTTCAGAGGGCAACATTGTAAGTCCGGCTTTATCAAACTCATTCACTCCTTCGGCATATTCGGTGCTGGAGAGTGACATTTGCTGTACCATATCGAAATTCACGATATTTATAACAACCTCTTTGTTAGCTTTGGCATTGTTGTATGTATGCTTAACCGTATTGTCTCTGCCCCGTCTTGCAGGAGAAAAAATAAGGGTAGGAGGGTTAGAGCCAAAAACATTAAAAAAACTAAAAGGCGACAAATTGGGTCTGCCTTGTGAATCCAGCGTGCTGGCAAAAGCAATAGGTCTTGGCCCTACGGCACCCAGCAAATACTGGTGTAATTTACCAGTACTAAGCTCCCCGGGAGTTATACTTACCATTCTTTGATTTTTGACAAAGGTAACGAAACCCATAAGGAATGAAAAAAGCTGCAAGGCAATAATATATGTTTAAAAACGCTTATCTTTAAAATATAAAACCTGTAAGACTGCATGAATTTTACCGATGAGCGAAGTTTTAACCGCTGGTTTATAGTAATATCCTGTTTGGTGGTGGTCGCTCTAGTTCTGTGGAACACCTCTATTTTTTTCCAAAGCCTTAAAGAAGATGAACGTGCTAAGATGAATATCTGGGCAAAGGCTCAGCAGGAACTTGACAATGCCACGGCAGACTCAGAGATTGATTTAATCCTGGAGATCCTAAACAATAACACCAGCATTCCTATAATTCATACTTATGCAGATGGGCAGGTAGCTTATACCACAAATATAGATCCCTCAATTACCCAGAACGAAAAGAGGTTAAGAAAATACCTCACACGTATTAAGGATGAAAATGAACCGATTGTTATTAATCTGGGAGAAGGGCAAGAGCAATATATTTTTTACGGAAATTCCCCGGCTCTAAATAAGCTTAAATATTATCCTATCGGACTCACCCTCATTGGTTTTCTCTTTATTGGAGTGGTTTATTTCTTCTACACCACCACAAAATCCAGTGAACAGAATAAACTTTGGGCCGGAATGGCAAAGGAAACTGCACATCAAATCGGTACTCCATTGTCCTCATTGATTGGGTGGACAGAAATCCTGAAAGATGAAAAAGTTAAACCTTCGTATATAGAGGAAATGGAAAAGGACATAGACCGTCTGAAAACTATCACAGAACGTTTTTCCAAGATCGGTTCAGCGCCCTTATTAACAAGAACAGATATAGTAGAGGAAACTAATAATACGTTCGATTACTTAAGAACCAGAAGTTCCAACCTGATCAATTTTCAATTAATCGTCCCGGAAGAATCGATTTATGTAAACCTCAACCAACAGCTCTATAGCTGGACCATAGAAAACCTCGTGAAGAATGCTATAGATGCTATGCGGGGCAAAGGCACGCTAACTATCGAAATAAAACAAGACAGTAACTGGGCTTATATTGATATTAAAGATAGCGGAAAGGGAGTAGATAAAAATAAGTTCAAACTCATCTTCGAACCCGGGCATACCACTAAAAAAAGAGGTTGGGGATTAGGTCTTTCGCTTGCTAAAAGAATTATAGAAGAGTATCACCGTGGAAGAATTAAAGTAGCTCACAGCGAAATCAATAAAGGCACAACCTTCAGAATCTCCCTAAGAAAGGTTTGATCTTTTATTACCTTATTCTGAAATCCCATTCCCAGGAACTACTTAAAGGTTTACGTGAATAGACTCAGCTAATTTCTCAAACTCTTCATCGCTCATTTTAACGCTATTTGAAAAATCCATGTCTTTCATAGAATTCAGCGGAATAAGATGCACATGTACGTGGGGAACTTCCAGGCCAACTACGGCCATCCCAACGCGCTTGCAGGGAACAGTTTTCTCCAGAGCTATAGCAACCTTACGGGAAAACCGCATCAATTCCTGGTAAACTTCCTCCTCCAGGTCAAAGATTTTATCTACTTCTTTCTTCGGAATACAGAGCGTATGGCCTTTAGCATTTGGGTTGATATCGAGAAATGCAAGAAACTGACTGTCTTCTGCGATCTTATAAGCCGGGACCTCGCCCTGAGCTATTTTACTGAAAAGTGTGGCCATAACTTTGGTTTTTATTAGTTCTCTTAAAGATAAAATCCTTTTCTTTCTTCCTGAGTTAAGGAATTGGAAAAGGATTTTACTTATTTGTTAAATAAAAAATTATTCTCTCCAGATTTCGAGAACTTCAAACTCCATTTTTCCGCTGGGAACATCAATTTGGGCCTTTTCTCCCACTTTTTTACCTAACAAACCTTTTCCTATAGGTGAATCTACCGAAATTTTTCCCGATTTAAGATCGGCTTCGCTTTGGGCAACCAGTTTATATTTCATTTCTGAACCATTACCCAGGTTTTTAATGCGAACAAAAGAATGCACCAGCACCTTAGAGGTATCAAGTTGAGATTCGTCTATAACCCGGGCGTTAGCGACTATTTCTTCCATTTTTGAGATCTTCATCTCCAGCATTCCCTGGGCCTCCTTGGCCGCATCATATTCAGCGTTCTCACTAAGGTCTCCTTTATCACGGGCTTCGGCAATCGCTTCAGAAGCTCTTGGCCGCTCAACATCTCGCAGCTGATTTAATTCATCTTTCAACTTTTTTAGGCCCTCTGCAGTATAATAAGATACTTTGCTCATAACTTCATCGTTTATATAAATAGAAAAAATCCCATAGCACGACGGGATTTGTTTAACAAATATAATAAATTTAAGCTTTGAAAGCAATTATATTCTTTTAGCAAGAAATGCATCTTTTATGAAAAAAATAATTTTCGGGTTAATCATTCCGGTCTTTCTGGTCGGGTGTTCTACAGATGATAACAATCGACTTAATAATCCTAATCTCCCTGATCTTAATTTCAGGATTCAGCTTAATTTGGACTTGCCGGAATACAACAACCTACAATACCCTGGCAACTCCTATTCCACTTATAGTAATGGAATAAAAGGCGTTGTGGTTTACAACATCAATAATTCCCAGTATACCGCGTTTGAATTAAGCGATCCTAACCATCCACCAAATAATTGCTCTGCGATGCAGGTAACCGGTATTACCGCAAAGTGCCAGTGTGACGACGGGAACGAATATAACATCGTGACAGGCGAACTTACAGCCGGTGAGGGCCAATATACTTTAAAGCCTTACCGCATAGAGCGACGGGGAAATGCTATTGAGGTCTATAATTAAAAAGCCCTGCCATCGGAGATGGATGGCAAGGCTCACTCAAATTAAAATTTCAGGGTAACTCCAAGTAAAAAGTTGGTTGTTGCCTGCGGATAATATCCGGCTCCATCATAGGTTTGTTGCCCACTAGAAAATTCGGGATTTGGCACATCGTAGGTGTAATAATACCCGTTAGAAACATATTCTACCCCAAATATATTATTCACTAATCCGGTAAAAACTACTTCTTTAAAAAGCGGCGCTTCTTTCCAGCTGTATTGGATATTAAAATCATTTATAAAATAACTATCCAGTAATGAAGCTTCGGTTTCAATATTACTCATGTACTGTTCTCCTACATATTTGGAAAGAAGATTTAATTCCAATCCTTCAAAGGGATAATAACCAATCAGGTTAGCAGCAACAATTGATGGGGAATAGGAAATCTCTGTATTTCCAAAATTCATAGCTTCCCCGTTCCAGGTAGAAACGAAATCGATATTTTTATTTTGACTTAAAGACAGATTTGGCCTGAGATTAATTTTATCTGAAATTCTAATGGTCGCATCTATTTCAAGTCCAAGCCTATAGCTCTCCCCACTGTTTTCCCGGATAAAAGCTCCAACTTCATCCAGACCACCGGTTAGCACCAGTTGATTTTGATAATCCATATAATAAAGGTTCGAATTGACCTGAACGTTCGGCGAGTTGTACCTCCATCCCAGTTCAAAATCGTTCAATTCCTCCGGTTCAGGATCGCCGTTCTCATAGTCGTTTCGACTGGGCTCCCTGTGTGCCCGGGCAAAAGAGAAGTAAAATTGATTACCGGTATTCATCTGGTAAGTAAGCCCCGCTTTTGGATTGAAAAAATTTAAATTATCATCTACCGGAAAATCACTTCCATCAGAAAGGATACCTTCTGTTTCATAAGTCACAGTCCTCAACTGAAGATCAGCATAAGCTGCTAATTTATCAGTAACTGCAAAATTTGCTTTTCCGTAGATATTAAAGTCGGTTTTTGTAGCCGTGTTTTCGTAGTAGGGCTCGTTTAGCCTTTTATTTCTAGCAAACTTCGTATAGATAACTTCTCCGAAGTGATCGCCTATATACTTGTTCCATCCCCCTCCCAGGACCAGATCCAAATTACTTTCCTGGTAATTAAGCCCAAAAGTAGTTCCGTAAAAATGATTGTCCAGCCATTTGGTGCCAACCAGATCTGAATTAGTAATTGTCTCTCCCCCGGCTTCAAAGGGCTCTAATCCAAATTCGGCAAGCTCAGCACCTTCTTCGTACTCTTCATAATAACCTCTCCCGTAGGTATAATGTAGAGCAAGATTAGAAGACCAGTTAGGGTTATATTCCTGATTCCACAGCAATTGATAATGATCCTGCTTGTAGTTATCGGTTTGGTTTTCGTAATAGCGGGTCACGCCGTTCTCATCTTCATAGATCCCTGCAGGGTTAAAAGTGCGATCATTTTCAAGGGTTTCAGCATCTATGCCGTACCAGGCCTGGTAGGTTCTTTCGCTTCCTCCAAACGTAAGTGCTTTTACCAGCGTATTTTCATCTACAAAGGTTCCCTGGAGAAAATAAGATTTCAAATCACTCTCCGCCCGGTCTATATAGCCGTCACTTTTGATCTGAGAAACACGTCCGGCGAATTCCCAATTCTCGTCAATAAGACCAGTACTGAATTTCAAGGTATGTTTCCTGGTGTTGTAGGAGCCAATACTGTTAGCAAGTTCTGCGGAAGCTTCTTCCTGGTAGCCATCGGTGAGAATATTGAGACTGGCCCCGAAAGCCCCGGCTCCGTTTGTGGAAGTTCCAACCCCACGCTGAAGCTGCATATTCTCTACGGAAGAAGCAAAATCACCCAGGTTAACCCAAAAACTTCCCTGGCTTTCGGCATCGTTATAAGGTACGCCGTTAATAGTCACATTCACTCTTGTACCATCACTACCTCTTACGCGAATTCCCGTGTAGCCAATGCCTGCACCGGCATCTGAGGTAGAGACCACATTAGGCATGTAATTCATTAGAATTGGAATATCCTGACCCAGATTTCGGTCTTCAATTTCTTCATTGGTCAAGTTACTATAAGTAATGGGAGATTGGGCATTTACCCTTAAAGACGAGAGAAAAACCTCATCAAGTACTTCTTGCGCGTCAGAGAGATCGATATTCAGGGTTTTGTCCTCATAAAGATTCACCTGAACAGATTTCTGATTTCCATAGGAAAAAATGAGGATATAAGCCCCATCTTCTAGCTCCAATCGGTAATTACCCTCGGCATCGGTTTGGGTTCCCGCACCTGTTTCTTTAGCGTAAACCGAAACGCCCTCAAGTGGGACCTCGTCCTCGGTGACTTTTCCTTTTAAAATGTGAGTTTGAGCTAAGGTCTGAAAGGAAATCAGACAAAGGCTGGCAAAAAATAATACAGATTTCATTCGTAAAAATTTATTACGAATAAAAGGGGCGATTATTCTTAGGTTAAATATTAAATAAAAAAATCCTGAAATTGCCCACCGGTGTTTTGGCATTTTCAGGAGTACATACTTAGTGCGTTTTGCGCAATCCCTTGGCAGCATTACCTGCCCAGGTTCATTGGGTATGATCTCAGCCTCAATTAAAAGGCACCCCTTGTGAGATATGCCACAAATGTATAAAGCTTTTTGGGAATTCCTATAATTTTATTGCATTTCATTTAATTGGTGTAATTTTAGCGGAATTTAAGTTATGCGAAATACCAAACGTTCTATAACCTTTAAAGTGGTTGCCGGATATCTCCTGGTAGCTGCCCTGGCAGCCCTTTCGGTTTGGTTTGTCTATACTCAGGTAGTCGCATTTACCAATCTCGCTGATTCCAATACCACTAATAATGAGAAGCTCTTCCTGGTTAGCGATATTACTACAGAATTATATGAAACCGAAAATATTAGTCGGCGGCTCATCCAGACCGGTAAGGAAAGTGATCTTGAATTATATCAGGAACATTTAGCTACCATTCAGAATAATATCAGCCTGCTTAAAGAATCATATACCGACACCCAAATGAAGACCGAGTTGGACAGTATCTCTGCCTTGCTTTCGAGAAAAACCAACAACCTCAACGAATTATTGATATTAAGAGAACAGGACCGGAATACTAATTATTACACGCAGGTTTTAGAGGAACTTCGCAAGGTAGACCCTTCTTTTAATGCCAATAATTATGAAGAGCGGTTTGCTAAACTGGAACCGCATCAACGAAGAGTTCTTATTAAATTATTGGAATTCTCTGAAGAAGACAATGAGGAACAGCTAACCAACCGAACTGCCGATTCACTTATCGGTTCTGTAAAAAATGTGCTTAGTGAACTTGAAACCGCTAACCAGCAATTTCGCCAGCAGATAATTCAGAAAGAAAATGAACTGCTGGACAACGACTTGATCCTGAATCAGCAACTCCGAAGTGTGCTCGCCACCATAGAACAGGAAGAACGGGAAGCCTCTCTCAACCGCGCTGAAAGTTCAGAAAAAATGCTGAAGAATACTTCTATAATAATGATATCGGCCGGTTTAGTGAGTATTGTAATAATTCTGGTTTTTTTATTTCTCATCATCAAAGATGTTAGCCGAAGTCAGCGTTACCGAAGTCAACTGGAAGAAGCCAAAACCTTTGCCGAATCACTTTTAAAGAGCAGGGAACAGTTTATGGCAGCTATCACCCACGATCTCAGATCACCCCTGAATACTTTAATAGGTTATACCGATCTGATGGAAAAATCCTCACTAAATAATAAGCAAAATCACTATTTAACCCACGTGAAGAAATCTTCAGATTTCATCCTTAGATTGGTTAATGATTTGCTGGACCTGTCAAAATTAGAGGCAGGAAAAATGCTGGTGGAGAAGTTACCGTTTAATCCTAAGAAATTAATTGAGGACAGTGTGCATAACGCCTTACCGGGTGAGATCAATAAAGATGTAGAAATAATAATAGACGCCGCCCCCGAAACCGATGTTCAGGTATTAAGCGATCCCTTCAGAATAAAGCAAATCATTGCAAATCTGGTGACCAATGCCTATAAGTTTACATACGAAGGGGAGGTGAGGGTTAGTGCCGGGCTCAGAAAAGAGATTGAGGATAGTTATACCCTCATAATATCGGTAAAAGATTCAGGGATCGGGATTCCGAAGGAAAAACAGGAGAAAATCTTCGAAGAGTTTTCCCAGGAAAATAGTAAGATTGAGAAACAATACGGAGGTACCGGTCTTGGTCTTACCATCACAAAAAGTCTAACCACCCTGTTAAAAGGAAAATTGGAACTCATAAGCGCGCCCGGGGACGGTAGTGAATTCATCGTTTATCTCCCGGTTGTTAAAACTGAAAAACAGGAGCAACTTATTGCTAAACCAGAAGAACAAAGTCCACCCCCGGCCCTTCTTAAAAATAAAAAGGCTTTGGTAGTGGATGATGAACCCTCTCAACTCGCTCTAACCCAGGAATTGGTTAAATCGTTAGGGCTCACCTGTGAAAGTAGTCTTAATGGCTATGATGCACTAAACAAATTGAAATCTGATAAGTTCGATTTGGTGCTCACTGATATTCAAATGCCAAGAATGGATGGTTTGGAACTCATCTCACAAATTAAGGAAGACCCCAAAACAAAGAATATTCCGGTGATTGCTATCTCCGGCAGAACAAGCCTGGAACCCGATTTCTATACAAAGGCCGGATTCGAAAAAAGCCTTATCAAACCCTATAAGCCACAAGAACTTTTAAATAGTATTGCTCAAATATTTAAGGTTAAGGTTGCGACTAATAATTATCTCCCACCCAGCAAAAGACCCGGCACCGAATATGATCTTGAAGAGATCTACCAGTTTTCTGGGGGTGATGAGAAAGCAATGCATATCATTATAAATGCCTTTCTGGATAGTTCAGAAAAAAACCTGGAAGACCTTGAGGAAGCCTTTAAAAAGCAGGACCAGGAAAAAATGGCTTCGGTTGCCCATAAAATGCTGCCAATGTTTAAACAAATGAAGGCACATTCAATAGCACAAAAATTAAGGGAAATTGAAACCTATAATGATTTAGATGAACCTGGATTTACCGGGCTAATCAAAAATATTCGGTTATTAATGAATAATCTTAAAACTGAGATTACAGTTTAATCCCATATTGTTTAAGCTTATTATAAAGGGTTTTGCGATCTATTGAAAGCAATCTTGCAGCTTTACTTTTATTTCCACCTGATTTTTCCAATGCCTCGATAATGAGTTGCTCTTCGTTCTTATTTTTAAAAAGCCCATACTCGGTTTCAGATTTTTGTGCGGTAGAAATTTCGTGAGGCAGGACTTTTAGGGGGATCAAGTCGTCCTGGGTTAAAAGCACAGCCCTTTTTACCATATTCTTTAACTCCCGCAAATTCCCAGGCCAGTTGTAATTTTTAAATGCTTCGATAGCCTCTTCAGTAAAGCCTATCACATTTTTTTCAAGTTCAGCATTTGCTTCATCCAGAAAATAGTCTGCAAAGATCATAAGGTCTTCTTTCCTGTCTTTCAGCGCCGGAACTTTAATAGAAAATTCATTCAACCTATGATAAAGGTCTTCCCTGAATTCTCCTTCTCTTACCGATTGGGCAAGATCTTCGTTCGTGGCGGTGATCACACGAATATCAACTTCAATTTCGTTGTTGCTTCCTACGGGTTTGATTCTTCTCTCCTGAAGCGCCCGCAGCAATTGCACCTGCAACTCGTAGGTTAAATTTCCTATTTCGTCAAGAAACAAAGTCCCGCCGCTGGCAGCTTCAAAGTGACCGGTTTTATCATTGATCGCCCCGGTAAAAGAACCTTTTATATGCCCAAAAAATTCACTGGAAGCAAGCTCCCTCGGAATTGCCCCGCAGTCTACAGCAATAAAGGCCGCATCTTTCCGCTTACTTTGGAAGTGAATACTTTTAGCCACCTGCTCTTTTCCCGTACCACTTTCCCCCATAATGAGAACCGACATATTTGTGGGAGCAACCAGCTCAATATAATCGTTAAGTTTACGAGAAGCATCGCTCACACCTTTTACAAAACTATCTTTCTGTAGGGGAGTTTTTTGAGCTTTTTTGACTGGTTTTACGATTTCAGCGGTACTTGCCTGGTGATGTTTTAATGCGTTTTCTATGGTTTGAAGAATAGATTCAGGTCTAAAGGGCTTGGAAACATAATCAAAGGCACCATCTTTCATCGCCTGCACGGCCATACTTATTTCAGCATAACTTGTCATGACAATGACCTGCGTTTTGGTGTTTTTGGCCTTCACCTCTTTTAAGATATCGAGACCATCTTTATCCGGTAGTCGAACATCGGTAAGGATTAGATCAAAATCCTTATCATTTATAATTTTTAATGCTTCTGAAGCTGTAAAAGCAAGCCTCACCTCATAGTTTCTTTTTTGTAGAAACGTTTTAAGCATCGTGCCGAAAGCGACATCATCTTCTACTATGAGGATTTTAGTCATAAATAATACTGAATTAAAATGTATAGTGCAAATTTAACAATCTTAGGTTCATAGGTTTTAAAATTAAGCATAAAAAAAAGAGATCAATTTAATTGACCTCTTTTTCTGACAAATCTAAAAAATATACTTATCGGTTATTAGGTATCCATTTTACGGAAAAATATAGAATATCTTTTCAACACTTTACTAAACGACTCTTTTTAAAGTGTTAGTTGATCAAAGAATCCTTGTTCCCTGAAAGTCGTTTTGCTCAATTTCAATCCCCAATGGGGCAGATAAAAAATTCTATTTTCTCCGTTGCCGAAAGAGTTGGCGTCTCTATAATTTCGGCTAATGTTTTAAAACCGCCATATTTCAGGATAGGGTAAAATAGAGCGGATTTAAAGCTGGTTAGCTGTAAGAATGGTTAAAAAATATACTTGATCTATTTATCCTTATCTTTCTTATCTATCCAGTTACCATCCTGGTCTATATAAACTTTCTTTTTCTCACCTTCTACATTAAGTGAAAGTTTGTACATTGTTTTCCCGTCTTTTTCCTTAACCCAGGCTTCCTCAGTTACTGCACCATTAAAATCGGTCATTACAGCATCCTTAACTGGTTGTGGAAGCGCCAGAACATCAATTTCTTTAAAATCTGTCTTTTCCTGAGCATGAGCTTCAACTTCAACGTTTGCATCTACGTCACCGTCAACCTGAGCATTTACATTTTCAGTATAAAAAAACATTGCGGTTACTGCCAGTAAGCTTAATCCTAACTTTTTCATAACTTATAATTTTAGAGTTTTAATATTTTAGTTATTAAGTATACAGGAATAATTATACCAATTCAGCAAAATACTTCGTAACCACTTGAAATTAAAGGGTTTTCACCAAATTATATTTAGTCGTCCTAAAAATTTTATGTGGAAATTCACTAATTTTAAGAGTTCATTATGTGGAAATTCCCACCAATATTCTACAGATGGAAACACTTATAAATAAAAAAGAGGCCCTAAAGCCTCTCTTTCTCCGAAAATCTAAATTATACAACAGTTATCCAAGCTGTTGAGTTTAGTTAATTTGAATCAAGTTTTTATCAAACTCTTAATATAGTAAGTGAAAACCGTACCATTACCAGTAAATAAAGACACTTAACTGAAGACCAAACTTTTAAACAATTTCCCGAAATAATTAAACTTTTAAAAACTGGGGAAATACCTACCAGCTTCCACATTTATGTAGAAAATATCCACAGGTTTTAATTTCACTGAAGTGGATTTTTTCTTCCCGCTTTCTTCTCAGCCTTGATTTTCTTTTTTTTTAACCGTTTTTCCCTGGCTGCACGGGAAGGTTTTGTCTTTTTCCGGGGTTTTCGTTTTTTAAGGGCATCCTTAATCAAATTCAGAAAACGAAGAGTAACATCTTTCTTATTTTTATGCTGGCTACGGGAAATATCACTTTGAAGCACCAACTCTCCGGCTACGGTAATCCTGTTAGCCAATTTTTTGAGAATCCTGGCTTTTTCCTCTTCTGATAAAGCTTCAGAAGCCTCCACCGGAAAATAGAGTTCAACCTTTGATGAGGTTTTATTCACATGTTGGCCGCCAGACCCGGAACTCCTCACCGCCTTAAAATTTAATTCCTGGATAATCCTTTCCTCGTCCACAACGCTATTCTGTACGATGACTTGGTTTAAGTAGATCTGCCACGGTTTTTACTGGATTAAAAGTGGATACCGGAACTTCTACAAAAACAGTATTCCAAAAGGCCATCCCTCCATTCCAAAGACCCGGACGCTCAAGGGCTTTTAATGGTCTTCCGTCTTTAGTTTTATGGGCGATGAAGCTCATTCGCTCATCTACATATTGATGAAGATCGTACTTCTCGCCTTTCCTGTTATAGATCCCGCAAACGATATCCACGGGATTGAAGTGTGTAGAATTATTCAGGATCTTGAGTTGCTCCATACTATCCTTATCGATTTGTGCCCCTTCAATAATCTGCAGGCTCACTTCTCCTGTTTCATCTTTCACCAAAAAGGGACCACCACCGGGATCTCCTTCGTTCTTTACCATTCCACAAACCCGTAGAGGCTTATCCAGCTTTCTGCACAGATACTGGGTTTTCTCTTCTCCTGTGAATTTATTAAAAGAACTTGTGATCTCTACGGAAAACTCTTTTTCGATAAAACGGGCGATCTCATCGAGCTTGGTTTCAGAATTATTTCCCGTATCCAACTGGTTTAAATAAGTGAAAATTTGTTCCTGAAGCTGAAGTAGTTTTCCTCCTAACATTTTTTTATACTCTACCACATCACCAAGCCTTTTTTCAACCACCACATTATCTATATTTTTAATAAAAATAAGATCGGCCTCCTGGTTATTAAGATTTTCAATAAGGGCTCCATGTCCACCGGGCCTGAAAAAGATATGTCCCTCTTCATCTCTAAAAGGTTCATTATCTTCATCTACGGCAATGGTGTCGGTTTTAGGGTCCTGGTAAGAATAGGTAATCTCAAATTTGGTATTAGTAGCCTTCTCCACTCGCTCCTTAATAGTTTCAAATTCATTTTTGAATTTATCCTTATCTCCATGGGCAACCGTGAAATGTACCTTGGCAAGGCCATTTACACTTAGGTATTTTGAAGCACCATACAGGTGTTCTTCAAAAGCTGTAGCGATTCTGTCTTCATATTTGTGAAATGGTACCAGACCCTTTGGTAAGTTGCTAAGATTAAGACCGTCTTCATAGAGCATAGTTTTAACCAGAAGCAGGTGCTGTTCGTCCTTTGATTTATCATCCAAGGATGAATACTTTTCTCTGACTAATTTAAAAGCCCTGTCATAAAAAGGTAAGCTTTCAATACCTTCAAAAAATCGTTGGAGTGAAGGATCTTCCTTTCGATCAAGGTAATTTCTTAAGCTCTCCTGCTCAGGATCAAATTCATCGGTGAAATTATGCAGGGCCTTGAACATCCTGGTAGCAGCCCCGGAAGCAGGAATAAACTTCAGAAGGTTTAGTTGAGAAATCTTGTTCTCGTAAAGAGCAATGAAATCTTTCTTTTCTTTTTCAGAATAAACAAAAATTCCATTACCCGGAGTGGCAGCCCTTTGAATATCGACTTTTACATTTCCTCTTTCAAATAATTTAAGTTGGCGCTCTACTTCTTTCGAGCTTAATCCGTTCTCTTCAATTTGTAAAATATCAATTTCGCTGAAACCCACGTCTATTCGTTTTTTTAAAAGTTTATTAATTTCTGAAACCACAGTTTGAAAGCGCTCTTCTAAATCACCTTTTAAAACCACATAAGGTTTTCCGGTGAGGATCAAAGCTTCTTCAAATCGCTTAAACATCCCGATACGGTCGAAGGGTTTATCCCGAAGATCGTCGGGAGTCCAGGGTACGTCAATATACATCAAAAAGTATAAATCATACCGATTGTTTAACGCATGTTTAAGAAGTTGCGGATCGCAAAATCCATTGTAATAGGCTTCAGAATAAACTTTTAACTCCAGGAGATCTGTATCGCAAAACAGGATTCTGTTGGCCTTTTCCGCCAGTTCATTCTCTCGCTGCATTTGGCCACAGGCAATTGGCAACATATCCTTTGGTTCACAAACTTTTTGCTCTAAATTCCATTTTTCCTGAAGATATTCCCTCATGTATTCCTCTACCCAAAGGGTATTAAAATGTTCTGCCAGCATTTGGGCAAGGGTAGTCTTCCCAGTGGATTCAGGACCAAAAAAAACAGCCTTTAAGACGGACGTAGGTCGTTGCGCAAGTGTTTCTGCCATGCTTTGTAGCCGTATATAGCGATTATGGTAAATACAAAATATTGAATTGCCGTGAAAGTAAGCCCCTTATAGAAATATAATGGCACCGAAATAATATCTCCTATAATCCAGAAAATCCAGTTTTCAATCTTCCTGTTAGCCATTTGCCACATTCCCACAAAGAAAATAGCTGTTGTTAGAGTATCGACATAGGCTGTCCAGTTATCCCATTTATCAAACCACTCGTAAACTACAAAAACGAAGATGAGCGTAGCTATAAAAATGAATAAGCTTTGCCAGTTCTCCTTTTTGGTGGTGTTGGTAATAGGGGTAAAATGGGTTGCATCAACTTTGCGGGTCCAGACATACCAACCGTAAATGCTCATAGAAAAATAGTAAGCATTAATCATCATATCCCCAAGCAACTGCCATTGCCAAAGTAAATAAACAAAAATGAGCGTACTCACAATCCCCGTTGGGTAAACCAGAATGTTGTTTTGTTTGGAATACCAAACCGATAAAAAACCAAAGATCACCGCAATGATCTCAAGAATTATAAAAAGCGTGGGGTATCCTGAATATTGGTCGAAGAAAAAATCAAAAATCGGCTGCATAGTCGCTGCGATCAGATTTTACAATTTTCATATATAACAGGCCACGGTCTATGGCTTCAAAAGCATTTTTAATTTCTGAATTTAGCAATGCCATCACCTCATCATAATCCCCATAAACCTGCGTGCTCAACGGATTTTCTTTTACTGTTAATCCTGAATCCCTCATTTTTTTGATGAAGTTAATGATCGCAGGCTCAAAATTATCCTGAATGGGAGTCAAGGTAAGTTCTACTGAAATTTTCATTTGTGGGGTTTTTTAGTCGAAGCCAAATTTAAAGATTTGAAGTCAGTAATGTGGAACCGAAACCAATAAATCTGCTTTCATTCTTCAAAATGGGTTCCTATAACCAGCATATCTACGCCCGCCTCATAGGCTTTCCTCTGTTGTTGTGTGGTGCGGATGCCTCCACCTACTATTAAGGGAATATCTATAGCTTTTTTTACTGCTGCTATTATCTCTTCGGAAACCGGTATTCTGGCACCACTCCCGGCTTCAAGGTAGATGAGTTTCTTTCCTGAATACTGTCCTGCAAGTGCAGTATTTACAATGGCATTTACCTCGAATTGAGGTATGGGTTCTGTATTACTAACTCTTTGCACGGCAGATTCATTGCCTCCGTCAATTAAAATATAACCTGTTGGAATGATTTCGAGACTGGTATTCCTCAATTTCACCACCGATTTAACCTGCTGACCTATAAGATATTCGGGATTACGTCCTGAGATTAAACTGAGGAATAAGATAGCGTCGGCATCATCCGTGATCTGATTGTGATCTCCGGGAAACAGAAACACCGGTAACTGAGTTCTGGCTTTTATTGCTTTTACCGTTTTTTCAGTTTGATTTTTTTCTACGGTACTTCCGCCTACAAAAATATGAGAAGTGTTTTCGGGAATACTATTCAGGAAAGCTCCAGCCTCGTTTTCCTCAAATTTATCGGGATCAATAAGGACGGAAAGCAATTTTCTATTTTTGGCTACTGCCGCTTCGATCTGCCGGTAAAAATTCAGCATCAAATCAGTTTTCTATTGCCTTCGTTGCCCAACCGTAAACGCAGGTAAAACCTTCAAATTCCAGGAATTCCATTTCATAAAAGGATTTTCTTCCTTTAAATAAAACTTTTGCTGTGGTTTTGGCATCCTCAAAATCGAAATCGGTTACGTTGATGTGCTGTAAAAATCCTAAACCGGGTTCGGCATACATTTTATAAACAGATTCCTTGGCACCCCACACGATGGTTAGTTTACGAATTAAAGCATCTTCGTTGGCAAGAGTATGATACTCCTTTAGCGGGGTGAACTTATTGGCGATCCTGAGAATCTTATCCCGTTGTTTTTCAATATCTATCCCAACCTTTTCATCACTAACAATAATACCGGTAAAATTAAAGGAATGCGTAATAGAGATGTTTTTCCCGTCTTTCAGATGGGGTTTTCCGAGTTTATCATAATACAGGTCGGCATCTACATAACCGGCTTCAGCCAAAAGATGGCGTATACTCATAAACCCGCGGCGATGAATTTCAGATTTCATTCCGTCTACCCTGTTCTGGCAATGATCTGTAAGTTGAATTCCGTCGCTAAGTTCTTCAAAAGGCTCTTCCACCTTCCAAATGAAGACTTTAGTATGGGGATTTGCTGTTATTGTTTTGTAAAGTGGCATGTAGGTTTGTTATAGATTCCTTATTTTTGCGAGACAAAAATTTGCTAATATTCAAATATAATAATATGTCGACTAAAACAGTGCCTTACACCGCTTATAAAGTTAAGGATATTTCCCTTGCCGATTGGGGAAGAAAAGAGATAGAACTTGCCGAATCTGAAATGCCGGGACTAATGGCACTTCGGGAAGAATATAAAGATGAACAGCCTTTAAAAGGTGCACGAATAGCCGGTTGTTTGCATATGACAATCCAAACCGCTGTGCTTATTGAAACGTTGGTTGCCCTTGGTGCTGAAGTGACCTGGAGTTCCTGTAATATTTTCTCTACCCAGGATCAGGCTGCAGCCGCGATTGCCGCTGCCGGAATCCCGGTCTATGCCTGGAAGGGAATGACCGAAGAAGAATTTAACTGGTGTATCGAACAAACTCTGTTTTTTGGTGAAGAACGCGAGCCTTTGAATATGATTCTTGATGATGGGGGTGATCTTACCAATATGGTTTTTGATAAATATCCTGAGCTTGCCAAAGGCATCCGTGGACTTTCAGAAGAAACCACTACCGGAGTGCACCGTCTTTATGAAAGAATGAAAAACGGAACTTTGGTAATGCCGGCCATTAACGTGAACGATTCGGTGACCAAATCGAAATTCGATAATAAATACGGTTGTCGCGAAAGTGCAGTAGATGCAATTCGCCGTGCTACCGATATTATGCTTGCCGGGAAACGCGTTGTGGTTTGTGGTTATGGAGACGTTGGTAAAGGTACCGCAGCTTCATTTAAAGGAACCGGAGCCATTGTAACCGTTACAGAAATCGATCCTATTTGTGCCTTGCAGGCCGCGATGGACGGTTTTGAAGTGAAAAAACTTGAAACCGTAGTTGAAAAGGCAGATATCGTAATAACTACAACTGGGAACAAGGATATTGTTAGAGGTGAACATTTTGGAGCGATGAAAGACAAAACCATCGTTTGTAATATCGGGCATTTTGATAACGAAATTGATGTTGCCTGGCTTAACAATAACCACGGTGATACCAAAGACACTATTAAACCTCAGGTTGATAAATACACTGTTAACGGAAAAGATATTATTCTTTTAGCTGAAGGTCGCCTAGTAAACCTTGGTTGTGGCACAGGCCATCCGAGTTTTGTAATGAGTAATTCTTTTACCAACCAGACTTTAGCCCAGATCGAACTTTGGAAAAATGCCGATAAATATAAAAATGAAGTTTACATGCTTCCAAAGCACCTGGATGAAAAGGTAGCTAAACTTCACCTTGAGAAAATAGGTGTAGAATTAACCGAGCTAAAACCATATCAGGCCGAATATATTGGTGTGGAAGTAGAAGGTCCATTTAAGCCGGAGTACTATAGGTATTAAAACTGTCATCTCTGCGCAGGCAGAAATCTCATTGTTTATTTGATACATAATCCCTTTTGAAGTGAAATTCAGAAGGGATTTTTTTATTCAGGAATCATAAACCAGGTAAACAGGATGATTGCGATTAGTACAACAAGGGCCACGAGTAGAAAAATCATCCATTTACCAATCATAGGTTTTGCTCTGGAATCTGGCAGGCGGCTTCTATGTGTTGTCTCAAAATGTTGGTCTACGCCGGAATAACCGTGTTGGGTAAGAATACTTTTAGCTGTTTCTTTTTGCTGCTCTTCAACCTGGATCCTGCTTTCTGTAGTTGAAAGACCGGCATCGTTTTCTTCTGAAGAGGTTCCCGTATCCAGAATTTTAAAGTTTATACTCTCCTTAACAAAAATCTCTTTTATTCCGGAAACTTCAGTAATATCGGCGGTACGGTAAATAGTAACATATTTCATCGCTTAATCGGTTGGTTTACTTATAAATATACAAAAAAAGCCTCTTCGTTTCCGAAAAGGCTTTTGATATTATTCTAAAGCAAAGTTAATTAAGCTTCGAACGGTTCAATTGAAACGTAAGATTTATTATTCGTTGTTTTAGAGAATTTCACAACACCATCTATTTTGGCGTGTAAAGTATGGTCTTTTCCTGCATACACATTCTCTCCAGGATTGTGTCCAGTACCTCTTTGTCTTACGATGATATTTCCGGCTGCGGCAGCTTGTCCGCCAAAGATCTTCACACCTAAGCGTTTTGATTCTGACTCTCTACCGTTCTTGGAACTACCGACTCCTTTTTTGTGTGCCATTTTATTTTAGGTTTAAAGTAGTTTAATAATTAACTTAAAGCTTCAATTAATTCAGCTTTCTTCATTGAAGAATAACCTTCAATTCCTTTTTCTTTAGCCATTTCTCTTAATTCCACCACGGTGTGTTGGTTAAGATCATCCGCTTTGCTTTCGGCTTTGGTATCTTTTTTAGGCTCCTCTTTTTTAGCTGAAGAAGCTTTCTTTCCACCTTTTACATCAATGCTTTCAATTACGATTTCGGTTAAAGCCTGACGGTGTCCGTTTTTCTTCTTGTAACCTTTACGTCTTTTCTTTTTGAAAACAATTACTTTGTCCCCCTGAAGGTGACGGGAAATTTTGGCTCCTACAAGAGCGCCTTCTATAGCCGGGGCGCCTAAGGTAATGTTGTCACCATCGCCGGTAAGAAGAACCTTGTCAAAAGAAACACTGTCTCCTTCTTCTCCTGCTAAACGGTTTACAAACACCTTCTGGTCTTTTGCAACTTTAAATTGCTGCCCTGCTATCTCTACAATTGCGTACATAGTGTTTTTATTAGATTTATGCTTTACAAACGCCTGCTTTTTAGCAAGCGGGTGCAAATATACTTCTAATTAATTAATTCACAAACTCTTCTAAAGTTTTTAATAAGTATGCTTCTTCCCTTCCTTGGTGTTCCAGGAATCCTTGTAGAGCTGCATAAAAGTAAGGGTAAGAACGATAGTGGTTGCAAATCCCATTAGTGCAACCGTAAACAGTAACATTCCGATATTAATAAACCAATCGTCTACCCACATAGTTACTATTTCATCCTTAAAATCAGGATCGATCTCAGTAGCGTAGATTCCAAAGAAAATCGTGAATAAAATCGTTGCATTAAAACCGGTTAACAGCCCGGTCATAAAACCTTTTTGATATTTGAATTTATTCCCTGCCGATAGTCGGTAATACTTAATTGCTTCCCACATACCGTAAGCCATTATCACCCCATTGAACAAGCTGTAAATAGGATATTTATGAGCATCGAATAATGAGAGTATTAAAAAATAAGCAATAAGTCCTGCAGCTACGGCTACTCCATGTTTTATAGGAATACTGAATTTTTTCATAGTTCTTTTTTGGTTTTATACTAGTAAATTTCTTAAAAAACTACCGGTTTCACCCTTAACACCTTGTTAATTTTAGAACGAGCGTGGTTTAAATATTATTTTACCAATTAATATTCAACTACTGTAACAAATCTGTATTTTCTAATACTTATATCTGTACATTAATAAAAAACCATCTAGACATGTTTGACAAAATTAAGCTTACTGCCTGCGCCTTACTGGTTAGTGCCGTAGGAGTTGCCCAAGAAGTCGAATTCACGGAATACGACCTGGACAATGGACTACACGTTATTTTACATCAGGACAACACGGCTCCCGTAGTTTCAACCTCTGTGATGTATCACGTTGGCGGAAAAGACCTAAAAAATAACAAAACAGGATTTGCTCACTTTTTCGAACATCTTTTGTTTGAAGGAACAAAGAACATTGGAAAAGGGGAGTTTATGTCTATTATAAATTCCAACGGAGGCTCTTTTAATGCTACTACATCTTTAGACAGAACGTATTATTATGAGACATTTCCCTCAAATAAATTAGAACTGGGCCTTTGGCTTGAATCTGAAAGAATGCTTCACCCCGTTATAGGCCAGGAAGGTGTAGAAACGCAAAACGAGGTTGTAAAAGAGGAAAGAAGAAGAAGTTACGATAACAGACCTTACGGGAATCTACTTCAGGTAGTACAACGCAACCTTTTTACCGAACACCCTTACAAAGATCCCAACATTGGCTATATGGAAGACCTTGATGCGGCAACTCTGGAAGAGTTCAATGAATATTTCGATGAATATTACGCTCCGAACAACGCCACCCTGGTAGTAGCCGGAGATATAGATATCGATGAAACCAAAAAACTAATCGAAGATTATTTTGGGGCGGTCCCTTCAGGAAATGAGGTTTCCAGAACCCGTGTGGAAGAAAAGCCTATTAATAATAAAGTAACCGATACTTTCCACGATCCAAACATACAGCTACCAATGTTCCTCCTGGCATATAGAACCCCGGGAATGGCAACTAAAGATGCTCAGATCCTAGATATGGTGTCCACAATACTTTCGGGAGGAAAATCATCCAGGCTCTACAAGAAACTTGTAGACGATCAAAAGCAGGCTTTACAGGTATCTGCTATAAACCTTGCTTTTGAAGATTACAGTGCATACGCTATCTTAAGTTTACCTCTTGGAGAAACTAAATTAGAGACCCTAAAACAAGAAATTGACGAGGAGATAATCAAACTTCAAAATGAAACAATTTCTGAAAGAGAATTTCAGAAACTTCAGAATACCTTTGAGAACAGGTTCGTAAACGCGAACAGCAGTGTTTCAGGAATTGCAGAATCATTAGCAACCTACCACGTACTACATGGTAATACCGATTTAATAAACGAACAAATAGAAATTTACCGATCTATTACTCCGGAAGATATTAAAAGAGTGGCCAACGAGTATTTAAACGAAAACCAACGAGCCGAGATCTATTACCTTCCAAAAACGGACGATGTTCAATAAAAAATATAAAGACAATAAAATGAAAAAATATATACTCACTATAAATGCCCTATTGTTTCTGGCGTTTTCAAGCATTGCACAAATAGATCGAAGCACACCACCGGAAGCGGGTCCTGCACCAAAGATCAATCTTGAAAAACCACAGACCTTTACTTTAGAGAATGGGCTAAAAGTTATGATAGTAGAAAATCATAAGCTTCCCCGGGTTAATATGACTCTTTTACTGGACAATCCGCCTCATTCTGAAGGAGAAAAAGTTGGCGTTTCCTCCTTAACCGGAGGTCTACTGGGAACTGGGACCACTAAAACTTCAAAAGATGAATTCAATGAAGAGGTAGACTATCTTGGCGCCAATCTTTATTTTAGTGCCCAAAGCGTTAGAGCGAACACTTTATCAAAATTCCTCCCAAGGGTATTAGGATTAATGGCTGAAGGTGCCTTAACTCCAGAATTCACCCAAGAAGAATTTGAGAAACTTCAACAACGTGAGATCGAAAACCTTGAAAGCAATGAAAAGGATGTGGCTTTTAATGCAGGACGCTTAAGAAGAGCCCTGACTTATGGAAAAAACCATCCCTATGGCGAATTCAGCACTCCTGAGACCCTGAATTCTGTTACTCTGGAAGACGTTAAATCGCACTACAACAATTACTTCGTTCCTGAAAATGCTTACCTGGCAATTATTGGAGATGTAGATTTTGAGAAAGCTAAGCAGTTGGTTGAAGAAAATTTCAGCAAGTGGAATGCGAAGGAGATTCCTGAGGTGGATTTACCTGAGGTGGAGAATGTGGAAACTACCCAGATTAACTTACTTGATATGCCAAATGCAGTTCAAAGTCAGATTGCGGTGGTTAACAGTGTAGAGCTTCAAAAAAAAGACCCTGATTATTTCCCAGCCTTAATTGCTAACCAGATATTAGGAAGAGAAGATGGAAGACTTTTCAATAATCTTCGGGAAGATAAAGGATACACTTATGGCGCATATTCTTCCCTAGGGAGTGACAAATATGCTGCTGCCTTCACCGCTTCTGCTGAAGTTCGAAACGAAGTAACCGACAGCTCTGTTGTAGCTTTTATTGACGAGATCCATAGAATTCGCAATGAAAAGGTTTCCGAAGAAGAATTAAATAACGCAAAGAATAAATATGTAGGTAATTTTGTTCTTTCTCTTGAACAACCATCAACCATTGCCCGATATGCACTTGATATTGAAACAGAAGAGCTTCCTGAGGATTTCTATGAGACTTATCTACAGAAGATCAACGATGTAACCGAAGAGGATGTTCAACGTGTAGCTAAGAAATACTTTAAGCTTGACCAGGCACGAATTGTTGTTGCCGGTAAAGCTTCAGAAATTGCTAAAAATCTTGAAAAGATCGAATTCAACGGAAAAACACTTCCGGTTAAATATTACAACAAACTCGGAGAGGAAGTTGAAAAACCTCAGCAGAAAGAACTCGATGCTTCAGTAAGCGTAGAAAAGGTTTACGCCGATTATATTCAAGCAATTGGTGGCCGTGATGCCGTAGAAGAAGTTGAAACTGTGGCAATGATCGCTGAGGCTACTGTCCAGGGAATGGCTTTAAACCTTAGCATGAAAAGAACCAGGGATGGTAAGTTAAACCAGGAAGTTTCTGTTGGCGGAAATGTGATGAGCAAGCAAATATTTAATGGCGAAACAGGTTTTGTAGTAGCGCAGGGACAAAAAATTCCTTATACCGAAGACCAGATCAAAGCTGCTAAAATAGATGCCAACCCGTTCCCTGAACTTGAAGTTGGAAATGCAAGCCTTAAAGGAATCGAAAACGTAGAAGGAATAGACGCTTACGTGGTAGCTCTTGGAGAAAACAACAAAGCCTTTTATGATGCGGAAACCGGATTGAAAATTAAAACGGTTCAAACCGTATCCCAAATGGGGCAAACCATGAGCATCCCAACAGGATATAGCGATTACCAGGAGGTAGAAGGCGTGAAATTCCCTTTCTCTATCTCGCAGGCCGCAGGCCCGCAAACATTTGAATTTAATGTAACTGAGATCCTGGTAAATGAAGGGGTAACAGCAGAAGATTTTGAAGAATAGTTTTTTTATTAATGTTAGAGGGTGAGAAAACCGGCTTAAAGGCCGGTTTTCTCTTTTTATATCGCTTGCTTTCTGAATTTGCTGAACAGTTTTTTAGACCGGTTCACTATAAAAACTCCTGCTAAGATTACCATGGCAGAGAACAATTGCCAGAAGCTAAAAACCTCACCGTCCAAAATTCCCCAACCAAGGGCAACCACGGGGATTGTATAAGTAACAGAAGTGGTAAATACCGGATCTGATATCTGCACGAGCTTATTGAAAATTATCATGGCTATTCCGGTACCAATTATTCCCAGAACCGCCACATAAGCTACGGATATTTGAATTTCGGAGGTAGCTATTTCCTTCTGAAAAAAGCCTGATAAAACAAGAATAATAAATGCAGGAATAAGCAGCACTGTAAAGTTTCCGGCTGCGATTGCCAGCGGGGAAATATCGCTCATTTTGGTTTTAAGAATATTCACGTTAATTGCATAACAACCGGCGGCCATAACCACTAACAGAGAATACATATAATTTTGATCTGGATTTATTTCAGCTCCACTTAGTATTAACCCAATTGCCCCAATCAAGCCAATTGCCACCCCAATAAGTTTATTTTGGGTGAATACCGCTCTAAAAAAGAAAGCCCCGAAAATAAGAGTTAGAATTGGCGTAGTCGCATTTAATATTGAAGCAATGGCGCTGTCGATCTGGGTTTCAGCAAAAGCAAAAAAATAGACCGGAAAAAATGACCCCAGGAATCCCGAAATCACAATCCATTTCCACTGATTTGAAGAAAGCTTGCGCAGGCTATTAAACCCTACCAGGATGAGGAAAAGAGCTGCGAAAATAATTCTAAAGGAACCTACTTCGGTGGCCGAAAGCCCAACAAGGCCTTTTTTAATTAGGATAAAAGAACTCCCCCAAACCAGGGAAAGCAATAAGAGATAGATCCATTTCAATTTTTGTGGTGGCATATGGTTTTTGCTTTTTCAGGAGCAAAAATCGATATTAAATTACGCAAAACAACTTTTCTCTTACTTTTTCTCCTGCCAGCGGAGACTTTCCATCAAATGCTTCATATCCTTTTTAAGATAATCTGCTGCGGGAACAATGGAATCAAAATTAGGTTGGCGGTTAAAATAAACCGATCCGGTAAGAAAATGTTCAACACTGTCGGTTAGATAAAACTGGGCCTGGGAGGCTGCATCACCTTCAATTTCATAAAACATCCCGTAGGTATCGTGAAGCTCATTGGTATACATATCACCTTCAATAACATCCGCTTTTATGGTATGTTGTAATGGCAGATTTTGAGCATCTTTCAGCAAAGAATCGAGATTGTTTCTAACCGGCTGATAGGTAATAAAAATCATCCCGTTCATATCTTTATATTCCAGGTTTATCCAGCAGGGTATATTATTCCTTGAAGGAGTAATAACAGCTTTTTGATTCTTTTCGAAATTGTAAGGACAATCCAGGTTTATTGGAGAGTAAACGGCCTCTGTGTAATCCAGCGCCAAAAAGGCCCTGGGCTTAGGTCTGGCGTCCTCATTCCCACAGGAAGAGAACATGAACACTAATATTATTATCGCAAAGGCTAGTCTCATACAGGCATTATGCTAAGCTTGATCTGTTTTATCCGTTTATCGTCTACCGCTTCTATGGTAAAAGTATAATTCAGGAAAAAGATCTCATCATTTTTCTTCGGGAAGCCTGCCGATATCTCCAGAAGGAAGCCTGCAAGAGTTTCGGCTTCCCCCTTTTGCTCTTCGAAAGCTTCCGGATATTCCAGCTTTATGATCTTGTAGAAATCCTTTAGCGGTGTTTTCCCCTCAAAAATAAAATTATGTTCATCTAGCTTTGAGAAGATCAGGTCTTCATCATCAAACTCATCGCTAATATCTCCAACGATCTCTTCAATTATATCTTCCAGGGAGATCAATCCGCTGGTTCCACCATATTCATCCACAACAATTGCCAGGTGACTTTTTTTATTCTTAAAATCGTTGAGCAAGTCATCAAGTTTTTTATTCTCCGGAACAAAATATGGCTCTCTTAATAACTTTGTCCATTCAAATTCATTTTCTTCAATATAAGGCAGAAGATCTTTCACATACAGGATACCTATGATATTATCTATATTTTCCCTGTACACAGGAATACGGGAGTAGCCGTTTTTGATAATTTCGGGAATGATCTCTTCATAGTTCAGATTTTCGTTGAGTGCAAAAATATCCATCCTGGGGCGCATTACCTGTTTGGTATCGGTATTCCCAAAGGAAACAATTCCCTTAAGGATCTTTTGCTCCTCTTTGGTGGTTCCTTCATCACTGGTAAGATCCAGGGCCTGCGAGAGATGGTCTACATTCAAAAAGGAACGTTGTTTCCCAAGTTTGTCGTGAATAAACAAGGTAACCGATCGCATAGGCGTACTAAGAGGAGAGAAGAAACTATCGAGAAAATTAAGTGGTTGAGCCATAAAATTTGAAAACTGAACTCTATTCCTGCTGGCATAGACCTTTGGCAGAATCTCTCCAAAAAGTAAAATTAGGAAGGCCACCACTCCCACTTCTATAATAAGTTTAAAATCTACCCCCCAGAAAACGGTTCTCATCCTACCGAAAAGCTCATCGGTGAGCGTATCAAAAAGCAGAACGATGGCAATATTTATAAAATTATTAGCGACCAGAATAGTAGCAAGCAATTTCTTAGGCTTGTCTAGGAGGTTGACTACAATTTGCTGTGCTTTGCTTCTCTTCCCATCATCGGTGATCACATCGGCCGGAGTAAGGGAAAAGAATGCCACCTCTGCACCTGAGATAAGGGCAGAACAAAGCAGTAAAAGCAATAAGATAATTAAACTAATTATCTGGGTGAAGTCTATAGTGGCCCAAAACAGAATTAAACTGGGAGGTTCTGAGTCCAAATGCTATGGTTTTAGTTAAACTTAAAAAGGAAGATCATCTTCATCTTCTTCCTGTGCAAATCTATCATTTTTTGGCTGGCTTTGTGGTTTTTGTGCCTGAGTTTCCTGTGGAGCACTTCCACCTGCCTGATCTTTGGGAGTTAAAAAGGTAAATTCTGAACAGTGAATTTCTGTGGAATACTTATCATTTCCCTGGTCATCCTGCCATTTACGGGTCTTAAGTCGACCTTCGATGTAAACCTTATCTCCTTTCTTAAGATATTTCTCGCAAATCTCTGCAGCTTTATTACGCACCACAATATTATGCCACTCGGTATTGGTAACCCGTTCCCCGGTGGCTTTATTGGTGTAGGACTCATTTGTAGCCAGCGGAAAGCGTCCCAGCGAATTTCCACCTTCAAAATAATGCATTTTCACATCATCTCCCGTATGCCCTATCAGCATTACTTTGTTTAGCGTACCAGTCATTTTTTTAGTTTTATTTGAACCTCATTTAGAGGATTTTCTAAGTTTAAATTTATTCTAAAATACTCAAAAATTTCGAGCAGACTAAAATTGATTGAAATAAAAGTTTCAACACTTCTTAATTAATAATCCTCAAAGCCCGATTCTTCAAGGAAATTCTGGATTAAAACCGGAACAGGATAATTCTTAACTTTTTCTATCGGAATGCCTTTTTCATTTAATGCTTCGGAGTTAACCAACCAGAAATGGGTGTAAATATGCTGGTGGGAAAGCTTGTGTATAACCGGTTTTTCATTATACAAAACAACATTAGCCGCCAAAACACCTGTCTCATCCTGAATCTTTTCTTCGGAAATAAATGTTTCAGAAGTTACCGATTCAAGGGTCTCGATGAGTGGAAATTCAAAGAGTCCTTCCCAAATCCCTTTTCCTTTGCGCTGCTGAAGCAGGGTTTTATTCTCTTCAGAAGAAAAGACCAAATAATTGAAATAACGCTTTTTCACCTTCGGCTTCTTAGGCTTAACCGGCAATTCCTTAATCTTATCGTGTTTTAAAGCTAGGCAAGTCTCATTAAAAGGACAGCTTTCACAATGCGGATTTCGCGGTTTACAGTGCAAAGCTCCAAACTCCATAAGGCCCTGGTTGAACTTCGAAGGATTCTCTTTATCCAGTAATTCCCATGCCAGCAGTTTAAATTCTTTGATTCCGGCGGTTGAATTTATAGGAGTTTCGACATCAAAATACCTGGAAAGAACCCTGTATACATTCCCATCAACAACGGGAACGGCTTCATTATAACAGATAGAAGCGACAGCACTGGCGGTATAATCACCAACCCCTTTCAGGCTTTTAAGTTCCTTATAATTATTGGGGAAAACACCGTTTAGCTCAAAAGCCACATATTTTGCGGTTTCGTGAAGGTTGCGGGCACGGGAATAGTAGCCTAATCCCTGCCAGAGCTTGAGCACTTTTTCCTGGGAAGCCTCAGCCAGATCAAAAACAGTTGGAAAAGCCTCAATGAAGCTTAAATAATACGGTAATCCCTGTTCCACCCGGGTTTGTTGCAACATAACTTCACTAAGCCAGATATGATAGGGGTCGGCAGTTTTGCGCCAAGGCAAATCGCGCCTATTATTTAAATACCAATTAATCAGTATTTTAGAAAATTCCATAGAAATTATTGTCGGGTTGCAATATTAAAAGTTTATTCCGTTATTATTTAATGAATTAGGCTTGAAATATTGGAGATTTAATTCTTATATTTGCGCCCTTGAAAAATTAGAAACCCCAATTTATAATATTAAATAGCACGAAAATGACGAAAGCAGATATCGTAGCAAACATTTCAGAAAAATTAGGAATGGAAAAAGGTGATGTTCAGGCTACTATTGAGACCTTCATGGACGAAGTCAAAACTTCACTAGAAAGCGGAGACAATGTATACTTGAGAGGATTTGGAAGCTTTGTAGTAAAAACAAGAGCCGAAAAAACCGGAAGAAATATTTCTAAGAACACTACCATCAAGATTCCAGCGCACAACATTCCGGCTTTTAAACCGGCTAAAATATTTGTTGAAGGCGTTAAGTCTAACGTTGAAGTAAAGTAAAAGCCCGCTATAGCAGGCAAAAGAAAATAAGTTATTAATTAAAAACGTACACTATGCCAAGTGGTAAAAAAAGAAAAAGACATAAGGTAGCTACGCACAAGCGTAAGAAAAGAAGAAGAGCTAACCGCCATAAGAAAAAGTAGTTTTCACACTACTTTTTTTGTTTAAAAAGTTCATTGAAATCGAAATCCTAAAGCCCGCCCTTAGCGGGATTAAGATTTCTTCAGGAATAAAAACCCTGTGAGAAAATAATGTTTAATCCATCCCGATCATATCGGGACAAAAATCTAAAAGAGTGGACAAAGAATTAATTATCAGGTCCGAATCCTCTGCTGTAGATTTTGCCTTACTAAAAGATGGAAAACTTATAGAACTCAACAAGGAAGAAGACAGCAACAAATTTAATGTTGGCGACATATTTCTCGCCAAAATCAGAAAAGCTGTACCCGGGTTAAATGCCGCATTTGTAAATGTTGGCTATGAAAAGGATGGTTTTTTACACTATCACGATCTCGGGCCTCAAATCTCTTCCCAGCTTAAGTTCATAAAACGTGTAAGCACAGGTAAATTAAAAGATTATTCGCTTAAGAATTTTACTTTTGAAAAGGATATTGACAAGAACGGTCAAATTACCGATGTTCTAAAGTCAAATCAATCGATACTGGTTCAGGTTGTAAAAGAACCTATTTCTACCAAAGGCCCCAGGATAAGTTCAGAGCTTTCCATCCCGGGCCGTTATATAGTGCTGGTTCCTTTTTCTAATCGGGTTTCGGTTTCACAAAAAATCGAAAGCAAAGAAGAAAAGGACCGCCTAAAAAGACTGGTAAAAAGCATTAAACCCAAAGGATTCGGGGTTATTGTTAGAACCGTAGCCGAAGGCAAAAAAGTAGCAGAACTGGACAGAGATCTTCAGAATTTAGTTGATCAATGGACAGCCATGAGTAAAAAATTGTATAAAGCACCTCACCCCTCAAAAGTACTGGGAGAACTCAACAGAGCTTCTTCCCTACTTCGGGATATCTTCAACGACACTTTTACTTCTATTATCGTTGACGATGAAACGCTTTATACACAAATTAAAGATTATGTGGGCGAGATTGCCCCAAGTAAAGAATCAATTGTAAAATTATATCAGTCGAATGTTCCAATCTTTGAAAAATACGGTATCGAAAGACAAATAAAAACTACGTTCGGGCGCACCGTTTCTATGAGCAAAGGCGCCTACCTGGTGATAGAACACACCGAAGCTATGCACGTTATAGACGTGAATAGCGGTAACCGTTCTAATAAATCTAAAAACCAGGAAGATACTGCATTAGAGGTGAACATGATAAGCGCCACCGAAATAGCCCGCCAGTTGCGACTTCGCGACATGGGAGGAATAATTGTGGTAGACTTTATCGATATGGGCCGCGCCGAAAACCGCAAAGCCCTTTTCGATCACCTTAAAAATGAGATGAGCGACGACCGCGCAAAACATAAGATTTTGCCGCCGAGTAAATTCGGATTGATACAAATTACAAGACAACGCGTACGGCCGGAAATGAATATTAAAACCCGGGAGATAAATCCCAACGGGGTTGGTGAAATTGAGGCACCAATACTTTTAATAAACAAAATAAAAACCGACCTGGAAAAACTCATCAAGAAAGATCACAAAAAGATCACTTTGAGTGCGCACCCATTTATTGCAGCCTTTTTAACCAAAGGCTTTCCATCACCCCGTTCGCAATGGTTTTTAGACCATAAGCGCTGGGTTAAAATTTTACCAAGAGACGCTTACACGTACATGGAGTATCACTTTCACGACAAAGAAGGGAAAGAGATCACACTTTAAATTAAAAACGCCTTTCGTTAATTCGAAAGGCGTTTTTTTTTGGCATCTATTCAGCTAAAACAGTTAAATTATTTAGCGGTTAAGTTTCTCTGAATAATTTCCATGGGATTTATACCTGATTATTTCACCGGCTTCCCCTCTTTCAAATTCCAGGGTCTCTCCCAATTCCTCATCATCTCTAATTCTTCTGAAAGTATCACCTTCAATGTGCTTATAAAAACTCATTGCCTTTGTTGGCGAGGAGGTTGGCAAGCGCATCATTACCAGTTTTTCTCCCCAGGACCCAATATAAACTTCATTCGTCCAGGGACTACTATCATAATAACCTACAAAATCATCAAGTTTAATCGCATCTCCGGTTTCCTCCTCATTCTCTTTTTTATCCTCACCGGTTTCAGTTTTAATCTTGTTTAAAATTGCATGAATCCCGGTTGCGTATTTCCCGGGATTTGTTCCATTGGCATTAATTAAAACCGCGTAGGTTCGTTTTGATTCAGGATTAACCATTAGAATAGAGCGATAACCGGGACAACTACCGCCATGACTAATCCAGGTAGTGCCATCAGAGCCTTTGCTCACAGCAAATCCTAATCCCCAGGTAGTCTCCCAATCGGGATCTGTCCAGTGAACTCTTTGCATTAATTTTAATGTTGAAGGTTTTAAAATTTCAACGGCTGATGTATCTCTTAATCTTAATTGCCAGGCACCAAATTCCCCCAGGTCCTCAACGGTGGAAGAAAATCCCGCTGCTGCCTGAACCCCACCGGCATCAAAAAGTTTTAATTTCTCCCGTGAACCATCTCTTTTTAAAGGTCCATACCCAACTGCCAGCTCATCCCCATATTTATCTTCCGGCAGAGAGGCATAAGTGTTATCCAACCCCAGGGGATCAAGAATATTTTGTCGAACATATTCCTCATAAGGCATTCCTGAAATCTCTTCGACTACTTCTCCCAACAAGGTTAACCCCAGGTTGCTATACTGAAAATAAGTTGAAGAGGGGTATAAGGTTTCCTGCTCTGAAAGCTCCTCTCTTATTTCCTCTGTCTCCGGAAAAGCAAAATCGGGGCCGGTCCAGTACGAAAAATTAGATTCCCGCGGCAACCCGGAGGAATGAGTTAGTATACTCCGAATCGTGATGGGTTCTGTATCCTTAAACTGCTGTTTTAGATCATACCAAGGCAGCAAATCTTCTATTTTGTCATCCAGCCTCAGCTTGCCTTCATCATACAGTTTCATCACGGCCACCGAAGTAAAAAGTTTGGAAATTGAACAGATACTGCATAAGGTCGAAACATCAGCTTGTGTATTGTCATCGGGGTTTGCAAATCCAAAAGCTCCCGACCAGATTTTATCCTGATCTTCGGTTACACTGGCTATTATCGCTGGAAGCTTCTCATAATCCTTTTGGGCATCTAACCAAACTTCTATGAGTTGAATAGCTTCATCATAATCTTTCTGCGCATTTACAGAAACAGTTAAAAAAAAGAGTACAGATAGTAAGAAAAAAATTTTCATATGGCTGGTATTAAATTAATTCTGTTAAAATAAACCAATAACCCGAATGATAAAAGGTAACCAGAAAAATAATTTAGTTTTGAATTGACTAATTTTGTTTGATATGAATACCGGTCAAACTCATAAATCTTATTCCGTCAAAGAAGCCACGATCAAACTGATGCAGTTTTGCGCATACCGTGACCGCTCTCACAAAGAAGTTGAGGAAAAATTAAGAGAAATGAACATGATCCCGGCTGCACAAGAACAGATTATCATTCAATTGATGCAGGAAGATTTTTTAAATGAAGAACGCTTTGCCCGCAGTTTTGTAAGAGGTAAATTCAGAATAAAAAAATGGGGGAGAATAAAGATCAGGCAGGGACTTAAATTCCGGGAGATTTCTTATCCAATAATAAAACTGGCCTTAACTGAAATTGAAGAGGAAGCCTACCTTCACACTTTGGAAGAATTAGCAATTAAGAAACAAAAGGCAATCAAGGAGAACAACCTGTTCAAGAAAAAGAGAAAATTAGCCGATTTCCTGCTTCAAAAAGGTTACGAAGCTAATCTCGTATACGATAAGGTGAATTCACTAGTTAAATAGGCTTATTATGCCTCTCGGTGCGTTTTATAGCTAGTTCGTTCTTGTAGTCTATCCATCTCTGACCTTTCCATTTTCTCATGTAATTATCGAAATGGCGCATAAAGAGTAGGTTATAAACCGCTTTGGAGAAATTTGTTGCACTTCGGGGAAATGCTCTAAGGCTCATTGAGAATCCTGGAGTAAGATATGTCATTTGGTGCCAGTATCCTTCAGGCATATAAAGGCACTCTCCGTGATTGAGTTCGGTAACATAACCTTTCGCTTTAGTTAGTACAGGGAATTTATCAAGATCGGGATTATTAAAGTCGATATCTTCTCTTGAGATCAGAGCATGAGGCACTTTATAAAGGTATTTTGTTTCTGAAGGCGGAAATAAAATACAGCGTTTTCTTCCGTGGAAATGAAAGTGAAGTATGTTGGCAAAATCGATATCATAATGCATAAAAACCTTCGAGTGCTCTCCCCCAAAAAATAAGGTAGGCAGCTTCTTAATGAATCGCAGACCAATATCAGGAAATTTAAAATCCTGCTGAAGCACGGGAACTTCCTTGAGCAATTGGTACAAAAAAATACGATAATTGGTAGGCCTTGACCTTAACAGATCTATATAATCTGCCATTTTCATCTCAGTATGAGGCTCGTTGAATTTGTATTCTGAAGATATAGGCCTGTCATCGTAAAGGGGCACTGTTTTATCTCCGGCCATTTCCTTTATATACTGCAAATCCCATTTTCGGTAAGCCGGCCAGTCTTCTATAAGATGTTCAATAACTACCGGTTTTTGTGGCTTGACATAATTTTCGATAAAATCCTTCTTGGAGATTCGTGCCACCCTTGAGATTTCAGCTAACTCAAGTTGGTTTTTTGTCTTCATCATTCAGCTTCATTCAATTCCAGCAAGCTCATGCTAATTCTCGTTATCTTTTCGTAATTATAGTGTTGGCTTTTATGGTGTCGGTATGGCATCAGGCAAACGCACAATTATGTCAAAAACCAGGATTAACTATTTCACCAATTCATCCTCATCTTCTTCATCTTCATTTCCATAGTCGGGCCTGTCATGCATCACATTATCTCCAGGCGTATCGTCGATTTCACTTTTAAGCACGTGAGTTTTCTTCTGGTATTTACCATGTAGATCATCCATAACCGATTTATCCCAAAGTTTTACTCCCATAAAATATGAAGCCCTACCAATTAGATGCGCACTTACAGGTGCTGTAAGCAGCACAAATAGAAAAATCACCAGAGCTCTGGATGTTGTTGAAAGATCATTAAAATAAATTGCTGATGATAACAGCAAAAGGCCAACCCCCAGAGTAGCCGCCTTTGTGGTTACCGATATTCTAAGATAGGTGTCCGGCATTCTTATCATGCCTATAGCAGCAAGTAAGATGAACAGGGTTCCCAGAGTTATTAATATGACTATTATGATAGTACTCATTTCTTTCGGTTTCTTTTTTCAATATAATAAGAAAATGCCACGGTACTTAAAAATGCAATAAGAGCAAGGATCATGGCGGTATCCATAAATGTAGATCTTCCATGAACGATACTATAAACGGCAATAATTCCAATTCCTGTGGTTATCAAAAGGTCTAAGGCGATAACCTTATCAGCGATGCTTGGTCCTCTAAAAAACCTGTAAAATATTAACAGGATAGAAAAAGCCAGAACTGGCAGAATTACATAATATATATAGTCGTTTAATGTCATTTCTTAAAAATATCCAATAAGCGTTTTTCAAAACCGTTTTTAATCCCGTGTATAAATTCTTCCCTATCTGTGATATACATCGCGTGTACAAAAAGTACTTTCTTGTCATTAGAAACATCCAGGCTAAGAGTACCGGGCGTTAGTGAGATCATATTGGCCAGTAAAGTAATTCCAATATCCGATTGTATGTCCAGGGGCACCATAACGATCCCGGGTTTCATTTTTAGATTTGGAGTACTTACTTCATAGGCAACTTGTAAATTAGCTTTTACCAGTTCAAATAAAAAATAAAATACGAAGGATATCAATTTAGGAACAAGCGTGAAATAATTATATTTTCTTTTATCCTTGCTTGTAATCCAAAGGATAAAAAAGCTCAACACAAAACCGAAAATATAATTGTTAAATGCAAAATCACCGGTTAGTGCAACCCAGATGAAAGTGAGTAATAAATTTGCGACGAACCTGCTTTTCATTATTCGGGATTTTGAACATTATTAAACACCGCATCAATATACAATTGATTATCCATAAGTTCCTGTGCCACACGCGATGACAGAATCTGGATATTTTCAGCACCAAAACCAATGTACAGGGAAACAAAACTTAAAAAAACTATGGGCGCTACAAAACCTAGTTTCCGGTATTTCCCCATTTTATGAAAGTAATCAAATTTAATTCTTTTACGAATTTCTCCGGGATTTTTCCAGAATACCTCTGCCCAAAGTTTAGCAATCACCACAAGGGTAATAAAACTAGCAAAGATAATAGCAGCCAGCCCCCAGTAACTTTCAGTATTAAAACTCGCTGTAATTAGCGAAATTTTAGGCCAGAAACCAGATAAGGGCGGAATTCCTACAAGAGAGAATAACGGGATAAAAATTAGCAGGCTCAATTTGGGATAATCGCTGTAAAACCCTCCTAGGGCTCGCATACTACTCGATCCCTTTATTCTGTAAATTAGTCCACTTACCATGAAGAGGTTGGTTTTCACAATGATATCATGAATAAGATAGAAAATTGTACCCGCAATGGCAACTTCGGTAAACATTCCCAAACCGAGTATCATATATCCTATATGACAAATTATAAGGTATGAAAAAACCTTTTTTACATTATTCTGGATAAGTGCTCCCACACCTCCACTAAACAGCGTTAAAATCGCTATTACAAGCAGGAGTTCATCCAGAAAGGCATCCCCAACAAAAATAAGCGTAAAAACCCTGATGAGGGCATACACTCCTACTTTGGTAAGCAAGCCACCAAATATGGCTGAAACTGCTGATGGCGGCGTATGATAGGAAGCAGGCAACCAGAAATAAAGCGGAAAAACCGCTGCTTTTATCCCGAAACCTATTAAAAACAAAACTGCAGTAATCTGCACTAAAGCTCTGTTTTCAACTTCGGCAACCTTAATGGCAAGATCGGCCATATTTAAACTTCCCGTCAATCCATAAAGTACTGCAATGGCAGTAAGGAAGATCATTGAAGCCAGGAAATTAAGTGTAAAATATTTTACCGCACCTTCCAGCTGGGCTTTTTCCCCGCCAAGGGTTATTAAAACGAAGGAACTAATGATGATAATCTCAAACCATACGTAAAGGTTGAAAATATCCCCCGTAAGAAAGGCTCCATTAAGGCCCAGCAATAGAAAATGAAAAATGGGGAAATAACCAAATCTCAACCTGTCCGGGATCATAGAGGAAGCAGAGAAAATCGAAACAGCAAGTCCGGCAATTGCGGTAAGCAATACCAGGGTTATCGAAAAAGAATCGGCAACAAAGGTAATTCCAAATGGGGCTTCCCAGCTTCCGGCCTGCAGGGTTTGGGTCCCGTTATTCCAAATAAAGCTGAATACATAAATTGTTAATCCCAGATGCAGGATACTTCCTAAAATACTAATGATCCGCTGTGCATTTATCCTGTACCAGAAAAACATCAAAAGGATGCTTAATAGCAGTTGCAGCAATAACGGATATAGAATTAACTGTTGTGTCATGAATCTTCGTCGGTTGCGTTCATTTCGTCAAGGTCATCGGTCTTTACTACTTTATGCGCTCTTTTTACAAGAATAATAGCAAAAGACTGCAAGCCAAAACTAATTACGATGGCTGTTAATATAAGTGCCTGCGGAACAGGATCGGCATAGGCTTCAAGAAAAACCTTGGATTCTTCAGGAATAATTGGCGGAGCTCCCTCTGTTATTCTTCCCAGAAGAAAGATGAGCAGGTTGGCACCATTTCCGAGCAAAATAATTCCAATAATAAGTTTAACCAGGCTTCGGCGCAGAATCATATAAATACCCGCAGCATAAAGCACCCCTATTATTATTGCAAAAAGTATTTCCATAAATTAAGCCGATTCTGATATTGTAAATATTATTGTTAAGGTGACTCCCACCACAACAAGGTATACCCCAATATCGAAAAAGAGGGCAGACCCAACATTTCCTATTACCGGAAAAGGATCAGGAAACCAGAGTCCGGTCATAAAAGGATCATCCAGTCCAATTACCGGGGCAACCCCACTAAGAAAAGCCAGGGCCAATCCTATTGGCATCAAAAAGCCGGGATGTATTTTGAGCAAATCCTTCGCTTTGGCCAGGCCGTTAGCAAATGCGTGCAATACAAAAGCTATGGCCGCAATAAGACCTCCAACAAAACCCCCGCCTGGCAAATAATGCCCTCGCAGGAGAATAAATACGGAAAACACCAACAATACCGGTAAAAGGTAATTAGATGCTGTTTTTAATATTAATGTCTTCATTTATTATTTTTTAGTTAGGCCTGTCTGAACTTTTTACGCGTAATTTCAGCAAGCCATATACTCCAATCGCCGCAATTGCGAGTACCGAAATTTCGATCAAAGTATCTGTTCCTCTAAAGTCTACCAGGATAACATTTACCACATTCTTTCCATGTGCCATTATATATGCATTTTTCGCATAGAAATCTCCAACATCGCTATTAACCGGTTCGGCTAAAACCTGCAAAGCTATAAGACTTATTAACCCTCCAAAAGTAAGGGATAGAATTCCATCGCGAATCCTCATTTTATAGTCTGATAACACCAGGTATTTAGGCAATCTGTAAAGAACCAGTACAAAAAGAATAACTGTAAGGGTATCTATTGAGAACTGGGTCATGGCCAGATCGGGAGCACTGTAAAAAACAAAAAGCAAGCAAATGGCAAGACCTACCACCCCCATCGCGGCCACGGCTCCAATACGCGACCTGGTAAAGACGGTATAGAACACGCCCGCAATAAGAATTATGGTTACCGCCAGTTCATAGGCGGTTATCTGAGATAATTTTGTATGATCTATTACCAGACGAGAATTTCCTATAAAGATATAGCCCACCAGAATCACCAGAAAAAGTATAATGGTAGTTACATAATTCCGGAGATAACCGTTTTGGAAAACATTTGTCCAGAATTTTGAAAATGCTCCAAAAAAGTAAGTTAGTTTTTTCAAAATGCTTTCTGGAGAAACCGGTTCTAATTTACCAATCCGGTTTTCAAGTTTTTCTGAAGGCTTCAGAATAAAATAAAGCAGAATCCCTACCACAATAGTAATTATACTTAACACCAGGACCGTATTAAACCCGTGCCATAAGGCCAGGTGAATATCTGAAGCATCTTTACCCAAGGCTGTAACCACAGGTTTCACCAGGTACGACTCAATCAAGGCAGGGAATATTCCGAATACAATTCCCAGAATTGCCAACAGCAATGGCGGTACCCACATCAATGGGTCGGGCATCTTAGCTTCGGTAAATTTTTCGGGTAACCTCCCTGTAAAAGGTTTTATCCCGGCAACAAACCCTGCATAAAGCAGTAGAATTTTGGTAAGAACAATCGCGGCAACTATTAGGATCACCATTCCTGTGGAATGTGTACTGGCTTCATAGGTGAGTTCTTTTCCGAGGAAACCAACGCTTGGCGGTATTCCGGCACTGGAAATCGCAGCAAGAAAACCTGCTGCAGCAACTGGCATCATCACTTTTCGCAATCCTGCCAGAACTGTTACATTTCGCGTTCCTGCCTGAAGATCTATTATCCCGGTAACCAGGAATAAGGTAGCTTTATAAAGCGCGTGCACGATTATAAAAACGGCTGCTGCCAGGAATGCTCCCTGACTTCCGAGACCGATTAGGAAAACCAAAATACCAAGGGCCGAAATGGTTGAATAGGCAAGCACTCCTTTAAGATCGGTGCGAAATAAGGTATGGACTGCTGAATATAACATGGTTATACCTCCCACGACAATAAGCGTGGTATTCCAGAAATTGGTATCCCCCAATACAGGGGTAAAACGCATTAATAAATAAACCCCGGCTTTTACCATTGTTGCCGAGTGCAAATAAGTAGACACTGGCGTTGGCGCCTTCATCGCTCCGGGTAACCAGAAATGAAACGGGAATTGCGCAGATTTTGTGAAAGCAGCGCCGAAAATAAAAATCACGGCAAGAATATAAAACTCATGTCCAGCAAGAGCCTCTTTCATTGTCATCATTTCAGTAATGCTGTAGGTGCCCGTCATGCTACCAAGCAGCAGGGCTCCAGCAAGTAAAGAAAAACCACCAAATCCGGTAATACCTAATGCGGTAAGTGCAGATTTTCTTGAGGCCTCACTTGTATTGTTAAACCCGATAAGAAAGAAAGAACTTATACTGGTAAGCTCCCAGAAAACAAACATAGAAATAATGTTATCTGAAAGCACCAAACCTAACATAGCCCCCATAAAAACGCTCAAATAGGCGTAAAAGCGATCCAGGTACTGGTGATTTTTTAAATAGGAAGAAGTGTATACATATACCAGAAAACCAATCCCTGTAATCATTAATGAGAACAAAAGTGAAAGCCCATCTAAACTAAATCCGAGATTCACTCCAAAGGATGGGACCCACTCATAGGTTTTGCTCACAACCTCTCCCGAGGCTATCCTCGGAATAAATGAAGCGAAATATATAAAAAGAGATAACGGGATAAGTGCAGAAACAACAGCCAATTTACCTTTAAAAAACCTTCCTGCGAAAACCAGGAAAAAAGCAAATAAAAACCCTAAAAGTATAGCTGTTAGCATATTTTTCTTTAAAATTCCGTTCTCGGCAAATATAGCAGATATTATTTAAGTTTAATAAGGAAAATGGGGCATAAACTGCGGTTTTGCAAGGTTCTGAATTTAGATTATCTTAAAAAAGCGAAAATTCAGCTACTTTCTTAAATTATTGAAAATTCAGTATCTGAAAATAGGCTTAAATTCTTACCTAATTTCAGAATGAGCACCCAAGAAAATTTTTACCCGATTCTGAAATATTTCAGCAATTAAAAAGCCGAAGGAATTTCCTTCGGCTTTTTATAAAATATATTCAGAAGCTAAAACCTAATCTGCAAGGATTATAGCTTTGTTATCCTTCATTTCTAAAACCCCTCCCTGAATCGGGTAATAGAGAACTTTTTCGCCTTCCTTTCTAAAATCAGAAGAAAGATCTTCTAAAAAACCTCTGCTTACGTTGGTAAGACTAATCTTAACTTCACCCTTGGTTAAAGTGGAAACGATAGGCGCGTGATCATTAAGCATCTGGAATTCACCATTTGCTCCCGGCACCTTTACCGCATCAACTTCAGCCTGGAAAACTACCGCTTCGGGGGTTACGATTTCTAATTGCATAGTTATCTAATGTTTTGAACTTCCGCATTTGCGGAAAGGCTTTTAGTCTTCTTCAGCAAGCATTTTCTCACCTGCCTCGATAGCTTCTTCTATTGAACCTTTAAGGTTGAAGGCTGCTTCAGGAAGGTGATCCAATTCCCCGTCCATGATCATATTAAAACCTTTAATGGTTTCTTTAATATCTACAAGCACTCCTTTAAGTCCGGTAAACTGCTCGGCTACGTGGAAGGGCTGAGAAAGGAAACGCTGCACCCGTCTTGCACGGGATACCGCAAGTTTATCTTCTTCAGAAAGTTCTTCCATACCAAGAATAGCGATGATATCCTGCAATTCTTTATAGTGTTGTAACAACTCTTTTACTCGTTGTGCACAATCGTAATGTTCATCTCCTAAAATTTCAGGAGTAAGAATTCTTGAAGTTGAATCAAGAGGATCTACCGCTGGATAAATACCAAGTTCGGCAATCTTACGGGACAATACTGTAGTTGCATCCAGGTGGGCAAAAGTTGTTGCCGGTGCCGGGTCAGTAAGGTCATCGGCAGGTACGTATACCGCCTGTACCGAGGTAATCGATCCATTTTTAGTAGAAGTAATACGCTCCTGCATTGCCCCCATCTCGGTAGCAAGCGTTGGCTGGTATCCTACAGCTGAAGGCATACGCCCAAGAAGTGCAGACACCTCTGAACCTGCCTGGGTAAATCGGAAAATGTTATCTACGAAGAAAAGCACATCTTTCCCCTGTCCTTCTCCAGCTCCATCACGGAAGTATTCAGCAATTGTAAGACCAGAAAGAGCAACACGCGCACGTGCTCCCGGTGGTTCGTTCATTTGTCCGAATACGAAGGTAGCTTTAGACTCACGCATTACGCTTTTGTCCACTTTTTTAAGGTCCCATCCGCCTTCTTCCATAGAATGCATGAAGTCGTCACCATATTTTATAATACCAGATTCAAGCATTTCCCTAAGAAGATCATTTCCTTCACGGGTACGCTCTCCTACTCCGGCAAATACCGAAAGACCACCGTGGCCCTTGGCAATATTATTAATTAATTCCTGAATAAGTACTGTTTTACCTACCCCGGCACCACCAAAAAGTCCAATCTTACCACCTTTTGCATAAGGTTCGATAAGATCGATCACTTTGATACCAGTAAATAAAACTTCAGTAGAAACAGATAAGTCCTCAAATTTTGGCGCATCCCTGTGAATAGACATACCATCTTTTCCGGATTTAGGTAAATTCCCAAGTCCGTCAATAGCATCACCTACCACATTAAACAACCGACCATAGACTTCTTTACCAACTGGCATTTGAATAGGCGCTCCCGTAGCAACTACCTCAACTCCACGGCTCAAACCATCTGTAGAATCCATAGAAACCGTTCTAACAGTTTCTTCACCCACGTGAGATTGAACCTCCAATACCAAAATGGAACCGTCTTTTCTTGTAATTTCCAAAGAGTCGTAGATCTTTGGTAAGTCAGTATTTTCTGAGTCGAACACGACGTCAACTACAGGGCCAATAATCTGGGCAACTTTACCTGTTACTTTAGACATTATCTAATTCTTTAATGTTTAGTATTTAAAAATCTTAAAAAACACCGCCGGGAAATTATTATTAATCAAAATTCCAAACAGGTTATTTTCAGGCTGCAAAGATAGTTTTTTCTTGATAAAATCATACCCCTGCTCAAATAACTTTTTGCTACATAAACCGATATCTGCTAAAGGCAGATTATTCTTAATTTCTGCGGAAAATAAGCTCGTAAAAAAAGCCTTTCAAAATTAAATCTGAAAGGCTTTTGTAAATATTTATTCTGAATATTTTATTCTACTGTTACCGATTTAGCCAAATTTCTTGGCTGGTCTACATTCTTACCGAGCATCACCGCAATATGGTATGATAATAACTGAAGCGGGATGGTAGTCAACAACGGAGTCAAAAGTTCCATAGTTTCCGGCACTTCGATCACGTGGTCTGCAAGGTCTCTAACTTCTTCATCCCCCTTGGTAACCACAGCAATAATCTTTCCGCTTCTGGATTTGATCTCCTGTATATTGCTCACAACCTTTTCATAATGTCCCTTTTTAGTTGCAATCACAATAACAGGCATATGTTCATCAATCAGCGCGATAGGCCCGTGCTTCATTTCGGCAGCAGGATAACCTTCTGCGTGTATATAAGAAATTTCTTTCAACTTCAGAGCGCCTTCCAGTGCTACCGGAAAGTTAAAGCCCCTACCAAGGTACAGGCAGTTTCTCGCGTCTTTATAAATATCGGCGATAAATTTTATATTCTCGTTAGACTCCAGGGCAAGTTTAACCTTCCCGGGAATACGTTCCATCTCCTGAAGAAGAAGCATGAAGTCCGGATGAGAAATTGTCCCTTTATGTTTGGCCAGTTTAAGCGCCATTAAAGTCAATACGGTAATCTGGGTTGTAAAGGCTTTGGTTGAAGCGACTCCAATTTCGGGCCCCGCGTGGGTATATGCACCCGCGTGAGTTTCACGTGAAATAGAAGAACCTACCACATTACAAACCCCAAAAACAAAAGCACCCTTTTCTTTGGCTAGCTTAATCGCCGCCATAGTATCGGCTGTTTCTCCACTCTGAGAAATCGCGATCACTACATCATTTTCTGAAATAATCGGGTTACGATATCTGAATTCAGAGGCATATTCTACCTCCACAGGAATACGCGCCAGATCTTCGAAAATATACTCTGCAACCAGCCCGGCGTGCCAGGAAGTTCCGCAGGCAACTATTATAATTCTTTTAGCGTTGGAGATTCTTTCAATATTATCATCAACCCCGGCCATTCTGACAATACCCTTATCAGCAAGCATTCTTCCGCGAAAAGTATCACTTATAGCACTGGGTTGTTCATAAATTTCCTTCAGCATAAAGTGCTCGTAACCACCTTTTTCAATTTGCTCAAGGTTAAGCTGAAGCTCCTGAATATAAGGATCTACAAGAGAATCATCTTTGATTTTTCTGACTTTTACACCTTTATCTCTTCGCACAACAGCCATTTCCCCATCTTCCAGGTAGATAGCGTTGTTGGTATATTCAATAAATGGGGAAGCATCTGAGGCAATAAAGAATTCATCTTCTCCAACCCCTATAGCCAACGGACTTCCTAAACGGGCAACAACTATCTCATTTGGTTTTCTTTTATCGAAAACAGCGATAGCATAAGCCCCCACGGTTTGATTCAGCGCGATTTGCACGGCTTTCCCTAATTTTACACCTTCCTTGTTTGAAACATCTTCAATAAGATTTACAAGGACTTCGGTATCAGTATCGCTTTCAAAGGTATATCCACGGGTTTTCAGCTCTTTTTTAAGGGCATCATAATTTTCAATAATCCCATTGTGAATTATTACAAGATTTCCTGAATTTGAATAATGAGGATGAGAATTCACATCGTTTGGCACTCCGTGAGTAGCCCAACGGGTATGCCCTATCCCAACATTTCCTTTAGTGGAAATTGAACTTTCAAGTTTTTCTTTTAAATCTGCAACTTTGCCTTTAGTCTTACAAAGTTTAAGTTCTTCTCCGTCATAAAGAGCAATCCCGGCACTATCGTAACCGCGATATTCCAGTCTCTGAAGCCCTTTGAGCACTACAGGATAAGCATCCCTATGCCCAATATAACCAACAATTCCGCACATAATTTAAGTTATTGGTAGTAGTTAAGTTAATTGTTTTTTATTCTGTGGTTCGGGTATAATAAATCCAAAGTTTAGGTTGCTTCTCTTCATCTTCAGCCGCATTCCCATAAAGGACCGTTCCCAGAGGCGCCAAAACAGACATCGCTGGCACACGGCTTACTTCTCCACTATCTCTTACAGCAGAGTTAGCGGTTTGATTTATGTTTTGTGTAATCACTAAACCAAGTTTGACGTTCTCTCCTTCGTTATTGAGAATTTGATTAACGTGCTGAGTAAGATTTAAGCTATATTTTATTCCGTTTTCATTTTCATCCCGCTCCAGGGGTTTTGAAAAAGTCTTCATTGATTCTGAAGGGTCTTCAGGATTAAAGTCACCAATAAATTGCTCGGCAAAAGAATAATCAGCAATAATCCTGTTGTTTTCCAAATCATAGACATACAACCTGTCAGGTTCCTGTGCGCCCGCCATAAAGTCCTGGTTCACATAAAACTGAAGATTAACTTCATTAATGAGCCAGTTATTTTCTTTTAGTTCTTCTATTTCGGATTCATTTTCAAAGAGCTCAATTATTGCCATACTTCCCTCACCACCTTTAAGGAAAATATTCTCTTCCCCGTTTTCAGTGTCTGCAGCAGTAATGGCCTGGAGCACATCTGCTGGGAATTCACCTTCAAAAGTATTCACAGCATTGCTGCCAAACTTTAGTTGATAACTCCCTCCCTTTTCAACCGTTTCAGCATCTCCATCATCATTGGTTTCTTCTGCTTCATAGGTATAATAAAGATTTACATCCCCTTTACCCAGATTAAGAAGAATTTGGCTACTTGCATCGTTATTCGCTTCGGCTTTTAGAAAAAGGCCTCGGAAATAGTCTCTGAAGTTATTATTATTGCTTAATTCTGATGATCCTTCTTTGTTTATTATCTTCTGCTGAAAATAATCTACAGGAAGTTTTATTCTCAAAGCGGGCCCGGTTGTGGTGGTGTCTGCTTCTCCTACTTCATCGTAACCATAATTCACGATTGCCTCTGAAGAAGGTTCAAAATTATCATTTTCATAAAGCACATCGCCCACAAGGTTTTGCTCAATAAGATCTTGTTGATCTGAATAATATTTCTGGCGACTCTGAAAATCGGCATCAGGATCGAAATCGGCTAAAAAATAACGTGATTCCTGAACTGAAAGCTTGAAGCTTCCTTCCCCAAAAATAGAATCCAGGCTATATTCAATATTCCCCTCTTCATCACTTTCACCTTCGGTACTATAAAACGGAATAGTAAGAACTACGCTATCTAATTGGGTATTATCTCCAAAACCAGGATTGGTTGTAGTGAGGGAAAGCTGGGAAAAAATGCTCGCTGCGGTTTCCCCGTAAACGGGGTCGCTATATACTCCAAGTAAATAATCTGAAAGGTTGTTGGTTTGTACTGAATTTATTTTTTTACTGTAAGTTGTCACTTCCAGTTTCTGCAATTCTACATCGGTAGGGTTTTCGATTATTTCTCCTCCTACAGTACTAAACTCATCATCACATGCTACTAAAACAAAGCTTACAGCCAAAAGCGCTGCAATTTTGCTTGTCAATCTTTTAAAATTCATTCGGTATTTTTTCTATTGGGGTAAAACTTTTTCGGTGTAAAAATCCTGATAGGCCTGGGTGAATTCTTCCCGATTTTTATAAGGAAGTATAGGTTTTTTAAGTTTGGTCATATAATCAGACAACTCGGCCGGGATTTCTTCACTGCCCTGGATAAGAGCATCAGAATGATCGGCAGCGGTTTTCATCAGGTTAACATAATTTGGATTTTTCAGGTGTTTCAAGTCCTGATTTTCCATTCCGTCAAACAATACTTTTTCCTGCATATCTTCACTTAACGTACCATCGAAACTTTGATTGTACACCGAGGTCACAATTTTTGCATTATTAAAAAGCGGTTCGTTACCGTAATAACGTCTTAAATAGAGCGGCAATAAGGAAGCAAGCCACCCGTGAACGTGAATTATATCGGGAGACCAGTTTAATTTTTTAACGGTTTCGATCACACCTTTTGCAAAAAAGATGGCGCGCTCGTCATTATCATCGAAAAGGTTCCCATCTTCATCGGTAAGGGTAGCCTTCCGCTTGAAATAGTCTTCATTATCAATAAAATAAACCTGCATCCTTTCTTTAGGTATAGAGGCCACTTTTATGATTAAAGGCATATCAAGATCGTTGATCACCAAATTCATCCCAGAGAGTCGAATCACTTCGTGTAACTGGTGGCGACGTTCATTGATATTACCAAACCTAGGCATAAATATTCTAATTTGCCCCCCAAGGTTGTTTACCATTTTTGCGGCTTCAAAAGACGTGGATGATATTTCGGTTTCAGGTAGGTAAGGTATAACTTCAGACGAGACGTACAATATCCTCTTATCTTTCATAAATTCATTGCTTTAATTGCAGTTGCGAATAAAAAACACGCAAAATTACAAAATTTTATGCAGATTGCCCTTAATATATTAAGTTTGCACGCTGTTAATTTTTTGATAATATGCAGATTTTTAAGAAAAAAGAGGCCCTTCAAACGGCGGTGAGCAAGCTTAAATCTCAGGGAAAAACCCTGGGATTAGTGCCTACTATGGGTGCGCTTCACGAAGGACATCTGTCGTTGGTGCAAAACGCTGAAAAGATCTGTGACCAGGTTGTGGTGAGCATCTTCGTGAATCCCACGCAATTCAATAATCCTCAGGATCTTGAGAAGTATCCACGTGGCCTGCAGAAAGATATAGATTTACTGGAAACCCTGAACCCAAATTTATGGGTTTTTGCCCCTACTGCTTACGAGCTTTATGGCGAAAATGTTATTTCAGAAGAATTTGATTTTGGAAGTCTGGGTGAGGTTATGGAAGGAAAGTTCCGCGCAGGACATTTTGACGGAGTGGGCACAGTAGTAAAAATGCTTTTTGAAATAGTAAAACCTCACAAAGCTTTCTTTGGGCAGAAAGATTATCAACAATTACAAGTTATTCGTAAATTAACAAAAGACGAGAATCTTCCGGTAGAGGTAATTGGCTGCCCCATACTTAGGGAAGCTAACGGCTTGGCCCGTAGTTCGAGGAATGAACTCCTGAACCCCACACAGCGGGAAAACGCCGCATTTATACACCAAACCCTGCTGAAATCCAGGGACTTATTTGGCACAAAAAGTGTTAACTACATCACCGATTGGGTCAATGCTCAGTTCGAAAATCACCCCTTTTTAAAGCTGGAATACTTCGAAATTGCTGAGGCCTCATCCCTGAAAAAAATAAACCGAAAAAGAAAAGGGCAGGATTATCGTGCTTTTATCGCAGCCTATGCCGGGGAAGTTCGCTTAATTGATAATATAGCTCTAAATTAATTAGAAATGCAGGTACACGTAGTAAAATCTAAAATTCATCGCGTAAAAGTAACGGGCGCAGATCTTAATTATATTGGCAGCATAACCATAGATGAAGACCTTATGGATGCGGCTAACATCATAGAAGGCGAGAAAGTCCAGATTGTTAATAATAATAATGGCGAACGCCTGGAGACCTACGTTATTCCCGGACCCAGAAATTCTGGAGAAATAACCCTAAATGGTGCGGCTGCAAGAAAAGTAGCCAAAGGCGATGTACTTATCCTTATTGCCTATGCCATAATGGAATTTGAAGAAGCTAAAACATTTAAGCCCTCATTGGTATTTCCTAACGAAGAAAACAACCTGTTGAGTTAATTTTTTTGAACAAAAAAACTATAAAAATACTAAAGATTATTCTCCCCCTACTACTCGGGTTTATTTTCATTTGGTATTCCCTTCAAAGCGCAACCCCAGAGGAACGTCGGGAGCTTTTAGACAATATCATAAATGCCAACCCACTTTGGCTAATTCTTTCCCTCATTTTTGGTACACTTTCACATATGTCCCGTGCATACCGGTGGCAGTATATGCTGGAACCTATGGGGTACAAACCCCGCTTCGCAAATTCTTTTATGGCAGTTATGGCGGGTTACCTGGCCAATTTTGGCATTCCACGATCCGGGGAAGTTCTTCGGGCTGCTACGCTTTCCAGCTATGAAAAAATTCCTTTTGAAAAAGCCTTCGGCACTATAATTTCTGAAAGGATTGCCGATATAGTGGTTATGCTCGCAATTATGGGTTTTACGCTTATCCTGCAAACCGAACATCTACTCACTTATTTTAAAACTAATCAGATCAACCCACTAATTACTATCACAATATTATTTCTGCTGCTACTGGCAGGGGTAGGAGGCATCTGGTTAATAAAACGCTCCAACCTACCTTTCCTGGTCAAAATCAGAAATTTGGCACAAGGTCTAATCGAAGGTATGCGTAGCATTTTCCGAATGAAACAAAAATGGGCTTTCCTTTTCCATACCCTGTTTATCTGGCTGATGTACCTCCTAATGTTTTACGTCATAAGTTTCTCTGTGCCTGAAATGGCACCCCCTGGAACGGGTATGATGCTTGCCGCCTTTGTCGTAGGTTCGCTGGCAATTTCAGCAACAAATGGCGGAATTGGCGTTTATCCGGTAGCTATTGGCGCCATTCTTGTGCTTTTCGGGATAAGCAAACAATCCGGGGAGGCCTTTGGCTGGCTTACCTGGGGGACACAAACCCTTTTAGTGCTTGTACTGGGCGCACTCTCCTTCATTTTACTTCCTGTTTTTAACCGTAAGAATAATTGATTATCTTGGGGTTCTATAATCAATTTAACACCTATGATGAAAAAATTACTCTTAATGGCAGCATTTCTTGCTCCAATATTCACATTTTCACAAACCCTTTACGAAACGATTAACTCTGAAAAACTCGGGGAAGAAAGACAATTAAAAATTCAGTTACCGCGGAATTATGAGGCAAATACTGAAAAAATCTATCCGGTAATGATCGTACTGGACGGCGACTATCTCTTTGAGCCTGTTGCCGGGAATGTAGATTATTATTCCTACTGGGAAGATGCTCCCGAAATGATCGTTGTAGGAATCAATCAGTACGGCAGTCGTGAATATGATGCCGCTTACGACGAGCAAAATTTTCTCCCATCCGGCGATGGTGCAGCCTTTTTTGAATTCCTGGGAATGGAATTGATGCAGTATTTAGATAATAAATACCGTACAACCGATTTTAGGGTAATCCTAGGTCACGATTTCACTTCTAACTTTATTAATTATTACCTCTTCAAGCCCGATCCCCTTTTTGACGGTTATATAAACCTTAGTCCGGACCTTGCTCCTCAAATGACGGAAAGGATCACCAACTCCCTGGCTAAGTCTGAAACAAAAAAATGGTACTACCTGGCTACGGGAAGTGACGATATTGCTCAGCTCAAGGAAAAAATACTTTCTTTTGATAATCAGTTAAAGACTTTGGATAATAAAATGGTTGAATACCATTTCGACAATTTCGAGAACACCACACATTATTCTTTGGTAGGAAAAGCTATTCCTTCGGCATTGTCAAGCATGTTCAAGGTTTACAGTCCAATATCTGTAAAAGATTATAACGAGGTCCTCCTGCAAACTTCTATTTCACCGGTTGAATATCTTACGGACAAATACGAAACCATAAACGAGCTTTTTCACGTAGAGAAGCAAATAAGACTGAACGATTTTATGGCAATTTACAACGCTATAGAAAAAACCCGCCGCTGGGATGATTACCACGAACTAAGTAAAATGGCAGAGAATCATTATCCCGGGACAATGCTAGCCACCTATTTTGAGGCGCGCTATGAAGAGGAAACAGGAAACCCCAGAAAGGCGATGCGAACCTACCAGAAAGCCTACGGACAAGAAAAAATTGCCTTCCTGGACACCGATTTTATGCTTGCCAAAGCCGATGCGATTAAAAAAGATTTCGGTTATTAGCATAAAAATTCAGAAGCTTAAATGGCTAAGGCAAAGACTACTTTTTACTGCCAGAATTGTGGCAGCCAATATTCAAAATGGCAGGGAAAATGTTCGGCCTGCGGGCAATGGAACACTATAGTTGAAGAACTGGTACAAAAACCGGATCCCAAAGACTGGAAAACTCCTGCTTCTAAAGAAACCAAAAGGGCAAATCGGCCCCTAAAAATTGCCGAGATCGAGACCTCTCCCGAAAATCGCTGGAAAACCTCAAACAATGAATTAGACAGGGTTTTGGGTGGCGGTCTCGTGCCCGGTTCTCTCACTTTGCTCGGTGGTGAACCGGGAATCGGGAAAAGCACTTTGCTGCTTCAGATTTCGCTTCAGCTAAATTATAAGGTGCTATATGTTTCCGGCGAAGAAAGTCAGCAGCAGATAAAAATGCGGGCTGAACGCATCAATCCCAATCCGGCGAACTGTTATATTCTAACCGAAACCAAGACTCAAAATATTTTTAGGCATATAGAAACTGTAGAGCCACAGGTGGTGATCATAGATTCAATTCAAACCCTTCACAGCGATTATATAGAAAGTTCTCCCGGCAGTATTTCCCAGATAAGGGAATGCACCGCCGAACTTATAAAATTCGCCAAGGAAACCGATACTCCTGTAATTCTTATTGGTCATATCACCAAGGAAGGCAGTATCGCGGGCCCTAAAGTTTTGGAACATATGGTAGACACCGTTCTTCAGTTTGAAGGCGACCGAAATCACGTGTACCGAATCCTTCGCGCTCACAAAAACCGCTTTGGTTCTACCCACGAACTGGGAATTTACGAGATGCAGGGCAGCGGGTTGAGGGAAGTGACCAATCCTTCTGAAATACTTATCTCTAAAAATGACGAAGACCTCAGCGGGACTGCTATTTCGGCCACCCTCGAAGGGATGCGCCCGTTGATGATTGAGATTCAGGCTTTGGTTAGCACAGCTGTATATGGTACTCCCCAACGCTCGGCAACCGGTTATAATGTGAAAAGACTTAATATGCTGCTGGCAGTGCTGGAAAAACGAGCCGGATTCCGCCTGGGAGCGAAAGATGTCTTTCTCAATGTAACCGGAGGAATAAGCGTAGACGATCCCGCAATTGATCTTGCAGTGGTCGCAGCAATTCTGTCTTCCAATGAAGATATTGCGGTTGAAAAAGACATTTGCTTTGCCGCTGAAGTTGGTCTTGCGGGGGAAATTAGACCTGTGACCAAGGTAGAGCAGCGAATTATGGAGGCTGAGAAACTCGGTTTCGCAAAAATTATGATCGCAAAACAAAGCAAGATCCCTAAAAATAATTTTTCCATAGAGATCATTAAAGTCGCCAAAATTGAAGATGTGGTGAGTCATCTTTTCGGGTAAAACTGGCATAGTTACTGCCTTAATGTAGGCGACTATGAAAAAGACATTGCAGATAAAAATACTTGTAATCAGCCTTGTTTTACTAAGCACTGCCTGTTCCCAGATCAATACGGCTTCCGATTTTATCACCAATCCAACCGCAAAGGAAAAATACCAGCGGGATTTCGATATTTCTGATGAATTATATGAGCTATGGCAATCCAGGGTGGATCTTGCGCTGATGGATAACGTTAATATAGAGTTTCCATATGCCGAAACGGGGAAATTCTCTCCCCGTAGTTTCCATATCTATTCCTATGAAATGGAGCTGCAACCGGGAGAAATTCTCTCATTTGAGGCCGAAACAGATTCAGTTAAAGATCTGGTATTCATTGAACTTTATCAGAAAAAAGGAGATTCAACTTCAGGTTTTGAAAAAATTAAAACCGCTGAATTTCAGAAAAAGGAATTTAGTTTTGAACCTGAAGAGGCGGGAAGCTATAAACTGATAATCCAACCGGAAATTGAGGCTAACACCCCTTTTTTATTTAAAATGCAAAAAAGACCGGCCTATTTGTTCCCGGTCCTGGCTGGTAAAAACAATTCTATACAAAGTTACTGGGGCGCGGTGAGAGGCGGAGGTACCAGAAGCCACGAAGGAATAGATATTTTTGCTAAACGCGGAACTCCGGTAGTAGCGGCCACAGATGGGCATATCACCTATACCGGTGAAAAAGGCCTGGGAGGTAAACAGGTATGGCTGCGCGACAATAAAAGAAACCAATCTTTGTATTACGCCCACTTAGACAGTATTCATCCAAATTCAGGAAAAGTAAAGGTGGGAGATACTCTGGGCTATGTAGGAAATACCGGAAACGCCCGCACCACACCACCACATCTACATTTCGGGATTTACAAAAGTTATGGGGGCGCGATAAATCCACTGAGTTTTGTATTCCAATCCCAGAAATTGGAGATTGAGGATTCTCCTGAAAACCTCTATCCCGGTAAACTATTGGTCACCTCTTCAAAGGCTAATCTGAGAAACCGACCTGCTACCAGAAACTCCACAGTCCTGAAAACCCTCACCGCTAATGACACTTTAAATTTCCTTGGAAAATCAAAAGACTGGTATCACGTAAGGACTTTTGAAGACAGAGCAGTGTTTATTCACCAAAGTCTTGTAAGCCCGATTTAGGGAGCCGGATTTGGAATTCTCTCGTGAACAGCGTTTATTTCCTCAAGTATTTCAGAAGAAAGCTCCAGGTCTATGCTTCCGATATTTTCAGCAAGTTGATCAAGATTGGTCGCACCAACAATGTTACTGGTTACAAAGGGCTGCTGATTGATAAAAGCGAGTGACATTTGTGCAAAACTGAGCCCATGTTTTTTAGCGATTTCGCTGTATTCCCTGGTGGCTTTCACCGCCTGATCTCCTGAATATCTTTTGTACTGCGGAAAGAGATCCAGCCTGCTATTTTTCTTTATTCCATCCAGATGTTTCCCGGTTAAAACCCCCATTCCAAGCGGTGAATAAGGCAGATAACCCACCTTTTCCCGATGTAGAATCTCAGTCAGCCCAATTTCGTCTTTTCGGTTTAAAAGATTATATGGATTCTGAACAGTAAGCACTCTTGGCAGATCCTTCTTGCTTTCCTCAAGGAAACGCATTAGTCCATAAGGAGTTTCGTTTGAAAGACCTATGTACTTTATCTTTCCTTTTTTCACGAAATACTGGAGGTTAGAAAGCACCTCTTCAAAATTTTCCTTCCAGCCTTCATCTTCGTCTAATGAAAACCCTCTTTTCCCAAAAAAATTTGTTTGTCGCTCCGGCCAGTGCAACTGATATAAATCAATCACATCGGTTTGCAGGCGTTTTAAGCTTTTATCGAGAGCATCTTCCAAGGCTTCCCTGGAATAATCAAGTTTCTCACGGATATGAGCCACCTGCTCCCCCGGGCCAGCAATTTTTGAAGCCAGGACAATCTCATCTCTTCTTTTGGTTTTGTTAAGCCAGGTTCCTATTATTTCTTCGGTTCTTCCCTGGGTTTCGGGGCGGGCGGGCACGGCATACATTTCAGCAGTATCAAGGAAATTTACTCCTTTATCCAGCGCAAGCTCGATTTGCTGATGGCCTTCGACTTCTGTATTCTGTTCTCCCCAGGTCATTGTGCCCAGGCATATTTTACTTACTTTTATATCGGTATTCGGTAGGTTAGTATATTTCATATCATAATTTCCTAAGGAAAATCTTTATTCCTCTTCGTTTAACAATTTGGTTACCTCATCAAGTTTTGGAGTAAGAATAACTTCTATTCTTCTGTTTTTTGATCTGCCTTCCGCAGTTTCATTTGTAGCAACCGGAGCATGTTCACCACGCCCGGCAGCGGTAAGGTTTTGTGGGTCTATATTATTATTTGCACGAAGGATTTGGACAATGGAGGTTGCTCTCTTGGTTGAAAGATCCCAATTATCTTTTAGAGGCCCGCTTCCGCCATATGGCACATCATCGGTATGACCCTCTATTAGCACAGCGATATCAGGATTTTGTGCCAACACCTGTCCTAACTGCTGTACCGCTTGTCTTCCTTCGGAATTTACTGCCCAGCTTCCCGAGCTAAAAAGCAATTTATTTTCCATAGAGACATAAACTTTCCCATCGCGTTGTTCTACACTTAAGCCTTTACCTTCAAAATTGGTAAGCGCCTTAGAAATCGCGTCTTTAAGCGCGTTCATTTTGGCATCTTTGGCTGCTATTAGTCCCTCCAGCTCATCGATTCTCCTCGATCTCGAATCCAAATCTTTTTGTAACCTAGTCAATCGAGCCTGCTCCTGTGCAAGCGCATTTTCCTTTTCTTCCAGCTCTGCCAGAAGTTGGCGATTTTGGCGGGAATTATCAGCAATGGCCGCCGAGCTGTTTTCTTCCAGGGCATCATAAGAATCCTTCAGGGTCTCGTATTTTCTTCTATTGCTCGCCAGCTCTTCTTTTAAACGATCTCTTTCTGCAACGGCTTCAGCATAATCCTTATTTAATACTGAAAAGTCTTCATCGAGATTTTTGTATTTATCAAGGTCGCTTTTAAGGTTTCGATTTTCCCGCTTCAGGTCGGCATGTTTGCTTTCAAGGTCATTGTAGACTTTTGAAGACACACAGGAAGTAAGGGAAAAAATCACAACAAACAACAAGGCTATTTTCTTCATAATTAAGGGTTTTCGGGATTTTATCTAAGCTCCAGCAATACGGGGCAATGATCGCTGTGATATGCTTCCGGTAATATAACGGCTCGTTTTAACTTATCTTGCAATGGCTCTGCCACTAAATTATAATCTATTCTCCAGCCTTTGTTATTGGCACGCGCATTGGCACGGTAACTCCACCAGGAATATTGATCGGCCTCCTCATTAAAGTACCGGAAAGAGTCTATAAATCCACTTTTTATAAATCTGTCCAGCCACTCCCGTTCTACAGGAAGAAATCCGGAAACATTCTTTAAACGAACCGGGTCGTGGATATCGATGGGTTGATGGCAAATATTATAATCTCCACAGATCACCAAATTGGGAACTTCGAGTTTAAGATTGTCTATATATCGCTGAAAATCGTCCATATACTGCAGTTTATGCTCAAGACGATTGATATTTGTACCCGAAGGCAGATAAAGGCTCATTACCGAAAACTCTTCGAAATCTACTCTAATGTTACGACCTTCAAAATCCATGTAATCTATCCCTGTACCGAATTCAACGTTCTCAGGTTTGGTTTTACTCAGGATGGCCACACCACTATAGCCTTTTTTTTGTGCTGGATACCAATAGTGATATGGGTATCCAGCCTCTTCAAAATCCTCGAGGTTAAGTTGTTCGGGCTGGGCTTTAATTTCCTGAAGACAAACCACATCTGGATCTACCTGCTGTACCCAATCTAAAAATCCCTTTCTAAGTGCTGCTCTTATTCCGTTTACATTATAGGAAATAATCTTCATTTAATCTGTTTTGCTCAAAAATAAGGCTTCCGGGAAAAACCACAAGTTCCGGAATTCAATTAAAAAAATAACGTTATTTGAAAAATTTATAAAGGTAGAAACTCATTATTTTACGATAATCCTTTTTACTCTTCCCACTTCCCAAGTACCCACCCGCACCAGGTAAACTCCTCTTGCGGCATAGCTCATATCAAATTCATAAACATAGGCGTTACCATCGCTCATTATTTGATTTTCTATCATTTGTTGGCCAAGTATATTGTATACGCTTATTCTTAGTGGTTGATCATAGGTGGTTTCGAGAATGGCCTTAAAATGCTTCTGGTCCTTAGAAAGGATAACGAATTCTGCTTCTGAAAGCAGGTGATCATCAATATCCAACGTGCTATCTGTTATGGTTACTGTATAATCGTGGGTAGTACCATATTGCATAACAGAACATGGAGAATTTAGATCTCCACTCCATTCCGGATTTGTATCTCCCGCCCTTATTCTTAAAAGATGTTGCCCCAACGGCGCATCTTGCGGAAGATCAAATTCAAAAGTTTCCCAGGCCTTATAGCGGGTTAACGGCTGAGATTCAATAACCATTTCAGAATCTTCAAAAACTGCATTGTCATTGAAATCTATCCACATAGAAAATTGTTCCCTTTCCTCGGCAACAAAGGAAGTTTGCACTGATACTTCCTGCGTGCCTTCAGAGCGGTCTATTATAGTTGTCTGATCGGTAAAATCGATGTAGCCGTTTCCGCAGGGAATATTTTCATTTAAAATATCGCCGAGTTCAAAGGCCCAGATTCCATCTCCAAAGCTACAATCACTCCCTCGAGGAATACAATCCATACTAACAATGGTTTCTTCTACTGAATCGTTTTCTGGTTTTGTGTCGGTTTCGAGCAAAGTACTGGCTGTTATTTCATACCATCCCGAGCTGGAAAGATCTACAGTTTCAGAAAATGTGAAGACCTCATCTTCCCCAACGCCTAAAACGCCCGGGAAATTCTCAACCACACTAAAATTATTTCCCAACTGATAGCTTACCTGAAAACCTTCCTGAGGCATACCACCAAAATTTTCGATGGTAACTACTACTTCCTCCGTTGAATCCAGGAACTCCCCTGTTTCAGGTGCATCAATAGAACTTATTCCAATATCGTTAGGAGATAGATGCCGTATTGTCTCTGTCAGACTGTTGTTTGTGTCATTTTCATCGGCAGCCGGATTTACACTTACTGTAATTTCATACTCTGCCCCGGATTCTGAAAGGTCTACCGTTTCACTAAAAGTATATTCCATCATTTCGGTGCTTTCAAGGGTTTGGTTCACCGTCTCTGTGATTGTTCCTCCTCCATTTATAGAATAACTCACTTCAAAATCAGTTTGGGAATTTCTTCCCAGGTTTCTGATTCTAATAATTATTTCTTCATTCTCTCCCAGTGTTGACTCAACAGGAGCCACTAATTTTGTAAGCGCAAGGTCATTGTTATATTCCGGGGCGATCCTGAAGGTTCCAACCTGGTTAATGCGCTGTTCGCCTTCAAATACTTCGCCTATATACCAGAAAGTTAATCCGTCCTGGGCATCTACACTCATATGGGAATAATCTCCATAGCGAAAACTGGGATTCGGACTAATCCCTTCTATAATACTTTCTTCTTCCACGGTCATAACTCCTCTGGGATCTCCTTCAAACCTACCTGTAAAACGCAAAGAAGGCGGAATTGGCCGCTCCGGACTATCATCCAGAACAGTATAGCCTAAACCTATATTCCCTTCAGCATCAATAGCGATACTACCCCCGAACCTGTCACTTTTATCAGGAGCATAAGTACCTTCCTGGTATACCTGCCATTGATCTCCATCCTGGCGCTGCCGAAGTTCATACCATCTCACTGCAGCATGCTCGGCTGCACTGGGTTCAATATCTACCACAAAATTCATTACCACCGAGTTGTGAGTCCCAAACCTGCGATATTGGGTAGCGTACATCATGGTAGCTTGTAACGCATCCAGATCAGGGGCATCAAAAGGCTGAGATAAATTCTTAAACGAGCCTCCATCAAAAGTAGAATGAAAAGGCGACACTCCTTCTGCAACTCCCAGTTCCTGGGATTCAGAAATAGTAGAATTGCCCGGCTGATTCCAATCTACATTCACCAACCATAATTTTAAATGATCTTCATTTACACCTTCCCAGGAGTCATCCTGCATGTAAATAATAGGGGAATTCCCCGGCGGCGGTAATTCTCTTCCGTTAACATGGAAGGCAGCCGGGCTATAAAATCTGGTGGTTTTGATTCCCGGAAGTGGAAAACCAATCACCTGAGCTGATTCTCCTCTTAACATTTTATCGCGCTCCATCACGTATATCACCTCACTTTGGTCGGCGGTAGTATTGTCTTTATTGGTAGTGAAATAATAACCATCGCTCCAAACCGACAACTTTGGATAATCGGGATACATTCCATTTGTTGGAAAACGATAGGTGTACCATCCGGAATTAACAGGGTCAGGTCCTTGAGAAACCGCTATTAGAAAACTTCCCGGAAGCGTGTCCATCTGACTAATAACATATCGATCGGCGTTTTCGTCATAAACCACAATTGGATCTCCTCCTCTTTCGTTTGTAAACTCCCCGCCTATACTTGCAAGATCTGCCGGCGGCGTTAACTGGTTTCCGTTTTTATCGAATATTGAAAAAGCAGCATTCCAGGCATTTACATAATGATTAGGACCCGCCACTCCAGTAGGATCTGAAGGAGTCGCCCGAGTACTCACTGCCTCAAAATTCAGTTTTTTTTCACCGGAAAGTTTTACATCTCCCATTTTACTCTGTCTTACGGGATCTTCTCCTCTGGGCAGACCTTTCCCCGGAACTATTTTATTAATGCCCCGGTTTCTGGGATTAAAGAGTTTGTACTCTGTTGTAGGCGTAATTAACCTTGTTTTTGAAAATGCTGCAGATGGCACTGCCTGGGCCGAATCGATATACGCAGGACCGGCTACTTCCCTTTCCTGAGCCACGGTAGTATGTTGAAAAACATAGAATAACGTAATTAGTAATAGTATTTTTTTCATCTACAGCGATTCTTGATATATTCCTTAAAAATAATCATTATCAGGATAATAGAAACAAAAGAGGCACTTAATAAACTATTAAATGCCTCTTTTGTAAGATCTAGCTGAATTAAATAATTCTTACTTCAGCCATTTTTTAAAGTCGACTTCCTCTTTTATAAGAGTTGCCAATTCTGAGATTTTCACCCGTTTTTGCTCCATACTATCCCTGTAGCGAAGGGTCACGGTCTTATCCTCCAAAGATTCGTGATCCACTGTAATACAAAACGGTGTTCCCGCAGCATCCTGACGGCGGTAGCGACGACCAATTGCATCTTTTTCATCATACTGTACCTGTAAATCCCATTTCAATTCGTCTATAATCTCCTGAGCAAGTTCGGGTAAACCATCCTTTTTAACCAATGGAAGCACGGCAGCCTTGGTTGGTGCCAGCACAGCAGGAAGTTTTAAAACCGTTCTGCTGCTTCCATCTTCAAGTTGCTCCTCCTTTAAAGATGAAGAAAATACGGCAAGGAACATTCGGTCTAAACCAATGGAGGTTTCAATTACGTAAGGCACATAATTCTCCTTAAGTTCAGGATCATAGAACCGCAGTTTTTTTCCTGAATGTTCTTCGTGTGCTTTAAGGTCAAAATCTGTGCGGGAATGGATTCCCTCCAATTCTTTAAATCCGAAGGGGAAATTAAATTCTATATCTGTGGCGGCATTGGCATAATGCGCCATTTTTTCGTGGTCGTGAAAACGATAGTTTTCTTTTCCTAAACCAAGGGAATCATGCCAATTCTGGCGGGTTTCCTTCCAGTGTTCAAACCACTTCAGCTCTTCGCCGGGACGTACAAAAAATTGCATCTCCATCTGTTCAAACTCCCGCTGGCGGAAAATAAACTGCCTGGCGACAATCTCATTTCTGAAAGCTTTACCAATTTGTGCTATTCCAAAAGGAATTTTCATCCTTCCGGTTTTCTGAACATTAGAAAAGTTTACGAAGATCCCCTGGGCTGTTTCCGGCCTGAGGTATAGATCTGAAGCAGTCTCGGCCGAAGCGCCTAATTTTGTGCCAAACATAAGATTGAATTGCTTGACATTGGTCCAGTTCTTCGAACCGCTTTCAGGGCAGGCTATCTCCAATTCTTCAATAAGAGCTTTCACATCATCGAGATCCTCTTCTGTCAACGACTTTGCAAGCCGCTCTAGAATCTCTTTCCGCTCCTTACGGTAACGAATAACCCGCGGATTGGTCGTCACAAATTCCTCTTCATTGAAGGCATCTCCAAAACGCTTTCGTGCTTTCGCAATTTCCTTCTCCGCCTTTTGATGGATCTTTTCAGCATAATCCTCCACCAGCACATCGGCACGGTAACGTTTCTTAGAATCTTTATTATCAATAAGCGGATCATTAAAAGCATCTACATGGCCTGAAGCCTTCCAGGTGGTAGGATGCATCAGGATTGCGGCGTCAAGGCCAACAATATTCTGGTGCAGTTGCACCATGCTTTTCCACCAGTAATCTTTGATGTTCTTTTTTAATTCGGCTCCGTTCTGACCATAATCGTATACGGCGCTTAATCCGTCATAAATTTCACTCGACGCAAAAATATACCCATACTCCTTAGCATGGGATATTACATTTTTAAATAAATCTTCTTGTTTTGCCATAGCGCAAAAATAAAAAAACCACCCCGATATTAGTCAAGGCGGCCTTTGAAATTTAAATTTTTAATTATCTAAGACTAAAAGATCCTGTTCCCAGCAATATGTCTTCGGCATAGACATAAACCTTATAGGTTCCTTCAAGCAGTTTTTCTTCGTTGGTGTTAGCCAAAATACAAACATCCAGCTCATTGTTTTCATAAAAAACCTTAGAGGCTGCACTATATACCATAGGCCCACCTTCGTGGTTTACTACAATTTCATCGCCTACCAATTCATTTTCCGGGTTATAGACCTGAACGTACATATTTCTTTCTCCGGGTCCGGCAAGATCATTGGCAGTAATGGTGAAACAAGTTCTTATCTGATCTATTCTTCGGGTGCGGTCGTTTTCCACCAGCTTTCCACTGTTTCTAACAATCACCCCTTCTCCCGAGAGACCGGTTATTTTAAGTTGTGAAGCTCTGTCTACCTTGTTTGACAAACTTTGATTTGTATTTTGAAGGGAATCTGAAATTCGGGTTCTTTCCTGAAGGGCTACGCTGGTGCTATCCAGACTTGTTGCCATTCTTTGATTCTGGGCGCTTAAACTATCTACTATCCTAAATAATTTTTCCCTTTCCACCTTTAAATTGGATATCTCTCTTTGGAGTCGGGTATTCATGGCATAGGTAGCATCATAATCCTGAACCGAATCCAGAAGACGTTCTATCCTATCGCGTGCGTTCACAAGATCCTGATCCAGAACTTCATTTTCCTCGATCGCCTCGTCATATTTGACGATAAGGTCATTGAGTTCATCTTCAATTACGGCTTTTTCCTTTTGGAGGATCGCCTTGTTTTCCTTCTCTTCATTATAAAATTTCACGGTATAAATGCCCAGGACTACAAGGGCAACTGCCAGAATACCGGTTAAGACCTTCAAGGCTGTATTGTTCTTCTTTTCAGTCATCATATAATAGAATTTAGTTTGTAAATTTAGGAGTTTAGTAAGGGAACCGACAAGCTGTTAACAAATGTTTCACGATTTACTTAATTTATTCTACCCAAAAATTTGTAATTGTTGCGAAACCGAATTGGTTACGCACGAAACCATAATATGTACTTCCTGTCTTCACGAGCTTCCACTTACTAACTTTCATCTTGATAACGAGAACACTACAAAAAAAGTATTTTCAGGGAGGCTTAGTATTGAAAATGCTACTTCCCTGTTGTATTTTAAAAAGAAGGGGATGGTACAGCAGCTAATCCATAATCTTAAATACCGTGGTAATCGGGAAATAGGAAATTTCCTGGGGCAGTGGCTTGGGGAGGAACTAGCAAAGATCCCGGAATACACCCAAATAGATGCGGTGGTCCCAGTTCCGCTTCACCGGAAAAAATTAAAGTCCCGTGGGTTTAATCAGGTTGAAGATTTTGGGAAAGAAGTCGCAAATAGTCTGGAGTCCGAGTACATTGATGATGTTCTGGTGAAAAAATCGGCTACTACCACCCAGACCTTTAAAAAACGATTAAGCCGCTGGGGGAGTATTGACGAGACATTTATGATAGAAAACCCCGAAAAACTTGAGAACAAACACCTCCTACTTGTAGACGATCTCATCACGACTGGCGCTACAATGGAGGCCTGTGTTACAAAACTTCAAAAGATAAGTGGAGTAAAGATAAGCCTGGCAAGTATGGCAATTACCGATTGAATTTTGCCGGGAAAACTAAAATAATCGTTTCTTTGTCTAAAGATTCATCGCGTGATTATGCTTAAACGAATTCCGAATTTTCTGCTTGTAATTTTCCTGACCCTGGGTTTGGTTCAATGTGCAAAAAAAGGTATGCCCGAGGGCGGCCCCGAAGATGAGGAACCACCAAAATTTGTAAGGGCTACCCCGGAGAATTTCAACACCAATTTTAACCGCGATGAGATTCGTATTTATTTCAACGAATACATCAAACTCAATAAACCCCAGGAACAGATCATCATCTCACCTCCAATGGATCCCAAACCTACCATTCTTCCATTGGGAAGCGCAAGAAAGGATATTAGGATCGAGATCTTTGATACACTTCAGGAAAATACTACCTATACCATCAACTTCGGAAAAAGTATAGTGGATAACAACGAAGGCAACGAATTACCTTATTTCAAATACGTTTTTTCTACCGGAGATTATCTTGACTCCCTTTCAGTACAAGGAACGGTAGATGACGCTTCATTAAAAGAGCTGGCAGAACCGGTTTCGATATTTTTATATGAAATAGATTCAACTTATTCAGATTCTATTGTCTATAAAGAAAACCCCAGATATGTAACCTATTCCAAGGACAGCATTTTCACTTTTGAACTGGAAAATCTTAAGGCAGGAATTTACCAAATGATCGCGATTCAGGATAAAAATGCTAATTATAAATTTAATCCTCAATCAGAGAAAATCGGATTCATTGAAGAGCCAATTAGTCTGCCAGCAGATACCAGCTATCATATTACCCTTTTTAAAGAAGAACTGGAATTTAGTGTGGAAAGACCCAAATTATTAAAGGGAAACCAGATCCTGTTTGGTTATGAAGGCGTTACAGATCTGGATAGTCTTGAGATCAATCTTTTAAATCCTAAACCCGAAGGCTTTCGCTCCCGGATTGTAAAAGATCCAAAAACCGATACCCTTTACTATTGGTACAACCAAAAACCGGAATCTGACAGCCTTTCGTTTGAAATAGTGAGTCCTAAAAAGAGAGATACGCTCTTCACAAAGATATCTGAACTTGAACGCGATACGCTTAAAGTAACCCCTGAACCCAGTGGAAACATCGAATTAAACGAAATTTTTAAATTCAGGGCAAACACTCCCCTGGTTGAGAGCAATGCCGACCTGATAAGAATTCTCGATAAAGATTCTGTAGAAGTGAATTTTTCAGCAGAACTTTTACTCTTTAAAAATGAACTTCAACTTCAATTTGAGAAGGAGGAGAACAATAAATACCAGATACGGGCTTTACCCGGCGCGCTAACCGATCTCTTCGGAAAGACCAACGACACCATCAATCAGCAAATTTCCACAAAACCATATTCTGAATATGGCAGTGTGGTGTTAAGACTTCAGAATGTTAATAGCTTCCCGATTATTGCCCAACTAACCAATCTGGAAGGTGAAGTTCAAGCTGAAAGATTTTCAGAAAACGAGACGAATTTTAATTTCAGATTTCTGAAACCGGCGAAATATCTGGTGCGGGTAATTATAGATAAAAACGGAAACCAAAAGTGGGATACCGGTAATTATTTGGAAAAACGCCCACCGGAAAGAATCCTTTACCATAGCGACACCCTGGAAGTTCGCTCAAACTGGGATTTGAATGAAAGTTTTATTTTAGAGTAAATTCATCGCGATCCTGAAGAAATTTTAACTGCTTCCTGGTTTTCTCCAGGTGATCCTTATCCAAACTAATCTCCTCAACAAAAGGTGATTCCCTGTTTTCTCCGGTTAAATTTTCGCCTAAACAATCGTAAGCCGCGCTGTGCCCTGAATATTCATAGCCATCACCATCGGTACCGATTCGGTTTATGCCAATACAATAGCTCATATTTTCAATCGCCCGGGCTTTTAATAAGGCGTCCCAGGCTGCAACTCTTTTATTTGGCCAGTTAGCAACATAGATAAGAAGATCGTAATCTTTGGTATTTCTTGCCCAAACCGGAAAACGAAGATCATAACAAATAAGCGGGCAAATTCTCCAGCCTTTATAGTCCACAATTAATCTTTCCTTACCGGCGGTATAGGTTTTATCTTCTTTAGCTAAAGTAAAGGTGTGACGCTTGTCGTAAGTTTTATAACTCCCGTCTGGATAGACAAAAAACAGTCGGTTATAGTAATTCCCGTTTTCAGTAATAATAAGACTTCCGGTGACTGCAGCATTTTTAAGTGCTGCCATCTCCCGCATCCAATTAAAACTGAGTCCGTCATTCCTTTCGGCTAATTTTTCAGCATTCATACTGAATCCCGTTGTGAACATTTCCGGTAGAATTATAAGGTCTATCTCATCTGAAAGAGCCTTAATTTCTTTTGAAAATAAACTGCGGTTAGCCTGCGGATCTTCCCATTTAAGGTCCACCTGTAACAAAGCTGTATTTAGTGATTTACTCATACTTTAAAATTATCAATTTTTAAACAACTCATCCCAATTCCTTGTTAAACAATTGCAGAAAAAAGGCCTAATAGATAGCTTTAACTTATAAAAAATTCAACAGATGAAACTAACTGCCTTTTTAAACAAAGATACTTACACCCCTGATACCCAAAGAGCACTCATTTCAGGATTTTTAGGAGGTCTCGCCGGAACTGCCGTAAAGAGTATAGTAGAACGCTACTTGCCGGTAAGAAAAGTTGAGCAGCGTTCGGCACAGATCAAGATCTTAGATGATCTTTCTACCAAGATTACCGGAGGCCCCATTAGCGTACAGAACGAAGCTCTTGCGGAACAGTTGGTGAATTTCCCGGTTGGGGCGACTCTGGGTGCCGCTTATGGCTATGGGAAAAAAGACAGAGACCATCTTAAAATTACTGATGGAGTAATTCTTGGTGGCACCACCTGGTTCACCACTCACGAGACCTCTCTTCCGTTGCTAGGCCTGGAAGGCAATCCAAAAGACATTCCTATTAAAACCCAGGCAAATGAGTTATTTGCTCACGTACTTTTTGGAGTGACCACCGAACTGGTAAGAAGTTTTGTTAGTAAAAAGCTGAAAAACCGGTAAATAATTTTTCCAGCTGTTAAAGCATTTGAGGCATCCTATCTTCCAGTTTTTCTGAAGACAATTTCTCCCTATGCCTACCGGTAATGATAGGGAAGAAATACCTTTATCATCAAATACTTAAAGGGGGTTTTTCATTTTAATCCAGGGCTTGTGACTGAAATTATCCAAATTGCCTTTCACATAAAAAGGATTAAGAAAAGACTAGCGAAAGTCCAAACCTCCATACTTTTTAGCAGACTTTTAAAAGAAAAAGCTTTTGGCTTTAGTTATATTTGTAGTATAAAACTCAATCAAATGTCAATTTCAGATTTATTCGGATCAGGGGAACATCTCCGAAACATTAACCATTTTGCCTGCATCGTCAACCTGGCAAGTGTGGATGGAGAGATCAATGAACAGGAAGAAATTCTTTTAAAACGTTTTGCCCAAAAAATGGACATTAATGAAACGGAATATAAAACGGTAATTAGAAATCCAAAGGAATTCCATGTTAACCCTTGCAATAGTGTAGAACAGCGCCTGGAGCGCCTGCATGATCTTTTCAAGATTATCTTTGCCGATAATAATATAGACCGTGAGGAAGAGGAACTGATTAAACGTTACGCTATTGGGTTAGGCTTTTCCAGCGAGGCTTCTGAAGCTATCATAAAACGTTCTATCCAGATCTTTACAGGACAAATAAGTTTTGAAGACTATAGATTACTTCTTGACAGAAAAGATTAATATCAACTTAAGATAAAGTATAAAAAATCCCAAAAGAGGGATTTTTTAATTTAAACCTGGATTTATTCTACTGGAATTTCTTCATAAATTCTTCGGCTTTTTCCACCATATTTTTGCTCCCTGCAAAAAATGGGGCCCGCTGGTGTAACTCGGTTGGTTGGATGTCCATAATTCTGGAAAAACCATCACTGGCTTTCCCTCCGGCCTGTTCAATAATATAGGCCATGGGATTGCATTCATAGAGCAGCCGCAATTTGCCATTAAAGGCTTTTGAACTTTTTGGATAAATAAATATTCCGCCTTTGATCATATTCCTATGAATATCAGAAACCATGGAGCCGATATACCTGGAAGTATAAGGCCTGTCTTCTTCTTCTTCCTGGCAATATTTTATGTATTTTTTTACTCCCTCCGGGAAATGCACATAATTACCCTCGTTAATAGAATATATGCTGCCGTTTTTAGGAAACTTCATATCCGGATGTGAGAGATACCAGGAACCCAGGGCCGGATTCAGGGTAAAACCATTCACCCCATGACCAGTGGTATAAACCAGCATCGTAGAAGTTCCGTAAATAATATAGCCGGCAGCCACCTGTTTATTCCCCGGTTGGAGAAAATCTTCTTTGGTTACCGGAGTGCCTATAGGCGTTACCCGGCGATAAACAGAAAAAATGGTTCCCACGGAAACATTCACATCAATATTAGAACTGCCGTCAAGGGGATCCATTAAGACCACATATTTATTTTGGTGATCGTTGTTGCAACCGGCAATTGTTATGAAGTCGTCGTTTTCTTCGGAAGCTATCCCACAAACGATCTCGCGATTGGTAAGGGTTTGAATAAATTTCTGATTGGCATAAACATCCAGTTTTTGCTGGTCTTCTCCCTGTATATTGGTTTCTCCATAAGCCCCGATAATATCAACCAGCCCGGCCTTGTTCACCTCGTGGTTTACCACTTTTGCCGCAAGACGTATGGAATTGATCAATCTGGACAGTTCTCCAGAAGAATAAGGGAAATCTGCTTGATTATCTATTATAAATTCCCCAAGGGTTTGATATTGTTTAGCCATCATTTTTGATTTGGTTCGTCAAAAATATTTAAAATAAACACTAGCTACAACGTTTTCGTATATTATATATTTCAAGTTGTACTTTTGTTTTAAATAAAATACGAAATGGACTATACTATTAGAAAAGCAGTTCCCGAAGACATGCCGGCAGTTCTGGAGCTCATCCAGGAACTTGCCGAATTCGAAAAAGAACCCGACGCAGTGATACTCACAGCTGAAGACCTTAAAAGAGATGGTTTTGGCGAAAATCCATCTTTTATCTGTTTTGTTGCTGAAGTTAACGGAAAAATAGAGGGAATGGCACTTTGTTATTACCGTTATTCAACCTGGAAAGGAAAGACCGTGCATCTTGAGGACCTGGTAATTAGAAAAGAATTCAGGCAGAAAGGTTTGGGAAAAGCCCTCTACACCAAGGTTATCGAATATGCTAAAAAACAAGGCGTGAAACGGGTCGAATGGGTGGTGTTGGACTGGAATACACCGGCAAAAAATTTCTATACCAAAAGCGGAGCTCTTGTCTTCGACGACTGGTGCACTGTGCAAATGGATGAACAGGCCATGGACGAATATCTAAGAAACTCACGTTAATTTAAAGCTAAGCCACAGTATATTTAATAAATCTATTCCTAATTTTGAATAATAACCAACTTAAAAACCAGAAATTATGAGTGTCGATTACAATATCAGGGAAGCCAAACGCGAGGATATGCCAGCGGTTCTTGAACTTATAAAAGAACTGGCCCAATACGAAAATGCTGCCGATGAGGTAGAGATACATCTGGACGATTTAATAAAGGAGGGTTTTGAGGAGAAACACTTTAAATGCTTTGTGGCCGATGTTAAGGGTAGAATCGAAGGAATGGCCCTGGTTTATTTCCGCTTCTCTACCTGGAAAGGTCGTACCGTTCATCTCGAAGACCTTATTGTGCGCAAAAAAATGCGTGGTACCGGACTTGGTGGGGCTCTTTATAATCAGGTGGTAAAATATGCCTATGAAAATGGCGTTAGACGTGTGGAATGGGTGGTTTCTGAAGGCAACAAAAATGCAATCGAATTCTATGAAAATACCGGAGCCGAAATAAAGAAAAACTGGTACACCGTGCATATGGACGAAAGCGGAATCCAGAAAAACGTTGAAAAACTAGAATGAAAATATACAAGTTTGGAGGAGCTTCAGTAAAAGATCCTCAAGCCGTAAAAAATCTATTAAAATTATTAACCTCTAAAGACCACGGCAAACTCCTTATCGTTATTTCAGCGATGGGGAAAACCACTAATGCCATTGAAAAAATTGTCGCAAAATACTTAGAGGAACAAAAAATTCCGGAAGAACTTCAGGAGATTGAAAATTCACATCTGGAAATTGCAGGAGAACTCTTCCCCGAAACTTCCCATCCGGTTTATTCAAAAATAACCGGTTTATTTGAGGAAATCCGGAATTTTATGGAGCATAATAAATCCAATCGCTATGACTATGTGTATGACCAGATCGTGAGTTATGGGGAGTTGCTTTCTTCAAACATTGTTAGCGAATACCTAAATACTCATAACTTTAAGAATACCTGGATTGATGCCCGGGACCTAATTAAAACCGACAGCACCTACCGCGATGCGCAGGTAAACTGGGAAGAAACCCAGGAAGCCATCAATAAAAACATTGATAGAAACCAGGTAAACATCACCCAGGGGTTTATCGCTTCAGATGCTGATAATTTCACCACTACCCTTGGCCGGGAAGGCAGTGACTATACTGCAGGGATCTTCGCATATTGTCTTAACGCTGAGAGTTTGAGCATCTGGAAGGATGTACCCGGAGTACTTAATGCCGATCCACGGGAGTTCACTCAAACTTCCCTGCTAAACCAGATCTCTTACGAAGAGGCCATTGAACTTGCCTTCTATGGAGCTTCGGTGATACACCCAAAGACTCTGCAACCCCTTCAGAAAAAAGAGATTCCACTTTACGTCAAATCCTTTGTTCAACCTGATGGCAATGGCACTTCAATAAGGAGAGGAAACCGGATAGAACCTGAAATCCCCTGCTTCATCGTAAAGAAAAATCTGGTGCTCATTTCACTTTCTTCCCTTGATTTCTCATTTATGGTGGAAGAAAACATCAGTGAGATCTTCAGGCTTTTTCATCTTTACCAGATGAAAGTAGATCTCATCCAGAATTCAGCGATCAGTTTTTCGGTTTGTGTAGATAACAGATTTAATCAGCTCGAGAAGCTTATTCAGCATTTAAAAGCCAGGTTCAGGGTGAAATATAATACGGGTGTTTCCCTTTACACCATCAGGCATTTTAATGACTCGGCGATAGCCAGCCTGGAAAAAGATAAAGAAATTCTTTTGAAGCAAATAACCCGGGACACCGTTCAATGGGTAACGCGTAATTAAAACGAACACCAAGGCCCCACCCCTGTTAATTTCATGTTATTCTGAAACTTGTTTTAGGGAATTTTTTATTTCATCCTTATCTTTCAAGATCTACGAAAAATCATTAAAATATTATGGAAAGGATACTTATCGCAGGAGCGACAGGACATACAGGAAAAAGGGTAATAGAAATCCTTAACAATACTCAAAATTTCAAGCCAATCGCAATGATTCGGGATGAATCACAAAAGCAGATTTTCGATGATATGGAAGTCGAAACTGTTTTTGCCGATCTCGAAAAAGATATTGAACACGCGTTCAAAAAGATAGACCGGGTGATCTTTGCGGCTGGTTCAGGCAGCAAAACAGGTCCTGACAAAACCACCAGCGTAGATCAGGAAGGCGCGAAAAAAATGGTGGATGCAGCGAAAAAATTCAAGGTAAAAAAATTCATCATGCTTAGCGCGATGGGAACCGATAATCCTTCTCAAAATAAGGATCTGGAACATTACCTAAATGCCAAAAAAGAAGCCGATGATTATCTTGTGGATAGCGGTATTCCTTACACCATTGTGAGACCAGGAGCCTTAAATGATGATCTTGGGCTCGCCAAAGTGAAAATTGCGCCAAAACTCGAAGAACGGGGAGAGATCTCCCGTGATGACGTGGCTTTCTTACTGGTAATGTGCCTGGCTGATCCATTGGCCAAGAATATGGCTTTTGAAGCTTTAGAAGGCGAAGAATCTATAAAATCGGCGCTGATTGAATTAAGCCAGAATAATTAAGATATTAAATCTAAAAGGTCTGCTTTCTGAAATAATTCTCAAAGCAGACCTTCATTTATTTTAATTTTCCGGGAAATACTATTTCTTATCTCCTTTCCCGAATTTTCCGATTATTTTTTCTGCGATAACACTGGCCAGTTTTTCATGAGATTCCACCGTCCACCCGGCAACGTGTGGACTAAGAATAACATTTTGCAAAAACATTAGCTCCTGCATAGCCTGGGGAATATTGTTTTCTACGCTAAGGGCGATATTCTTCTTATTTGAAAAAAGACTTTCAAAAGAGTCTTTTTCATATTCCAAAACATCCAGGCCTGCGCCCAGAATTCGACCATCTTTTAGCGCTTCAACCAGATCTTCGGTAACCACGCATTTTCCGCGAGCGGTATTGATAAACCAGAAGGGTTTATTAAATTTCCCGATGAATTTTTTATTTATCATCTGGTTAGTTTCAGAGGTTAAGGGAGTATGGAGACTAACAACATCTACCTTTTTGGCAAAATCTTCAAAGGAGACCTGTTTTGCATTTTCATCCCCTACATTCTCCTTTATATCATAGCAAAGTACCTCCACCTCAAAACCTTTCAGCTTTTTGGCAAAGGCCTTTCCCATATTTCCATAACCTATAATTCCTACGGTTTTTCCGTCAAGTTCCAGGCCTCGGTTTTCTTCCCGGTGCCATAGTCCATCTCTTACTTCGCGATCGGCCTTGTTCAGCTTATTGAAAAGGGATAATAGCATTCCCAGAGAATGTTCGGCTACTGCATTTCGGTTCCCTTCAGGAGCAGAGAACAACTCTATATTGTGCTCTTTAGCATATTCCACATCAATACTCTCAAGACCGGCGCCAACTCTCGCGATAAATTTCAGATTTGGTGCCGCATCTATAAATTCCCTGTCGATGGTATACCGGCTTCTAATCACGATTCCATCATATAAATGCTGATTAGCCAGGGTATCTTCCCTGGTTTGGGTATAGCCTTCAATATTATGGTGTCCGGCTTCCTCCAGTTGTTTTATAAGAGTTGGGTGATTGGTGTCGGCGTGCAATATGATCATTTTAATTTATTTTAATTCTGAAAAAATCATGAAACATCTGTCTTTCAGAAGCTTTCTTCTGAAGTTGCAAATGCAACAGACAAAGATAAAGAATGATGCCGAAACCGTGAAAGATTGAGGCCGGAGGTTCTAAAAACCAAGCTTGATTTTTGATAAATAGAAAAGGAGAAAATTTCCGAAGATATCCTTAGTGAGAATGAAAAATGGCATAATTTCAATTACTGATTCTGTGCCTCAAATTCTCAGCAATGATTATATTTTAGGATAGTCCTCTACCGTTAAGGAACTGGCTACATTCCCGGTATGTTTTAAAGCGAGTTTTTCAAAGAGCATAATATGTGCTTCTTCCCCGTCATCTGTTTTGGGACAATGCTTCACCCCTTTTGGAACCATCAACATTTCTCCCTCTTCCAAAGTTTCTGTTCTATCTTGAAATTGAATATAAAGTTTGCCTTTTATTACCTGAAAAAGCTCGTCTTCTTCGTCATGTACATGCCATACAAATTCTCCGGTTACTTTTGCCAGTAAGACCTGCATATCATTAACTACTGCAATTTGATGCGGATGCCAGTGCTCACTAAATTTGGTAAGCTTCTCTTGTATATTGATAGTTTTCATAGTATATGTATTCTAAAAACCAAGAATAACTTTAGATAGGTAAAAGAAAAGAAATATCCCTAAGATATCATTGCTGGTGGTAATAAAAGGTCCTGTTGCAATTGCTGGGTCAATACCTCGCTTATCGAGAATAATAGGCACAAAAGTCCCAATTAAGGCTGCTAAAATAATAACGCTTAGCAATGAAAGAGCTATAGATAGACTCACTAATTGTGGCTGGCCTACAATAAGCCCAAAAAGTATTATTAATAAACCCAGGACTACTCCATTAATAAGACTGAGACTAAGTTCCTTTAAGAGTCGCTTAAAGAGGCTGCCTCTAAGATTATTATTAGCAAGTCCCTGTACTATTATCGCACTGGATTGTACTCCCACATTCCCGGCCATCGCCGCTATTAGCGGGGTGAAAAAGAATAAAACCGGAAATTTCGCCAATGCCTCTTCAAAACCCTGCATCACATAAACACTCCCTAAACCTCCAAAAAGCCCCAGTACCAACCAAGGCAATCTGGCACGTGTAAGACGCCATACACTGTCATCGGCTTCTACACCTTCAGAGATACCTGCCGCCATTTGGTAATCTTTTTCAGCTTCCTCCTTAATGAAATCTACAATATCATCAATGGTTACACGACCTACCAAACGGCCCATTTCATCTACCACAGGAATAGCCTCCAGGTCATACTTCTGCATTATTCGGGCTACTTCTTCCCCATCGGTATGAACATTCACATAATCAACCTGGGGAATATAAATATCGCTAATGTTGGCGCGGCTTGGTGCGGTAAGAAGATCTTTTAAAGATAATCTACCCTTTAATTTATTTTTGTCATCTACAACATAAATAGAGTGAACCCGGGTCACATTCTCGGCCTGTTGCCGCATTTCGGTCATACAGCCGGTAACACTCCAGTTTTCGTTAACCTTGACGAGTTCTTTTGCCATAAGACCTCCGGCAGAATCCTCATCATAACGCAACAGCTCAACGATGTTATCGGCATGTTCCTCATCGGCCATTTCGGCGATAACATTTTGCTGTCGCTCCAGAGAAAGTTCAGAAATGATATCGGCCGCGTCATCGGTATCCATTTCCTCCAGCTCATCGGCAATTTCTTTAGGAGTAAGGGTATCGAGAATGCGTTCTCTAACGTTTTCCTCAAGTTCCATTAAAGCCTCGGCCGTTTTCTGGCTATCCATCAGTTTAACCACATAAACCGCTTCATCCAGGCTTAGCTCGGTAAGAATTTCAGCAATATCGGCATGGTGCACGTCTTCCAGGTGCAAAAGAAGTTCCTCGTTGTTCTTTTCTTCTACGAGGAATTTAATTTTCTCTATTAACTCATTGCTGATCTGAAATTGCATAGGGCTGAATTTTTAAGGTCAATTCAATAAATGCATCGTGGCCCAGTTGCTCAGGACGCTCGTCAAATATAGTATCTTCCCTTAAACTATCGGGTAAATTGAAGCTTTTTAAGCTATTTCTAAGAGTTTTCCGGCGTTGGTTAAATGCAGTTTTAACGATTCTGAAAAAAAGCTTTTCGTCGCAGGCTAATTTCTGGTTTTTCTTTCGGGTTAACCTCAGTACTCCACTCTCTACCTTTGGCGGCGGATTAAAAACCGAAGGAGGAACCGTAAAAAGATACTCGGCTTCAAAAAAGGCCTGGACCAGAACCGATAGGATTCCGTAGGTTTTATTACCTTCCTTTTCACAAATGCGTTTGGCAACCTCTTTCTGGAACATCCCTGAAAATTCGGGGATCTGGTTCCGCATTTCCAAAACCCTGAACACGATTTGGGTTGAAATATTATATGGAAAATTCCCGATTACAGCGAATGGCTCCTCACCAAAAATTTGAGAGAGGTCATACTTCAAAACATCTTTCTCGTGAATTCTGCCTTCAAGTTGTGGATAATTCTCCCGGAGATAAGTAACACTTTCGGTATCGATCTCTATTACGTGAACCTCAGCTTCCTTTTTCAGTAAATATTTGGTCAACACACCCATTCCCGGACCAATTTCAAGTACTTTTTTATAACCCGAGAGGCTTAAAGTATCTGCAATCCTTTCAGCAATATTTTCATCGGTAAGAAAATGCTGTCCCAGGTGTTTTTTTGCTCTAACTTCAGATTCTAAAAAGTGAGCTGTATATTTTTTACGAAATTTCCCCATTATATACCGGTGTTTCTAATTAATCTCCTGCTCGGTGATCACCTCAAGTTCAGTACGAAAAGCCACCATTTTCCCTTCAAAGGCTTTTCCACGGGAGCGCAGGTCCTGAGCATGTTCCCGAAAATAATTCTGGAGGCTTTCCCTATCTGGTGCAGTATACTGCACAGAGTAAGTGATTCCTCCCATTTCTTCTTTTACCATAACACGGGTCATAAGAGCTTTTGTGAACTTCCCGGTTTTCAGCATATCGGGGATGTGCTCGGTTTTCATCCAATCCAGCCATTTTTCGTGAACAGACTCTTCGATATTTATGGTGACATTATAGATATACATAGGGAATATTTTATTCGATGGTATCGCCCCGAAGGCGACGGAATTTTTTACGGGCATCTACAAAATAAATGCTGTCGGCAAAGTTAAAGATAATTTGCTCGTAATATTCCATTGCCCTTTCCGGATTATCCAGATACTTCGCATAGAGTTCGGCAAGGTAATAATTAGCATTATCGGCAAGGATATCAGTATTAAAAAGTCTGATAATTTCCAGGTAATTGGATTCAGCCTTCTCAAATTCTTCAATGTTTTCGTAGAGTTGTGCTTGTTTAAAGAGGACTTCATCTTCTATTTTCTCTCCTTTATGATTGGCAAGGATCTCATCCAGAATTGCAATGGCAGCTTCATTTTTCCCCTGAAAGGCCAAAAGATCGGCCCTGGCGTATTTTTTTAATGCCACCTGAGCTGTATCTTCAATAGAATTATCTTCGATCAATAAACTAAGTTCCATTGCATCGTTAGCGATTAGCTGAGATGTAGAAGATTTAAGAACGTCCAACTGGGTTTTAGCCCACTTAAAATCTCCTTTAAAATAACTGGTTTTAGCTACTTTAAAACGGGCCTGTTGGGACATCGCGTCATTCTTCATAAGGTTTTGTACCTGGGAGTAATAGATAAGAGCTTCATTGAATTTCTCTTCCAGAACCAGCACATCTGCCAGTTCCATTTTTACCCGGGCTTTATCGAAATTGGATCGGGTTATTTCTGATAGTTCCCTGAGTTGTTCAATTGCCTGCTCCCGCTCCCCAGCCTTAAAAGCAAGAAAGCCTGCATAATCCAACTGAAGATCGAGTGTTTTTAGATCGAGTCCAAATTCTTCAAAAAGCGCCTGATATTCCTTTTCGATCTCTTTAAAATTTGTAGTGGCATCCTTGCCAGCCAGGTTCAGTAGAAATCGCTTTCCCTGTAAGACGATATTTTCTGAAGGCGCTTCTTCTATGGCATAGGCCACGATTTCTTTGGCCGCCTGCGAATCACCCGCTCTTTCAGCGAGAACAGCAAGGTTAAGAATATCCTGCAAACCCGCTTCTCCGCGGCGATAGACCGCCTTTTGTTGAGCAAAGGCTTTATCAAAATCTTTCTGCTGAATGAATAACCACGCCAGCATTTCATTATAAAAAACCTGCGGATTCTCCTGAAGTTTTTTCAGCAATAATTTACGAAAGATCATATTCGCTTCAGCTCCGGAATCTTCTGAAATATAGCGACCAAATTCCCGGTTGGCCACGTGGAACAGATTTGGATTTTCATCAATAAGATCAAGATAATTATCAAACATCTCTTCGATCTTCCCCTGTTCGCCATAGATCCTTGCTAACTGAAGATTGAAATTATGATCGCTGTGAAGCGCCATGCCTTTTTCGTAAGCCTGGGCCGCTTCATCCAGTAAATTATATTTCTCAAAACCCCTGGCTATGCCGTAGGCGAAATTGGGCCGGGCATTTATAGCATCCAGGGCCTCTTTGTAAAATTCATCAGCTTTTTTGGGATCTTCCCTTAATTCGAAATTATGACCAAGTTCTATAAGGAGATTGGGGTTATTGGCCGTGTTTTCAAGCTTTTCCCGAAGCAATTCCTCTGCAGCATCGAAGTTTTCCAATTGCTGGAAAGAAGATATCACGCCATAGAAAAAAACAGGATTCCCCGGGTTTTCTTTCGCTAATTGCTGGTAAATCTTCAGGGCTTTTTCGAATTCTCCCTGGTCAAAGAAATTGCGCGCAAGTTCTTGAGACTGGGCATTCAATTGAAAGACCCCGCATAAAAAAGCGACTATAAAAAGCAAATTCCGCATCTTGTAAAGATAAGGATTTGACTCGTTTTCCGGTGAAATCCAGGAGTTTAATCTATAAGATCAAAGCCGGTATAAGGAACTAGAACTTCAGGGATTTTAATCCCGTTATCGGTTTGGTAGTTCTCAAGAATTCCGGCAAGAACACGAGGCAGAGCCAGAGCGCTACCGTTTAGGGTGTGAACCAGTTCTTTTTTCCCTTCCTTATTTTTATATCTAAGTTTTAAGCGATTAGCCTGGAATGTTTCAAAATTTGACACCGAACTTATTTCTAACCAGCGATCCTGAGCAGTTGAAAAGACCTCAAAATCATAGGTTAGAGCCGAAGTAAACCCAAGATCACCACCACATAAACGTAAAATACGATAAGGCAATTTGAGATCCCGAAGCAACTCTTTTACGTGCTCTACCATTTTATCTAAAGCCACATAAGAATCTGAAGGCTTTTCAATTCTTACCAATTCCACCTTGTCAAACTGGTGAAGGCGGTTTAGTCCGCGAACGTGAGCTCCGTAAGAACCGGCTTCTCTTCTAAAACAGGGAGTATAACCGGTACACGATATGGGGAAATCCTTATCGGTTAAAAGATTGTCGCGAAACATATTGGTGATAGGAACCTCGGCGGTTGGGATCATATAAAGGTTATCCTCAGCCATATGGTACATCTGGCCTTCCTTGTCTGGAAGTTGACCTGTTCCAAAACCTGATGCTTCATTTATCATTAAAGGCACCTGGAATTCGGTATATCCGGCTTCAGTAGCCTTGTCAAGGAAATATGTGATGAGTGCGCGTTGCAATCTGGCGCCTTTACCTTTATAAACAGGAAAACCAGCCCCGGTAATCTTATTCCCGAGTTCAAAATCTATAATATCATATTTTTTAGCAAGCTCCCAGTGAGGCAGAGCTGTTTTCTCCAGCACCGGAATTTCTCCTTCTTTGAAAATCTCTTGATTATCTTCTTCAGAAACTCCTGCCGGCACAGATTCGTGAGGCACATTTGGAATGGTATAAAGCAATTGCTCCAGTTCCTGAATAGTGGCGGTAAGCTTTTCTGAAAGCTCTTTAGAATCTTCTTTTAATTTACCGGTCTTTTCTTTGATCAAATTGGCTTTTTGATGTTCGCCATTTTTGAACATTTTTCCAATCTCTTTTGAAAGCCTGTTAGATTCTGCCAGGATATCATCGAGCCTGGTTTGGGTATTTCGGCGGGTTTCATCGAGTTCTAAAACCTCCTCAAAAACAGCTTTGGCCTCAAAATTTCTTTTTGCCAATGCTTGAATGTATTGTTCTTTGTGATCCCTGATATTATTGACTTGTAACATAGCTTCGTTTCTACCGGTTTGAACCAGCAAATGTAACAAAAGCCCCGAAAAGTTTTAGTCTAATTTAGAAGGTAAAATCCAGTCTTTATGTTTAAAATGCTGCCATTTTTCCGCAGCCATATCAACTTTGGGATCAATAAACTGTCGCGAAGGCCGGCCATTCACCCTCACCCGGGAATCAATATAGACTTCAATCTCTTTTCCTCGTTCTGCATATTCTTCTTTTAAGCGTTGTGCGAATTGCCATATCATATCTGGTTTGGAGTTAATCGCCCGAAGTTGTTTTCGCGAGAGATAGTCAGATTTTTTCACGTATATAGTATCGGTTGTGCCTTTTTCTACCAACTTAAAAGTGCTCCTTCCGCTCTTGGAGCGCAGCATCATACGCCAGCTTAATCGGTGTCCTTCCTCCGTCCAAAGCACATTATCCTTAAAAAACCAGTGACGTAAAGGCAAAGAGATCTGCACTATGAACCAGCCTGAAATAAGGGAAACGATCAGGTTTCGGTATTTAGGCACGATGACCTCATCGCCATCATAATACGGTTTTCTGCGGAAGAGAAACCACTTATTGATCTTTTCTGAAGGAAAAAAGAAAAGACTAAAAGCCAGGGAGAGATAAGGAAATATCCCGATATGAAAAATAAGGCTGTTAAAGAGGTGAAAGAAGATCGCGGCCAGAAAAGCCGGAAGCCTTGTTTTTTTCCATAACAAGGCTGGAATAATGAGCAAATCGAATAATAAGCCGAAATAAGCAATGGCATAACGTACCCATCCCTGCTGAAGGAACTCACCAACAAGCCAGTAATCCTGCTTGCTTTTCATTAAAATTGCCGGAAGCGTCCCATCCAGCCAGTCGGGATACATTTTTGCTATTGCAGCGTAAGTAAAAACGATCCATAGCTGAAGCACGATCACCAGCCATACCCAGCGCGGCATAGATATACTCCTAAGATTTTTATTCCGCCAGGCATCTATGGAGAAGTAGCGATGGGCCGGCAGAAAGACAAAGATCATACAAAGCAACATCAACAAATAGTAATGGTTGTTGTAAGAGGATTTTTGCATCAGGTAAACCGAAGCCCACATAATTCCGAAAGCAAACATACTCAGCCGGTATTTGAAACCGAGCATCACAAAAATCCCAAAAAGCCCCATTACACCATAATACCAAAGCATCCCGTCTCCGGGCAAAGGTTGGAGAAATTCAAAACCTATAAAGTTAAAAGTGAATTGTGGCTCAATAAGGGTACGGCTTATCCAACCCGTCCAGATAGAGCCCCAGGCTTCGATGGTGATAAGCAGACCAAAAAACACCCTGAAAACAATGAGTGCCGAATTATCTATCCGCTTAAAAAGCCATCTATTCAGCATAGTTGTCTTTGATGTACTGCTTTGAAAAAGCCTCGTCCTGTTTCATTGCGTTTTTAAGCGCATTCACAGAATCGAATTTCTTTTCGTCTCTTATTCTAATAAGCATATCAATGGTAAGCCTCTTTCCATAAAGATCTTTGTCGAGATTAAAAAAGAAGGTTTCAATAGTTCTTTCTTCTCCACCCACGGTAGGGTTGGTTCCAATATTCATCATTCCGAAAAATATTTCTCCGTCAATTTCGGCTCTTGCTACGTAAACCCCATTTTTAGGGATGAGTTTATACTCTTCAGCGATATGAAGATTTGCCGTGGGATAATTAAAATCTTTTCCCAGGCCACGACCTTTAACTATGGTCCCAGACAGAGAGAACGGCTGTTGTAGATAGCTATTAGCGCGTTCTACACGGCCTTCCTGCAAAGCTTTTCTTATTTTGGTAGAACTCACCGCTACCTGGTCTACTTCTTCCTTGGTGATCTCTTCAACTTCGAAACCAAACTGCTCGCCAAACTCTTTCAGGTTTGTGATATCGGCGGTGCGGTTTCGTCCAAAACGATGATCGTAACCAATGATTACCCGGCGGGCTTTAAGCTTGTTTACCAGGATGTCTCTCACAAATTCCAGCGCAGTAAGCCGCGAAAACTGATGAGTAAAAGGATGCACTACAAGGTGATCTATTCCCGTTTCAGAAAGTATCTGTTTTCGTTCTTCGATGGTTTGGATAAGCTTAATATCAGACTCCTGCTGCAGAACCATCCGTGGATGCGGGAAAAAGGTAAGAATTACCGATTCCAGGTTCCCGGCTTCGGCAGCATTAACTAAACGTTCTATTATTTTTCGGTGACCAGCATGCACCCCATCAAAGGTACCGATGGTAACTACTGTTTGTCGCTCGCTGCTAAAGGCGTTAGCTCCATTGTGTATTTTCACAGCCTGATTATTTTCCGTTAAAAGTATTCATAGTGTTGTTCACTCCGGCAGTTCCGAAAGATTTTATAAGCTCACGCGATTTTTCAAGTCTTTCGGGAAGTTTCTTAAGTTCGTCTTCCCCCCATTCTCCCAACACATAATCCACCTGCTGCCCTTTGGAGAATTCATCGCTTATTCCAAACCTGAACCGATTATATTTGGTGGTATTCAGAGTATTCTGAATATCTTTCAAGCCATTATGGCCGCCATCGCTGCCTTTGGTCTTCAACCTAATGGTTCCAAAAGGGAGATTAAGATCATCGGTAATAACCAGCAAATTTTCCAACGGAACTTTTTCCTTCTGAAGCCAGTAGTTAACAGCTTTCCCGCTAAGATTCATATAGGTGGAAGGCTTCAAGAGCACAAAGGTTCTTCCCTTATATTTAAAGCGGGCGATATCGCCGAGTTTATCGGTGCTAAAACTGATCTCTTCCTTTTCTGCCAGGAAATCAAGAATTTTGAATCCTATATTATGGCGGGTCTTTTCATATTTTGGGCCAATATTCCCGAGGCCAACGATCAAAAATTTCTTCATGGGGTCCGTTTCTTCTTCCCGGGGCTTTTTGGTACTGAGTAATCTTCCGAAGAAAGAAAGCATAGTTTTGTTTTGGTAAAGATAAAATTATTAAAATTCTTTACAACGAAGCCTTCAAAAAGCACAGGCTGTTCCTAAATAAAAAAAGCACCCCGTTTGGGATGCTTTTATGTTTTTGTTGAAAATGGAAAGATTAATTCTCTCCTCCTTCTTTCACTGCAGCTTCATCTTCAGATTCAGTTGCTGGTACTTCGTCTGCTGGCACTTCATCTTCCTCTTCGTCTTCAATAGCAACGATGTTACGAGATGTTCTTACCTGACAAATTACCGTGTTATCCGGATGTTGAATTTCAAAACTTTCATCGGCTACTTCAGTAACGTATAGTTTCTGACCAATTTTAAGCTTGGTTACGTCTGCAGTAATATAATCTGGCAATTCGTTAGCCAAACCTCTTACCTTCAAACGACGCAAGTTATAACGTAAAACACCTCCATTTTTAACTCCTCTCGCTACACCTTCGGTATGGATAGGAATTTCCATAGTGATTGGTTTATCCTGACTAATCTGGTAGAAATCTACGTGCAAAATAGCATCGGTAACCGGGTGAAATTGAATGTCCTGAAGAATGGCGTTAAATTTATCACCATCATCAAACTTAATTTTCACAGTATGCACATCGGCGGTGTACACAAGCTTATTAAACGAAATTTCTTCTGTTGCAAAATGCAACGGCTTGGCATCTCCCCCGTATAATACGCAAGGAACCTGTCCAGCATTACGCAGGGCCTTAGTGGCTTTCTTTCCTACGCTTTCTCTTTTAGATCCGTTGATCGTAATTGATTTCATTGTTGAAAAATTTTAGGCTGCAAAAGTAAACTTTTTTGCGGCTATTAAAAACTTAAAAATGAATTATTTGGGAAAGCCTTTATTCTTTCGACAAATATTGAACTACATTATAAATTTTGAGCTAATAGACTCATTCTCATGAACCCGTTTCATCACATCTGCCACAAGATCGGCACAGGTTACTACTTTAATCTTCTTGCTTTTCTTTTTAAGAGGAATAGAATCGGTGACGATCAATTCCTGCAGTTTAGAGTTTTCAATACGTTCGTAGGCCTCGCCAGAAAGCACCGGGTGGGTACAAATAGCACGAACGCTTATTGCGCCGCGCTCCATCATCACATCGGCGGCTTTAGTCAGGGTTCCTGCGGTGTCTACCATATCGTCTACTAACACTACATTCTTGCCTTCTACATTTCCAATCAATTCCATATGGGATATTTTATTGGCCTTGGCCCGCTGTTTATAACAAATCACTACATCGCTTTCTAAGGCTTTGGAATAAGCATAAGCTCTTTTTGAACCTCCCATATCGGGAGAAGCGATGGTTAGATTATTTAGATTCAGCGCTCTTAAATGAGGAAGAAATACCGTAGAGGCAAAAAGATGATCTACAGGTTTCTCAAAGAATCCCTGGATCTGGTCAGCATGGAGGTCCATGGTGATAATTCTTGTAGCTCCTGCGGTTTCCAGAATACTGGCAACCATTTTTGCTGCGATAGGTACCCGGGGTTTGTCTTTTCGGTCTTGTCTTGCCCATCCAAAATATGGAATTACCGCTGTGATATGCCTGGCTGAAGCGCGTTTGGCGGCATCAAGCATTAAAAGCATTTCCATAAGATGGTCTGCACCCGGGTGGGTTGACCCGATGATAAAAACCCGTGAACCGCGAACCGATTCTTCAAAAGAAGGCTGAAATTCGCCATCGCTGTAGGTGGAAGTAATTACATTTCCGAGTTTAGACCCATAGGAAGCGGCAATTTTTTCAGCAAGTTCCCTGCTTTGGGTGCAATTAAAGATCTTTGCCTCGGGGTAGAAATTAGACATGGTGTTGTGTTGTTAAGTGTTATTAAAACTGTGCGCAGCAAATTTAAAAATTATATCTGTTTAGAAGCCCTAACGCGCAACTGCTTATGAAATATTTTATACAACTTGTTGAAAAGCGTATAACCCCCCTTAAAAATTAAAATTTCTGGTTTCTAAAATGGAAATTTTTTATACTTTTGCGCTCCACTACGCTCGAGTGGCGGAATTGGTAGACGCGCTGGATTCAAAATCCAGTGACTTCGGTCGTGCGGGTTCGATTCCCGCCTCGAGTACTTTTAAGACTTCAAATGAAGCCAAAACCCCATAAACTTTACTGTTTATGGGGTTTTTTCATTTTTTACGATATCAAATAATATCATTTAAATAGGTATGAAAAGTGTCCTATTCGGTGACCTTTTTGAGTTTCAAAAATAGGTCACCGAATAGGGTGCAATGGTTTGATATACCGATATTTACAGGTGTTTAAATTAAATATAATTGGTTAAATTTAGCCATCTAAAGGAGACCATTATGCAGAATTTACTATCTATTCTCTTCTATATCAAGAGACGAAAAGTTGACAAACAAGGAAAAGTACCCATTTATATGAGAATTACCTATAATGGGAAACGAGCTGAAGTCAGCGCAATGAGAAAAGTGGAATTGAACAAATGGAATTCAAAAGCCAATTGTTATAAGGGCTATTCTAAGGAAGCTAAATTAATAAATAGGAATCTCGATATTATGAGGAATCGTATATATGAGATATATCAAAAACTTCAGGATTCAGGGGAAAATGTTACAGCTACCTTATTAAAGGATATTTATATAGGTAATGACGATTCCAAAAAAGGAATTCTTCAAATGTTCGAGGACCATAATTTCAGAATGAAAAAACTGGTCGGAAAAGATTATTCTTTTAGAACGCTTCAGCGTTACAAGACCACAGAAAAACACTTAACTAATTTCATTTCATCTAACTATAATGCAGAAGATTATCGTGTGAGAGATATTGACACTAAATTTATCAATAGTTTTATATACTATCTCAAAACCGAACTGAACCATTCTCATAATTCAGCTTTAAAATATTTAGCCTATTTCAAAAAAATTGTTCGGGTTGCCGTTGCCAACGGTTGGATCGACAATGATCCTTTTTATAATTTCAAGCTTAAACGCCAGGTTATTGATCGTGAGTTTTTGACGAAAGAAGAAATTATTAAAATAATGGAAAAAGGCTTCACCATCCCCAGGATGGAACAGGTAAGAGATATCTTTCTTTTCTCTTGTTACACCGGTTTGTCATACTCTGATGTTTCCAAACTTACTTCTAATGATATTATTATAGGTGTTGATGGCACCCAATGGATTAAAGTTAAGAGGACAAAAACCAAGTCTCTTAGTAGTATTCCACTTTTAACTGTTCCGGAAGAGATAATAAAAAAATATAAGAATTTTGAAAATCCTAAAGGAACATTGCTTCCTGTATTTTCAAATCAAAAAACCAATAGTTATTTAAAGGAAATTGCCGACGTGTGCGAAATTAATAAGAACCTGACTTTCCATATGGCAAGACATACATTCGCTACAACAGTTACACTTTCAAATGGGGTACCTATTGAAAGTGTAAGCAAAATGCTTGGTCATAGATCATTAAAAACCACCCAGCATTACGCAAAAATTTTAGATAACAGGTTAAGTGAGGATATGAATAATCTAAGAGGACGAATGGCTGCCAAAGAGAACAAATAAAATATAACCAGGTTTTTTTCTATTCATCCTACACGCTTCCATTCTTAAATGTTGTGGACTACCCCTGAATATAAGAATTTTCCTACAAATCGTTTATCAAAGAAGGCATTCACCAAGTATTTAAGTTGTTGGGCTGAAAGTTTTTTGCAGTGCCTCCTTTCTTCTTATGTTCGCAAGGCCATAACATAAGTAGGTTAAGTTCATGGTAGATTTGGGGCAAAAAGGTGGATGATTTATCCGCCTTTTTTTATGTTCAATTTTCTGGAATCTGAATCAAAAAATAAATAGCAGAAAACCATCTTTCGTCCTGATCTATAACGGGATAATTTTATGCTGAATTGAATAAATTTTAGGCGACTATTTCGAGAATTTGTCATAATTCTTCAGTTTCCCTCATTTTTCTATGAGATTTCCATTTTTAGGTTCTAACCCTAAAAAGGTCATTTTATACCAAATGATATCTCTTACCGTTACAAAAATACATTTCGATATATCAAATTACATTATTCTTATTCAAATTAAATTATTGGTATTTTATATTCATTTTTTAATTCATTTTTGTAAATTTATTTAACTATTAACCAGTTATTATAGCTAATGATTTAATTTCATCAATGAAGAATCCGAACTCATATATCAGAGTTGGAACTCAGTATTACAAATTGGTAAAAACACCCAGTATTTCAGGCCAGGTAAATGAATCCCTGGTTTCCTGGAATATTGAGACCATTAGACAAGATCATGGTAAAACCTATCTGGCCGCAATTCCAAAATTCGATGGCTTTACCTGTATTCCTGATCATATAAACTTTAAATATTCACATTATAACTTCTATAATACCTATGCCCCACTTAGCCATAAATTAGAAGAAGGGAATTGCCTAGTATCCCTGGAATTCGTCCGCCATATCTTTGGCGATCACTATGAGTTGGGCCTGGATTACCTGCAGCTTTTATTTATAAAACCTATCCAGATCCTCCCCATCCTTTGCCTGGTCTCCAGAGAACGCTCTACCGGAAAAAGCACTTTTCTGAAGTGGTTAAAGCTCATATTCGAAAACAACCTTACCTACCTCACCAATGATAGCTTTACCAGTCAGTTTAATTCCGATTGGGCCAATAAATTGCTGATCTGTATTGATGAAGTGCTATTCAATAAAGAAGAGCTTACCGAAAGAATCAAATATCTAAGTACCACCAATATCAATAAGCTTGAGGCCAAAGGAAAAGATAAACGTGAAGTGGAGTTCTTCGGAAAGTTTGTCCTGTGCAGCAATAACGAAGAGAATTTTATTAAAATCGATCATCACGAAACACGGTTTTGGGTCATCAAAGTCCCTTGTATCAAAAAGGAACATACTGACTTTTTAGAAACTCTGAGAGCAGAAATCCCGGCTTTCCTGTTTTACCTGAAAAATCGAAAACTATCAACTAGCCACCAAACCCGGATGTGGTTTTCTGCTGAACAAATAGAAACACCTGCATTACGCAAACTGGTTCAGCATAATAAAAACCGGATTGAAAAAGAGCTAGCCAATATTCTATTAATGGTCATGGAAAATCACGACCTGGAAGAGGTCAACATTTGTCCTATGGATGCCCTGAATGCCATAGGTAAAACCAGGCTTCGCACCGATCTTACACAAATACGAAAAATACTAAAGAAGGACTGGAAGCTAGAGAGCCAGCCCAATTCTCATAAGTATCAAAAGTTCACCATTTGGGGTGATGGAAGCACCACTTTCACAGATGGCAAAGGGCGCTATTTCACTATAAATAAAATGTTTCTGACAGAAAATTTTCCAGAGCAGCAACCTGGCTGAATTAGGGCTCCCGAAGGAAAAAATGATGAACTGATGACAAAATGATGCCGGAGAATCGCCAGTGTTTACAGGGGCTCCCGTGCGCTGTCATCATCTCATCAAAATGAAGGCTGCTTTTGAAAGAAAAGGGTTTTAATTCCTTCTATTTTTTGATGATTGATGACAGAATAAGATTAGACCAGTGATAGCAAGGGTTTAGGCTGTCATCAAAATGTCATCAAACTGTCATCAAAAACTAATGATGCCGAAAATGAGATAGGAATTCAAAATCACAAACAGAACTAATACTATTTAAAAAAAATGCTGATGAAAAAAGAAAGATTAAGCTGTGAAAAAGCCCGCAACATTTGCATCGTCAAAAGCCTCGCAAAGTTGGGGCACTTTCCCAGCCGCACAACGGAAAAAGAAGCCTGGTTTCTGAGTCCCCTACGGTCAGAAACACAGGCCTCTTTTAAGGTTTCTAAAATACGCAACAGCTGGTATGACTTCGGAATAGGAAAAGGAGGGAATCTAATTGATCTGGTATGCCTTATGAACGACTGTGAGGTTAAAGAGGCTTTACAATTATTACAGCAAGATACAGTAACCCCCTATTTCAATCCACCCAAAAAACAGCATTTAAAAAAAAGAAAAATTCAAATTACAGCTGTGGAACCTCTGAGTCATGCTGCATTAATAAATTATTTAAAATCCAGGAGAATTCCCGTTAAAATAGCACTGCGGTATTGTTATCAAGTTCGGTACCGTTGGAAGGACAAGCAATATTTTGCCATTGGCCTTGAGAATCATAAAGGCGGTTGGGAACTCAGAAATAAATACTTTAAAAATTCAAGTAGCCCAAAAACCTTTTCCTTTTTTGAAAGAGGATCTAAACAGCTACTTATAACGGAAGGGATGTTTGATTTTCTTTCCCTGGCTTCTATGGATAAGGAGCTGGTCAAGAAGTCAGATGCTGTTGTCCTGAATTCTTTAGCTTTTATTGAAAAGATAAAATTATTGATTCCGAAATATAAACAGGTACTTCTCTACCTGGATAATGATCCTGCAGGAATAAAAGCCACCGGGATGCTTTTAAACCTTTACCCCAATATCACCGATAAAAGTGATTCTTATAAGCCTTATGAAGACCTGAATGAAAAATTAAAAAATGAAAGGCTCTGAAGAATTTAATAACAAAGATGATCTTCAGAAAAAAATAAAACCTGATGATCAATATTTCCTTCCAATACCTCTGGAGAGTCAGCAACATGAGGTTTCTACAGAGGATTCCAGGGAAGTAAAAACTTCAGAATCCGGTAGGAATTTGGAAGGCAATTCAAGATGTGTGTCTGTGGACACAATCTTGATTACTCCCGGTGGTCGCAATAAAAAAAAGATGTTTAAGGGGAAAAGTGAGCTGGTGAAATTCAGATGCACGATTTATGAAAAAAAGCTCCTTAAGATCAAAGCTAAACACAGCGGAATTACCATTAGTGATTATTGTAGAAGAGCGGTTTTTGAAAAGGAGATCAAAGAGCGACTTTCTGATGATCATATTGAGATCTATAAAACCCTGTTGAAGTTTCATAACAACTTTAAATCCATCGGGAATATGTTCCGAAGGAAAGATCCTAAGCTGGCCAAAGAGGTTTATGCTCTTGCCAATACTATTAAATCTAAACTTAAAGACTTTAAAAGATGATCGGTAAAGGCAAATCCATTTCCCACACCCGGGCTTCAATGTCATATGGTTGGAACCAGGAGAAGGATGCTAAGATAGTTTACTCTCAAAATATTATAGGGGAGACTCCTAAAGAGGTGGCCGAAGAATTCAGGTTTATCCAGGAGCTAAATCAGAATTGTGAGAAGAATACGCTCTCCTTTGTGATTAGCCCCACCATCGATGATGGGAAATACCTCCAGAAGAAAGATTTATCGAAGATATGTGAGGATTTCATGAAGGAGATGAATCTAAAAGATCGCCAGGCGATTGCTTTTGTTCATCAGGATAAATCCCATAAACATATTCATCTGTATGTTAACCGCATTGATTTTCAAGGTCAGGCCTACAAGGATAGTTTTATAGGAAAACGAAGTCAGCAGGCTGCAGAGAAAGTAGCGGAAAAAATGCAGCTAACTACGGTGAAACAGGTGCAGTGGGAGAAAGAACATAACCTCCTGGCCATTAGAACGGAGATTAAGAGACGGCACGACTTAACGATAAGGCAGTTTAAGCCACGTACTTTCCCCGCCTATATTAAAGCAATGGAAACCAACGGGGTTAAGGTTATTCCTTCGATCAATAAAGCGAATAAACTTCAGGGGTTTAGGTTTGAGTTTGATAATTATAACCTGAAAGGAAGTGAGATACACCGTTCGATGACCGGGGGTAATATTGGAAAAAGCCTGGCTTCAGAGAAAAGTATGTCCAGCTTCCTTAAAGAAAATACTCAGCTCAACCTGGCCGGGAAAACGGTAGAGCTTTCTACCGGGATGGTTAAAGCTATAGCAAAACAAATAATTAAGAAAACAATCTCAAAAGGTCTGGATATGGGAATGTGATAATAAATTAAAAGTTATGACCAAATTAGAACAACTTAGTGAATTGCTGGTTGCAGAAATCAGCCAGTTTGAAAAAACGGTGGAAAAACTGGAGAAAATTCAACAGCAAAAAATTGCAATAGATACCAGGGCGACCGAACTGTTATTTAAAAAGCATGAAGAAAAGGTGAAAGAAGCCCTGGAGCATCACTCCAGAGAAATGAAAGACCTTAAATTATACCTGCAAAATGCAAAAGCCTATCCCGTCTGGGCTTTAATCCTGTTTTGTAGTTCACTAATAGTTAATGGAATCTTGATCTATGTGTTTTTTACTTAACCAGTAAAATTCGAAATAAAATTATTCTTTTAATTCCCTAGAATAGAAATACTTCATGTATCCCCTTTAAAAATTAATAAAAAGGTATTTTAGTCTCTATATAACGAGTTGGCATTCATTAAAAACGAAAAATCGACAAGTAACTTCAATGAAAAAATCTGAAAATGAAAAAGTTCAAAAATTTTTGGGCGAAATAAAGTTAATCGATGCTGAAAAATCTGATACTCTCATTGAAATACGCGAAATCATTTTTACTCATTTCCCAAAAACTGACGAAAGGATAATGTATGGTGGCATTGTATTCTTTCTAAATGATGAAATGTTTAGTGGATTATTCTTAAACAAGAAACATATCACCCTTGAATTTTCTAAAGGATTCCTAATGGAAGATCCTAACAGAACCCTTGAAGGAAAAGGTAAATACCGAAGACACCTTAAAATATTTACAAAAGAGGATATCTTAAGCAAAGGAGTTTCCTTCCTTGTAAAACAAGCAGTATAAATTGACTTAAAAACCTGAAAAAATATGGATTCACTTTCACCGAACATTTTTGTTAACGACATAGACAAGACGATTGATTTTTATAAAACCCTAGGATTTAAAGTTGCTATGACCGTTCCTGATGAAGGCAACTTTGTATGGGTGATGATGACTTGCGGGAAAGTTAATTTTATGTTTCAAACATTCGAGAGTTTGGGTTCAGAATTACCAGAAATATCAAGACAAAATGGAGGTTCATTATTGCTGTACATCCAAATAAAAGAAATCAGACAATTTCACGATAAAATAAAAGACAAAGTGAAAATCATAAAAGGACTTGAGAAAACATTTTATGGTGCAACAGAATTTTCGATTTTGGACAATAATGGATATATATTGACTTTCGCAGAAAATGAAGAATAAATAACGAAATGCCAACAGCGTGTGTATCCAACTTATGGAGAAACAGAAGATTTTTTGTTGTTTTTTAAAGTTTGTCAGACTGTCTAGGGATATTGTTTAATTTTCAAAGGAATAAATAAAATGAAAAATTCAAAAAATATGAATGCAGAAACCTTTAAAGGTGCGGGTTACGTCATCGGAGCGATTATTGGATTTGCCGCAGCTATTACAGCATTTGTTATCACAGAAAATATTGCCATATCGATACCATTACTTGTGGGACTCGCTATTCCGTTAGGGATGGCTATTGAGCAAAAATTTCAGGTTCAGGCCAGAGAGAAAGACACACGTAGGAGGAAATTATGGTTTACACTCCTTGCGGTTGGCATCTTGTTGTTTGTCTCAATTGTTTTAATTACAAAATTCATATAGTGCATCCGTCTAAGCAAAGAGAGAGATTAAAATGGATTACTGGTTGCAATGAATAAACATTAGGGGATATTGCAAAAAATAATTTTTTATTTATTCCAAGAATAGTCTTCAAAAGAAAGGTTTATCTCGGGAGATTATTTTCTAATCTTATTCTGCATATAATCACGAATTACCGTGTATGAATGAAAAACCATTATCTCATCTTCCAACCTGATACTGGAAAATGGTCATTTCTAAAGATACAGCTTTAAAAAACCGATTGCTGCATTCCAAAACACACAATTTAAACTTGCCGAATGCGCTACACAATTACAGGTTCACCAGGCTTTTTTAGATCGCTGTACATTATTATAAAACATCAACTAACTGCTGAAAGTGCTTCAATGGCGAAATATTCAGCAACAGAAATGCACAATAAAGTAGTTAATGAATGCCTGCAGTTATTTGGAGGTTATGGTTATATGTGGGATTATCCAATTGCACGCATGTACGCAGATAATAGATTTGCCAGAATTTATGCCGGAACCAATGAAATAATGAAATTATTGATTGCACGAGGTTTGTTTAAGGAATTATTCAAACAATTGAAGGCTGAAAGAAAAGAATAAAGCAGAATGAATTATAGTTATTCTTAAAGATTATAGTGCTATTTGAGTGATAATTATCATTCTTTTTAATAATAAGGTCAGTTAACTTTAACTTTATGAAAACCTCACTATTCCTAAAATTGACGTTGAGTATTATGGTTTTCATAGTGCCATTCTTGACCGTATATGGTCAACAAGAGCTCTCTGCAAAAGACATTGTCAAGAAGGCAGATGAGAACATGCGTGGTAAAACCTCCCAGGCAGATATTACCATCAAGATCATAAGACCTACCTGGAGCCGGGAAATGCATATAAAAGCCTGGAGCAAGGGAGATGATTATTCCATGATTTTAGTTACAAGTCCCGCGAAAGAAAAGGGCACTGTTTTTTTAAAGCGAGTAAAAGAAGTATGGAACTGGATCCCGTCTATTGAGCGCAATATCAAATTGCCGCCCTCTATGATGTCTCAAAGCTGGATGGGGACTGACTTTACCAATGACGACCTGGTAAGGGAAGCTTCTTCAGTATCAGATTATGATCATACACTGCTGGGAAAAGAAACTATTTCCGGTAAAGAATGCTATAAAATTCAAATGATCCCTAAACCTTCAGCAGCCATTGTATGGGAAAAGGTAATCGTTTGGATAGATACGGTTGATTTTTTACAGTTAAAAGCTGAATTCTACGATGAGGATGGGGAACTGGTAAATATTATGAGGTCCAGTGATATCAAAGAAATGGGAGGGAGAAAAATAACTTCAAAAATAGAAATGTTCCCGGTTGATAAAGAAGGAAACAGTACGGTGATCATTTACAATGATATTGTTTTTGACGATCCTATTAAAGATAATTTCTTCACCACAAGAAATATGAAACAGTTAAAGTGATGTTATTAAAACTGGCCTGGTTAAATATCTGGCGTAATAAACGCAGAACGATCATCACCGCGACCTCTGTATTTTTCGCGGTGTTGCTGGCCATTACTTTTCGGTCCTTAACCGATGGCATCTATGATAATATGATCCATAACGTGGTGAGTTATTCAACCGGTTACCTGCAGATCCAACAGACAGGCTATTGGGATGAGCAATCTATTGATAACACATTTGAGGAGGATGAAAATTTGTATCAGGAGTTGCTTAAAAATCCGAATGTAGAGAATATTATCCCCCGTTTACAAAGCTTTGCCCTGGCATCTTATACAGATAAAACAAAGGGCGTTCTTGTTTTAGGAATAGACCCGGACAAAGAAAAAGGGGTCAATAATCTTCACGAAAAGATCACTGAGGGGAAATTCATAGAAGCTCCCAATGAAAATGCGGTTGTTTTAGGGGAAGGTTTGGCCTCTAAGCTCAAATTAGGAATAAATGACACCCTGGTGCTTTTGGGCCAGGGTTATCATGCAAGCAGTGCCGCAGCGAAGTACAGGGTGAAAGGCCTGGTGAAATTAGGAGCTATAGATTTGAATAACAGTGTGGTGTATATTCCACTCAAGCAGGCACAATATATGTATGGCGCGGAAGATCGCTTATCATCGGTGTCTATCATGCCCAATAAAACAACAGATCTGCAAGGCTTGAAAAGATCTATACAAGAAACAATAGATCCGGAGAAATATGAGGTAATGACCTGGAAAGAAATGCTGTCTGAACTTGACCAGTTTATAGAAGCCGATAAAACAGGACATTTTATCATTATTGCTGTCCTGTATATTATTATCTCCTTCGGATTATTTGGCACCTTGCTAATGATGCTTTTTGAAAGAAAACACGAACTGGGAATCCTGATTGCCATAGGAATGAAAAAGCATTTACTGGCCATTATCCTTTTGCTGGAATCTGTAATGATCTCATTGATTGGATGCTTTGCCGGTATCATTGGAGGAATTCTGGTCGTAAAATGGTTCACCATATATCCAATTCGTTTAACCGGCGAAATAGAGCAGGTATATGAAGATTATGGCATTGAATCCATTCTATACTTTTCCAGTGAGGAGAAGATTTTTATTGTTCAGACTTTAATTGTTTTGGTCTTATCTATCCTATTGGCTTTTTACCCGGGCTATAAAGTGATGAGATTAAAACCTGTTGAAGCCATAAATAGTTAGTCATGTTGTTTCAGATTGCTTGGCGGAATATATGGAGGAACACCTCCCGAAGCTTAGTGGTGGTAAGCTCAATCATTATTGGAATATGGGCAGGAATCTTTATTCTGTCTTTTTCCTGGGGCTTGTATAAGAACAATATCAACGAATCTGTTTATAAGCAATTATCCCATATTCAAATACACAATCCGGACTTTAAACAGGAAAATGACCCTAAATTCACGATACCGAATTCCGATTCGATCTTAAAACAATTAGAGTCTGATAACCGAATTGCATCCGTAAGTTCCCGGGTTATTGCAACCGGGATGATAACATCTACAACCACTGCCAGTGGTGTAACCATATACGGGATCAATCCGGTTTCAGAAACTAACCAGATAGGATTAGACCAAAACCTTATTGAAGGCGTATATTTTGGATCCGGCAAGGACAATGAAATCCTGATTGGCCAGAAACTGGCTAAAAAACATAAGCTGAAACTTAAAAGCAAAGTGGTATTAACCTTTACCAATGTGAACTCTGAAATAGTTTCAGCAGCTTTCAGGGTTGGAGGGATTTACAGATCTAAGAACATTTCTTTAGATGAAGTGAATGTGTATGTAAAGCAGGAGCATTTACGGGAGTTGCTAGATTTAAAGCCTTCTGAGACGAATGAAATAGCCATTTTAATAAAAGATGAAGAACAACTGGACAGCATTACAAATTATAGCAAAACGCTGGTTCCTAATGCGAAGGTCGAAGACTGGAGACAGCTAGCTCCTGAACTGGACCTTATTATAGAATCCTTCAACCTGTATACCTATATCATTAGCGGGCTCATTTTGCTTGCTCTAACCTTTGGTATAGTAAACACGATGTTAATGTCTGTATTAGAGCGAATTAGAGAACTAGGGATGTTGATGGCAATTGGCTTAAACAAGCGGAAGATATTTTTCATGATCATGCTGGAAACCATTTATTTAACACTGATGGGTTGTCCCATTGGTCTGCTCATGGGCTGGTTAACAGTGACCATATTAGGAAGAACAGGAATAGATATTTCTATGTTTTCTGAAGGCCTGGCATCCTATGGTTTCAGTTCAATGATCTATCCGGCCTTAGACCAGGAAAAATATATGATTATCGTGACCATGTGCCTTATCACGGCCATATTATCGGCAATTTATCCTGCCTATAAAGCCCTGCAATTAAATCCTTCTGAAGCAATACGTAAAATTTAAAGTGATGGCAAAGACAATTATAGACGCGCATAATGTGACTAAAACATATAACCCGGAGAAAGTGCCGGTTTACGCGGTTCAGGATGTACACGTACATATAGAGGAGGGGGAGTTTGTCGCCCTGGTTGGCCCTTCAGGATCAGGTAAATCTACATTACTGAATATGATGGGTGGCCTGGATGAACCCACAAAAGGAAGTGTAATCATAGACGGTGTTGAATTAACCGAACTTTCAGAGAACAAATTAATAGATTTCAGACTGCACAATATTGGCTTTGTATTTCAGGCGTTTAATCTGATCCCGGTGCTTACTGCAAAAGAAAATGTGGGTTTTGTATTGCAATTGCAGCATATGCCCAAAAAAGAGCGCGAAAAAAGGGTATTAAGCTTACTGGAAGAAGTAGATCTTGAGGATAAGATAGATAGTAAGCCAGGAGAACTTTCGGGCGGACAGCAACAACGAATTGCCGTTGCCAGAGCATTGGCTTCAAAACCAAAAATAATACTGGCAGATGAACCTACGGCAAACCTGGACTCCAAATCGGCTGCTAATTTACTGAACATTATGGCCAAACTTAACAAAGAAGAGAATATCACTTTTTTGTTTTCTACCCATGACCAGAGAGTGATCAAAAAAGCTAGACGCGTAATAACACTGGTTGATGGTAAGGTAGATTCAGATGTACAACAAACGCCCACCTGATCGCCATGAAAAGGTTTTTGCTAACATATCTGTTACTATTTACCTTAACTATATATGCTCAGGAAAAGGAGGAAAAGCTATTTCTTACCGGTTATATTAAGAACCTGCACGAATTTAGTTTTGTAGACAGACTGGAACAGTTGCAGTGGACAACGCTTTTACACAACAGATTGAATTTTAAATATATCCCTTCAAATTCACTCACAGCAAGGTTAGAAGTCAGGAACAGAGTCTTTTACGGTGACAATGTTCAGAATATACCCGGTTTTTCGGGATACATTTCGCAGGACAATGGTATTGCAGATCTTTCCTGGAATATAATTGACAACAGAGACCTTCTTTTTAATTCCACCATAGACAGGGCTTTAATTAATTACACCAATGGCGACTGGGATATTACTGTAGGAAGACAGCGCGTTAACTGGGGGATGAATTTGATCTGGAATCCCAATGATATCTTCAATACCTATAATTTTTTAGATTTTGATTATGAGGAACGACCAGGCAGTGATGCGATAAGAGTTCAATATTATACAGGTGATTTTAGTAAGATTGAAGTCGCTGCCAAAAAAGGAAAAAGCGCCGATGATAAAATAATTGCGGCAATGTATAAGTTTAATAAGGCTTCTTATGATATACAGCTGATCACGGGCGTTTACAAAAAGGACTGGGTAATTGGAGCCGGTTGGGCTGGAAACTTAAAAGAAGCTGGTTTTAAAGGAGAGATCTCATATTTTGTTCCTTATGAGGGGTATTTGGATTCAGAAAATGTGTTGAGCAGCTCGGTATCTGTAGATTATGGTTTTAAAGAAGGATTGTACATATACGGTTCGGTTCTTTATAACAGTAGTGCCGAGAGTTCGTCTGGCAACGTAGAAAACTTGTTGTATACCAGTTTAAGCGCGAAAAATTTAATGCCATTTAAATATTCAGGTTTTCTGCAACTGGCAAATGAATTCACCCCAATTTTCAGATGGGCATTTAGCAGTATTTACTCACCAACCAGGCATTCAGCAATTATAATACCAAGCCTGGATTATTCTGTCGCCACAAACTGGGATCTTAATTTCACAGGGCAGTCTTTCTTTGAATTTGAAGATTATCAGACATTAGGGAATATTCTATTTGTGAGACTTCGCTGGAGTTTTTGAGGTAGGGGAAGCTTTCACCTTGGTTCCAATTAATAAAGAACTATTTGAAGGTTTAAGAGGTACACCACCTTGGAATACTATAAACATTGAGTTTCTAGATGAATGTTTAGAAATAGAAGCTTACATTCCAATACAGAATGATTATAAAAATATGGAGTTTCACAAAAAGAAGATGCAATGAAAAAAATAATTTTAAGTACAATCATCTTATTGATGGCTATATGTCAAACGATAGCCCAGGACAGTATTCAAAAGCCAAATGAAATTGTATCCTTTCTTGAGGGCAAATGGCATAATTACTCCATTCTTGTTTCATCCAACCAAGCCGTTTCAAAGCAGGATTACAAAGAAACAATGCATATTAAAAATGACTCCACACTGACTATAACGGCCCATGATTTTAAAGACGGAAAAGATTTAACCAAAGAAATGCTCCTGATTATTCATGGAGACAAGATCATAATGCAGCAAGGTGATTTTAAAGCTAGCGGTAAACGCGAAGGAAATGTTTACTATCTCAAAGGAACCTTTGAAGATAAAGAGTATAGATTCAGGCTTTACACAATGGGTGATAAATATATTTTCCATAATGAAGTATGGGCAGATGGAAAAATTGAAATGATAAATATGTCATATCTTGAAAGAGAGTAGTAGTTTGATAAGCTATATAAAAATGTATAACCCTAAAACTATGCATACAACATTAAACACCAGTTATTACATATCGATCGAACTAAAAAGATTATAAAATGAGTAAGCAATATTTTTATAGACAAACTAACAGCTTTGCTTTAGCAAATAATCCAATGCAAAAATAAGTGAGCCCACGCGTTGTATATGCTCTTCGCATTTAGTGAGTGTGATTATCGACCTCACCTTACGGGTGTACAAGCACCCTCGTAATTATTTCCTCAATCTATTATAAGTTCAATGCCTGCTTTTTCGGCCTTGTACTTTATTTTAGTCATTAAATCATAATAGCTCCAGTTTCTCAGTACAAATTCCTCCTCTTTGGCTATCCCGATCTTGTCCTGCTGATTTAATAGAATTAGCGTCCCGGCCTGGTGTTTAATGCAAAAGTTGATTAACCTCCTGCTGTATACGTGGATGCGATGATGTACATAATTACGCTCCGTATTACAAAACTTGGTTACTGCTTTTGTTTTTCTTTTGCGCCCTTTGCCTGATCTGGAATAGGTTGCTCCAACCCGTGCTCTTTTACAGGCTGCTTGTATCGCTAACCTTCGGTGTAAAAACTCTTCCCTGGTGCCAATGCTAAGTTTGGCTTTACCGGTTTTCACTACAATGGGATATTCCAGAGACAAAGAAGCCTCCGCGATTACTTCCGGTTTTAGGCTTTGCTTTTCTTTTTCAATTTCAAAAACCGGAAGCCAGAAGATTTTGCCATCTTTCAATTTGATATGGGAAGTACAAAGCTTGATTTCCCCTTGTACTACTCGCTGCAACAACTTTGGTTTGTCTGTATAATCTGTTCCTAAATAAGTTCGAAATGGTATTTGAAATAAACGAAAACAAAAGACCTTTTTCTCTTCATTATAGGATAATCCGCTGATGCCCTCCAGGCTAAACGGAAAAGCCATGTCCCTCCTGAAGTTCTTTAGTGAGCGTTCGCCTCTCCAGTATTCCGGCCTGTTTTTATTGAAGGAAGAAATTAAAGTCCTGTTCAGGTTTGACAATATGTTTGTAGGGATTTCACCTTTAAAGCGATCTGATACCACCCGGTAGGTGGTATTGATTCGGGAGCGTTGCAAGATTCCGTCCTCGTCTTTTTTTTCATCAGCCAATTTATACTTTATCCCCTCTGATAAATAAAAAAATTCTTTGATCATTTCCTGCACATAGAGATGGGAAACGATAAGATTGGCGGCTCTGAAGCAGCGGTTCTGCCACTGGTAAAGTTTATCCAGGGCCTCCTTTCTTTCTTCTTTGGTAGGCAGGTCCACCACTAGCTGAATCTTTCGTGTGAGTTTTAGCGTAGCCTTTTCCATATTAAGCCGATTGTGGTTGCTGTTGGTGTTTCTCCTGCATGAGTTTATATGCGGCCATAAACTCACTGTGTACTTCCTTTTGTGATAGGTTAAGCGCTGCAGCAATGGAAGCAAAAGAATAATTCTTTTCACATCGTAATTTCAACACCTTTTCCTGTTCTGCAGTCATTTCACCCTGGACCTTTATTGCTGTAGCAGGTTCCTCTTTCATTTCAAGCGTGTCTCCCTGATTGATAATGTTCTTGATATCCTGGATAGCCCTCTTTACTTCTTTGCTGGTTTCGGTGATGCTTGTTCCCATCACCTCTGAAATAGCTTTATACTGAAAGCCATATTTCAAACAAAGTTCTATTAAATGTTTTCTTTCTGAAGTCAATAATGGCAATACGCATTTAATCCTATCAAAGGCCTTTTGTTGGGTCTCGTGGTCTTTTCGGTGTTGAAGATCATTATTGGGATCATAGCCGGCTAAATAATCCTGGTAGTTCTCATAACTTTCCAGGGAATTGACGCTGCTGAAAAATTTATTTTTAGGTCGGGTATAATATGTATAGCATTCCCTTTTCATCACCATTCGTAAAAAAAAGAAAATATGCTTAGGGGTTTCTATGTGATCACGATGAATCCATAATTTTAAAAAGGTATCCTGAACCAGAGTTTCCACGGCAAAATCATCATCCAGAATTTGCCGGCCCACCCAGAAAATATTGCGGTGATACTTGGTATAGATAAGTTCGAGACCATCAGGATGGCCTTGTTGTAACAATTTGAAAATATGCTGTAACATAATATGCCCTATTAATTTTTATAGTGATTTAAATAACTATTTGTTAAATCTAAGCCCAGACCTTTCTTTTACGACGCCAAATTGTAATCGTTGATGAATTTTTATTTATCTGAATTCAATGCCTTTTCTACTTGCTCCAGTTTTGTGTTATACTCTGCTATTAATTCATCTGCATAAATGGGGGTTCTATCACCTCTAAGACAATATCTTATGTAACGTGGAGTTACCTCATATTTACAAGCAAGGGCTCTAACTACGCTGGTGTTATAAGTTTTCTTCATAAATTACGTAAGTTTGTCTTTTGACTAATTTGTTCCTGTATTTGGAACAAAACCAAATATATAAACATTTTGTTTACAAAACAATAGATTTCGGTATTTTTATAAACATTTCGTTTACTTTTTATGAATAAATCTAAAATGCTTGACCAGATAAAGGATAATTATGGATTTAAAAAGGATGCAGAATTAGCAGAATTTTTAGAGATCACCAGACAAACTTTATCTAATTGGAAATCAAGAAATTCCTTTGATGCTGAATTATTGTATTCGAAATGTCCAGAACTGAATCCCGCCTGGCTATTAACCGGTGATGGTCAAATGTTACAAAAAGATTCAACTGATTCAATTAATAAAGAAACTGATCCAGAAGTTCTGCGGGAGAAATTAGTTAATCTTCTAAAGCAATTAGATGCTTTGGAAAAGGCAAATAACGCTTTAGAAGACGCCAATGAATCCTTAAAAGAGACTAAATCAATACTGCAGAAACGTATTGCAGAGCTGGAAGGCAAATAAAAAGCTAGAGCTCACACTAACCGATCCCGAAAGCTATTTAATTTAGATTACCTCTGAAAATTGATTTATCCCTTGTCAAACCAACCATAACTTTCTCTTTTTACTTTTTTCCGTAATTTCCTCTTATCTTAATGGTTTATATTTAGCAAAACTGAGTTTATCCCAGGATTTTTATTTTTAAAAAGCTAGATTATGTGGTATATAACGAGTTGTGAGGCTTTTAAAAAAGACTTCAAGTAATGAAAAAAGACAATTCAAAATGGAAAGACTTTCTCTTAAAATCGAGTTTGCCTTTAGAATATGAAGTCAAACAAAAATTAAAAGATCTTGGTTTCTGGACCGAATATGATTTTTCCTATTTAAGAAACAATGAAAACAACGTTCTAACGGAGTTCTCATACGACATAGATGCTACCAAGGAAATTGGAAACCATAGTTTCGAGTTAATGATTGAATGTAAATTTCGGGACGACTCAACCAATTGGCTTTTTCTACCAGAAAAATATAACGATAGTGACAGGGGAATCGGAATGAACAGTTTCTTGAATACTAATGATTTTTTCTATAAGTATGATTATCCTGACTTTTTTAAAGTCTTAGGGTTTAAGGAAACAGCTAAACTTTGTTCAAAGGGGATTGAGATAAATTCCACTGGACAAAACCCAAAAACTATAACCCAAGCCGTATCTCAATTGAGCTTTGCATTAATTGAAAAAGCAATCTCAGCTTTTAAGAAACAAATTGAGCATAGCGAATTGGATGGACATTTTATCTATCATCATATACCTATCATTGTAACAACTGCGAATTTATATAGATTGAAAAATGATATTTCCATTTCGGATATCAGAAGCTCCACAGACATTATTCAGGTCGCGGAAAAAGAAAAGATGGTTTTAATGGAACCTCCTTTAAGTGTCGCTAGACGAGAATATGCCTTGCAAAAACTTGCAGAATTTGAAAAAAAGTTTTCCAGGGATAAACTTAATAGAATGATGAATTCTCAACTCAAAAAGAATAGTCGAGACTATGAATTCCATAGAAATCATCTTGCAAACTATCCGGAAGGAGTTCTGGTAATTCACCATTCCTCTGACCACAATAATTTTGAACCTCTTTTAGAGACTTTAGAAGAAATCAATAGACCAAAAAAAGAAACTATTGAACGATTGGACAAGGAATTTAAAACGAAAATTCCTGCCTTAAATGCATTCAGATAATAAAGAAAAACGGCTCAAGACATTGCATAAAAAGCAATGCTTAAACCTGTCTCAAATCGAAGTCTGTGCTCACTTGCAATGCCTGATTGTCTTACGGACAATCACGCTTGCCAGCTCGCGCTATTTTTATATGAGACGTTGACAACAATTACAAAATGAACGTAGAACATCAAAAGATTTTAAACTTACTAAGTGCTTATTTAGAGAAAAATTCCCAATTACGATTTACTCAAGCACTATTTAATTTAAATATTAATCAGAAACCAGAATCGTCTGATCCTTTCAGTGGTGTGTTGAGAGATAATTATGGAGATAAAGATTCTTCAGTATTGCAACGAATTCTTGACCAGTTGGACCAGTTTGAAGAATAAAAAATTTATAATCAGATATTAATCATTTAAATACCATTTAATGTTTAACAAACCCTTTCTTGACCTTACCCAATTCGCCCACACCAAAACACAGGAAAAATTCTACAACAGCAATTCAATAGATGCAAATCCTTATTTTATTGGGTTTGGGAATCCTGATTCAGACATACTTTTTATCGGACAGGAGATGGCGATTGATCCAGTAAAACATCCAGTTACTCTTGAAATGGAATCTTACCGCAATCCAGAACATTGGAACACTATAATTGAGGAGAAAATTTCAGATAAAAATTATTCCTTTAAAGGCAAGAATGGATTTTTAAATCCTCGAAGACCATACGACATTAAGGCAACTGGAACTTGGCAATCATATGAAAAATTAGTGAAAAAAATATCGGATTTGAATCTTAACAAGAACTTGGAATTTTTTCAGCACTGTTTTATAACTGAGTTAAATACAACGACTTCAAAAAGACAAATGGGGTTTAAAGATTGTGATGAAAGGGAAATCTTAATTAAAAACCAATTCTATAAAAGTTTCCCTATTACAATATTAGCTACAGGTTCTTACGTCAAAAAGGAAAAAATTGAAAATTTATTTAATGTAAAACATTCCAAAGAAAATTCAGATTCACAGAGATATAAAAAGTTTGAAGTATACTATAGTCAGAATAAAGAGAGAATTTTAATAAACACAAGACAGTTGAGTCAATTTTACTTTAGCGGAGAAGAGAAGAATCTTTACTTTCAGAAAATTGCAGACAAGGTGAAGTAACTGTTGCCAATCGAGTAGACGGCTCCGCCGTTAATTGACGGAGTGCGCCTCTCACACCATATAGCAGTTGATTTTTATAATAGGTGAAACTTTCAATTAACTATAAAGTAATGAGATTATGTAAGTAGGATAGGGAATAAGACCATACTTTACTATCTTAAAAATTTATTAAATTATTATATTGCCAGTTAAAGTAGCTACCCCTACCTCGCTGTCTTATAACATCTATTTCTCCGGGATGAAAAAACTATTTATTAGGAACTTCAGTTTACACCATCTTGTTTTGGTGATCAATCTGATGACCTCTTTCGGAAAAATTCTATTCAGACCCCCTAACTAACCAAATATGAGTCTATTTCAGAACTCTGTTCTCAATAAATACCTGAAAGCATTAGATAACGAAAAGATCGAACGAGCATACGAGCTCTTTTCAGCGCATTTCCATAATCCGGTGATCCAGGAGAATATCAGGAGCTCCAAAGAAGAACAATACCAGGGAGAATTCCTTATCGACCTCTTTGTGAATGCCTTGGGCTATGTCAAAAATCCCACGCCCGATTTCAACCTCACCACCGAACTCAAAAACATCAAAGGTTCAAAAAAGACCGACGGCGCTATTATAGACGGCAAAAAAGCCCTGGCGGTGATCGAACTCAAAGGTACCGGCACTGCCGACCTCAGCAAGGTGGAAACTCAGGCCTTTGGCTACAAAAATAATCAGCCGGGTTGTAATTATGTGATCACTTCCAACTTTGAAAAGCTTCGGTTTTATATCGATAACGCGGTGGATTTTGAGGAATTTAACCTTTTTCAGCTAACCAAAGAACGCTTCGAAGTGCTGTGGCTCTGCCTTTCAGCCGACTATCTTTTAAAAGAAATTCCGAAGAAGATCAAAAATGAATCCTTAACCCAGGAGGAAAACATCACCCGGCAACTCTATAAGGATTACGCGCTTTTCAGAAATGAGATTTTTAATAGTATTCATAGTGAAAATCCGCAATATGACAAGCTGATCTTATTCAAGAAAACGCAGAAATTACTGGACCGTTTTCTCTTCATTTTCTTTGCTGAAGACCGGCTCCTGCTGCCACCAAATTCAATAAGGTCTATTCTGAAACAATGGACAGATCTCAAGGAGAAATATGATGAATATTTTCCGCTTTATGAAAGGTTCCGGAAGTATTTCGGCTATATGAATACCGGCCATAAAGGGCATCAACACGAGATCTTTGCCTATAACGGCGGACTCTTCGCCCCCGATGAGGTACTGGATAACATTAAGATTGATGACGATCTGCTTTACAAGCACACCCTCAAGCTCAGCAATTATGATTTTGAGTCTGAAGTGAGTGTGAACATCCTGGGCCATATCTTTGAACATTCGCTGAATGATATTGATGAGATCCAGGCTGAAATTCAGGGGGAAGTCACCGACAAGTCCAAAAGCAAACGTAAAAAAGACGGGGTTTTCTATACGCCCAAGTACATCACAAAATACATAGTAGATAATACTGTAGGCAAGCTCTGTGAAGAGAAGAAGGCCGAACTTGACCTGCAAGAAGCCGACTATGAAAAGGAACGTAAAGGCCGTAAGAAAGCCACGCTAAAAAAACTAACTGAAAAACTGGAAGATTACCGCAGCTGGCTCCTGCAACTCACCATTTGCGATCCCGCCTGTGGTAGTGGTGCTTTTTTAAACCAGGCCCTGGAGTTTCTCATTGCCGAACACGGCTACATAGATGAACTGCAGGCCAAACTCTTTGGCGATGCGATGGTGATGAGCGAGGTGGAAAACGCCATCCTGGAAAACAATATTTACGGGGTAGATATCAACGGGGAAAGCGTGGAGATCGCCAAACTCTCGCTCTGGCTGCGCACCGCTCAGAAAGGTCGGAAATTAACATCCCTCAACAACAACATCAAAACCGGGAACAGCCTCATAGACGATCCCGAAGTAGCCGGAGAAAAAGCCTTTAACTGGCAACAGGAATTCCCCGAAGTCTTTGCCAAAGGTGGCTTTGATGTGGTGATTGGAAATCCGCCTTATTTGAGAATACAGGGTTTAATTGATGCATACCCAGCTTTGGTGAATTTCTACGATTTAAATTTTCGGGCTGCTACCGGCAATTATGATATTTATACTCTTTTTATTGAAAAATCAGTATCATTTATTAATGTTAAAGGGATTATCACATTTATATTACCTCATAAATTTCTAATCACAGATTTTGGTAAAGGAATTAGAAGTTTTTTATTAGAAAATAATGCTGTTAAAGAATTAGTTCATTTCGGATCAGAATTAGTCTTTCAGGACGCCACAACGTATACCTGCATTATCACCCTTTCGAAAGAATCTAAGACTTATTTTGATTTTAAACAGGTGGCACCAAAAGATCTCTTCAGTGATAATTCTTCAAGTAAAATATATTTTAAAAAACTAACTGAAGGACAATGGATCCTTAATGATGGAAACACTAGTCTAATCTTAGAAAAACTTAAAAAACAGCCTCTCAGATTAAATAATGTATTTGACAGGTTTGTACAAGGAATTATTACGGGAAAAGATGCTGTTTTTTGTGTAAAAGGAGAATTTAATGGTAATCATTTGAAAGTTGAATCACTGAATGGGAAAGTTTTTTTACTTGAAGAAGAAATTCTAAAACCGCACCTGAGAGGGGAAGATGTGAGCAAGTATAAAAAACTTGTTAATAATGAATGGCTAATCTTTCCATATCAAATTATTGGAGGAAAAGCAGAACTGTATAGTCCCTCTGAAATGTTAGAAAAGTTTCCGAATGCGATGGAATACTTAAAACAATTTGAATCGATTTTAAGACAAAGGGAAAAAGGCAAATTTAATAATGAAAATTGGTATCAATTTAGTCGAAACCAAGCCATATCAGTTCTTGACCAACCTAAAATTATTACTCCTGAAGTTTGTTTTGGGGGTAGTATGACTTTAGATCTCAATAATTTTTATCATAACAGTAAGTGCCATACATTACTTTTAAATAAAAATTCAAGTTATTCACTCATCACTATTTTACCTATACTTAATAGTAAGTTATTCTGGTTTTATTTATCCAATACCGGGAATGTGTTAAGGGGTGGATACATAGGGGTAAAAAGAAAAGTATTAGAACCTTTCCCTGTACCATTGGCAACTTCCATTAATCCCTTATTAATGGGCAATTTTTCTAACACTGCTCTTGACGTTAATGCTAAATTACAACAGCAAGTCACAGAATTTTTAGAATTACTTCAATCAAAATTTCAAATCGAAAAATTTAGTAAGAACCTCCAGTCCTGGTATATCCTCGATTTTAAAGGATTTTTAAAGGAGCTTAAAAAAGTGAAAGTAAAACTTAGCCTTAGCGAAGAAGCTGAATGGATGCAATATTTTAATGATCAAAAACAAAAAGCCCAATACCTAAAAGCCGAAATAGACAAAACCGACCGCAAAATAGACCAGATGGTATATGAGCTCTACGGCTTGACGGAAGAGGAAATAAGGATCGTTGAAGAGGCGGTGTAATCAAGATAAAGGATTGTAGGATCCTGGTATATTTAGGGTATTAAAACGAATTAGGTATAATTTTAAATGTATGAATGATATAAATTTAGAACAACCTTTACTTTTCAATTTTGATGACGAAACTGAAAATGAAAGTATTGATTTCAGATATGTAATAACTAGTTATGGAGCTGATTACCCCATAGATAGTTTAATGAAACGAATAAAAGATAAGGTAATTTTTATTCCTCCCTTTCAAAGACAGTATGTTTGGAGTATAAATGAAGCTTCCAAATTTATAGAATCTTTAATATTAGGTCTCCCTGTTCCAGGAATATTTCTATCGAAAGAAAAAGATACTAATAGATTACTTGTGGTTGATGGTCAGCAACGATTAATGAGTTTATATTATTTCTATACAGGCTATTTTCAACAAACTCCTTTTAAATTGCAAAATGTCCAAGACGATTTACTTGGCAGAACATATAATACATTAAAAGCTCCTGATAGATTAAGGTTGGATGATTCAATTATTCACGCAACAATAGTTCGACAAGATGAGCCTGATGAAGATGAAAGTAGTGTTTACCAAATTTTTGAAAGATTAAATTCTGGAGGTAGAGATTTAAAGCCTCAAGAAATTCGAGCTTGTATTTATTATGGCGAATTCAATGAATTACTAAATGATTTAGTAGGCCAGCATTCTTGGAGGTCAATTTTTGGAAAAAAACCTGATCAAAGATTAAAAGAGCAAGAACTCATTTTAAGGTTTTTTTCACTTCTATATGATCGGGAACATTATGAAAAACCATTGAAAGGTTTTCTAAATTCGTTTATGTCAAAACACCAAAATTTAGATAAAATCCCAAAAGAGGATTTTATTCAAACATTTACTTCAACTTATGATTTTATAACAAAGTCGATTGGAAATAAGCCTTTTAGAATAAAAAGAAATTTAAATCTAGGAGCTTTTGATGCCATTTCTATTGGAGTTGCAGAAAGATTAAAATCTGGAGATATAGAAAATAGGGCTGAGTTTGTCGAAGCTTATAATGATTTGGTAGCCAATAAGGATTTTATCTCAATTGTTCAAGGAGGGACATCTGATGAAAAAAATGTTGAGTCACGTATTGATTTAGCCATTAAAGCCTTTAAAGACCTGAAATAATGAGTTTTTATAAGCTTAAAATTTATGAAAAGCAATTAGATCAATTATTTTCCGAAGTTTCCCAAATTGAAGATGGTGAAATTAATAAGGCTCATCTTTCAAGATATTTATGTGTTAGAACTTCTGGATATTTAGAAAATGTGGTTCGAATTTTAATTGCGAATTTCTGTGATGGATCCTCTCCACAACCAGTGAAAAATTATATTGGTAAAAGGACAAAGTACATTACAAATTTAGATTTCAAAAGATTGAAAAATTTATTATCCGAATTCAATTCGGAATGGAGTAATGAATTTGAAGAGAAGGTTTCTGACCAGCAGAAAAGCTCAATGAATTCAGTAATTTCCAACAGAAATAATATTGCCCACGGGAATCAAGATAGTATAACTTATCTTGATATGGCTAGATATTATGGTGATATTAAAGAGGTAAGTAAAATATTAGTAGATATTATTAAAAAATAATATAAATATTTATAACCATCATAGTTTATAGGTCGTTGGAGGATGATTGGGAAATTGATGTTTTATCAATTAAGTACTGAAAATTTATGAATATGCAATTTTATGATATACTAAAATTGGCCGGGGTGCTTTTTATACCTCTGGCAGGTCTGATTTATGTTCTATTTAAATTTTGGATAATGAAAGAAATCCAATATTCCATAAAACATACTTATGACCGCCAATTGGAGGATTACAAGAATATAATAAGTACTAGGACAAAAGCAGCTTTAATAGCAGAAGTAATGGCGGAATGGTTGTCCTTTCCTGAAGATCATAAGCATTTAAATAAATTAAGCTTTGAAGCGTTTTTATGGCTGCCAAAGGGTATAGCTGAAGATTTAAGTGATTTGCTTAATCATAAACCAACTGCTAAATCCACGAGAGAAATCCTTGGAGCAGTTCGTATTCATCTATTAGGAGAAGAACAAAAAATAGATCCAAATGACATAATTCATTTTCCTAATAAGAAAACCGATAATAGCTAATTTGATTTATTGGTGTGAAATGATCAAGCCGGCGCCTTGAACTTCAAGTTATATGATTTGAAACCAGCGTAGATTAAAAATTTTTAAATTAATTAAGTTATGAAATCTTATTCCAAATTTTTTTTATTTTTTTTATTGATTATTACCCTGAATACATTCGCACAGCAAAAAAGTTATAACCATTGGGAGCAAGAAATAGCTACTGATGATTTTGGTGATTTCAAGAATTACGAATATTATTATGGTGCATATGAAGCGCCTGATTACCAAGTTCAAGCTGCATTGGAGTTAACTCCTGACTACTTAAGAATTTATAGAATGGATTCTGACGGAAGTTTAATAAGATTTAAAACAGGAAACACCATAAAAATAAAAGATGAGTCCGGCGATATAACTACTTCAAAAGAAGGATTAAAAACCGAACAAGGTGGAATTAATTTTGACTCCTATTCTACGATTTATAATATTATTAAAAGTTCAAAAGACCAAAGGCTTAAAATTGCAATTTATGATAACTATGATAGACTTGTTAGTTCGTTTGCAATATGGTCGATTCAACCTGACTGGTATAGAAATTAATTCTCTAATGAATAAATTTCCCTTCCTTTTAACCAAATATTCTGTTTCATTTTTAAACAAGTGTAAAAATTAAACCGGTGAGACGGCTCCCTCGCTTCGCACTAGATAATCTATATTTATAAAGTTAAAATTTGAGCCTCTAATTACAAGAAAATGTACTTAATCGACAAAAATAGTAACCGAATAACCAAACTTAAACAAAAGACTTTCACTGAATTAAGATTTAGAGAAAGGGATCATTTACAAGAATGGATCGCAAATAACCCGGCATCTCTTGGTGAGGAATTATTAATAATTCAGAAAGAGTTTTGTGGTTTTACAGAAACAAATGAAAGGCTTGATCTATTGGCCTTGGATAAACTTGGCAACATCGTAGTAATCGAGAATAAACTAGATGATTCCGGAAAAGATGTCACCTGGCAGGCCATTAAATATGCTTCGTATTGTGCCAGTTTGACCAAACAGGATATTATTAAAATTTATCAGGACTATTTAGGCTCATCTGCAATTGCACAGGATAAGTTATGTGATTTCTTTGAGGGAAAAGATATAAGCGAAATTGTATTAAATCAAGGCTTAAATTCCCAGCGATTAATTTTGGTAGCGGCAAACTTTAGAAAAGAAGTAACTTCATCTGTTCTATGGTTATTGAACTTTAAAATCCGTCTTCAATGTTTTAAGGTCACTCCATTCGAGTATGATGAACAACTATTCTTAAATGTAGAACAGATTCTACCCACGAAGGAAACAGAAGATTTTGCCATCAGTATTTCCACCAAAGCCCAGGAAGAAATTGAGGTGCAGGAAACATTAAAAAACAGGCATCACGTCAGATTAAAATTCTGGGAGAACTTCATTAATTATAGCAATTCAAAGAATAACCTTTTCTCCAACAATTCCCCCTCAAAAGAGAGTTGGATTGGTAAAGGGATTGGGATGAGTGGCGTTAGCTTAAATTTAGTAGTAAGTAGTAATTACTGCAGAAGTGAGATTGTTTTTAATCGCGGTAGCAAAGAGGAGAATAAAGAACTATTTGATTTCATTTACAAGATGAAGGACCAAATTGAAGCTGATTATGGAGGTGAATTGACCTGGGAAAGAATGGATGAAAACGTTACTTGTCGTATCAAAGATCAATTAGATGGTTTAAGCTATTTTGAAGAAACTGATTGGCCTACTATCAATGAATTCTTAATAGATTCTTCAGTAAGAATGGAGAACGCTTTTAAAGAACCAATTAGAAAATTAAACCTCTATTCTAAAAATAGATAGGAACGACTAGAAATACGTGTAATAATATTAATTGAAAACTTCTTGAATGTCCTTTAAAAGGTATTTAGAGATTAAAGTGTAATTTTATAAGATTTCTTAAACATAGTTACTATTATAAAGTTTATATATTTGTTGTAAGATGAAAATTCCAATAAAAATAGAGCCTGACAGAATAAAGGATGCTTTAATGCAAGTATTTTATAGTTCAGATTTGTCTTATGAAATATTAATAGGGTATGTTCATAAGACCCTTACTAATAATGGATTCAGGTATGTAACCCCTTTTCAAGAACAATCTAAAATTAATGGGCAGCAAATTAATTTTAATCCGACACATTTATTTGTAGGACCTAATGATCAAGTGAAAATTCAAATTCATCCAAATCATTCTTTAACCTTTAATACTATTTCTTCTTATATTGGTTGGACCAAATATAGGGAGTTGATTGAAAATGTTCTGAGGATCCTTATAGATGCGAATAATATAAATTCATTTAGTAGGGTAGGGATTAGATATATCAGTGAGTTTGAAAATATTGATATATTAGATAAAGTTAAATTTGGTTATGATCAATCATTTCCGGGTACAGAAATTGATACTAGTACATCAAATCTAAAATGGCGAGATGAGGGGTATTCAATCTCTTTGAATTTAACTTCTAATTTACCTGTTAATATAACAAAGGAAAAACAAGCACCAATTACATCCATTTCATTAATAGATATTGATGTAATAAAACAAAATTTTGAAATTAAAGATATTGGGCAATTAATGAAAACAATAGATGATTGTCATTTTAAACAAAAATCTGTCTTTTTTTCATTGCTTAACCAAGATTTCTTAAATGAATTAAATCCAGTCTATTAGTATGGAAACCTTACTCAATTCAGCAAATATACATTCTAATCGTTTTACAGAGGATAGTTATAGAAGGTCTTCAAGGTCAAGTACACCCTTGTCTTTAGATCAACTGTTCTATCATTCTGGAAGTTTTTTGAATTATCCTTTTAATATTGAAAAAATACTAAAAAAGGTGGTTTCGGATTTCTCCTACGAACTAGACAAAAAAAAATGGTTTATAGATGTGGTTTCGAAAGAAAATTTAATTGAGAAATTTATTTATTCGATTTCTAAATTAATAAAGCTAAACCCTTCATTTATGGGAGTGGAATTAACATCTTCGGATTCATTATTTATTTTCTCTAAAATAGCTGGAGTTAATACCCACTTAGAAATTTTCTTTGATAAGGATAATAAAGAAGATAATTCTCGAGGTTATGATGTAGTTGTAAATGCTTATCAGGATAATGAACATATTCTTTCCCAAATGGGGAATATTGATGAATCAATACGGCATTTAGAATCAATCCTGCCTAGAGAAACAACATCTTTATTAAAATTAATCCATCAAAATGATTCTTCAATATCCCGATATTCTCTTACCGAAACAACAGTATAAGAAAATTGAATTAAAGAAAATTCTTGATAAACATCTTCTACGTAAAACATTCTCAAATGTTCTTATTAATTCATCAACACAACTTTTAAGTGATGAAACCATAGTTGACCAAAGTAAAAATTTGGTTGATTATTCAACCAATTTATTAGGGCAATATAAAGTTGAACATCTGGGAATTAAAATAGTTGGAGAAAAACAAGAATATTATAACTCTAATTGGGATTTTACTAGCTCTCCGGATGAGCCGAAATTGGATATAGATTTTCTAAATGAGGATGAATTTGGTTTTTTTGTTTTACCAGTAGACGCCGTTGAAGGGATTAAAATTCCATATAAAAAAGGTGATAAATCTGATCATTTAAGTGTATCAAGGGTATGTCATTGTCCAACCAATTCTAATTTCTGGCATTTTGAAGTTCGATGGTTTACTAAAGAAGACGGAACTAATACCTGGATTGAACTACCTAAATCTTCTAAAAAAAAGTGGCAAAAATTAATTTTAGGTGCTATAAAATCAAAAATAAGGGAAGCCTATATCCCCGAAGAACCTCTTAGCACTCATCTACCGGAAGTCGATTTTATTCAAAATTAATTTTCTTTTACGATTTTAAAATATTTATTGCTGTGTAAACTTTGATCCAAGATCCTATTGTTAGATTTGGTATCAGTTAATGTAGTAGTAGGGACCAATTTCTTTTCTGATTTTGGGGCATCATTTACCGATCTTTTAGGTGGTCTTTCCGGTACATATCGAAATAAACTTGAGAAAATATATAAAGTTGGTTTAGATAAATTAAAGCTAAAAGCAACCAATATTGGAGGCAATGCAATATTGGGATAAAAATCGATTTGGATGAAATCTCATGAAAAGAAAAATCAATGTTATTGGAACTGCTGTTAGGGTGGAGTTTCAAAAGAGAAATAGAGAAATTAAAGAGACGGTTTCTAACGAAAGCTACAAATGAACGAAACTTGTTAAAAGAAAATATTACTAATTACTCACGCCAGCTCGCATTATTTTATACGAGACCTTAGCTGAAATGGTTTAAAAAATTCATCTATAATGTTATCATTTCAAGAAGCTATTAAAAAATCGGATAGTTATTCAACAATACACTTAGTTTTATTAAATGAATTTAGTATTGCTTGTGTCCCTTCAATTTTCACCTATACATCATTATTTTAGTGAATATCCGCAGCGATAAAACACCTCCTCGACCTCGCAAATGAATTCCAACAAGATGACATCAGGACCAAACAACTTGGTTTAACCGAAGATGAACTGGCATTCTATGACCTCTTGTCTGCCAACGAAAAATTGCTCAACCAAACCGGACCTATCCAGGACCTGGTGCATAAAGTAGTAGACTTTATCAAGAAAAACCTCCAGCTCGATTGGACCAAAAAAGAAGATGCCCGCGCCGCCATTCGCCTGGCAGTGAAAAAGGAATTACGGGGTAATCTGCCGTTCTCTGAACTGGATAATTTGCCAAAGGGAGTCATTGAACAGGCAGAGGGGGCAGCGGAGGCTTAGGAATAAAAACAGAGGCGGAAATCGCCAAGCTGTAACTAACTTAGAGGCGCAAAAGGTTTGGAGAGAAAGCTAACAAAACTATTTATTCTTCTTTATTTTAATTAATGTTCATTATAATTGAATGTTCATTGTCACTGAACACTTTAAAATAATGAACACAACGAACAATGTATTGGAACAACGACTTTATCTACGAGGCTGCTTCTAAACTGGAAGAACGAATCAATAAGGAATTGAAATTTGTCCAGTTTTTTTTAGAAAAAACTGGACAAATTATTGCTTTTAGAAAAAACTGGAAGTCGTATAAACCATTGTATAATAACCAATTCGATCAATTAAAACCCGATATTCAAGGTTTTCACCTTTAAAGATTTAGGTATAGTGGTAAGAAAATGAATCTAAATTTTTTGGAAAAGCCTATTCTCGAACATTTCGAATAGTTAATTTTAAGTTAAAGGTGTCTAATTCGGAGGCACTCCAAAACCTCCTAACCGAAATACTTTGTAAATACGGGATAACAGGGATTCTAAACACTCCCGCCTCGAGTACTTTTAAGACTTCAAATGAAGCCAAAACCCCATAAACTTCACTGTTTATGGGGTTTTTCTTTTTTGAGTAACAAAATGGTGACAATAAAGGATCATTCCTAAATGTTGTGGACTATTCCTGAATATAAGAATTTTCCTACAAATAATTTTCCAAAGAAGGCATTCACCAAGTATTTAAGTTATTGGGCTGAAAGTTTTTTGCAGCGCCTCTTTTCTTCTTATGTTCGCAAGACCATAACATAAGTAGGTTAAGTTCATGGTAGATTTGGGGCAAAAAAGGTGGATGAATAATCCGCCTTTTTTATGTTCAATTTTCTGGATTCTGAATCAAAAAATAAATAGCAGAAAACCATCTTTCATCCTGATCTACATCTTTTTCTAATTCACCGTCAAAAGGAAAATCCTCTGGATGAAAAAAGAAATACTTGAAAATGCTGATCTATAACCCGGGATAATTATATGCTGAATGGCAAAATTTAAACCGAAACGCTGCCCCTTAACAATCCAACCAAGCTTTATTTTGTGAAAATATGATGCTGGGTTGCAGTAAAATAATCGCAAAAGACCTGATTTAAGGGTTGCTTTTTCCGGCTTGCCTTTACGCCCAAACAGGGATATAGTTCAATAATATTACTGGAAATATTTTTTACCGAATTTGAAGCTAAAGTATGAATTTCCCCTATATAATCCTTGGTAATCTCTTCTCCGCCAGCGATCTTTTCTTCAATATTTTCTGAATATTTTGCGACTTTTTGATTGGCAGCAGAGATACTTTTTTCTAAGTTTTTTAAGCTATCCAAAGATTTTTCAGAGTTGGCTTCATCCAAAAAATGTTCGGCAATCCCAATATAATTAATCCAAAGCGTGAGATCAGCAAAAGCTGAAAATGGAATTTTAAAAATGTCCTGTGGCTGATAAAATTCATTATAAATAAAACTAAAGCGTTTAGGGATTAAAGCATTTTTTACTTCAAAAGAATGAGTGACTGAAGCTTTTAAGCCCATAGTGTTCCAATCTTCAATAATCTGAACTTCCTCTTTAGGTAATACAAACGAGCGTACTTTTGGTGCTCCATCCTCGTTTAGCAAAGCCTTACCATTTTCATAAATTTTAGCATTAAGCGTAAAATGACTTAAGTAAGAAGCACCTGTGGCATAACGCCAGATTCCGGAAATCTTATAATTATCGCCTAGTTTTTCAGCCGTTCCAAAAATGCCTCCACTACCTCCCAAAATTGTAGTTCTTGGTTTTTGAAAAATTTCCTTTGCTGTTTCAGGTTCTAGATTTCCTATAAAGTAATTGGCACCACTACATAAAGTTACCGTCCACCCCAAACTGCCATCTATCCCGGCCAATTCCCGCAATTTTGTAAGTCCTTCAGTAAAGGTAAGTTCTAATCCTCCATATTTTTTAGGCACCCAAATATTCCAAAGGTTTTCTTCTGCGATCCAGGTTAAAACTTCTTCAGGAAAAATGTTTGCATCAAAACATAAATTCCTAAGCGCTTGCAGCTTGTTGTCTTCCTTCATCCTTCATAATTTTTCGCCATTTAAAATATCCAGAAGTTCCTACTATAAAAAGGAAAATCGTCAATCCGGCATAAATATATAGTTCTTTATAAATAAGCAAAGGGATGGAAATGGTATTACTGATATTCAAAAAAATCCAGTTCTCCATTTTTCTTTTGGCCATAAGCCACATCCCGGCCCAGGCAAATCCGCTCACGCCGGCATCCCAAAACGGAACATCAGAATTAGTATGGAACCGAAGCCAGTAACTCATTGCCGTAAAACACCCCAACACAACTCCAAGGGCTTTTAGATGTTCAGATTTGCTAGCGCGAGAAATTGGGGTTTCTTCTTCCTGCCTTCCAAACCTCCAGTAAAACCAGCCATAAATACTCATTACCAGGTAATAGAGATTTAAAATAATATCTGCATATAATCTTGACCGGTAAAGCACCCAAAGACTTATAAGTATAGCAGCGATGCCGAATAAATAATTATGGATATTATTTTTCCTCGCCAATAAAACCTGAACTACTCCAAAAGTAGTACCCAGGGCCTGCAACCAAGTAAGATTTATAAAGAAATCCTCTATCATCGTTTTTACTTTAAGCAATGAAATGAGGTGATGAAACTGAATTGAAGTTACAGGAATGCAACCTCAGCTTAGAAATCCCTACGCCGGCATTATCCGGATCAGGTACAGAGTAAAAACTCCCGGGTATCATCTCAGCCTGCCTTTTGGCAAGCACCCCATTTTCAATAAGAATCAAAGGTAAGAAAATCCTAACTTAAGGTATTCGATATTAATCATATTATCCCCTTAGAACAGCTTACTTTTTCGATCCTGCAATTAAAACTTCACGGAATTCTTATAAAATTTTCGCTACACTAAAACCAATCTGGGCACTGGAAATTAAATGGAGCAACAGATACTATGATAAGGCAACCGAACTGAAAAATTTACTGAAATTCTGCGAAATCAATAAACTGCAATCAGCTTTAGTAATCACTATAGACGTCAAAGAAAATAAAACAGTAAGGATATCAATCTTCAATTTATGCCGGGCGCTACTTATGCCTACAATGTTGGTAAAAATACATTAGATAAAAAGCTGTAAAAGTTCGATTGAGACGACACATATAATAGATGACGAACATCTACATGTCGGTAAATTAAGCAAATTCCCGTTTAATATTATTTGATTAAAGTTGATAGATGTTATTTGAAAATCAGTGATTTCAGTTCACAGATCGTCAACGTTTTGAGATTAAGAAGGTAAGAACCCAGTAAATATAGGCCTTCCGGCAGGGGCAGATCCCTGGCGAGGCTGCCAAAAATAAAAGCCCCAAAGCAGAATTGCCTTGTGGCTTTCGTTTAATATTGGATTAAGCTGCTTTACGCGGGTATATTTGTAATGTCCTCACTTTTGGGGTGGACTTTAGCATCTGCTCATGTGCAAGGAAATAATAGATCACAAAAAAGAGAAAATACATCACCATGGTTTTCTGCCTGATGATTATTCCCAAATTAGACATCACAAAAGTCATTGCAAAAGAACCCAGCAAGAACAATAACAGGCTCATCTTAACCTTTACAGGTGCAATCTTAATAAAATTGAAGAAATTCCTTTTAAACAGCTTCACTGCCAGTAGCAGGTAGATAAAATTTTCAGCAGAAACGATGATTCCAAAGAATCCAGGCGCGTCAAAGAATAAGGGCCTGAACCAGAAAGTGAAAAACTTCTCGAAAAGGGAGTATTCGCTCATCGCAACTCCAGAGGTTGCCTGCCCTAAACTATCGGCTCTTTTATCGGTAAACGCAATAAAATCACTAATTAGATCCTGGGAATTTCCAAGGTTTACCACTCCAAGGATCTGGTCTCTAAAGATCAAAAGCACCGCGGTAATTAGCCCTGTATATACCAGTTTCTTTTTCCATTCAATATGTTTGTTACTGAGTAATATCCCCAGTATTGCCACAACCGCTACCAGGAGAAATATATGTGGTCTGATACAAAAGATTAAAAGAGAACCAAAAAAGAGTCCTTGCCAGCGTTGTTCAGAATTCTTGACGGCATAGGCAAACACCATAAGTCCTAGAAAAATTGGTGCGCCTTTTCCCAATGAGGCAGTCCAGAAGTGCATATTAGGAAGGAAAAGCAGTAATGGCAATAAGTTGATCTTTTTAAAAACCTTGATCTTATGCGGCATATTCTCTCTAAAAATAAGATATGCATATACGAAGCCCAGGTACCCAATCCAGGTGAAAAGTAACATCATCATTTCATAGCTGAAACCGAGATAGTTTATAAATGGATAGGATACAAAATCTATGAAACCGGTTCCGGTTGTTGCAAAATCCATCCATTCTTTTCCTTCTTTTTGCGGAACCTGGAAATACCTGTGTGAGTCTGATGGATTAAAAGAAGCATAGACATAGTAAATAGTACCAAAGATGAGGTGATAAAAGAATAGGCTGTTCATTAGCCTGAAAGAGAAAAAGCTATGTCTTCTCTTAAGACGCTTAAATATTACCTGGTTAAGCAGGTATAAAAAGGGAATCAGAAATATAACTTGTGCAATATCAAAAAGCAGGTTTATATCTATATCGTTCAACATCTATTCAATTTGGGTTCAACTCTTTAAACCAACTATCTTACCATCTTTTGTTTTTCTTGGCTAAAAAGCACATAAACTGCTTGATTGTAACTCCTTAAATGTGATTTCCTGGGTTTTGTATGCCATGAATGAATAAGTATTTTTTTTTGAGATGCTGAAAATTGGTGTGGAATTCCACAGTTTTTTGTAGAACTTTCTGACGGCTTGAAAATAACAGATGCTTAACAGTAATTGTGATAGCAAATTCTTAATTTCAATAGAGTATAATTAAAATGAATGATGATGGAAAAACTGAAATTAAATTTCGTTTACAGTTTCTTGTTCGCTTTGATATTTGTGAGCACAACATTTGCCCAAACTGAAGATCAGGAACGATTGATAGATGACGCGGAAAGAGCTAAAACAGCCTTTATAGCCGATAATCCTGAGGTGGAAGAACTATTTGATCTCTCGGCCGGGTATGTGATCTTTCCCAATGTAGGAAAAGGCGCCTATATTCTTGGCGGAGCAGCCGGAAATGGTGTGGTTTACCAAGATGGAAATCTTATTGGTTTTGCTGAATTGAGGCAGTTGGATATTGGGTTTCAGTTAGGAGGTCAGGCCTTCAGGCAGGCTATTCTTTTTCAAACCCAGTCTGAACTGGATAAATTCAAGGAAGGAAATTATAAACTTTCTGGCAATGCTTCAGTAGTAATTATTGAAGAAGGAGAAGCTAAAAGTGTAGAGTTTGAAAATGGAAGAGCTATCCTGACCATGCCAAAAGCAGGAGCCATGATAGAGGTTTCTGTAGGGGGTCAGAAATTTGATTATAAAGACCTCAATTAAGAAATTCAACGGCAAAAAAACCGGAATGTGTTGCATTCCGGTTTTTTTTTGATAAAGGTTTAAAAATTAAATCCGAGACTGAACATAAAGCGGTTACCATCGTCACCCAGATAATAGCCGAAATTTGCGGTTAAAGCATTGAAGCCATTTATAAAGAATGAACCTCCGTAATTGTTGTGCCAGTCGTCAGATTCCGGTTCCTCACTCCAAACCCTTCCATAGTCATATCCTGCGCTTAGCCCGAATCTAAGAGGTATATAATTAGTCCGTATCTTGGAAAGTCCCACCCGGATATCTGTACTATGGAAAAAAGCAGCTTTCCCGTTAAAACGTTCGTTGCGGTAAGCTCTAAGACTATGGTTTCCGCCGAGGGTAGCTCCGTGATAGAATTCATAATTGTCACCAAAGATCATCTCCCCGCCTACCTTGGTCGCAAGAGTAGCTATTCCGCTGGAATGAAGTGGGTAATTAATCCCTAAAGAGGGCTTAAGGTAACCGAATTTGTTATTGTGTTCATCAATACTAGCTTTGTACCCTGTAGTCAGACTAAAATCCATTCCCCGACTAGGGAAGGAAGGATTGTCCTGGTTAAAATACCGGTAATACACTTCGGCTCCTCCATAGAGTTGTTGCTCAAAAAGTTCGCTGTTTTCATCAAAAGACTGTCCTACAAATTCATTTTCATTATAGGCAACCTCCATGGATTCAAGAATTCCTTTTAGGTAAAAACTGCTACCGCGATTATTTTCTCTTATCAAAGAAGGAGTAAAACTCACCTGCTGAATCCTTACCCTGTTAAAATCCATATCTACCTGGTCTTCATCGTAAAAACTGTCGTTACCGGTTCCGAAGTAATTCAGTGTATAGTTAGGGCTGGTGTATTTCGCTTCAAGGCCAAGGTTCCAGTTGGGGAAGATATGTGCAAATTCACCGGTATATTCCGCAGAAAACCCATCGGTAGCAAAGAAATAATTGAGTGAAAGACTATGTTTTGCTGTAAAGGGATTCCTGGCCAGGCCATAGGTGGTGTAGGTGTTTTTAACTCCCATTTTAAAACCTGCATCTGGATCGAAACCTATGCTGGGGAAAAATACATTGGTGGAATTATTGCGTTTTTCGGGGTCATAATTATTTATGTTGTAATTATCGGTTAGCATTTTGGAACCGGTTTTCTCAAAACTGTTCTTTTTGCTTTTATAATCGTATGTCTTTGTTTTGCGTGAATTATCAAAATTATAAGTATCGTTGTTTTTGCCACCCACAATTTTAAGTTTAATCAGGTCATTTCCTTTTCCTTCGATCTTAAAATCGTCTTCTCCTTCCAGACCATAGACCCAGATCTCTTTGGTCTCTGATGAAGAATACGAACGCCGAAACTCTGAACCATCGCCACCCTCTACCTTAATTTGAGTTACACCATTCGGTTTTCTTGTAATTATAAAGGAATCGTCTTCTTCAGTTCCTGTGACTACATCGTAACGGACTAAGAATTCATAATACCGATTTGCAATGTCTTCCAGATTATCACGTCTGGCTTTAAGTGCTTTTTTTATATTTTCTATGCTTTCATCCCGGGTGTCTTCGGGAAGTGCAGCAAAAGCCGCTTCAATTTTTTCATCGTTTAAATTTTTCTGAATAAATTCCACTTGTTCTTTCCATTCGGGCCAGGTAGCGTCTCTTATAAAAGCTTTGTCTAAAGGATATGCTGCTTTATTAAACCATTTAACGTCCGCAATGTCTGATTCAAAGGTTTGGAAAGCTCTCATTTCAGGAAAACCAAATTTTAAAAGTCTCACCATAAAGCCATCATATTTTGAGAAAGCCTGATCCCTGTCCCGGGGAATGGGTTTATATATTTTAACCGAGTCGTTTTCTTTAAACTCTGCCCAGCGCCACTGGTCTTGGTGCCGGTCCCAATCTCCAATAAGCATATCGGCAAGACGGGCTCGTATGTAAGTTGGCTCGTGTACGTAAATGTTTTTTGTTTCTCTTAACTCAAGCAAAAGGTCCGAAGTACTTAGTATACCATCAGCATTTCCAAAATCTTCAAACTCCTTATTGTGATCTCCTACGTGTTCTTCCAACATATAGAGCTTGTCTCCATAATCTTCGTTATAAATACCAATGTTTTTCTGCTTAGGAACATAATAAAGTTTGGGATTAGCGTGATAAAGATCAAGGTCTTCCATGATATCGTTAACGGCAAATGGGGCATATGGGTGGGCCGTGGTGTAAAAATCCTGGACAATTCGTTCGGCTACAGTATTTTCCATATAATCGTGGATATAATGGCCTTGAATATTTGCCTGGATAAACCTGAGGGCACTTTTCCTGATTTCCCTTAGCGAAAATTCATTTTCATTATCGTCGAGCAGCCTAAGGGTTCGCGATTGTCTACCTCCACCTTCATTGATGGCTATGGGATTTCCGGGCAGGGTATCTAAAAATAATACCGGCACTTCTATTTGCCTACCGTAGATGTCCCGGTAATGCTCACCCCACATTTTCTTATAAGGATAAGATTTATTCACCTCTTCTTCAGTATAAACTGAAGCTTTATAAGTGGATTCAAAGTCTTCTTTGGAATGATATGAGACTTCGTCTTCACTTATTCTTTCACGTTTTATATACTGGCTGTGCAGAAGCTGAGGTCCGGAAGCGGCAGATTCGTAAAATTCTACCACCGAGCTGCCATCCTTATAAACATTCAGCTTAGCGAATCCGGGTTTTTTAGAAGCGAAATCCTTATCTCCTTCAGGTTTTGATCTTTGGAGTTTACCCATTGCCCCACTAATAATCTGGGGAGTGTTGTTATCTTTTATATATTGCATATTCCTGTCGTTTCCCGAAACAAAGATCACATCTTCAAACTGTCTTGAGAGGGTTTCCAGCCTGTCGCGTAGTTCTTTTCTTAGTGGATTTTGGTAGGATTGCTCGGTAAAACCAGCGATTTTATTGATAAATCCGTGGCGGGTGTTAGACATCACTGGGTGGTGGATACTCACAATTATAGTTTTCCCCTGCTCATCTTTTAATTCATCTTTTAATTCAATAAAAAACTGCTCCCTGGTTTTAATCTCGCATTTGTCATTGATGTATGGATGCTTGTCCCATTCTTCCAGAAACCATTGAGAATCTACCATTGTCAACCGCACATCATCGTTAAGATCTTCCCCCTCAATAGGGCATCCATCATTTGGCCAGAATTCTGCTTCGCTGTTATCCTGAAGAAAGGACTCCATATCGTCTATATTCTGATGGCCTTCTTTGTTCCATTCATTTACGCCGGGGTTGTAAATAATATTTCCGTTGAAACCTTCCAGGGGGTTCATAAGTCTTTCCTTCAAAAATTCTTCTGTTTCTTTCCGGGCTTTCTTTTTGGGAGGATAGCCTCCCTTTGGGGTAATGTTTCCCACAATTACTACTGAAGCTTCCTGATCATTTTGGGAAGCCTCGTTTATTTGCTGCAGAATTAATTTGGAAGATAGGCAATCATCCAGCCCCGTATTTGCAGTAAAATAAACCGAATGGGAAATTTCCTTAACATTCTGGCTATCCTGGGCAGAAGAATTTATAAAAATTAGAACCATTATCAGGCATAACCGAGTCTTGATTATGCTAAAAGATTTGTATTTCATAGATTGGGAGCTTGAATTAATTTTAACATTTTTCAAGTTTCAGAAAAAAAATTCTGCAATCCATAAATTTTAACTGATTATAACATTTTGAGATATCGGTCTTTAAATTATAAATCACCCAATAAACTTTAAATAATTCGGAAAACAAGACCATTTTAAATGAGTGAAATACAATTCGTTAACACAAAGATGCATCGCTGAAAAAAGTAGGGAATTAATTGATAATTCTTATCTTCACCCACCCTAAACAAAAAAGCTCATGCATAGTAAATCTTATCTGATTTTAACCACGATTGTTTCAGCCCTGGGAGGATTATTATTCGGTTATGATACCGGAGTAATAAATGGCTCCCAATATTATTTCAGCCAGTATTTTGATCTTGATGCAGTCATGAAAGGTTGGGTTGTTGGTAGTGCCCTCTTAGGATGTTTTGTAGGTGCAATTATCGCCGGGCCCATAAGTAATTTTATGGGGAGAAAGTATTCCCTTATCCTCTCCAGTATTCTCTTTTCTTTATCGGCCTGGGGCTCGGGGTTGCCCGCATTTCTTCCGGAGTCGGTATCGCTTTTGGTGGTGTTCAGGCTTATTGGTGGGCTGGGAATAGGACTTGCCTCTATGAACGCGCCAACTTATATCGCAGAGATCGCCCCAGCAAAAATAAGAGGTACCCTGGTTAGTTATTATCAACTGGCAATTGTAATTGGTTTTTTTGTTGTCTTTCTTGCAACCTATTTTATTGGAAGCACCGCTACCGAAGCCGAAAATATCCAAAACGGTTGGCGTTATATGTTCTGGTCTGAACTTATACCCAGTTTGTCATTTCTAATCCTTCTGTTCTTTGTGCCTAAGAGTCCGCGCTGGCTGGCCTTAAAAGGTCTGAAATCCCAGGCTTTAGAAGTGCTTACAAAAATTCACGGAAAAGAAGTCGCAAATATTGAAATACAGGAGATCGAGAAATCTCTGCAAAAAGAAGAAGGCAGTAAGAAAGTGAACATTTTCGCAAAAGGTATATTTTCTATTATAGTTATAGGAACAGTGCTTTCTGTATTGCAGCAATTCACAGGAATCAATGCCGTGCTCTATTATGGTGCCGATATTTTTGAAAAAGCCCTTGGTTTCGGAAAAGAAGATGTGCTGGCCCAGCAAATTCTTCTGGCCGGGGTAAACCTGGTCTTCACCTTTGTAGCGATGGCTACCGTAGACCGTTTTGGTCGAAAACCTTTAATTTATATAGGCTCAGTAGGGATGATCGTTGGATTTCTTCTACTCGGGGTTTCACTTATGACCGGTAATGTTGGCCTTGTTTCCCTAATTGGGGTGCTAATGTTTGTTGCAGCTTTTGCAATGTCTATGGGACCGGTAGTATGGGTTGTGCTTTCAGAAATGTTCCCCAATAAGATCAGGTCTATAGGGATGTCTATTGCCGTTGCAGCACAGTGGGCAGCTAATTATGTGGTTTCCCAATCTTTCCCCATCATTGCGGAAAGCGAAGTGAACAATAATGATTTCTGGAGTGGATCTTTACCTTACTTTATCTTTTCGGTATTTATCCTGGCGATCATATTCTTTACGATGAAATATATTCCCGAAACTAAAGGTAAATCCTTGGAAGAACTCGAAGATATGTGGGAAATACCAGATGAACTGAAAAAAGCTTAATAGTCTTTGATTTATACAGAAAAGCACTGCCACTCCGGCGGTGCTTTTTAGTTTAGATTCCTCTTCTCTATAAAGAAACGCTTTAACAATGCTGAAGCTTCTTCTTCAAGAATCCCGTGTTTTATCTGAGTTTTAGGATGAAGTTTCCCCCCATTTTTGCGGTAACCACGCTGGTGGTCTTCCGCGGCGAAAACCAGTTTCGATAGTTGGCTCCAATAAAGAGCCCCGGCACACATTTGGCAAGGCTCAAGGGTGACATACATCGTACAATCAACAAGGTATTTTCCGCCCAGGAAATTAGCTGCTGCAGTGATAGCCTGCATTTCGGCATGGGCGGTCACATCGTTCAGGGTTTCGGTGAGATTGTGTCCCCGGGCGATTATCCTGTTGTTGATCACCACAACGACCCCAACAGGGATTTCCCCTTTTGTATAAGCCTCTTCGGCCTCTTCTAAGGCTTTCCGCATAAAATATTCATCATCAAAAGGACTCAGCATTATTCCTGTATTTTTCCGAAAGATAAAAATATTAGAACGTTTGTATTTAAAATACTCACCATAATTACAAATTCATACCCTAACTTTGCACGCATGCCAACACCCATGTTAAATACGGTAAACAGCCCCAAAGATCTTCGGAAATTACCTCAGGAAGACCTTTCCCGTTTGGCTGCAGAGCTTCGCAAATTCATTATAGATATTGTTGCTACTAAAGAAGGTCATCTAGGTGCAAGCCTAGGGGTTGTGGAGCTCACCATCGTCCTGCATTATGTATTTAATACGCCAGATGATCTGCTGGTATGGGATGTAGGCCATCAGGCTTACGGTCACAAAATTCTTACCGGGCGCAGGGACCAATTCCACACCAATCGGCAGTTAGGCGGTATCAGTGGATTTCCGAAGCGCTCAGAAAGCATTTACGATACTTTTGGGACGGGGCATTCATCCACTGCAATTTCAGCGGCACTGGGAATGGCTATTGCCTCAAACCTTGAGGGGAAAAAAGAAAAACAACATATTGCCGTGGTAGGAGATGCGTCCATAGCCAGCGGAATGGCCTTTGAAGGACTTAACCACGCCGGCGTGACCGATGCTAATTTGCTGGTAATCCTGAATGACAATGCCATAGGGATTGACCCCAGTGTAGGAGCTTTAAAGCAATACCTTACCAAGGCCAGGGTAGGCTATAAACCCAAGCAAGACAATATAATTGAAGCACTCAATTTTAGGTATTTTGGCCCGGTGGATGGTCATGATATTCCTGGGTTAATAAAAATTCTCAGGAAGCTTCAGAAGATAAATGGTCCAAAATTCCTTCACGTGTTCACCACAAAAGGAAAAGGACTAAAAAAGGCTGAAGAGGATCAGGTGAAATATCATGCTCCGGGTAAATTTAAACCTGAAACCGGTGAGCTCCTGCCTAAGGCCACCGAAAATTTGCCTTTAAAATATCAGGATGTCTTTGGACTAAGTTTGGTAGAACTTGCTGAAAAAAATGAAAAAATTATAGGCATCACTCCGGCTATGCCCACGGGTAGCTCCCTTAAATATATGATGCAGGCTTTTCCAGACCGTGCTTTTGATGTTGGAATCGCTGAACAACACGCAGTAACCCTTGCAGCCGGAATGGCAACCAGGGGATTCCGGGTTTTCTGTGCAATTTATTCCACTTTTCTTCAAAGGGCTTATGATCAGGTTATCCACGATGTTGCAATACAGAATCTCCCGGTAATTTTTTGTCTTGATCGTGCGGGACTGGTAGGCGAGGATGGGGCGACCCACCACGGGGTATTCGATATCGCTTATCTTCGAAGTATTCCCAACCTGATTATTGCGGCACCCGCCAATGAAATTGATCTTAGAAACCTGCTGTATACCGCGCAGTTAGCACTTGATTCTCCTCTCGTTATTCGATATCCGCGCGGAAGAGGGCAGTTAACAGACTGGCAGCAACCTTTTGAAGCATTAGAGATTGGAAGAGGAAGGTGCCTGAAAGAAGGTAGTGAAATCGCTGTTTTAAGTATTGGGAATATGACCCGAAATTCAAAGTTGGCTATAGAGAAGATAGAGGCCGAACATAAAGATAAAATCGGTCATTTTGATATGCTTTTTGTAAAACCTCTGGATGAGACACTACTGCATAGGATTTGCAAGAAATACACAAGTATTATTACCGTGGAAGATGGGGTTGCTAAAGGAGGCTTTGGAAGTGCAGTCCTGGAATTTGCTTCTAAAAATGATTATCGACTAAAGATCAGGTGTTTAGGAGTTCCGGATAAATTTATTGAACACGGAAGTGTAGATGAATTACAAGAAAAGTGCGGAATTAACGTTGAAAATATACGTGAGGTGATTTTTTCTCAACTCTGAATTTTTTATTTTTGCAAATCCGAATAATCCGAAGAATCCAAATTATCCAATGAAAATCCTATTCCTGAGCTTTTTAGCGTGTCTTTTTGCGCTAAATGCTTCTGCCCAAATAATTCCCAATCCTATAAAACCATCTGATACTATAAAAGTTGTAAAACCTGCACCGGTTCAGGATACTCTTTTGGTTGTTCTGGATACCATAACGCTGGAACCTCCGATGCTTGTTTTCTGGACCGAAAAAAATGCAGTAGGTTTAAATTTTAACGAAGTAGCTTTTATTAATTGGAACGCGGGTGGTAATAACTCAATTTCGGCTTTGGTTCACGGAAATTTTGAACGAAATTACACAAAGAAATTACTGTCATGGAAAAACCGCGGTTCTTTTAAATACGGTTTAAATGCCCAGGAAGACCGGGAGGTGCGAAAAACCGATGATGAATTTCGACTGAATTCTTCCTTTGGTTACCGAAAGGATTCCATCTCCAATTGGTATTATTCAGCTAAATTCACCTTTAATACTCAAATTGCTAATGGGTATAAATATCCTGAAACCGACAAGCCTATTTCGAAATTTATGGCTCCGGGATATCTCTTTGTGGGTGTTGGTAGCCAATATTCCAGCCACGATGAATCTCTGGATGTTTATATTTCTCCCTTAACCCAGAAATCCACTTTCGTACTTGACCAGCGTCTTGCCAATGAAGGGATGTTCGGAGTCCAGAGAGCTCAATATGATGACCTGGGGAATTTAATTAAGGAAGGGGAAAGCGTAAGAACAGAAATAGGTTTTTTAGTAACGAGTAATTTCGCCAAAGAGATTTTTACAAATGTTAAACTGGATAACCGGATAAGTCTCTATTCAGATTATCTCAATAAATTCGGGAATGTCGATGTAGACTGGGAGGTAAATGCAGACCTAAAGGTGAACGACTTTATAAGAGCTAACATAGGAACTCAATTACGGTACGACGATGATGTGAAATATAAAGAAGACACCAATGGCGATGGTAACCTGGAGACATTTGGTCCCCGGGTGCAATTCAAACAGTTACTTGGTGTGGGCGTTATCTATGAATTTTAACGCTATAAGCTTAAACCCTTATACCTTTCAAAAGAGGCTACGGTTAGTCCGTCGGTAAGTGATGCTGTATAGGAACATATTTCCATAAGGATTTTATATACCGAAGTTTCATCCTGCAAATGCTGAAGTTTAGGCACCGATTTTAATACGAGTTTGTTGAAATTAGAGCTCTCTTCTTCCTGTGTTGGTAAAAAAGCTTTTGTATATGTGTTCAAAAGGAATGAGAGCATCTTATAGCCGGCAATTTCTTTGTTAATCACCTCCTCGCTCTGATAAATTCGCTCAATGCTTATTTTTATGATGTCTTTAATTTGGGCTTCATAACCGCTCTTATCAAATAAAGCATCGTGGAATTTTCCTTCGAGAATAGCCTCTTCGTTTTGTAAAAAGGTCTCTACAGCTTCAGAAATAAGAGTGTTTATTGCCAGTGCCCGCAAATAGGCAAGCCTGTCTGATGTATTTTGAAGTGTATTGTATTTCTGGGTGTTGATATTGTTTTTAACTAGTTTTATAAGGTACTCCAGGGCATAATCTTCATCTATGAGTCCTAAATTGATACCGTCTTCAAAATCGATAATGGTATAGCAAATATCATCGGCTGCTTCTACCAAAAATGCCAGGGGATGTCTGACATAGCCTAGATTTCTATTTTTCCCTGTTTGAATCAGACCTAAATCCCGGGCCACCTCCTGAAAGCTGTCGCGTTGCAACTGGAAAAATCCAAACTTCTTATCGGAAATATTAGAGGTAGGTTTATGCGGAAGGGACTCTTTGGGGTATTTAGTGAAGGCTCCCAGAGTTGCATAAGAAAGCCGGAGTCCACCGGGAATTCCCGGTCTGGTTTCGGTTAGAATTTTAAAACCATTGGCATTCCCTTCAAATTTTACCAGGTCGCGATATTCTTTCTCTGTAAGTTGTTCCTTAAAACGTCTGCCTTTACCATGACTAAAATATTCACCAATGGCTTTTTCTCCTGAATGTCCAAAAGGAGGGTTTCCAATATCATGCGCCAACGAGGCCGCTGCAACGATAGCACCAAAATCATTCATCCGGTAACCGTGAATTGTTTCCAAATGCGGGTGCTTCTCCAGGATTTTCTGTCCGGCCAGGCGCCCCAGGGAACGTCCTACCACAGAAACTTCCAGGCTGTGAGTAAGACGGGTATGAACAAAATCGGTTTTGGAAAGGGGGATAACCTGAGTTTTATCCTGTAAACTTCTAAAAGCAGAAGAGAAGATTATGCGATCATAATCTACCTCGAAGCCCAATCGGGTCTCATTTTGTTCTTTTCTAAGGCGTTTATTGGTATCTCCGAAACGTTTTAAGGAGAGAAGTTGTTCCCAGTTCATCATTTGTGTTGGTGTTTAGGTTGCGTAGGTAGCGCAGTCTGCTCAAAAATAATAATTCCAAAGACTTCGTAAGATGGAATTAGCTCTTATTTTCGATTGTTTTAGTGGGAATGAGTTTTGGAAAAGGCTCTGATTAAAAAAAACCTGGGGGGGCCTAATAAAATCTCAAAAAACGCCACGTTGGGGGTCGTAGCGTTTTTGAGGCTTTACAAATCAGTTTTAAAACTGATTTTATCAGAATCATTATCTATTTTTCGTCCTGCCTGTTGAAATTTTCCTACACGTTGTTCGGCCAGGCTTGGTCGTTTGTCTGTTTGAGTAGCAGTTTCATAACCTAATTTTTCAAAAAGGTCATCGCTAAGCAATTTGAGGTAATGCTCTATATGTTCAACGGGCATTCCTATCAAATTCACCGGTAAAGTTTTTAAGAGGAAATCCCCGATCAAATTCTCTGTTTCCAGTATGATCTCCCTTATTTTTTCAGAAGAAATATCTTTTTTGATCTTTTCTGAATAAAGGTTTATTGCAAGATCGCGATGGTATGCTTTATCACGTGAAATGAGTTCACAATAATAATTAAGTCCCGCCAGGTCTTTACGTTTTTTAAGCCATAAAAGAGAGGAGAGTGCTGCAGGAAAGAAAATAGCATTCAGTGCGGCTGAAGCAACCAGAGCTTCGGCCAGAGAACCTGAACTTGTCCATTTTTTGATGTGATTTTCAACAATTTTAAGCTGCGGATTAACTTCAGAAAAAAGTCGCTCTTCAGTTTTTGGACGATTCAGGAATGCACGGGTGAGCATTGAAAAGCTTTCCAGGTAAACATTTTCTGAAACTGCCTGGAAATCAAAACAGAAGTTTGCTTCCGGTATATCTCCGTTAAGTTTTCGGGTAATATTCTGGGTTAATAAATTTTGTGAACCGGCCAGGAATGCCATTAAGTTTCTAACGAAATGCACCTCGTTGGTATTTAACTTTTGTTCTTTTATTTCCAGTTTATGGTCGGCAATATCGGTATGGGTTGTCCAGAAACGAGACTCTATTTTTTTATACCAATCCCAAATATCGTTATGTTTAACAGGGAAAATGATGAAACGATTTTTATCGTCTTTCAGCGTGGTTTCCTGTAGGGATTTTGACATATTTTTTGGTGTAAACCTTTTTGGTTCTTAGGTTCACAACAAATATGGTGAAATGTTTTGAAAATCAGCTAAGTAAAGATTAAACGTTTTCAACAAAGTTTTCAACAGAATAACTTAATAAGTAATTTGAAATCCCAATTATAGCAGTGGTTTCGATATAATACATTACAAATGTTAAAAAGTAAATGATGGGATAAATGTTATAATCCCTGAATACTATCCTATTTCGGGGATGAATCCATTTGTTCTTTCATTTTCTCTAAATAGTGGCGAACCACTTTTCAAAATGGTCCCCAAGAAAGGGAACCGGTTTGGTTTTGTTATTAATCGCATTAATTAGTCCCATAATCCATAAATACAGCAGGAAAATTGAACCGAGAAAACTTAATATCCATCCTAAGATTGGGATCATTCCTATAATGAAAAGTCCCAGGCTAATTATTACAAGCCCCAGGGATTGTTTAATATGAAAAGTGGCAAATTTATCTTTTTTATCATTGTTTAGCACAAAAGCTACCACTAGGCCAATTATGGTTAAATAGGCAATAATGGCTATAGTTTTAGGATCAAAAGTGCCTTTAGCTTCGTTGGTATTCGTGTTAGTGTTTTCCATGATTCCCGGTTTTTATTTAGCTGCACCCAGGGCTGTATAATTTTCCTTATTTATCGTAAAAGGTTTTTTCTCCAACCCGGTACAACGCATATTCGCATTTCGGTTAAGATTTTTCTTATCTACCATTTGCATTTCCATCATTAAAGCATCGCCGTCTTCCAGCCAATCAGCATTCCAGCCTTTTGGAATATTGCTTTTTTCATCACTATACATATTGGCGAAACTTATGGGTGCTTCCTGTGTGACGTAGAAGGTAAACTTGTGTTCTTCGGTTTCGGTTTCATAACCCTGGCATTCGTAACCCAGGATATTTTTCGTACCGATCTTCTTTAATTCTGCATTTTCATAAGGATTGGTTTCGTCTTCAGGATTGGTAAGATTATCTATTTTGCTGGCGGTAATAAAATTATTTTCGCCAGAACCGAAATATATAATACTAAGCTTTCTGTCCATGTCCAGGATCATAAACATGCTTTCAGCCTGCGGCATTCGCATCCCAAAATAAGGCGCATCTTCTTTTAAAAGATAAGTCATATCTATATTTCCGTCCCTGGTTTCCATGTTTAACTGGTATTCCCAGTTAAAATCGTAAGATTGCGGAACTTCACTAATATCTACGCGATTGGCACCCATTGGGATCGGACTATTTTTTAAATCAGTCTCCCACATTTTATTGAGTGACTTTTCGGCTTCAGAGGCTGCTTTGTTGGCAATATTTTCTGTCACCTTTTCTTCGACTTTTTGCTCTACTTTCTTTTTCAGATTCTTTAAAAATTGCGCTTCGGCTGAAAATCCAAATAACAGCACGCTTAACATTGAAATGATTAAATTTTTCATCGCTTTAGCTTTTTTGGTTAGAATAATAATTTCGGAGTATCTCCTTGATCAAATGGGGCTGTCGAATTTTTTCCAGTATTGGGGCATACTGACTTTAAACCGGAAGGGCGGTTTTTGAAGCGAAGAAGTTAAGAAAATATTTCAGAACAAAGAAATATGATGCTGAAAAATAGCGCTTTAGGTATTATTTTTCCTTCTGAATTTGCTGTACGGTTTCTTCGAGTTCCTTGTACCAATCTGCCCCAAATTTCCTGATTAGGGCATCCTTTGTGAATTTATAAACCGGCACTTGAAGCTCTTTTCCTAAACTACAGGCATCATCACAAATTTGCCAGTGATGATAATTTACCGCAGAAAAACTGGAATATTCCTGTACCCTTACCGGGTAAAGATGGCAGGAAACAGGTTTTTTAAAATCGATAAGACCTTCGTTATGGGCTTTTTCTATGCCACAAAGAGCAGTGCCTTTATCATCAAAAGTAACATAGGCACAGTCGGCTCCATCGATAAGTGGGGTTTCGAGTTCGCCGTTTTCGGTGGTAATATAGGTGCCTTGAGTCTCGATAGCTTCTATGCCCTCTGGTCGAAGAAAAGGCTTCACTTTCGGGTATATCTCCTCCATAATTTCCCGTTCCTCTGGTTCTACCGGGGCGCCGGCCTCTCCGTCTACACAACAGGCTCCTTTACAGGCCGAAAGATTACAAACAAAATCTTTATTGATGATCTCCTCTGAAACTATGGTCTTCTTTATCTGAAACATGTGGCAAAGATAATTGTTGAAATCAGTTTCTGAAATAATCAGTAAGAAATAAATTTATAATTTCATTAAGTATAAGTGTCTGGTGCCATCTGGCAAGGATTCTTGCGTTAACCTAAAAAAGCAAAAAGATGCGCAATTCTTTTCATTTTTGGTCAAAAATTATAATGGCAAAACTTTATAAAGAATTAATAAACAAAACCTTGACACTCTGTTTTTAAAAATTACTTTTGCACAAAATTTTTCAAAGCTGAAGTTATGTTGGATTTATTGAATTTTAAGCAGATTTTTACCGCGGGAATGATACTTTTTGCGGTAATTGATATAATTGGGAATATCCCGATTATCATAGATCTTCGAAAAAAAGTTGGTCATATTCAAAGTGAAAAAGCTTCTATAGTAGCCGGAATTTTAATGATTGTTTTCCTTTTCCTGGGAAAAGAGATACTTAATTTAATTGGTATCGATGTAAATTCTTTTGCGGTAGCCGGTGCTTTTATATTGTTTTTCCTGGCTTTAGAAATGATCCTGGGAATAAGCCTGTATAAAGATGATGAGCCCGAAACGGCTTCTATTGTGCCCCTTGCTTTTCCGTTAATTGCCGGGGCGGGTACGATGACCACACTGGTTTCTCTTCAGGCAGAATTTGAAACCATAAATATCATTGTGGCCATCTTAATCAATCTTATCGTAGTATATGCAGTGTTGAAGGCTTCAGCTAGAATCGAAAGAATTTTAGGAAGTCAGGGTATTAGTGTGATAAGAAAGGTATTTGGCGTTATCTTGCTGGCTATTGCCGTTAAATTGTTCGCCACTAATATTCAAAGTTTATTTGTATGAAATACCCATGATTTAGCCCACGCAAACACCGATGAGTTTTTTGCTTAAATTTAAGTGATGTAAAAACTTATTGGAATGAAAGCAATTGACTACGAGCAGGTTATTTCCGTGGGATGCGGAATAGATGTGCACAAGGATGTTATTGTTGCTACGGTTAGAAGCAATAGCAAAGATTATCAGACCAGGCAGTTTACTGCCTATACAAGTTCTTTGACAGAGTTACGAGATTGGTGTAAGGAAGAAGGGGTTACTCATGTGGCTATGGAAAGCACCGGCGTCTATTGGAAGCCGGTTTTTAATATCCTGGAGGAAGATTTTGCGA
>NZ_FOVL01000045.1 GCF_900115145.1 Salegentibacter flavus | reverse complement strand
CAAAAGGGGGGGCATTAATATGTCGCAGTACTGAGTGGTACATTCGGGCAGGTTTCTTTTAAACCCTTCATCATGTATTTGATGAAGGGTTTTTTTATGCCCAATAATGGCCTGATTCTCTTTTTCTAAACCTTCGAATAGGGAACAGAGCTTGAGATATCTATAATATCCATGATCTTATTTTTTTCGGCTTTCATTATATACCATAATTTCTCTTTATTTCTAAGCCTTGTAGAACCTGATTTTTAACATCTCGGTAATAGGGGAAAACCCTTAAAAAACATTGTAAATGAGGTTTTTAGGTTAAAATGTTTAACTTCAATTACGTTTGTATTGATCAATAAATTAAATTTGATTTAAGAGTTGCAACTCTAACTCGGGGCCCTCTTAGTAAATTATCTTCTGCTCCATTATGATCCTCCCCCTGGAAACCTTTAAGGTTTTAAACTAACCGCATCTTGCGGTTTAGGTAGTTATCCCCCCTATGTAGATTTCTTTTTCTAATCATTTGCTGCCTAAAATCCTCTTAACCGAAGATTACTAACCTTAAAAATATTTTAATTATGAAAGATTTTACATTTTCTGAGGGCTTTCATCCCGAAGGTTTTCAGTTTAAACTATTAGTTTATTTCAGAAAATTTACCAGATCCCTGGGTATCCTCGGGTTTCTTGGTGCTTTCTTGATTTCGTTTGGGGCTTACTCGCAGGTTATTGTCGAGGGAGCTGTACCGGTGCAAACTCCATTAGGGGGATATGGTGTAGATGGTGATGCTACTGCCGGAACTCCCGATCCCACTTATAATCTGGTTGGTGACTGGTTTTTTGAGGATTATGATGATCCCAATAACACCAATCCTGGTGGTATTTTCAGAAGAGACCCGATCAATGGTACATTAAACCCTATTTATGACAATACATTCTTTCTCCAGGATGATGTACCCATGGGGAATGTTAAAGATGCAACCATCTTTACTACGGTGGCCAAGATAGACCAGGATCCTAATACCTATACCTGGGGAGAAGGATCTTCTCCTAATAAGAATGAAATTCAAAATGTTGCTGTTCATTTCGCTTATGGCGACGATGGAATGCTTGATTTCTTTGGGCAACCTGGTGACCCTGATGACCTTTGGGCACTTTTTGCGGCTGACAGGGAAGTAACTAATGGGGACAGTTATATAGATTTCGAATTTTTACAGGCCAGCTTGACAATGACAGGGCTCGAGGCGGGCTATGGGGGATTTGAAAGTGGTGCTTCAGCTGCTACTGGTGGACGTACTGTTGGTGATTTATTAGTCACTGTTGGTTACGGGAATGGTGGAGGAATAGCTACAGTAGCTATCCTGCGATGGGAATCTGACGGAAGTGGGGGATATCATTATGATTTAAAGGATATCGAGGATTATGAAGGATTGATCTATGCCACAACTAATACCAATATCACGAATGTTCCTTTTGATGCCTATGGTAAGGACTATTATGAGATTAATCAATGGGTCGAAGGAGCTGTAAATTTAAGTGGAATTTTTGAAGCCAATCTGGATCCTTGTATTTCATTAAGTACCTTATTTGTAAGAACCAGGTCCTCCGGTGAATCGGGAACTGCTCAGTTAAAAGATTTCCCAGTAGGACCTATCCAGCTTGAAATAGATTTAACACCACCCGCTCCTGAGGTTACCGATGTGGAAAATTGCGGTCCCTATGAAGGTAGTCTGACTGCTACAGGCTGTGAAGGTACTGTAAAATGGTATGCAGCAGAAACTGGTGGTACTCCGCTGTATACTGGCGCAACTTATACCCCTGCCAGTCCTATAACTGAAACGACTTCCTTCTGGGTTAGCTGTACCGTAGATGGATGTGAAGGGCCAAGGGGAGAAGTGACTGTAACTATTTATGAGATCCCTGATTTTGATGTCACCGATCTAGAATCTTGTGAGGAAGGAGAAACCGGTGGGGCTTCGTTTGATTTAAATGATGCGATTAGCAATGAGGACATGGGAACTCTGACCTTTTATATTACAGAGGCCGATGCTATGGTTCCTGAAAATGCAATTGATCCAATTGATGTATCCGTATTGCTTAGCGATAGCCCTGAGACTTTCTGGGCCCGGCTTGATAATGATAATGATGGGGATGAAGATTGCCATACCATTAAATCTTTTACAGTAACTGTATATGACAATCCTGATCTTGTAGTAACCGATCTTGAAGACTGTGAAGCTACAGACACCGGTGCTCAAACCTTTGATCTCAACGATGCGGTCACCGATGATGATGGTGGAACAATTAGTTTCTA
>NZ_FOVL01000011.1 GCF_900115145.1 Salegentibacter flavus | reverse complement strand
CCTATTTTGAGTATACGGCGCCCATTAGGAAGCTCATATATACTACTAATGCCGTAGAGGGTTTTCACCGGCAGGTAAGAAAAGTAACCAAGACCAAAGGAGCTTTCACTAATGATATGGCGTTATTGAAGCTGGTTTATCTGGCTATCCAAAGAATTGAAAAGAAATGGAACGCTCCACTGCAGAATTGGGGCTTGGTAGTTCAACAATTAGCCATTAAATTTGAAGGCCGACTGGAGTTGGATTTAGCAACCAATAAAACGAAAAGCTAAATTTTCCTCCTCCGGGGGTACCCCCGGAGGAGGAAGGAGACAGAGTTGAGCTAACACTCCCCAGGGTTTTCTTAGATCCATTTTTATAAATTCTCATCCTCGAGCTCCTCATCTTTTATAACAGGAATATTATTTCCATTTACAAGTATTTAAAATCGAAAATAATTTAGAACAATAATCATTATTGAATTCAAAAATTGATTACACTGTCCAGTGCATCATCTGCATCTCTATGAATAAAATTGGCCTGGTAATTCAGGGTGGTTTTTAAATCACTATGTCGGTAAAGCTTTTGTAGCATTAAGGGGTGTATTTTATCCCCAGCGATATTCCCAAAACTGTGACGAGCAATATGATTTGATAAATTCTTATCAATTTCGCATTGGCTGGCTATCCGTTTCAAATATTTATTAAACAGCTTTGTTGCATTTCTTGTCTTTCTAAAAATATCTTCCTCATCTTTATAATTAGCATCTTTTAAGAAAGGAAAGACATATCCATTATTTTCTGCTTGGTTCTTTCTGTAATAATTTAATATGGTATTGGCTTTATCCGGAATTTTAAGACTTAGGGGCTTTTCATTTTTATTCATAATATAGTAAAGCCTATTATCATTAAAATCTGACCACCTTAATTTCACAACATCAGAGATACGTATTCCAGCAAAGTAAAAAGCAATTAACCACACATTATGTGTATGCCAGATTGATGATTGAGGTTCAAATCTTAATGATTCTATTTTTTCGATTTCCTTAATCGTAAGACCGATTTTATTGCTAGAACCAATCCGTATTCTTTCTTTTTCTCCTGCAAATGGATAAAATTTAGAAGCAACAATCCCATCTTTAATAGCAATATTAAAAAGGGTTCTTATAAAAATTAACTGATTTGTAATAGTGCGAGTTTTCTGATTTAAATAAACTGAACAGAAAGTTTTATATTTTTCTATAAATGCCTGATCGATATCCCGGAATTTTAAGGTTTTGTTTTTCTTGAAATGATTAATCCCGTCCATAAAAGAATATTCGCCTTTACGGGACTTGCTAACCCTGTCCTTTCTTCTTTGTTTGATATCTGAAGTCACCTTCTTTTTGGGTGATGAGGATTTAAGCATTAGAAACTCTTCAATGTTATATAATATAGAAAGCTCAGATTTGGCTACTGAAAAAGTTCCACGATCGTATTTACGCTTAACCCGTTCGGCTGCAACTAAAAAAAATGATTTAGATCCGCCTGGCCCTTTTAATTTTTGCTTAGCTTGTTTTGGCGTAATACTTTCATCTTTAGAATCAAAATAAAGATCGTTAGCTTCTGTCAACTTTTTCATCAAAAAGTTGTTTAGCTTTTTGTGATTTGGATAGGTTCTCTTGACTTTCCCGGCAACACTATCCCAGTCCTTTTCAAGAAGATACTGCCCCAAAAACTTATAATTTGTTTTATAATTTTCGCTTATTCTTAGTGCTAGTGGAGCAGTACCGTCTTTTTTTTGTTTATTTCTTCGTCGAACAATTTTGATACTTGCCATAATATCTCCTTTTAAGATTATACTAAGATAACCATAATAATAAAAAAGGGGTACAGAATAGGTACAGAATAATTTGATTTTAAATGGTTTTATTTGGTTTTAAAAAAATATTAAATATCTTGTAAACAGTTGATTATGTTGGGTTTTGTGTGATTTTGACTATGTTAAGTTTCAAGCTCATAACCCGAAGGTCGCTGGTTCGAGTCCAGCTCCCGCTACTAGCAAAGACAAGGCTTCACAGAAATGTGGAGCCTTTTTTTATTTCGTATAGTACAGAATAGGGGATCAAGTCCAAAAGTTGGGATCAAGTCCAAAAGTTGTGGGATTTTGGTATTATGCAAAAATTGTTGTTAGTCTAAATAGAAAAAAATCGGATCAAGCCTAATTGTTGTGGACTGGGCAAAATCTATTTAATTCTGAGGAAAACAAAATCTCATGTCACTTGATTTGCTTAGCATGAAAATCAATTTTTATGCTCCCCTATAATATTCCAGTATTTTCACTCTTATCATGTATTCATATCTGGCATTTGCCATATTGATCCTGGCACGGTCTAGATTGTTTTTGCTGAAGATATACTCCACAAAATTTGATACCCCGTTTGTAAAACGGACCTCATTAACCTGGTATGATTTTTCATAAGCCTCCACTTGCTCCTGCAAGAGGTGATAATTCCTGTAGGAAGCCTGCATCTGGTTCCAGGCCATCCTGATTTCTTGCTGCAGATCATTTTTTGTATCCTCAAGTTCCAGCTTCGAATCCTCCAATTCTATCTTCTTTAGCTTTACGGTTCGCTTTGCTCTAAGTCCGTTAAATATCGGAATGTCAACGGCAACACCTACCACAGAATTCAGGTTGTTGTTTAACTGATCCAGGTAACCGATCTTTTCATCCGTGAATAGGGTTTGGTTCGTTTTTACCGGATAATTGACCTCATCTAAAGTGATAAAATTGCCCGTCTCCACAAGCCTTGTGCCTGTTTCGTTGAAAGTTCGGGCCACGCTGGAATAATTGGTGTGCAGCTGAGCGAAAAGGGATATTTCCGGGGAATAAAAAGACCTGGAAACCTGCACGTCTTCTTTCGAAGCTTCGATCCGTAAACGTTTTGCTTCAATAGTAGCTAAATTGTTCAACGCGTCTTCATAGACCTCAGTCGCAGACAATTTATACTTTTCCAATTCCGCCAAAAATGCTATTTCCTGTACTTTGGGTAGAGTATCCAGATTCAGCAAGTTGGCTAATTCCAGCACCGACCGTTCCAGCTGAGTTTCTGCATCGACCACACTGGCCTCATCATTGCTTATTTGCCCCAGGATATCTGTAAAATCTGCAGGGTTTCCTTCTCCCTGGTCATAGAGGCTTTTCAGTCTGTCAGTTTGCTTTTTGGTGGCTTCAAGTCTCAGTCTTGCAAGTTGCAGCAGGTCGCGGTTATTCAGGATCTGAAAATATGCCAGGGTTACATCCAAAATGAGCTGCTGTTGTGCTTGTTCGGTTTCCGCTTCGGAAGCCTGTAGATTAAACCTGTCGCGTTGAATGGAATTCCGGAGTTCAAATCCCTTGAAAAGCTGATTATAAAGACTGAGCCCCGCGCTACTGAATTTGAGCTGTTGATCAATATAGTCGTTGGTATAGGGATCTATGCTTCTTCCATTGTTGATTCCAAGATTATAACTGGCATTCAACTGAGGCAGAATGCCTGACCGGGTCGATTTCAAATTGATCTCTGCAGTGTGCTTTTGAAGTTCACTGCGTTTAAGAGCAATATTGTTTTGAAGTGCAAGATCTACACATTCCTGAAGGCTTAGTTCCTGTGTAAAAGCTGTTAATGAAAAAAAGAGGAACGAAAGGATTACGAATTGTTTCAAAATATTGGTTTTAAGAGCACATTAAAAATATCAGGAATCAGGATTCGTTAAATCGAACGCCTGATTCCTTTACTACTATTCAGTCCTCAGGTTGTTAATAGGATTAGTCAATGCTGCCTTTAAAGCCTGGAAACTCACGGTGAAAAATGCGATGAGAAAAGCCAGCAACCCGGCAACGACAAAAATCCAGATACTTATGTCTATGCGGTAGGGATAATTTTCAAGCCAATTCCGGGCAAACCACCATGCCAGCGGAAACGCGATAAGACAGGAAATCAGTACAAGTTTCATAAAATCTACAGATAATAGGGTTGTAATTCTGCCTACACTGGCTCCCAATACTTTCCTGATCCCAATTTCTTTGATCCTTCTTTCGGCAGTAAAGGCGGCAAGACCAAAAAGTCCTAAACATGAAATAATGATGGCAAGCCCTGCAAATATGGCGGCCAATTTTCCCACCATGTTTTCATTGCTCATGAATTCTTCCAGCTTTTCATCAGCATAGATCAATTCGGTAGGATAGCCAGGATTGTATTTTTCCATCACTCTTTCAATGGCAGAAACAGCTGTACTTCTTTTATCGGGATCAATATTTATGACCAGGTGATTAAAATCCTGGCTGGATGGATATAATATTAAGGGACTGGTTTCATTTCCAAATATATTATTATAGACAAAATCCTTAACCACTCCGCGCACTGTCGCCTGGCTGTCTCCCCTTGTGATCACCTTCCCTACGGCATTTTCTTTATCAATCATTTTCGCCAGGGTTTCATTGATGATCACCTGTGATTCATTGGCTTCCACATTGGGATTGAAATCCTGCCCGCTGATCAATTCCATTCCGCTCGTCTTAATATAGCTTGGGCTTACTGACTCCATGGAGACCAGGACATCATTTTCAGGATCTTTCCCCGGCCATTGAAACCCACCTCCGTTAGATCCTATATTTACAGGAGTATGTCCGCTCAGGCTAAGTTCATTGGCCGCACCTGAGGAAATTAGTTCATTACTTATGGCCTGAAAATTCTTTTTAATATTCTCATTGGCGGGTAAAAAAACAAGCCCTTCATTATCATACCCTAAATCCCTGTTCTTTACATGATTGATTTGCTGGTACACCAGAACGGTCGCAATGATAAGGATGATAGAAATAGAAAACTGGAATACCACCAGGCCTTTCCGAATAAAGGCGGCGCTGCTCGATTTTGATTTAATCCCTTTGATCACTTTCACGGGATTGAAAGAAGACAGGTAATAAGATGGAAAACTTCCGGCGAATATTCCGGAGATAATGGTGATCATCAGTAGGGCTCCCAGGTGAAGAGGATCTGACAGATCTAAAATTAGTTGCTTGTTCACCAAATCGTTAAAAGGCGGTAGGAAGATATAAATCAGGGCAATGGAAAGTAAGGTAGCCAGAAAGGCCAATAGTACAGATTCACTGAGAAACTGGACGATGAGCATCTTTCTTTGTGCTCCCAAGACTTTTCGGACTCCTATTTCCCTGGCTCTTTTTTCTGATCTTGCAGTAGCCAGATTCATAAAATTGATACAGGCGATGATGAGAATTATTCCCGCTATGATCCCGAATAAACGTACGTATTTAAAGATTCCTTCCTTCTCAAGACCATTTTTATCGAATTCATTGTACAACCTCCAGCGGTCCATGGGATAAAGTGAAAGGTGTGATTCAGAATCCTCAAGCTTAGTCTGAATAAAGCCATATAGGGTTTCATTCAGGGAAACGATGTCAGCATTTGCCTCTGGTTTGACATAGGTTTGAATTGCGTTATTCCAGCCCTGTAGCCACTCATTGGCATTCTCGTAATTTTTAAACGGTGATAACCAGCTAAATCGGAAACGTGGAGAAATATTTTCTGGGAGATCTTCTATGACTGCTGTAATCACATAACTCTGACCCTGGTTCAGTCTCAGGGTCTTATTCAGCACATCCCCAGACCCAAAGAATTTCCTAGCCATAGACTCGGTCACTACAATGGAATGCAGGTCGTGAAATGCTGTTGATGGATCTCCTTGTATGAATTTAAGCTCAAATATCTCAAAGAACTCTGGCTCCACATATTTTCCCGTCTGGTGAATGTTCTTTTCTTCATGTGAGAAAAGCGATTCAGAACTGGCGCTACGACTCACATTTCCTATACCGGGGATCTCGTTTCTCATAAGTTCAGCCAGTGGTCCCGGCGTGGCCTCAAACACAAAGGTTTCGTCCCCGTAGGTCTGAGTGTTCTTTATAGTATAAATATCCTCATAGTCAGCAAAATACTCGTTATAGCTCATCTCGTTATCTATCCACAGTAGAATAAGTGCTGCACAGGTGATCCCAATGGCCAAACCAAAGATGTTGAGAAAAGTATATCCTTTGTTATTCCAGATATTTCTCCACGCGATTTTTATATAATTCTTTAACATGATCGTTTCTTGATTGATTGATTGATTTTTAAACTAAAACATTTAAGTTTTCGGTTACTTTCTGTCCATCTAGCATCCTGATGATTCGGTGACTAAACCTGGCATCGTGTTCGCTGTGTGTTACCATCACAATCGTGGTTCCCGCTTCATTCAGCTCGCAAAGAAGATCCATTACTTCATTTCCGGTACTACTGTCGAGATTTCCTGTTGGCTCGTCGGCAAGTATAATCTTGGGGTTGTTCACAACAGCCCTGGCAACGGCTACTCTTTGCTGTTGTCCTCCCGAAAGTTGCTGCGGAAAGTGATTCCTTCTGTGCATGATCTGCATTTTTTCAAGTACACTGTGTACTTTCTCTTTGCGTTCCGCTAGTTTTATTCCGGTGTAGATAAGTGGTAATTCCACATTTTCGAAAACGCTCAGTTCATCAATAAGATTAAAACTTTGAAAGACAAAGCCAATATTGTGCTTTCTAAGGTGGGCTCTTTTTCTTTCATTATAATCGGAAACTTCTTCACCATTAAAAAGGAAACTTCCTCCATCAGAGTCATCCAGCATTCCAAGGATGTTGAGTAAAGTAGATTTACCAGAACCGGAAGGTCCCATTATCGCTACGAATTCGCCTTCTTTTACTTCAAATGACAGCTTGTTCAGTGCCAATGTTTGTACTTCTTCTGTCTTGTAGAACTTCTCGAGGTTTGTGATCTTGATCATGATTCGTATTTTTTAGTTTTTATAAATTCTTGATTGGTTCAGGCAGAGCTGGCATCAGCGACTCCCGATTCCGGTTTTTTAATATTAATTCAAAACGAGTTCTTCAAAGTCTCCAAAATTGCTATAGCTCGAGGTCACTACGCGGTCTCCTGGCTGCAGGCCTTCAATAACCTCGTAATACCTGGTGTTTTGGCTTCCTAACTGTATAGGAATCTTATAAGCAGTTTCCCCATCTTCGGAAAGCTTATAGATCCAGTTCCCGCCGGTCTCCTGAAAAAATCCTCCTTTAGAGATTAGTACCGCTTCTTTTTCCTGGCTTAGAGAAAGTTTTACCTGAAGACTTTGTCCACGACGGATGTTCTCCGGCACCTCTTCAGCAAAATGCATGTCCACCTGGAAACGGCCGTTGGAAACCTGTGTATAGACTTTCCTTATCTCCAGTTCGTAATCTTTTCCGTTGAAAATGAAATTTCCGCGTTGCCCGTTAAAGATCCGGGAGATGTAATGTTCATCTATTTGGGCCCGTATTTTATAACCACTTATCACATCGATCTGGCCCAGGCGTTCTCCTTTTGATTTTGACTGGCCTATTTCAACATCCAGCGCGGTAAGTTGTCCGTCTATGGGCGCCCTAACAATAAGATCTCCCACTTTCTTTCTCATCAGCTCCAGGGCTTTTCGGGTCCTTTCATAAGACTCTTTTGCCTGCTGCGATTCCTGCTGACTTGAAAGGGAATCCTGTGCCAGTACTTCTTTGGCTAGCTGAAACTTTTCTTTCTGATAGTTGTAATTGTTCTCAGTTTCCAGATAATCCTGTTTCCCTACAGCCCCTTTTTCATAGAGCTTCTTGTTCAGTTCATATTTTCTTTGGGCTTCCACAAGGCTGTTTTCAACATCAGTAAGGTTATTCCTTTTGTTGATGGTATTTTGTCTGGCTGCATTCTGGGAGATCTGCATTTGAGTAAGAAGGTTGTAAACCGCTGTTTCCTGATTTACCAGGCTCAATTCAAGATCGGTATTCGATAATTTGATAATAGGATCACCTTTTTTCATCATCGCCCCGTCTTCAGCGAATTTTTCTTCTACTCTTCCACCTTCCATCGCGTCCAGATAAATTGTCTTGACAGGAAGTACTACCCCGTTAACCGGAATATTTTCTTGAAAATTCCCTATTTGGACTTCACTTATGGTGATACGTTCCTTGTCTACGTTAAGAGTAGCATTTCCTGTAGAAGAAAGAAGTGCAAAGAATAGTAAGGCAAGGGTTAAAATTATTGCGATAATGATCCCAATTTTTTTGGGAGTGAAACGTCTTTTTTCGAGATGTATGTCCATGAGTTTAATTATTTCTTCTTTTATGTAATTCAAGATGGTGCCAAAAACGTATGTACCTACTTTTCAATGCTTTAGATAAAAAGCATTAAACAACAGTGTTCGATTTTGATACAGCTTGTGTTCGGCTTTAATACAATTTTGTAAAGATTCATTTTCTTGTTAGTAATTATCCGGAAGCATCAAAAAATATGTTAATATTGTATTTATGCAGCTCCGGAAATCAAAAATATTGGTGATCGATGATGATGTCGACGTGCTTACAGCTTTAAGACTTCTTTTAAAGCCGCTTGTTGCAGAAGTCGTTGTGGAAAAAAATCCCGGCAACCTTCCGGGTCTTGTATCGGAAAATAAATTCGACACGGTCATCCTTGATATGAACTTCAACGGACTCATCAATACTGGAAATGAAGGTATTTTCTGGTTAAACAAAATCAGGGAACTTTCCCCTGAAACCAGTGTAATTCTCATCACTGCCTATGGAGATATAGATGTAGCTATTCGTTCTCTGAAGGAGGGTGCTTCAGATTTTATCGTTAAACCCTGGAAAAACGAAAAGATGATAGACTCGGTAACCGAGGTGCTGCGCAAGCGTAAAACCCCGGGCCAGGAAAAAATAAAATCCGTAGTAGAAGGAGGTAAGATCATTGGGGAGAGTGACGAAATCCAGGCCGTATTTTCAAAGATAAAAAAAGTGGCACCTACAGATGCCAATATTCTTATTCTTGGGGAGAATGGAACTGGAAAGGATCTTATCGCCAGAGCCATTCATGAAAATTCAAACAGAAAAGATAAGCCGTTCGTAAAAGTGGATGTGGGCGCTCTAACCTCCAGTTTGTTTGAAAGTGAATTGTTCGGTTATAAAAAAGGGGCCTTTACCGATGCCCGAGAGGACCGGCAAGGACGTTTTGAGGCAGCCCAGGGCGGCACACTTTTTCTCGATGAGATCGGGAATATAAGTCTGAGGCAGCAGGCGCGTTTACTCACAGTCTTACAGAACAGATATATCACCCCGCTGGGATCCAACGAGATTATTCCGATTGATATTCGATTGATTTGTGCGACCAATCTCCATATTTCGGAGCTCTCCGATGAGGAAAAATTCCGAAAAGATCTTATTTACCGCATCAATACAGTTGACTTGATCATTCCTCCGTTGCGGAGACGAGGCACTGATATCACGCTACTGACCCGACATTTTCTTGATCTTTATTCTGGAAAATATTCAAAAGGACCTTTTCAAATTGAAACCGATTTTTGGAAAAAGCTGAAATCCCATCCTTTTCCCGGCAATGTCCGGGAACTGCAATTTATGATCGAAAGGGCTGTGATTATGGCGGAAACTAATATTCTCAATGCAGAAGATCTTTCCTTTTCAGCTATTGAAAATGCGGTACAAAAGGAGAAAATGAATGACCTGCGATTGGAAACCGTTGAAAAGAATACTATTCTGAAGGTGATCGATAAGAACAAAGGGAATATTTCCAGATCGGCTAAGGAGCTTGGGATAACCCGTACGGCACTGTACAGGAGACTGGAGAAATATGACCTTTAGGACTTACCATACTAGCATCCTCCTTAGGATTCTGATCCTGGCAGGTTTTTTGACTTTGACTGTCTTTTTCGCACTTTCCGGAAAGTGGACCTACAGCGCAATAATTTTATTCGCCTGTATAGTTTCCCTTTATGAACTTTTCAGGTTTTTGAGAAAGAGGTTTGAAGTGATGGATGATTTCTTTGAAGCGGTCAAATACCGGGACTTTTCCCGGCAATATGTAGAGGACAAAAAAACAACCGATATTCAAAGATTGTACAGGGGTTTTAATACAGTCAATGAAGTGGTGAGGAAAATGAATTCAGAAAAGGAGGCTCAGTACCTGTACCTGCAGAAGATCCTTGAAATGGTGGATATCGGACTTTTAGCCTATGAAGTTAATAGTGGATCTGTGCTGTGGGTGAATGATTCTTTCCAGGATATCCTGGGTTTTCCTTCCTTTAAGAATGTTCGTTTTATAAAGGCTAGAAATCATGGAGTTTTTGATCTTCTTTTTGAAAATTTCTATGAGAAACCCGCGACGGTGGAACTAAAGGTTCACGAGGAAAACGTGAAAGTTTTACTTTCCAACAGTTTGTTCGATATCGGGGAGTTTTCCTATAAGCTTGTGGTGATTCATAATATTGAAGCCACCCTGAACCAAACCGAATCTGATGCCTGGAAAAAGTTGTTGAGTGTAATGACCCATGAGATCATGAATTCCATCGCGCCCATCTCCTCCCTCGCAAATACACTTAAGTTGCAGGTACAGGCCTTTCAAAATGATCCCGAAACAGTTGACCTCGAGATCGAAGATTTGGATGCGGGTCTCCGAAGTATCGAGAAACGCAGTGAAGGACTTATGAAGTTCGCCAAAACCTACCGTAGCCTGAATAAAGTTATCAGCCTCAATCCCGAAAAGATCCCGGTTATTGAACTCTTCAGAAATATTGAACACCTAATGAAATCCTTGATCAATGACAAGAAGGTTAGATTAAGGTATAAAATGAGTCAGAAAGACCTTGAAATCACAGCAGATTCCTATCTTTTGGAGCAGGTATTGATCAATGTTATCCTGAATGCAGTGGAAGCCTGCAAAGGAACGAAAGATGCTGTCGTTGACGTGATAGCAGAAGAAAAACCCGATCGTAGGACCTTTATCAGGATAGTGGACAACGGTACGGGTATTACTCCTGAGGTCATGGACCAGATCTTTGTTCCTTTTTTTACCACCAAAGAAACAGGGAGTGGCATTGGATTGAGTCTCTGTAAGCAGATCATGACTTTACATGGCGGAAAGATCCAAGTATTTCAAAACAGGGAAGCTGGAGCTACCATACGACTTGAATTTCCGGTTGCCCGTTAAGCTTGTTGGAAAAATATTAAAACCGGTCAACACTAATCAGGGAAGTGCAAGCGTCTGCAGAGGTTTTTTAACCGATAAATTTAATGAAACAGCAGGTTTGCAGAAGAATCAGGATTTGCTGAAATAGACAATTTCACCCCGGAAGCCATAAAAAATAATATAGACCTTCTTTTTCTTATTCGAATCTGTGCAAAAAGAGAGAATGCTCGGTACATTCTTTTTTGCCGGATTACTAGCTCATATACCTTTTATAGTTCCTATCTCCGGAATCATTAAGCTTCATAACCTTGAAGAAGAGCTTGTCGCTTGGACATTAAACTTTCATAAGAAGAATTAAAGTAATTTCATGATGAGCTTTCAAAAATTGAATTGGTTGATGTTCGTGAATCAAATTCCGTTTATAAAAAAGATGAGTACTCTATAATTCTTTCAATACGCATATAGAACTGCCTTATATGCTATGAATATTTCTCAGGTGACAATTTCTGAAATAAATGCTGAACAAAAGTTAAAAAACTGAAATACAGTAAATTAGGGTGAAATCACCCTTGTTTTGAATGTTTGTAATATCTTAATTTTAAAGAGCTTAAAAATCTGTAATCACTAAAGTTCTTTTATTATGAAAAAATTCACCCACAAATTCGCAGCCCCCCTTGTTTTGATGATGTGTCTTCTTGTTGGCTGTAATAATGATGACGATTCATTACAACTTATTGATGAAGAAGAGTTTTTAACTGCTAAAATAGATGGGATAGATCTATTTGTGCAAGGGGAAGAGGGAAAAATTTCTTGTGAGAAATATGTTACTCACACCGGTAGTATTGATGTTTTGTTACGGGTTGGTGCCGCCTCTGGAGAAAGCATTGAGTTTAGATTATCTAATTATATTGGAAACAATTCCTATTCTCTAGGTAGCAGTAATTTCCCCGGTAGCTGGATTAAGTACAGACAGGGGGAAGGAGAATGGCTTAATATTAAAGGTAATTCCCAGAACCTGATCGAGATTTTAGAAGATGACGGGAATTATCTTACCGGAAGGTTTTCTTTTCAGGGTCATAACGGTATCGATCTTTCCAGAAAGTTTATTTCCGATGGGAATTTTAAAGTAAAATTTGATCTCTAAGCCGGGATAAAAGAAAGCCAAAGCTCATGATTTTATAGAATCATGAGCTTTCTTATGCTTGGAGTAGCCCTTTCTTCCTGTATTAAGTTAACAAAATCTTATTTTTTACTTTTGGAAGTATAAAGCTGATTTAATATTACCGGTTTTTGAAAGATAACTTCTAAATTAGGAAGTGAAATCAGTAAAACACACCTATGAGTAATTCATTACAAGATAAAATTTCCATTCGGTTACCGGTTAAAATAAGCTTTAAGGTTCTTGATGAGGCCTTGCGGAATAAACTTGTAGGTGAGAATATTGAAACAGAAGGGAAAGATGGCGAGGTTTCTACCTATGCAACCATTTTAGATGCCGCCCTAATGAAGAGTGAAAAAGAGGGATATGATCTAGCGCTGGATATTAAATTTAAAACCCTCACTTCCCTGTTTAAAAATAAGGAAGGACGCATATTCCTGCACTTAGCCATTGAATTTGACCCTGAAGAGCAGGAGATAATGGTAAAAGATTATAAACTGGAAGGGAAAAGTAATAACTGGCTTATGGATAAAAGCTTGCAGGCTGTGGCTAATACTTTTATTTACGAAAAGCTTAAAAAGAGGATGAAACTGGATTTCTCTCCACATATCGAGAAACAGTTAAGAGAGATAAATCAGAAACTGGAGGAGCATATAAAACCTTCAGAAGAAATAAGCCTGTCGGGTTATCTTGAAAACTTTAGAATTGTAGATGTTATTCCCGGAGAAAGCCTTTTCCTTATTTCCATAGAGATCGAGGGCTTTGCTATAGCCGAACTTACTAAGATCCCTGCCGATAAAATGTAAGCCTGAAAGAATAAAGGCCGCTTTAGAAGCGGCCTTTATGATTATTCTTCCCTTAGTCCGGGAATTCGTTCGTCTATATACTTTAGCGGTTCATCACGCATCAGGTCGAATAACTCCAGCACTCTGCGCATAAGTTGTTCCTCCTCCATCTGCTCGTTCACGAACCATTGCAAGAAATATTCGGTGGTAAAATCGTTGAGCTTTCTGCATTTCTGAACGAGGCTATGAATGCTTTGGGTGATCTCTATTTCCTGGTCCAGGGCAGCTTCAAAGATCTCCTCAAGGGAATTGAATTCGTGCATTACGCTTTTCACTTCAGGAGCATAGGCGGTACCGCCGTTATCATTTATGAATTTAAAGATCTTCAACATATGTTCCCGCTCCTCAGATGATTGCTCATAAAAGAATGCGGCACTGTTTTCCAATCCGTTATGATCGCACCACGAGGCCATAGCCAGGTATGCCGAAGAGGAAACCGCTTCCTTTTCTATCTGCTTATTAAGCATATCCATGATCTCTACGTTTATGCTTAATTTCTGTCTTACTATATCTTTCATATTTCTTTTTTCTAAATTTAGCCAAAAAGCGATTAAGCACCTAATTTTCAGTAGAATTTAGAAAGAGTCTAAACCTAAAAGAGGAATTAAACCCCTGCTGTAAGAAGCGAATTAAGCTCCAGCATAGCAAATGTACCCTCCATGAGATCTTTAAGGGCGATGCATTCAAAAGTGTCAAAAATGAAGATGTGCGAGCGATTACACAAAACTAGAATTTCAATACCGTGTTTGTTCCTTCCGCTAAAATGAGTTTCGAGATCTATGTTTTTAATCTGTTCCCGAAAAGCGAGTAACTGGCAAAAACTGAGTTTAATCAGTTTATGGTCAAAATCAATATGAAAAGCTCGCGAGCTGTCGCATTGGTAAGAAGTGAAATTATGGGCCTTGAAAAGTGTATTCATCCTGGCACCAAAATTAATTCTTATTTAGAATTAATCCAAATATTAGATCTTAATTTGTCGCTTAATTTGCTGATTTAACGAGATGAAAGTTTCTGTTCTTGAAACTCCTTCTATAGCCTGAATATCTTTGTTGAGTACTTGCATTAAATGCTCGTTGTCCCTGCAAAGAATTTTAAGGAAAATAGACCAGTTTCCTGTGGTGTAGTGGCACTCAATTACCTCAGGGATCTCATTTAGTTTTTTTACAGCCTGAGGATTACTAACGGCTTTATCTAAATAGACCCCCACAAAAGCCATGGTCTTAAAGCCCAGCACGCGGGGGTCTACAATAAGTTTGGAGCCTTCTACCAATCCGCTTTTTTCAAGTTTTCGCAAACGCTGATGTACAGCTGCCCCCGTAATCCCAATGCTTCGTGCGATCTCCAGGATAGGCTTTTTGGCATCTTCCATCAGATGATTTAGAATGGTTTTATCTATGCCATCTACTACAACATTCTCGTTTACTACTTTCATTAAAGTGATTTTTGGTAAGGCTAAAATAACTATTAATTACCTACTTCTCCAAAGGTGTTATATCCCAGGTATTCAGATTCTTTTTCCTTGAAAATGATATCGTATTTTTCTAGTTCTCTTAGGATGGGTTCATAAACCTCTTTTTTAATTGGTAGTTGCACTCCCGGAGTACTAATTTCCTTATTAAGGATTTTTATTGTAGCAATGGCTAAGGGCAAACCTACCGTTTTTGCCATAGCGGTTTCGGTTTGGTTCTTCCCAATATGCACCATAGTAGAATCTATTTGCTTTTTTTCGCCATTTAATTCATAGCCAAACTTATGGTACATCACGATCATATCCTTATCGTCTGGCGCGAGAGACCATTTCTCCATCAATATTTTCTGAAGCGCCTGTGCGGGAGTGGCATCTTTAATTCCTATTTTCTTTTTATCAGTGAAAATATCAAGCTCCAGCAATTTTTCCCACATCAGGTCGTCCTGATCGATCTTTAAATTATGCCGAAGTTTAAGTTCTACAGAATCAGTGGGGGAATAGGGTAAAAATGAGTTCACAAATTCGCGGTAGCTCATATTTTCTGAATCACTCATTTCGAAACTATCATCGGTCATTCCCAGTTGTACGAACATGTTCCATGCACGACTAAAACCAACGCGCCTTATAGTGCCTCGGAAAAGTGTAAGAATATCTTCCAGACCATAAATGCTCATGTAATCCAGGGAATTTCTGTTGGCATATCCTTCAAATTTCCCATAGTCATCAATTTGAAGAAGTTCTGTTCTTCGGAATAATCTATGGTAAGGGATGTATTTAAATTTTCCTTCCTGGATGAATTCGGCAACCCCTCCCTGGCCGGCTACCACCACATTTCTGGGGTTCCAGGTAAATTTGTAATTCCAGAGATTGGTATCGCTTTCAGGGGCCACCAGGCCTCCGGTAAATGATTCAAACATGAGCATTTTCCCACCTTTATCCCTAATCCGATCGATAACTTGCATAGCGCTCATATGATCTATTCCGGGATCAACACCAATTTCGTTCATAAAGACCAGATTGTTCTTTTTTACTTCTTCATCCAAAGCTTTCATCTCTTTACTAATGTAAGAGGCGGTGACCATATTTTTTTTGAATTTCACGCAGTCCCGGGCAACCTCAATATGGAACCTGGCCGGAAGCATAGAGATTACAATATCTGCCTTTTTTATTGCAGCTTCCCGGCTGGCAGGGTCAAAGACATCCAGGACCAGGGCTTCACAACGTTTATGGTTTTGGGTAGCTTTCTGCGCAGTTTCAAGATTCAGATCTCCAATTCTTAGAAAAAGGTCTTCAGATTCTGCATTTTCGAGCAGGTGGTTGATAAGCACGGAAGTAGATTTTCCCGCGCCAATTATTAAAATTTCTCTCATAAAATAAGTTAATTTTGTGTAGTGGTAACGAATGTATTAAATCTTTACTTCATAAAAAATTAATAGATGGATAAGCGATTTTTGGTTGCGGGAAGTATTTTTGGTCTTTTGGGAGTTATAATCGGAGCTTTTGCCACCCATGGCTTAAATCCGCTTTTGGAGGAGTCTTCACTCAAATCTTTTGAAACAGGGGTGAAATATCAAATCTATCATGCGTTCCTACTCTTAATAATTGGAGGGTTCAAAATTCAAGGTCTTAAAAAGTTAACAAGTGTTTTTTATCTTGTTGTTGCCGGGGTATTATTGTTCTCGGGATCTATTTATTTACTGGCTACAAATGATCTCACATCCTTCGACTTTAAAAGCATTGCATTGATTACGCCCGTAGGGGGAACCCTACTAATACTTGCATGGCTAATTTTAGGGGTAAAATTTATTTCGTTAAAAAATGAATAAAATGCCGGGGCAAACTCTTTATTCTGCATAAGATTTATAATTTTGTAGGCCTAAACAAACCACACACTTAATAATTTATGTTCGCAAACACCCAAATTACGAAAACGATTTCGTTAGAGGAGTACGGGATCAAAGACGCAAGACTTCACTATCAATTAAGTCCGAAAGAATTACATCGAATTACAATTGAAAAGGGACAGGGGGTTGAAGCCAGTTCAGGAGCATTAGCCGTAAACACTGGTAAATTTACCGGGCGTTCCCCAAAGGATCGATTTATTGTAGAAGATGAAGTTACCAAAGACGAAGTTTGGTGGGGAGACATCAACATCCCGTTTGAACCAGAGAAGTTTGACCAGCTGTATAAAAAGGTCACAGAGTATTTGTCAGGAAAAGAAATCTATGCCAGAGACGCATATGCCTGCGCCGAAGATAAATACAGGTTAAACATCAGGGTAGTGAACGAATACCCCTGGTCTAATATGTTTGCCTATAATATGTTTTTAAGACCCAAAGAAGAGGAGCTTAAAAACTTTAAAGAAGATTGGCTTATTCTCAATGCACCAGGCTTCGAAGCCGATCCCGAAGTGGACGGTACCCGGGCTGAAAATTTTGCAATTCTCAATTTCAGCAAAAAAATAGCTTTAATTGGAGGTACCGGTTACACCGGTGAAATTAAAAAGGGAATTTTCTCAGCGCTTAATTTTATTCTACCCGTAGATAAAAATACTTTGCCAATGCACTGCTCGGCTAATGTTGGGGATGATGGAGAAACGGCTATTTTCTTTGGACTTTCAGGAACGGGGAAAACCACCCTTTCTGCCGATCCGCAAAGAAAACTCATTGGTGACGATGAGCACGGCTGGACGCCGGAACATACTATCTTTAATTTTGAAGGTGGTTGTTATGCAAAAGTCATAAATCTTACCAAGGAACATGAACCAGATATCTATAACGCTATTAAACCTGGTGCTATTCTGGAAAATGTCATCCTAGATGAGAATGGAGAAGTAGATTTTGAAGATACTTCAATTACTCAGAATACAAGAGTTAGTTATCCAATTCATCATATAAATCATATCAAAGAACCTTCAGTAGGTAAAAATCCTAAAAATATTTTCTTCCTTACCGCCGATGCTTTTGGGGTGCTGCCTCCTATTAGTAAATTGACTCCGGGACAGGCTGCGTATCACTTCATTAGTGGTTACACAGCAAAAGTAGCCGGCACCGAGGCGGGAATAGATGAGCCTGTACCAAGTTTTTCGGCTTGTTTTGGAGCTCCTTTTATGCCTCTTCACCCCACTCGTTATGCTGAAATGTTAAGCAATAAAATGAAAGAGGAACACGTTCACGTTTGGCTCGTAAATACTGGGTGGACTGGCGGACCTTATGGAATAGGGAACCGTATGAAACTCAAATACACTAGGGCTATGATTAATGCAGCACTGGAAGGTAAACTTGAAGATGTTGATTATACCAAACATGATATTTTTGGATTGAATATGCCGGTAATCTGTGATGGAGTACCTGCGGAAGTTCTTAACCCAAGATATACCTGGGAAGACAAAGATGCCTATGATAAAAAAGCCAATGAGTTGGCTAAATCATTTAAATCGAACTTTAAAAAATATGAGGAAAATGCCAATCCTGAAATAATCTCAGGAGGTCCTGTTTCGTGATTTTTAATTAGTTAATTGGATTCAAAAAAATCCGGTGTTATGACAACACCGGATTTTTTATTTACAAACAAATGGAAGCTAAACTTAAGCGTGCTTTTTATTTGTTTCGTTAATATATTTTTGAAGGGCCATAGTCATGGAAGGTGTTTCCGGAGTAGGAGCTTTGATGTTCACGGTTAGCCCGTGGTCCTTGGCTGCTTTAATTGTTGTATTTCCAAAAACCGCGATGCGGGTGTCGTTTTGTTGAAAATCAGGGAAATTCTCGAACAGTGATTTAATTCCACTGGGACTAAAAAATACCAGGATATCATAAGTTACATTCCGCAAGTGAGAAAGATCGCTTACTACCGTCTTGTAAAAAGTAGCCTGTTTCCATTCAACCCCAAGTTTATTAAGGGTCTTAGGTACATCTGGTTTCAGCATATCAGAAGAAGGTAAAAGAAACTTTTCGTTCTTGTATTTCTTGATTAGCGGAGAAAGTTCGGCAAATGTTCTTTTTCCAACATAAATCTTACGCTTACGGTACACCACATATTTTTGCAGATAGTAGGCTACCGCTTCACTCAAACAAAAGTATTTTAGGGTGTCTGGCACCTTAAAGCGCATTTCTTCAGCAATTCTAAAAAAGTGATCTACGGCGTTTCGGCTGGTAAGGATTATTGCAGTATACTTGGTTAGATCAACTTTTTGTTGCCTTACTTCTTTGGAAGGAACCCCCTCAACGTGGATAAAGGGAATGAAATCAATTTTTACTCGCTGTTTTTCCTCAAGCTCAAAATAAGGTGAATTCTCTATCTTAGGTTCTGGCTGGGAAACCAAAATTGTTTTCACTTTCATATATCAATACTTTAATTTGATCCTATTTAAATTGTAATAAGCTTATACAAAATAATATAAGGGGCAATTTCGAGAGCGCAAAGGTACAAAATAAAATAGAACCAATTAGACCTAATAAGGTTTTGATTTTGTTTGTAGATGGTCGCCAGGCTTATAATATTAGTAAGAATTACCAACCCGAAAATTATATATAGAACAAGTGCTGTAGGGGGGAAGGCGTAGAAAAAAAACAATAAAGGAATGAATAACAACAGGGCGATAAAGTTCCGGTAGGCCAGCTTTTGGTAAAGGTAGTAGTCTATTATCCTGTCCAGATCAAAAATATTGGCAATAATCTTCTCTACTCCGAATTTTAACAAAATAAAACTGGCATATCCTGTTGCAATCCTTATAAAAAGAATACTTGGGCTGGCAGGTAGTGTTCCCGGCCATAGCAGTTCGAAAACCAAAAATAAAAATAAGGAAACCGATAAAATATTCACTAAAAACATTAAAATGTTAAAAGGATGAAAAGCCTTATACTCCTTTCCTCTAAACACCATAAATTTGTTCGAAGTTAACAGGGAAATAAAATCCTCAAATCGCTGTGGATAGGCGGTTTTAACAAGGCTTAATAGAATAAATGCGCCGAGTAGGATAAGGCTTGCCCAGTCTAAAGATTCTACATGTCGTTCAATTGCCTGCAAATGGATTTTTTTACAAATGTAAAATTTTGATGTTAACCCGGAGATTATATCTCTGAAGAAAATGAAGATTTAAAATGTATACATTTGTGCAAAAAAAATCGGAATGATAAAGGGGATAATCATTATACCCACCTACAATGAGATTGAAAATATAGCGAAGCTTGTTAGAAATATTTTCTCTCAAAAGCACAAATTTGATATCTTGGTGGTAGATGATAATTCTCCTGATGGAACTGCCGACAGAGTTAGAACACTCCAGGCAGAATATCACGACCGCTTGTTTCTGGAAGAACGAAGCGGCAAACTTGGATTGGGGACAGCGTATATTCATGGGTTCAAATGGGCATTGAACAAAGCCTATGATTACATTTTTGAGATGGACGCTGATTTTTCTCATAATCCTAATGATTTAATAAGATTATACAACGCCTGCAAGCGGGGAGGAGCCGATGTGGCGATAGGATCGCGATATGCAACCGGGGTAAATGTAATAAACTGGCCTATGAATCGCGTGCTTATGTCCTGGCTGGCCTCAAAATATGTGAGGTTAATCACCAGGATGAATATTCACGATACCACGGCGGGATTTGTATGTTACAACCGGAAGGTACTTGAGACAATTAATCTGGATCGTATCCAGTTTGTGGGGTATGCTTTCCAGATAGAAATGAAATTTAAAGCACATTTGCTTGGATTTAAAATTACTGAAGTGCCCGTCATCTTTACCGACAGGACGCAGGGAACTTCTAAAATGAGCGGTGGAATTATTTCTGAAGCCGTTTTTGGGGTAATATTTATGAAAATAAAAAGTCTTTTTAAAAAAGATAAATTGTAATGAAAAAGGTTTTAATCAAGAATGCTCGTATTGTTAACGAAGGGAAGATCAGGGAAGCCGATGTTTTTATTGAAGATGGGATTATTGTAGAGATTGGGGAGAGCATCAGTCCTAAATCGCCTGATGTGAATATTTTTGATGCTGAAGGCACATATTTACTGCCGGGTCTAATTGATGATCAGGTGCATTTCCGGGAACCGGGGCTTACCCATAAAGACACGATTGAAACAGGATCAAAAGCTGCTGTAGCCGGTGGGATTACTTCCTTCTTTGAAATGCCCAATACCCTACCGCAAACCACGACCATAGAACTTCTGGAGGAAAAATTCAAATTGGCTGCCGAGAGTTCATACGCCAATTATTCCTTTATGTTTGGAGGCACTAACGATAACCTCGAGGAAATACTTAAGGTAGATCCCAAAACAACTGCAGCATTAAAACTTTTCCTCGGGTCTTCTACCGGAAATATGCTGGTTGACGATGAGAAGGTTTTAGAAGAGATCTTTTCTAAATCTCCCTTGTTGATCGCGGTTCATTGTGAAGATGAGGAAACAATTCAGAAAAATCTTCAGGAATGTATAGAGCGTTATGGAGATGATATCCCCATAGAACTGCACCCAAAGATTAGAAGTGAAGAAGCTTGTTACCTGTCGTCTTCGAGAGCTGTAGCACTTGCTAAAAAAACAGGAGCCAGGTTACACGTTTTTCATCTTTCTACCGCAAAGGAAATAGGACTTTTTAGCAATAAAAAGCCTCTGAAAGATAAAAAAATCACGGCCGAGGTTTGTATTCACCATTTGTGGTTTAACGATTCAGACTACGCGAAGATGGGAACTTTTATTAAATGGAACCCTGCTGTAAAGACCAAAAAAGATCAGGAAGCCTTGCTTAAGGGACTTTTAGATGATTGTATAGATGTGGTAGCTACAGATCACGCTCCGCATACCAAAGAAGAAAAGAAAAATCCTTATACCAAAGCTCCAAGTGGGGGCCCATTGGTGCAACACGCACTCCCTGCGATGCTTCAGTTACATCATCAGGGTAAAATTTCGCTCGAAAAAATTGTCGAGAAGATGTGCCATAATCCGGCAATACTTTTTCAGATAAAGGATCGCGGATTTATTAGGGAGGGCTATAAAGCCGATTTGGTACTGGTTGATCTCAATGCGCCCTGGGCAGTGCAGCCAGATAATATTGTGTATAAATGTGGCTGGTCTCCTTTTGAGGGAGTAACCTTTAAATCCCGTGTAACCCATACTTTCGTTAATGGTAATCTTGTTTACAAGAACTTTAAACATCAGCCTTTTGCAAAGGTGGCAGAAAGAATAGAATTTGACCGATAATATGAAAAAAGGACTATTTCTTTTAATTTTCACAGTGGTTTTCTCTGCCTGCCAGAATGTTGAGAAGACTAAAAAACCTGATAATCTTATTGCTGAAGATAAAATGGTGGAAGTGTTAACCGAGATTTCCATTATGACTTCTGCCCGTAACTTTAATAAACGTAAGTTTGAAGCTACCGGCATTAAACCGGAAGAATATATTTACGAGAAATTCGAGATAGATAGTTTACAATTTGAGCAAAGCAATGCTTTTTATGCTGAAAATTATACCCAGTATGAAAATATCTATCGTCAGGTAAAAGAAAATCTCCAGAGCATGAAGGATAAACTGGATTCTATTAGGGAAGTGGAGCGGAAAGTTAATGATTCTATTCTGGCCGCCGAAGAAGGTCTTGATAGTCTTCAAATAGATTCCTTGAAGGTAAAAAGCGATTCCTTAAAACTGGAGCAGGACAGGAAATTGGATAGTCTTATCAACCCGCGTTCTATCGAGGTGCAGTAATTTCTTCTTTGTAAATAGCCGCAGTTTTTGAAATTACTTTGTCTATCGGAGTAAATTCATAATCGAGTTTCTTTTTTATCTTTTCACTGCTGTAATGGGCATCTTCAAATAGGGTTTTAATCGTGCTGGTTGTGATCTGGCGCTTAATTCCAAAGATGCTTCCTGTTTTCATGCCGATCCAACCAACCCAAAGCATCCATTTTTTCAGTTTTTTCTTTGGGACGGGTTTGTTGAGGTTGCGAGCTATTCCCTTCATCACTCTTTTGAAATTGATATTTTCTGAAACAATTACGTACTTTTCGTTTTTTATTTCAGAATTCATTAGAAGTAGCATGGTTTTAACCACATCTCCAATTCCTACAAAACCGGTGGTTTTTGAAAAATAATATTTCAAACCCTTTTGGATTCGAGTAAAGATGGGACCGCTACCAGAATCCCAAAATCCCGGACCTATAATTATTCCCGGATTTACAATAACTATTGGTACTCCTTCCTGTGAACCACGCCATACCTCGATTTCTGCACCATATTTGGAAATAGCGTAATCGCTGTGATTCCCTTCAGGATTCCATTCGGTAGTTTCGTCAATTTCAGGTTTTTTTATATCCCTGCCCAGACTGGCTACGCTGCTTACGTGGCATAGCTTCTTTATCTTAAAGGCAATACATAGGTTTACAATATTGGCAGTGCCGGTGATATTTGTTTTTCTTAGAGCCTGTGCATCAGCCGGATTAAAAGAAACCAAAGCAGCACAATGAAATACCTGTTTCACGCCCTCAAAAGCTTTTTCCAGTGCCGGGATGTCGTTAATTTCAGCTTTAACCCAATCAATTCTCTGGAAATATTCTGAGGCTTTTTCAGAAGTTGTATAATATGAAAAGATATCTTTTACACGATCCCGTTTGCTTTCACTTCGGAATAATGCCCGTATTTTTTCTTCTTTTTTCGCAAGCTCAAAGGCCAAATGTGAGCCTACCAATCCTGTTGCTCCTGTGATTAAAATCATGTCGTAAATATAGGGAAAGCCCTTAGGAAAAATAAGAGTTTATGGTATCTTTACGGCTCTTTTTGCATTCAAAAATATAATTATGACCAAGAATTTTGTAGAAGAACTTACCTGGCGGGGTATGGTTCACGATGTGATGCCCGGCACCGAAGAACATTTAGCCGAAACGATGAGGGCTGCCTATGTAGGTATAGATCCAACAGCCGATTCACTGCACATAGGTCACTTGGTGAGCGTTATGATGCTTCGTCATTTTCAGCTTTGCGGACATAAACCTTTTGCATTGGTAGGAGGCGCCACTGGAATGATTGGTGATCCCTCGGGGAAATCGGCAGAAAGAAACCTTCTGGATGAAGCGACCTTGAAGCATAATCAGGAAGCTCTTAAAAACCAGTTGTCTAAATTCCTGGATTTTGAAAGTGATGCTGAAAATGCCGCAGTAATGGTTAATAATTATGACTGGATGAAGAACTTCTCCTTTCTGGAGTTCATAAGAGATGTGGGAAAACATATCACGGTAAATTATATGATGTCCAAAGATTCTGTAAAGAAGCGATTATCCTCTGAAGCGGCTGAAGGCATGTCTTTTACCGAATTCACCTATCAACTGGTTCAGGGCTATGATTTTCTGCACTTGTTCAGAGCGCATGATTGTACTCTGCAGATGGGCGGAAGCGACCAGTGGGGGAATATTACCACGGGTACCGAGTTGATAAGAAGAATTGGTAACGGGAAAGGTTACGCGCTTACCTGTCCCCTGATCACAAAGGCCGACGGAACAAAATTCGGGAAGACCGAGAGTGGAAATGTTTGGTTAGACCCACAAAGAACTTCTCCTTATAAATTTTATCAGTACTGGTTAAATACCAGTGATGTTGATGCCGAAAGATATATTAAAATCTTTACTTTTTTAAGTAGGGAGGAAATTGAAAAACTTGTTGAAAAGCACCAGGAAGCCCCACATTTAAGACAATTACAAAAGACCCTGGCTGAGGAGATTACAGTGACTGTTCATTCCCGTGAAGATTTTGAGAATGCCGTGAAAGCTTCTGAGGTTCTCTTCGGAAAAAGTACAGCCCATGATCTTAAATCTTTAAATGAAACTACTTTTTTAGATGTTTTTGAAGGGGTTCCCCAGGCAGAGGTTTCTATAGACCTTATAGAAGATGGCCTGGATATGATCGCAGCGCTTTCCGCAGAAACCGGGTTCCTTAAATCCAACGGGGAGGCTCGACGTGCACTCAAAGAAAATTCGGTATCGGTGAATAAGGAAAAAGTAAAAGAAGATTACAAATTAACTACAGATGATTTGATAAACGGGAAATATATAATCCTGAATAAGGGAAAGAAAAATACTTACATTATCAGGGTGGTATAGTGAAAATACAAAACCCCGTAAACAGGGCGTCTACGGGGCTTGCAACTAACTAACCAATCTAATATGAAAAAATTTCACTTAGCCTGTAAGAATTGATAGAGTTTATTCTATTTACATCTTACATATATTGAGTCGATATAATTTCAGAAAATTACAGCAGATTTTCAACTTTAACGTAAAATTTACATTTGTTTAGTTGGTGTTCAGGTTTAATTCTGGTAATCAGAGGATTAGAAGGTTGCAGCCTCTAATGTCGGAATTGTCGAAACGGCCTAATATTTCTGTTTTTCCCGCTTCTGTATTCCTGCCTAGATCCTGGGTAGCGATGAATGAACAAGAGTTAAAATTGGCGAGGTCGATAACATTTATACCTCCGGTCTTTTGTTCTGGAAGGAGGCTAAGAGCATCTTCTGAATCGCGGATGAGTATTTTCATCCACGACGGACATTCAAATATTCCATCTCCGGTAGAATAAGCCTGTGACAGTAATTCTGTCATCCCATACTCGCTGTGGATGGTGGCAACTCCAAAGCCTTCACAGAGAATTTGGTGGAGTTCAGTTCTAATCATTTCCTTACGCCTGCCCTTCATCCCTCCCGTTTCCATAACAATAGTATTTTTAAGATTAAACCTGTGGCGTTCTACCAGGTCCAGCAGTGCAAAAGAGACTCCTATAAGCAGGGTTTTTTTTCCCGCTGATTCAGCTTTTTCCAATGTTTGTTTTAATTCATCGAGATTATTAAGATAAAATCCACTTTCGGGGTGTTGGCTTTTCTTTATAAGTGCATCGGCCATGTAGATAAGGGAAGATCCGGTGCGTTCCAGGTAAGAAGGTAGAAGAGCCAGGATAACTAAATCTTCAGGATTTCCATAGATATTTTCAAAAGCCTTAAAGAAGCTTTTTTCATAAATACTTAAATCTGTTACGTAATGTTTGCTGCTTTGTTTTCCAGTGGTGCCACTACTGGTAAAAACAATTTCAGGTTCTGATTTAGAAGAAATCAGGCGGTGCGATTTAAAAAATTCAATTGGCAAAAAGGGGATGTCCTCCAACTTCTTAAGCTTTCCGGGGCTCTTCTTCAACAGATCACAGAATTGACGGTAGACTTTGTTATTATGGTATTGAAAGACAAATATCTCGAGAGCCAGATCCTTGAATTCTGCTTCGTTGTTCACCGAAAATATTTTCTCTGAATACATACGCCGAATTTAAGCCGAAAAGCATAATAAAAAAGCTTCCGAAATCAGAAGCTTTTAAAATTCTATAAGTATGGCTGAATTATTTTACCACCAGTTTTCTGGTAGCCCTGTTGCCATTTTCTGTTATCTTCAAAATATAAATTCCTGGAGAAAGCGTAGAAACATCCATCTCCTTACCCCTTAATCTTGTTTTATAAATAGGTTTTCCAATTACATTATAAATCTCGATTTCCTTTTCAAGATTAAATGTGGTATTTATGTAAACCTTTCCGTTGGTAACCGGGTTAGGATAGATTGATAAACCATCTATAGAATGTTCAGTTTGACTTTTCCCATAAGCAGATTCCTGAGCCAAGGCAGGTGCCGAAACCCAAAGAAAAAGTGCCAGGAAAAAAGTAAAAAAGTAGTATTGCTTCATTCTTTTAAATAGTGGTTATTACAAATTTACAAATTAAATTTCAAAAATCCTGCCAGATTTATTGTGTATTTAATATTAATGTTTTATTAAAAAAGGCTGTCGGTGAGGACAGCCTTTTTCTTTGGCTATTTCAAAATACAACTTTAATGTCTAGAATTTGTAACTATAACTTAATGAGATTGGTGTGCCGGGTTTTTTTAAAGAAAATATCTGATCTTCTGCTCCAAACGACTGGAACCTGCTTTCTATATTATCGCCCAGAATATTGGAGATCTTTAAGGAAATAGTGGAATTTTTCTCTTCCCCAAAAGATTTATTCAAATTGAAATTAAGGCTATGAAAAGGCATAGTGTATACATCTGGAACTGTCCCTAAACCAACAAGTTCGAGGGTTTTTCCCTGGGTATTGTAAAAAACACCAGCCTGCCAACCGCTTTCGGAGTCGGTGTAATCGAAACCTGCATTTATCAGCAATGGAGACTGCCCTTGTAATTGCCTTGTGCCGTCAAATTCTTCACCTGGCCTTAAGTTGCGCTGTCTCGATTCAAATTCCCCACTTGGGCTTCGATCCATTTCTACTTTAGAATCAATTACCGATACATTTAAGTTAACGCTAAGTTTTCTTAGTCCTTCAGTGATAAATCCAAAATTCTTTCTTATTTCAATTTCAGCTCCTACAACAGTTGCGTCATTAACATTTCTGGGTTGAAAATTATCTGCTGAAAAATCGCTATAAACAGAAAGCTCAATGGGATCTGTAAATTTCTTGTAGAAAGCACTTACTGCAAAAAGCTGCGCATCGTCTCCATAAAGTTCGTAACGCGCATCAATGTTGTCTACATAAGTAGGTTGTAGGTCTATATTCCCAATAAAAGTCCTGTTGGTTAGAGGGTCGTAAATCTGGGCAATGGAAGCTTCTTTAAAAGAAGGTCTTGCCGTTGAACGACCATAAGAAAGCCTAAGATTACTATCGTTATTAAGACTGTAAATAAAGTTTGCTGAAGGAAAAAGATCGGCTTTATCTATAAGGTGTTCATCTTCCAGGATTAAATCTCCCAGGTTATTTTGCCCTGTATAGAAAAGATCGAATTTCTCAAGTCTTAAACCAAGGATAGCTTTTAGGTTTTCGGTAACATTAAATTCTTCTGAAACGTATGCCGAAGCATTGGTATTATAAGCATCATAGGTGTTAGCCGGCTCGTAGAATCCGTTTATATAAGATCCAGCCTGGTTTTCCGGAGTCCAGATATTACCGGGTGCAAGTACCTGGTTTGGATTTCCTTCAAAACGTTGACTTATGGATCCCTGAATAAGAATTTGATATTGATCTATGGTAAAATCCCTCTGCTTGTAGGTGTAGCCTCCGCCAAATTTAAGGCTTGCATTTCTCCCAAAAAGCTGATGTTCTTTTTTAAGGCCTACTTTCCCGGCCAGATTGATCTCCTCCAGGTTTCTCCAAATCCTCGTAGGACTTTCAGATGAGCTGGGGCGTATACTAAAGGTGTTATTGCTTGGATTATATTCAAAAGCAGTAATTCGCACATCTTTATCGTAAACACGGGAAAGGCTTGGTGAAAGTTTCCATTCGGTAGTCCAGCTTGCATCTTTATTGGTGTGTTTTCCGCTTAATAATGCGTTAGTGATGGAGCGCTGGGTATATTCCAGGTTATCTCTAAAAACCCTAATCGCATCAGAAACCAGAATTTCTTCTTCAAAATTACCGGCTGTAGATTCTCCATTCTGAATATGAAGTAAATTAAGTTGGTATTTGGATTGTTCGGTTTTAAAAGCAAGCCCGGTTAAAGCGCTTATTAAAGTGTTTTCTTTTCCAACATCTCCGCTTAACAATCTGGATGGGCGCAGTTCAAACTCTGAGGTCTCCCTCGGTTTTAACCAGGAATTGTTTTCAAAATCTTCAAAATACTCTGTTGTGTTCTTATAAGAAAGCGATGCAATATATCCCAGCTTATTGTTTTTTTTGCCAACATCATACTGGTTACCTGCGGTAAAACCTAGGCTAAAATCCATATTGTTTTGTTGTCTTGTACCACCTAAAGTTGGGTTGAAACGTTCGGTAAGTCTGGTGAGAGCCGCGTCATTATCAAAGGGTCTTGGGAAAGCCTGATTTCTGTTAACGGGACGGTCTCGGGTTCCATCATCAAATCCCAGGAAATCTGTGCCTCCTCCATCATATTGCAGAAAATCTGAATTGAAGTGCATAGATGGATTGTAGGTAGCACCTAGCGAAACACTGTATTCCTCACGGGTAGGGAAGTCTTTGGTAATAATATTCACCATTCCCCCGGTAAAATCGGCAGGATTATCTGCGGTTAGTGATTTTATTACCATTACATTATCCAGGATATTCGTAGGGAATATGTCCATCTGTAAAGTGTTTCGATCTGGGTCCAGGCCTGGAACGTCCATCCCGTTTAGAATAGATTTCGTGTATCGGTCTCCCAGACCTCTTACGTAAACATATTTTCCGCCTTGCACAGAAACACCGGGTATTGTTTTTACTGCTGAAGAAACTTCTCCCGCTCCAATTTTGTCGAAAGTTTGAGAAGAAAGGCCATCGGTAAGGTTTACGGCATTTCTTTGCATGTTTAATACCGAAGCCTCAGTATCCCTTGCGGTGGTGGTGGTAATTATAACTTCATCTAAAGCACCAGCAGAAGATTTCATTTCTACATTTAGGCTGGTTACTTTTCCTTCTTCTACTATAACTTCAGATACTTCTACGGTTTCGTAACCAACAAAGGAAAAAACAACCGTATAGGTTCCCGGTGCAGCATTGAGGCTGTAATCTCCTTCAAAATCTGAAGTGGTACCGGTATTGGTGCCTTTAATGGTAACATTGGCAAAAGGCATCACATCATTTGCCTCAACATCATATATCGATCCTGAAATCTTTCCGGTTTGAGCCTGCGCAAAACTTATAAATAAACAAAAGAATAAAACTACTGAAAATTGAGTTTTCATATAAATCTAGATTAACAATCTTAATATTAAATTGCCCACCTTGTAAAAAGGCGAGCAATTTGAAAAGCTTTATTTGTATTTGGCTTTAATTTCTAAAATGCATTTCTGAAGCTAGCATAAGTCCAGCCAAAAACAGATAGATCTGCACCTACAGTTTCTTGGTCTTGTTCTATTGCTGTAGCAAAATTGGTGGCGTCATTAGAGAAATCTGTACTTTCTGTGGTGTCTTCAAAGATTAAAGAAACACTGTCTACACCTTCTGGCAATACAATTTCCCAGGCAGAGAAGCTTAAACTTCCATTGGTATAGTTCGCAGCAGTTGCGTCATCATCAATTTCCACATTCTGTATGTCGTTAAAACCTCTTACGTATACATTGTTAAAGGCTCCCATTGCTCCGTCTCTTAGATCTGCTATTTGACCAGATGGAGCGGTTGCATCCCCAAGAATAGTTAGGTTCTGGATGGTAAAAGCTCCTTCAAGGGTACCTTCTGGTCCGTCAATTTCTAAAGCGTGATCAGACTCGGCACCTTGTATTGCCAATGCGTTAGTAATAGTTCCGGAGTAAGCCATGTCTATATCAAGCCCATCATCTCCTCCAGCAAATACAACAACGTTGCTCGTGTTCACTGTTCCGCCAAACCATTCAATTCCATCGTCTACATTCCCAACTACTTCTACGTGATCGATTACAGTTCCTGCACCAACACCACCAAGGGTAAGTCCATTAATTTCGTTTCCGGAACCAATTAATGCGCCCCCGTGACGAATAGATACATATTTAAATACTCCTGAATCATCATCTGGGTCGTTACCACCGAATCTTCCAAAGTCATCATCTGCAGGAATCCCTTCAATTTGAGATTCTTCAGAGTCACCCTCAAAGGAACTCGGTGCATTTCCTAGAATTAAAACTCCTCCCCAAAGGCCACGATCGTTTTCGTCAAGGTTTGAACCTTGTTTTTCTCCAAGGTCAATGTTGTCGTTTATAGAGGTGAAGATAATTGGATCGTCAGCAGTACCTTCAGCCATAATTCGGCCTCCACGGGCTACGATTAGAGCAGAAGCCAAAGAACCGGTACCTTCTTGTCCTTTTATAATTGTGCCAGGTTCAATAGTAAGGGTTGCTCCATCACCTACCACGAATTTTCCGTTTAGCTCCCAAATTATATCATTGGTTAAAGTAAAATCTTCACTTAATAACCCGGAAAGATCTTCGTCTTGTGGAACTGTACCATTGTCACCTCCATCATCATCACAAGGAGCACAAGCTCCGCCACAATCTACACCAGTTTCGTTACCGTTTTTGATTCCATCGGTACAGGTAGCAAGTTGTTCAATTGGCATATCGTCATCTTCGCTACAGCTGGTTAATCCTAAGGTGGCAATTGCAAAACCTGCAATAATCAGTTTTTTCATAAGTCAAAAAATTTAGTTTTCGTTTCTGTAATTAATTTGGAGCAAATAAACGAGCTTAGTTTAAGTGTGGTCTTAGCTTAAGTTTAAGCTTATGTTATTCTGAAATCTTTAATGTTATGATTAGGTTTATCTCAGGCACTTTCTTTTGGTAAAAAGGGGTGTTTGTTGATTATATTTTATAAGAATGGATACTGAAAAGACCTGATTATAAAAGCACTTCGAAGAAATTTGCTTATATTACCTTAAGGTTAAGACTTCAAAAGAGAGAATTATTGGGTAGTAATTTATACTTACTTTTACTTCAGAAATAAGAACACAATTTAAGTACTGATGAAAAAGAGTGACATTAAGATTCTTTTAGTAGACGATGAACCCGATATCCTTGAGATTGTGGGTTACAATCTAAAAACAGAAGGTTACCAGGTAATCACCGCTGAAAATGGTGCCGATGGGGTTAAACTTGCAAAAAAGCACAAACCCCAGCTAATCATCCTGGATGTAATGATGCCTGAAATGGATGGTATAGAGGCCTGTGAGCAAATAAGAAATATTGCCGGCCTTGAAGAAACCATCATCACCTTTTTAACTGCAAGAGGCGAAGATTACTCGCAGGTGGCAGGTTTTGATGCCGGTGCCGACGATTATATTACAAAACCTATTAAACCTAAAGTTTTGGTGAGTAAAGTTAAAGCACTCCTGAGACGCTTTAAGGAGGAATCGGGCTCTTCTAATATTTTAAAAATTGGGGAACTTGTTATTGATCGTGATCAGTATAAAGTTATTAAAGATGGACAGGAGTTGGTGCTGCCTCGAAAGGAATTTGAATTGCTTTCCCTGCTTACGTCAAAACCGGGAAAAGTTTTTAAAAGAGAAGATATTCTTGATAAGGTGTGGGGGAACGAAGTTGTTGTTGGCGGGCGTACCATAGATGTGCATATTCGTAAATTACGCGAAAAAATAGGGGATGACTCCTTTAAAACTGTAAAGGGTGTTGGTTATAAGTTTGTAATTTAATGGCTAAAAAATTTAAGCGCTCATATAAATTTGCAGTTAAAACTTCATTGTATATTACCGTTTTCCTTTCGGTGGCAGTAGCGCTTTATGCGGTTTTTACCTCAGGATTTGAGTGGTTACCGATTCTGGTCCTGGCCCTGCTCACTTATCTTTTCTCCTTTTTCATTATCCAATACCGGGTAGAACATTTTATCTATAAACGCATAAAAAAGATCTACGACAATGTTTCTCTTCTGGATTCAACAACGCTTAGTCCTAGCCAGGTAACTACAGACATGGCTTCGCTTACCCGTGAAGTGGAAAGATTTGCCGAGTATAATAAACTCGAAATTGAAACATTGAAAGTTCGCGAAGCTTATCGGAAAGAATTTATGGGAAACGTATCTCATGAATTAAAAACTCCTCTGTTTACGGTTCAGGGCTATATCCTAACCCTTCTTGACGGAGCGATTAAGGATAAAGCCGTGCGAAAAAAATATTTGCAACGAGCCAACAAAGGAGTGGAACGGCTTATCTATATCGTAAAAGATTTGGATATGATCACCAAACTTGAGGCTGGTGAACTACACCTTGATTTGGAGGATTTTAATATCGTGGAGCTGATTCAGAACTCCTTCGACCTGCTCGAGATGAAAGCTGCAAAAAAGAATATTACCCTTGTCTTCGATATGCCTTATGACAGGCCGGTTATGGTGCGGGCCGACCGTGACCGAATCCAGCAGGTGGTTTCCAACCTTATTGTAAATTCAATTAAATATGGGAAAAAGGGAGGCACCACCGAGGTTAGTATCGAAAATCTTATTAAAAATAAAGTAATCGTTCGAATTACAGATAATGGGGAAGGTATAGAAAAAGAGAATATCCCCCGGCTTTTTGAGCGATTCTATCGCGTAGACAAAAGCGGAAGCCGGAAGGAAGGTGGCTCAGGTTTAGGCCTTTCTATCGTGAAGCATATTATTGAAGCGCATAACGAAAAGATATATGTAGAAAGTGTCTTTGGAGTGGGAAGTGAATTCTCATTTACCCTCGAAAAGAGCAAAAAGACTCCTGAAGTCGGTAACAAATCCAAAGTCTCTAAAGCCGCTAAAGCCCTTTAGTCTTTTTAATTCTGTAATTTTAAATTCATCCTGGCTACAGTAAGTTGCAATTCCAAGCTTGTCTAATCGTTCTGCCAGATATTTCTGCTCAAATTGTCCTGGAGTAGGTATTAAAAATGCCTTTTTCTCAAGTTTTGAAAGGTCCATAATGCTGGTGTATCCCGATCGGCACACTACTATTTCACTAGAGTTCAAAGCTGCTTCCAGTTCCTCCCCGAAAAGATAATTTCTTATTATCAGATTAGGATTTTCACCTTCTAAAATAAGCTCATTTTCTTCCAATACCCCTCGTAAAAACAACGTCTTTTCTGAAGTATCTTTAAACTCTCTTAGCAGAATTCTTTCCAGGTAAGAGCGTTGAGGTTCTGGTCCTGATAGAATGATTATCACCTTATATTTCTGCGGAAGATCTTTTTTGCTGAACCTGCTTAACGGGCCCATGTATTTCACATCTTCAGGGGTTTTCTTCATATGGCCTAAAACTCCACTCAGGTTCTTTGAAGCGGGCAGATCGGGCACCCAGCACTCATCAAACTTCCTGATATATTTTTGATGAAGTTTGCTGCTTAACCATGTAGTGTTTCCTGAAAGCACATTGAGTTGATGGGTGATAAAAACATTTTTTAGATGTTTATAACGCACCCCCAATCGGTTATCTGAAATTATACCGTTTAGATTGTATTTTTCTACCAGGAGTTTGGTATGCTTTTTTTCGGCTTTGATTACCTGCATTATTCTGGGACTTTCCAGGAACAATTTCCACTTCAACAAATTGGGAGATTTGCTATACTCAATATTGTATGAAGGGAGTTCTTCTGCCAATAGATCAGGGAATTCTTTTTTCAACAAGGCGAGTGCAGCCCCATCAGAAGCTAAAATGGGCTCATATCCCTTAGCGATCAACCCGTTGATGAGGGGTATACATCGGGCGGCATGACCTAAGCCCCAGTTAAGTATGGCAACCAAAATTCGCTTCTTCTTCATATATGTTTTAATATACTCCTCCTGTTGGCTAATTTCCTTAATTTTGACAAAATTTCAAACAAGCTGTGGGTAGTAAAAATAAATTAAAACGATTTAAGCAAAACGAAAGCTTTGAAAATGTTATTCAACCCTCCAGAGATGTACTGGAAAAGGATGAATTCAGTTTAAAAGGAAAATGGCGAAAGGATTTTTTTAAAAATGATAATCCTATTGTACTTGAACTGGGTTGTGGAAAAGGTGAGTATAGCGTGGGGCTCGCGCAAAATTATCCCGAAAGGAACTTTATAGGGATTGATATTAAGGGAGCCCGTTTTTGGAGAGGCGCCAAGACCGCCCTTGAAGATAAACTGGAAAATGTGGCCTTCGTGAGAGCTCAAATAGAACTTATCGATAAGATCTTTGCCGAAAATGAGGTCGATGAGATCTGGATAACTTTCCCCGACCCACAAATAAAATACAAGCGTACCAAGCACCGCTTAACCAATGCAGATTTTCTGAAAAAATATAAGTATGTTTTGAAGGAAAATGGCTTGGTGAACCTTAAGACCGATAGTGAGTTTATGCATGGCTATACCCTGGGGCTTTTACATGGGCAGGGTCAGGAGATTTTATACGCTCATCACGATATTTATAAGAATGAATATTCACCTAAAGAAGTGCGGGAAATTCAAACTTTCTATGAAAAACAGTATCTTGAACAGGGAAAACCTATTACCTATATTCAATTTAAGATAAAATAGCTTCTATTGGAGGAAACTAAACTCTTTTTAATCACCTACTTTGCCGCCCTTATCGGGGTGATTCCTCCGGGGCTTGTTAATATGACAGTTGCCAAAACCTGTGTTGTACATGGGAAACGCAATGGCCTTTATGTTGCTATTGGAGCCTCCAGCGTGGTGATTTTACAGGCGCTTATCGCAGTTCTTCTTGCAAAATATATTTTTGATAATCTTTTTGTGCAAAGCATTCTTTTACGTGCCGGTCTGGTAATCTTTATGCTGTTGGGAATATATTTCCTGCTTATGGCTAAAAGACGGAGCGGGATAGAACATTCTTCTCATAAAGCCAATGCTAACAGTATTTTTAAGGGAATGCTGATATCTGTTCTTAATTTGTTTCCTATTCCATATTTTGTAGCTATTGCCGGAGCTCTCAATGTGGGAGTGGGGGTGACCTATGACTGGTCTTTGATCATAGCCTTTGTGCTAGCTGCTTCTCTTGGCAGTTTTACCACGCTTTATGTCTACGTGCTGTCATTTATGAAAATTGAAAAGTATGCCGATAGCTTTGCTAGATATTCCAATTATTTTATGGCCACACTCATGCTAATCTTAGTAATTATAACAATTATCAGGATCTATAATTTATGATTTCCGAAGAAAAGAATTTCTTTGATAAAGTTTATGAAACTGTACGGCAGATCCCTGTTGGAAGAGTCACTTCCTATGGAGCGATCGCCAGGGCTATAGGTTCGCCGCAAAGCGCTAGGATGGTTGGCTGGGCAATGAATGCCTCCCATAACCTGGAAGATGTGCCGGCCCATCGGGTGGTAAACCGTAATGGCCTTCTTAGCGGGAAACATCATTTTGGAGACAGCAATGCGATGCGAAATTTATTGGAAGCCGAAGGTGTACCTGTTAGGGAAAATAAGGTGCTGGATTTCGATGAGTATTTCTGGGATCCTTCAGCGCATCTCAATCCCTGATTCCCTATCATAAAACCAGCTTATTACTCCATAAATCAATTATAGATAAATACTTCGTTTTCTTAGCTTTTCCACCTATATTTGCGTTTAGAATCAGTCTACATAAGACTGATTTTTAAAATCTTTATTTACAGGAATCATTGTAAGGACTGGGACTTTTCTGCGGCAAATCACAGGCCTTATGCCCTAAATACAATTAAAATGAAATTAGATAGAAAAGATATCCTTAAAGCCCTTGAAACTATTTCTGTTGCCGGTGAAGGCAAAAATATAGTTGAAAGCGGCGCAGTTCAAAATGTTATGACCTTTGGTGACGAGGTGGTAGTAGACCTTGTTCTTAATACCCCCGCACTTCATATTAAAAAACGTGCCGAGGTAGATGTGCTAAAAGCCATTCATGAACACGTTTACCAAAAAGCCAAAGTAAAAGTTAATATAAAAGTAAATGCCCCCGATAAAAAGCCTGAAATTAAAGGAAAACACATTCCGGGTATCAGTAATATAATCGCTATAGCTTCAGGAAAAGGTGGGGTAGGGAAATCTACAGTTACCGCGAATATGGCGGTTTCCCTCTCCAAAATGGGCTTTAAAGTAGGTCTTTTAGATGCCGATATTTACGGGCCTTCAGCGCCTATAATGTTTGATATAGAGGCCGAAAAACCGCTTTCAGTGAATGTAGACGGGCAATCCAAGATGAAACCTGTAGAAAATTACGGCGTAAAAATTCTTTCTATCGGGTTCTTTACTCAGCCAAATCAGGCTGTGGTATGGCGTGGTCCTATGGCTGCCAAGGCGCTCAACCAAATGATTTTTGATGCTGCCTGGGGGGAACTTGATTTCCTTTTAATCGATCTTCCTCCGGGAACCGGCGATATTCACCTTTCGATAATGCAGTCTTTGCCCATCACAGGAGCAGTAGTGGTGAGTACCCCGCAAAATGTGGCCTTAGCCGATGCTAAAAAAGGAGTGGCGATGTTCCGCCAGGAAAGCATAAATGTTCCCGTTTTAGGAATAGTAGAGAATATGGCTTATTTCACTCCGGAGGAATTGCCTGAAAATAAATATTATATCTTCGGAAAACACGGTGCTAGAAATCTTGCTGAAGATCTTGACACTCCATTTCTCGGGGAGATCCCATTGGTGCAAAGTCTGCGCGAATCTGGAGATATCGGAAGGCCGGCTGCCCTACAAACCGGAACTCCAATAGAAGCCGCGTTTGAAGAGATCACCAGAAATATGGTTCAGCAAACGGTAAACCGTAACCAGAGCCTGCCGCCTACCGAAGCAATTAAGATCACCACTATGGCCGGTTGTAGTGCCGTTAATAAAAAATAGATGACAAGCGAAGAAGTAAAACTAAATGTGGAGAAAGCCCTGGCTGAAATTCGCCCCTTTCTGGAAAGTGATGGGGGCAATATTTCTTTGGTCTCCATCGAAGACGACCGGCTGGTAAAAGTCCAGCTGGAAGGTGCCTGTGTTGGTTGTTCTGTGAACCAGATGACCCTTAAGTCGGGGGTGGAAATGACTATTAAAAAATACGCTCCACAAATCGAGCAGGTTATAAATATTGAAAGGTAACCCGGCGGGTTTACCTAAAATGAAAAAGAAGAATGATTAAAACCGATATACTTATCATTGGTGCCGGGCCAACGGGACTATTTGCGGTATTTGAAGCTGGATTGTTAAAGCTAAAATGCCACCTGATCGATGCCTTAGCTCAACCTGGTGGCCAATGTTCAGAAATTTACCCTAAGAAACCTATTTACGATATTCCCGGTTTCCCTGAGATACTTGCCGGTGATCTTGTAGATAATCTTATGGAACAAATCAAGCCTTTTGAACCCGGTTTCACCTTTGGGGAAAGGGCAGAGACTATAGAAAAGCTGGAGGATGGAAGTTTTATCGTTACCACCAGTAAAGGCACAAAACACCACGCCCCCGTGGTGGTAATCGCGGGTGGACTTGGAAGCTTTGAGCCCAGGAAACCCCCTATTGCCAATATCCAGCAGTATGAAGATAACGGAGTAGCTTATATCATTCGTGATCCTGAGATATACCGGGATAAGAGGGTAGTTATTGCCGGGGGAGGGGATTCTGCCTTAGACTGGTCTATTTATCTGGCTGAAATTGCTTCGGAGGTTTCCCTGGTGCATCGTCGTAAGGATTTCCGAGGTGCCCTGGATTCAGTAGAAAAAGTGGAGAAGCTCTCTAAAGAAGGAAAAGTCAAGCTTATTACAGAATCCGAAGTGACCGACTTAAAAGGAGAAGGAAAACTTGAAAGCGTGGTGATATCTCACCGCGATAAGGCTTCAGAAAAGGAAATAAAAGGCACCGATTATTTTATTCCATTATTCGGACTTTCCCCAAAACTAGGACCCATTGCCGATTGGGGATTGGAAATCGAAAAAAATGCGATTAAGGTTGATAACACTTACGATTATCAAACCAATATCCCGGGAATTTATGCCATTGGCGATGTGAATACTTACCCCGGAAAGTTAAAACTCATTCTTTGTGGTTTCCACGAGGCCGCAATAATGTGCCAGAGTGCATATCAACGCATATTCCCTGACAAGAAGTATGTTATGAAATATACTACTGTTAGTGGGATTAACGGTTTTGACGGAAGTAAGAAAGAAGCGAAAAGAGAGATTGTAAAAAGTATAAATTAGAGGATGTCTGATATTAATATCACCATTATTGACAGAAAAGGTGAAGCTCACCGGGTAGCTGCTCCTACCGATATGAATATGAATCTTATGGAGGTTATTCGTTCCTTCGAGCTGGCTTCGGAAGGTACTATTGGAATTTGTGGCGGAATGGCTATGTGTGCTTCCTGCCAGTGTTATATGCTTAATTATGAGCATCTGCTGCCCGAGAAGAGTTACGAAGAGGAAGATATGCTGGATCAGGCTTTTTTTGTGCAAGACAACAGCCGCTTAAGTTGCCAGATACCTATTAAAGAGGAGTTAGAAGGCCTGGAGGTCAAGATAGCGCCTGTAACTCCCTGATTATACCAAGTGTTTAAAACCGGTGGAGATCACTCTCTTCCGGTTTCTATTCTGAAATGCTTCCCGTGAGTTCGGCTTCAATGCCCTCCATTAAGGTACGCTGATTTCGTAAAATTATTTCAGCAATTATTTCAGTATCTCTCCATTTGTCCATATCCTCTCCACAGAGCATTTCCAGAATTTTGAAGGATGGGTCAGAATCCTTTTCCGCTTGTAACCTCAGATAGTACTTAAATAATTTCAGATCTGCTTTTTCTACTTCCTCAATTTTTGAGATCGTTTTTATTAAAATAGGATCCCCCATTCCTTCCTTGCTATAAACAAATGCCGCAGCTATTTTATGAGGTTTATCTTCAGAAATAATATCAAAGACCGTCTTGATAAACTGTTTGATGCAAAGCGGCAGTTTGGAAGCGGCGATGATGAGAAAAATATCAGTACCATGACTCACATGTCTAAGGAAATTAGTAATGTTTTCAGTATTGGCCCCAGTGGCTGCCATCGCATCAAGATATATTTCAAATTCGCTTTGATGAGCACCGAAATAATTCTTTGCGGTTTCTTCCTGAAGAATTGTTTTGTTAATAAGAAATCTTAGTTCAGGATCCCCAATTGGCAACCACGGATTGGTTGTTTTGGTGAACTCCTCTTTTAAATAATTGAGCAAAGACATATTTGCCCATACCGCAAATACCTGATGCTCCAAATACCTCTGTAATTGCCGTTTAGTATTAATATGGTGATGAATGGGATGATTGCTGAAATGTTTTAGCTCTGACTTAAAATTTTGGTTTATTTCTTGTATCATTTTGTCTTTCTTCATATTGCTTCAAATGTAAATGCTATAGCGTGGAAATGAAAATCTTAAGGACATAATCTCTTTAATAACCAACAATTTAGGATATATTCAAATCATGAAAACTCAGGTAAAGTATTCATATAATATCCTGGTATTTTATTCCAACAAATCAAAGGATTATCTGCAGCTGGAGGAGGTGGTGGCAAAAAAGCCGAAAACTCTCAAAACCGAGTGCTGTGAAAAATACAAAAAGGGCAAACGTTGTAAGCGTTGCCCTTGTTTTGATCTTCTGGGAGATTCTGAAATATCTAATTAGAATGCAGGCATTCCTGTAATATCCATCCCGGTAATTAATAGATGAATATCGTGCGTTCCTTCGTAAGTGATCACGCTTTCAAGGTTCATCATATGGCGCATGATACTATATTCACCCGTAATGCCCATTCCGCCTAAAATTTGTCTTGCTTCCCGGGCAATATTTATAGCCATTTCCACATTATTCCTTTTTGCCATTGAAATTTGAGCAGAAGTAGCTTTGCCTTCATTTCGTAAAACTCCAAGTCTCCAGGCCATTAATTGAGCTTTGGTGATCTCTGTGATCATTTCTGCCAGTTTTTTCTGCTGAAGTTGTTTTCCGCCAATTGGTTTATCAAACTGTACCCTTTCTTTTGAATATCTTAGAGCGGTGTCATAACAGTCCATTGCAGCACCAATAGCTCCCCAGGCAATACCAAAACGTGCAGAGTCCAGGCAGCCAAGTGGGGCGCCAAGGCCGCTTTTATTTGGCATTAAATTCTCTTTTGGAACTTTTACGTTATCAAAAATAAGTTCTCCCGTAGCACTGGCACGTAGCGACCATTTGTTGTGTGTTTCAGGAGTGGAAAAACCTTCCATTCCGCGCTCTACGATGAGTCCGTGGATACGGCCCTCTTCGTTCTTGGCCCATACAATGGCAATATCGGCGAAGGGTGCATTGGAGATCCACATTTTAGCGCCATTCAGTAAATAATGATCGCCTTTATCTTTAAAATTCGTAACCATCCCTGCGGGATTCGAGCCGTAATCGGGTTCGGTAAGACCGAAGCAACCCATCATTTCGCCGCTGGCGAGTTTGGGTAGGTATTTTTTCTTTTGTTCCTCGGTTCCGTATTTAAAAATGGGATACATCACCAGGGAAGATTGCACTGAAGCCGTAGAGCGCACTCCACTGTCGCCACGCTCTATTTCCTGCATGATGAGTCCGTAGGAGATCTGGTCGAGTCCGGCTCCACCATATTCTTCCGGAATATAAGGGCCAAAAGCACCTATTTCTGCTAAACCTCCTATGATTGATTTAGGGAATTCGGCTTTTTGAGCTGCCTCTTCAATTATTGGGGAAACTTCGCGTTTCACCCATTCCCGGGCGGCATCGCGTACCATTTTATGTTCATCGGTTAAAAGCTCATCAAGATTGAAATAATCGGGAGCTTGAAATAGATCTGGTTTCATGTTGTGTAGTGTTTTACACAAATGTAGCCAAGCTTTTTATAGCAAACAATTATAATTTAAGGTAGAATGGGGAAGCCAATTGTTTGTATTCTTCTGTATAATTATGTCTGGAAATTTCTAAAATTAGTTCATCGTAAAAAGCTTCCTCTTTGCTGAAGCCTAAGTTTAAAAGGCTGCGTTTGATCCCGGAATTTTTGGTTCCTTTTACCCTGGTTATTTTCTGCGGAAATAAACCTGATCTTTCTGCTAACTCCAAAAAGTTTTCTTCCTCCCTGTAAGGAATAATACAACTGAAGATACCTTCTTCTGAAAGCAATTTAGATGCTCCTGCCAGCAATTCTGAAAAAGGCAAAGCTTCGGCAAACCTTGCTTGATTTCTCTGGGTATTTTCCGAAGTAAAATCTTCAGAATAGAAAGGGGGATTGGAAATTATAAGATCATATTTTTCTTCATCCTGCATTTCTTCAACAAACTCATCAAAAGCAGCGTGATAGCAGAAAAGCCTGTCACTCCAATCGCTATTCTCAAAATTCTCTACGGCCTGTTCGTAGGCGTCTTCATCTATTTCCAGGGCGTCTATAAGCAGGGCAGGGGAGCGTTGTGCAAGCATTAAAGCGATGAGGCCGGTTCCTGTGCCAATATCGAGGATGCTGTCTGGATGATGCTCAAGTGGAACCCAGGCACCAAGTAGGACTCCGTCTGTTCCTATCTTCATCGCGCATCGATCCTGCTCTATTTTAAATTCTTTAAACTGAAATGCTTTTTGTGACATTGCAAAAATTAATGGATTTTGTAAACGTTGCAGGATAGATTAAATGTACCTGTTTTCCTGGAACCAGTTGATGCTTTCCTTAATAGAGGAATCAATATGCGTTTCCGGCATATTTAATTCTCTTTTAGCCTTGATGTTGCTGAAATAATTTTCTAAAAACAACATACGAATATTGGTTTTGAGTAGTAAGAATTTTTTAGTCGGAAAAATTGGATAAAGACCTTCAATTGGTTTGAGTAAACTTTTCGGGATTGGAATTAAGAAGCGTGTTTCTTTTGAAATCTCAGCTATTTTTTCAAAATATTCTTTATAGGTGAGATTAACCCCGGAGAGCAAATAGCTTTCTCCGATTTTGCCCATTTTCAGGGCATTTATACAAGCCGTTGCAGCCGATGAAACTGCTACATAGCTTTTACCGCCTTTTGGATAGAAAACCAGTTTGTTTTTTAATAAATAGAGCATTAACCTGCCGCTGGAAGGTTTTATGTCGTATGGTCCAACCATAAAAGTAGGTGCTACTACAATAGCGGGGAAGTTATTTTCTTTAACTTCTTCTAAAATTAATTGTTGGGCTTTGTATTTACTATGTGCATAACCAGAATTCTTTAAAAAAGGCATAAAACCTGAATTTTCTGTGCCGGGATTTTCTTTGCTTCCCATAGTAAAAGCATTGGCGCTACTTACAAATACAAACCTTTTTATGTTTTGTTTTTTTGAAGCTTCTATCAGCAATTTTGTACTGGTGATATTTGATTCTCTGTAATCTTCAGAATCGGGAGAATCCTGAGTTGTTTTCGCAGCTGCGTGAATTACAAATTCACAATCCTGAATGGCTACTTCAATATTTTTAGCGTTACTTAAATCTCCTCTTATGATTTTGCAATTAAGGTTTTTGAGTAAACTAGTGTCGCTGCTTTTCCTTAGCAAGGCAACTACCTGATAGTTCGCCTGTATAAGCTGTTGGGTAATATGAAAGCCCAAAAATCCGCTTGCTCCTGTCACCAATACTTTTTTAGTCATTGGTGTGAATTATTGTAGCTTCAGGTTTCAGTTTACCATTGAGGATTTTAAGTTGCAGGGTAACGGGTACAAATCGCAATAAAAGAGAATTGAACCAATTAAATTTTCCGGGAATAATTACTGTTTTTTTCTGCAGTAATTTTTCCAAACATATTTCAGCTGTCTCTTCAGGTGTTAAAACCGAATATTTTACCATTCCGGTTAAAGCTTTTACTCTTCTGGCAACATTTTCATTGGTAGGCATAGGGCCGGGATGGGCTACTGCTACGTGAATATTGCTATTTTCTAATTCAGATGTAAGACCTCTGGAAAAAGAATAAACAAAAGCCTTACTTGCAGGATAAACCGTTTTAAAGGGCATAGGAGCAAATGCCGCGAGGCTGGAAATATTAAGGATATAAGCTTCTTCCTGTTGTTTTAAAATAGGTAGTAATTGGTGGGTTAAGGTTACCAGCGATATAATATTTAAGAGTACAATATCATTTAAATAATTCAGGCTAACATCTTCAAATCTATTCGCCCCGCCAATTCCCGCATTGTTGATTAGCATATTTATCCTATAGTTTTTTACAAAATCAACAACCTTAGATAAATCTTCTTTGGTAGTAAGATCTACTTCATATTGTATGGCTTCTATCCCATATTTCTCTTCTAATTCTTTAGCTAATTTCCCGTTGTTTTCATTAGGAAGAGAAATAAGGATTAGATTTTGACTTCTTCTAGCGCAAATTTCAGCAAAGGCTTTCCCCAGTCCCTGACTGGAACCGGTGATTAAAGTGTATGTTTGGTTGGTTTTTTTCATATTACGGATTAAAGAATATTTCAGAAATAAGCAAAAAGGCTTCTGAAATATTTTGCCTTTACAAGATACTGCAGGTAAATTTTTAGCGCAAATTTTTTAGATGCTCCGGAAATTTTTTCAACAAAAAAACCGCTTCGTTTAAAAGAAGCGGTTTCTGGATTTATGAAAGATTCCCGTTCGCGATAGCTATCGGGATGTGGGAATGATTATTATTCACCTAAAGCAACTCTTTTAAAACCTACAACTTCAAGGCCGGAATCTACAGATTTTACGTAATCTGAAACGCTTTGCTTGCTGTCTTTGATGTATGCCTGGTTAACAAGAGTGTTGTCTTTAAAGAATCTCTTGATCTTACCTTTTGCGATATTGTCAAGCATTTCTTCAGGTTTACCTTCCTGACGAAGTTGGTCTTTTGCGATTTCAATTTCTTTCTCGATGGTACTTTGGTCAACCCCATCTTCATTAAGAGCAACAGGATTCATTGCAGCAGCTTGCATAGAAACATTTTTAGCAGCCTCTTCAGCTCCTTCAACGTTTTTAGAAAGTGCAGTGATAACAGCGATCTTGTTACCGGCGTGAATATAAGAGCCTACGAAAGGAGCTTCAAGAGTTTTGAAGGCGCCAATCTCAATCTTTTCACCAATAACTCCGGTTTGCTCGGTTAGTTTGTCTTCAACGTTCATTCCTTTGTAATCTGCCTTAAGGAATTCTTCTTTTGAATTGTAATTAAGAGCAATATCTGCGAAGTCGTTAGCCAGTTTTACGAAATCATCGTTCTTGGCAACAAAATCGGTCTCACAGTTAAGAGAGATGATTACTCCTTTAGTGTTTTCGGTATTGGTTTTAGCGATTGCAGCACCTTCAGCAGAGTCACGATCGGCTCTTTTGGCGGCAACCTTCTGACCTTTTTTACGAAGCACTTCAATAGCTTTGTCGAAATCACCATCTGTTTCTACCAATGCTTTCTTGCAGTCCATCATTCCGGCGCCAGTAGCTTTTCTTAATTTATTTACTTCTGCAGCAGTTATCTTAGCCATAGTATTGTATTTTATTAAAAAGTCGTTTAGAATCTAACTCAGAAAGAAAGGACTAAACGACTTTTGGATTTTATAAAAATATTGGTTTATTCTTCTTCGTTAGATGATTTGGCCTTGTCAAGAGTTTCCTGCTTGTTTTCAAGCTTTACTTCTTCCTGGGCTTCTTTCATTGCTTTTTTGTCTTCAGCATCTTTAGAAGGAACTTCTACATCTTCAGTTTTGGCTACTTTGGCTTTTGGCTCTTTAGCAGCTTTTTCTTCTTTCACTTCTTTCTCTTCTTTTTCAGCTTTCTTAGTGTCTTTGCTGGCTTTTCTTTCAGAAAGGCCTTCTACTATAGCATCAGCTGCATAAGAAACTACCTTATTAATAGATTTTGAAGCATCATCGTTGGATGGAATAACATATTCTACCTCACGAGGATCTGAGTTGGTATCTACCATTGCAAAGATTGGAATGTTTAATTTCTGAGCTTCTTTAATGGCGATGTGTTCACGGGTGATATCAACTACAAACAGTGCTCCTGGAAGTCTGCTCATTTCAGAGATAGAACCAAGGTTTTTCTCTAATTTCGCTCTAAGACGATCTACCTGAAGGCGTTCTTTTTTAGAAAGTGTGTTGAAAGTACCATCTTTTTTCATTCGGTCTATAGAAGCCATTTTCTTAACAGCTTTACGAATGGTTACGAAGTTGGTAAGCATACCACCGGGCCAGCGCTCGGTGATGTAAGGCATATTTGCTTTTTCAGCTTGCTCGGCTACGATTTCCTTAGCCTGCTTTTTGGTTGCTACAAAAAGTATTTTTCTGCCGCTGGCTGCTATTTTTGCTAGGGCCTCACCGGCTTCCTGCATCTTTGCAGCACTTTTGTAAAGGTTGATGATATGAATCCCGTTGCGCTCCATATAGATATATGGGGCCATATTTGGGTTCCATCTTCTTGTAAGGTGGCCAAAATGTACACCTGCATCAAGTAATTCTTTTACTTCTACTTTGTTTGCCATTTTTGTAATAGTTTACGTTCTGTTGAGATAGCAACAAGTAAGTGGCTATTTTAAGTTAAATACGGCCTTACCTGTTTAGATGCTAAACTAACTTCCGCGGCAAGCGGAATAACAACAAAATTCTTTTTAATATTAAATGAACTTTCGGGAAATATTCCCAATAATAATTAACGTTTAGAGAACTGGAATTTCTTACGGGCTTTCTTCTGTCCGAATTTCTTACGTTCTACCATTCTTGGGTCTCTGGTCATTAAACCTTCTGGCTTTAACACCGCTCTGTTCTCTGCATCCAGTTCTACCATTACTCTTGCCAGGGCAAGACGAATAGCTTCAGCCTGACCGGTGATTCCACCTCCGTAAACATTGGCTTTAATGTCGAAGTTACCGTCGTTTCCGGTAAGATTCAACGCCTGGTTTACTTTGTACTGAAGTGTACCTGTAGTAAAGTAATCCTTAAGATCTTTTTTGTTAATGGTAAATTTTCCGCTTCCTTCTGAAACATATACCCTTGCAACCGCTGTTTTTCTACGGCCAATTTTGTGAATAACCTCCATTACTTAAATTCGTTTAAGTTAATAGTTTTAGGTTTTTGTGCGTTGTGATCGTGCTCTGATCCAACATAAACCTTTAAATTTCTGAATAGGTCGGCACCAAGTTTGTTCTTTGGTAACATCCCTTTTACTGCTTTTTCAACAAGACGCTCTGGAGCTTTGTCGAATAATTCGGCTGCTGTTAAACTTCTTTGTCCCCCTGGGTAACCGGTGTGGCGAATATATTCTTTCGCATCCCATTTCTTTCCGGTTAAGTTGATCTTTTCAGCATTGATAACAATTACGTTATCTCCGCAATCAACGTGTGGGGTAAAATCAGGCTTGTGCTTACCTCTTAGTAGCTTGGCTACTTTAGAAGATAGGCGGCCTAAAGTCTGTCCTTCAGCATCTACAAGAACCCATTCTTTTGAAACGGTAGCCTTGTTTGCCGATACTGTTTTGTAGCTTAATGTGTCCACACTAATTAAATTTACTTATTATTAAACATTCCATTCCCGTTCCCTACATGAATCATGGCGGGAAAACGGGGTGCAAATGTACAATTATAAATTCATATAGCAAATATGTGACTTATTAATTTATTCCATTGGAAATCCCTGTGACTCAAGTCATTTTAATTGCCTTTGTCTTTTAAAAGAGGCCTGTAAAATTTTATGCAAACCTGAGACGATCTTTCCCGGCAATAATTATAATCTCCAAGCTTCCGAAATCCCAGGGAAATACGACAAAATGCTTGTTAATAACGATTAACGGTATTTTTAATGTTAAAAAAGTCATAAATTCACTTAAATGTTTTATAACTTTGTCCCTGAAAAGAATTAAAATCCCCTGAATTGCTATGAATAATTTGATGAAGTACAGGAACTTAGTTTTATCTATACTGTTTGTGGTACTTTTTACCGCCTGTGAGGCTGATAGTGTAGAGGCTAATTCCGAAAATCTGCAAGTGACAAACCTTACTATTACTAAAAGTGAACTGGAAGGAGAATGGGAATTAAGCGGTATGATAGCCGAAGAGCCCGTAGACCTGAATAATGATGGAGTAGCCAGTAGAAACTTACTGGATGAAGCCTCCTGTTTTGACCGAATGAATGCTGTGTTTAATGCTGATGGTAGTTTTTCTTCCATCAATGGCCGACTTGATTTTAATTCAGGAGAAAATGGAGATAGTTTTACCTGTGGAATTGACCGTCAGGATTTTGGTGCCTGGGACCTGAAGGATGATAATATTCTAATGCTCACAATGACAATTAATGGGCAGGATTATCTCCATGAAAAAGATCTGGAGGTAGATGGTAATACCTTTTCCTTTAAAATCACCAAATTTGAGTCAGACGAATATGTAAATGATCCGGGAGATAGCCAGGCTTCACATGTAAGCATTCTTTCCCTGGAATACGCCAGAGTGAATTAGTTTTAGAAATTTTAAAATTAAAAATAGGCTGTCACTTTAAGACAGCCTATTTTTTTTGTCTGAATTAAGAATGGTTAGTCTATAATTGGTACCCTAAATCCTCCAATGCCTGTACTATTAAATCTGCATAATAAGTAGGAGTAGCTCCAGGTGTTACTCCATAGTTATACCCGAATTCAATACGGTCAGATAAGCCATAGTTGCCCGCGTAATTTCCTGTGCCATTTTCAATGTACTCTATTAGGGATTTAAAGTTTGCAAAAGGTCCCCAGGTGTCTGTCTCTACCTGGAAGATCACGCCTCTGTAATAACCTGAAGGGAAAGAATTTAATCTGGTTCTAAGAGCATCAACGTCAAGCTCATAGGTTCCTGTCCTGGTTGTGTTTTCGTCCCAGGCCCCGCCTGAATGGTAAATATATTCAGCCTCATCCTGGAAAACCAGGGATATCACATTTCCGGCTGGAGTCTCTCCCTGGAAATTCAACATATTTAAAGTTCTTTCTGAACCATCAGAAATAACTCTTACCTTATCATTGTATGCATCTTCATCGTTATCATATAACCCAATAAGAGCATCTTTTAATAAGGTGTTTCTCATAGTCTGTAAAGGTGAAAGAGTCGAGTTCATTGAACCTGAAGAGTCAAAATAGATGTAAATATTAGTATCTACATCAATTACGGGAGGGGTTCCATTATCTGTGAAGGTAGGAGAGTCTGTGGCGCAGCCAACTCCTTCTCTAAAGTGCCAGTAATCTATAGCATCTTCCCCGTCAAACAAGGTTCTTACCTGGGCATCGGTTAAGGTAAAACTGCGAATCACCTCTTCAGTAACATCTCCATAAGCATCAGAATTAAGTAAGGTGATTTCTACATAGTAATGATCTACCGTGTCCTCTCCACCTATATCTGGTAATGCTACACAAACAGTACTGCCTGAATAATCACCGTTATTATCCATTTCAACGGTATTTTGAAGATCGGAATATAATACCTCGCCGGTATCATCATTTCCACTCCAGATATTAACAGAGTACTCTGCAGGATAATGTCTTCCGTCATCATCGCAGTAATTTCCAAAAATACAGAACTCTATGGCTTGAGTTGGGTGAAGATCAAAGAATAAGTAGCCAAATTCATTAACAGTACGATCGTCAAAACAGAGTACTTCTACATCCAGGTATTTTTTGGTTCCTGCCCCCAGGTCAAACTCCATAGGAAGTGGGGTGCTTACCCAATCAATATAGTCGCTTTCTCCGTAAGGAGCAAGCCAGATAAGATTGTCATCTTCATCATACACCGCGAAGAAATCGAGGCTGTATGGTCCTGCTTCTAATTCCAGATCTGAAGACTCAAGGGTGAAATATTCTTCAGTGCCATCGTCATCAAAGTCACCGGGATTGGGATTAACCCCTACTTCTATAGGATCTTCGTAACTACCAACAGCAGTGGTGCCACTTAACACCACCTGAACATAAGATGGGACTTGATCGGAACAGTCAGGAAAAGTCATTGCTTGTTTTGTGAGCGACTGTTGATCCATCAGATCATTTAAAACGACTCCAAAACTTAAAGTGGCCATTTCAGGCTCATCTGTTGGGATGGAGTCAATTTCATCTTTACTACAGGAAATCATTAACATAGCCAGAACAGCCACATACATCAGGTAATTTTTAAATCTTTTCATAATTAAAAGTTTTTGGTTAAATATTGAATGATTAATAAAATCCAATGTTAGTTAACCATAAGAGGTAGGTATCCAAATGGACATAATTGATCTGGGAGGGACGGTGCTAAAAAAATGTAGGGGATAAAGGGGGACTCGGTTTACAAAAAAATCCAGCTTATTGATTCCTTTCAAATATAGGATTACTATTTGCCTGAAGACAATGGGGGAATGCCTGTATTATTCGGTGAAGAATACGGGAAGTTCCTTTAAAGACCGGTATTTACAGTTAGTTGGGAATATTAATGTGCTTCGAGCCAGTTTTGACCGGTACCAATTTCTACGTCAAGAGGGACTTCAAGTTGGTAGGCATTTTCCATTTCCGTTTTGATCAGTTTCCCTATTACATCAAGTTCATCCTTATGAGCGTCAAATACCAGTTCATCGTGAACCTGAAGGAGCATTCTGGTCTTGTAATTGCCTTCACTAAGTTTCCTGTGGATATTGATCATCGCAAGTTTAATGATATCGGCAGCACTTCCCTGAATAGGAGCGTTAACCGCATTTCTTTCTGCAGCACCTCTAATTACGGCATTCTGAGAGTTAATATCCTTTAAATATCGTCGCCGGCCTAAAATAGTTTGTACATACCCGTGCTCGCGGGCAAAAGCAATCTGGTCTCCAATGTAATTGGTGAGTTTTGGATAGGTTTTATAATAGGTGTCGATAAGTTCCTTGGCCTCGCTTCTGGATAAATTAGTCTGATTGCTTAAGCCGAAAGCAGAAACCCCGTAAACAATACCAAAGTTCACTGTTTTTGCATTGCTGCGTTGCTTTCTGGTCACTTCTTCAAGAGGTATATTAAAAACCTTTGCAGCCGTAGAGGCGTGAATATCTTCCCCGTTTTTAAAGGCTTTTATCATATTGTCTTCTTCACTAAGCGCAGCGATTATCCTTAATTCTATCTGAGAATAATCGGCAGCGAGCAGGATGTAATTTTCATCTCTGGGGATAAAGGCTTTTCTTACCTCGCGACCTCTTTCGGTCCTTATCGGGATATTCTGTAGGTTGGGATTATTGGAACTCAACCTCCCAGTTGCGGCTATGGTTTGCACATAATCTGTATGTACCCTTCCGGTTGACTTTTCGATCTGGTTAGGAAGGGCTGTAACATAAGTGTTTAGTAATTTCACCAATGCCCGGTAATCAAGAACATACTGGATGATTTTGTTGTCTTTTGCCAGGGTCGATAATACATCCTCACTGGTAGAATATTGACCTGTTTTAGTCTTTTTGGGCTTTTTTACCAGCTCCATTTTTTCAAAAAGAATCACGCCCAGTTGCTTTGGGGAACTTATCTTAAATTCCTCTCCTGCTTCTGTGAAGATCTTCGCTTCTAATTCGGCGATATCGTTGTGCAGGGCTTCGGTAAGGGAATTAAGGAATTTTTCGTCCAGGTTTATTCCTTCCAGTTCCATATCGGCGAGTACTCTCACCAGCGGAATTTCAATCTCATCAAAAAGTTTTCGAATATTGGCATCTTTTAATTCCTCCTCAAAGTATTTTTTAAGCTGAAGGGTGATATCGGCATCTTCAACTCCATACTCGGTTTGCTGTTCCAGCGGCACTTCCCGCATAGATTTTTGATTCTTACCTTTTTTACCAATCAATTCTGAAATGGCTTGCGGACTGTAATTCAAATATGTTTCTGCAAGAATATCCATATTGTGGCGCATATCGGGATTGATGAGGTAATGTGCGATCATGGTGTCAAAGAGTTTACCTTTGATCTTGATCCCATATTTTGCCAGTACTTTAATGTCGTATTTTAAATTCTGTCCGGTCTTTTCAATGTTTTCATCTTCAAAAAACGGTCTTAATTCTTCAATAAGCGCTTGTGCCTCTTCTCTTTTTTCAGGAAATGGCAAATAGAAACCTTTTCCTGGTTCCCATGAAAAACCTATCCCAACCAGTTCGGCCTCAAGAGCGTTTAAACTGGTAGTTTCAGTATCGAAACACACATTTTTCTGCTTCATTAGGTTTTTCAGAAACAGGCCTCTCGCCATTTCTGTAGTAAGACTTTGGTAAACGTGTGGAGTGTCTTTTAATGTTTTTCTTCCTGAAGTTGACTCTATTTTTTCAGCAGGATCAGATCCGAAAAGTGAAAACTGGCCCTCACCTGCGGTTTGCGCGTTCTTTCTTGCTGATGGAGAATTGGTGACCTGGGTTTGAGTATGTTGCTCCTCACCGCTGAAAAGTTTTATAAACTGATCTTTAAGTCTTCTAAATTCCAACTCATCAAATATTTTCTGAACTTTTTCGGCATCAGGCATAGAAAGTTCATAATCCTCGGCATGAAATTTTACATCGCAATCGGTTAAAATGGCTGCAAGTTGTTTAGACATCAGGCCTTGCTCTTTATGAGCTTCCACTTTTTCCCGCATTTTACCTTTTAGCTTATCGGTATTGGCCAGGAGATTTTCCATACTCCCAAATTCTTTGATAAACTTTTTGGCGGTTTTCTCTCCCACCCCCGGAAGTCCGGGAATATTGTCCACGGCGTCGCCCATCATCCCAAGAAAATCTATAACCTGATCTGGGGTCTCCACCTCAAATTTCTTCTGTACCTCCGGAATCCCCCAAATTTCAATGCCATTCCCCATTCTGGCAGGACGGTACATAAAGATGTTTTCGGTTACTAACTGGGCAAAATCCTTATCGGGGGTTACCATATAAACACGATAATTTTCTTTTTCGGCCTGCTGGGCTAAAGTCCCAATAATATCATCGGCCTCGCATCCCGGAAGTACAATCACCGGAATATGCATAGCATTAAGAATATCCTGGATTATCGGAATAGCCTCTTTTATGGGTTCGGGGGTGGCATCACGATTTGCTTTGTATTCAGCAAACATTTCAGTGCGCACTTCACTGCCTTCCTTGTCAAAACAAACTGCCAAATGATCTGGTTTTTCACGTCTTATTACATCAAAAAGGGAATTCATAAACCCCATGATAGCCGAGGTGTCAAAGCCTTTGGAATTTATTCTCGGGTTTTTAATAAAGGCATAATAACCGCGAAAAATCAAGGCATAAGCATCAACGAGAAAAAGACGTTTTTGGTCAGACATATAAATGGTAGTTTATTTTTTTAGAATATTTCAAAACTACAAAGATAAAATCATACCTCATCTGGGCCGGGTGTAAAAAATGAAAACAAAGGCAGGCTTTTTGTAAAGGGAACTAACAAGTAATAATTATTACGACTTATACAGGAGTTAAAACTTCTGTAACGAAGCTTTTAAAGCAGGATGTTAAAAGTATATTTGCAAAAAAAATTGAAATCTCAATGCGCTGGCTCATTTTTATAGTTTTCTACCTTATTATTGATATTTATGCCTTTCAGGTACTCCGGAATTTCACTCGTAGCAACTGGGCTCTTGGAATTTATGTTCTAATCTCTGTAGTGGTGGTAGGGAATTTTATCTACCAGTGGATGCAACCAACAGAGGGAACGGTACTTTCTATCGGGCGTGGGTATGCCTTCGGATTCCTTCTTGCTGTAATGCTTGCAAAACTATTAATGAGTCTCTTCATGTTAGGGGAAGATATATTTAGACTGGGAGCGGGAACATTAAGTAACTTTTCTTCTGAAGAAGGATTTAATATGCCTTCCCGCCGAAAATTTATCGGACAGTTGGCATTAGGGATCGCCGCTATTCCCCTGGCTTCGGTTTTGTATGGGATGTACCAGGGAAGATATAACTTCAGGGTTTTGCGGTATACGCTTTATTTTGAAGATCTTCCCGATGCCTTTGATGGATATAAAATCAGCCAGATAAGCGATGTTCATAGCGGTAGTTTCGATAATAAAAACAAGATAAAATACGGAGTAGACCTTTTAAACGAACAGGAGAGTGATCTCATCTTATTCACCGGAGACCTTGTGAATAATGAAGCTGCCGAAATGGATTCCTGGAAAGAAATGTTCTCCTCCATTAAAGCAAAAGACGGGGTTTATTCGGTGTTGGGGAATCACGATTACGGCGATTATAAAAACTGGTCTTCAGCAGAAGAGAAGTTAGAAAACCTGAATAAGCTAAAAAACACCCACGCTGAAATGGGTTGGAATCTCCTCCTCAATGAACACCGCTTTATTGAAAAAGACAATCAACGTATAGCCTTGGTTGGCGTAGAAAACTGGGGGATAGGTGGTTTTAAAAAAGCAGGTGATCTTGATGCTGCAGCAGATGGACTTTTGGCTAAAGACTTTAAAGTGTTGTTAAGTCACGATCCTTCCCATTGGCAGGAGATGGTGAAAAATGACGAAAAGAACTATCATTTAACTCTAAGCGGCCATACCCACGGGATGCAGTTTGGGATTGAGATTCCAGGCTGGTTCCGCTGGAGCCCGGTGCAGTATCGCTATAAAAACTGGGCGGGTATATACGAAGAATTTGGCAGATATATTAATGTAAACCGGGGCTTTGGATATCTTGCATTTCCCGGCCGTGTTGGTATCTGGCCGGAAATAAGCGTTATCGAGCTTAAAAAAGGCAGTAAGCCCGCTTAATAAGAAGAATTTGCTATATTTGATTAAGCCGATGCAGTACTAACTAAAAATTAAAGCTGATGTCTAAATTTGGTGAATTAGTAGATCTTAAAGTCCCTGTTTTACTGGATTTTTATACTGAAGGTAACACCGTATCGGTTTCGATGAATCCCGTTTTAAGAGATGTGGCAGCGGCCCTTGGAGATAAGGCTAAGGTTATTAAAATTGATATTGATAAAAATGCCCAGTTAGCCGAAGCCCTTCGGGTAAAAGCACTCCCAACTTTAATGATCTATAAGCAGGGGGAGATGAAGTGGCGTCAAAGTGGAGAACAGGATGCCCCAACTCTTATTGGCCTGCTTAAAGAATACGTTTAAAGGCTTTTGAACTCGTAGCCTTTGTCAGAAAAATATTTCAGGACCTTTGGTAAAGCGTATTTTAGGTTTTTTAAAGCTTTTTCGCTGTCGTGAAAAACTATAATACTCCCTTCCTTAGCATTTTTAATCACATTCTTATGGCAGGTTTCCTTTTTGATATCACTATCAAAATCCCAGCTGATCACATCCCACATTACTATTTTAAAACCTTGTTCTGTGAGTTTCCTGGCCTGAGAATTCTTTATCTTTCCAAAAGGCGGCCTGAATAGTTTCGGTTGTGGGTTTTCAGGGTATTCTTTATTGAGAAGTTCTTCGGTTATAAGCACATCTTTTATGTATTCTGAAGTTGAGGTTTTCCAGCCATTTAAATGATGAAAACTGTGATTTCCGATTTGGTGTCCTTCCGAAACCACCTGTTGGAAGACCTCAGGATGTTTCTCGATGTTTTCACCTATACAGAAAAAAGTGGCTTTAGCATTATATTTTCTTAATTGTTCAAGAACCCAGGGGGTGATCCCGGGGATAGGGCCATCATCAAAAGTGAGATAAATGCTTTTTGGCGCTTTTATACGGGAAGGCCTTTTAGGATAAAACCATCTTAGGATCGAAGGATATTTTACCAGAAACCTGTTCATATTAAAATGGGAAGAGCCTGCCTGAAAATGCTGAATTATCCCACCAAAAAAGAGGGGTAAGGTAAAATCTTCAGACAAGCTTTTTGATTTATTCAGTAGTATCTATTTGTACATCCTGGTTTTCCGGGCTTAACTCCTGCAATGCATCCTCTTCCAGGGGAACGTCTTCCGGCTCCATTTCTTCTTCATCCCCATAGAAATGCCTGAACATTCTAAGGTGTTCGTTAAATTCATCGGCTTTCTCCTGTATAATCTCTTCATCCTGATTTCTCACCAGGATGTCAACCAGGCTTCGGTAGCGCTCCATATCAGAAATTATTTCATCAGCGTAGCGGTACTGCCTGTCTACTCCCCAGGTGCTGTACCATTTCAGGTTTTCCTGGTATTTTGTGGCCACCTGTTCCCATATTTCACGGGCTCTCTCGGGCTCGCCTACTTTGTAGTAGCCATCAATATAAGGTTCTACCAGACTGTAATACCCGTAATATTCTACCGGAGTATGTTCCATAGCCAGATCAAGGATTTCTTTGGCCCGGGTGGTGTCTCCTTCATTTAGGAGGTTTTCTACTAGACGAGCAAGGTTGCTTCGGTAAGTGATAGAATTCTTACGTGTTTCCGGGTCGTGGTATATGTCTTCACTGCCCATATTTCCCCAATCCCAGCTTTTAACAATATCATACATTTTTTCGGTATTCACCTTGCCCATATCATAAGGGTTTTGGGGGTCTATTGGCGTTTTTATGGGTACGAGTTTGTAGGCGATCCCTTCAAGCTGAAGATGATCTTTCATCCATAGATAATCGTCATCGCCATAGCTTCCGCCGGTAAAATAAATAGGACGTTCCCAATTATTATTGGCAACGATGTCCAGCATCATCAATCGGTTTTTATAGAGGATCTGACTGTCTATTTGCAGATCGATATGATCTACAATCTGGTCGGCAAATTCTTCTCTAACAATCCCATTTTCCAGAACTGTTTTTTTGTCTACAGGAATGCGAACGTTTTTAGTAGGGAAAGTATTTACAAACTGCCCGCTTTGCAGTTCTGCTTTCGTGCGGGAATCATCATTTTGTATATAATTCAAAAAAGTTTTTAATGGTAGTGTATCCTGAGTGATCTCTCTAAAGAACACCGCATCATTTTTTCCGGTATAATCCTCGGCTTCAAATTGCGAAGGGATAGGATCACTATCAAAAGCCTTTCGCTTCATCTGGTCGATATACCAATCGGTAGCAAACAGACTTGTGTTTACAACTCGAACATCGGTTCTGTAGCGTTCAATTTGCTGAACATACCATAAAGCAAAAGTATCGTTATCTCCAATGGTGAAAATTATTCCGTTTTCATCTACTGAATCCAGGTACATTTTAGCCATGCTAAGAGTTGTATCCCTTCCGCTGCGGTCGTGATCATCCCAGTTTTCAGAGGCTAATATAACCGGTACGGCAAGCAAAGAAACTATTATTACCGCCGGAGCTACGATCTTTGGCTTAAGGAATTTTTTAGCCCAATCGAACAAGGCATATACTCCAATTCCTATCCAGATGGCAAAAACATAGAATGACCCTACCAGAGCGTAATCGCGTTCTCTGGGTTCAAAAGGACGTTCGTTGAGGTAAATTTTCAGGGCTATTCCAGTAAAAAGGAAAAATACCAGCAATACCCAGAAATTGTTTTTATCACGTTTGAAGTGAAATACCAACCCGATGAGGCCTAGGATAAATGGTAAAAAGTAATAAGTGTTACGGGCTTTATTGTTTTTTACATCTGAAGGTAGATTTTCCTGCGGACCAAGTCGCATTTCGTCTATAAAATTGATTCCGCTTAGCCAGTTGCCATGCAAATCGTCATATTTTCCCTGAATATCATCCTGACGGCCTACAAAATTCCACATAAAATATCTCCAGTACATATATCCTATCTGGTATTCCAGCAAATAGGCAATGTTGGAAGCAAACGAAGGTTTTTCTACGTTAATATACTCTCCAAACTGCTGTAAAAACCTATGGTAATCGGTGTTATCCAGGTTACCCCGGGAGTATTCATTTTTGAATTCCTGTATAGCCTGCATGAGCTGCTCTTGTCCCTGGTATTCTCTCTTTACCGTGAAATCCAAGGGGCCGGTAAACTCCATATAATTGGCAGCGTGTTCACTGCTCCACATTCTGGGAAGAAAAGCTTTATGGCTGTCGTCCAGGTTTTGGCGGGCATTTTTATAATCGTTTACAATAACATATTCGCCTTTTTCCTCATCCTTCTCATAATGTGGCTTGCCATCTTTATATGGATTGTCGGGGTCTAAACCACTATATATTTCTGAAAACTGAGGGCCATAGAAGAGATGGGTTTCCCCATATTGCTCCCGGTTATAATAGGCCAGTAATTCGCGGGCGTTATCCGGACTGTTCTCATTGATTACCGTTGGAGCATTTGATCTTATAGGAAGCATAACCCAGCTGGAGAAACCTATTAAGATGAACAGAATGCATAAAAAGAGCGTGTTTAGCTGAAAATATTTCTTTTTGCGGGTATAATTTATTCCGTAGTAAAAGGCGACTACTATTAATATAAAGGCTACTATGGTTCCTGTGTTAAAAGGTAAACCAAGAGAATTGGTGAAAAATATTTCTGAAACACCAAAAAATGTAAGGGTGTAGGGGAGTAATAACTTAAAAATAAACATTAGCACAGCCACTACCACGATATTGGCGATAATAAAATTTTTAACTGTAACCTTTTTGTAGTTCTTGAAGAAATATAAAAATCCGATCGCAGGGATGGTAAGTAAGCCCAGGAAATGCACACCAAAGGAAAGACCAATCACTAAAGAGATAAGGATGAGCCAGCGGTTTCCACGAGGTTTAAACATATCGCGCTCCCAAAGTAATCCAAGGTAGAAGAGTAGGGCCATGATACAGGCGGCCATGGCATAAACTTCAGCTTCTACGGCGCTAAACCAGAAGCTGTCGGTGAATGTGAAGGCCAGTGATCCAACAGCGGCACTTCCTAGCACGGCGATCTTTTTCGCTGTACTTAATTTTTCGGCTGGTCCGGCGATTTTCAGTACCAGTATACTTATGGACCAGAACATAAACAGCACTGCGAAGGCACTGGCGGTCCCAGACATAAAATTCACCATAAGAGCGACCTTGGTCTCATCGGTGGCAAACATAGAGAAGAAAGCTCCCGTCATCTGGTAAAATGGCGCCCCGGGAGGGTGTCCTACCTCCAGGTTAGCTGAGGTGGCTATATATTCTCCGGCATCCCAAAAGCTGGCGGTTGGTTCTAAGGTTAAGGTGTAAGTAGTAAGTGCGATTAAAAATACCAGCCATCCCAGTATTTTGTTCCACTTTTTAAAGCTGAAATCCCTCATTATGGTATTTTAGTTTAATCCTGAGTGGCGAATTTAGTAATAAAATTGTGAACCCTTCAACGGGAGTATCTAAATGCCCTTTATTTTTAATAAGCCTGTAAATGTGAGCACTAAAATCAGGTTTTACTGCCGCCAAAATCAGTATTAAAAATACTCTTCGAATTTATTGTAAAAAGTTTGTGTAAATAAAAGTTTGTTTTAAATTTGCATCCGCATTTAAGCATTGGCCTATGGTGTAACTGGCAACACGTCTGGTTTTGGTCCAGAAGAGTCTAGGTTCGAGCCCTAGTAGGCCAACGGAATGTAAAACCGAATTCTGAAAAGAGTTCGGTTTTTTGTTTTTCCAAGGATTTTTTGGGGCGAGAAGTTTATCCTGAGCGCAGCTCGATGAAAGAGGGCGTAGTCGAAGGGAGCCCTGGTAACCCAACAAAAATGTATAAACCTGGTTGGTAAAACGGTTCGGTTTTTAATGTTCAAAATAATTCCCTTCTTCATCCCTACTTTAGTAAATGCTTTGTAATTTAGTTTCTGCAAATTTTAAACAGCAATTGTGGACAGAGAATTTTTTAAGGAAAATCATAGTGTTTTTAATACCCTCTTCGAAGCGGCCTCAGAAGGGGTTCTCGTCGTCGACAGTAGTCAAATTATAGTAACGGTAAACCTGGCTGCCCTACAAATGTTTGGGTATGAACGTGGAGAGTTGGTAGGCCAGCATCTTAATATCCTTATCCCGCCGAATTATAAACCAAATCATTCTAAGCATTTTAAGGATTTTTTAGCCCATAGCGAGAAACGCCAAATGGGTCACGGACGGGAATTATTCGGAATAAAGAAAGATGGAAGCCAGTTTCCGGTAGAAGCCGGACTGAATCCCTTCCGGGTTGATGGGGAAGATTTTGTAATGTCCCTTATTGTAGATATCACCGTCCGCAAGGAAAATCAACAACGTATCAGGGAGTTGAATGCAGAACTTGAAGACAAAATTAAAGTTCGGACCAAAGAGCTCCGGGAAACCGTAGAAAATCTTGAAAAGGAGATCAGCAAAAGGAAAGAGGCGGAGAAGAGAATAAAACTCGCCCTTAAACAGGAAAAGGAACTTAACGAACTTAAAACAAAATTTCTATCCCTGGTTTCCCACGAATTTAAAACTCCGCTCAGTGGGATACTTACTTCTGCCACCCTTGCCGAGAAATATGTTACGGGAGAACAACAGGAAAAACGGGAAAAGCATCTTCGCACTATAAAAGATAAAGTGCATTACCTGAATAATATCCTGAATGATTTCCTTTCCCTGGAACGACTGGAATCGGGGAATGTGAATTACAAATACAGTAGCTTTAGTCTGAATAAAGTTATTAATGATGTGGTTTATAATGCCAATGTGACTCTTAAATACGGGCAGGAGATCGAATATCCCAGGGATCTGGATGAAGTAACCCTGTATCAGGATGAAAAAATACTGGATCTTGTATTGTCCAACTTAATAGGAAACGCAATAAAATACTCTCCTGAAAATTCTACAATCCATTTTAGAATTGAGGATAACGATAATATGGTTATTTTTGAGGTTTCTGATGAAGGTATGGGAATCCCGGAGAAAGATCAAAAGCATATCTTTGAACGCTATTTCAGGGCTGAAAATGCCTTGCTAAATCAGGGAACAGGGATAGGGCTTAATATTGTGAAGGTTCACGTAGAAAATATGGGTGGAAAAATTCATTTTAAAAGTGAAGAAAACAAAGGCTCAACCTTTACAGTGCAATTGCCCAATTACGAACGTTAAAGAGTTTTGTTAAATTTAGAGCCATTTTATATGGTGCTTGAAATTTATTTTGATGAAGAAAATATTGCTTATTGAAGACGATGTTACGGTAAGAGAAAATACCGCCGAAATCCTTGAATTATCAGATTTTGAGGTGGTGACCGCTTCAGATGGAAAGCAGGGAGTAACCAAGGCTAAAAGCGAATTACCCGATATAATTGTCTGCGATATTATGATGCCCGAAATGGATGGCTATGATGTATTAACAGAACTTTCCAAAACTCCTGAAACAAGCGGTATTCCATTTATATTTCTTTCAGCAAAAACAGAACATAAAGACGTGAGGCGAGGGATGGATCTTGGTGCCGATGACTATCTAACCAAACCTTTCGAGGAGACTGATCTCTTAAGCGCTATTGAAAGCCGCCTGGCAAAGGTGGAAATCCTTAAAAGCGATAAAACTGCTCAGGTGCCAAAAGAGCAGCAGCACATCCCTAATCTTACAGCTTTTAGGGAGTTAATGAAAACCGGAGAACAACTAAATTTTAAGGCTGGAGAGAGTGTTTATGAAGAAGGAAAAACCTCGGTTAACTTTTATTTGGTAGACCGTGGGGTAGTAAAAGCTCATAAATTTGATTCCCGTGGAAAGGAAATTATCACACAACTGTACAAAGATGGAGATTTCTTCGGAAGTCTTAGTTTTAATTCCAGTTCCGCATACCGCGAATTTGCCACGGCTATGGAAGACACTACTCTTTATACACTTTCAAGAGACCAGTTGAAAGATATTCTTCACGACAACAGCCGGGTAAGTATGGAACTTCTCGAAGTGATGAATGAAAATCTCTTCGGAATAAAAGAACAACTTATCGATATTGCTTACGCTTCGGTACGTAGAAAAACTGCGAAAACTATTCTGATGTTCGCCCGGGAGATAAAAAAGAACCCTTTGCATAGCATCAGGATTTCCCGTGCCGATCTTGCTGGCGTTGCGGGCATCGCCTCTGAAACACTTATCAGAACTCTTTCCGACTTTAAAAAAGAAGGCCTTATCGAAATTGAAGGTAGAAATGTTAAAATCATTGATGCCGACAAACTCGAAAAAATAGGTTAACCGGCTTTTTTTAGTATAGCTGACTGCCGTCATATTTGGCTGCGGACTTTCTCTATAATTTTACCACAAATTAGAAAAGGAAATCCATGGCCATTAATATTTTAATCTTAACCGATTATTCTGCACATGCTTATAATGCAGCCAAATATGCCCTGAATTTACCCGGTGTTGCTTCGAATTTTTACATTTTACACGCTGGAGATTCAAATAAAGAGGGCCTTAACGCTTGCATCGAAAGACTTCGTAAAGAAGCTACAGCTGACGGCCATAAATTTCATGCAATCCTGAAAAACGACAATTTGATTGATGCCACGCGAAAAGTTGTGGCCGAAAAGGATATTGATCTTATAGTTATGGGCGCGTCGGGCAGAAGCTCCGATCAAATCAAAGGTATTGGGACAAACACTTATAATGTGTTGAGAAAGGTAAAATGTCCCGTCCTTACCGTTACCGAAAACCAGGAATTCAAAGCCTGGGAAAACCTGTTCTTCCCTATCGATTATTCAGTAATGTTGCACGGCGATATGCTGGAGGTTTTTAAAAAGTTGCCCTTGTTGGCCGTCTCGGTTTTCAATGTGTGGGAAATAAACGGAAATAATCAAAACGGAAATCAGTTAGGTGTAATACGCCAGGAACTAAACACCAGATTGAGCCCCAGAGCTGTAAACTTTAATGCCATCGATCCAAATACCCAACTTGGCGGACAATTCTGGAAGGATGCTAAATCTTCTGCAAATCTTGTCGTGCTTATGGCGCGCAACCTGAAGATTTCAGATGAATTGTTATTGCATCCTCCCATACAAAATGGGGCGCAAGCCTCAAGACCGCCAATATTGATCCTTCACGGATAAAAAAGTTTCATTCATTTTAGAATAAAACGAAATTAGCCCCAAAAAACCTGTTCTACAAAGAGCAGGTTTTTTATTTACAATAAGTAAATAATTTAATTCCTGGACTGAAATATCTTCAGGTATAAGTGGGTAGACATTTTACGGGCATTATTTTTAGCACGATTGGCCAGTTCGCCTTCAAAAAGTTCATCTATGGTTTCAAACCACAGGTTAAGCCAAACTCCAAAATGTTCAGAGGATATTTTGTTGTCGTTTTTCCGGTCTACCTTTACGTGTGCCTTCTGTGGGTTTCCGCGGTAAATGCCTTTAAAGAAAAGATTGCTTTCCCAAAAATCTGTAAGCTTCTCCAGGTGCTCTTCCCAATCTGTAATGGTCTCATTAAAAAAATATCCGATTTCAGGATTCTCCCGTACTTTGGAATAAAACCGGGAAATAAGTGTGAAAACATCTTCCCGATTTTGAATGTCGTTCCTCATTGCTTAGATAATATTTATTAGGATAAAGGTTATGGAGACCGCTAAGCTAATCAATAATGTATTAAAGATAATTTTTGGTTTAAACTGTGCAAGAATAACGGCGTTAAAGCCCATACAAACGCTTACTACTGCAAAGAGCTGTAGCATATCTAAAAACCCGTGTCCCTGCATTAAAATAAGCATGGCAGCCACTGAACCCAGGCAACTGGAAGCGATTATTCCAATTGTGGAATAGCCCATAGGCATTTCTTCAAAATCTGCAAGCAGGTTTTTGTAGAGTTTCATTTTAGTGATTTTTTAGATTAGGGGTAAATTTACCCTGCTTGCTGCCGGATACTTATGACTCAAGTCATAAGTAAAAAATCAAAAAGCCTGGGAATTTCAGGTTTCCAGGCTTTTAAGACTAAAATTACAGATTTTCTAATTTTTGAATCTCAAAAAATTTTCCTTTTCCAGGGCTTCCCTGTGATCAGGATGAGCTATAGAAATTAAGGCTTTTGCCCGTTGTTTTAGGTTTTTTCCGTAGAGATTTACTACGCCATATTCGGTGGCGATGTAATGCACGTGAGCCCGGGTAGTGGTTACGCCGGCTCCTTCCTTTAGGTAAGGAACGATCTTGGAAATTCCTTTTGCGGTCACTGAAGGCATTGCGATAATGGGTTTTCCTCCTTCTGAAAGAGAGGCTCCACGAATAAAGTCCATTTGCCCGCCAACTCCCGAGTATTGATATTTTCCGATGGTATCGGCGCAAACCTGTCCGGTAAGATCTATTTCCAGGGCACTGTTTATGGCTGTAACCTTAGGGTTCTGGCGAATTATCGCAGTATCATTGGTATAACCAGCTTCTTTAAAATGAACTATAGGATTATCGTCAATGAAATCGTAAAGCTTTTGAGATCCCAGTGCAAAGCAGGTTACTATTTTCCCGGTTTTGATCTCTTTCATTTCGCCGGTAATTACCCCCGATTCTACCAGTGGCAGGACCCCTTCTGAAAGCATTTCGGTATGTATTCCCAGGCGCTGGTGATTTTTAAGATTGTTTAGGACTACATTGGGAATTCCACCGATTCCCATTTGCAGGGTGGCCCCATCTTCAATAAGTCCTGCAACGTGCTGCCCAATTTGGGTTTCAATTTCGGTGGGTGCTGGAATATTCAATGCAAATATTGGATGATCTACCTCGCAGGCAGCATCGATATTGCTAATGTGAATGTTTCCATCGCCGTGACTTCTCGGTACCTGCGGATTGATTTGTGCAATTACTTTCTTTGCTGTTTGAATGGCCGGAAGAGTTATGTCTACTGAAACTCCCAAAGAACAATATCCGTGTTTATCTGGTGGGGAGACCTGTATGAAAGCCACATCCAGTGGCAAAATATTTTTTCTGAAAAGCAGGTGCATTTCACTAAGAAATATGGGAATATAAGCTCCAATAGAAGAGTTTACAGCCTCTCTCACGTTTCCGGCTACAAAACAGCTGTTGGTGATAAAGGAATCGCTATATGGTTTTTGGGTGTACTTAGCGGCTCCTTCAGTATGAATTTGCAGGATCTCTACATCACTTAATTCCTTATATCTTTCGCTTAAAGCATCTATTAAAGTATTTGGAGTCATTGCAGCTCCCTGAAAAAATACGCGATCGCCCGATTTTACTGTCGAGACAGCTTCAGCCGCAGAGACAATTTTGAGGTTAGTCATATTGTTATGCTTTTATATTGAGTTTGAAATTAATGCTTATTTCTTCCTCGATCACAATAAGTCCAAACATTTTGCTTGGAGCTTCCAGGTCGAAATCTTTGATGTTTAAGGCCAGATTTCCTTCAAAACAGAGTTGATCATCCCCGGTGACTTTTACCGGGAAACGATAATTCTTATTCTTCCCGGCAATCTCAAAATTTAAGGTGACATGGCCATTCTGCTGGCCGTTCATTTCAATTTTCTGGATTTTCAGAATTATTTCCGGGTGCTTCTCGGTCTTTAGCAGTTCCCTGAAATCTTTATTTATTCTTCTGTTTCCACAGTCAAAATTAGTGTTTTCTAAAGGAAGAATACTGTTTCTGAAGTCAAGAATATCTCCTTTAGAAGAGTAATGAACCGTGATGTTCTGTTTATCAAAACATAGGGTGTTGAAATCACATTCAAACTGACTAATATTGGTATTCCCGGAAATACTTAAACTGCTTTCTGGCAGGATTTCTATTTCACGGGTTTCCACATTAGCTTGTGCGAAACCTGCCACACTTAATGTTAGTAGACTTAAAAAAAGTAGGTAGGTTTTCATTTGTTTTCTTTTTGAGCGATTTAAAAAAAATTAATTCTATTTAAATACTGCGAATTCCTTGCCAAAATGATATAAAAAACCCCGGGAAAACCATTTAAAGGTTTAAGCCCGGGGTCACACTCTCAACTTAGAAACTGATTACTGCTTCAATGTTGAATCCGTTGAATTGTGCGTCATCATAGACGGTTCCGGCAGGATAGTCGTTATACTGCTGGTTCACATATTCAATTTTTGCAAGAACGTTTTTGGTCAAGAACCATCCACCACCTACGTTGAAACGGTTGACAGAAACATCATCATTGCTTGCAGTATTGTAACGTGCACCTAGGTAAAAGTCTTCAGTTGCACCAAATCTGTATAGAAGCTCACCTGCAATTTGATTCCAATCATCATTTTCAGTTGATGCATTTTCATAGATTCCAAAGAACTCAAGTCCACCGAATTTTACGAATGGGTTGATCATGAAAGAAGTAAGTTCTTCTCCTTGGGCAGGGTTAATTCTACCAGCTCTGAAATCACCTTCTATTACATTGTAGTATCTTGTTCCTGCACGGTCACCACTGTAAAGGTATTGTGTAGCTCCTCTTGAACCCACAGGTCTGAATCCAGAGTGAAATACAGATCCAGTTAATCTAAATCTGAAATCTTCACTTATTTGCTTGTCATAACCAAATTTGGCAAGGTAAGAAGGATCTCTATCGCTTTTTTTGGAACTTTGGTTAATTGTACTGTTAGTAAAACCTGCCATTGCTAACCAGGGTCCGTTGAAGTAGTATACTTCAGCACCAACTTCTGTAGTAAAGCTATCCATAAGGTAGTTTCCTACGAATGGATTGTAAAGGGCCATTGCGTTGTCAGATCTTCTGAAGTGAGCGTCACCATAGTTGTTCTCCATGTGACCAATTTTAATTCTCCAGTTGTCCATGGCACCGGCCAGGTCTTCGCTGATCCACTCAAGACCATCGATCTGGATGTAACCACCTTTTACATAGGCTTCATTGTGGTGTAAAGAAGAAAGATACGTCCTTAAGTGCATTCTCATACCTGGAGCTAAAAGAACATCAAGGTCAAGGTTGGCGGTAGCAAGGTTGAAATTAGTTCCAAGTTCAGCAAGATCGTCCTCCCCTGAAGAATTTTCCTGGCTTAGTCCCTGTAATTGTATTGTGGAAGCTCCACCCACTCTTACCTGTACCCCGTTAAATTCGGTATCGGTGTCTTTTGGTGCTTCAAAATCATTGATTCCACGTTGGTCTACTTCTCTGAAGTTAGGTATGTCCCTGTCCCAAATAGTTTTGTTTTGTTCCTCTACTTCTACTTCTACTTCTACTTCCTGTGCCTGAGCCTGAAAGCCTACAGCCATTAAGAGCGCGATTCCTGAATATTTGATTAAGTTTTTCATTTTTTTAATTGTTTAAATTGTTTAATTGGATTGATTATTTAGTAAAATTTGTAGTGAATTTAACAGTTACTTCCTCCCCGGTGGTAATGGTTCCGAACATAGCAGTAGGAGGGTCTACTTTGAAATCGGTCATATTTAGAGTTTTTTCTCCAGAAATCTTGATTTTATTCCCGTTAACGTTCATTGTGAAATCAAGTGGGATTTGCTTAGTAGCTCCCGCGATCTTCAATGTTCCAACACCTTTTACTTTATAATTGTTGTTTCCGGCGTCCTGGAAATCTTTAACCTGTTCCAGATTAAACTCTATGTTTTTGTGCTTTTTGGTATTTAAAGCTTTGTAAGTATTCTTGTCCATACCACCTTTTCCGCTTTTCAAACTTTCCGCAGGGATAGTTACCTGTAAACTTTTAAGGCCGGTGATTTTACCGTCTTCAGATTCTAAAACAGCACTACCGGATTTTTGTTCGGCGTCTAATTCCCAGTCGTGAATATTTGATGTTCCTTCAACTTTTATATCGGAAGAGGATTGCATTTTAAAATTCTGACTTTGGGCTGTGCCTACTACAAAAAGAAAAAGTAATAGTGCGATTGATATTGAACTTCTCATGACATTAGGTTTTTAAGTTTGGTACAAAGTTGCAGCAGAAATCCTACAGAATTTATGACGGCAGTCAGATTTTCGCAGATTTGAGTACTGATTTGAGGAAAAATAAGATTTTTTGGAAGGATATCAAAACAACTAAAAAAGACAAAAAATAACCGAAACTGATTTAAAATGCTGAAAATCAATTTATTGAAGGGGTTTCTGCTCTTTGTAAGTGTGTAACAAAAGTATCATTGAATTTGATCTAAAAATTGTATGCATGGGAATTCAAGCTTCAGGAAGCTTTTTTCTTAATAATAAAGCTCGTCTGTCTTTAAATTCAGAAAACGGGAAGTGGCAAAGAAAGTACTAAGCCAGGTTATGAGAATGCCGGTTAGGAATACTCCGATAAACAATGCGGCCAGGATTTTAATATCTCCCGCCAGGTTGAGTTCCGGGAAACTGTTATCCAGATAATAAAGGAATGCGGCCATACCTATTAAGGCCAAAATAGCGCCGATAATCCCTAACTTTACGCTTTGCCAGATAAAAGGGCGTCTAATAAAACCTTTTGTGGCTCCAACCATTTGCATGGTTTTTATAATAAACCTCTTTGAATAGACCGAGAGTCTAATGGAGCTGTTTATAAGCAATACGGCTATAAAAGTGAACACCCCACTGGCGACAAGCACCCAGAAACTAATTTTCTTTACGTTGTCATTTAGAAGGGAAATAAGCGGTTTGTCATATGTTACTTCATCTACAAAGTTTTTTCCGGTAAGTTCTGCAGCGATCTCATCTACCTGTTCTGCCGAAACATAATCGGCGTTCATATATACATCTATAGAATTCTGCAAGGGGTTATAGCCCAAAAACTCCATAAAGTCTTCCCCAATTTCCTTACTGTGGGCCTCTGCGGCATCTTCCTTGGAAACATAAGTAGTGGACTTTGTATAATCTGCCATGGCGAGGCTTTTCTTGAGCTCCTCCATTTCTACTTCTTTAGCTGAATCTTTGAAATAAACGGTTAGGGCGATCTGTTCCTTAAAATGATCGGCTACTTTTTTGGTGTTGAGCACCAGTAATCCCAGCATTCCTAATAAAAACAGTACCAAAGCGATACTTATAACAACTGAAAAATAAGAAGAAATCAACCTGCGTTTCTGGTACTTTTCAAAAGATGTGCTCATAGGGCGACCTGGGTATTTTTTGTAAAAATAAAAAAGTTAAGCGTTCAATTTCTTTAAAACGTTTAAAGTTTGGAAAAATTAGTAAAGAACAAAATTTTCCCACCTGGAAACTGCGAAACCTTAGGTAGGTTCGTCTGGTAATTCTACTTTTATCTTTAAATGCACGAATAATATGAACATTTTAATCTTTGGAATTGGTGGTGTTGGCGGTTATTTTGGCGGAAAACTTGCCCAGGCGGGTTTTGACGTGACCATGATTGCCCGTGGAAAACATCTTGAAGCGATTAATGAAAACGGACTCGAAGTTGAAAGCATCAACGGAGACTTCAAGGTGAAACCCAAACTCGCGACCGATAATTTAGCTGAAGTTTCTACTCCCGATCTCGTAATTTTGGGAGTAAAATCCTGGCAAATTCAGGAAGTAACCAGTAAATTAGAATCTATTATTTCAGCTGAAACTATAGTGTTGCCCCTTCAAAACGGCGCCAATAATGTTGAAAAATTATTGGAAATCCTTCCAAAGAAAAATGTAATTGCGGGGCTTTGCCACATCGTGAGTTTTGTAGAAAACCCGGGAAAAATAAAACACGTTTCATTTGAACCGCGTATTACTTTTGGGGAAATTGATAATTCAAATTCAGAAAGAATTCAACAATTAAAATCGGTGTTTGATAAAGCTGAAATCGCCAATTTTATTCCCGAAAATATTCACCTGGAAATCTGGAAGAAGTTTTTATTCATCGCAACCATAAGTGGCCTTGGCGGATTAACAAGGGTTTCCATAGATAAAATACGGGAGAGCGAATATTTGTATGATTTATTACAAAAAACCGCGCAGGAAATTAAGTTGGTAGCCAATGCTAAGGGAATTCCGTTAGCAGAAGAACATTTGGAAAAAGCTTTTGAGATTATTAAAAATCAGCCATCGGGCACAACGGCTTCCACCCAACGCGATATTATGGCTGGCCGACCTTCAGAACTGGAAAATTTCAACGGATTTATAGTCAAAGAAGCCGAAAAATTAAATATTTCAACACCCGTAAATAAATTGATCTACGAGTGTTTACTGCCTATGGAACGTGAGGCTAGGAATTCATAACTATTCCCCGTTTTCCCCGGATAAATCTAATTCCGTAAAGTTTTCATCTATTATCATAGTGAGGCATCCGTTGATTTGCAAATGCTCCAAAGATTTGGTTTCATTATCCAGCTGAATGGTTTTTATTTCAAACGGTAATCCGTGAATTTGCAATTTTAAATTTTTACAATCGCCGTCAAAAGATCCTTCTTTATGTTGCTGAATAATCAACTGATTTTTCCTGCCGGTAAGTTTAAAACTCCTTAAACAAAAACGTCCCTTGGTGTAATCGTACCCGTCGTGAGCATCTTCAAAGAATTGTGAATCTTCTTTACCTTTTTTGTAATAAACCTCTAGGGTAATTTCTTCTATCTTTTTCTCACCTACGTGCTGTTGCACCGGATATTTCGGGATAATAGCACCTTCTTTAATGAAAACAGGCATACTGTCTATATCGGCATCTACCCACATTTCTTTACCGCCTGCCACTAATTCATCAGTCCAGTAGTTATACCACTTCCCACGTGGCACATACATGCGCCTTCCTCGGGCATTAGGCTCTAAAACCGGACAGGCAAGAATACTATTGCCAAAAATAAATTCATCTATTCTATAATGCGTGTTAACGTCTTCCTGATCATACATTACCAGGGATTTTATTAAAGGCACACCTCTTTCGGTGTAATCCCAGAATGCGGTATACAAATATGGTAGTAGCTGGTAGCGCAATTCAATAAATTTACGCACGATATCGGTAATATCTTCATCAAAAGTCCAGGGTTCCTGATCGCCATGGTCCCCGGAAGAATGCACCCTAAAGAAAGGATGAAAAGTCGCTAACTGAATCCACCTGGCATAAAGTTCGCCGTGGGGTTGTTCAGCAAAACCGCCTATATCACTTCCGGCAAATGAGAAGCCCGACATAGCCAGGCGCTGCACCTGCACATTGGCAATCCAAAGATGTTCCCAATTTGCAACATTATCTCCTGTCCAGGTTGAGGTGTAGCGTTGAGTGCCCGAATACGCCGCTCTTGTAATTACAAAAGGCCTTTTTGGATGAGAGAATTTCTTTACGCCCTGGTAGGTTGCCCTTGCCATTTGCATCCCGTAAATATTGTGGGCTTTTCTGTGGCTGCAGGGATTTCCGTCGTAATCGTGTCTTACATCGTGAGGAAAAGTCTTATTCGGGACCTCCATTACCGCGGGCTCGTTCATATCGTTCCAGATACCTTTTACCCCAATATCTTCAATTAATTCTTTGAATAATCCAGACCACCATTCCCTTACTTCAGGGTTTGTGAAATCGGGAAAATAACATTCGCCGGGCCAAACTTTTCCTTTTATATAAGGGCCATCTGCGCGTTTACAGAAATAATCTTTTTCAAGGCCTTCTTTATAAACCCAGTAATTTTTATCAATTTTAATTCCCGGGTCAATGATAGCCACCGTTTTAAAACCATCTTCTTCAAGTTCCTTAACCATTCGTTTTGGATCGGGAAAATAATCTTTGTTCCAGGTAAAACACCTGAAACCTTCCATATAATCAATATCCAGGTAAATAGCATCGCAAGGAATTTTCAGCTCTCTGAATTTAGCAGTGACCTCTTTTACCTTGCTTTCCGGGTAATAGCTCCATTTGCATTGGTGGAAGCCCAAAGCCCAAAGGGGCGGTAAATCTGGTTTTCCGGTAAGATCGGTGTAGTATTCCACTACATCGGTCATTTTAGGGCCATAGATGAAGTAATAATTCATCTCGCCCCCCTGCGCCCAGAAGCTGGTTACAAAACGTCGTTCCTGTGCAAAATCGAAATAAGACCTGAAGGTGTTGTCGAAGAAAATTCCGTAGGCTTTCTTATTGTGAAGCCCGGTATAAAAAGGAATAGTTTTATAAATAGGATCGGTGTCTTTTCCGTAGGCATAAGAATCGGTTACCCAATTTTCAAAGCGTTTCCCCTTAAGGTTTAAATGCCCCGGTTTATCACCAAGTCCAAAATAACTTTCCCCATCGTGCGAAACTTTGCTCATTTTTACGATATCACCACCAAACTCGTAGCTTTCTTCCCAATGGAAACCCAGCTCATCCTCGTTGATCAATGTTCCGTCTGCGCGATCATATATCTTTATTTTTAAACCCTTTTTGGAAACTTCACAGATAATTTTGGTAGTGGTAATGCTGTAACAATCTTCCTTTTCTTCTATATCCAATTGGTTGTAACCAATGCTCGCGTGTTTAGTGATCGCATATGAAAAATCATTGGCAAACCTACCGGTAGTAGAATATCTAAAACGCAGCAAGCCATCCCTGAGTATCGTGATTTGCAATGCCACATCATTTTCTGTAGCAAAATCAAGCCGATCAACATCTTTGCTGAAGGAAATTATCCTGGAAGGAAATGCATTTCCTTTTTGTTCTAACTCGGTATTAGTGATCATAATTTAAAATATTACTGGGCGGTAAAAGAACTGAATAGTTCTGATATATAAGTTGCGGTTCACAAAATATTTATAAGCGTTTATTAACTATAACGATATTAGGCTTTCAAGCCAATTTGAAACCTGCTATCATTCTATGGAGTATTTTACTAATTTGAATATTTAAAAGCAAGCATCGCCAAAGGCGGAATATCTATTACTGCTGAATTTTTTCTGGAATGCCAGGTCTTTGCGGTGGTAGTTTTAGAATTGTTCTGATAATCACCTGTTCCGAAGAATTTCTTGTTGTCGCTGTTGAAAACCTCTTTGATTTCTCCCGATTCTGGCAGTCCGATTCGGTAATTTTCCCTCGGAATTGGGGTTAGATTACACACAATAATCAAATTGTCTTTTGGCTGACTTCCTTTTCTGATAAATGTTATCACCGAATTCTCGGCGTCGCTGTAATCAATCCACTCGAAACCTTCGGGCATAAATTGTTTTTCATACAAAGCGGGCTCCGATTTATAGAATTCATTTAAAGCTTTTATCACTTCCTGAATTCCTTTATGGGATTCATATTCCAATAAATGCCAGTCCAAACTTTCCTGAAAATCCCATTCTTCACTTTGCCCAAATTCACAACCCTGAAACAATAATTTTGTTCCCGGATGAGTAAACATATAGGCATAAAGCAAGCGTAAATTAGCAAAACGCTGCCATTCGTCTCCCGGCATTCTTCCTAAAATAGAATGTTTGCCGTAAACCACTTCATCGTGAGATAGCGGAAGCATAAAATTTTCGGTAAAAGCGTAGGTGAGGGAAAAGGTGATGTCGTTTTGGTGATGTTTTCGATATACAGGTTCTTTTGCAAAATACTGAAGCGTATCGTGCATCCAGCCCATCATCCATTTCATTCCAAAACCGAGTCCACCTAAAAACACCGGTTTTGAAACGCCGCTGTAAGCGGTAGATTCTTCAGCAATAGTTTGTACGTCGGGAAATGAAGCATAAACTTCTTTGTTGAGTTCTTCCAGAAATGAAATAGCCTCCAGGTTTTTATTTCCGCCAAATTCGTTAGGTTCCCATTCGCCCTCTTCCCGGGAATAATCAAGGTAAAGAATGGAAGCCACGGCATCTACCCGAATTCCATCAATGTGAAATTGTTCTAACCAATATAAAGCATTGCTGATCAAAAACGCCCTTACCTCGTTTCGGTTATAATTAAAAATCAAACTTTTCCAATCGGGATGATAGCCTCTTTTGGGGTCTGGATGTTCGTAAAGGTGTGTACCGTCAAAATATCCAAGTCCATGACTGTCTTCCGGAAAGTGTGAAGGTACCCAATCCAGGATCACCCCAATATCATTTTCGTGGAGTTTATCTACCAGAAATTTGAATTCATCAGGATAGCCAAATCGCGAGGTGGGTGCGAAATATCCGGTGATTTGGTATCCCCAACTTGGGTCATATGGATATTCCATAATGGGCATTAACTCTACGTGAGTAAAGCCCATTTCTTTTACATAGGAAACCAATTCTGTGGCGAGTTCCCGGTAAGAAAGGGACCGGTTTTCTTCAATTTTTCTCTTCCAGGAAGATAAATGCACTTCATAAACGGAAAAAGGAGCGTTTAAAGAATTATGTTTTTTCCGCTTTTTCAGCCAGGATTTATCCTTCCATTGATAATCGTCTTCCCAAACAACAGAAGCCGTATTTGGGGGGTGTTCGCAGCGCCTGGCATAAGGATCGGCTTTTTCGGTAATAATCTCATTATGATTGCTGTGGATTTTATACTTATATAAATTCCCTTTTTCAACATTCGGAATAAAACCTTCCCAAATTCCGCTGCCGTCCCAACGCACATTCAGTTGATATTCACCGTCTTTCCAGAAATTAAAATCGCCAATCACCGAAACCTGTTTGGCGCCGGGGGCCCAAACCGCAAAATAAGTTCCTTTAACCTTATTGAGCGTGAGTGGGTGGGAACCAAATTTCTCGTATAAGCGAAAATGTTTCCCCGACTTAAATAAGTTAATATCAAATTCAGAAAATAAACTATGCGTTATAACTTTTGTCATATTATCCTATGGTTGTTCCGGGTGGAAGAATCGCTTCTTTCTTAAGCACTACAATTCCTTCTTTAATTACGTAAGCATCTGTTTCTGCATCTTCTAAATGGGGGCCGCCATTGATAGTCGTGTTATCTCCAATTCTGCAATTTTTATCGATGATAGCATTTTTAATCGTGCAATTTTCTCCTATACCAGTGAGAATTTCAATTTTATTTCCTTCCATTTCTTCTAAAGATTCATAAAAATCGCTTCCCATCATGTAACAATTTTTTATAACCGAACCTCTGCCAATCCTGGACCGGATGCCTATTACCGAAGACTCAATTTCATTGGCGTGGATTATACAACCTTCAGCAATAACAGCTTTTTTCAATGTCGTCCCTGAAATTTTTGAAGTTGGGAGAATCCTTGCCCGGGTGAAAACCCTGTTTTCCATATCGTAAAGGTTAAACTTCGGAATGTCTTCCGTTAACCCGATGTTTGCTTCAAAAAAGGATTCAATATTTCCGATATCTGTCCAGTAACCTTCGAACTGGTAGCTGCACACTTTTTTGTTCCCTATGGCCTGCGGAATTATTTCTTTACCAAAATCTATAGTGTTGGGATCGTCCATTAGTTTTTCCAACAATTTCCGGTTAAAAACATAAATCCCCATAGAACCTAAATATGATCGACCTTCGGCTTCCATTTCAGGGCCGGTTGGTGAAGTCCAGTCTGGTAAAAGTTCAGATTTTGGTTTTTCTATAAACGAAGTAATATTATTATCGTTATCGGTTTTCATTATTCCGAAGCTCGGGGCATCTTTTGCATTAACGGGAACGGTACCTATGGTAATATCGGCACTTGTATCAATATGTTGCTGGACCATTTTATTGTAATCCATATGGTATAACTGATCTCCTGAAAGAATAAGGAAATAATCAAATTTATGTTTCTTAAAATGATGCATTCCCTGCCTAACCGCATCGGCGGTACCCTGGTACCAGGTTTTGTTATTTGGGGTTTGCTCTGCCGCCAAAACATCTACAAAAGCCGAACTAAAAAAGCTGAAATGATAAGTATTTTTAATGTGCTTGTTTAACGACGCAGAATTAAACTGCGTTAACACATACATCCTTTTTAGGTTTGCATTAATGCAGTTGGAGATTGGAATATCTACAAGGCGATATTTCCCCGCAATAGGGACTGCTGGTTTAGATCTGCTTTCTGTTAATGGGTGGAGCCTTGTGCCCTGACCGCCCCCAAGAATAACTGATAATACTTTGTCATTTAACATATTTAGCCGCTTTTTATAGAGTTATACAAATCGATATACTGTTGAGCCGAAACATCCCAGGAATGATCAATGCCCATAATATGCTTTCTGGTTTTTTTAAATTCAGGTTGGTCCTTATAAAATTCAATGGCCCTGTTTAAAGTTTGAAGAATATCTCCTTCTGAAGCTTCCGTGTGAGAAAATCCGAAGCCGCCATCTTTAACATCCACAACGGTGTCTTTTAAGCCTCCAATGCTTCGCACCACGGGGATTGTACCATAACGAAGGGAATATAATTGATTGAGCCCGCAGGGTTCTACCCGGGACGGCATTAAAAGAAAATCGGCGCCGGCATAGATGAGGTGAGAAAGTTTTTCATCGTAACCAATAAAAGCATTGTAAACGCCTTTATGTTTATTCCTCAGGCTTTCTAATTCGCTTTCCACTTCTGGATTACCCGATCCTAAAATAAGGATGCTGCAATCCTTTTTTGAAAGGACTTTATCTATGACTTCCGGTAAAAGATCGGCTCCTTTTTCATAAACCAGTCTCCCAATAAAAGCGAATAATGGTTTCGAAGCTGAAAAGCCAAATTCCTTGCACAGCCATTTTTTGTTGGCTGTTTTTCCGGTTTGAATATTTTTAGCCGAATAATTTTTTATGATGAATTCATCGGTTTCTGGATTCCATACTTCGGCGTCAATTCCGTTTAGGATTCCAACACATTTTTCCTTTTCATGGCTCAGCAAACTTTCCAAACCATTTGCAGCTTGTTGCAATTCCTCTATATAACTCGGGGAAACCGTAGTTACCCGCCAGGCGCATTTTATTCCCGCTGCTAAAGGATTTATCATACCATCCCAGTCAAGCAAACCAATATGCTTAATATCAAAAGCCGGGAGATAATGTACTTTATCATGCGAAAACCAGCCCTGGTATTGGGCGTTGTGAATAGTCAGGATTACCGGAATTCCATTAAGCGGTTTATGTTTTACACATTCCTGCGCCATAAACGGAATTAATCCTGTGTGATGGTCGTGGCAATGAATTATGGAAGGTTTTTCTTTCAAGGTGAGTAACCAATCCATTACCGCGATCTGAAAAGCCGTAAAGCGCGCGGTATCATCATCTGAATAAATATAATCCTTAAATAAAAATTCCGGAATATCCACAAACAGGACTTCAATATCTAAAACATCTTCTTTTAATTTTAGGATCTTATAAGGATAAATGTCTTCACCCAGAACCAATTCCGACTCGTAAACACTTTTGAATTTGTGAGCAGCGGTGAATTTATTATCATAAAAAGGCATTACCACCCTGGCGTTGGCTCCGGCCTCCTGCTGGTATTTTGGCAAAGAACCCACAACATCACCCAGACCTCCAACTTTTGCGATTGGGTAACATTCGGCGCTTACGTGTATCACGTTCATATTAAAATCTTTGAAAGATTATTGAGTTAGTCAGGTTTTTTTGATGACTATAAGGTTGTTGTATTGTAAAAATTCAAAATAATAAACCTTGTTAACACCATTTCCCTATAAATCTACTGAAATAATAGGATAAGCTACATTAAGGAAGTCTTAAATCTCATTTGATTTCTATAGGAATAGAACCTGAATTAGAAAGGATTAAGCCTACCTCTGCAAATCTTTATATAACCTATTGGGGTGTTGCCGGGTATCGAACAATGTGACAATCTTAATTTCAGAGGAATTATACCGATAAAATATAATAGTTTGTTTTGTGCTTACGGCGCGATGTAATCCAGGTTTTGCATCGGATTTTGGAAAATATTTCAGGATAGATTCTTATGATCTCAAGATTGTGGTCTAATTTTTTAATAAATTCCTTTTTTATCCTTTCAGACCAGTTTTCACCCAAATAATCAATTAGCTCATTAAGCTTCTTCTCAGCAGTTTTGGTGATAACTACCTTTCGGGACATTATCTGTGCTTTTTAATGAATTTTTTATAAGAAGTTGTTTCCTCTCGGGCTATTTCGTTATCAGCCGCTTCAATTTCAGCTTTTTCTTCAGGTGAAAGCTTCTCCCAGAAATCTGTTGGCTCTTTTTTGCTCAAAATCTCACGAATAGATTTAATAATATCAGGATCATTAGTCTCCATTAGTAATTGAGCAAGGCTTATTTTTTCTTCCTGGATATTCATTAAAGTAATTTTAGAAGTATACTAAGATAATAAATTCGCTCTATTTAATTTAAAAACTAATATTTTAAAAGGAATTTTCAGGTAAAATCTTATCTGCTAATCCCTTCTTCCTAAATTCCCATAAGTGGTTTAAAATTGTAAATTTGCAGGCATTAATGTGGAGTCGCTTTGCGCTTAACCTGAAGGTAAGAAAAACAAAACAATGAGTTACAACTTTAACGATATTGAAGCCAAATGGCAAAAATACTGGGCCGAAAATCAAACTTTTCGTGCCAGCAATTCATCCGATAAACCTAAGTATTACGTGTTGGATATGTTCCCTTATCCTTCGGGTGCCGGACTTCACGTTGGGCACCCGCTGGGTTATATTGCCAGCGATATTTACGCGCGCTATAAACGCCATACAGGTTTTAATGTTTTGCATCCTCAGGGTTACGATAGTTTTGGCTTGCCGGCAGAACAATATGCTATTCAAACCGGGCAACACCCGGCGCTTACCACAGCGAAGAATATTGAAAGATACCGGGAGCAGCTCGACAAAATCGGGTTTTCTTTCGATTGGAGTAGGGAAGTACGCACCAGCGACCCTGAATATTATAAATGGACGCAGTGGATCTTCATCCAGCTTTTTGAATCCTGGTATGATCTCGAGGCCGATAAATCCCGACCTGTTTCTGAATTAGAAGAAATTTTTGCTTCGGAAGGGAATTCCCGGGTAAATGCCGCTTGTGATGATGATGTGGAAGAATTTTCTGCAGATGACTGGAATAATTTTTCTTCGGAAGAAAAACAAAGAATCTTTCTTAAATACAGATTAACTTATCTCGCTGAAACTGAAGTAAACTGGTGTCCGCAATTAGGAACCGTTTTGGCCAACGATGAGATTGTGAACGGCGTTTCTGAACGTGGAGGTTATCCCGTGGTTCGCAAAAAAATGACGCAATGGAGTATGCGGATTTCTGCATTTTCAGAGCGTTTATTGCAAGGCTTGGATCAACTGGACTGGACCGAAAGTTTAAAGGAAAGTCAGCGTAACTGGATTGGAAAATCTGTTGGTGCGATGGTGCATTTCAATTTATATGGTGAGACCCTGAAAAAGGTTAAGGATGACGGCAGTCTAACTGCACATCAAGCACGGATATCTGTATTTACGACAAGACCCGACACCATTTTCGGAGTAAGCTTTATGACTTTAGCTCCCGAACACGATTTGGTTAAAAAGATCACCACCCCACAGCAAAAGGAAGAGGTTGAGGCCTATGTAGCGGCCAGTGCCAAACGCAGTGAACGCGAACGTATGGCCGATGTAAAAAGCATTACCGGGGTGTTTACAGGGGCTTATGCAGAACATCCTTTCACTAAAGAACCTATCCCGATCTGGATAGGAGATTACGTGCTTGCCGGTTATGGAACCGGGGCGGTAATGGCTGTTCCTTGTGGCGATCAGCGGGATTACGATTTTGCAAAGCATTTTGAGATTCCTATTCCTAATATTTTTGAAAACGTTGATATTTCCCAGGAAGCCTTTTCAGGAAAAGAAGGAACCGTGATCGCGAATTCCGATTTCCTTAGCGGATTGGAATACAAGGAAGCCCTGCAAAAAGTTATTCTGGAACTGGAGAAAACCGGTCATGGTTACGGCAAAACCAATTACCGATTGCGTGATGCTGTTTTTAGCCGCCAGCGTTATTGGGGGGAGCCATTTCCGGTTTATTATGTGAACGGAATGCCGCAAATGATAGATGCTCAGCATTTACCGCTGCGACTTCCCGAAGTTGAAAAATATTTACCTACCGAAACCGGCGAACCGCCATTGGGCAACGCAACTACCTGGGCCTGGGATACAAAATCCAATGAGGTGGTAAGCAATGAGAAGATAGATGATATAACTGTGTTCCCATTGGAATTGAATACTATGCCCGGTTGGGCCGGAAGTTCCTGGTACCTTTTCCGTTATATGGATGCCGGAAACGACCAGGAATTTGTTTCTAAAGAAGCTCAAAAATACTGGGAGAATGTGGATTTATACATAGGCGGAAGCGAGCATGCTACAGGCCATTTGTTGTATTCCCGTTTCTGGACAAAGTTCCTGCACGACCGAGGGTTCCTCACGGTGGATGAACCTTTTAAAAAGCTGATCAACCAGGGGATGATTTTGGGGCAGAGTGCTTTTGTTTTTAGAGAGTTAGCGTACTTGGTTTTAGAAGAGAATAATACGAAAACATATCACCCAATCAAATCAAGACCAACTTTAATTTCTGAAAAATTATTTGATAAGCCGGGAGAATTTTTTGTTTCAAAGGAAAGAGAAAACACTTATTTACATTCCTTATCTGAAGAATTACCAGCACTTCCTTACTATAAATTAAAAGAATGGTTTGGGGATGATCCACTTATTCTTTCTAAGTTGGAAAGCCTTAATCGTTCGGAAATTCTTGACTTCTTTAAGAATAAAATTGAATTTCAAGTAATATCAATTCACGCCGATGTTTCCCTGGTAAACCACTCTGATGAATTGGATATCGAAGGCTTTAAAGAATGGCGTCCTGAATTTAAAGATGCTAAATTTTTAACCGAAAAAGATGGTCCTTATATAGTAGGTCGCGAAGTCGAAAAAATGTCGAAATCCAAGTATAACGTGGTAAACCCCGATGATATTTGTGAAGATTACGGCGCCGATACGCTTAGAATGTACGAGATGTTCCTCGGTCCTTTAGAACAGGCAAAACCCTGGAATACCGCGGGAATCACGGGAGTTCATAATTTCCTTAAAAAGATTTGGAAGCTCTATCACAACGGGGAGCAATTTGAAGTCTCCGAAGAAAAAGCTTCAGCCGATTCATTAAAGACTTTGCATAAAACCATCAAGAAAGTAACAGAAGATATAGAGGAATTCAGTTTTAATACTTCGGTTTCAACTTTTATGATTTGCGTGAATGAGCTTTCGGCACAAAAATGTAATAGTCGGGAAATACTGGAGCCGCTCGCTGTGCTTATCGCGCCGTATGCCCCGCATATCGCAGAAGAATTATGGAATAAGTTAGGAAATTCAGAATCTGTAGTAACAGCTGAATACCCGGTTTATGAAGAAAGATACCTCGTAGAAAGCACTAAGAACTACCCGATTTCCTTCAACGGGAAAATGCGATTTATGATTGAGTTACCGCTGGATATGCCAAAGGATGAAATTGAAAAAACGGTTCTAGCCGATAAACGCACACAAAAACAACTGGATGGCCGTGCCCCTAAAAAGGTGATCGTAGTCCCAGGAAAAATCGTGAATGTGGTAGGTTAATATCGATTTGAAAATTCAATGATTTGAAGATTTGAAAAATCCGTTTTCCCGTTTTGGGGACGGATTTTTTTGGTCGTCATTGTGAAGGAGGAATCAAGAAAGTAGTTTCAAAAACATTTATACTTCCTTAATAATATTTGTATATTTAACTGTAAATCTAGTCTTTATGAATAAGGATGTGGTCTTAAAACAAACAATCATTAACCTCTCTAAACTTTCGGATAGGCGATTAAAACAGGTTTCTGATTTTGTGGAGTTTCTTCTTCAAAAAAAAGAAGACAGAGAACTCTTAAATGATATTCAAAAAAATGCCACCGAATCTGAAACTTTTAATTTCTTAAAAGAGGATGAAGAATTGTATAATGATGATGATTTATCAGAAAAGTTTTGATTAAAAAAGGAGATATTGTTCTAGTAAGCTTTCCTTTTACTAACCTTAAAGGCTCTAAACGCCGACCAGCTGTAATTCTTTTTGTAGATGACTTAGATGTAATTGCCGTTTTTATTACTTCCAAAATAAACAATCCCAATTCAAATGAGCAATTATTAAGGCCTTCAGCAAAGAACAGGTTGAAGGTGACTTCACTTATCAAAACCACTAAGATCTGTACTCTGGATAAAAAGTTAATTCGGGGAAAATTAGGAGAATTATCGAAGGATGAATCAAAGCAATTGAATCTAAATCTAAAAAAGATTTTCAAACTTTAAGTGTGAGCGATTGACCAAATCTCACGTAGCTAGCAATGAAAAAAATCCCTGTAAACTACAAACTAAAAACCTGCTACCCAAGATACATTTCGACCAAACCTTCAGGGGTGTTCAAATAGATAGTCTTGTTGGGCTTATCTATTTTCTCGATAAATTCATCATTCATGGGAATAAGGAGATCTTTGTCGCCCTTTTTAATCTCAAACAGGGCCTGGGCAGTATAATCATTGATTCCGGTGATCCTGCCGATGTTTCCGTGTTCGGAATCGATTACCTCAAAACCAATGATCTCATGGAAATAGAACTGGTCTTCCTCCAGTTCAGGGAGCATAGTGAGGGGCAGGTAAGTGTGCGCTCCAATAAGGTCTTCAGCGTCCTGCTCGGTTTCTATGTCCTCAAATTTAACGCGAAGCAAGGTGCTTTTTTGCAGCGAACTTCTTTCAATAAAAAATGGAACCAGATTCTCATTGTATTCAATGAGAACCGATTCCATTTCTGTGTAAGCTTCAGGTTCGTCGGTGTCCAGTTTAATGAGCACCTCCCCTTTAAAACTAAATTTAGCAACGATTTTTCCTAAATAGAAACATTCATCTTTAGTCATCGCCGCCTGAGAATTAGTCTTTTTTCTCTTCTGTTTTTGCTTCTTCGGCAGTTTGTGCATCTGAAGCGTTTTCAGCCTGGGCTTCTGCAGTGTCTGCAGCAGCTTCCGCTTCTTGTTCAGCTTCCTCGGCAGCCAGAGCTTCTTTAGCTTCAGCTTCGCGTTTTTCATTCGCTTCCTTCTCAGCTGCAAGAGCTTTAGCCTTTTCAGCTTGCTGCTCTTTAGTAAGATTCTCTTTCTTGGCGTTGATCTTAGCTTCTTTTTCTTCTAACCAGGCCTGGAATTTCTTCTCAGCCTCCTCTTCAGTTAAAGCGCCTTTTTTCACTCCGCCGGCAAGGTGTCTTTTAAGCATCACCCCTTTGTAGGAAAGAATAGCACGAGCCGTATCTGTTGGTTGTGCCCCGTCTTCTAACCACTTTACCGCTCCGTCAATATCAAGTTCGATAGTTGCAGGATTGGTGTTTGGATTGTAGATCCCTAATTTGTCAAGGAATTTACCATCTCTCTTTGAGCGCGCATCTGCGGCTACGATCCAGAAAAAAGGTTTCCCTTTTTTACCGTGTCTCTGTAATCTTAATTTTACTGGCATAAAAATTAATTTGTGGGGTTCCCGACCCCGATTATTAATAAGGCTGCAAAGATACTACATTTTTCTAATTTACAAGTCTTTGCAAATACAATTGTTCCTTATGCTGAAAATCATAAATATTCTGAAGTTTTTACTGCTTTTTTTACCATTCCTGTTAAAAGCAGTTAATTAGTACTAAAGCCTGTTAAACAGCTTGTTGAATATTATTTACGAGTCTATATTTATAAATGAAAATTAATTTAAAATTACTATGAAATACCCCGAAAAAATTGCCGAAAAACTTAACCGGCTTCTTGAAAAAAATATTGATGCAGAAAAGGGGTATTGTTTTGCATCCGAAAATGTAAAAGACCCTCAGTTAAAAGCTTTTTTCGCTGAAAGGGCAGAGGAGCGCTACGATTTTATTCACCAGCTTAAAACTGAGATCAGGAATTTTGGGGAAACACCCAAAGAAAAATCCAGTCTTGCCGGGGACGCACACCGTACCTGGATGAATTTAAAAGCTGCTTTTTCTGTTAATAAAGCTGAGCCTGGCCTTGAAGAAGCTGTGCGAGGTGAGAAAGTTGCCGTAGAAGAATATAAAGAGATCCTGGATGATCCAGAGGTGCCTGCCAGTACAGCAAATATTCTGTTAAAGCAGAAAAACGATATTGTAGCGGCCTTGAATAAAGTAAAGAGTCTGAAAATTCAGGCCGGGTAACCTAAAAAACTAATATGAAAAGAACGAAAGAGGAAATGAGTGAAAAGCTCAACGAATTACTTGAGAAAAGTTATGATGCTGAAAAAGGTTTTCAATAGGTTGCAGATATAAAGATGTACGAGCAGATGTTTGATTGAAGTAGTAGTTTTTAGTGTTCGTACTGGCCTCACAGGTTTCGCAATGCGCTTTCTGTGAGGTTTTTTATTTGATTAAGTTCGATTCGTTTTTTCAGGCTTATCAAATCAGTTGATAAATCCTAAAAAGTTTCTTTTTAGTCGACATTAAAATTCCATATTTTTAGCTTTCTGATTTTTATTTGAAATTCTTATTCTGAAGGCTGGAAATCAGCCGGATGCCAAATCGTTTACTGCCCATGTACCTGATATTTGATACCGAAACTACCGGATTACCCAAACGCTGGAATGCGCCTCTTACCGATACCGATAACTGGCCAAGGTGTATACAGATAGCCTGGCAGTTGCATGACGAAATGGGAAATCTGGTGGAGAGTCAGGATTACCTGGTAAAACCCGAAGGTTTCAATATTCCTTTCGATGCTGAAAAGATTCATGGAATCTCGACAGAGTTGGCCGAACAGGAAGGAATCAGCTTAATGGAAGTTCTTGAGAGATTTCAGGAGGCTCTGGATAAGACAAAATTCGTAGTTGGCCAGAATGTGGGTTTCGACCTGAATATCATGGGCGCTGAATTCTACAGAAAAGATGTAGAAAACACTTTGCAGGAACTGCCCGTGCTGGATACCTGTACCGAGATCACGGCCGATTTATGTAAAATTCCCGGAGGCCGGGGAGGGAGGTTTAAGCTTCCCACCTTAACCGAGCTTCATGAATATCTCTTTGATGAAGCCTTCGGGGAAGCCCATAACGCTACTGCCGATGTTGAGGCAACAACCCGTTGTTTTCTTGAACTTATCCGAAGACGATCTTTTAGCACTAGCCAATTAGGAGTGCCTGCCGGCTATTTTGAACGTTTTGAAGAACATAATCCCGAGCCCTTTAAACTTATCGGTTTAAAGCATATTAATTTAAAGAAAGCTTCAGAAAGAATAAGGAAGGAACTTCAGAAACAACAGCCTTCCGATGAAATTACTACAGAGGAGATCCAGGAGAATTTACAAAAGCTCGATGAGATCCCCTTTGCACATTTACATAACCATTCGCAGTTTTCAATTCTTCAATCAACTATAAGCATAAAGGATCTCGTAGAGGTTGCTGCCAAAGAGAATATGCCGGCTGTAGCCCTAACCGATCACGGAAATATGATGGGAGCCTTTCATTTTGTAAAGGAGGTTGGGGATTACAATAAATCGGTAAAAACAAAAAACGAAGAGGCACTTGCCAATAATGAACCACCGGTGGCTAAAGAGTTAAAAGCCATTTTAGGTTGTGAATTCTTTGTTTGTGAAAATCACGCCGATAAATCCCGTAAAGACAACGGCTACCAAATTGTGATGCTCGCCAAAAATAAGAAAGGCTATCATAACCTGGCAAAAATGTCTTCAAAGGCCTATATCGATGGATTCTATTATGTTCCACGGATAGACAAGGAAATCATAAAGCAGTATAAGGAAGACATCATTGTGCTTACTGGAAACATATATGGGGAAGTGCCGGGCAAGGTACTGAACGTTGGGGAAAATCAGGCGGAAGAAGCTTTGCTTTGGTGGAAGGAACAGTTTGGAGACGATCTTTATATTGAATTAATGCGCCACGGCCAGGAAGAGGAAAACCGGGTTAATGAGGTGTTGGTTAAGTTTTCAAAGAAACATCAAGTGAAATTGGTGGCTTCCAATAACACTTATTACTGTGCCAAGGAAGATGCAAACGCCCACGATATTTTACTTTGTGTAAAAGACGGTGAGAAACAGGCAACGCCCATTGGTCGGGGCAGGGGTTACCGATACGGTTTACCTAATCAGGAATATTATTTCAAGAGTTCAGAAGAGATGAAGAATCTCTTTAAGGATCTGCCCGAAGCGATATCTAATATTAACGAAGTCGTTGATAAGATCGAGCCTTTTGAGCTGGCTAGGGATGTGCTGCTTCCGGCCTTTACTATTCCTGATGAATTCCTTCATTCTGAAGATAATTTGGATGGAGGGAAACGCGGAGAAAACGCCTATCTGAAGCATATTACTTACAAAGGCGCCGAAGGGCGTTATGGGGAACTAACCCCGGATATAAAAGAAAGATTAGATTTTGAACTTTCCGTAATTGAAAACACCGGATACCCCGGATATTTCCTTATCGTGGAAGACTTTATTCGGGAAGCCCGGAATATGGATGTTTCAGTAGGACCGGGCCGGGGGTCGGCTGCGGGAAGTGCCGTGGCTTATTGTCTTGGGATAACCAATATAGATCCGATTAAGTACGATCTGCTTTTTGAGCGTTTTCTTAATCCGGACAGGGTAAGTATGCCCGATATTGATATTGACTTTGATGATGAAGGCCGAAGCCGGGTGATGGATTATGTGATTCAGAAATACGGCGCCAACCAGGTAGCACAGATCATTACCTACGGAACCATGGCCGCGAAATCCTCGATAAGGGATACGGCCAGGGTGCTCGATCTGCCTTTAATGGATGCCGACAGAATTTCGAAGCTTATTCCGACTATGGCCAAACTGAGTAAGATCTTCGGAATGGATGAGAAAGAGCTGAAGAAGAAATTCAGAAGTGAAGAGCTCGATAAGGTAAATGAACTTCTGAATATTTCTGAAGGGGACGACCTGGAGGCGCAAACGGTTAACCAGGCAAGAATCCTGGAAGGTTCTGTGCGTAACACGGGAATTCACGCCTGCGGGGTGATTATAACACCCAGCGACATCACCAATTATGTGCCGGTTTCGGTAGCTAAGGATTCTGATCTTTATGTTACCCAGTTCGATAACTCTGTAGTGGAAAATGCCGGTCTGCTAAAAATGGACTTTCTCGGGCTTAAAACCCTAACCTTAATTAAAGACACGGTAAAGATCGTAAAAGGACGTCACGATATAGATCTTGATCCCGACAGCTTTCCGTTGGATGATGAAGAAACCTACAAGCTGTTCCAACGCGGGGAAACGGTAGGGATATTTCAGTATGAATCGCCCGGGATGCAGAAACATATGAAAGATCTGAAACCTACGGTTTTTGATGATCTTATCGCGATGAATGCTTTGTACCGTCCCGGCCCGATGGAATATATTCCCAGCTTTATCGCCCGGAAACACGGCGAGGAAGAGATTGCCTACGATTTGCCCGATATGGAGGAATACCTCCAGGAAACCTATGGAATTACGGTTTATCAGGAGCAGGTGATGTTACTGTCGCAAAAGCTTGCAGGCTTTAGCAAGGGTGAAGCTGATGTTCTTAGGAAGGCGATGGGAAAAAAGATTTTTGCCCTGCTGGAACAACTCAAACCAAAGTTCCTGGATGGAGGAGAGGCTAAAGGACACCCTCGTGAAATTCTGGAGAAGATTTGGAAAGACTGGGAGGCCTTTGCGGCTTACGCTTTCAATAAATCGCATTCTACCTGTTACGCCTGGATCGCATACCAAACCGCTTATTTGAAAGCACATTATCCGGCCGAATATATGGCAGCGGTGCTTTCTAATAATATGAATGACATCAAGCAGGTTACGTTCTTTATGGAAGAATGTAAGCGAATGAAACTTAATGTGCTTGGTCCTGATGTAAATGAATCTTATTACAAATTTTCGGTAAATAAAGAAAATGCAGTGCGCTTTGGGATGGGAGCCATAAAAGGTGTTGGCGCTGGTGCAGTAGCTACCATCGTGGAAAATCGTAAAACCGAAGAAGGCCCATACAAATCTATTTTTGATATGGCTAAGCGCATAGATCTGCGTGCGGCCAATAAAAAAGCTTTTGAAAACCTTGCCCTGGCCGGTGGCTTTGATGGGTTTGGAGATACCCACCGCGCTCAATATTTTCACGATGTGGGAGACGGAATAAGCTTCCTTGAGAAAGTTGTGAAATATGCCGCTAAATTTCAGGAAAATCAGAATTCCTCGCAGGTTAGTCTGTTTGGAGAAGCCAGTGAGGTGCAAATCCCTGAACCCGAAGTGCCGCCCTGCGAAGAATGGGGTACCATGGAAAAATTGCGTCGTGAGAAAGAAGTGGTGGGGATTTATATTTCAGGGCATCCTCTGGATGATTTCAGGTTGGAGATGAAGTATTTCTGCAATGCCGTACTCGCCGATCTGGAAGACCTTGAGCGGTGTATTAACCGTTCCCTGACCCTTGGCGGAGTGATTAGTGATGTGCAGCACCGCACCACCAAACAGGGGCAGGGCTGGGCGATCTTCACGGTAGAAGATTACCATTCATCATATGAGTTTAAGTTATTTAAAGAGGAGTATCTTAGGTTCCGGCATTTCTTGGTGCCTAATTCCTTTGTGCATATCAAGATCAACATAAAAGAAGGCTGGCATAATAAGGAAACCGGAAAGAAATTTGATCCCAAAATTCAGTTTACAGATTTCATGTTGTTACATGAAGTGATGGATACCTTCGCAAAAAAGCTCACTATTCAGCTTAATATTGACGATCTGAAAGAGGATAATATTCAATGGATGAAAGAAACCTTCAGAAATCATCGCGGAAACCACATTCTGAATTTTGTGGTTTATGAGATGAAAGAACAGGTAAAGTTGCATATGCCCAGCAGAAAACAGAAGATACAAATCTCGCAGGAATTGCTTACTGCACTGGAAGAACAACAGGTTTTATATAAGCTGAATTAGCCGTATTTACTGGAATAAAGACACCTAATGTGCTCATAATAAAATACAATATTGAGTTTGTAAGGAAACCAAAAATAATTGACTAATTTTACAATTGATTTAAACGAAACACAAAACGTTTTTAAAAACAAATATTATGGCAATTGAAATAACCGATGCTACTTTTGAAGAAAAAGTATTAAAAAGTGATAAACCAGTTTTAGTAGATTTTTGGGCTGCCTGGTGTGGACCATGTAGAATGGTTGGACCTATCATTGAAGAAATAAGTCAGGAATATGATGGTAAGGCCGTGGTTGCAAAGCTTGATGTAGATGCAAACCAGGAATTTGCCGCCAAGTACGGGGTTCGTAACATCCCAACGGTTCTTATTTTCCAAAATGGAGAAGTTGTAGGCCGTCAGGTTGGAGTAGCTCCAAAAAATACTTATGCTGAAGCTTTGGACCAACTTATGTAGTTGTTCGCAAGCAAATATAACTTTAAAAATCCCGGTCTTTCCGGGATTTTTTTATGTCTAATCGCTATCTTAGAGCAATGGATTTAAATCGGGAAATACATAGCATTTCAGGAATTTCAAATCTGGACTTATTCGCCCGTCAGGTGGTGGAAGGTTATATCTCCGGAATGCATAAGAGTCCGTTTCATGGTTTTTCTGCTGAGTTTGCTGAACATAAGATCTACAATGCGGGGGAAAGCACCAAGCATATAGACTGGAAGCTCTACGCCAAAACCGATAAACTTTATACCCGTCGCTATGAAGAAGAAACCAATTTGAGGTGTCACTTCATCATAGATAATTCGGCTTCGATGCATTATCCCCGGGTGGAAAAATTCAGAATAGATTCTTTAAATAAGATCGGTTTTTCGGCTTTGGCAGCAGCGAGTATCATGCAAATTTTAAAGCGACAGCGGGACGCAATGGGTTTGAGTATATATAGTGATGAGTTTGAGTTTTACGCCCCGGAAATGGGCAGCGAAAGGCATTATTTTATGCTGTTGAATGCCTTGGAGCAGATGCTCGCAAAGCCTGCGAAGAAAAAAGCAACAGATACTTATACTTATCTACATCAGATTGCTGAGAAACTGAAGCGGCGTTCACTGGTTTTACTGTTTACAGATATGTTTCAGGCCGATGCTGAGGAAAGCGAACTCTTTGAGGCGCTAAGACATTTAAAATACAACAGGCACGAGGTGGTGCTCTTTCACGTTCTCGATGAAGAAAAAGAACTAGCCTTTGATTTTGACAACAATCCCCGGCGTTTTACCGATGTGGAGACGGGAGCTGAGGTAGATCTTTATTCAGAAAATATTCAGGAGAATTATAGAAAAGCGGTAGAACAATATGTAAATGACCTGAAAATGGAGTGCGCAAAATATAAGATTAGCTATGTGCAGGCCGACATCAATAAAAATTTCAATAATATTCTTACTGCTTATATGCTTGAAAGACAAAAGCTTGTCTGAGGCTTTAAAAATAAGCTTGAAAAAAGTGAAAAAAAGGTTTGTGTAATCTAAAATGGGTGGTATATTTGCACTCGCAATAATGCAACGGTCTGGTAGTTCAGTTGGTTAGAATACCTGCCTGTCACGCAGGGGGTCGCGAGTTCGAGTCTCGTCCAGACCGCAAAGTTGCAAAGAAGCTCCTCTAATCGGGGAGCTTTTTTTGGCTAAAGAGTAGTTGTGTTGTTTGTCCCGATTATTCGGGATTGTGTAGTTAGCCATTGGAATTCCTGGTTCTCCAGGATTTTATGGCCGACTGATGAGAAGCTTTTTTCCGTGTATTCGGAAAGAGGCTTTTTTGTTTTTAGGACTATTCTAAATTCTCTCCATTTCGTCAAGTTGTCAAGTTTTTCTTCAGTTTCTGTACCCCATACAGTACCCCACTTTCAAAATTAATAACCAACTAAAATTAAGATAATATGAAGATTACATTTTAATACAGAAAGGGGATCAAGAGTAATTGTTGGGGGCTAAGCAAAAATATGGATCAAGAGTAATTGTTTATGAGTAATAATATCAAGGGAAATACGATACTTTTGTAGCTACTAAAATAGTATGAAAAGAGCCTTAGTAAGATATAGAAACAGTGATTTTGGAAAGACTGTTATTCGCAATCAAAAGTACGCCCCCATTCTTTTTTTTATGGGTGGCTTTATTTTTGACACCATGACTTTGGGGCGAATAGATCGCGTTTATGATACGGTGGTACTTTGCTCGCATATGATCTTATTATCGATAACGCTTTATTTGTTTAATATAGCGGATGATGGCAAGTGGAAAAACACTTTTATCGGGCGTTATTCCGAATATTTTCCGCTAGCCATACAGTTCTTCTTTGGAGCACTTTCAAGTGCTTTTGTCATCTATTTTTTTAGAAGTGTGTCATTGTCAAAAACCATGGTTTTTTTCATACTGCTGGTTATACTCTTATTTGCAAACGAGTTTCTTAAAAAGAAAATCTCCAATAAATACCTCCAGTTCAGTGTTTATTTTTTTATAAGTTTTACCTTTTTCACCTTTATGGTTCCTACGCTGATAAGGGAAATGAGTACCTTTATTTTTATTCTTTCCGGCCTTGTAAGTTTACCTTTTACGCTGGCTCTCATCCTATTTATTTACACGTCAAGCCCAAGCACAAGAGCAGAGATAAGCCTAAAAAAACTGATTAGTGTTATCCTTTCTATCTATTTAGTAATTAATGTTTTTTACTATTTCAATCTTATTCCTCCAGTACCGCTGGCTATGGAAACCGGGTTGGTGGCTCATGATGTCCAGAAAAAAAATAACAAGTACATCGTTACTTACGAGAGTAATGAATGGTATATATTTTGGCGTACGCATAACATCAATTTTCATCGTCAGGCTGATGAAAGGGTTTATGTGTTCACTTCTGTTTTTGCACCTACAGATATAAAAAAGCCAATTTTTCATCGTTGGCAATGGTACAATCCCGAAACCAGGAGTTGGGAAATAACCGAGGACATTGGCTTTGAAGTCACTGGTGGACGTGATCGTGGTTTCCGTGGATATACTTATAAAAACAACCTGACAGAAGGCAAATGGAAAGTTCATATAATTACGAAAGAGGAACTGTTTCTTGGGGTTGTGGATTTTGTAGTTAAAAACACTTCTGAACCCAATATAAAAGGAATTGAAAAGAAATCATTTTAAAAATTGTTTTCCTCAATCAAATCATGGGACTGTAAACTATATTGTGTTTTGGAAAAGGAGAACCATTTCAAATTATTATATCTAAAGAGCTAAAATACAACATATTTAGACAACGAGTTCGAGTCTCGTCCAGACCGCAAAGTTGCAAAGAGGCTCCTCTAATCGGGGAGCTTTTTTTGGCTAAAGAATAGTTGTGTTGTTTGTCCCGATTATTCGGGATTGTGTAGTTAGCCATTGAAATTCCAGTACTCCAGGGTTTTATGGCCGACTGATGAGAAGCTTTTTTCCGTGTATGCGGGAAGAGGCTTTTTTGTTTTTCTCCCTTCCGTTCTAAGGTTTATTTGGATCAAGCCTAATTGTTGTGTTTATGCAAAAATTGTTGTTAGTCTAAATAGAAAAAAATCTACGTTTCTCACTCCCCTGAACTGTGTCCTAAACGCTTTTTTTGCGTTGAAGGATCTGCCGATGCGTTTGTACTTCTGTCTGGGAGTAGTTTAAGATCGATCTATAATTTAGTTGGATACTGTTGGTGACTGTTTTGAATGCTTTTTCTTGGAAAGTTCGAATGGAAATGGATGAGCTGGAACGGCAAAATAGACTTTTAAATAAAAAAAATAAGGGAGATTAGGTTTTAGCAACTAATAGCCCGGATTTTTTATTTTTGAACTGTTAGTAAATCGTTAGGAGATCCTAATTTAGATATCTTTTGAAAGAGAATTTGGATGATCAAATAACTAAGAAAAAAATTGATATTGCCGAAAACATAGGTTCAGTATTTCAGAATTCACTTGTTATTTATTTCCTCTTAAAACGCTACCCTACAATTGAGAATATGGCAGGGATTTTAAGAATACTCTGGTTATGTTGGATACCGTATTGGTATATTCCTTCAGGTTTGAAATGCGCTGCCAGTCTGGATGCTGACCAAACTTTGCCCATGCCTCCTGATGCTTCTCTCTATTCTTAAAGGCTAGCATATAGGTTAACGAAGGCATTTGATCTCCGGAGATATTTTTTCCGAAGAAAACAGTACGCAGTCCTGCATCTTCAAAAATTTCAAATTCATCTTCATTAAACATCTTTAATTTTCGGCGCAGTGCATCTTCATTATAACTTTCATAGATCCTCAATTCAAATTGATCCAAATCATCGGCTGGTTTTACGAGATTTGGAAAACCCCAGGAGGATCTTATAAACCTACTTTCATATCTCTCAAATGGGATTTTATCGGGTGGAGTGTTCCGGTAAGCTTCCGCGGCTGATTTAAATTGATCGTCATCTTCAAGCCTATCAGCAACATCCAGATATGCCTGCATATTTTTATATGGAATTAAAAGATAGATTTTTTTAGGTAAGGCTTCTCCACTTTCTTCGAAAGCTCCCACATTCTCTATTCCCTGCCGATTCAATGCCGGGATGAGAGCATCCTCAAAAAAATCATGAAGAACGTCTGTTGATGTACCAAATTGCATATCATATACCCTTAGCTCAAAGACTTCAGACTGGGAATAAGAAGAAGTAAAAAAGAAAAAGTTCGCAATAAGGATAAGTCGTAAGATCATAATTTATCTAATTAATGCGCTAAAGATAATATATAAATCGCGTTTCACCCTTTCCTTAAGTAACAGTTTTGGTTTGAAGCTTTTGTAAAGTGGAAGAAAAAGTGGAGAATAACCATAAATGTTCCATCAGATTTACTTTGATGGGTGTAAGATCTTACAAACTGGTTACAAATAAGAATCTAGAGTCCGAATTAAACTTTTGGGTCATCGTTTCTTGTTAGCCTTCTTAAGGCTCCTAAATAATCATAGCCATATAGTTGTGACATAAATAAAATCTCCCAAAAACAGGTTGTCAACTTCAATTATAGGTATTCCTTCCTTGAAACGAAGGATTATTCAGTTTTCTTGGGCTAGGTGGATCGATCTCCGTAAACACTAATTTCTGCCCTGCGGGTATATCTCTCCCTAAAAATGCTTATTTTAATATTTACCTGAACGTTGAATTCAGGTTTTTAATCAGTCTACCTCAAGTAGTAGGCATCACCAGTGTTAGGCAATGGAAATAGTTGCAGATAGTTACATCAAATTGGTTTCACATAATAATTCCGACAATCGACAAGAAGCAATGGTAATATTTTTTCAAAAAGTGGATAATTCGGTGAATGTAAGAAACTAGCTTCTGTGATCCCTTATTTAGCTAGGAGTGCAGCGGTTAGTCATAGTCTCCTCCAGAAAGCAAATTCCGATAGCTATCGGAAGCAAGGAAGCTCCTCTAAGCGGGGAGCTTTTTTTGGCTAAAGAGTAGTTGTGTTGTTTGTCCCGATTTTTCGGGATTGTGTAGTTAGCCATTGAAATCCCTGGGATTCCAGGATTTTATGGCCGACTGATGAGAAGCTTTTTCCCGTGTATGCGGGAAGAGGCTTTTTTGTTTTTAGGATTATTCTGAAATCTCTCCTTTTTGTAAGAATGACCCAAAAAAAGGCGTTTCTTTTTAGAGATCCCTTTTAGAAATAAAAGGGACCACATTTCAAATTTGATATATAATTATATATACTATTTCACCAATTGCTCCAATGAATCCTCAATATCTCCCGGGGTCGACATTATTTTGCTGAAAGTACCCATCGTTAAATCGGGAAAGGCAATGGCAATTCTATATCTCCCATGAAGCATGTGAACTTCATTTCCGGTAACTAATACCTCGTAAGGAAGGAAAGCTGTGTGTTTAGGATTACCAATATCGATTATGGGGAGAAATTTAGCCTCTCCTTTTTCTCCGTTAATCCCAAAGCCATAAAGGGCCATGTTTTTTCCTGGGATTTCAATTTTATAAAGCATTTGCAAATTGGAGTTCTTTTCTTTGGCCGCCGATTCAACTTTATTTGTGGCTGTTTGGTAACTGTTAAAGCTTCCCAGTTCAATAGTATCATCAAAGTAAGGCATGGCAAACATATAATGATATTTTCTTAGCTTTTGTTCAGATAAACCTTTTTCTGAACCGAAGGCCAGATTTTTAAAGGAACCTGTGGCTTCCATGGCACTTTCCAGTTTGCTGCTAAGCTTTGTATAACGAGCAGAAACCTTAGGGAAGTCGTTTCTGAAATAAGCATTTCCCCAATAAACAGGATTGGTATAAGATACCAGTGTTTTCCCATTTTCACGGGTAATCGCTACCCGCAGGCTTGCAGCAAATCCGGTTAATTGGCCAACCTCTTTTACTGCCGATTTCAGTTCGGGAGATGTAAAAATAAAGATCCATCGGTTAGGATCATTTGCAGGCTGGTATTGACCTACCACTTCAATACCATTTTGTTGTAAGTTTAGGGATAACTTATCTTTTAATTCTGATATATGTTCGGTTGTTTCCAATGCCAGCACATAGGGTTTTAAATCTTGTGCATTTACCCAGTTTAATGAGAGCACCAGAAATAATAGGAGGTTTAAGAATTTCATGTTTTTTGTGTTATGAGGTTTGCAATTATTTGAAGAATATCTTCGATCAGCTTATTTCCAGTAGTGTGGATTGGTGTCTTCTGATTTCTGGTTCCAGTAATCCTGAGTGACCTTATGCCCGTCAAAGGTCTTTAAACGGCGCTCAAAAACGTATGTTGTGGGGTTGAATACCATATCTGTTACGGCTACGGTGTAGAGTTGCGGTTCTTCTTCAGATTTTCGCTTTTCTTCTTCCACGATCACCTCAAAACCGTTATGTTCCAGGAGTTTTTTCAGGAATTCCTTTCTCTCTTCGGGTATTTTCTTTTCAACAAAGCTAACCCTGGTATCTCCTATACTGCCAAATGTATGTTTTCCTTCTAGTGCCATAACTTATTATAACTTATTGATTAAAAACTGCGCTTAGTTCATAAATATAATCGTATAACGGACTGTAGAGACCCAATACCATGATACCAATTACCGTAATTCCAAGTCCTAATCTCATATAAAGCTTATTATTGAAAAATGGGATTGGGTTTTCGTTTGTGCGCAGGAACATCGCTCTTACTACCAACAGGTAATAATATAGGGAGATGGTTACGTTCACTACAGCTAAGAATACAAGCAGGTAATAGCCTTCACTTGCAGCTGCGGTATACAGGAAGAATTTTCCGAAGAATCCTGCCACTGGTGGAATTCCCGCCAGGGAGAATAAAGCCAGTAGCATTATGAGACTCAACTTAGGATTGGTTCGGTACAAACCGTTATAATCATCTATATTCTCTTTCCCTGTTTTTAATGAAATTGCCTGAACCACCCCAAAGGCGGCAAGGTTGGAAAAGATATAGATCATCACAAAATATACTACGGAAGCTGTCCCCAGTTGAGTTCCGGTTATTAGTCCCAGCAAAATAAAACCTGCCTGGGCAATTGAGGAAAAAGCGAGGAAACGTTTCATGTTCTGCTGGCGAAGAGCAAACAGGTTTCCCACAAACATTGTTGCCAGAGCAATTACGTAGATCATATTTTCCCACACCTCCATTAGAGGCTTAAGCACGGTAAACATTAGGATCATCAAGATAAATACCGCCGCACCTTTAGAAATAACCGAAAGATAAGAGGCAACGCTTATCGGCGCTCCTTCATAAACATCTGCGGTCCAGAAGTGGAATGGTACCAGGGAAATCTTGAAAGCCAATCCTGCAAAAAACAGGACAAATCCCAGGATCGTTAAATTGTTGGAGGTTATTACCTCAATGATGTCGTGAAAATATATGGAGCCTGAAGTTGCGTAGAGCATCGAAATCCCAAAAAGCGAAATTCCAGAAGCCATGGCCGCTGAAAGTATAAGTTTTATCCCGGCTTCGCTGGAACTTCTTTTTACCAGTTCAAAAGCTGCAAGAGCGGCTACCGGAATAGTGGAAAGTTCCATCCCAATATAAAACATCAGGAAGTCGCCCGCAGAGATCATAAAATACATTCCCAGAAGGGAGAAGAAAAGCAGGATAAAAAATTCGGTGCCACGGTTTAGCTTTACGATCTTTTCCTGAATCCAGTCGGCAGACTGCAGCAGGAGAATAAACACCCCGATATTCAGTACATTTTTAAAGAAGTGAATCAGGCTGTTGGTTCTAAACATCCCGCCGAACAAGCTGCTTTCTTCCAGTGGGAAAAAGCCCAGTGCAGTATGGATTCCGAAGAGAAATATAGCCAGATGAACAGCACTGGATTTTTTTTGCTTCGGAATTAAGATTTCAGCAATAATCAGGATCAGGGCTATTGCCAGGAGGACCATCTCGTGCCGCATCAGGAAAAAACTACTAAGTTCCATTTTCGTTCTTGTTTAAATTATAATACTCCCTGCAAAAAGGGTTGTAAACTTTTTAATATCATATCGCTTAGCCATAATGGAGCTACACCAATTCCCACTATAGGAAGAAGTAATAAAAGCACCCCGGTTGTCTCATACCAGGTAGCTTGTGGAAGGCTTAAGTAGCTTTCATTCTTCACAGGTCCCATCAGCATTATTCCTACTACCCGTAAAATGTACACTGCCGTAACTACGATTGCTGAAACCGAAATTATGGTGACCACCCTGTGGAACATATCTTCATTCTGAAATGCTCCCACAAAAATGTTCATTTCGGCTACAAATCCACTGAAGCCTGGCAAGCCGAGGGAAGCCAGGCCTGCGATAACATATATTACCGAAATAAATGGGATCACTTTTAAAAGCCCTCCCAGCTTGGTAATATCCCGCGTATTAGTTCTGGTGTAGATCATTCCTATTAAGGCAAAGAAAAGGGCTGTCATGAAGCCGTGGGATAATGATTGTAATATCGCTCCGTTCCAGGCGGTTTTATTCAGCATTAATAGAGCAAATAACACCAGCCCCAGGTGACTAACCGAAGAATAGGCGTTGATATATTTTAGATCGGTTTGTCTTATTGCGGCAAAAGCTCCGTAGATCACTCCGGTCGCCGATAAAATAATGAAGAACCATGACCATTCCATAGCGCCTTGAGGGAGAAGGAACATCGCCACCCTGAAGACTCCATAGCCCCCAAGTTTCATTAAAACCCCTGCGTGCAGCATAGAAACTGCGGTAGGGGCCGAGGCGTGCCCATCGGGAGACCAGGTGTGAAACGGGAATAAAGCTCCCAGCACGGCAAAACCTATAAAGATTAATGGAAAGAATAATTTTTGAGCTTCAAAAGGGATATTTACCTGTGCGATCTCCAGAATACTAAAAGTTAGTGGCCCGCCATCTGCATTTGAGTTGAAATAGATACCCAGAATTCCAACCAGTAACAGGGCAGATGCTCCCATTAACATTAGGGTTAATTTCATTGCAGAATATTCTTTGGGCCCTGAACCCCAGATTCCAATGAGGAGATACATAGGGATCACCGCGATTTCATAGAAAAGGAACATGGTAAACAGATCTATGGAAATAAAGAATCCGTAAACCCCTGTCGCCAATACCAGTAATGAAACAAAGAATTCTTTGGGCAAATCGTAGGTTTTCCAGGAAATAAATACCCCGGCCAATACGATTATAGAGGTTAAAAGAATTAGTGCGACCGAGATCCCATCAACCCCAATATTATAATGGATGTTGAATTCTTCAAACCAGACGATATCCCTGGTAAACACGAATATGCTATCGTTTATACTTTGTTCCTTCAGGTAGGCGAAAAGCAGATTTATCGCCATCCCCAACTGAATAATACTGCCTACCATAGCTATTTGCCGGGCCTGCTTTAATCCTTTCGTAAAAATCAAGGCGATGATTACGAGTACCGGAAGAACAACAAAGAGAGATAAAATGTCCATAATGATTAATTAATTAGTCCATAGGTAAATGAAAATGATTGCCAGTACTACAACCCCGCTTATAAAGCCGAAGGCATAATCCTGAACTTTTCCAGACTGTATTCCTTTAATTTTATTGGCAATAACCAAAGTTTTGTTACCAATACCTTCCATAGTCCCGTCTACAAATTTCTTATCGAAATAGGCGATTGGTGCCGAAATTCTTTTAAAGATCAGTTTACGGGTAATGAAAAGGTATAGTTCGTCGAAATAGAATTTATTGCTGGCCCATTTGTAGAAGAACCCAAAGGCATTGGCAAATCTTTCGGCGAGATCGTTTTCTTTTTTATAGAAGATCCAAGCGAAAATAATACCTAACAGTCCAATAAGTACCGCGGTTGCCGCCAGCGGATAGTTGAGGTGTGCTACAAATCCCAACTTGTCAGCGGTAACATATTCACTGAAAGGAATGAACCCAACTACAACGCTGAAAACCGCCAGGATGACCAACGGAATAGTCATAGAGCGTGGAGATTCCTTCGGTTTATGAGCATAAGTGGTCTCTTTTCCCCAGAATATTCCGAAGTAAAGCCGGAACATATAGAAAGCGGTTAATCCGGCTACCAGAATTCCTATTGAATAGAGAAACTGACTGTTTTCATAAGCCGCCACAAGGATCTCATCCTTACTCCAGAAACCTGCCAGAGGTGGAACCCCTGCGATTGCCAGTGCGGCGATGAGGAAAGTGATGTTGGTAACAGGCATATGCTTTCTCAAACCGCCCATATCCTTGAGGTAATTGCTGTGTACAGCGTGAATCACCGATCCCGCGCCAAGGAATAATAGTGCCTTGAACATTGCGTGTGTGAACAGGTGGAACATCGAGGCCATATAGCCCACTCCCTCGTGACCATCAAAGCCTGAAACTCCAAGGGACATCATCATGTAGCCAATTTGTGACATGGTAGAAAAGGCAAGCACTCTTTTGATATCGGTTTGTGTAATCGCTATGATCGCAGCAAAAAGGGAAGAAAATGCGCCCACATAGGCTACTATATTTAAGACAAAACCTTCTTCGACAAAATAATACATCGGGAAAAGCCGGGCAACCAGGTAAACTCCGGCAACCACCATGGTGGCCGCGTGTATTAAAGCCGAAACCGGTGTTGGCCCTTCCATCGCATCGGGAAGCCAGATGTGTAAAGGGAACATAGCCGATTTCCCCGCACCTCCTATAAAGATTAGTATCAGGGCCCAGGTTAATACCGATAAGCCCATAAAGGAGGTAGAAGCCCAGTTTGCAATTGCAGCGCCTTCAGGATTGTTTAAAGTTTCAAAATCCCAGGTGCCGGTATAGAAACCAATTATCAGGATTCCAATAAGGAAACCAAAATCAGCAAATCTGGTAACGATAAAAGCCTTTTTGGCCGCGGCAACTGCCGAGTTCTTCGTATAATAATAGCCGATTAGTAAGAAAGAGGAAACCCCTACCAATTCCCAGAAAATGTAGATCTGGAAAAGATTGGTAGCCAACACCAAACCATACATAGAAAAGGTGAAAAGCGAAAGAAAAGCAAAGAATTTGGTATATCCCGGGTCCCCTTTCATATATCCGCGACTGTAAATATGAACCATCAGGGAGATGGTAGAAACTACGATAAGCATCATTATGGAAATAGGATCAACAAGGATCCCGAGATCTATATGAAGCGTATCTGTGAAGTTCATCCAGACCGTTTTTTCAGTGAAGGTCTGGTAAGCACCATCTAATTTTCCGATAACAAAGAAATACTGAAAAGCGGCATAAAATGAAAGTAAGGTGGAGGCGGTGAGTCCTGCAACACCAACCCATCCCGAAATGGCCGGTTTGATCTTTTTGTTGAAGATTCCCAAAACCAGAAAGACAGCCAGAGGAATAATTGGGATTAAAAAGAGATAACTTATGTTCATAGCTTCCGTCTTTTAATACTTCAGAGTTTCAGTTTCTTTTACCTCTACAGAGCTTATTTGCTTGTAGAGGTTGATGATTATTGCTACTGCTAAAGCAGTTTCTGCAGCTGCCACAGCAATTATAAATATTCCATAAACCACCCCTTGTAAAAGTTCAGGGTAGAGGTATTTGTTGATAATCACAAAATTTATCACCGTAGAGTTCAGGATGATCTCTACCGAGATCAACATTGAAATGAGATTGGTTCGGGTAATGAATCCATAAATTCCAATGAAGAACAGGATAGAGGTGAGAGTGAGAATTTCTGTTATGCTAATGCCGGGTATCATGATTCTTATTTTTAATTCAATTAAACAGTTACCTCGTTTTCCAGAAGTTCTTTCTTCTTTTCAACCGGTTCTTCTTGTTTTACTATAGGAGGTTCTTTTGGTTCCTCTTCAGTGTCATCTTCTCCCTTGGCGATCACAATAGCTCCTATCATTACCGCCAGCAGGAGAATACTTATCACTTCAAAAGGCAGAATAAAACCGCCTGCTTCAGTGCTTAAAAGAGCAAAGCCAATATCTGCCGTGGTAGTGGTTACAGCTGTAGTGGTTTCAACAAATGGATGAGAATAAATTGTGGTTAGAAAAACGCCTAAACCAATTAAAGAGGCTAATGCCGTGATAATTCGTTTGGATTTTTTAGCGACTTCCAGTTCCATATCGATATGATGCACCAGCAAAACCGAAAAAATGATCAACACAATTATTCCTCCGGCATAAACGGTAAGTTGAATGGCAGCTAAAAAGTTATAGTCTGCCATAAAATAAATTCCGGCTATGCCTATTAAGACAAAAAGCAGATAAACCACCGAGCGCAACATCTTCCGGCTGCTCACCGAGGCTATGGCAGAGATTATCATTATTAAGGCTAAAACATAAAAAATATACTTTTCCATATCCTTATTCTTCTACACCGGCTCTTACTTTGGATCCGGGTCTATTTAAAACTCTTGTAAGCTGACTCCTGTCGTAAACTGCATTTTCGAAATTTTGCGCCCATTTTATTGCGTCTGAAGGGCAGGCATCAATGCATAACCCGCATTGAGTGCACATTCCCAGGTGATAGATATGCTTATCTATCAATTTTTTCTTTTTCCCGGTCTCGGGATCTACCTGACGGTCCCAGATTATTTCTATACTGCCGTTAGGGCAGGCGATCTCACACTTCTGGCAACCGGTGCAGCTGTGTTCATTATTTTCATCGTGAGGCATTACCACCTCTCCCCGAAAACGCTCAAACATTTTCAGCGTGTCGCGATTATCCGGATATTGTTGGGTGATGGCTCCTTTTCTGGAGTGCAGGAAATACTTTCCTGTTACGCCCATACCGGTTAGCAGGGTTCGTATTCCGTGGTATATGTCTGAAAAATAACTCATAATTTCTAAAATTGAATTGTGAAATTAAGCCATATTATTATTGCCATTAGCACGATGTTAAACAGGTTGATGGGCAATAGATACTTCCATTCCAGGGTGAGGAGTTGGTCTACTCTAAGCCTGGGGAAGGTCCACCGGAACCACATCATTAAAAACACCAGGGCAAAAGTTTTGATCATGAACCAGAATACACCGAGCCACGGAATTGATTCTGTTATTCCAAATGGCGACAACCAACCCCCGAAGAATACTGTAGTCCCAATAGCGGCTATGATAAACATATTGATGAATTCAGCTAAAAAGAAATAAGCGAATTTCATCCCTGAGTACTCGGTGTGGAAACCGGCTCCCAGTTCCGATTCGGCTTCTACCATATCAAAGGGTGCCCGGTTGGTTTCTGCGGTTCCCGCGATCATATAGATCATAAAGGCAATCACTGCGGGAATATGCCCCTGGACAATGAGCCACCCGCTTTTTTGTACTTCTATTATTTCTGAAAGTTGCAGGCTACCGGTAAGCAGGATCATGGTAAGCAAGGAAAGTCCTACTGAAAGCTCATAGCTAATAGTCTGAACTCCGCTACGCATCGCTCCGATTAATGCAAATTTGTTGTTACTGCTCCAGCCGCCCAGTAATATCCCGATAACTCCAATAGAGGAGATAGCAATAAGGAAAAAGATCCCAATATTTATATCGAAGGCCTGAAGATTTTTGGAAAATGGAAAAACGGCCAGGGCCATCAGTGAGGAAATAATCAGAAAATAAGGAGCTAAATTATAAAGGAATTTATCCGCTTTATCTGTGCCGGTGAGCTCTTTTGATAGAAGTTTAAGTGCATCGGCTATGGTCTGGAACATTCCGAAAAAACCAACCCTGTTTGGGCCAATCCTTAACTGGAACCAGGCGGCTACCTTTCTTTCCATTAAAACCAGGAATAAGCCCAAAACAGCAAAAAGTGTCAGGTAGGCCAGGGCGATCATTATCATTTCGATAATACCTGTTGCCGCTGCCGGCATCCAACTTAAAACCCAGCTGTGAATATTGTTTGTTATGATAAGGGAACTATACATTGTTTCAGTTTTAACGATCAATATCTGGTACAACAATATCTATGGTGGCCATCGTGGCAACCAGATCTCCAATTTTTCCGCCTACAGTTATATGGTTTAACAGGGAAAGATTTGAAAGCCCCGGAGAACGGAATTTCATCCTGTGCGGATTCTTTCCTCCCGTACTTATAATATAAACTCCCAGTTCGCCTCTTGCAGTTTCTACCTTTTGATAATATTCTCCCTTCGGAAGCTTGATCACAGCCTTGGTAGCAACCTTGAAGTCCCCTTCCGGAATATTGTCAATGAGTTGTTCAATGATGGAAATTGATTCCCACATTTCCTGAATTCTTACCAGATACCGGGCATAAGAATCACCTTCGGTATGTAAGGCTTCGTTGAAAGTGATTTTATCCAGAGCGCTGTAGGGGTGATATTTTCTTACATCGCAGGAATAACCCGAACCTCTTGCCACAGGGCCGGAAGCCCCAAAAGCGATAGCATCTTCTTTGCTCAGCACACCTACACCTTTTGTCCTCTTCTGAAAAATGATGTTTCCGGTAAGCAGTTTATCGTATTCAGGTAATTTGGTTTTGAAATGAGCGATGAATTCTTTTACCCTTTTAACAAAATTAGGATGTATGTCCTGCATCAGGCCGCCCGGAATATTATAATTCATAGTTAAACGGGCACCGCAGGTTTCTTCAAAAATATCGTTGATCAATTCCCGGTCCCGAAAGCCATAGAAATAGGAGGTAAGGGCCCCCACATCCATTCCCATAACCCCCCACCAAAGCGTGTGGGAAGAAATTCGGGTTAATTCGTCTATAATGGTCCTTATTACTTTTACCCGCTCGGGCACTTCAATCTCCAGGGCATTCTCAACGGCGAGACAAACAGCTTCATTATTAATGTGGGAGGATAAATAATCCATCCTGTCGGTAAGGTGTACGATCTGCTGATAACTGTCGCGTTCACACATCTTTTCTATGGATCGGTGGATATATCCCAGGTCTGGTTCTACCTTTTTTATAATCTCTCCATCTATGGTGAGTAAAAGTCGCAATACCCCGTGAGTTGCAGGGTGTTGAGGTCCCATATTGATGAAGTATTCCTCAGATTTAAAGCTGTTATTTATAGTATCAGTTTCCATATTTCTTTATTTAACAACCATATTTACTTCATCTACGTAATCCTTTCTAAGCGGAAAGCCTTCCCAGTCTTCTGGCAAAAACAAGCGTTTTAAATTGGGATGGCCTTTAAATTTTATTCCGAAGAGGTCAAAAACCTCTCTTTCGTGGAAGTTGGCAGTAGGCCATATATCCTGAACTGAATCAAAAACCGGATTTTCTCTGTCTGAAGTTTGCACTTTCACCACCAGAATATGACGGTGCGTGGTAGATTCCAAGTGGTAGACTACCCCAAGTTCTTTTCCCCAGTCTACCCCGGTAAGGCAAAAAAGGTAGTCGAAACTGGTTTTATTATTTGTCTTCAACCAGGACATTAGTTCGTGCAGATAATCGGGATCTATGCTAAGATTCAGAAACTGGGAACCTTCTTCTGTAAATTCCAGGTGGGCGCTTTCAGGGCCGGAAAACCAGCTGGTAATCAATTCCTGTAATTCTTGATTTGTCATAACTAGCTTCTTTAAAGTCCTTCATCAAAACCTTCCACAGGATTTTTCCTGTTTTTTATGCTCTCTGTACGAATTTTATCCTGGAGCTTGAGCATCCCGTCAAGTAAAGCTTCCGGTCGCGGAGGGCATCCGGGAACATATACATCTACAGGAATCACGTGATCTGCACCTTTTACTACCGAATACGAATTGTAAAAGAAAGGACCGCCCGATATTGCGCAGGCACCCATGGCGATCACGTATTTCGGTTCTGCCATCTGGTCGTAAAGCCGGCGTAGTACCGGAGCCATCTTATTCACGATAGTTCCGGCAATGATGATCAGGTCGGCCTGCCTTGGGGAAGGTCTGGCTACCTCAAAGCCAAATCTTGAATAATCATGTCGGGCAGCTCCGGTTTGCATCATTTCTATGGCGCAGCAACTTGTCCCGAAGTACAGCGACCACAACGAATTGGATCGCCCCCAGTTAATGACCTTGTCCAATGAGGTTATAATGATATTCGCTCCATTCCCTGCCGGTAAAACCTGGCCTGGAAAATCTTCTGGTACTTTTTGATTTTCTACTTCCATTTTAATGCTCCTTTTTTCCACGCATATGCCAAACCTAATCCCAGAATAGACAGAAAGATGATGATCTCCACCAAAGCCACGGTTCCTACTTCCTGATACACTACGGCCCAGGGAACCAGAAAAGCTATTTCTACATCGAAGATTAAAAATAGGATTGCGAAGAGATAAAAACCGACCTTAAACTGAACCCAGGTAGGACCTATAGTAGGCATCCCACTTTCATAAGGTTCCCTTTTCTGCGGATTATCTGATTTGTGTGATATTAAATTTGAGATAAAATTCGCGCCGGCGACCAGGACAACGCCGGCGAGAAAGAATACTATCAGTGCTTCTGAACCCATATTATAGTTCTTAATATGTTAATAAAATTAACAGTTTTCAAAACATTAAAAACTGATGGCCATCAGGTATGTGTTAATTTACCTGATAGGTTTCTCCTGAAAAGAATAGGTCGTTGGTTTTCCTGAATTCAGATTTTGCTTTTATCTGTGCGGTTAACGCGTCCTCTCTTTCTTCCAGCGTAACATCCTGAAAACTTCGTATAATTCCAGTCACTAAGGGATCCTCCAGCCTTACAAGCATCTGGTGCATAGTAGGATCTTCGGTTTTTGCGTCGTGAATAAGAATATCCTCCTCTGTAATTCCGTTCTCACCTATGGTGACTGTTTCCAGTTTAAGTCCGTTTAGTACCAGTCCCTGATCTTTGTTTTTTCCGAAAATCATAGGTTTTCCATGCTCAACAAAAAGTTGTTTGTCTTCGCGCACTTTCTTATCGGTATATTTAACGTAGCAACCATCATTGAAGATCACACAGTTTTGAAGCACTTCAACTAATGAGGTGCCTTTAAATTTCTGAGCTTCAATAAAGATGTCGGTCATTTCCTTAGGAGCATTTCCTCCTATTCTTGCAAAAAATCTGGCTTTTGCACCTATAGCTAATTCACCGGGTTGAAACGGTGGCTGGGTGTTCCCATAAGGTGAAGATTTGGTTTTTTGTCCTACCAGCGAGGTTGGCGAGAACTGTCCTTTGGTAAGTCCGTAGATCTCGTTGTTAAACAGAATAATATTAAGGTCAATATTCCGTCTTAGAACATGTATGAAATGGTTTCCTCCAATAGCCATACTGTCTCCGTCTCCTGTGATTACCCAAACGCTTAGGTCTGGATTAGCCAGCTTCACTCCTGAGGCGATGGCGGGAGCTCTCCCGTGAATGCCATGCATCCCATAGGTTCCCATATAGTAAGGGAAACGCGAAGAACAGCCAATTCCTGAGATAAAGACCACATCTTCTTTTTTAACTCCTGTTTCAGGAAGTGCCTTTTGTACCGAGCGTAAAATAACATAGTCATCACAGCCCGGACACCATCTTACTTCCTGGTCATTTGCAAAATCTTTGTAAGTATATTTCTCTACAGTTGTTTCCATGATTACTTTGCTATTTGTTTGAATTTTTCGATGAGTTCGCTGTTGGCGAAAGGCAAGCCCTGAATTTTATTAAACTGATGGAATTTTTGTTCTTCAAAGTTCATTCGGAGCACATTCACAAACTGTCCGTTATTAAGTTCACAAACAAGTATTTTCTTATATCTGCTTAGAACCTCTCCCGTGTTTTTAGGAAGTGGATTTATATAGTTGAAATGAGCAAAACCTATATTGTTGTAACCTTCCTCTTCCACTATTTGCTTAACTGCTGAATGCAGCGAGCCGTAAGTTCCTCCCCAACCAATCACCAGTAGTTCTCCTTCCTGGGCAAACTCAGGCTGAATCTCGGGTATATAATTCTCCACTCTTTTTACTTTCTCGGCCCTGGTATGGGTCATGATTTCGTGGTTTTCCGGAACGTGAGATACATCGCCCGTAATGCGGTCTTTTTCAAGTCCACCAACGCGATGTTCCAGTCCTGGCGTTCCCGGGATTGCCCAGTTTCTTGCCAGGGTATCTTCGTCACGATCGTAGGGGTGCCAGTTTTCCTTAACCTCATTAACCAGGTTGTTTTTGATCTCGGGCATTTCTTCGAGACTTTTTATCTTCCAGGGGGCCGAACCATTGGCGATATATCCATCGGTGAGTAATACCACCGGAGTCATATGTTCAAGGGCAAGTTTTGAAGCCTGGTAAGCGTAGTTGAAACAGTTGGCCGGGGTGCTCGCGGCGATTACGATCACCGGACTTTCTCCGTTGCGGCCGTACATTGCCTGCATAAGATCAGATTGTTCTGTTTTAGTGGGTAGTCCTGTAGACGGCCCGCCACGCTGAACATTCACAACTACAAGGGGTAATTCTATCATTACTGCAAGACCTAAGGCTTCTCCTTTCAAGGCGAGACCGGGTCCTGAGGTTGTAGTGATGGCAAGATCGCCGGCAAAGGAAGCGCCTATAGCCGAGCTTATACCTGCTATCTCATCCTCGGCCTGAAAAGCTTTTACACCAAAATGCTTGTGTTTTACCAGCTCGTGTAAAATATCTGTCGCTGGAGTAATAGGGTAGGAGCCTAAAAATAACTCTCTCCCCGATTTTTCGGCTGCAGCCAGGAAACCCCAGGCGGTAGCCGTATTACCCATAATGATCCTGTAAGTTCCCTCCTTCATTTTTGCGGGAGAGATGCTATAGGAGTTAGGAATTAACTCTATGGTTTCTGCATAAAAAAAGCCGGCATTCAATACTTTGGTGTTGGCTTTGATTAAATGAGGTTTGTTTTTGAATTTTTTCTCAAAGAACTCGATAGTATGCTCGGGATTCCTGTCGTATAACCAGTAAACCATCCCCAGGGCAAACATATTCTTGCTTCGGGTGATGCTTTTATTATCCATACCTTCAACATCCTTTAAAGCCTCTTTGGTTAAAGAGGTCATTGGCACCTGAACAACCCTATAGTTTTCAAGACTTCCGTCTTCCAGAGGATTGGTTTCATATTGTGCTTTTTCAAGATTCTTCTTGGTAAAGGAATCGCTGTCTATTATTATAGTATTACCCGGTTTTACCGCGTACAAATTGGTCTTTAAACCTGCGGGGTTCATCGCCACCAGCAGATCTAAGTTATCACCTGGGGTGCTAACCTCTACACTCCCAATATGTACCTGGAACCCTGAAACTCCGTATAAACTCCCTTGGGGAGCCCTTATTTCAGAAGGATAATTAGGAAAAGTAGCCACATCATTACCAAACATGGCCGAGGTGTCAGAAAACTGGGTGCCGGTTAATTGCATTCCGTCACCTGAATCGCCTACAAAACGAATTACAACAGCATCCAGGGCTTCAGCATTGGGATTCTTTTCAAGTGTAATCATAAACCTAGTATTTTTAATACCATCAGTTCATTTACTGATAGTAGATGATCTGTACCAAATTTAAATTTACCCTTGCCTTTTAAATATGATTGCCATCATAAAACCCCTTTTTCATTGCTGATTTTCAATTATTAAAAAATATGATGATTGTCATAATTTGAGAGGATGATGCTCTCTAACTTTATGGGATAGTTTAACATAATAAAAATATCTATGGCACTTTTTATAACAGAGGATTGCATCAACTGTGATGCGTGCATTTCAGAATGTCCAAACAACGCAATTTATGAGCCAGATCAGGAATGGTCTTATTCCGATGAAACTTCTTTAAGCGGAACTGTAACTACGCCAAGTGGCAAAGAGGTAGACGCCGATGAAGAAAATGAACCGATTTCAGATGAATTCTACTTTATCGTTTCAGATAAATGTACTGAGTGTCAAGGATTCCACGATGAGCCTCAGTGTGCATCCGTTTGTCCTGTAGACGCATGTCTGCCAGATCCCGGGCATGAAGAAACTGAAGCACAGTTACTGGAGAAAAAAGAATGGCTACACGGAGCATAAATTTTTTAAAAAAGATGTAAAATGATCGAAAAATTTCCCAAACTCATTTGTGATGCCAATGAGGCGGTTGCAAAGGTGGCGCATAAAACAAATGAAGTCTGTGCTATTTATCCTATTACCCCCGCTTCGCCTATGGGGGAGCACGTTGATATTTTCAGTTCAAAGGGCCAAAAGAATATCTGGAATAACATCCCGCGCATTGTGGAAATGCAAAGTGAAGGAGGTGCCGCAGGTACCGTACATGGCTCTTTGCAGGCTGGTGCTCTTACTACCACCTTTACTGCTTCGCAGGGGTTGTTGCTTATGATTCCTAATATGTATAAAATAGCCGGGGAATTACTGCCCACGGTAATTCACGTGGCAGCCAGGACGATAGCTACTCACGCGCTTTCTATTTTCGGAGATCATTCTGATGTTATGGCAGCCCGGCAAACGGGCTTTTCTATGCTCTTTGGTGGCTCTGTACAGGAGGCGATGGATTTTGCTCTTATCTCCCAGGTGGCTACTTTGCGTAGCCGTGTTCCGTTTATGAATATTTTTGATGGATTTAGGACCTCCCACGAAATATCAAAGATCGATGGGATCACCGATGATATCATTAAAGAAATGATGCCGGAAGATAAGATCATGGACCATAAAAACCGGTCTCTTGATCCCGATAGGCCGGTGATTAGAGGGACTTCTCAAAACCCTGATGTTTTCTTCCAGGCCAGAGAAGCTTCCAATTTACATTATGAAAAGGTGCCGGGTATCGTTCAGGATGTGATGGACGAATTTTATGCTCATACTGGTCGTCGATATAACCTTTATGACTATGTAGGCCATCCCGAAGCTGAAAGACTTATTATTATTATGGGCTCCGGGGAAGGTGCGGTGAAAGAAACCGTGGAGACCCTGCTCAATGATGATGAAAAAGTTGGAGCTTTATTTATTCGTCTTTACAGGCCTTTCTCTATGAAGGATTTTATGGATAAGATTCCATCCAGCGTTAAAAAGATCGCTGTTTTAGACAGGACCAAAGAACCGGGAAGTATCGGGGAACCTTTATATCTTGACGTAATCACTGCTTTTGTTGAAAGCGATCGGGCAATGCCTCAGATTATTGGTGGTCGTTATGGATTGTCTTCCAAAGAATTCAATCCTGCGATGGTAAAAGGTGTTTTTGATGAAATGTTCAAAGCCGAACCCAAGAACCACTTTACTATAGGTATTAATGATGACCTTAGTTTTAAGAGTTTGCTTTATAACCCGGTTTTCAAAACCAAAAAAGCGACCTTCAACTGTATGTTCTATGGGTTAGGGTCTGATGGTACTGTAGGTGCAAACAAAAACTCCATTAAGATCATTGGAGAAACTACTGATAATTACGTTCAGGGATACTTTGTTTATGACTCCAAAAAAGCCGGAGCTCAAACCGTTTCCCACCTTCGTTTTGGCCCGGAACCTATCTTTTCAAGTTACCTTATAAATACCGCTGATTTCATTGCCTGTCATCAATTTAATTTCATTGAAAAATATGATATTCTGAAGAAGGTGAAAAAGGGCGGAACCTTCCTTCTCAACGCTCCCTTCTCTAATGAAGAGATCTGGGATGAACTTCCGCAGAAAATGCAGGAGGAGATTGTGGAAAATGAACTTGAATTCTACGTAATAGATGCTACTAAAGTAGCTCACGAAGCAAAACTGGGGAAAAGGACCAATACGGTGCTGCAAACCTGTTTCTTTGCTATTTCCGGCGTGCTCCGAAAAGATGAAGCGATTCAGAAGATCAAGGATGCTATCGTTAAATCTTATTCCCACAAAGGAGATAAGATCGTGAAGATGAATTTTGACGCGGTAGACAGCTCTCTAGCAAATCTTCAGAAAGTAGAATACCCAAAACAAATAACAAGTACCCGTGGTCTTACCCCGATGATGACAGGTGATGCCGATCCTTTTGTGAAAGAGGTTCTCGGTAAGATCCTGGCAGGAGAAGGAGATGGCTTGCCGGTAAGTGCTTTTCCGGTAGACGGAACTTTCCCCACCGGTACCACCCAATTTGAAAAACGCGGGATCGCCGATTTCGTTCCTGTTTGGGATGGAGAAGATCTTTGTACCCAGTGTAATAAATGTGTGGCTATCTGTCCGCACGCCGCGATAAGGTCTAAGGTTGTTCCTAACGAGCAACTGGCCGATGCCCCGGGCACCTTTAAGGCAGTTCCTGCCAAAGGTCGTCCATTTGACAGTAAGGCTGAATCCTATATTCTTCAGGTTTCTCCTGAAGACTGTACAGGCTGTGATCTTTGTGTTGCCGTTTGTCCTGCTGAAAGCAAGGAGATCGAAAACTTTAAGGCTATCAATATGCATAGCAAACTCGATGTTGCTGCTGAACAGAATCAGAACTGGGATTACTTCACAGAATTACCTTACTACGATCGTTCAGAACTTCAGATCACAAACCTTAAAGGATCACAATTCCTTGAGCCATTGTTTGAGTTCTCAGGAGCCTGTTCCGGATGTGGGGAAACACCCTATATTAAAATGCTTACCCAATTATATGGGGATAGTATTTTAATCGCGAATGCTACTGGTTGTTCCTCAATTTATGGAGGTAACCTGCCTACCACTCCTTATAAAACCAACGAGTTTGGAAGGGGACCGGCTTGGGCTAACTCCCTTTTTGAAGATAATGCCGAATTTGGTTTAGGTATGAAGTTGGCTCTGTCTAAGAAACAGGAAATCGCCGTAGATCTGCTAAATGAACTGGAACCGGTAATTGGAAAAGAACTTGTAGCTTCTATTCTGAATAATACTGAAGAAGATGAAACTCAGAAGAAACAGAAACACGCTCATATAGCCGAACTTAAGTCTATTCTGGAAACCATCGATACCGATGAGGCCCGAAAACTGAACCAGCTTACCCAATACCTGCGCAAAAAAGCGGTATGGATCTTAGGTGGCGATGGCTGGGCTTATGATATTGGATACGGTGGCGTAGATCACGTTCTGGCTTCAGGAGAAGATATCAATATCCTGGTAATGGATACTGAGGTTTACTCAAATACCGGAGGGCAAATGTCTAAAGCGACTCCTCTGGGAGCAAGTGCCAAGTTTGCGGTTTCAGGTAAAAAATCCTCTAAAAAGAGCTTGGCCTTGCAAGCGGTTTCTTATCAAAATGTATATGTAGCACAAGTTGCTATTGGTGCAAAAGACCTTCAGACGCTTAAAGCCATTGAGGAAGCGGCAGCTTATCCCGGTCCTTCTATCATTATCGCGTACTCTCATTGTGGAGAACACGGTTACGAACTGAAACACGGGGTTACTCAACAGGAAAAAGCGGTTGAAACCGGCTACTGGCCGTTGTTCAGGTTTAATCCTGCCCAGCCAAAAGGCAAGCGGTTTAAACTGGATTCTAAAGCTCCTGCAGCTCCGTTAAGCGAGTTTATGTATAAGGAAACCCGATTTACCCGGGTAGTAAAGGAGAACGCTGAAATGGGTGCTGAACTTTTAAAACGTGCCCAGGAAGAAGTGGAAACCAAATGGGAGAAACTTCAGCTCTTTAGAGATATGTAATACAAATTGTAAGTTGACCCTTTAGAAAGAATCAATATTTTAAAATCATACAAATGAAAGCCAATAACAATTTTTTTGATGAGGCTCTGGAAAAATTAAGTCAGGCTAACGACGAATTTTTCAGGCCAGAGGAGGATCTTGTAACCTATTCGGTTTGTAAGAATGCACAATTCTCCATTGAGAACTTTCTAAAGGGTTACCTTCTGAAGCACCAGGTTGAGGTAGATGATTGTAAAACCCTGGATTGCCTGTACGAGAAATGTTTAAACATTAATAAAAATTTTGCGCAGCTGGATTTAAGTGCGCTTCAGTGTGGATCCCATACTTTGAATACCCGGGATTGCAGTGATGTGCCTAAAGTGAGCAAATGTTTAAATGCAGCCAATAAACTGGAGGCTCTTCTAAAACAAGAGCAGGTTATTGTCTGAGTTTTCGTTGATTATCTTTGACCTTTAATCTTTGAGGTTTAATTTGGAAGGAGCTTTCTGTCTGTGCCAGGTGGAAAGCTCCTTTTTTATATAAGACAAAAAAATCCCGCTCAAGAAGAAGCGGGATTGATTATTTACCTACAGGTTTAGCCTGTTACATCATTCCGGGCATGCCTCCGCCCATTCCTCCGGGCATACCTCCGCCGCCTTTGTCATCCTCTGGGATGTCGGTAAGGGCGCATTCGGTAGTTAGGATCATTCCGGCAACTGAAGCAGCATTTTCAAGAGCTATTCTGGTTACTTTCTTAGGATCTATAATTCCGGCTTTCATCATATCTACAAAGGTGTTGGTTTTGGCATCATAACCAAAGTCTTTGTCGCCTTCCAGTACTTTATTGATCACTACTGAACCTTCGCCTCCTGCGTTTTCAACGATAGTTCTAAGCGGAGACTCTATAGCGCGTATTACGATCTGGATACCGGTTGCCTCATCGGCATTTTCAACTTTAAGGCTTTTTAGTACTGCCTGAGCGCGTACAAGAGCGACTCCACCTCCGGCAACGATTCCTTCTTCTACAGCCGCTCTCGTAGCGTGAAGGGCATCGTCTACACGGTCTTTCTTCTCTTTCATTTCTACTTCTGAAGCAGCGCCTACATAAAGTACGGCAACACCTCCGGCTAGTTTAGCCAAACGCTCCTGAAGTTTTTCTTTATCGTAATCTGAAGTAGTAGACTCGATCTGAGACTTGATCTGGTTCACCCGGTTTTCAATAGTAGCATTGTCTCCGGCACCATTTACGATAGTAGTGTTGTCTTTATCGATAGCTACTTTTTCAGCAGTACCAAGCATATCGATGGTGGTATTTTCAAGAGTGAATCCTCTTTCTTCAGAAATTACTGTTCCACCGGTTAAGATAGCGATATCTTCAAGCATTGCTTTTCTTCGGTCTCCAAAACCTGGAGCTTTCACTGCAGCGATCTTAAGCGAGCCACGTAGTTTATTCACTACAAGAGTTGCAAGGGCTTCCCCGTCTACATCTTCAGCAATAATCAAAAGCGGCTTTCCTGATTGAGCTACCGGCTCAAGAACTGGTAAAAGATCTTTCATCGCAGATATCTTCTTGTCAAAAAGAAGGATATAAGGATTTTCAAGATCGGCAGTCATTTTCTCGCTATTGGTAACAAAGTATGGAGAAAGATAACCACGGTCAAACTGCATACCTTCTACTACATCTACGTGAGTTTCAGTACCCTTTGCTTCTTCTACGGTAATCACCCCTTCTTTTCCAACTTTTCCGAAGGCCTCGGCGATAAGTTCTCCGATGTGCTCGTCGTTGTTGGCAGAAATAGATGCAACCTGCTTAATTTTTTCAGAAGAGTCTCCTACTTCTTTGGTTTGTTTTTCAAGATCTTTGGTTAGCGCTATAACTGCTTTGTCGATCCCGCGTTTAAGGTCCATTGGGTTAGCACCGGAAGCAACGTTCTTAAGGCCTTCTTTTACGATAGCCTGTGCAAGAACAGTAGCAGTAGTAGTACCATCACCGGCAAGGTCGTTGGTTTTTGAGGCTACTTCCTTAACCATTTGAGCACCCATATTTTCAAGAGCGTCTTCCAGCTCTATTTCTTTTGCTACAGTAACACCATCTTTGGTTACGGTTGGAGCACCAAAAGATTTACTGATAATTACGTTACGTCCCTTTGGTCCAAGGGTTACTTTTACGGCATTCGCCAATGCATCTACACCGCGTTTAATCCCGTTTCGGGCTTCGATGTCATATTTTATATCTTTGGCCATAGTTAAATTTAATTTAGTTAATTCCGCGAAGGCGGAATGCTATTAATATTAGTGTTTTTATTGAAAATTCCCATTAGGAAAAGCGAAGTCTTATACTATTGCAAGTATATCATCTTCCCGCATAATAAGGTAATCTTTACCTTCCAGTTTAAGTTCGGTACCGGCGTATTTTCCGTAAAGAACCATATCACCTTCTTTTACCGTCATGTCGTGATCTTTGTTGCCTTTACCTACAGCTACTACTTTCCCGCGTTGAGGTTTTTCCTTGGCTGTTTCAGGGATGTAAATTCCCGAAGCGGTTTTTGTTTCGGCTGCTGCCGGTTCGATAAGTACCCGGTCTGAAAGCGGTTTAATGTTTAGTCCCATTTTTTATAAATTTATTTTTAAGGTTAATTAAATTTTTAAGTGAATACTGGAGTTTCTAAAATTGTGCCATCGGATAATTACTGACATATAGAAACAAAAAATGCCAGCTTGTCATAAGCTGGCATTAAATTTTTTATGATGTATCGCTAATCCCTAATTGTTGTCAGCTTCAGGATCAACTGGTGCCTGAATAGGAGCAGGGATATTTGTTTCTATTTCTTCGTCACCTTCAAATACACGTGATTCACTAATTCCACTGCCATCCATGATCGTAATGTTGGAAAGCAGGATCAAAACCAATAATAAAGTAGCCAGGGTCCAGGTACTCTTATCTAAAAAGTCGCCCGTCTTTTGAACGCCACCAACCTGTTGACCTCCGCCGCCAAAAGAAGAAGATAAACCGCCACCTTTAGGGTTTTGTACCATAATTACTACTATCAGTAAAAAGGCTACAATAATAATTAGTGCTAAAAAAATAGTGAATGTGCTCATTCTTATGTGTTATTATTTTCTTGTAATTTCTCTATTGCCCGAATTTGGTCTGCAAAGAAACCACTTTTTTCGGGATTTTTCAAAATTAAAATTTTATAAGCCTGTATGGCTTTAATGTAGTTTTTTTGCTCCAGGTAAACTTTCGCCAAAGTTTCGGTCATCAGGGCTTCGGGGGAGGTTATACTGCGTTCGGCAAGGTTGCTTTTCTTAGGGGTTTTTCCCGGTTTTATCTTTGGACTTTTGGAAATGAATTCGTCTATGAGTTCAAATTTTCTGGTGATTTCTTCTGAAGGCTTTTCCGTTTCCCGTACCGGTTCGGCTGAAGTGAGTTTCAACCATTCTGAAAATGAGTGTGACTCAGATGAATTAAATTCCAAAGGATCTCCAATTCCAAGCTGCTCTTCGGCTGAAGTTTCATTTTCTTCTTCATCTTCCTTCTTAGGGCTCGTTTCCTGGAAAAGACCGGGATCCATCACCCGCTCCGATTCCGTTTTTTTCATCTTAATGGCTTCGTCTATGGCGATGCTTCTTTTGCCAAAAACCTCCTGGGCTTCGTAAACCACTATGTTTTTTAAATCTTCTTCCTGCTCTTTTATCTGTTTGGCTATCTTGTTCTGGTTGAACTCTGCCGAAGTAATAAAATCAAAAAGCACACTTCTGTCTGTAGTGTAAGCTGCAGTTCGTCTAAGTGCCGAATTATAGCTTAAGGCATTATGATCTTTAAGACCTTTAAGCCTTAAAGCCCGGGCGGTTTGAAAATAGGGAGCTTCGGCTAAAATACTCTCCAGCGCTCTTGTCTGGGCTTCGGTGATCGAAGCAGGCTGTTCCAGTATTTTTATAAACTCCTGTTTTTCCATTACCAGTCAGTTAGTGCAGCGTTAAAAATATCCTGTGTTAACCTGGAATATATCTCTTCTATGGCCGAGTCTAAATTTGCACCAACAAGCTGTTGATTGGCAGGATAATCATAATAAAAAGAGAATCTGCGTTCAAAATCTTTTTCGGGTTCCAGGGTGTTGTAGTACCTTACCTGTACTGCAATGGTCAGTCGGTTTTGGGCCGCAGTATTATCGGCGGTGGCGGTCATAGGTGCTATGTAAAAATCTATGATCTCGCCTTCAAAAATAAGGTCGGCGTTATCATTAGCCAGGTTCAGGCTGGTTTGGTTCTGAATAAGGTCCTGGAGTTGCAAGGTAAAGGTTCTGTCTATACCAGGTTCTACAAGGTCGGCCGTATTCTGAAAGTAGTTAACCTGAAAGGTTTCAGCCTCACCGGTATCGGCGCCGGTGAAGGAATACATTCCGCAGGATTGCACGGCGAAAATCAATAAAAAACTAAACAGAAATAGGCTTCTTTTCATAATAATGTTAACTCCCGGTTAGAGGTTATATTGTTTGATCTTGCGGTATAAAGTACGCTCACTTATGCCGAGTTCTTCGGCTGCTGCCTTGCGCTTGCCATTATGGCGTTCCAGTGATTTTTTGATGAGTTCCAGCTCTTTGTCCTGAAGGGAAAGTGTTTCTTCTTCCTCGATCTCCTCAGCGAAATAGTATTTATCATTTTCGGGCTTTTGAGCGGCTTTTGGACTCTGCTGTGGGATTTGTAAAACTTCCATCTTTTCTGCCATTAGTTCTTCTGATTCGGCATCTTCCTCATCTTCATCCCCGTAAATTTTATTGATAAGGCTTTCGTTTTCATCGCGTACCTTTTCTGTATTTCCGTGCTCCATCAATTTAAGGGTGAGGCTTTTCAGGTCGTTTAAATCATTTTTCATATCGAACAACACCTTATAAAGGATTTCGCGTTCATTGCTGAAGTCGCCTTCCTTTTTCTTCCCGGCAATCACCGCAGGCAGGTTACTGCCAATATCCGGAAGATATTCCTTGAGGTTTTCAGCAGTGATAACCCGTTCCTGTTCCAGCACCGAGATCTGTTCGGCGATATTTCTTAACTGCCTTATATTTCCGCCCCATCTGTATTTCTCAAGCAGTTTTACTGCTTCATCGTCCAGTTTGATGGTAGGCATCTTATATTTCAATGCAAAATCTGAGGCGAATTTTCTGAATAAAAGATGGATGTCTCCCTTGCGCTCCCGGAGGGGAGGCAGGTGAATATCTACTGTGCTTAAGCGATAATACAGGTCTTCCCTGAATTTTTCTTTCTTTATGGATTCCTGAATGTCTATGTTGGTGGCGGCCACGATGCGAACATTGGTTTTCTGAACTTTGGAAGAACCAACCTTCATAAACTCTCCATTCTCCAATACTCTTAACAAACGCACCTGGGTGGGAAGGGGCAGTTCCCCAACCTCATCTAAAAAAATGGTACCCCCGTCGGCTACTTCAAAATAACCGTTTCGGGTTTGAGTGGCTCCGGTGAAGGCACCTTTTTCGTGCCCAAAAAGTTCACTGTCAATGGTGCCCTCTGGAATCGCTCCGCAATTAACAGCGATATATTTGCCGTGTTTTCTGTGGGAAAGTGAATGTATGATCTTGGGAATACTTTCTTTCCCAACCCCGCTTTCTCCCGTTACCAACACCGAAATATCGGTTGGGGCAACCTGTATGGCCTTTTCAATGGCCCGGTTCAGTTTAGGGTCGTCCCCAATGAGGCCAAACCTTTGTTTTGTTGCTTGTATCGATTCCATAAACTTATTCAATGTCACTCCCCCGCAAGCGGAAACCTATCTCTATCTCTGTCATTCCCGCGAAGGCGGGAATTAATTATTTTCACTGTAACCAACCGGCTCCCCAATAAGGGTGGCACTGGTACAATCGTTTATTTTTACATTCACGAAATCTCCAATCTCGTAGTTTTCTTTTGGGAAGACCACCACGGTATTTTGAGTGTTTCGTCCACTCCAGTGTTCACTGGATTTTTTGGATTCCTTTTCAATAAGGACTTCTACTATTTTTCCTATAAACTGCTGAGTCCGGTATAAACTGTGCTCCTGCTGAAGGCTTACGATCTCGGTGAGCCTTCGTTTTTTTATTTCTTCAGGTACATCATCTTCAAATTTTCTTGCAGCCATAGTACCTGGTCTTTCAGAGTAAGCGAACATAAACCCGAAATCATATTTTACATACTTCATCAATGAAAGGGTATCCTGATGATCTTCTTCGGTTTCGGTAGGGAATCCGGTGATGATATCGTGGGAGATCCCGCAATCGGGAATTAATTCTTTGATATTATTGATAAGACTGAAATATTCCTCCCGGGTATGCAAGCGATTCATTTTTTGAAGGATCCTGTCGCTCCCGCTTTGAACCGGCAGATGAATATACTTGCAGATGTTTGGATATTTGGCCATTGCTTCAATTACATCCAGGGTCATATCCTGTGGATTGGACGTTGAGAACCTGATGCGCATCTTTGGTTGGGCTTCAGCAACAAGTTTCAGGAGACCGGCAAAATTGGTAGCCGTAGCTTTCTGAATTTCAGAAGCATCCTTGAAGTCTTTCTTCAGTCCGCCGCCGTACCATAAATAACTATCTACGTTCTGCCCTAAAAGGGTGATCTCTTTATAGCCTTTTGCCGCCAGGTCGTTCACCTCTTCTACGATGCTCTGCGGGTCGCGGCTGCGTTCCCTTCCGCGAGTGAAAGGAACCACGCAAAATGTACACATATTGTCGCAACCCCTGGTAATAGAAACAAAAGCAGAAACGCCATTGCTCTGTAAACGTACCGGCGAAACATCGGCGTAGGTCTCTTCTTTTGAAAGAATTACGTTTACCGCATTTCTTCCGGCTTCAACTTCATTTATCAGGTTAGGCAGGTCCTTATAAGCATCTGGCCCAACCACCAGGTCTACTATTTTTTCTTCCTCGAGGAATTTGTCTTTTAACCGCTCGGCCATGCAGCCAAGCACGCCTACTTTCATTCCCGGATTTATGCGTTTTACGGCATTATATTTTTCAAGGCGTTTTCTAACAGTTTGCTCGGCCTTTTCTCTTATTGAACAGGTATTTACCAGTACAAGATCGGCTTCCTCCAGATTCTGGGTAGTGTTAAAACCTTCTTTGGAAAGAATAGAAGCCACGATCTCAGAGTCACTGAAATTCATCGCGCAACCATAACTTTCTATAAAAAGCTTTCGGGTGTTTTGTTTCTTTGGCTCTAGTACAAGACTGTTGCCTTGTTGTTTTTCGTCAATTATCTTCTCCATAATACTTTTCTGGCCTTTTAAGACTTTAAGATTTGCAAAGATAGGACTTAAGCTGTTTCTGACAAAGTGACAGAAATTTTTTTATCACTCTTACGCAACCTTTCCCTGTTTTATGCATCTAATAGGAAACTAACCTCCACTATTATGAGAATTTTCTACTCTCTTATCACTGTACTCCTGATGGCTTTAATGACTTTGTTTACTTCCTGTGAGAAAGAAGAAGATGCCGGGAATGTAGAATTGGTTGCTGTTCCTGTAACTATATCGGTAGCCGATTTCAGATCTTCGGTATATATCCAGGAGCCAAAGGAAATTGAACAGGCCGGAAAGATTTATGTCTATAAGAATTTTGTCTTTATTAATGATGTTAATCGCGGAGTGCATATTATAGATAATTCCAATCCTGAAAATCCTCAGAAAATAAAATACCTGAAGATTCCGCAAAATACTGATGTCGCTATAAAGGGGGATATGCTTTTTGCAAACAGCGGGATGGACCTGGTTGTTTTCGATATAAGTGATGTCAATAATATAAGACAACAGGAAAGGCTTGAAGATGTTTTTGAGAATTATCAACCTTCAACCCCTGTTGGTGCCGCATTTGTTGATACGGAAAACCTCGATTTTCAGAAAGAAGTAATTATTGGCTATGTATTAGAGCGCAGAAAGATCGAAATGGTTCGGGATGATAGAATGATCATGGCGGCTGAATCTTTTAATTCCAGTGCTTCGGGAGATGCCTCTACAGGGACAGGAGGCTCTATGGCTCGTTTCAATATTAAGGATAAGTTTCTATATGTGGTAGGCAACCAGTCTTTGTCGGTTTTTGATATCTCCAGCCTTTCCAGTCCGGAATATATTTCTACCGATTATATTGGCTGGCAGATAGAAACCATCTTTAACCAGGACGATTACCTCTACCTGGGTAGTTCTGCCGGAATGTATATCTATAGCATTGAAGATCCCTTAACGCCGGCATTTGTGTCCAGGCTTCAACATGTGCTGGGCTGTGATCCTGTAGTAGTAGATGGGGATATGGCTTACGTGACTATTCGGGGCGGGAATGAATGCGGACAATCCTGGAGCCAATTGCAGGTAATAGATGTTGCCGATAAACAAAACCCCGAACTACTGGCTACCTATGAAATGGATAGCCCTTACGGTCTGGGCGTAAAAGACGATTTGTTATTCGTTTGCGATGGCGACTCCGGACTTAAAATCTATGATAAAACACAATCCCCCGGTTTAACCTTAACAGACCACTTTCAGGACATTAACACCTATGATGTAATCCCTCTGGAGGAGGTGCTGTTGATGGTTGGGGATGATATTCTGCATCAGTATTCCTATGCAGACAATAATATCAGGCTGCTGAGTTCCTTCAGTCTGGAATGATCCTTTTTGTTTGGTTTTTTAAAGGTGGGGCCGCGGAGTTATCTTCGCGGTCTCTTAATTTAATGAAGCCCCACTTCGCAAAGCCGAAGGCTAAGCGAAGTGGCTGGCTGAATTAACCCCGCGGCAGGGCGGGGTCTCATAATTTTTTTCATTCGTTGTTTTTGATCGAGTTGTTGTGAAGATTCGTAAAGCGCCCCAGGCGCATTTTTCAATCAGAAATTTTTTAAATAAAAAAAGTTTCTATATCTCCAGTTTCAATTGCTCTTCGGGTAAAAGTTTAAAACTTTGTCGGTGATATTTAGTGCTGCCGTATTTTAAGATCGCAGCCCGGTGCTCGGCGGTAGGGTAACCTTTGTTCTGTTTCCAGTTATACATTGGGAATTCCTCGTGGATCTTCTCCATATAAGCGTCGCGATAAGTTTTTGCCAGAATTGATGCGGCGGCGATACTCAAATATTTTCCATCTCCTTTAATAATACAGGAATGGGCTATACTGGCGTAAGGCTTAAATTTATTCCCATCTACCAAAATATAATCGGGGTCGCATTTCAGTTGGTCTATTGCCCTGTGCATACCCAGAATAGAAGCGTTAAGAATATTGATCTCATCAATTTTCTCCATAAACACATGTGACACCCCAAATGAAGTGCAATCTTTTTCTATAATGCTCCTTAATAAATTCCGGGTTTGAAGTTTGGTTTGTTTGGAATCGTTTAAAAGCTCATTCCTGAAACCTTTAGGTAGTATAACTGCCGCAGCAGTTACAGGTCCTGCAAGGCAACCCCGCCCGGCTTCATCGGTGCCGCATTCATTAAGATTAGTATTGTTAAAATAAGGCAGGAGCATTTCGATAGCTTTGGGTCAAATGTAAAAAAAAAATGAAGTATACGCTTGCCCTTAAATTTAAAGTAAGAAAAAAATAAATTTTTGTTAAGATTTGTTTTATTAAGGTTTTATTAAGAATTTAGTTAATTAAAATTAATAAATATGAAAAAAAGACTACATGTAATGCTAACATTACTGTTGGCGTTTGTTGTGCAGATTTCCTTTGCACAGGAAAAAACCGTAACCGGAACGGTTGTGGACGAAGAAGGTTTGCCGCTGCCGGGGGTTAACGTGATTGAGCAGGGCACAAATAATGGAGCTCAAACTGATTTTGATGGAGTCTATTCTATTTCAGTAGAAGCAGGGGATGTTTTGGTTTTTAGTTATATAGGCTATGAGGCCAGGGAGATAACTGTTGGTGCCGCTAATGTTTACGATGTAGAACTTTCTGTAGATGCCGCGGCTCTCGAAGAGGTAGTAGTTGTCGCCTATGGAAGTTCTAGTTTAGAAGCATTTACTGGATCAGCATCTGTAATTGGATCAGAAGAACTATCCGACAGAAATGTTACGTCTCCTATCGCTGCTATCGAAGGAAAAGCTACGGGAGTTCAATTTACTTCAGCTTCAGGTCAACCAGGGTCTTCTCCAGGAATTGTGATTCGTGGGGTAGGTACATTAAGCGGGGGTGCAGCACCTCTTTTTATAGTTGATGGAATGCAATATGAAGGGGATCTGAATACCATTAACCAGGAAGATATTGCATCGTTTACAATTTTGAAAGATGCTGCTTCAACATCTTTATATGGTTCCAGAGCGGCAAATGGTGTGGTTTTAATAACTACAAAAAGCGGCCAGAAAGGAGAGGTTAGAACCAATGTTTCAAGTCAGTTTGGTTTGGTGATGCAGGGTATTCCTAATTATGATGAGGTAAGCCCGGGAGAATATTACGAAACTATGTGGGAGGCATTAAGGAACTCAAGTGCTGGTGGTGGAGACCCTGCATATGCTTCAGCTAACATTTATAACCAATTAGGTTATAATCCGTTCAACGTTCCAAATGATCAGATTGTTGGAACTGATGGACGTTTGAATCCGAATGCAGATGTTATTTATAAAAGCTTAGATTGGTATGATGTTCTGCAACAAACCGGTGTTAGACAAAATTATAATGTTAATGTATCTGGTGGAGGAGAAAATAACAAAGTCTTCTTTTCAACTTCCTATTTAGATGAAGAAGGTTATGTTATTACTTCAGAATTCAATCGCTTAACTACCCGTTTAAATGGAGATTTTGAAATTAATGATTGGATAACAACCGGGGGTAGTGCTAATATAACAATTACAGAATCCAGAGGTCCGGCATCGGCTGGTACCACAAGTATTGTTAACCCTTTTGGTTTTGCTAAAAATATAGGTTCGGTTTATCCTGTATACGTAAATGATTTAGATGGCAATTTGGTTCTTGATGCTGGGGGGAATCCCGTATTTGATTCTGGAGAAGGATTTCCTGACTATAACATTGGGTCAAGACCGGTAAGTCAAGGACGTCATGCGCTACAGGAGTTGCTATTAAATGATGAATTAAATCGGGATAATACTTATGGATTTAGATACTATGCCGACTTTAGAATAATTGATGGTCTTAACTTCAGAGTAAATTACGGTAGAGATATCAATGAAGGTATTAATAAAAGTTATGAGAATAACATTATAGGTGATGCACAACCTACGGGTAGGTATGGTGAAACAAGATTTAGAAGAGAAGTAGAGAATTTCAACCAAATCTTAACCTATTCTAATACATTCAATGATTTTCATAATATAGATATTACAGCTGGTCATGAAAGTTTTGACAGACAATTTTCATCAAATTTTGGAACAGCTATAGATCAAACCGCTGAAGGTATTTTTGAATTTGCAAACTTTGCAACCCCTGTAACTTTAGGTGGGTCTACAACCAACAAAACAATTGAGGGATATTTTTTAAGAGCCAATTATAATTTCGACGATAAATATTACTTAAGCGCCTCTGCAAGAAGAGACGGGTCGTCTGTTTTTGGTAGTGATTCCAGATGGGGTAACTTCTATTCTGTAGGTGCTTCCTGGAGAATGGATAAAGAGGAGTTTATTCAGGAATTATCTTTTATAAATAAACTAAAATTAAGAGGATCATTTGGTCAGGTAGGAAACGATGATTTAGGTGACTTTTTCTTATCACAACCAAGATATAGCTTAACTTCCAATGCTGGTAATCCTGCAATAATTTGGACTGATATAGGTAATGCCGATTTACAATGGGAAACTGTAGATAGCTGGGATGTAGCCCTGGAATTTGGTTTATTTGACAACTTTGTAGATGGAACTATAGAATATTACAAAAGAAATTCTACAGATCTTTTGTATAATTTACCAATAGCACTTAGTAATGGATTGAATTCATATCCGGCAAATATTGCAGATATGTACAATTCTGGTTGGGAGCTTGGTTTAAATTTTGATCTTGTAAATGCCAGTGACTTTAATTGGGATTTAACATTACAGGCTTCAACCTTTAAAAACGAAATCACCAGCATTCCAGATCCTTTTGTAAACGGATCTAAGAGATGGGAAAAAGGAAGATCTAGATATGATTACTTCATACTCCATTCAGCTGGGGTGGATCCCGAAACTGGTGATCAATTATTTTATAAATTTGAATTAGATGATGACGGTAACAGTGTACCTGTTTTAGGTGCAAATGGGGAACAGGAAACTACTAATGACTGGCAGGATACTGAGAGAGCCTATACTGGCGACAGTTCAATCCCTGATTTATTAGGGTCTGTGGCAAATAGCTTTAGTTACAAAGGTTTTAGCTTAGATGTATTAATTACTTACGGTATAGGTGGTAAGTTTTTAGATTACGGATATGCAGCAATGATGCATAGTGGGAACTTTGGAAGCTCTTATCATCCTGACATATTAGACGCATGGCGCGAACCGGGTGATATCACAAACGTTCCAAGATTAGAGAGCGGTAACCCAGATTTAGTACGCTCTCAATCAACCAGATTCCTAACAGATGCTTCTTTTTGGTCACTTAGAAATGTTAATTTAGGTTACACTTTTGATAGTGCAATAACAGGCAATCTTGGAATAGATAACCTTACCCTTTCAGTTATTGGAGAGAACTTATACCTTAAGAGCGAAAGAGAGGGATTAGATCCTCAATATAGTTTATCTGGAACTCCGGCTGGTAACGATTACAACCCCGCAAGACTTGTATCTTTAGGGTTGAATATCGGATTTTAATAAGAAAACAATAAATTAAAACATTTCATTATGTTAAGAAAAATAAACTTAATGCTATTATCTATAGCATTCCTCACCCTAACGTCTTGTGAAGAGGAATTTCTTGAAACAACACCTACAGACGCTATCTCTGAAACTGATGCCTTTGCAACCGCAGAGAACATGGCGTTGATACTAAATGGTATGCATAGATTTTTGTATGCACAAGCTCAAATTATTCCAGGCGGAACTTCCTATAGATCAGGAAATCAGTATTGGACTCCACTTGATGATAATATACCTGGTGGGGTAATACATACTGCCAGAGCCAATAATTTAGGATGGCAAGATGAGACACAATGGATTTCTCATACACAAGAGACATCCACAACATCTGAACAATTATGGTATCAGCGCTATCACATCATAGCCAGTGCTAATGCCATAATCGAAAAAGCCACAGATGGTAGTTTGGTTGAAGATGCCAGATTGAAAGAAATAATTGGGCAAGCATATGCTTACAGAGCATGGGCCTACCACTCATTAGTTTCTCATTATGCAAAAGGCTATTTAATAGGAAATCCATCGACTGATCCAGGAGTGCCTTTGTTATTCAAATCTGAATCTCCTTTCACTAGTGCACCAAGATCCACAGTTGAGGAGGTTTACAATCAAATTCAAGACGATATCAATACGGCCATAACCTATTTTGAGGATGCTACCTCAAGACCAACAGGAAGTGCAGCTGGTAAATCCCAACTAAATATTGATGTTGCTTACGGTATTAAAGCGCGTATAGCATTAAATAAAGGAGACTGGCGAACTGCTGCAGATGCTGCTAAATTGGCAAGAGCAAATTATCCACTTATGAGTGAAAGTGATTATAAGTCAGGATTCAACTCCAATCTTCTTCCTGAAGTTATTTGGGGTAGTAATGTTATAACTACAGAAACTACATTTTTCCGTTCTTATTTTTACTTAATCGCTAATACATTCAATGGAAGTCAAAATAGAAATAACCCAAAAATTATAGATAAAAGATTATACAATCAAATCCCTGATACAGATTATAGAAGAGATTTATTCTTAGCTGATGCTCCAAATACCAACAGCTCAGCTGCAAATGGAGAAGGTGGTTTTGAAAATGATCCTAACTATACAGATCGGGACCTTTTTGAGGCCAAAATACAAGAGTATACTGATAAATATGGTTGGACTTCTCGTCATAATTTGCATCCATATATGCATGTAAAATTTTTACAACAAAATCCAGGATCTATTGATCCCGATGATATCATCTATATGCGTACTTCAGAAATGTATTTGATAGAAGCTGAAGCTGAAGCAATGTTAGATAATGTAACTGCTGCACAGGATGCTTTAAGACCTTTGGGCGAAATGCGTGACAGTGCTTATGATCCAACGATTTATACTTCTAAAGATGCATTAATGGAACATATTAAGTTTCAACGCAAGATAGAGCTATGGGGAGAAGGCTTTTTATACACAGATAAAATACGATGGGATGAAGCAATTGATCATGCTGCAGATGGCGGTTCTGGAGCTTCAGCCATACTCTACCAGGATGGATTTTTTCAAGAAAGACCCTCACTTAATGATAACTGGATCTTTAAAATTCCTCAAGGGGAAATTGATGCGAATCCAAATATTGGACCTGGCGATCAAAATTAATAAACTGTCTCGTACTGAATAATCGATACAGATTCTTATTTAAAACACTAACAGGGGCCTCGGCCCCTGTTTTTCAACCTATTTCTTAAGCAGAATGTTATTCCACCGGAGGCTGGAGATAAATTAACTTAATATTTGTAATGAAAAGGTCGCCTGAAAGGGCGGCTTTTTTTATAATCAAAAAACGCGATTCAATTATAGATAGGCGCTCCGGATAATTGTAAAACTTCACAAAAATTTAAAAAGCTTTTACCGGTATTTTACTATTTAACTACTCTTAAGTATAATTTTACTTGTTTTATTAAGAAATTATTATGATTTTTGGCTCAGGCTAATTCAAATTAACTTAATAATGAAAAACAAATTACATGGAATTCTTACGCTACTCTTAGCGTTTGTAGTGCAAATTACCTTTGCACAGGAAAAAACGGTTACCGGAACGATAACCGATGAAACAGGTTTACCTCTCCCGGGGGTGAACGTAATTGAAGAAGGTACATCGAATGGTGCTCAATCAGATTTTGATGGAAATTATTCTATTTCTGTTGAGCCGGGTGATTTGCTTGTATTTAGTTATGTGGGATTTGAAACACAGAGTATTGTGGTAGGTTCTTCTGATGTTTATAATGTTACTATGGCTGTTAGTGCTGCCGCTTTAGAGGAGGTTGTTATAACAGGTTATGTTGCTCAGCGAAAATCAGACATTACTGGTTCTTTAGTGGAAGTTGATGCAGGGAAACTTAGTGAGTACGCTGCCGCTTCTGTAGACCAGGCGTTACAGGGTAATGTTGCAGGTTTGACTGTTTCTCAATCTTCTGGTACGCCCGGATCTGTTGCGAACATAAGGATTCGAGGGTTAAGTTCTATAACGGCTGGTAATGAGCCATTATATGTTATAGATGGTGTTCCTGTTAATAATGGGAATGTAAGTGCAAGTACTGCTACTTCTAGTATTAGTGCTTTAGCTGCGATAGATCAGTCTACTATTGAATCCATAACAGTTTTAAAAGATGCATCTGCTACGGCTCAATATGGTGCAAGAGGAGCTAATGGTGTTATATTAATTAATACCAAGAGTGGAAAATATGGTAAAACTGTATACAACTTTAGTTCTCAGGTTGGATTCCAAAATGATGCTACTAAAGGTCCTACTCCTTTGACTAGTGCGCAAAGATTGGAGCTGGCTTCTGAAGCATACTATAATGATGGATATTTTGATTCTGAGCAAGCGGCCGAAGACTATATATTGGGGAATATTGGTTTATTTACTCAATGGGATGAAGATGGACGTCCAGAATCTAATTGGAGTGAAGCTGTTGCTAATGACGATGCATTATACCAGCAACATAGTTTATCAGCTTCTGGAGGAGGTGAGGATAATCGTTTTTTCGCATCTATAGGTTATCTTCAACAAGAGGCAACGGTTATTGGGTCGGATTTTGAAAGGATATCGGGATCTTTGAATTTTTCTAAAGATTTTAGTCCAAGTTTGAAGTTTTCTTCAAACAATTCTGGAGCGTATACCCTTCAGAATGCATTTTTGGAGCAAAGTGCTTACTTTGCAAGTCCTAGAACTGCTAAATATTTCATGAATTCCCTTAGGTATCCTTATAATGAAGATGGTTCTCCTGCAGAAATTGGAGGAGCTTTACCGAACCCACTAATTGGTGCCAGGGATGATTTTAATGAAAACCGTTTCACTCGTATAATTTCTGGAAATTCCTTGGATTGGGATATAGGTAGTGGCTTTAAAGCTGGAACTAAATTCAATGTGGATTTGCAACTTTATAATTATAGAACTTATGGTAATAGGAATTATGGTTATGGAGTACCAGTTTCAGGAGAAGCTTCTCAGTATGACAGAACAAATGCGTTTTACGTTCTTCAAAATTATTTAGAATATGATTTTGAAATAAATCAGGATCACGCTTTTAATTTAAAAGCTGTGCAGGAATACCAGGCTAGTCGTAGCTATTTCTTGGGTGGTGATGGTAACAATTTTGCGGATGATGGTTTATTTTACTTAGCAAGTGCAGGTACCCCACTTTCGGTTACTTCGAGTTTCTCTGACTGGTATATGGGTGCATATTTAGGTTTACTTCAATATTCAGCTTTTGATAGTAAGTATGTTCTGAATTTATCCTATAGAAAGGAAGGAAATTCAAGATTTCAGGAAGAGAATAGATGGGGTGATTTCTATTCTATAGGTGCAGCCTGGAATTTGCATAAGGAAAACTTCCTAAGCTCATCAGATGCAATTGATTACCTTAAATTAAGAGGTTCTTATGGTGTTACAGGTAATGCTAATATTGGGTTGAATAATTATCAATCTTTATTTACTTATGGTGTAGATTATAATGGAGAGGGAGCCCAGGTAGTAGATACTTTTGGTAATGAAGAACTGTCTTGGGAGATCAATAAAACATTGGATGTTGGGGTTGAATTTGGTCTTTTTCAAGACGCGTTAACTGGTAACGTCGCTTATTTTAGAAGAAACTCTGAAGATCTGTTGTTGGATGTGCCACTTTCCCAAACCACTGGGTTTAATACGCAAACCCGGAATATAGGGGCCTTAGTTAATGAAGGTTTAGAAGTTCAATTAAATGCTAATATTGTTAACACAAAAGATGTTAGTTTTAGTATTGGTGGAAACTTCACTACTGTTGAAAATGAGGTTACTAAACTGCCTTTAGATCCTAATGGTGTTGAAAGAACCATTACCACAACTATAACCCGAATAGAAACTGGGCATCCTGTTAGAGAATTCTACATGCCTACATGGGCAGGTGTTAACCCAGAAACTGGTATGGAAGAGTTTTACGTCAATGGGGTAGATGGTGAAACAACTACTAACTTTAATGATGCTGAAGCTGTTTTTCAGGGTTCAAATGCAATTCCTACTTTAACAGCCGGAATGAATTTGAATTTTAGTTTCAAAGGATTTTTTGTAAATGCAAATGCTTATTATGCCGGAGGTCATAAGATATATGAAGGATGGCATTTATATTTACACCAAACAAATGGTTACCCAATCTTAGCTTATAACGGTTATCAGTCATTGATGGATAGATGGCAGGAACCTGGTGATATTGCCAGACACGGTAAATTTACATCTGCAGGTGAACCATGGCAGAGGCATTCAAAATACCTATATGATGCAGACTTCTTAAGACTTAGAACTGTAACAGTTGGTTATGACTTACCTAGTTCGGCAATGGAGCAAATTGGAATGACTTCCGTAAGGGTATTCCTAAGAGGAAATAATTTGGCAACATGGGTGAAGGATGATAATTTGCTTTATGATCCAGAACAGGATCTAGGTGGCGAAACCGGATTGGAAACACCTCCAACCAAAGCATTCTTAGTAGGTCTTAATTTAACTTTTTAAAAATAAATTGATGAAAAATTATAAATATAAGGTATTGATAATGGCTTTTGTAGTAGCCATATCATCCTGTACAACTGATGATTTAGAGCCAACGCTGGCGCAAAGTAAAAGTGTTGAGCAGAGTGTAACTAAGGTGGATAACCTTTACAGTATACTTAAAGGTATCCATAGCCTTATGTCTGGTAGCGGCTATTATGGACAAGATGTTATTATTACCAATGAGGTGCGGAGTGATAATACGTTTTCTACTGGTAACTCTGGTAGATTTACAACCGAAAGCCAGTTCCTGTATAATAATAATTCCGATCTCATCTGGAATAATGCTTATGAAGTAATTGCCAATACCAATATTATTATCACTGCTGACCTAGAAAATCTTGAGGGAGACACTGATTATGGTCGTCATATTCAGGGCCAGGCACTGACTATTAGAGCTTTAGCACATTTTGATTTGTTGCGAGAGTATGGACAACAACATACTGGAAGTGGTAATCTTGGCGTTCCTGTAATAACGGAATATAAGGGAGAAGATCTTTTTCCATCTAGAAATACTATCGATGAAGTTAAAGCAGCGGTGTATAACGATCTGGAAACTGCATTTTCTATGATGGATTCTCAGTACGATAATACAAATGTTATCGTCTCAAAATATGTAGCTAAAGCTTTAGAAGCTAGGGTAGCGGTGTATTTTGGAGATTGGCCTCGAGCAGTGACTGCTTCTGAAGAAGTGATTAATTCTGGTCTATTTTCAATTATCCCAGCTGATTCGTATGTTAGCAGTTGGGCTGCTGATGGAGGTCCCAATGTGATGTTTGAATTAGCTGCAACTCAAACGGATAATGCTGGTATTAATGGTTTGGCTTATATGTATCAGATCAATGAAGATGGAAGTGGGTATGGAGATGTTGTTGCTACGCCAGAAGTTTTGGATATTTATGAAGATTCAGATGTTCGTCTTAATATTATGGATACTGAGGGAGAGTTTATCAGAAATGTTGGGAAATATCCTGATAATGTGAATTTCACGAGCAATATTCCTCTGTTTCGATACGAAGAAGTAATATTAAATTATGCAGAAGCTTTATTTGAAACAGGGGGAGATGCATTAATACAATTAAATAAAATCCCTGCTAATAGAGGCGCATCCTTATATTCGGAAGCTACAAAGGAAAATATTCTTTTAGAAAGACGCAGAGAATTAATCTTCGAAGGATTTAGGTTTGACGATATGCTTCGTACTGGTATGAATATGGAGGCTATTGGAACTAATGGTGTGGTAGTTGAGGTTATCGATTATCCTAGCTATGTTTTTGCATGGCCTATTCCTCTTTCTGAAATGAATGCGAATTCAAACATGGTTCAGAATGACGGCTATTAAGTCGGGACAATATTAATTTAGAAGAGGCTGTCTGAGAAGACAGCCTCTTCTAGTTTTAAGGATATTTGAATCTTTTAATATCCGAGTACAAATCGTATGTCACTTATGAAAGCTTTATGTTAAATCTGCTCTTGGGATTTAGTTACCGTAAGTCCGGATATAATTAGAATTGCCATTTCCCAAAACTTTCTACAAAACAGGCTTTGTTTTTTGAAATAATATAACTTTGTTGCAAATCCTCTTGAATGAAGAATCTGCTTCTTTTATTGATATTTATACCTTCTTTGGTTATTGCTCAGGATCGACTTCCCACTCGGGATCAACAGGGAGGTCAGCAGCAAACCCAAACCGATAGCCTGGCAAAGGCTCCCATTGAAGATTACAGGATAATTTCTGTAGAAAGTGATACTACATTTGTGGATACTACCCTTAATATCCATAAAGATTATAAATTCAATTACCGCCGAAAGGATAATTTCGAATTACTAAGCTTTCCAAATACAGGCCAGACTTATAATTCCTTAAGTCTGCGACGTGAAACCGATAAACTAATGCCTGGATTCGTGGCAGGAGCAAGGCACTTTGGTTTTATGGAGGTCGAAGATATTTACTATTATCGTGTACCTACTCCGTTAACCGAATTATATTTTAAGACCGTGCCCGAGCAGGGGCAGCAGCTTGATGCTTTTTTTACAATCAATACTTCCGATAGACTTAATTTCTCTATAGCCCATAAAGGGGTTCGGGCTTTAGGTAAATATCAGCATCAATTAACGAGCACCGGAATGTTTAGAACCACGCTTAATTACCAAACCCTGAATAGAAAATACCAGCTGAAGTCACATTTTGTTTCCCATAAGCTAATGAACCAGGAAAACGGTGGGTTTAACCCGCAGGCGATGGAACAATATATCAATAAAGAAGAAGAGTTTGAAGATCGTTCTCTTTTGGAAATGAATTTTGAGAATGCACAAAGCACCCTCTATGGGAAGCGGTTTTACCTTGACCATCTTTATCATTTGGCCGAGCCGCGTCCGGATAATACCAGCGCATTAACTTTCGGGCATATTTTTAATTTTGATTATAAAAAATTTCAGTTTGAGCAGGCCAATGCGATGAACAATATTTTCGGGGAATCCTTCGATAGTGCTAACCTTAATGATGTGGTTCGCCTGGAGGAACTTACCAACGAAGCCTACGCCCGGTTCACCAATGAAGTTTTGGGCGACCTTAAGGCCAAAGCTTCAATCACTACCTATAATTACGGCTACAATACCGTTTATTATACTACCGAAGGCAGGATCGATAACAGATTGAAAGGCACAAATTATGCCGCCGGCGGTGAATACGAAAATAGCCTGGGTGGCTTTAGTGTAAAGGCCGATGCAATGCTGAGTTTTGGTGGCGACTTCAACTCAAATTATCTGAACACCTCGGCTGCCTATGCCTTCAACGAAGAAAACGAGATCGAATTCGGTTTTAACCAGAATAGCAGGCTTCCCGATTATAATTTTATGCTTTATCAAAGCAATTACCTTAATTATAACTGGCAAACAGATTTCGATAATGTAAATACCCAGCAGCTTTACTTTAAATCGAAATCAAAAAAACTAGTCGATATTGATGCCGAAATTACCCAGGTGCAGAATTTCACTTATTTCGGATTGAATGAGGAAGGGATGGTAAAGCCTTTTCAGCATGATGACCAGTTGCGCTATTTTAAACTGAAAGCCTACCGCGGTTTCGACCTCGGGGTTTTTGGTCTCGATAATACTATAATGTATCAGAATGTCCTGGATGGGACTTCAGTATTAAAAGTACCGGCTTTTGTGACCAGGAACTCTGCCTACTATCAGGATCACTGGTTCCGGCGGGCTTTATTTCTCCAAACCGGGTTCACCTTTAAATACTTCAGTGAATACGAAGCCAACGCCTATGACCCCGTTTTAGCTGAATTTTATGTGCAAAACCAAAAGGAGATCGGGAATTATCCGGTTGTAGATTTCTTTTTTAACGGGAAAATAGACCAAACCCGTATCTTTTTTAAGCTGGAGAATGTGAATTCCCTAATTGACGGGAACAATAATTTCGTAGCGCCGGGCTATCCCTACACCGATTTTCTGATAAGATTTGGCCTGGTCTGGAACTTTTTTATGTAATCTTTTGCTGAATCTTTATCTCTTCGGAAGCGGTTTTATCTAAAAGTTCCACCGATTTGATTTGTTTCCTCCATCATTTTCTGAGAATTTTTATGCTGAAGCTAATTATAGGATAAGAATCTCATAAAAATCATCTGATTTCAGAAATGTCTTGTGTAATGAAAAAACAGATGTATATTTGCAGCCGCTTACAAGGATAACGAGAGTTGTGGATTAGGCGGGAGTTCTTTAACAACGTGGATTGAGAGGAGGTTTTGAGAGCTTTTTCGGGGTGATAAAAAAAATAAAACTTTTTTCTTGCCATAAAGAAAAAGCATAGTATATTTGCATCCGCAAAAACAGCTAGCAAGGCGTTCTTTTGAGACTGAGATTTACTTTAAAATTTTCCAAAGATTTTATTTGGTAGTAAAGGAAAAACAGTTGTATATTTGCAGCCGCTTTCAGCGAGACTGGCGGCGGAGTTCACGAAGAGATATTGACAGGAAATCCCGGGTGGGTAAGTAAAAAGAGAGGTTCGAGTCCTTTAATTTCAACAAGAAGGAAGCCCCCTTCCTGTTCCCCTGAAGGGGGGAATGATTTAAAGAGTGGGGTTTTAAGTTCATTGATTTATTGAATTGACAGCGCGTATATAGTCGCTTGAGTCATTTCCGCGAAGGCGGAAATCTTAAGAGAGACTATTTACAAATAATTTAGAATTAAGACTAGAGTAGTCGTCTTTGAGTGCAAACTTTAGATAGTTGTTATTATATTAAGAAACAACGATGAAGAGTTTGATCCTGGCTCAGGATGAACGCTAGCGGCAGGCCTAACACATGCAAGTCGAGGGGTAACAGGAATTAGCTTGCTAATTTGCTGACGACCGGCGCACGGGTGCGTAACGCGTATACAACCTACCTTTTGGAGGGGAATAGCCCAGGGAAACTTGGATTAATGCCCCATAGTATAGTGATCTCTCCTGAGATTATTATTAAACATTTATGGCCATTAGATGGGTATGCGTCCTATTAGTTAGTTGGTAAGGTAACGGCTTACCAAGGCTACGATAGGTAGG
>NZ_FOVL01000020.1 GCF_900115145.1 Salegentibacter flavus | reverse complement strand
CTTATTTTGAATATACCGCTCCCATTAGAAAACTCATATATACCACTAATGCCGTAGAAGGTTTTCACCGGCAGGTAAGAAAAGTAACCAAGACCAAAGGAGCTTTCACTAATGATATGGCGTTATTAAAGCTGGTTTATCTGGCTACCCAAAGAATTGAAAAGAAATGGAACGCTCCACTGCAGAATTGGGGCTTGGTAGTTCAACAATTAGCCATTAAATTTGAAGGCCGACTGGAGTTGGATTTAGCAACCAATAAAACGAAAAGCTAAATTTTCCTCCTCCGGGGGTACCCCCGGAGGAGGAAGGAGACAGAGTTGAGCTAACACTCCCGAAAATTTTCTCAGAAACCTATAAAGCTAAAGTCCAGATAATAAATCAGGCAAATTTTAGAGATTTTTTGAAATAGTAGGAGCTAACACTCCCAAGTAGGATGCGCCCTATGCTGTTTTTACTTTACACTTAACTTCCCGTACCCTATAAAAACAGCATAGGATCGCAAGTAAGTTATGGTAGATTTGGGAGCGATGTTACCTAAAAGTAAGCTCGTTAATTTATGTTTTTTAGAATACTTATAGCAAGGAATGTCGGTTTTGTAATATTTGATATAAATCAATAAGATGCGTTTATTCCAACTAAAGACCTTATAAAAAAGTATTTTAGTTCCTATAAAACGAATTATGCACAAGCAAGTAAAAAATTTAATGTACATCTCAAAATGAACATAGCAGTAGCCCAATTTCAACCGAAGGACGGAGATAAAACATACAACCTATCGATAATCCGAAAACTTGCGGAAAAAGCAAAATCCAACGGAGCAGACTTAATTAGTTTTCACGAAATGTCCATTACCGCATACACTTTTACCAAAGATTTAAGTCTGGAACAGATAACGGACTTGGCGGAGGACGTTCCCAACGGCAAAAGCACAATGGAGTTGCTTGCGATTTCCAATGATCTGGACATTCCGATTTTGGCAGGTCTGGTAGAAAAGTCGGATGGGAAAATTTATAATACCTATATCTGCGTTACGGGCGATGGAGTGGTCGCGAAACACCGAAAAATACACCCTTTTATCAACAAACATATGTCCGCTGGTGGCGAATATTGTGTATTCGACATACTCGGCTGGAAATGCGGAATTTTGACTTGCTATGACAACAACGTAATAGAGAATGTCCGGGCGACAAGCCTTTTAGGAGCGGAAATAATTTTTGCACCTCATGTTACATGCTGTACACCATCGGCAATGCCACATCGAGGATATGTAGACGACAAATATTGGCAGAATCGAGAAAATGACCCTGTTTCATTACGAATGGAGTTCGACGGCCCTAAAGGTAGGCGTTGGTTAATGCGCTGGCTACCCGCAAGGGCTTACGACAATGGAGTTTACTATGCGTTTACCAACCCAATTGGCTATGATGGCGAACAACTGAAAAACGGTAATTCGATGATAATCGACCCTTATGGAGAAGTTTTGTCCGAAATAAAATCCTTTGAAGACGAAATTACGATTTCAAAAATCACAAAGGATAAAATACAACTTTCAGGAGGTTGGCGATACAAAAATGCGAGGAGACCTGAACTGTACAAAGATATAATTGGTGGTAGCCACAAATCAGACACAACGCCTGTATGGATGAAGGAAAAAAATGCCAAAGATTGAAAAAATTCCTGTGCACACATCGAGTAGATTGATCTGCCAGAAACTGACGGAGTCTGCCTCTCACGCCACCGTACGTAACGGTCTTGTATACGGTGGTTCGATAATGAAACTTATCGATATTCAATTCTGAGAAATTCCTCCTGGCCCTGCTTGTTTAATCCTTTATCCGGAAGTTTACCGTAGTACCCTCATACTATTTAATTGTTTTTCTTTCTTTCCTGTAATTTAGCTCTATCAAAATAAGTGAGCCCACGCGTTGTATATGCTATGCGCATTTAGTGAGTGTGATTCTCAACCTCTTGCGGGTGTACAAGCACCCTTGTGATTATATCCTCAATCTATAATAAGTTCAATGCCCGCTTTTTCGGCCTTGTTCTTTATTTTAGTCATTAAGTCATAATAGCTCCAGTTTTTAAGTATAAATTCCTCCTCTTTGGCTATCCCGATCTTGTCCTGCTGATTTAATAAAATTAGCGTCCCGGCCTGGTGTTTAATGCAAAAATCAATTACTTGATCTTTTTTCTATCTTAAAGGATTTAAGAGGGTAAATTTTTAAATTTTGCTTACGGTCTACCGTAATTTCGATTTTTCACAAATTGCCAACGATTTGCGTATTTGAAAAGTAGCAGATAAACTTTAACTTTACTTTCTGTTTATAACAAAAATAGCAGAAAAGAACCAACCTCTCGGTTTAGCCCTTAACTGCTATTTTTTATATATGCTGTTATGGGCTGGTTTTACTTATTAACTTGTACTAAGTTGTTTTTCCATTCCGCCGGAATATCGTTTAATGCGTAAACCTTAAATTCTTCATTTTGCACGCTCGCAGTAGATTGAACTAAATTTTCATTTAGGAATTCCGTTTCCAGCTTATACATTGCTCCTGTTGCAGGGTCAATGATTAGCATTCCTATAACTCCTCCTAAAAGTAAGTTCCCAAAATACCATCCGTCAAGTTTATATTCCACAGGAACAGTTTTGGTATTATAACCGTCTTTAGTAAAAGTTACTTGGTATCTTGCTTTTCCAAAAAATCCGCTTCCAGATTTTAGTTTTAGAGTTGCAGGTGTTTGACCAGAAAAGATTTCAATACCTTTTTTGTCTTTAATAACAATTTGAGCCTCGCTAGGCGCACTGTTTATTGAAATTGGATAACTACTTTTGCTCACAATTGAAGCACAACTTGAAAAAATAATTGATGTTGCCATTAAAATGGCGGTCATTTTTAAGTAAGATTTAATCATTAATTAACTATTAAAGTTTCCTAATCGTAAGGCTTTTCGGTTTCGCCTCGTTTTTTATAGTGGTTTCTGAACTCCACTTTTTTTATAAAAAATTATAAGATCATGCCTATTATACCAAAGGTTATTGTCCATTCTATTTTATTATTCTTATAATAATTAACTGCTAAATGACCGCAGTTCGAGTTACGACGATCCGTAATAAGGTATAATAACCCAATGGGTAAAGGTGCCAATGCGACAAACAGCATAAGTACACTAATCCAAGTTAGAATTTTCATGTTTTTCTAATAAGGGCCAAGACGAGTAGTAGGGTTACGACCAGGCCACTTTTTACTACCTAAAATCCCAGGGAGCTATAGGATTTGGCTCCTGCCATAGTCCGCGCTTGTTATTCCGGGCTTCTTTTTCCAGTTTATCGTAGGATATATCATCAGAGTATTTTTTATAATGCCAGGCATAACCAAGTCGGACCATTTCCTTGTTGACATTGACACCCTCTTCATTAATAAGTTCTCCAATAATCCGTCCGCCCATGTCAAATTCACCATCTGTAATTAAAGTGACCTCCTGGCCAAAGCACAAATCAGAAAGTATTCTTTTAGCTTTGTTCCCGTAGGCTTGACTACCTCTTTTCTCAGGGGCATCAATATGTTCAAAACGAATCATTAAAGGAAACTCTCCTTTATAGAGGAGTTCGGCTTTATCACCATCAACTATACACATGATCTTGCCTTTAAGTGCGATCTTACCGGAAGGTAGATTTTCGTCATCTTTTTCGGCTTCGCTTCCAATAATATTTTCTTCCACATTTGAATGAGGACTTGTATTTCGCTCACTAACAGTTCTTTTACAAGCTGAGAGAATTATGAGGAGAGAAAGAAGTAAAGGCTTTAAATTAATCATAAAATTATTATCTAATATATTTCTCGTACGCTAAGACCTGAATATTAATAGCAAAATTAAGCTCAGAACCGGTTCCCATACCAGAGGTGGTTATCCCAATAACTTCTCCTTTAATATTGAACAGTGGACCACCTGAGCTGCCGTGATCTATAACCGCATCAATTTGAATTCTATCATTTTCCCTAAAACCTGAAATTGTTCCTTTGGTTAAAGAATTGGATAATCCTTTAGGACTACCAATGGCAAAAATATCTTCTCCAATTCGTGGTCTTTTACTAGCAATCCTTAAAAGAGTGTTACCCTTCCTGCGTGGAGCCGTCCTTTGGAGAATAAATAAAATCCGGGGTATTAAGTTTCGTGATTTTATTGTTGATTAAATATACATGTGTTGAAAACCTCGGGGTCTCTAAAATTTCAACTTCGTTAACAAGGCGGGCTAAAGCTTCTTTAAAATTAGTAAATCCTTCAATGTAGCCATTCATACTTGCAGTATTTTCTGCATACAATTTCAAATTGGCGGGTTTCGGTTGCACTACGGCCGGATTAGGTTGCTTTTTTTCAACCTCCCTTATAGAAGCATTCTCTTCTCGCTTTCCACAAGAAAAAAACATTAATGACATTAGAAGAAAACTTAGGGAATAGTAGATTCCTTTCATGCAATAAAATTTGGGCTTGTATAATTGAGAAATGTTTAAGTTTCATCCAAATGAATTTTAGTGTTCTTTAAGAATTAATAGTTGAAATCCATTTTTAAATCTGCTGTTTTCAGTTGAAATGTAAACTTTTGAGTTAGTAAACCTAAAGAAATTGAATGGAAGGTTTTTACGGGTTTCCGTAAAGTGAGATTAAAAGAATCGTAGTGGAATTAAAAAGAGGTGGATTACTCCCCGGTTTTAATATATTTTTTGATAATATATTTGGAAACCGGCTTTAAGGTTTTTCCGTTCTTAGGATGTATCCCGGGAGCTGTAAAAAATTCAAGCTTCTTATCGGATTTATCATACCAAACTTGAACCTTTCCGTTTTTAAAGAAAGCAGTGGTATCGGTAGGTTTTATTTTTTTAAAATTCTCAAGACGAAAAATCCGTAATAATTCCTCATTTTCTTTACCGCTACAGGCAGTTCTTTCAAAATGATCCTTTTTCCAAATCATACATTCTTCTTTCCCATTTTGATAACCAACATAGGCCGATACCCCTATCAATGGAAGTAAAATTAATGCGATTATCCAGGCTTTATTCTTTTTATAGTTTTTTTCTCCTGGCTTAAGGACTGGCTCTGATTCATTTTTCACGAACCCCCCATAATTTTCATAACCTAAAAACTGAGAAAGATAATCGGTAAGCGGATGAGAAGGTGAATATTCCTTTTTATAATATCGGATAAGTGTTTTTGATGAAACCTGAAATTTATATACCTCAGAAATATGTTCAGCCAGATATTCGGCTCTTCCGTGAACAGAGTCTTTTCCGGATTCTTTACCGGCTTTTTCAAAGACGCTATTAATTAATTTCTCGGTCATTTTTCAAGTCAAAATTCAACCTTAAATGTATAAAAATCTTTAGACAAGATAGTCGGACAAACTTGTCCGGATCTTGTCTGCCTTATGTCCGCGACTGTCCGTGGTTTCCATCTTTATTTTGACCTGTCACTGAAAAAACAATCAGTACAGCAAGGGTTTCCCGGTGTCTAGGGAAAATTGGGAAGACTTCTCGAAGCTCCGGCGAAACCCATTCTTCCCAACCCAGTCCCAAATACCGAAATCATTTCGGGCGGGCTTAATAATGTCAAATTTTAAAATTTTAAAAGATGAAAAAAGCAATTTTCACCCTTTTGCTAATGGCCGGATTGTTCAATTTCACGTCATGTACCGAAGATAGCCTTGCCGAGGCTACGGATACACCAGAAGATTATTATGCAAATGGGGAAGATGAAAACACCGATCCTGAGGAGGAAAAACCCGGAGGCGATTAAAATGAATCTATTTTTGATTAAAAAGGCCGCTTCTGAGCGGCTTTTTTTATTTTCGCCTTATGAAGTCCATCTATCCAATTATTTTCCTCTTGATCTTATTTTTCGCTAGCGCTTGTATAAATAATGTTCAAGAGGAAGATTTGAGAAAAGGTCGTGCAAAAAATTCAGCATATTATTTTTATCAACAGGCTTTAAATGAAGATAAAATAAATATTAAGATTCAGAATTTAAATCAATCCTTATCCAAACTTCACAATAAAAAAGACAGCCTTCACCCTCTCCTTTTAGACCACAAAATATACTATCATAATCGGTTAGAAGAATTTGATAGTGCGCTATTTTTTGCAGATAGCCTTAAACGGTTGGCCACCTTTAAGAAAGATACAAACTGGATTGCTCTCGCATTTTACAGGAAAGCAGTTATTAATCGCTATTTAGATAATCAGGAATCAGTTTTTAAAAATGCTTTTGAAGCACGGAAGCGATACCTTCAACTTGGAGATAGCTCTAAAGCAGCTCGTAAAAGTTTGGAAATGGCCACTGCCCAAAGTCGGAGGCAGGATTATACCGGAAGTCAGGAATCTGCTACTGAAGCTTTACGCTATCTCAATGAAGAAAAAGACGAGCAGTATTTAAGTAGTGCCTACAATATTATTGCTATCGCATATCGCAACCAGGGTTTTTATAAAGATGCGATTATAGAATATAAAAATGCGCTGAGCTATGCAGATAACTTAGAAGATAGCCTTAGTTATCAAAATAATGTTGGTTTGGTTTATCAGGATCAAAAAAAATATAAAAAAGCAATCGCCGTTTTTGATGAACTCTATAGTAAGGCTACTGAAAAAGATTACAAATCACGGGCAAGATATTTAGATAATCTGGCATTTACGAAATGGTTGGAAAACAAAAATGTAGATATTTCTTTAAAATTAAACCAGGCACTACAATGGCGAAAGGAACTTAATGACTACAATGGTTTAACAGCTAGTTATTATCATTTATCAGAATTCTATAAAAACCTTAATAATGCAAAAGCTATTGATTATGCAGAAAAATGGCTTGAATCTGGTGAAGTTAACACAAGCTTACAAGCACAAGTAGACGCTTTAAAACAATTACTTATCCTTAGTCCCATTGACAAAAAGTATATTTCAGCATATGTTCACCTTAGTGATAGTTTAAATAAAGTGAACTTAAAGGCTAAAAATACTTTTGCAAAAATAAGGTTTGATGAGGAACAGAAGAAGCAGCGGATTTCCAGATTAGAAGCTTCAGCAGCTTTACAGGCCCTGGAAAATCAGAAGATTAAAACCCGGAATTATATACTTGGGTTTTTCGCTATTCTTGTTATAGGACTTGCTATTTTTATCTTTTATTACAACCGGCAGAAACATAGAAGGGAAAAAATAACAGAAATCTATAATACTGAAACCCGAATTTCAAAAAAAATTCACGACGAGTTAGCCAATGACGTATATAACATTATGAGCGGCTTGGAAGCAGTTGTCCCTGCAGAAACAATTGATAAACTAGAAAGCATTTACAGCCGCACCCGTGATATTTCTAGAGAAAACAGTAAAATTAATACAGGGCCAGGTTATGTAAATCAACTAGTGGCTTTACTCTCCAACGTTTGTCCAGACGATACCAGGTTAATTATTAGTGGCGAAAGGAATTTTCCCTGGAGCACTATAAACCGTGAAAAAAAATTTGTGATCTATAGGGTATTACAGGAAATTATGGTAAACATGAAAAAGCATAGCCAGGCATCCTTAGTGGCTTTGGTTTTCAGTAAAGAAGAAAAATATTTGAGAATTCATTATTCTGATAATGGTGAAGGCTCTACCCGGGAAGCTATTCAAAACGGCAACGGACTGCAAAATGTGAAAAACCGTATTTCTTCTGTAAATGGAAAACTTACTTTTGAGACTGAAAAGGGTAAAGGATTAAAAATTATGATCTTAATTCCACTATAAAAAACTATTATGTTTAAAAAGGTACTCGTGGCGGAAGATATGGACAGTATTAATCAGGCTGTTACGATACTTTTAGAAGATATCGGAATCGTTGATATAACTCATTCACAATATTGCGACCAGGCTTGGCTTTTGGCTAAAAAAGCAATTCTTGATAATTATCCCTTTGATTTGCTTATATGTGATCTTTCCTTTAAACAGGATTTTCGAGATGAAAAGATAAATTCAGGACAGGAACTTATTTCTAAACTGAAAACTGAAAATCCAAACCTGAAGGTTATTGTAAATTCTATTGAAGACCACCCACAAGTCGTTCGAAACCTATGGGATTCCGGAAACATAGACGCTTATGTGTGTAAGGATCGTCACGGACTTAAATATCTAAAGCAGGCGATTCTCAATTTAAATGAGGGTTTAACATACAACTCCCCTTCCATTGAAAAAGCTCTAAAACAAAAGAACCTCCTTAGTCTTAATCAGTTTGAAATTAGTATTGTTGAATATCTTTCCAACGGATATACCCAAAATGAAATAGAAAAAGAATTAAAGAAGAGAAATATCAAGCCCAGCAGTAGAAGCGCAATAGAAAAGCGGTTAAAAGAATTACGTGAAGAATTTAATGCAGACACCAATCCTCATCTTATTGGAATTATGAAAGACCTTAAGTTGATATAGAAAAATCTTACAGTTCAATACCCAGACGACACGTTTGCTGGGCAGTGAAAAATCAATTTCTATATGGGAAAATAAGCGATGAATCAATTTCAAATAATTCTATTTGGTTCTTTTTGCAAAAATTAATTTCAGTTTCTAAATATTTATATCAAACCCATATGCAAGAATTAACTTTAACCCCACATAAAAGACAAGGAGAGCGGTCAATACTCCCAGAAATTTGAGATTAAATTTTTTATTAGTTAGATAAGAGCCTAGGCTACCTCCCAGAAATACCGCAATAAGTAGCTTTAATAAAAAGTCAAAATTGATTTGGAAGGTTCCCGAGACATGTAACCCAATAACTCCCGCCACAGAATTCACCATAATAAATACTGAAGCTAAAGAGGCGACTATTCTTGGATTTCGCCATTGCATTAAATTAAGTATTGGCGATAAAAAAATTCCACCTCCAATTCCGGAGACACCGGATAATAATCCAATAGTTCCCCCAAGAAATAGTTTCTTATTCTTAGAGAACTTTTTGGATTCTAACTGTTCCTTAAAATATTTCAGCAGTAAAAAAAATCCCGCTAATACTAAAGAAGAGCCTAGCACTAGAAAGAAAAGCTTTTGTGATAACATCAACTGAGTGCCTAAATAGGCCATAGGAATGCTTGTAACCAGAAATGGCCAAAACAGTCTTAAACTAATAACTCTATTTCTAAGAAAGCCTAATATACCTATGCTTACAACACAAATATTTAGAATTAATGCTGTTGATCGGATTTCATAAAATTCGGTAAGAAAAAGACTCAGGATAGCCAGGTAGCTGGATCCACCGCCAAATCCGACCGAACTATAAAATAATGCGATAAAGAAAAAAATGAACGGTAGATATTCAATAGGCATATCAGGAAATTAAGAAGCATTGAACTAATTCCCCTTTTTTAGCTGAACTCTCCCCATCCAGAAATACCAAAGCGTTCCCAAGGGCCATTGACTGAATCATAGAAGATCCCTGTCCGTCCAATATTTCTACTTTTCCGTTGTTGACTTTTGCTTTTAAAAATGAAGGACGATCAGATTTATTCTCGTAGTTATGAGAAATAGGAAAAGTGTATTGCGCCAATCCTGACTTTTCTGAACCGCTTAACTTATAAAGTAATGGCAATACATAGATATAAAAACAACTTAATGAAGATGCCGGATTGCCGGGTAAAGCAAACACAAACTTATCTCCCTTTCTCCCAAAATAAAGAGGTTTCCCGGGTTTCTGAAAAACCTTATAAAATTGCTCTTCAACGCCGTTTTCCTCCAATGCCTGTTTTACAAAATCATAATCTCCCACTGAAATTCCACCGGAAAGAACCAGAACCTCTGCAGTTTCAAGGGAGTTTTTTATTCCGGTTTTAATAGCCTCAAAATCATCTTCGATCTGTTTTTTATCCTCACAGATAAATCCATAATTTTCACAGGCTGCAACTAAGGCATAGCTGTTGGATTCGTAGATATGCCCTTCTGGTCTTGGATTTCCGGGTTTCACCAATTCGTTTCCCGTGGTAATCAAATTGATGACAGGTTTCTTAAAAACCTCCACCTTATCATTTCCCAGACTGCCTATCATCCCTATTCCGGCAGGCGTGATGGTGTATCCCTTTTCAAAAACAACCTGACCCTTCTTTAACTCCTCTCCCTTTTGCCTGATACTCTGCCCCTTCTTCGGCTCCTGTTCAAGAAAAAGCTTCTTTCCGCTTGCTCTGGCCTTTTCCTGCATCATTACTGCAGTAGTGTTTTCCGGAATTTTTGCACCGGTAAAGATCCGCGCTGCTTCTCCTTCTTTTAATGTAAGTTGTCTCTCTTCACCGGCTGCGACTTCCCCTATAATTTGATATTCTTTTGAAATTCCGCATAGCGCATAACCATCCATAGCCGAATTATCAAAAGAGGGCATATCAAATGATGAAATGATATCTTCTGAAAGGGAAAAACCAAGGCATTCTCTTAAACTCCTGTTTTCAGTTGTCAGGGTAACCTGCTGATCTTTGATAATCTTTAATGCTTCTTCAATTGTTAACATTAGCCTCCTATTGAAATCATTGACCTGTTTTTCTCATAATGATCGGCATCCATTTTTACATCCATACCATCACGGGAATATTTCTTGGTCTTAATAGCATTGATAATGATATCATCCATTTGCTCCCCATTTCTTAGTGGAGTTAATAAATCAGTTTCAGAATTTGCAAAAAGGCAGTTCAACATTTTCCCATCGGCAGTTACCCGAATCCGGTTACATTCATCGCAGAAAGGACTGGTAATGGTGCTTACAATCGCAAAACTTCCAACGTGCCCGTCGACTTTAAAATTTGAAGAGGTACTATGCGGCGGATTTTTCAGTTCGTCGATATTTCCAAATCGTTTGGAAATCAAATCCAGGATCTCCTGTTTTCCAACTCCCTTGCTCCAATCCCATTTATTGCCTTTAAAGGGCATAAATTCGATGAACTTAATAGTTAAATTCTTGTGTTTTGTCAGTTCTATAAAATCGTTGATCTCATTATCATTCACCCCTTTGATCAAGACAATATTGAGTTTGACTTCCATATCCATCTCCAAAGCCTTTTCCAGGTTCTTCATAATGCGCTCAAAATAATCCCGCTTCGTGATGAATACAGATTTAGCCTTGTCCAGGGTATCCAGACTAAGATTTATCTTTCGAAGTCCTATTTTTTGAAAAAGATCCAGGTATTTATCAAGCATGATCCCGTTGGTCGTGATCTTTAAAGTGACGCCCAGTTTTGCCAGTTCTTCTACCAGATACCCAAAATTCTTTCGCACCAGGGGTTCCCCACCGGTTAGGCGAATAGTGTCTACCCCCAAATCCCGAAATTTCCCGGCCAGAGCTATGATTTCCTCCAGGCTCATAATATTCGGTTTCTCAATTAGTTCGATTCCCTCCTCTGGCATGCAGTAGAAACATCTAAGGTTGCACCTGTCAGTCAGGGAAATTCTGAGATAGGTATGCGCTCTTCCAAAATTGTCTACGATCTTTTTGTTCTCTTCAATCATGTCTTTTTCCTGTTATCACTTTAAATACATGCAGCACATGCGGAAATATAGCATCCATGCATTCTGCCGCTCCCTTGGTCGATCCCGGCAAGGCCAGGACAAGCTTTCCGTCTTTTATACCTGCTATAGATCTCGATAGCATCGCGTAGGGCATACGTTGCTGGCCGTAGCTTCGCATTTGTTCCTCTACGCCCTTTAGCTTAAGATCCAGCAGAGGTTCTATGGTTTCCGGGGTGACATCGCGCGGACCTACTCCGGTTCCTCCTGTATAAATAATCAGGTCTGAATCTGCATTATTTAAAGCCGATCTAATCTCTTCGGCTTCATCCGGGATGATAATCTTTTCGGCTTTAATCCCCAGCGCTTCCAGTTTTAAAACAATCATTTTACCGGCTTTATCTTCTCCCATTCCTTTTGAAATAGTGTCTGAACAAACCACCACCTGTGCGCTAAGTCCTTCAGCATCAACCTTAAACGAAGATTTTCCACCTTTCTTATTCTGAAGCCTGATCGAACCGATTTCTATATTCTTATCGATGGGTTTCAGCATATCGTACATCGTAAGCGCCACAATACTCGCCCCGTGCATCGCTTCCACCTCTACCCCGGTTTTATAGATAGTTTTAACGCAAACCGAAATTTTAATCTCCAGGCCGTCAATCTCATATTCGATCCCGGTATATTCAATAGGAAGCGGATGACAATCGGGTAACAATTCGGGGGTTTTTTTCACTCCCAGAAAACCCGCTGCCTTTGCCATTTCAAAAACATTGCCTTTAGGTACTTTGTTTTCTTTTATACGCTGAATCGTTTCTTCACTGGAAGTTCTAACCACAGCTACAGCGGTAGCTTCCCTAAGTGTCGTTATTTTATGGGTAATATCAACCATCTATTTATTAACTTTCCATTGATGAGTTTCATCTTCGAAAATCTCTTTCCCGAAAATGGGCACTTTAGCCTTTATTTCTTCCACAAAATAAGTGCAGGCGTCAATCGCAATTTTTCTGTGTGCTGAAGAGGTGAAAACAAAAAGACATAATTCTCCTGTTTTCACCTTACCCAAACTATGGTAAATATGGGCGCAGGTAATGTCGAATTTTGAAAATGCCGCCTCCCTGATCTCGTGAAATACTTTTTCGGCCATTTCTTCATAGGCTGAATATTCTATAGCACCTACTGCTTTTCCATTCACCTCATCTGCCCGGATCTGCCCCAGGAAAATGCTATGAGCACCAATATTGGTTTTCGACTGATGGTTCGCAATAGATTGCGCGATCTTTTCCGGCGGAATGGCGCCCTGAACGAATACTTTTTTTGGTTTTTTCTTATCCATTGATTATTTTTTCGATTCCTCCTTCTACATTTTTGAGATTCCGAAACCCGAAATCTTCCTGAAGTATTTCAATAGCCTCCTGACTTCGCTCTCCAGACTGGCAAAAGACAAGCACTTCTTCCATATCGGGAATATCTTTTAAACGATCCTTTAATTTTTCTAACGGAATATGGATCACCTTTTCTGAATTCACTTTTGGCTGTTCAAAGTCTTCCCGAACATCCAGATATGTTTTTCCGGTATCTTTTAATTCGCAAACTATCCGGAAGGGAATTATTCCCTCATTTTTAATTTTCCGGATCTCTTCCGGTCTTTTCTGAATATTCAATACCTGTTCAGTACCGTAAAGAATATTCATCAGCTTCAATTTTCCTGAAAGCACAGTACCGGCATCAAGGATTATTTTCAGCGCTTCCGCTGCCTGAAGCATTCCAAAAATTCCGGGGGTCACTCCTAAAACGCCGGTAGCTTCACAACTCACATTTTGCTTGGTCGTCTTCGGGAAAAGACAGCGATAGGAAGGGCCGTTTTGGTAATTGAATACCGAAAGCTGCCCTTCATTCTTATAAATTGAAGCATAAATCCAGGCCTTTCCTGTCAAAATGCAGGCATCGTTGATGAGATATTTCGTTTCAAAATTATCGGTTCCATCGATGATTAAATCATACTGATTAAAAAGCTTTTCAGCATTTTCTATAGTTAAAGCCTCTTCAATAGCAACCAGTTCAATTTCCCCGTTCAAACGCTGCAGTTTTTCCTTGGCAACCAAAGCTTTTGATTTTCCAACGTCAAATTCATCATACAAAACCTGCCGATGCAGATTGGTAATGGAAACCTTATCATGATCTATTAACCCGATTTTACCTACCCCCGCCCCTGCGAGATATTGGGCTGCAGGACAGCCAAGACCTCCAACGCCCACGATTAACACGCTGGCATTCCGCAGCTTTTCCTGTCCGGAAGAACCCACCTCATCCAATTTTATTTGTCGGTTATAGCGCATTATCCTCCTGCGAAGGGCGGCAAAAATGCCACCTCATCGCCTTCTTTTAATTCTACCTCAGTATTTAAATTTTGATTTACCGCCAGCTGTACAGATTCCTCCTCCGGGATTTGGTAAGTTTTGATCTGCCTGCCTTTTAATTCCGCGGCCGACATTCCCTTATCCACCTCCAGGATTTCCTCTTTTTTGCCTGAGGTTTCAGCAAGTATTCCAAAATATTTTATGGTTATTTTCATGTATTCAAATTTTTGGCAAAACCTTAGAGTTCAGCACGGACTTTTAATCATCGCACCGCATTCCCCTTTTTAGTGTCCAGCATCATGCTGGTTTCATTCTTTTTCCATCTGTTTTAGCAATTCCACATCTGCAGTGGTATCCACATCAAAATTTCCATTTTCAAACTTTACTGTTCCAAATTGAAAATCCTTATTATATATCAGTTTTTTAGCCCCCTGATCTCCTTTCAGCTTTTTTAGATCTGAAAAAATCTCCCTGGAAAAAATGGCAGGAACCCCAGGCTCACCGGCATATTCTGAAAATGTCCCCTGCTGCTTGCTCTTTAGCTGAACTTCTATTAACTCCTCAATCTTATCCTTTGTAACCAAAGGCTGATCTGAAAGCAGAATAAGTATTTGTTCCAGTTCTTTTTCAATTTTTAAAGCTTCTGAAATTCCTTTCCTGATGCTCGTGGACATTCCTTCTTCCCAGTTTTCATTGATCACCACTTCAAAATTCCTGGGATCGATTTTCTTATTGATCTCATCTTCCTTTGCTCCTAAAACAAGGATTTTGGGATCAAGTTTCAAAGATTCCACCACATCAATACAATGCTGAAGCAGGGAAATTCCCTTAAATTCCACCAGCTGTTTCGGATATCCAAGTCGGCTGGAAGATCCGGCAGCCAGGATGATAACTCCTATTTTCGCATTATCCTTCAAATCTGAATTTTCTTAAATTGATTCTCCTTTTTCTCATGAATAGGAGTGGATTTCTCCCTTAAGGACCGGGCATTTTTGCCTGTTAACACCGATTGAATCTCAGCTAAAATTGAAAGCCCTATCTCTGCCGGAGTCTCTGCACCAATTTCCAGTCCCACCGGGGCATATATATTATTTACACCCTCCTTTTTCAGATCAAATCCTTCCTCCTCTAATTCACCCAACATCCTCTGGTATTTTTTCAACGGACCAAGAATTCCGATATAGGGAATCATTTTCTCTGCTAAAAGCAACTTCAATACCGCCAGGTCATAATTATAATTATGGCTCATCAGTACAAAACAGCTGCGATGGTCAATTTCAATATTTTCAAGGGTTTGTTCCGGTTTTGATACGATGATCTGGCAGGAGGAGGTAAAACGCTCTTTATTAGCATGCGTAGGCCGACCATCGGTTACCACCACATCCCAACCCAGCAAATCGGCCTGTTGCGCCAGGATCTGAGCGTCATTCCCGGCGCCAACTATAATCAGTTTTACCGGTGGCTGATAATTCTGAATAAAAATATGCTGCGTTTCCTCATCGATTAAATATTCAGCAAAATGAGATTTATTATTTTTCAAAGTGAGATGGGCCTGTTCCAGAATATTCTTGAATAGTTCCTCTTCCGGCTTACTTCCAAAAACTTCTGAATTTTCAGAAATCACCAATTTTGTTCCCGGCTGCTCTTTTGATTTATTCAGGTTAAACTGTACTACGATTGCCGACGGATTTTTCTGATCAATTAGCTTTTTCAGCAGCTCACAGGGATTTAGCTCATCCTCATAATCCAGGGGTTCAAATAGAACCTGAATAATTCCGTTACAACCTAATTGTGCGCCAATTATAGCATCGTCCTCATCGCTGGTGTCATAGGTAACCAGTTTATTTTTTTGCTGATGCAGGGCATGAAGTGCTTTTCGAAGGGCATCACCCTCCAGACAGCCTCCGCTTATCGCCCCGGTAATATTACCAAATTCATCGATCAGCATTCTGGCTCCTGCCCTCCGATATGAGGAACCATCTACATGCACCACCGTGGCCAGAACGCCTTGAACATCCTGTTCCTTCAGAAGTTCATATTGCGATATGATGGCATCCAATTCTCTCATACCATTGCCCTCTTTAGCTGATTTACAGTTTTAGTTATCTCTTTTACCGCAAATTCGATATCCTCAATACTGGTATCCCTTCCTAAACTAATACGAAAAGACGACAGCGCCCGGTCATCGCTTAATCCCATTGCTTTTAAAACGTGGGAAGGTTTAACGGTATTTGAAGTACAGGCTGAACCACGTGAAATTGCCATACTGTTCAATTTTCTTAGCAGTAAGTTGCCATCAATATTTTCAAATGAAATATTGGTTGTATTTGGAAGTCGGTCACAAGCATCAGCATGAATTGTTGCCCCTTCGATATTTTTAAGATCGTTTTCCAGTTTATTTCTCAGTTTTAAAACTCTTGCTGACTCCTTCTCCATTTCAGCAAAAGCAATTTCAGCAGCCTTTCCAAAGCCCACGATTCCGGGTACATTTAATGTGCCCGGGCGTATTCCCTTTTCCTGTCCGCCCCCAAAAAAATATGGATCAACTCCAATCTTGTTTTTCTTATTGATATACAAAGCGCCCACACCTTTAGGCCCGTAAATCTTATGGGAAGAGAAGATTGCCAGGTCTAAATTCAGTTTTTTTAAATCTACCGGAATCTTGCCCACAGCCTGAGTAATATCACTCATAAGTTTCACATTTTTAGAATGAACTATCTTTTCAATATCCATCATTGGATGAATCAATCCGGTTTCATTATTTGCCAGCATAAGACAAACAAGAATTGTTTTGGAAGTAATAACCTGCTCTAATTCTTGGAGGTTGATAGTTCCTTCAGAATCCACGTTCAGATAGGTAACCTCAAAACCTTTACTTTCCAAAGCTTTCAAAGAATCCAGAATGGCTTTATGCTCGGTTTCACAGGTAATAATATGATTCCCTTTGTGTTTGTTTCTTTCGCAAAATCCAAAAAGGGCAAGATTTGCGGCTTCTGTAGCGCCGGAAGTGAAAGTGATTCCGGTGGGTTTACAATGTAGCAGTCCGCCAATTTGGTCCCGGGCGTATTCAACAGCTTCCCCGGCATCCCAACCAAATGCATGGTCACTGCTGGCATTTCCAAATTTTTCGGTAAAATAGGGCAACATGGCATCAACTACACTAAGGGCAACCGGAGTGGTTGCATTATAGTCGAGATATATTTTCCTTTTTACAGCCATTTTCGTTGTGTATTCGCGTATATATCGGTATTTATATTTTGGGGAAATCTAATTTCTTTTACTCTTAGCTTATTTTAAAACTTTAATTAAATCTTCCTGCTGCTGAAGGAGCTCACTGATTTTCTGTTGTAACTTCTCGTATTCCTGCATGGCTTTTATTGCATGTGGAGTGATTTCAGCCCCCCCACCATGTTGACCACCTTTTTTCAGAATAACCCAGGCCTCTTCAGAATTATTATTTAACCGCTGAACAAGATCCCAGGCTTTTTTATAGGACATATTCATTTGCCCGGCAGCTTTTGAAAGCGATCCTTCCTCCTGAATGCTTTTGACCAACTGATGAGGCCCGGGGCCATAAAATTTTTCACCTTCCTCCTCTACCCAACATTTAAATTTGATCTTTTTCAAATGTAGAATCTTATTGTTTTTTATTGGTCTTCCGAGCTATCGGTAGTAATTCGCATATCATCATTGGTGAATACATCGAGTTTCCGTTATGCTCATTCCTAAAAGCCATCTTGTTAGGTTTTCAAATCTCCACCTGCATTTCTCAATTGGGTTATGAAGGGTTGCTTATAAAATCTTTCCCCAGTTGCTTTGTAAAGTGCATTTGCCAAAGCCCCCTGAACCGGCGGAAATGGAGGCTCTCCAAGCCCGGTAGGATCTATACCGTTATCAACGAAATGTGCTTCAATTTTCTTTGGAGCTTCCTCATGACGAATAAGCCTGTAGGAATCGAAATTGTTTTGTTGGGTAGCCCCATCCTTAAATGTTATCTCGCTGTACAGCGCGTGCCCAATACCATCAATAGTTCCACCTTCTACCATATTTATGGCGGCATCAGGATTCACCACGATTCCGCAGTCTACCGCACAGGTAACTTTATCAATGACAGGGTCATTATTTTTTAAGCTAATATCCAGGACCTGCGCCACGTAGGAATTATGACAGTAATAGGCAGCAACTCCTCTATTTAAAGTGGAACTGTTGTTATCCCAGCCAGCTTTGTCTCTTACCATCTTTAAAACACCCGCATAACGGGCCGGATCGTAATCGTTTTCCTCTCCTACCGGATCATTTTCCGCACGTTTAAGCATATCAAGTCGGAACTGAATAGGGTCTTTTCCCATTTCTTCAGCGAGTTCATCTAAAAAGGACTGTTCTGCCCCGGCAATGAAATTAGACCTTGGTGCCCTGAAGGCTCCTATGGAAATATTCGATTCGATCGCCCAGCTCTCGGCAAGGTAATTATCGATTGCCCCCGCAGGAAAACGATTGGCAAAAAGAGGACTTTCAGAAATACCACCTGCATTCACATGAAATGCTGTAAGATTATTATTCCCATCCAGGGCCGCACGGTAGGTAACCTGATAAGCCGGGCGATAAACGCCGTTGGTCATATCATCCTCACGGGTATAAACAAGTTTTATTGGTGCTCCCATTTTTTGAGAAATAACGGCAGCTTCTACAAGGAAATGTCCGTAAAGCCGGCGGCCGAAACCACCTCCCATACGGGTCATTTGGATATCTATATCTTCAAGGTCCATTCCCAGGCGTTTGCTCACGCTCTTTTCAGCAAACTCGGGGGTTTGAATAGGCCCCAACAACTCTGCTTTACCATTGGTAACATTTGCAAAAAAGTTCATTGGCTCCATACAATTGTGCGCAAGAAACGGGCAGCTGTAGGAACGTTCAATAACACGAGCCGCATTTTTAAACGCAGATTCGGGATTCCCATCCCTTCTTACCATTTCTGATTTTTTAGGACCAACCTCAGCCATTAAAGAATAATGGACATCCGTGTTTTCAAGTCCGCCTGATCCCGAAAGACCAGCCGATTTTTCAAGAATTTCAATCTGTTTTGTCAATTCGGTATTAAGATCCCATTCTATCTTTAAAGCTTTTTTAGCCTGCATCACCTGCCAGGTAGAATCTCCCACCACTACTACTAATTTGGGAAAAGACGTTGTGTCACTCCATTCCTTTTCCATGTCCTCCGGATACGTATCTATTGTGAAAACATCTTTTATACCGGGCATTCCCTTTACTTCATCTGCGTCCATGGACTTCAATTCCATTCCAAAAGCCGGCGGTTGAACTATCATTGCGATAAGCATTCCATCAAGTTGAACATCGAGCCCGTATAAAGGCTGGCCTGTAACTATTTCTTTTGCATCTACATTTTTTCGCGAAGTGCCTATAATTTTAAATTTACTGTTCTCCTTAAGTACAACTTCTTCGGGAACTTCAATTTTTGCGGCTGCTTTGGCAATTTCACCATAACCTATAGACCTGTCGCTACCTGTATGATTAATAATTCCCTTGTCTGCAGAAAGTTCGGAAATCGGAACTTCCCATTGATTTGCAGCAGCTGTAAGTAACATTTGTCTCGCTGTGGCTCCTGCCATTCTTAACGGCTCCCAACCCTGACGGATAGACTGACTTCCTCCTGCCAGTTGTCTTGTAAAAACATCTGTATTTAAAGGTGCCTGTTCTACGATCACATTATTCCAATCCACATCCAGTTCTTCGGCTACGAGCATGGGCATGGAAGTCTTTACATTCTGACCTATCTCAGGGTTTGGAGAATAAATGGTCACAATACCGTTGTCTCCTATTTTTAAATATCCGGTAAGTTCAAACCATTCATCTGGCATTTCCAGGGCCATTTCTTCTGTACCTTCCTCTGCCGCACGCTTACAACCCAACCAACTGAAACCAATTATTAATCCACCGCTGGCAAGAGAAACATTCCTTATGAAAGATCTTCTGCCCATTCCTGTTTTTACTTTACTCATTTTTTCCGGATTTAATTAAACTAACTTGGAATCTGAAGCCGATTTAATCGCAGCTTTTATTCTGGTATATGTTCCGCAGCGGCAAATATTGCCGTTCATTCCATTTTCGATATCTTCATCGCTTGGACTGGGATTATTTTTCAGCAAGGCAGCAGCCGACATAATCTGGCCTGCCTGGCAATAACCGCACTGAGGCACATCGTGCTCAAGCCAGGCTTTCTGAACAGGATGATCTCCATTTTCGGAAAGACCTTCAATGGTTGTTATTTCGTTATCTGCCACCGCCGATATCGGGAGCTGGCAGGATCTAACCGCATTACCGTTAAGATGGACCGTGCAGGCTCCACATTGTGCCACTCCACACCCATATTTTGTTCCGGGTAAATTTAGATGGTCTCTTAAAACCCAAAGTAATGGAGTATTAGGATCTACCTCCAGCCTCCGTTTCTCTCCATTGATGGTAACATTAAATTCTGCCATGATAAAAGATTTTGCTTAAAAGTAAGTAAACATTTAAATTAAGTCAAAAAAAAAATAAAAAATAAAGATCATGTCCATCTTTTATCTTTTAATTCCTTAATATTTTTAAAGTTATAAATCGGGTTGAATTTACAAGCCATGAAAAAACGCGCTTATATAATTTTGATCTCCTGCAACCACTCCTGAACCCTGATATCGGCCTCCTTAGCTCTTTCCGATTTGATTGCCAGAAGAATTCCATCCCTTTCAAGTCCGCCTTTTAATTCCAACGAATTAATCCTGCTTAAAACAATTGAGGATTTTAATGTTCAAGAGTATTATCTGACTCCTAAATTTGAAGAGATAAACCGGGTCTAGGCCCTCAATCTAAAACTACCCCAACCCCTATTTTCCCCAACAAATACGGATTATGATCAATGATCAGAATATCATTGGCTTCACTGAGTTTTTTTAGTATTTCAAACAAGAGGTCAATATCAGCATAATGCAATCCGGTGCTGGGTTCATCTAAAATATAAAGTGCATTGGTAGTTTGCTCCTGCAGCCAGTTCAGTAACAATAATCGCTGCTTCTCCCCCGAAGAAAGGGATTGTACCGGCTGATCCAGGCGAAGATGTCCCAAGCCGATATTCTCCAGCAGATTTAAGAACTGAAGGGTTTTGGCAGGAACCTTAGTCTCCTCTAACCATTCCTTTAATTCCCTGAGATTCAAGGCGAGTACCTCAGCGATATTTTTTGACTTAACTGTATGTGCCAATATATGCGGCTGATAGCGCTGCCCTTTACAAACTTCGCATTTTTCAATCGCATTGGCGGCTACATCCAGGCTGGTTTCCAAATAGCCTTTGCCTTTGCAGTTTGGGCACTGACTGGTTTTTGTTTTATAAGAAAAGTCACGAGCCTTGGAACCTGTTACGCTTGCAAAGATCTTACTTATATCTTTCAGCAGGTCTAAATAAGACACGAGTAAGGTATTCCCATGTGATCGTAGTTTTTTAGACTCAAAATAATGCGCTCCTGTATACTTCTTTGGAAAAACTATGCTTTCACAATTGACCGGCTTGCCCGTTTGAATGCTCGGAATCAGGATTTCTTTCACCAGGGTGGTTTTCCCTATTCCCGATTTACCACTAATAGCCGTGATTCCTCCAACAGGCACTTCCAACCCATCTTTTACTAATGTATGTTTAGAGAGTTTTCGGATGGCAATAGGTTCTTTTGTTCCTTTTAATTCAATCGCTTTGGAAGCTTCTTTCAAAAAAGGATGACAATCGGCTTGTTTCAAATAATCCTGCGGACTCCCCTGATAAGTAATATAGCCTCCCAACTTACCTGCCTGAGGTCCGAGCTGAACCAACTGGTCAGCCGCCAGAATAATCTCCTTATTGTGCTCAATCACAATGACCGTATTGCCTTTCTCAATAAGTTCTTTTAGAATATTGATCAAGTCGGGAATATTGTCATTGGACAATCCTGCTGAAGGTTCATCCAATAGATATGTAATGCCTTTCAGCGGAGAGTTTAACTGTTTGATTAGTGCTACCCGTTGGTTTTCTCCGCCGGAAAGCGTGGTCGATTTTCGATTGAGTTGCAGATGATCAATATGCAATTGCTTTGCCCGCATAATGGTGTTGATCAAATGAGGTTCAATGTTGAAAATGAGTTTTTGATCTATCTCCTCTAGCTTATAATCAGCAGAAAGCCAGTTTTCCAAAGCTTTAAAATCCATCAACCTTATTTCATGAATGGATCTCCCTCTAATTTGAAAGGATAATCGTTCCGGTTTTAAGCCACTTCCCGAACAATGACTACATTCCTCGAGAGAGAAAAGTGCCTTGAGTTTCTCGATATTTTTATTTTTCCGGGTTTTATAATATTCTTCTTTTAAGTAATGGAAAAGCCCTTCCCATTTCATATTTACGGCTTGCGTGCCTTCATTTGTTTTGGTTTTGTATATCCAATTGGCTTTCCATACTTTATCACCGGCACCATTGAACAGAATGTCTTTTTGTTGCTCGGTCAGCTCCTTAAAAGGTGTTTGCAGGCTAAATCCATATGTTTTGCCTAGCTCCTTTACGATCGCCATGAACTGACTTCCCGGATGACCATAATAAGCCAGCGCTTTGTTGTGTTCAAACAATCCTCCAGCTATACTCTTTTCATCATCGAGCACTATTTTATCCAGATCAGGGAGCAATTCCTGACCCATACCATCGCAAATGGCACATTTTCCCAATTCGTGATTATTGGAAAAATGACTGGCTGATAATTCCTTTCCTTCATACTGCGCTTTTCGTGAGAAAGCAAAGCGTAAAATCTTATCTATTCCCGTTTGCTTGGCAATATCGGAGCGCTCCGTAAAGCTTTTTTCTTTACGTGTAACACAAATAGTCGGGCTAAGGCCTTCAATATGATCTACTTCAAATTGAAAATTCACTCCTACTCTGGACTGCTGATAAGTCGAAAATTGTTTGGTCATTTCCTGTAGTCCGTAGCCATGCAGGGTATCAATCACCAGGGAGGATTTACCCGAACCTGAAATTCCCGTGATCGCGGATAATTGATTTTTGGGTATTTCTAGATCCAGGTCTTTAAGATAATGCGTTCTAGCTCCTTTTATAGATATCTTATCCCTTCGTTGATCCGGTGCTTCTTTCAGATCCTGCGCTTCAGCTTTTATGGCATTATCCACCAGGGTATCGCAGGAGGATTGAAAAAGCGGTTGATTCTCAAAACAAATAATACCTGCCGTTTGATTTTTCAGCTGGTGCAAAGCTTTTAGCAACTGCCGCACATTCTTCTGGTGCAATCCAATACTGGGTTCTTCCAGCAATAAAAGGGTCTTTTTTGATTGTTTGGCAAAATGCTTAGTGAGTTTAATACGCTGCGCTTCACCCCCTGATAAGGTGTTGGAGGGCTGACCAAGTTTGATATACCCCAGGCCCAATTGCAACATCAAAGACAATATTTTTGTAATCTTCTTCTCCCCGGAAAAAAAATCATAAGCTTCGGCTATACTCAGATTATAGATTTCAGCAATATTTTTATTGTTCCAATGCACTTGCAATACTTCATCCTTAAAACGCTTACCATTACAGTTCGGACAAATCTGGTTGATAGTGCCCATCACATTCATGGAGAGAGTGATCACACCCGCCCCTTCACAGGCTTCACATCTTCCACTCTTATTATTAAAAGAAAAAGCTCCTTTAGCCAATTTCAGGGATTTCGCTTCCGGGGATTTAGCCAATAGGTCACGTATTTTGTCAGCCAGGCCGGTATAAGTAGCAGGATTGCTTCTGGGGGTTTTGCCAATGGGTTGATCGGATACCGCAAGCAGTTTTAAGTCCTCTTGTTCACAATATCCGGAAAGCTTTTGCAACATTTGAGGTGTTTTTCTACCCACTACAGTCAATTCCCCTAATTGAGGCTGAAATGAATCTGCTGTTTCTCGTTTAGGTTCTTTATCAGATTTGGAATCTGCTTTTTGTAATTCAGCTAAGGTGGGGCTCGATAGGCCTTCCGCATTTAAAAATTCCTGTATCGGACCGTTAAAAACTACTTCTCCTCCGTAAGCACCAGCAGCCGGGCCTAATTCCACTATCCAATCTGCAGATCCGATAAAATTTAAGTCGTGTTCTACCACCATGACCGTATTTCCACGGCTAATCAAGCGATTAAGAATATGGAGTAAATAGTTTTGGTAGTCTTCAGATAAACCGATGGAAGGCTCATCAAATACATAAAGAATACCTTGCAGGCTACTGTTTACCTGCTTGATCAATTTGATACGCTGTGCGTCACCGGAAGAAATTTCAGTACTTGGAGTGCTTAACCGGTATTCCTCCATTCCGAGTCTTATCAGGTCGAACAACTGAGTACAAATCTTATCAACCAATACTTGTTCCCCGGCTGTCACCTCCAAGCTTTTCAGGCTATCATATAAGTCGATTAAGGGAAGAGCCATCCATTCCCGAAAGTTCAGGCCCCTCCATTTATATTTCAGGTGTTCAGCTTTAATCCGTGCTCCCTTACAATCCGGACAGGTTTTGGAACTGGCAAACTTCAGGATATTCGGATTGCGATCGCGTTTTAGAATATCCTTCATAATGGGAAGCATGCCTTTATAAAAGCCTTCTTCCCGGGGTTTTGCCTTCAAGCCTTCCCATCTTAGCCGGGACTCCAAGGTATGTTTCCCATAAAAAACTTTGATGCGATCACTTCCATTTAAAACCACATCTTTTTGTTCATCCGTGAGTTCCTTCCAGGGAATATCTACACTAAAACCATGGGCCTGGCAGACTTTATTTAATTCATCAACGGTGATCTGGGAATAGACGATATAGCCATTAGGCAAGGTAGTGGTGATAGCCCCTTCTCTAAGGGTTTTGTTTTCATCTCCGACCAATTTATCCAGATCGATATATTCTGCCTGACCAATACCATGGCAGCGCTCACAAGCCCCTTTTGGGTGATTGAAAGAAAAGAGCGACTTGCTCATGGTCTCAGTGCCGGCATAACGGGCAAATAAAATTCTAAAGACAGCAGCAAGCTCTGACAAGGTACCGAAGGTGGTATTAATAGACTGGAAGCGTTTTGATTGCTCCACCTTGATCACCGGTAGTAAGGCTTCTATATCGTCCACTTCAGCAGTGGGGATCATCTGCGCATTTTGTTGGTTATAAGCAGGGAGACTCTCCAGAAAATAGCGATATCCTTCATTAGCAATAACGTCCATAGCCAGAGATGATTTCCCGGAACCCGATAAACCGGTCACCACAATCAATTGATTTTCAGGAATGCTTAAATCAATATTTTTGAGATTGTTTTGGTGGGCATTAATGATGTGCATAAAGGCTTGTTGTTTCTTTTAAGAAAAAATAAATATAGAAAGATTATAACAGCTTAAAGTTGGTTTTTCAGTAAAACAAAGCATAGCCTTCATCTCCCTTAAAATCAAGGCGAAGGGAATAAAACAATGGTTAATTAACGATAGTTCACCTGTTTAAAGTAGTATTTATGATATATTTATATAAAAAAGAAAATGTTCGGATTATTTAAGAAAAAATCGAAAGTTGAAAAACTGGAAGTGAAATACAAAAAACTACTGGAAGAAGCGCATAAACTATCTACCACTAATCGTAGTAAAAGTGATGACAAAATGTTTGAAGCAAATGAGGTCTTAAAGGAAATCGATCAGATTAAAAAGTCATAAATAGACACATAATAAAACCGGGGCCGGCTTGAAAATGAATTTATTTGGGAAATAGAAATTCAGTCTTCAGTTATAGGTCTGTGTGAACCTTTTATATTTTATAAAAAAAAGAACCAATCCCGGTTCCCTTCATCTAAACTTTTAATATCAATCTGGTTAGCCACGGGTAAGTCAACCCTTTTTACTTGCGGGGGTAATCGCGTAGGGAGTAATCCAGAATAAGCCAAAGGTGTAAACAATGTTATAGGAATACGCCCAGAAAGATTCAGATAAATTATATCTCTTCGCATAGAACAAGACCGGGAAGCCAGACCACAGAACCGGATCCATAGAGATAAAGAAAAGCATCAGGAGAATTGCAGCATAGCTCATCACCAGTTTTAATACCTGGTTAAAAAACAGAAGTCTCGATCCTGTTTTGGAGCTTTCCCTGAAATCTATGAATACATATTTCGCCATTGCAATATTCTCCCGAACATTATTTCTTCCCCACCTGACATCTTAGAGTCCTGTGTATTTTTCGGGTACGTTGGTATAGGCGAAGGCGTTTCTAGTAAAAGGACGTGATACCCCTGCTTCAGGATCATATTGGTCATTGCGCGATCCTCACCGATATCTGAAGCTTTCCCCATAAAGGTTTGGTTGATCCAATCATCAAGACAGCTAAAAAATCATTTGATGTTCAATTGTTTATAATTATATAATTATTTGGTATATTAGAATTCCCCTTCTTACCACCTACCTGAAATTAAGCTCAATTACTAATCAAAATCAGAATTATGAAATCTCTTTTTTTGCTCTTTATGCTGTTCGGATTTACGGCATTTTCACAAGATTCAACTTCCGTAGAGAATTATACCATCGAACAATTTTATGGTAATACCCGCGTGGGTGGAGGTGAATTTTCAAATGATGAAACAAAGCTCCTTATGAGCAGTGATGAATCGGGTATCTTTAATGTTTATGAGATCAATATTAAAGACGGCTCTAAAAAACAGATCACTAAATCTAAAGATGACTCCTTCTTTGCTGAAGACTATGTCCCCGGAACAGGTGAAATAATATATTCAGCAGATAAAGGCGGAAATGAAATAAGCCATTTATACCTTCTTAAAAAGAACGGAGAAGTTAAGGACCTAACCCCTGGGGAAAATGAAAAAGCCAATTTTGCGGGCTGGAGTGATGATAAAGAATCCATTTATTATTTTTCGAACAAGCGGGACCCTAAGTTCTTTGATATTTACAAAATGGACGTGGATACGTGGGAGCCCCAAATGCTTTATGAAAATGACGAAGGCTATCAATTAGAAGGTCTGTCGCACAACGAACAATTGATCGCGCTTTCTAAACCTATCACTACCAGCGAAAGCAAATTATTTATTTATGATCGGGAGAAGGATCAACTAAAGGAGATCTCTGAAGAAAAAGGAAGTTATTCGGCTTCAGGGTTTAGTAAAGATGATAAGAAGTTCTATTACATCACAGATGTGGGAAAGGAATTTTCTTATCTGGTAGAATATGACCTGGAAACCGGAGAAAGGTCCACGGTCTACGAAACTAATTGGGACGTCATGTACAGTTACCTCAGCGAAAATGACAAGTATCGTGTAATTGCCATTAATGAAGACGGAAAGAACCGCCTTATCGTAATAAATAATCAAACAGGAGAAACAGTAGATCTTCCGGCAGTACCCGATGGAGATATTAAAGCGGTAAATCTGTCCGACAGTGAAAACCTGATGAGACTCACCATTGGAACATCCAAAACCCCTAATAATCTATATGTCTATGATTTCAGAACCAATGAGATCAAAAAACTAACCAACACCCTGAATGAGGAGATCGACCCTGAAGATCTGGTTGCTTCTGAAGTTGTTCGGTATAAATCTTTTGACGGACTCGAGATTCCGGCTATTTACTACAAACCACAGCAGGCATCTGAAAGGAATAAAGTACCGGCCCTGGTATGGGTTCATGGCGGTCCGGGGGGGCAGTCCAGAATAGGATATTCTGCCCTCATTCAGTATTTGGTCAACCACGGGTATGCAGTTTTAGCAGTTAACAACCGGGGAAGCAGCGGGTACGGGAAATCATTTTATAAAATGGATGATAAAAAACACGGCGAGGAAGATCTTAAGGATGTGATCTGGGGTAAAAAATGGCTTCAGGAGCAGGATTATATTGATAAAAATAATATTGGCATCATAGGCGGCAGTTATGGCGGTTATATGACCATGGCAGCCATGACTTTTACTCCTGAAGAATTTGACGTCGGGGTCAACCTCTTTGGGGTGACAAACTGGTTGCGAACCCTTAAATCTATACCTCCTTACTGGGAATCTTTTAAAACAGCCCTGTACGAAGAAATGGGAGACCCTGCCACCAAAGATTCCATAGCACTTTACAACAAATCGCCGTTATTCCATGCAGACCAGGTAAAGAATCCGGTAATGGTCTTGCAGGGGGCGAATGATCCGCGGGTATTACAGGTAGAGTCTGATGAAATTGTAGCTGAATTGAAAAAGAACAATGTGCCGGTAGAATATGTGATTTTTGAAGATGAAGGCCATGGGTTTATCAAAAAGGAAAATGAGATCAAAGGCTACAAACAAATTCTGGAGTTTCTGAACAAATATCTCAAGGATGAAGAGATGTAACCGAATTTATCAAATCCGGGTATTAGCTAATTAACAGAAATATTCTTTGATGCTATATTACCTTGGAAATCGTTCTAATTTTTCTTAAATTAAGAAGACAGAATTAGGGTTGAAAAAATCAAATGTTATGAAAGAAAATGTAGGTAAACAAGATCAGCTCATCCGCAGCATTGCAGGTCCCGCCTTAATTGGAGTAGGATACTTGGCGTTGGGTGGAAATAAAGGAAAAATTGAAGGTCTTGTCTCCATAGTGGTGGGAACCCTTCTTACAGAGAGTGCCATTACCAAAGTCTGCCCCGTGAATTATTTTTTCGGTATTGACTCTCGGAAACGTAAAAGTCCTGTCAAAAAGATCAGGGAAGCTCTTATCTAAGCCTGGTAAGTCGAAAATGTATTATGGGCGATGAAGGAATGTAGAAGACAAAGCGGAATCCATAAGAATCCCGCTTTTTTCTTTCAACCAGTTATGTTCAGAATTATCTCCAAAGTAAAGCTCAAAACTCCTAAGGAATCCTTCTTTTTAACTTTTAATATCAACTTCTTGTGACTTACCCACGGGTAAGCCATCCCCTTTTACTCGCGGTGGCAATAGCGTATGGAGTGATCCAGAATAGGCCAAAGGTATAGAGAATGCTGTAGGAATACGCCCAGAAGGATTCGGATAAGTTATATCTCTTCGCATAGAACAGCACCGGGAAGCTCGACCAGATCAAGATGCTCAGAAGGGTTGAACTTAAGAACAGGACAGGATCCATAGAGATGAAGAAAAGCATCATCAAAATTGTAGGGTAGCTCATCACCAGCTTCAATACCTGGTTAAGGAATAGCAGTCGCGATCCTGTTTTGGAGCTTTCCCTGAAATCGGTGAATACATATTTTGCCATTGCAATATTCTCACGAACATTACTTCTCCCCCATCTGATAAACATTTTATAGAGTCCGGTGTATTTTTCGGGCACATTGGTATAGGCGAAGGCGTTTCTCTGAAAGAGGACGTGATACCCCTGCTTCAGGATCATGTTAGTCATAGCACGATCCTCTCCGATATCTGAAGCTTTCCCCATAAAGGTCTGGTTGATCCATTCATCAAGACAGCCAAAAACAGCTTTTCTTCTGTAGGCAGCCAGAGCACCCGGGGTACAAAGCACCGATTCCAAACTGCTTTCAGCAGAGCGAACAAACTCGAAACTCAGGACGAAGCTCACATCCAGCATCTTGGGCAGCATAGCCTTTTTTTCGTTGTTGAGAACGCGAATGTTCCCCGCTACCGCTCCACATTTTTCGTTAACTATGAAAGGACTCACCAGGTTGCGCAAGGTATCATTGGTAACTTCAGAATCGCTGTCTACAGTGACAAAAACCTCCCCGGTTCCAATGTTAAATCCGCGGTAGAGGGCGTGACGCTTTCCTTTGTTTTGAGGTTGTTGATAGATGCTCACACGATCACCCAGTTCCCGTTTAGCCTTCAGCATCCATTCCCAGGTATCATCCTTACTCCCGTCGTCAATGGCCAGTAACTCCAGCTTATGGGCAGGATAGTCACTTTTTGCCAGGCTCATCAGTGTAGCCCATACCTGCTTTCCTTCATTGTAGGCAGGCACTATCACGGTGCAGGTGGGTAGGTTCTCATTGCTTACTGAGGAAATCGGTTTATAGCGCAGGTAGAGATACAGGTTATAGAAAAAGAATCCGGCTCTGAATAAAAGCAAGAAACCTGTGATCACAAAAATGGCCATTCCCCAGGTTGAATTAAGGCCATCAAGATTATATCGGCTGAAATCACCTTGTAAGGCATAAACCAGATATGCGGCACCAAAAAGTAGGGCCAGGCTACTTACCCGTACCATTATCCCTCTGAGATCCCTGGCCTTGTTTTTCTGTTTGGAAAATTCATTAAAAGCAGACTTATCTGCGGAAGAAATTACTTGATCTGAAGCTATGGTATTAGTTTTCATTCTTTTTTGTTTTTACCTGATCCTGATGGTTTCCTATCACCAACACGATACCCGCCAGCCTAAGCAATCCACGTACCAACTTACTAAAAGGTTCATCCTGAAGCCTATGTTTTTATCTATCCGGAATGAACTGGGGAATTTTTCCACGATTTTATGGTCAAATGTTCCCGGTTATCTGTTCTCTGTTCCTGTGGGTTCTCTGTTTCCGGTTGCTTCGAACATTTGACTCATTTTTTGTCCTCATAGCCTGATCTATTAGCCCTAAAACTCAACTGCTGGAAAGGGGTTAATTCTAAAAGTGTTTTATTTTTCTTAAGTTTAAAATTCATAAAATCAAATCTATATGAAAAACATATTAGTGGCCATAGACCGAAAGCAAGAGGCGGAACAATTAATAGCCAAGGCGGTGGAAATCGCAAAGCTTTCCAAAGCGAAGCTCTGGATCATACATGTGACAGAACCTGATCCCGATGATTTCCTCGCGCGGGAAGCCGGTCCGCAATATGTTTATGACAAGAGATCTGAAAAACGCAAAGAAGAGGCGGCGATTATCCAGGAATGGGTGGAAGCCCTTAAAAAAGAAAATGAAGTAGAGGCCGAAGGACTTTTAATTGAAGGCCCGGTTATTAAATCTCTCCGGAAAATTACAGAGAAACATCAAATCGACCTGGTGGTGGCCGGGCACCGAAAGAAGAACTTTCTCTATAGCCTGTTTACTGCGAACAAAAAGAAGGACCTTGTAGATGAACTTAATATTCCTTTACTTGCCGTTCCTTTGGATAAAAAACACTTGAAATAATTATAAAAACACCTCCGCCCGGAGGTGTTTTTAGTTGGAATAAACTCATAAATAATCTGATTTGAAACCATTAAACTTCCCATAGGTCAGTCAAAACTAAGCCTAAAGGAATCCATCACCATTTCATCATTTTCTGTTAAGACCGGTAGGTCAAGATCATCATCCACATTATATTCAAAAACCTGGTCTCCATCATCGGTATGTAATACCACCCACAGCAATTCATTATTTTCTATTTCCACATCATCTTCCAGATCAACCTTAAGATCAGTATGAGTTCCAGGATCAATAAAACGGGGGACTGAAAGTATTTCATTTAAATTCGGTGCTCCTTCTGCATCAGAATACACCACCACCCAACCGGAATGGCTATTAACTACAGAACTTATATTGAGTTTCCGGTTCTGCTCCAGTTCCTGATCATCTGCGCTTACACTACCTGTGGGATCCGGCAGATCGACAATAAAGAAATGGGCTACCAAACTTCCTGAAGACAATAAAATCGGTAAATCTGCCTGATTACTTATACTATACTCAAAGATCTTATCTCCGTCATCGGCGTGTAAATTCACCCAAAGCCTTTCTCCATCAACGAGCTCGATATTATTTTTAAGTCGGATACTAAATTCCAAATAATCACCAGCTGGCACATATTCCGGCATGGAAATTATCTCAGTCATTATGGGCTCATTACTTCCGTTGTCCCTTCTTACCACGATCCATCCATTTTTACTAATAGACAAATCTTCTACAACCACCATTTCCCCATCCAAAGGTTGATCGGGAAGCGTAAAACTTCCGGTTGGTTCATCAATTCGAGGAACCTCATCATCATCGTCACTGCAGGAGGTAAAACCTACCGATACAGCAAGCACGATCAGCAGCAAAATTTCTTTTCTAAACAGCATGGCACTTAGCTTTGAATTAAAAATTCTTTTTAAATGTGAACTTTGATCTAAATGATAGAGTTCACGAGCGGAGGTGACCAAGGCTTAACTATTAAATATATCTCTTATTAAGAACAGGGGAAATGATATATGTCAATCTTGAGTAGCAGGATTTTTGTGTTCGTGCATTCGTGACGTTGTGACGGAGTGATGGAGTGACGTTGGGTTCTTATAGGGATGAGATCCCGGATCATCCCGATGGCTATCGGGACGGGATGACGGTCATTTGATTCGGGATTCGTGAGTTGGTTAATTCGTAAAGCAGTGATGCAGTGAGGTTGGTAGCTTTTAGGGAGGAGATTCCGGATCGAGTCCGGGATGACGATCATTCAACTTAGTCCGTTCTACCTTAAAGATGGAAAGAGCTTCGATCATCCTCCCTCCGGTCGGGCACAGCCTGACACGAAAAAAGGGTTCGACTTTATCAGTCAAACCCTTTTAGTAAAGATTAAATCTTTGAGAGATATTTTATACCTATGCTTTTAGTTCTGCCGATTCTTCTGTAGTCTCTGCTTCGGAGACTTGAGTTTCTTCTGCTTTCACTTCTCCTGTAGTTTCAGAATCCTCAAGGACATTGAATTTCTCCAGTTGTTCTTCTTCCCCGGTGAAATATGGGAATACATCCAGGATGGGAGATTCTGTAATAGACGGGATGGTGTAATCGCCCATAGTATCTTCCATGGCTTTGGTGGTATTCTCAAAAGCCTCTTTTACATCGTTGGCCTGCACCAGTAAATAAATATTGGTCTTCTTTTCTTTCCCGCTTTCTTCATCAAGGGCTACCAAAGAAACCTTTGATTTGAACCACCTGTCTGAGTTTTCGAAGGGGTGGACTTCTGAAAAGTTGGCGACCTTTATATTCATTATTCTGAAATCTTCACTGGTATAAGCCTTCATCTCCTCAGTGATCCTTGACTCTGCCTCTGTAAAAGACACCGCATCCAGCAAATAGGTGTCGGTGCTTATTTTTTGCTCTCCTGTGTCGTGTGTTTTTTTGTATTTCACCTTACATTCATACCAAGTTACGCTCATATCATTTTTTTTAGGGTCCCAAAAATAGAATTAATAACAGGCCTGCTGAATAATCGAGAGAATAGATATTCACAAATTTTCTTTTCCGGTATCAGACTTATTTTTCTTCGAGCTGCCGAAGGGATATCTTTGGTAAAAGATGAATTAAATCGCTCATCCTAATACTCACACTCTCTGCTTTTCTTCTGTTAAAAAATAAACAAACCGACAACAAAAGCTTCCGGATTTTGCTGTTTTCTTACTTTCGGGCGGTAAAATCCTAAAAGCTTTAAGAAATTTTTTATAGATTTACCTACCAACACATTTTACAGCAGCTATTCTTCCCTATGAGTCTTGTGCTGTAATAACTTATAAATCTTTAAAACATACTTTTAATCCCCAACAAATTGACTAAAAGGATTAAAACAGGTACGTTATAAAGAGTCGTAAACAAGGCTAAAGAAAGATTCAGTAACTTTTAATGTAATTAAATTACTACCTATGACTTCAAAAAAATTAATTATTCTCTGTTTAATAACGGTCAATACTCTTGTAGCTCAAAAGAACGAATTTTCACTAACCGGAAAAACATCAGATATTGAAGATAACACCTATTTATATTTCCGGGATTTAGCCAACGGAGGCAATATTGATTCTGCTTTGGTGCGTAACAACACCTTTAAGTTTACTACCACCCTTCCCGAACCTGTATTATTTGTAATGCTATTTAAAAAGGACAAAACAAAGTTCACTGAATTGTGGCTTGAAAACAGACCTATGACCTTTGATGCCACAAAAGGAGATTTTAAAAATGCAGTGGTTACCGGCTCGAGAAATCACAGCTTGGCAAAGGAAATGAAAGATAAGGTTTATGCTAATGCCGGAGAAATTTCAGATGACATAAAAAACCAGAGGGAAAAGGATTTTATAAACAAGCATCCCGATGCTTTAGTAAGTGCATACATTCTAACAATGGCGAACAGACGATGGAACCAGCAGGAAATTGCGGAGTTCTATGCAAAACTTTCACCCGAAATACAAACCTCTTCTATTGGACAGAAGGTTGCAAAATTTTTGGAAAAAGATATGCCTGAAATAGGTGAAAAATATATGGACTTTGAAATTTCTAATAAAGAAAATAAGACTCAAAAGCTTTCGGAACTTACTGGAGAATTAACTCTCATTCAATTTTGGTCTTCCACTTGTGCTGGAAGTAGAATGATGAATGAAAAGTTGCGAAAGATATATGAAGATTATCATCCTGACGGACTAAATATAATTAGTATCTCAAAAGATAATTCCAGAGGAAACTGGATAAAGGCTATAAATGAAGATAATATTACATGGCCACAGTGCAGTAATTTAAATGGCTGGGACGGTGAAGTATTTCAAGCATATGGAGTTTCATCCACTCCATCAAATATTCTTATTGACAAGAATGGAATCATTATCGGAAAAAATTTAATGAGTAAAGATTTGAAAAATAAAATAATTGAAAATTTAAATTAATCCGGAACTCGCCCAATTTACAACAGCGCTCACCACAAATAAAGGTTTGCCGGAAAAATGCAATTTAGTAAACCAGGAAACAAATGGTTAATCCAACAAGTCCGCATCCCTATTCCCGCAACTTGCGGTAAGTAAAACCTTTATGTGCAAGTTAAAAACACTAGAATGCAAAAATTTTATACTGATTATAAAGGCCAATTAAGGAGTGGAAACGTGGAACTGTTTCTGCAGATTTCTATAGATTTATATCTACAAATCTTAGATGTCAACTCCGAAATTGAGAACTATCAAAAGAAATTAAATCCAGAATCTATTCCCGATACTCAAAAATTTGTACAAGAAAGAGTCGATTATATGGACCAGTTAGGTTTTTTAAATAAGAAAAAATACAAGCTTGCTAATCAGGGTGTGATTATTCTGTCTACATATTACGAAGCACTTATTAACGAAATAGGCGTTGTCGAACTTGGTTCAAAATATTACAAAGAAAATTTGGATAAGTTATCTGTTCAGGCCAAATGGGAAATAGTTATGAAGCTGATTTATTCGAAAAGTATAGATAGAGGTTCTAAAGACTTCGAATCATTAAATAAGATTATCTCACTCCGAAATAAATTAGTTCATTATAAAACCAAAACATTAGAGAAACCGACAAAAGAAACCTTGAAGGAAGAAAAAGAGAGTGCTAAAGGAATTATGAAAGAATTTGAAATAGCAATTAAAAGCTTAAAAGGATTTCATCTTCAGTTACGTAAAATTGACGAGGAAAAAGAAGTTTTAAAATTTTTCAGGTTTTCAACAGAATTAGAACGTATTTAATCAGCATACAGCAAAGAACTAAGCTAAATTCCAGGCATTTTAATCCAATTTTGATACATAATTTTCAATATAAGGCAAACCTGATTTAGCGATTTCAAATATTGGTATCACCGAAAAATTGTAATTTTAGTAACCAGGATAGGAAATGATTAAGCCCAGTTTTGCGCCCCCCTACTCCCGCGTTGGAGGAGACCGTGAGCAATCATTGGAAGAATCAAACCTATTTTAAGAAAATGACTTTAGTTTTATGAAAAAAATCATCTTAAATAACGGGATCGAATTACCGGCTGTTGGCTTCGGCACCTATAAAGCTACAGAGGAAGAGGGAAATGAAGCGGTCTCAAGCGCAATCTCTAATGGGTATCGTCTAATTGATACAGCGGCAAAATACGGGAACGAAGAAGCTATTGGAAAAGGAATAAAAGCCAGTGGTGTTGCCAGGGAAGATATTTTTATAACCACTAAATTATGGCGGGAAAATCTGGGATACAGCTCAACTAAAATAGAGTTTGAAAAATCTTTAAAAAAGCTGGATACAGATTACCTTGACCTATATTTAATACACTGGCCTGCAAATGCTAAAAATTACGATAACTGGCAAAAAACCAATGCCGATACCTGGCGGGCCATGGAGGAATTACAAGCCGAAGGCAAAATAAGAGCTATTGGGGTTAGTAATTTTTTCCGGGAACATTTAGAAGCCTTATTTCAAACCGCCAATGTGATCCCGGCAATCAATCAAATAGAATTTCATCCGGGGTATTGGCAAAAGGAATTGGTAGAATTCTGTAAGAGTCAGAATATAGTGGTTCAGGCCTGGTCGCCTCTGGCAAGAGGGAAAGTTTTTAAGAATGAAGTCTTAAAAGCAATTGCCGGCAACCACAAGAGATCTGTTGCACAGGTTTGTTTGAGATGGATCATTCAGCATGAGGTGATTCCCATTCCAAAATCCACATCCCCCGAAAGGATTAAAGAAAATATCGATCTGTTCGATTTTGAATTGACCAAAACAGAAATGGAAGAAATCGATAAGCTACCGGAAATGGGGTTCAGCGGGGAATTGCCTAATAACTGGCCGGAGAGAATTTAAACCTTAACCCTGCAAGGGTTTAGAACCCTTGCAGAGATAGACAGAAGCCTTGCAGGGTTAAAAAGATTTTTCAGTAACTTTACTTGATTATTCAGGAATTCCCCGATCCTCCTACGCTATGTTTTATAAGGAAATCTTGTGCCCACTAAAATGAACTTAGAATGAAAATAAAATTCCTACTCCTGTTTTCCCTTTTACTTATTACCGGAACTGCAATAGGACAAAGCCAGAAAAAATATTATTATGATGAAGAGTGGAATGGCACCTCGGCCTCAAAGGCAGACTTTTACAGAGTTGTAAACTATGACAGCCAGGATAAGCCGGTAGGAGAAGTCAGGGATTATTTTATCACGGGAGAGTTACAATCTGTAATAGACGGGGCGCTATATATCGATAAGGCTGACGATTCAAAATCTATCTTTACCGGACATAGCCGGGGGGTTTTAAAAGACGGTAGGAAACAATTTGAGAGCCTCTATGACCAAACCGGTAACCTTATAAATCATAAGACCTGGTTTGAAAACGGCAATTTACAGATGGAAGCCGAATATAAGAATGGGGAATACCACGGGGATTATAATTTATATTACGAATCGGGTAAGCTTTACCGCAGCCTATCTTTTTCCAATGGGGAAATGATTGGGAAGTTCTTCACCGAATGCGATGAATTTGAGAATTGTCAGAAGGTATTTTACGAGTCTTTCTATACTGCTGAAAATGAAAACGGCTGGAACCTCAACGCTGATGAAAAGGAATTTAAAAGCAATATAATTTCAGGCCAGGGATTAAAAATGAAGAGTTCCGGGACAACATTTCAGCAAACAGTTAACGTTCCGCTCTCCCTTTCAGAAAACTTCTCTATTGAAACAATTGTAGATTTCAAATCCGGCGATAATAACAACAGTCATGGCCTGATCTGGGGTTTCAGAGATTGGGATAATTATTACTATTTTTCAATTACGGCAAACGGTTATTTCAGAATAGGAGGCAAAACCGAAGGGATTAATCTCGAACTCGCAGACTGGACCGAATCTGATAAAATCAATAAAGATTTTGAAAGGAATCTTTTAAAGATCCTGAAAGTAGATGATAAGATCTATTATTCCATTAATGGCGGGGTGGTGTTTTCTGATGACTTTTATTCCTTCCGCGGAAATAATACAGGATTTGTAATTTCCGGGAGTAAAGAAGTGTTGTTCGAAAACCTGATCGTAAGACAGGACATCCCCGGAGCACTGGTGTCCAATAGTCGGCCTGTATCCAGCGCCCCGGGATGGAAAGGAAACGGCACCGGCTTTTTTATCAGCAAAGACGGGTATCTGGCCACCAATTATCATGTAATTGAAGACGCTTCACAAATAGAAATTGAATTCATAAGGAATGGGCAGAAGATCCGGTACGAGGCGCAGGTCATCCAAAGTGACAGGCAAAATGACCTTGCTATCCTGAAGATCAAAGATGCTTCATTTACCCCCTTTGATGAGCTACCCTATATTTTTGGAACAGAATTATCTGATATCGGCACTAATGTGTTCGCACTAGGCTATCCTATGGCCTTATCTGTAATGGGTACTGAAATAAAATTTACCGATGGTAAAATAAGTTCAAAAACCGGTTTCCAGGGAGATATTTCTACTTACCAAATGACCACCCCTATCCAACCCGGAAATAGCGGCGGCCCTTTATTCGACTTTGACGGGAAATTAATCGGAATAAATTCGGCTATCATTAGCCCCGACCTTGCCGATAATGTTTCCTATGCTATCAAATCGAGTTATCTAAAAAATTTAATAGACGTTCTCCCCGCTTCCCTGGTTTTACCTGATGATAATAATATCACTAGCAAAAGCCTGACAGAAAAGATCAAACTCCTCTCTGATTATGTGGTGATGATAAAGACTAAGTAGTGGATTGGTTAATTAGGAATCCGTTAATTCGTTAATTCGGGATTCGTTAATTGGTTAATTGGATGCGCTGTATGAGATCCCGAGTCGGGCCCGGGATGACGCTTCTTTTGTGATTCGGGATTCGTTATGTCGGGTTTCTGTTGTCGGTTGTTTCGCATTGATCCCAATTATGATGAGATCCCGGATCGAGTCCGGGCTGACGTTTCTTTTGTGGTTCGGGATTAAGGATTGTTTTTTCCTATCGCTAATGAGGCCGGAGGCTTTCTGAATTAATTATATTTGCGTAAAACCCAAATGAAATGATCTTCATCGAGAACGAAGGAGTTAACAATCCGAGACTGAACCTGGCATTAGAGGAGTATGCCTTAAGAAATTTTAGTGCCGATACCGATTATTTACTCTTCTATATCAATGCGCCCTCCATTATCATTGGCCGCAATCAGAACACCCTGGAGGAGATCAACCAGGGCTATGTCGATGAGAAGGATATCCAGGTGGTAAGGCGGGTTTCCGGCGGCGGTGCGGTGTACCACGACTTCGGAAATCTCAACTTCAGCTTTATCACCAACCACGACGTAAAGAGTCTGAACAATTTCAAAAAGTTCACGGCACCGGTGATCAAGGTTTTAAAGAGTATGGGCCTTGATGCCGAACTCAAGGGCCGTAACGACATCCAGGTAGAGGAAAAGAAGATTTCTGGTACCGCCCAGTTTTCCACAGGCAAACGAATGATAAGCCACGGTACCCTCCTACTGGACACCGAGCTGGGGGAAGTTGCCAATGCCCTGAATGTGAAGATGAGCAAGATCCAGTCTAAGGGCCACAAATCGGTGCGCAGCCGGGTGGCGAATATCCAGGAGTTTTTAAAGGATTCGATGAAAATCGAGGATTTCCGAAGTCGGCTTTTAAAAGGCCTCTATGAGGAGAGCGAGGATTTTGAGCGCTACTACCTCAGCTCCGAAGAATGGAAAGCCGTGCATCGCTTGAAAGAAGAGAAATACGATACCTGGGATTGGAATTACGGGCGTTCCCCGAAATTCAACATTCAACGCAGCAAACGTTTCTCCGTGGGAGAGGTCGATCTGCGGATCTTCGTGGAAAAAGGCCATATCAAAGATTTTAAGATCTTCGGGGATTTCTTCGGAAAAGAACCTGTAGAAAATCTGGAAAAACTCCTGGTTGGTGCCCGCTACGAAAAAGAGGATATTTATGAACTGCTGAAGGATATTGAATTAAAAGAATATTTTGGAGAGATCCCTCATCTTGAGTTTATTGAGTTGGTGTATGGGGAGGATAGTTAGACATTGGACGTTAGTCTTTAGTCATTAGTCTTTTGGGGTTTAGCGTTCAATGTTTCCCCTTTGTGATGAGATCCCGGTTCAAGCCCGGGATGACGGGTTAATTCAGATCTGGTCAGGGCCCGGGATGACGTTTTTTGTGCTTACCTCTTTTTAATTCTGAACCTCTCCGTATTTTTTAATGATGGCCAGTTGCCCGGCGTGGTAGGTGGTGTGGGAGATGATCCTTCCGAAGGCTTCGGCTTTGGTTTTGGTGCCGAATTCTTTGGTGCTGATCTCTGTTTCCCAGTCTGCGTCGCTTTGTTTTTCTACAATAGCTTTTAATTTCTCCAGGGATTCAGCAACATAGGCTTTGAGTTCTTCAAGCTTAGTCCACTCTCCGGTATCTTTTTGCGCGATCACTGTTTTAGCGACTACCTTCACCCCCGAATCTCCAAAAACATTTTTGGCAAAAAGCAGTTCTACATCGCCTATGTGTCGAATTAGAAATCCTACCGAATTTGGGGATCCCAGTCTTTTTTTCAGGTCATCGGCGCTGAGATCATCCAGCAAGTTGGAAAATCGGGTGCGGGCTTCCAGCCATAATTCCAGTAATGTTTCGGTTTTGGTTTTCATGAGTTTTCTTCTTGAGAATTTGCTAGTCTAATTTACGAATTTAGTTTGTTAGTCTTTAGGCTTTGGTTGGTAGATGCCGTGGTGGTTTAAGATTTAATAAACTAAGCTTGCTAAGATATTAAGCACATGGTAGCGGTTGCAGAAGGAATACTTTTCTGACATTTCTTGTCAATCGGCTTATTCCGTGTTTATTTGCTGACTTGGTTATGTTCATTTTTTTGCTTGTCCAAAAAAACGAACCAAAAAAATGACACTTTTTTGCAGGTGTTTCCGTAGCGCTACCGCGCTCGGAACCGCACTTTCCCGGCTAAATTTTCTCCAAGGCTTCAAAAATTTTACGCCGGGAAAGTACTACACTCAAAAAAGACACTTTGATAATAAAATTATCAATATAAGTTATTATGGGATTTTAAAGAATTGATCTTAGTGTGGCAAGAACTGTACTAACCTAAGAAAACTATACTGATTTTTATCATTTCACTTCAGCTTCAGGCTTTCTACCTTTCATAAAAAATAATGAAGTCCTATCTATATATCATCCTAAGCCTTTTATTTCTGAGCAGCTGCAGAAATGAGGAAGAAACTGCGATTCCGCGGTTTAGCGTTAAACCTGAAGTGCCCGCCCAGATCTTAAAAGATCATAATTACTTTCTTGATAGACTAAAGCCGATCACTTCTTATGAAGATAGCACCGGGATAGTGGCAAAGGAGCTATATGAAGTGATGGAATTTCATTTTAAGGAAGAAGAAGATTATGTATTGCCTCCTTTGGGGATCCTGCCATTACTGGCTAAGGGTGAACTGCCGGAAGAGAGCGCAAAGATCATTCAGCTTACCGAAAAATTCAGGGAAAACAGGGACGCCATGCTGGCGGAACATCAAATGATCGGCCATTTTCTGAGCGAAATAATGGATGCTGCCCGCAGAGAAAACCACCCGGAACTTTCGGGATATGATAAGGCGCTCGAAAAACATGCTGAGCTGGAAGAGGAGATCTTATTTCCGGCCGTGCTGCTAATAGGAGATTATTTGAAAATCAAGGAGGAAGATCTTTGACAAGGTGCAAAAAAAAGAACAGGAGGGTGCAGTCCTCCTGTTCTTATAAAAGTATTAATTACTATTAACCAAAAAAGTAACCTGTTGGTCGGGCTGTCTGGGGACCCAACCGGTATTCTGACCGTATTCCAGACAGGAGCTAAATTAGGGATTAGAGGCAGTATGAAATATGATGAGCCTCATATTTTGGATAATAATTGAAAAACTTATTTTTTGAACCAGCCGCTATACATGATGTAATTCTTAGCGGTTTTTTCCAGATTGTTTCTCTGGTCTTCACTTAGTTTTTTGATCTTTCGCGCAGGAGTTCCGGCGTAGATATGTCCGGGTTCGCAGAAGGTATTTTCCAGGACCACGGCGCCGGCAGCAATAATGCAGTTCTCCCCTACTACCGCCTTATCCATTACAATAGCGCCCATCCCGATAAGGGCATTATCTTTTACTTCACAGCCATGCACGATGGCGTTGTGTCCAATAGAAACATTATTCCCAATAGTTGTAGCGGCTTTTTCATAAGTACAATGAATCACGGCCCCATCCTGGATATTAGTCCGGTCTCCTATCCGGATGGCATTCACATCTCCCCGAATTACAGCATTGAACCACACCGAACATTGATTTCCCATCACCACGTCGCCAACAATGGTGGCATTTTCAGCGAGGAAGCAATCTTTCCCAAATTCGGGGGTCTTTTCTTTTACGGGCAAAATAAGCGGCATAATTTATTTTTTTGGGAAAGTTAGGAATTTTTCGGCAGGAACAGGTCCGCAATCCGTTACCCCTTCAACGCATTGATCGCTTTTGCTACATTCGCTCCTGAGCGAAGCGCTCCCTCCATAGTACTCCGCAAAATACTGGTATATTCCCCGGCAAAATGGAAACGGCCATGAGGTTCCTGCAGCGCCTTTAGATATTTGGTCACATCTCCCGGAGCCGGGAAGCTGGGACCACCAAGGGCATAGGGATCTTCTCCCCAGGCTTTCACATAGGTGTCCTCATGATGATCTCCAATTTCGGGGAAGATCTTTTTAATTTCAGGAAGGAGTTTGTTTTCCAGTTCCTGTTTTTCCAGTTTTCCGAGAGCTTTTGCTCCTTTTCCCATCGCATAGCTTTCCAGTATCCCCGGATTTTCGGCGGGGTTTTGCGACATAGTATAAGGGGTGATTTGTTTCACAGGAAGATCGGTGTAAGCCGCTCCTGAAAGATCTTTCTCCAGCCAGAAGGCTTTATTGGTTTGGAAAAAGCTACGGGTAACATCAAGCACGGGTAGTTGCTGTAAGGCTTCGGCTTTAAGGACGGGCAAAGCAGGTTCAAAAGGAATCCCGGCAAGGACTGCTGCAGGGATAGTGCAGATCACATAATCCGCTTGATATTCGGTTTCACCTGCGTCGTTTTTCACCTCAACAAAGGCCTTATCATCGGATTCGCGAAGTCCGGTTACCCTGCTGTTATATTTGATCTTATCGCCAAGCTGCTTTGACATTGCAGCAGGCAGTTTATCATTGCCTCCTTTCAGCACAAAAAAAGAGGTTCCGCTCATAAAGAGTCCGAAATCAGAAACTGCCATGGAAAGCCCGGAGGTTTCTTTTGGTTCTGCGGCAAACCATTGTGTATTTTGCACCAATTTTATAGCGCCTTCGCTGGCACCCTGCCGCTTCATATAGTCATAGAGCGAGATTTCATCAAGGTCTATAAGCGGAGGTTGATCCCAGGCATCAGGGTTTAAATTTTCTTCAGGAAGAGGTTCCATAATATATTTAAAAACCAAGCCCATCGGATCCAGTTTCTTCTCCTCTTCAGTTAGCTCGTAAGGCCAGTCGGCGGTTTCTCCAAGCTTAGCTTCCAGTCTTTTTCCATTGAAATAGTAGACGACTTCTTTTTCGGGCAAGGGATAAGGAATACGCTCCAGCCCCAGTTCATCGATATATTTCAGGGACTGGGTATAGGTAGAGGAAAATCCCACAGCGCCTTCTTCAGCATATAAACCATCGGGAAAAGGATTACGGAGGGTAGAAACCCTGCCACCGGGACGATTGCGGGCTTCAAGAACGCTGACCTTATGCCCGGCCTTATCTAGTTCCCGGGCGGCGGCAAGACCTGCCAGCCCCGCGCCGAGAATAAGAATATCTTTGGGATTATTGGTTTTGGCCAGATTATTCGCTCCTGCCATAAGAGGAAAAAACATGCTGGCACCTAAGGCGCCCATTCCCAGGCTAAATTGTTGAATAAATTCTTTTCTGTTGATCTGTGTTGCATCCTTTAGTATCATAATTATTAAGATTGGTTATTCTAAATTATAACCACAGATAAGCAGGTTTAGAGATTACAGAAAGGGGATCAGGAAAACGTGTAATAATTTCGAAACCGACAAGGCTTTCGGTCTAAGATACTGAATTTTAAGGATATGCAAAAAAGGGTTTTAAGGCTAAGTGTTAACCTGAAGTCTGAACACAGAAAATGATGTCACTATTTTCTGTCAGTAGTGCGGCGGTATGTCTGTAAATTTCCCGGGATTTTAACTTAATTCCCCCTCACCCTGAAGGATTTTAAGGTAGGCAGATAATTGGCCACGGTGATAGATTTCGTGTTCCAGAAGTTTTTGCATAATGAACGACCAGATATTGCTTTGTTCCCCGAGTTCTCCGGTAACCTTCTCGTTCAGAGTATTTTCATCCATCGCCTGAATGATAGCGTGACGTTCTTTTTGAAGGGTTTTAAGACGTTGTTTAATCTCTTCAAATTCGGCATTTTCTACTTCGTAATGAGGCTCCTCTGAACCCAGATGCCATTCATAGGTTTTTTTTCCGGTTTGCAGCATCTCCAGGAAGAGCTCATCTACATTAATAAGATGTTTTGCAATATGGGCAAAGCTCATGGCATTATTGTTCAGACGCCAGTTCATAAAGCCTTCAGGCAGTCTTTCGAAGATCTCAAGGCTCTCATTCCTGATCTCCCAGGAGAATTCGGCCAGTTGGTTTGCATAGGCATTGCAGTCCATAATATTTCTTTTTGATTTGAACCTTTACAAAGTAGGAAAAACCGGAAGAGTTTAAAATGATATTTATCATTTGCAGAAGGGAAGTCAGCAGGTTGAGTTCGGGGGAATTGAAAATGTGGGAGCAGTCTTCATCCCGAAGGCTTTCGGGATGTATCGGGAACTGCTTGATATTACGAACTCCACAACACTTCCCGATATTCCCGATAATATCGGGACCCGCTGGACATCGGGACCTTCCGAAGTCAACAATAGTTTTAATCACACTGTTTTTTAAAACAAAAAAACCGACAGGAAGGCCTGCCGGTTTTTGATATAAATCGATTCTGAAAATATCAGATTTAGTCTTTGCTACGTCTTACTTTTTTCTTCTTGCGGTGTTTCATCACCTCGGCTTCGCTGTAGAAGATAATCTCTTCTGCGATATTGGTAATAAGGTCTCCTATGCGTTCCAGTTTCTTGATCACCGAGAAGAGCAGCAGGAACTGGTTGATAAGCTTAGGATCTTTTTGCACTTCTTCAGAAATAATTCCGAAGGAGTCCATATTGATCTGGTTAAGAGTTTTATCTTTCTTAAACACCTTTCTGGCCATTTTGGTATCCACCTCCTCATAGGAATCGGTGATATCTTCCAGCATAGAAAGCGCTGCATCGAACATTTCCTCAACCCGCATCATTTCAAGAACTTTTTTGTCTATGGGCGTGTCGAGTTCCACGATATATTTAGAGATCCCGTAGGCATGATCCCCTACTCTTTCCAGATCGAAATTTATTTTCCGCAGGGCCAGGGCAAACCGCAGGTCGCTGGCAACCGGATTATGAAGGGCGATGAAGCGCTCACAATCGCGGTCTATTCTAAGATCAAGAGCATTCACCCTGTTTTCAGTATGAATCACCTCTTCTGCTAATTCACTGTCGTGAGTAAAAAAGGCTTCCCGGGTGTTCTCCAATTGTTTGTTACAAAGTTGAAGCATTTCAAGCCCGGCCTGATTTAAAGCTTCTTTATGTTGATCTAAACTTATCATAATACGTGTTTTTTATCCGAACCTACCTGTAATATAATTCTCTGTTTGCTGTTTTTCAGGATTTGTAAAGAGTTTTTTTGATTTATCGTACTCTATTAATTCCCCAAGATAGAAAAATGCGGTGTAATCGCTAATCCTACCTGCCTGTTGCATATTGTGTGTTACGATCACAATCGTGTATTTCTGTTTCAGCTCGTAGATGAGTTCCTCGATCTTTGCCGTTGAAAGCGGATCGAGTGCAGAAGTAGGCTCATCCATTAAAATGATGGAAGGCTCTACCGCGAGGGTACGGGCAATACAAAGCCGTTGCTGCTGTCCACCCGAAAGAGCCATCGCCGATTTGTTGAGATCGTCCTTTACCTCATCCCAAAGGGCCACCTGTTTCAGAGAGTCCTCCACTTTTTCCTTCAGGTACTTTTTATCCTTTATGCCCTGTATCTTCAGGCCGTAGGCTACATTCTCATAGATAGATTTTGGAAAAGGATTAGGTTTCTGAAAAACCATTCCCACCTGCTTCCTCAGTTGCTCTACGTTCACCTTCTTTTTATAGATATTCTCACCGTCTATCAGAATTTCACCTTCCATCCTGAAGCCGTCCACATAGTCGTTCATCCTGTTAAAAAGCCTGAGAAAAGTAGACTTTCCACAACCGGAAGGACCTATAAAAGCGGTAACCTTATTGGCCTTGATCTGCATATCTATGCCCTTTATAGCCTCAAAATCGTCATAAAAGACCTTTACTCCTTTGGCTTCCAGTTTATGCACTCGTTTAATAGATTTATCTACAATATTATCGTTCACTTGTTGCGTCATTTATCCTAATTTTTTCTGCCATTTATTTCTGAAGAAAACAGCTATTCCATTCATCAGGAAAGTTATTAATAATAAAATTATAATCGCTGCGGCGGCATTTACTTCAAAGCCCTCTTGCGGTCTTGAGATCCAGTTAAAGATCTGAATAGGCAAGACCGAAAATTCATCCATTGGAGATTCCGGAGCAAATGGTACATAGGTTAGGGCCCCTATCACGATAAGCGGGGCGGTTTCTCCTACTGCTCTTGAAAGCGCAAGAATAACCCCGGTTAGTATCCCTCCAAAGGAGGCCGGCAATAACTGCCGGGCGACGGTTTGCCATTTTGAAGCTCCCAGGGCAAAAGAACCATCTCTCACCGATTGAGGCACTGCTTTTATCGCCTCCCTGGTAGAGACTATTACAATGGGCAGGATGAGCAAAGCCAGGGTAAAACTCCCGGCCAGCACACTGGAGCCCATTTCCAATATACGTACAAAAATTTCAAGTCCCAGCAAGCCATAAATAATTGAGGGCACCCCCGCAAGGTTGGAGATATTCACTTCAAGCAGCGACGAGAGCTTGCCTTTTCTGGCGTATTCTTCAAGATAGATCGCAGCAGCTATTCCCAATGGCAGTGCGATAATGGTAGTTAGAACCAGTACCCACACACTTCCCATAAGGGCGGTATAAATCCCGGCTCTTTCCGCCTTACGGGAGGGAAGGCTGGTAATAAAGTCCCAGTCAATTCTTTGCAGACCGTCTATGAGAATAGAACCTATAAAGATAGCAAGTAAAACCAGTCCTAAAAGAGTACAGGCTATTCCCCAGAACTTAAAGATCTGATCTTTGAGTCGGTTGGCTTTTATATTATTCATATTTCTCCCTGAATTTTTTCCTGATCTTATAACTAAAAGTATTAAGCAGGAAGGTGAAAATGAACAGGGTGATCCCTGCTGCGAAAATAGTTCGATACTCCAGGCTGCCGTGTTCCACATCCCCCAGGCTCACCTGTACAATATAGGCAGTAATGGTTTCTACGGGCACGGTAGGGTCCATCGTTAAACGGGGTTGTTGGCCCGCTGCGATAGCCACGATCATCGTTTCCCCAATCGCCCTGGAAATAGCCAGGATAATAGATACAATTATTCCGGATGAGGCTGCAGGCACCAAAACCCTGAATGAATTTTGAAGTTTTGTAGAGCCCATTCCGTAGGCTGCTTCCCGTAAAGAATTTGGAACGGCATGCAAAGCATCCTCACTCAGGGAAGAGACAAAGGGGATAATCATTATTCCCATTACCAAACCGGCTGATAGAGAGTTAAAACCCGAAAGTCCGGGGATAAAACTTTGCAGAAAAGGGGTTACCACCGTTAATGCGAAAAAACCATAAACAACGGTTGGAACGGCTGCCAGTAATTCAAGGGCCGGTTTTATTGATTTTCTAAAGCTTCGGGGTGCGTATTCACTTATGTAAATGCTAATGCTAAGACCAACAGGTACCGCAAAGGCAATAGCAATAAAAGAAGTAAGCAAAGTACCGGAAAGCAGGGGCATAATCCCAAAATGCTTATCGGTAAACAATGGAGTCCATTGCGTATCGGTAAGGAAATCAATAATAGGAACTTCCCTGAAGAAATTCACCGCTTCCAACGAGAGAACCAGGATAATCCCCAGAGTAATCAGGATGGTGATCAGCGCGCTGGTTAGCAGGCTCTTTTCGATAAAGACCTCTTTAAATTTCCGCATATAAAATTATTATATGGAAAATCCGGACCCTAAAAGGATCCGGTAATTTCCTTAAAGATTATATTATTCTGCCTTATTTTGCTCAACAAAATTACTAAACTTCTTTCTTTCTCTTTTATATTCTTCCTCTGTTAAGGGAACATAACCAACATCTTTCAATAGAGAAGGTACTTCTTCAAGATAAAACTCCATAAAGTCTATCACCTTAGGATTATTCTGAATAGAAGAACTATTCACATATACAAACAAAGGTCTTGAAAGCGGCGCGTAAGAACCATTGCTCACTGTTTCTGCAGTAGGCTCAACACAACCTTCTCCTCCATCTACGCCAACTAATTTAAGTTTGTTGCTGTTTTCTGCGTAGTAAGCCAATCCAAAGAAGCCAAGGCCGTATTTATCTCCGGAAACACCCTGTACCAGGACGTTATCATCTTCACTGGCGGTATAGTCTCCACGGCTGCTACCACTTTTTCCATTGATAGCTTCGGTAAAATAATCGAAAGTACCAGAGGCTACTCCGGGACCATATAAATGGATCTCTTCATCGGGCCATTCAGACCTGATCTGGTTCCAACGTTTGATCTTCCCCTGGGCTGCAGGTTCCCAGATCGTTTTAAGTTCTTCAACTGTAATACAGTCTAACCAGTCATTTTCAGGGTGAGCTATAACGGCAAGGCCATCATAAGCTACCTCGAGTTCAATGAATTTAATGTTGTTCTCGGCGGCTATAGCTTTTTCATCCTCTTTAATAGATCTGGAAGCATTGGCAATATCTATATCACCACGGCCAAATTTTTGAAAACCACCTCCGGTACCTGAAACCCCAATGGTTACATCTACTTCTGAATCTTCATTTCTGTATTCTTCGGCTATTGCTTCAGTTACAGGATAAACTGTACTTGAACCATCGATGGAAATGCCGGAACCACTGCTATCCTTCTTATTATTTCCGCAGGCAAACATCAGGAATGCCATTGCGCTTGTAAATAGAATTTTTTTCATTGTTTTTTAGTATTAAAAGTGAAAATCAATTTGAAATCTAAACATTAAACTATTGTCTATATCATCCTCATAATTATTGAGGCTAAGGTCGGTTTGTACTTTTAGTTTGTGCCCCACAATATATTTTGAAAGCCCAAGGGTGTACTGGTCCTGAATTCCAAGACCGCTTATTCCAGCAGCTTTATCAAGACTGGTGTAACGCCCTGTAAGCTGAAAGTTATTCTTAAATACATATCCAGTTTGCAGGTTAAAACCTTCCCCTACATTTACGACATCTCCGGTAGGGGTACCATCAGAATTCACCGCTTGAGCTTCATCGGCAGTACGTTTGGCATATTCAGCCATAACCGACCAGCCGCGGTATTTAAACATAGCATCCAGGAAAAGAGTTTTGATGTCGGTTTCAAAAAGTCCGGCATCGGTTTCCATATAAGCTCCGGAGTTGGACCTGGTTCTAACCGCATCGTTATTGTAGTCATAGGCCACTCCCACTCCAAGTTTAGGTTCCGGTTCTCTTTTAAGATCGGCTCCTTTGTAGTCATCGAAATTTCCAAAAGGCAGGGCTTCCAACCTTCCGGTGTATTGAAATCCACCTTCATTTCCAGTGGTCACATTTCTACCTTCCCCCTGGGAAAAGGCCAGGGCTTCCTTAATAATAAAGTCGTTACCCAGGTCAATAAAATGGTGCAGTTGAACTCCCATTTCCCTATCGACGTTGAAACGGCTATTCACCAGAGAACGATCTACAGTCTCCAGGTTCGCCGAAGAGATTACCCTTTCGCGGTTCCCCGGAAGCTTGGTTTGACCAGCCCAGAGTTCGAAGTTCTCATAAAAGTTCCATTTAAGTACCGCATCAAGAATGTAACGTGGAGTATTACCGGTATATTTTGAACCACCCGAAATATCCCGGTTGGACAGGCCTATTTCTATCTTATATTCAAGTTTTGGAGTTAAGGCAAATCCACCGAATTTTAACCGGGAACGTCTAATCAGCATATTAGATTCTCCGGTTTCGAAATCTTCGTAATGAGGAAATTCCCACTCGGAAGTATATAGAGACTGAAATCTCGCGGCAAAACTCATACTATAGGAGCTATCTTTTGCCACAATATTAATAAGGCCTTTCCCGAAGGTGTTTTCTGAAAGGTCTTGTGATTGCATATTAAGTGATGCCAATAAAATAATAGTTAAGGTCGTTAGGCCTTTTCTGATTTCCATAATTTTCTTTGTTTTTGTCACTGCAAATAACCAACCTTAATGTTAAGCCAAAGTTAAGTGCAAATTATGGTTCAGTAAAAAGCAAACTGCTAAAATTAAAAAAAGGTTGCCTGGCCGAGGCAACCTACATACATCTCAATCGACAAAAACAAAGATGGTATGAAATCCTGAATGCATATCAGAAGTACAAATATGCCGTAAATGCAGCAATACTGTGTAAAGCCAAGGTTATCTAATTTTTAATTTTAAGGATATAGAATCCTATGTCCAGGTTTCCGGGACCTAAATTTCTGATAAAAAGGCTATTTAATATTCTTCCAGGAGATTATTCCACTCCAAAGTTTTTAGGGTGCCTACCAGAATTGGATCTATTTTTTTAAGCAAGGGAGAGCCCTTTGGGAAACTGTAGCCGTAATAATCCCTCTTAAGCGTTTGCTGCAGCACTTCGAGTTCGTCACCCAGGTCTCTTCGGTCTATCTCATATTTAAGGATAGGCTGGTCGTATACAAAAAGGCTTGACTTTCCGTCTAAAATATCCTGAATCCCCTGCCTTTCGTCAGCAACCTCTTCGGTTTTAACAGCATATTGATCGAGCAATTCCAGGGCACTGGAACCGGTTACGGTAACCACATCAAAGCGCTTGAGATCCTCTACCGAGGTTATCTCATCAGAAATACTCTGTACGGTTAGAGAAGAAGCGATTCCCGCGGTAAGCCCCGAAATCATAACTATAGCCATAAACATCCAGATAAGCCCGATAAACCTACCGCCGAAAGTCCTGGGGGCTTTATCCCCATAACCAACAGTGGTCATCGTAACCGCACTCCACCAGAATCCCTGAAGGATTCCGCGGGCTCCCGGACCAAACTCCTCTTTGTTCTTCTTATGTTCAAAGATCCAAACCAGGAAACCAAAAAGCAGGATAACTCCCAAAAGGATCAGGATACCTTTTATGAAATTCCAACTAAAAAGATTGGCCAGATAAGTCCATATCATGGTTTCACTCTTTTTGGCAACCCCGGTAAACGAAATAAAATAGGGCTGAGAGAAATCCATTCGTTGCATCCGCAAATCGGTAACCGTAACGGGATTGATACTAAAATCTACTTCCCCTTTCTCCACGGCATCCATCAGGCCTATCAAAGAAGGATAAGCCTTGAATTCATAATCGGCGCCAAGCTCTTCGTTGACTAGTTCCCAGGATGAAATACTTAGCCCGGAATATTCCCCATTATCTTTTACTACAAAAGGAGGAGTTTCGGTGATCCCTATCTGTAGTTTTTCACTTGTGGAAGCCAAAGTGTCCTGGGCATAAGTTTCTGCGGAAAAAAATAAGCCAATAAAAAGAAGGAGTTTCAGATATTTGATCATAACAGGAAGTCGGATTTTTGACAAATTAAAGAAAATTATTTTGGCAATCGGGCTTAATAAGGTTTAACCGGTTGTTGTGCCAATGATTCGGGATCTATTCCAGCTGGACCAATCCTGAAACCAATGAGCCAATGACCTGATGAGTGAAATTCACAACAGTAAGAAACGCGTGCCCGTAGTTTTAAAAAAAGAAGATCGGCAGACCTGGCTTAGCGGCCAGGAAATTTCCGCTTTTGCTTTTCCCTATGAGGTGAAGCTGAATGCAACGGCTGTTTAGAAACAGCCGGACTTATTCCGGTAATTCAGACTCCAGAACTTCCCAAACATTTTCAGCCATTATTTTCTGACCTTCGGCGGTTGGGTGAATTCCATCCTGCTGATTCAGATTTGGAATTCCGGCAACATCTTCCAGGAGAAAAGGGATCATTTCCAGATCGTATTCTTCAGCCAACTCAGGGAAAATATTTCGGAATTCGGAGGTATATTCCTCGCCCATATTCGGCGGGATCTGCATTCCAGCAAGAATGATCCGGGTATCGGGATTCTTTTCCCGCACTATCTCTATGATCTCCCGCAAGTTCTTTCGGGTTTCTTCCAGAGGCACGCCCCGAAGACCATCGTTCGCCCCGAGCTCCAATACAAAAACATCTACGTTTTGGTTAAGCACCCAATTGATCCTGTTCCTTCCGCTGGCTGTGGTCTCTCCACTTAATCCGGCATTCACCACTTCATAATCAAGCCCCAGAGAATCTAGTTTCTGCTGAATCACGGCCGGATATGCCTGTTCCGGTTCCAGGCCGAGGCCTGCGGTGAGACTGGTTCCGAAGAAAAGGATAGTTTTTTCTTCCTCATTTTTCTGTGGAAGATCGGTTTCAGCAGTTTCTTCAGCAGGTCCTTTTTCCTCTTTTTCTGCGGATTCCCCGCAAGAGGTAAGGAGTAAAAAGGATAAAAAAATCGTCAGGATAGGCATGTTTCTCATAGCAGTGGGATTATAATCAAAATCATTTCTTTATTTTGTGAGATCGGTAAAAAAATTATACGACCTAAGATGGCAAAGATATTAAACGTACAGCAGCTGGAGAAAAGCTATTCCAGCGGATCAAAAAGATTAAAGGTTCTGCAGGACATCAGCTTTGATATTGAAGAACGGGAAAGCTTTGCCATTGTTGGGCCTTCGGGAAGTGGAAAAACCACCCTGCTTGGGCTGTGCGCGGGTCTGGACCAGGCCGATTCCGGCAGGATAGAACTATGCGGTACAGATCTAAGCGATTTAAATGAAGATGAACGGGCCGTTTTGCGGAATCGCCGAGTAGGCTTTGTATTCCAGGATTTCCAGCTGCTGCCAACGCTTACGGCACTGGAAAATGTAGCCGTACCCCTGGAATTACAGGGAGCTAAAGATGCGATAAAAACCGGAAAAGAGTTGTTGGAAAAAGTTGGTTTAAAAGACCGGATGGATCATTATCCTTCGCAGCTCTCCGGTGGGGAGCAACAACGGGTGGCTCTGGCGCGGGCCTTTTCCACCAAACCTTCCATCCTGTTTGCCGATGAACCCACCGGAAACCTGGATGCCGTAACCGGAGAAAAGGTGGTGAAACTTCTTTTTGAATTGAACAAGGAAGCCGGTACCACCCTGGTAATCGTCACCCACGACCTGGAACTCGCCCAAAAAACCCAGCGAATCTTAAGACTTAAAGGCGGAAGAATAATCTCCAAAGAGACTTCTGCATCATGAGGGAACTACAAAATAATACTTCCAGAAAAGCGAACTTCGGGTGGCTTTTAAAAATGGCCTGGCGGGACGGAAAAGCCAGCGGTCGCAAGCTTATCCTGTTTATGGCCTCCATCGTACTTGGAATCGCGGCGGTGGTGAGTATCCAGTCTTTTGGAGAAAACCTTAAGAATAATATCCAGTTGCAATCCAAGGCCCTGATGGGTGCCGATTTCAAAATAGACAGTAACAATCCGCCGAATGAGCGGGTAACAGAAATAATGGATTCTCTTGGCGGGCCCGATGGAAAAGAGATCAAATTTGCTTCGATGGTAGCTTTTGAAAAAAGTGGTGCTACCAGGCTTATGCAGGTTAGAGGAATTGATGGAGACTTTCCTTTTTACGGAGCTTTGGAGACGAGTCCGGTTTCGGCGGCCGAGCAATACCAAAAACAGGGATCAGCGCTTGTAGATGCTACCCTGATGCTTCAGCTGGGAATAGAGGCCGGAGACACTATAAAAATAGGTGAGGTGCGTTTGCCTGTGGCGGGTGCTCTACACTCGGTCCCGGGCAGTACCGCGTTCTTTAGCTCGGTGGCGCCACCGGTAGTTATTCCTTATCGATTTATCGAGGAGTCGGGACTGGTACAAACCGGTAGCAGGATAGATTATGAGTTTTATTTTAAAGCCGATCCGAAAACCGACCTGGAGAAAATGGACAAAGACCTTGGTCCAGTGCTGGACCTGGAAGACGCCGATCTTGATACCCATACCTCCACCAGCGACAGGCTGGGCAGGCGTTATGAGAATTTTGGTAAGTTCCTGAACCTGGTTGCCTTTATCGCCCTTTTACTGGGATGTGTGGGTATTGCCAGTGCTATAAACATCTATATCAAAGAAAAACTTCGGGCAGTAGCCGTGTTGAAATGCCTAGGGGCAACCCGAAGACAAAGTTTCCTTATCTTTTTGATTCAGGTAGCCTTTATGGGCCTTTTAGGCGGAATCGCAGGTACAGGAGTGGGACTACTCTTACAGCAATTGTTCCCTCTCTTTTTGCAGGACTTGCTACCGGTTGATGTACAGGTAAGTCTGGTGCCACAGGCACTTCTAATGGGAGTTTTGCTAGGAGTATTCATGTCGGTGCTGTTTGCACTTTATCCTTTAATGGGGACACTTTATATCTCCCCGCTGCAGGCGCTCCGCGTGCAGGAGAATGAAACGTCGAGATCACGTAAGGCCATAGTATTTGTCTCTCTGGGTATCTTCATATTCATATTTCTTTTTGCTTTCTGGCTGCTCAAGGACTGGCAATATTCTCTTGCTTTTGTAGGTGGAATTCTTGTAAGTTTCTCTATTCTGGCGGGAGTTGCAGCTTTGTTTATGAAAGCCATAAGAAAATATTTCCCCCACTCCTGGGGTTTCCCGGCTAGGCAGAGCTTGCTAAACCTGTTCAGGCCCCAAAACCAGACCTTGATCCTTATCCTGGCCATTGGGGTTGGAAGTTTTCTCATCAGCACGCTTTATTTCAGCAAAGACCTCTTGCTGGCCCAGGCTTCTCTTGAAACCGAGGCCGATAGTCCTAATATGATTCTGCTGGATGTACAAACGGAACAACAGGATTCAGTTGTAAGTACTATAACAGGCAACAATGCTCCATTGCTTGATAACATTCCCATCGTTACCATGAGGGTACAGAGCATAAAAGGCAAATCGGTTAATGAAATAAGACAGGACACTGCTTCAGGGGTAAACCGATGGGTATTGAACCACGAGTTCAGGACCACCTACCGCGATTCCCTTATTTCTTCAGAAATAATAGAGCAGGGAGAATGGAAATCCGCATCAGATAATGAGGGAGATATACCAATAAGCATCAGCAATAATTTTGCTGAGGATGCCAAGGTAGGCCTGGACGACCAGGTAACTTTCAATGTCCAGGGGGTATTGCTCAATACCCGGATAGGCAGTGTGAGAAGTGTAGACTGGAGCAGGATGCAGCCAAATTTTTCCATCGTTTTTCCTGTAGGCGTTTTGGAGGAAGCACCACAGTTCAGGGTAATCACCACAAAAGTAGCCGATGAAAGTTCATCTGCAGCCTTGCAGCAGCAACTGGTAAAGAAATTCCCGAATGTTTCCATCATAGACCTCCGGCAGGTACTCGGCGTTATTGAAGCTTTGCTGAACAAGATCTCCTGGATCATCAATTTTATGGCCTTCTTCAGCATACTTACCGGAATAATCGTGCTGATTGGTGCAGTGAGAACCAGCAAGTACCAACGCATCAGAGAAAGCGTACTATTAAGGACCATTGGCGCAAAAAGCCAGCAGATCCTGAAGATCGCGGCACTGGAGTACATCTACCTGGGTGTTTTAGGAAGTCTTTCGGGTATTCTGCTCTCCCTTATCAGCAGTCAGTTACTGGCGTGGCTGGTCTTCGAATCCAGCTTTGTTCCTTCCTGGGTTCCTTTTCTCATACTTTTCCCGGGCATTGTCTTGTTAGTGGTTTCAATAGGATTAGCCAACAGTACAGGGGTTATCAGCAAGCCGCCGCTTGAGGTTTTGCGCCGGGAAGGAAGATGAGTTCCCGAAGAAAAAAATAATGTTTCAGAAATTAAACTGGAAAGTTAACAAAAACATAAGGCTATTCATTAGCTCAGTAAAACTTTGTACCTTCATTGTTATCAATTGTTTACGCTGTATTATTAGAAGTTGAGGGAGCATATATTTATGGTCTTTCAAAAGAAACAATGAAAATTAACAACCAAAAATGAGTATTATGAGAAATTTAAAAGTAAGACTAAGCACAGCATTGAGTATGTTATTAATGATGGCTTTATTTACCTCCTGCGATCAAGATCGCAGCGTTAATCTGGCTGAAAACGAAGAACAGCGGGAGGAAGTTTATCAACAGATCTTAAATGATGAAGAACTCTTCAATGAGTTTATGGAAGAAATGCGGGGAAATCGTGGTTCCATGGATATGATGCGGCAGAACCGGCCTATGATGCGCAATATGTACGGCCGCCAACAAATGCAAAATATGATGAAGAACGATCCTGAAATGATGGATTCCATGCGAATGAATATGATGACCATGTTAGAACAGGATACTACTATGCAATTAACGGAAGCCAAACGGGAGCGAATGGTGCAGCATATGGTAAGAATGATGGAAAGAGACAGCGCAATTCAGGCCAGGGTAAAAGAAAGAATGCAGGATATGGAAAGCAATTAATTGATCCTGAAATTTAACTTATGGAAGGGAGAGTTTTCTCCCTTTTTTTATGGGCTTAAGCGAAAGAACTTCAGTTTAAAAATCCAAACAAAAATGCACCCAGCAAAAAGAGAAATATTGCCAAAAGAAAAGCCGCCAACATTAAGAAAAGATAAGTGTACTTCTTATTAGGATTCAGGGCCACAAAAGGTTTGCATAGAGTATTAAGACTCTTGTAGAGCCCAAGTTTCAATTTTAAGATCATATTATTCATCACCCATTTTCAAAAGTTAAAATTACCTTAACATAATCGACAAATATAAGTGGATTTTCACATAATTTTAAGAAAAATTAATAAGAGATTTGTTTAAGCACTTAAACCCGGATTTTAAAAAGGCTGAACAACCGCAGGAACACCTAAACCAGAAATAATAAAAGGCTCAGGCAGATTATCTGACTGAGCCTTTTGGCAAAGTAAAATTAAATTCATTGCGACACCCGCAATCTATTGCTGAGCTTTAGCATTGAATTTATAACTAATTCCTAACATCACCATGTCCGTGGTCATCTCATAAGCCACCTCACTTCCCGGGATGGCTCCATTGGGAGGATAATTTTGTACGAACATGGGATTAAGCAATGGTCCTGCGGTACGGCCATCGCTTGCACCGTGGTGGTAAACCGCATCCAGATTAAAGTTTTGATTAATCTGATAGCTTAAACCAAACATAACGGAAGTTTCAATAATTGCCGTTGCTGGAATATTAAAAAATGCAATCTCTTCCGGAATAGGATTTGAACTATAGGTATAACCCACCCGTAAAGGCAATTTGTTAATTCCTTTATACTGAATTCCTGCAGAGATCACATCCATATTTTCCCAGCCAAAGCCTTTCACCGAGGCATTCTGAGTCCATCCGGTTTCAGAAAAACCATCGGTGTTTTCATAATCTACCATACGGTAATCCAGGGCCAGATCGAAATCGCCTGCAGAATAGCCTACACCCAGGGAAAGAATGGCAGGATAGTCCATTCTGAACTCATTGGTAGAAGTGGAATTATCCAGATAAGTATTCTCAAATTCGAAATCGCTGAAGTATTGCCTGGTCTTATAAGAAGCTCCGGCTTTAAAGCCTAGCTGGGAATCATAAAAAAGCCCTACCTGTCCACCGAAACCTATAGCCGAAGCTTTATCGGCACTGGGATATCCCGCTGCAGTAGGATTAGCTGTTGGGTTTGGCAAAAGTTCAAGAGCTGAATAGTTAATAGTTGGATTTATGCCGATAGAAAAATTGTTAGAAAGTTCGTAAGCATAAGCGATCCCTCCCTGTAGCAACATATAATCTGATTCGATATGACCGAAACCTCCCATACTTTGAGGCATACTAATCGGGTTGCTCATGTTTTCAGGGAAGTCCACCCCAAAGCCAGAAATTCCGTAGAGAAAGGCACCAAAAGTATGCCTGCTGTCTTCCTTACCCCATACCATAGCCAAAGCTGGCATTGGGGAAGCTGCACGGTCGTCTTCGGTATACCCGCTGTAGAAGTTCCCGGTGGGTTGACCTGTTTCATCAAACTCAGGCACCGTAGAATAGAGTTCTGGAGCCGAATAGAATAAGCCGAGGTCAAATTTGATGATTTTTTCGTCAAATGTGGAAATTGCAGCAGGGTTCCAATGTAGTGCACCTGAAATATCAAGAGGTTGCCCTGTTGCGGCACCGCCCATAGACATGTTTACGGCGCCCATTCCCTGCATAATGTGTCCGGCCTGGGAAAAGGCAAAAGCCGAAAACAGTAAAAAGCTTAGATTAAGAATATTTTTTATCATAGTTGAAAAATTAGTTGATAGAAGAGGATTTTTAATAATACCTAAAAAGTCTGAAATCCTCAATAAACAAACAGTATTCAGGTAATTAAAGGTACTTCTAATTCACCTATAAAATTTATGATAATCGTCAGTTTTTGATAAGATAATTCAGTTAAATAACTGAAAACCATATTTTTACATTATCAGTATCCAATGTTATTGCCAGATAACTTTTTTTTTCGTATAAACCCCTAAACAGCAACTTTTAAATTCTGTCAAAAACAACTTTTTATTCTGCTAATTTCGTATTTTAGAACAGGCAAAACTTGCATTTTATCAGCTGTTAAGATGATTGCCTCCCCACTTACCTACTCTACAATCGGCCTTAAATGATGACTGACTTCATCATTTAAGGCATTTAAAGCAACAGGTATAATTAAATAAGATGGCAGAATTTCACTGGCACCATTACAGCGCAGAAGAGAGTCTTAAAAAGCTCAATGTTAGCCCCGCAGGACTTTCTTCAGAAGAAATCCCTGAAAGGATGGAAAAATACGGCAGGAATACACTGCCCTCTGCTAAAAAACTCACCTTATTCAGGATCATCCTCAACCAGTTTTTAAGTCCGTTGATCTATGTCTTGCTGGTCGCTGCGGTAGTTTCTATAGTGCTCAAAGAATATTCAGATGCCGGTTTTATAATCATCGTTCTTCTTATCAATGCCATCATAGGTGCTTTTCAGGAATGGAAAGCCGAGGCAAAGGCTTCGGCCCTGGAACAAATGATAAAGCTAAAAGTGCGCGTAAAGCGAGATGGGAGAAGTTTTGTAATTGACGGGGAAGACCTGGTTCCCGGCGATATTGTAATTCTGGAGTCGGGTAATAAGATCCCGGCCGATATCAGGATAATCAGAGAGAATAATCTTACCGCAGAAGAAGCTATCCTTACCGGGGAGTCCCTGGCCATAGATAAGATAAGTGAACCCCTGGAGGAGGAAAATATTCCCGTAGCCGAGCGATTCAATATGTTATTTGCAGGGACTACTATCAGCACGGGAAGAGGAACCGGCCTGGTAATCGCAACCGGAAAAGATACAGAAATAGGGAAAATTGCTTCCTCCCTTAAAGAGTTAAGCATAGGGAAAGCTCCCCTGGTAAAGCGGATGGAAAAATTCACCAAACGCATCAGTACAATAATCCTTATAGCAGTTATTTTGCTGGGTGTATTGGGTTATTACAGTGGAATACCGATTAAAGAGATATTTTTCTTCGCAGTGGCGGTGGCTGTTTCGGCTATTCCGGAAGGGCTGCCTATAGCGATGACCGTTGCTCTTTCCATAGGAGCTTCCAGGATGGCAAAAAGGAATGTCATCATTAGAAAATTAACCGCCGTTGAAGGTCTGGGAAGCTGCACATTTATCGCTACCGATAAAACAGGCACCCTAACGGTAGACCAGCAAACAGCCCGGGCAATCGTTCTTCCCGACAAACAGATTTTTAGCCTTACCGGAGAAGGTTATAACGGGGAAGGCAAGATCAAGGATGAAAATGATTCCGAAATCAATTTTGAAGCCACGAATGATCTTAGGAAAATTATAAGCAGCATAACAATTTGCAACGAAGGTGAGCTATTTAAAAGCAACAGTGACTGGAGCTATTCAGGAGACCCTATAGATGTAGCCTTGCTAAGTATAGCATACAAGGGAAATTCCTCACCAAAGGAGCTACTTCAGAATATAGAAAAGATCAGCGAAATACCTTTCGAATCAGAAAGACAATACGCAGCGGTCTATTATAAAGAAAACGGGCAATTGAAGATTGCCTATAAGGGTGCGGTAGAAAAGCTACGTCCAAAAATAAACGAAGAACAGTACCGCGAGCTCCTGGAGGAATCAGTGCGCTATGCCCAGGATGGGTACAGGATCATAGCTGTAGGAGGAGGAGATGTAGACGAGGTAAAACCGGTAGATGAATTACCGGAAATGGAATTTCTGGGGTTCATCGCCCTTATCGATCCCCTTAGACCACAGGCAAAACCAGCGGTGGAGGATTGTTACCGGGCGGGAGTTCAGGTAGCTATGATCACCGGAGACCATCCGGAAACGGCGCTGTCTATTGCAAAAGAGATAGGAATCGCGAAGGGTCCGGATGAACTGATAAGTGGAAACGAGCTGGAAGAAATCATTGCCGGGGGTGAAGATAACTTCCGGGAGATCTTAAAAACAAAATACGTGTATTCACGCGTTTCCCCACATCAAAAACAATTAATCGTAAAAGCCTTACGGGAATCAGGACATTTCATCGCGGTAACCGGAGACGGGGTAAATGATGCCCCGGCCCTAAAAACGGCAAACATCGGGGTAGCTATGGGTTACGGGACCGATGTGGCCAAAGATACAGCCTCAATTATTTTAAGCGATAATAATTTTGCCTCCATCGCTGCCGGAATTGAAGAAGGCAGGTTTACTTATTCCAACCTCAGAAAGATCATCTATTTATTGATCTCCACGGGAGCGGCCGAACTATTAAGCATAGGTATGGCCCTTATCGCAGGCCTACCCCTGCCCTTCCTGCCTGTGCAACTGCTATGGTTAAATCTGGTAACCAATGGAATACAGGATGTAGCACTCGCTTTTGAAGCCGGTGAGAAAAAGGTGATGACCCAGAAACCCCGAAAACCAGATGAAAGTATTTTTGATCCCCTAATGATCAAACAAACTTTGGTATCTGCTTCGGTTATCAGTATGCTGGCCTTTGGCCTCTGGTATCATTTACTCAATAACCTGAATTATGAGGAAAGCACGGCTCGCAATCTTATTTTATTATTAATGGTATTACTTCAGAATTTCCATGCGCTCAATGCACGTTCAGAAACCCGGTCGGCATTCAGAATTCCTTTAAGTAATAACTATATTCTCATTATTGGAATCCTGGCCGCACAGGGTATTCACATCCTTGCGCTGCACATTCCCTTTATGCAGGAGCTACTATCACTGGACCCGGTGACTGGAGGAGAATGGATCAAATTATTCTTCACCGCGACTATAATTCTTGTGGCTATGGAAATATTTAAACTCTTTCATAGGAAGCGAGGAGATAATTCTAACTGAAATATTCTGATTCACTCCAAATAAGCCGCTGATTTTCAAAAATTTTAAAACAACTTCAAAACGCACTCCCCCTAAAAGAGGGGGGATAAATCCCTTTTTTACGGTAATTATCTATTTATAAGCCTTTTAACTAATAAATCTGGAAAAATTTCACCCTAAAAAGGGATTGCGGGCAGTACTCTTTTCACCTACTTTTACATATAAGAAATTACAAGTACGCGGAAGCTAAACCCTTCAGCTCTCTGCAAGGAATTATCGGGAATCCTACCTCCCCGATTCAATTCAAAAGACTTTGAATCTTAAAATTCAGAAGTCTGAAGTCAACCCCATAACACGTATTTGACGATTAAAAACGGAATTATTAATCACTAAATATTATTGTTATGAAAAATTTAATTTTTTATTCGTTGTTGGTTTGCTTTATCGCAACCGCACAATCACAGGAAATTACCGAACTGGAAGAAGCCAGGGTATTTATGAACCCGGTTTCTGAGAAAATTATTGCTGGAGAAGCTGATGAATTCACATTTTCAGTAAAAGAGGAATACACAGGAGAGTTTATGCAAAATCCCATTGGATTTATGATGAATAATTTTAATGTCCTGAGTTTAATCGATCACCTCGATAAGGATTATGATTCTTATCTTGTTAGCTTCAGAACTACCAAAGGAGCTTTGAACGCTGAGTTCGATGATGAGGGAGAGTTAAAAAGACATAGACAGTCCTTTAAGGATGTTGTACTCTCCAGAAAAATTATGGCAGATCTATACCGAGATCATAAAGGCTGGGTAGCCGTAGGGAATAAATATATTGCCCGAGGTAACGGAGACAAGATTAAAAAAGCTTATTATAAAATAAAGCTGGTTAACGGTAACCGAAGTCAGACTATTAAAATTGAACAGCAAGCCGAAGATGGCAGACTTGCCATAGATTAAAAAATGTATTTAGAAGAGGCTGTCTAAAAAGGCAGCCTCTTTTTTGTATAATTAAGTGATCATGTTTATTTTTAAGCATGAGCAGCAAAGTAGTATTCAAGACTTACCAACAGGACCAGTTAAGTCTTCTTCCTCCCAGTTATGATGATTTAGTTCCCAAGAATCATCCCGTACGAATAGTAAATACAATTATTGATCATATAGACATCTCTGCTTTGGAGAAGAGCTATAAAGGTGGTGGCACTTCAAGCTATCATCCGCGGATGCTTCTCAAAGTTGTTATCTATGCCTATTTACGCAACATTTATTCTTCCCGAAAAATTGAACAAGCCCTGCGGGAGAATGTTCACT
>NZ_FOVL01000021.1 GCF_900115145.1 Salegentibacter flavus | reverse complement strand
TGCCTTACTGTACAAAAAAAGATGGCAGGTGGAACTTTTCTTTAAATGGGTCAAACAACACTTGAAAATAAAATCCTTCTGGGGAACATCTGAAAATGCCGTAAAAATCCAGATTTATTGTGCGATAAGTGCTTACTGTCTGGTCTCTATTGTGGCAGATAAACTGAAATTGCAGCATTCAACCTACGAAATATTACAGGTTTTGGGCATCTCATTATTAGATAAAACCTCTATAAATGAGCTTTTTATGAATATAGATTATAGTAATGTCAAAGAACTTGATTATAACCAACTGTCACTCAGTCTATTTTAACTGGACAGTAATGATATGATTTCCTAACTAATAAAACCATAAAATCAATTCCATTTGTCAATATTCCAAATAAGGCACCAAATTATTTTATGGTACAGAAGGATTTTAAATTGGAAGGAAAATACAGAAATGGCTTCTCTGTTAATAATCTTTTTACCTTAAATAATGTAGGGATAGTTACTTCAAGAGATTCTTTTGTAATAGGCGAAACCAAAGAAGAACTTGAAGAAAGAATTAGGAATTTTTTCTTGTTAGAGAAATCAGAACTTCAAAGAATATATGGCTTAAAAGAAAATAAAAAATGGAAAATTAATGAAGTTAAAAGTCTAAGAAATTCTTACAATCCGGATTTTATAAAAGAAGTTTCATACCGGCCTCTTGATAAAAGATATATTTATTATGATACTGTTTTTATTGAAAGAAGCAGAACTGATTTAATGCAACATTTCATTAAAGGTGAGAATGTTGGTTTAGCAATCGGTCGTCAAGGTCAGGTAATAGGTACAGAAAATTGGGATATTGTATCAATTACAAATAAAATAATGGACTTTAATTATTATAGAAGAGGTGGAGAATTGGTTTTCCCCCTCTACCTCTACCCGGAAACCAATGAGCAGCAAAGTCTGGAGCAGCCTTTGGTGAGAACGCCAAATTTAGACCCGCAGCGCGTAGAGCAAATAGCCACCGGTTTAGGCCTGGAGATCCTTGGGGAGGAATGACAAAAAAAACCGTGATGAGAGACCGGGTCATCCCGATAGTTGAGTTGTTTCCTGGTTAAGGTTCAAGGTGGTTTTTAAAAGGATAGGGCAACCAGGTTAAAAATTGTTATTTATTGTTACTATAAAAACGAAGTACCTCTAACAGCAAGGGAGCTTCAATGCGGTTTTTATAATCGAGACTGATATATTCAAAAAGTATTACCCCTTCTGTATTTACTACTATTCCGTTTCAGCAGCTGTATTGGCTAAAGTTTCCAGGGCGGTAGCTATTTGTGTAATTTCCTCATCGTTGGCCTGAAGTTGATGTTTCACCCTTAAAAATTCAGGGTTATTATAAGAAATATGTACAGCTCCGGTTTCATCTTCCCATACCAGCATTTTCTGAGGAAGATCAAGACCAATACTGTTAACAGATTGCATTAAATGAGTACCCAGGTTAGGATTTCCAAACATAATCACTTTGGTTGGGCGAAGTTCCATCCCTACACTGGCAGCGTTTGCCTGGTGATCTAATTCTGCCACAATACTTAAATTCTCATTAGCTTCTATTGCCGATCTAAGATTAGAGTAAGTGGAATCGAAATCGGTGGTACTTTCTACACTTTCAATTCCGGCATGTTCATCCACCAACTGGCTTGTAGTTTCGGTTGCCGAAGCATCTACCGCAGTTCCCACCAGGTTACTTAAGGCTTCAGATATTTGAGGAAGCGTAATTATATCTGCAACTCCGTATCTGGAAGCCAGATATTCTGTACTGTTGTAAAGCGCGAATACCTGTCCTTCTTCTTCATAGAACAAAACTTTTTGAGGAAGGTCAAGGCCGGCAAGCTGATTTTCCTGCATTAACGGAGTACCCAGGTTCGGGTTTCCGAAGAAAATAATTTGAGTGGGCGCCAGATCCATATCAACAGATGCCGCGTTTTGCGAATGATCCAGTTCCTGAACGATACTGATATTTTCATTATCCTCCAGGGCGGATTTTAAATTAGCATACGAGATTTGCATATTAAATGCACTTTCAAAATAAACTATGCCTGTGGCCGTTGGTGGATCTACTGAAATTTCAGCATTATTGTTGTCATCATCATCTGAGCACGAAGTCATCAGAATGAGAAAAGCGAAAAGTAAATTCATCTTCAGTATTATATAAAATTTTGATTCTAAGATACTTATCAATTTAAAAAAATGAGCAGCACTTAACATAACTTAACCCGAAGCTTTAAAGACTTATTAAATTTTAAAATATATTAGAAAATTTTTAAGATGTTTCCCGTCTTATTAGATTACCAATCAATTTTTAACTTATCTCTTATGAATTCCATCCTGAAAGATATCTGTAAAAGAGGAGCTCGGCTCCGCTAACAAAGAGGAAATCTTCAACCGGATTTACAAGAAATACTTTCCATCGGTAGAGCGCTATGTCGTTTTGACAGCGGAAACACAGCAGATGCTCAAGACCTGTTCAACTGGGCTTCAGATATGGTAGTTGGAGATACTGCTGAAGTTACCATAAATATGGAACTGAATCGAAAAGAATAGCTAGTCTATTAACCACATTAACTTTATTTCGGTTTTTTAATCATTGAAAATATAGTGTCGTAAACAAAGTTTGCGGCACTATATTGTTAAACCTTGCTAAAAAACATTCTGTGTAGAATGTTTTTAATTAGCTTTGCCATATGGAACAGGAATTAAAGACAGAAGCCACACGGAATCTGATCACGGAAACAGCTTTTATGCAGTTTTATAAAAACGGTTTTAAAGCTACCAGTGTCAATGAAATAATGAAAGCTACCGGACTTTCAAAAGGTGCCTTTTATCATAATTTCAAAAATAAGGATGAACTGGGCGTATTGGTGGTGAAAACAGCATTGAACAAAAGAATTTACCAGGCAATGATCGAGCCCCTCTATGCTCAAGGCGAAGCCAAAACTATTCTGAAAACAACTTTTCTGAATAAGTTTCAGGCTTTCACCAGCGATGAAAAACTAATGGGATGCCCTGTGAATAATTTAATCAATGAAATAGGCGGCTCCCAGAATTTGCTAAACGAGGCTTTAAAAGATCTTATAGAATCCTGGGTGAAAGCATTAGTTCAAATAATAGAAAGAGGTCATAAAGATGGTTCTATAAAACAGGAAACGAATCCGCAACAGGCGGCCATTTACCTGGTGAGTTCTTTTGAAGGGATGCGGGGCATTCGCAAACTTTATTCAGACGATACCAATTGGAATGCCTACAGATTCGCCCTTGAAAATTATATCGATCAGCTTTAAAAATAATATGACTAAATCAAGAAGAGACTTTATTATAAAAACCGGTCTGGCGGGAATGGCAGGACTATCATTTTCTGTACCTGGAATAGCAAATTCAAAGACAAATACAATGGATAACATTCAAAATAAACGCCCTGAAATCTTATTTTTTGATGTAAACGAAACTCTCCTGGATCTCAGGTTACTAAAAGAAAGCGTTGGAAATACCTTAAATGGAAAGAGTGAATTGGTGTCTTTATGGTTTACTACTATGCTCCAGTATTCTTTGGTAGAGACTGTGGGAAATCAATATAAGGATTTTGGAGAAATTGGTGCTGCTACCTTAATGATGGTAGCTGCTAATAATCATATTAAGCTCAGTCGCGAGAAGGCGAAAAAGGCTATATCTCCTATCACCTCGCTTCCACCCCACCCCGAGGTTAGAGATGCATTGGCCAAGTTAAAAGATGATGGGTATCGCCTTGTTTCCTTAACCAATTCTTCCAACGCAGCTGTTGAAAAGCAATTTACCAATGCCGGACTACTGGGTTTTTTTGAAGAGTGGCTTAGTATTCAGGATATAGGAAAATACAAACCCCACGCCGATGTTTATAACTGGGCAGCCCGAAAACTGGGAGTGAAACCGGAAGAAGCTATGCTTATTGCCGCACACGGCTGGGATGTGGCCGGAGCCCTTTGGGCAGGATGGCGTGCCGCATTTGTTAGTAGGCCGGGGCAGCAACAATACCCCCTTGCACCATCCCCTGAAATTGTGGCTCCCGAGCTAAAAGCTATTTCCGATAAACTAATTGCAATAGGGAAATAGGTTTTCCCTTGTGAATCATTTAAAAAATTATCAGAGACGCTCTTTGTCTATTTAGACATAGTACAGTTTACCAACAGCGTCTTTAATCTTAATGTTTAATCTTAAAATTTAAAATTATGTCAAACCAAACGTACAAAATCGGTTTAGAACCAGTAGAATTAGAAAATGCTAATGAACAACAAAAGGAGATCCTTGAGAATGCTAAGAAGGCAAACGGAATGATTCCTAATATGTATCAAAACATGGTGAATTTTCCGGCTTTGCAGAATACTTATGATTCCGGGTACAGTGATTTCAGAAAAGACAGTGATTTCACCCCTGCAGAACAAGAGGTAGTATTGCTAACTGTCAGCGTTGATAATTCCTGTGAATATTGCACGGCTGCCCATAGTTATTTGGCTGAAAATGTTTCTAAAACACCCAAAGCTGTTATAGAAGCTATCAGAGAGGGAAAGGAAATTGAAGACGATAAACTTAGAGCCCTTCACGAATTCACTAAGGTGATGAATGAAAGCCGGGGAAACCCTACCCCCGAACAAGCTAAGAAATTCCTGGATGCAGGATATTCTGAAAAACAGATCCTTGCCATTATTCTGGCCCAGGCAGTAAAAACTATAAGTAATTATTCCAACCATATTTTCCATACAGAAGTTGATGAAGCTTTTGCCGGACACAAATTGGAAACCGCATAGATTAGAATAGAAATTAAGGGAAGCCTTTAGCTGCTTCCCTTTTTATTGAACTATTTTTCTTTCCGTAGATAGTTATTATGTAAAAATCGACGGTATACAGAATATCTGCAGCTATTATCTTTTCATAAAGTTTTGGCAAGTCATCGCAGAGCTTCCCTTCTTTTGGAAGGATGATGATAAGACCAACTCCACCCTGGTTATTCTTATGTTGGCGCATGCCAATCCCTCTATAACTCAAGACTCCGGGGCCATAGCTTTTATGGATCAAGCCTAATTGTTGCTTTTATCACCAAACCTTTTGATGTAGTTTAGTTCTACAGCCGGCTTACCGATTATTTAAATAAGGTTTTTTTACAAAAAAGGGAACAGTTTTCAGAATAACTTATCCTGTCACTGATCCCTTATCTAATAATGAAAAAACTCAAGCTTCCTAAAAACATCTCTCGGGAAACTTCTACTAACCTTAAATTTAACCATTCCGGTTAGAAATCATACAGTGTATCAAGTACGCACTTTTTATTTATTTCTACTAAAGGGGAAAACCCCTGATTTTAACCAGGATTTTTCCCTGTTTTACTTAGAGGACGGTTGCACCTTGGTAAGGGATTGATAGTAACTAACAAAAAAAAGCCCTGAACAAGTCAGGGCTTTTATGATCAATAACTCTCTATTAAAAAATAGGTAGGGCACGAATTATCAATCTTCTATAAAGATGAAAAATCTATAAAGTTAAAAAAGGAGGGCAAAAAAGTGTGAACTCTTTTAGTCTAATTAAAGATAAGTATTTTTATCTAATGTTTAGGAATTATTCTATAAAAGCCCAACAAATTCGATTAAAACCTATATTTATCTTAATCTTGTAATGATTCTCCTATAATTTACTGATTATCGCGGCTATTAGAGCCTAACAAATCTCCTCTATCCTGGATTTATTATTAGCAGAAACCTCCTATTTCAGCCCAAGCATATTTCTGTTTTTCATATCCTAAAAAAAACCCAAAGTCTGACTTTCATCTTTTTAAGCCCAATATTCTTTCTAAATTTAATCGAGCGGTTCCGGGAAGTTCCGGGAAATAATAGGCTTTATCAAAGACTTCCAGACCCTTGCAAAAAATTAGATTCATAATAACAAACCAAGACGTTTAAAAGAATGCTGGATATATCGGAATTATCTGAAAAATCGATTAATCAAATTTTAACAAAGCTTGAGGAAGAGAAAGAGTTAAGTTGTAGTCTTCCCGGGGGTGGATTGCTTCATATAGAAAAGGATCTGCCCTATTTAATTGTGTACCGCCACCGGGAAAACGATGCCGGTACAGCCCGTATCGTAATGAGCGAGGCTTCTTATCTCATTATAGGAAATTCGGATTTTGAATTATATCAGGACTTGCTTTTTCAGGTTTCAGATAAACTGGCCACCGAATTTAAATCTTATCTGCTCTTTGAAATATATGCCGGAGAGCCCGGTTCCAACTGTTTTACCATTAAAGGTCCGGCCAAAAAGCTGGCTTCCTCTCTGGAACTTTTACAGGAGGAATTGGAAAAGATCAATGAACGCTATTCAGGGCTTTATCTCAAATCTGAAATAATGGATACCCCCAACCGGCAAAAAGAAGACGAATCTCCTTTAATGGAGATCGAACAAACCAAGCAATCGGGGGCTGTGGTGGTAGGCCTGGAAATCCCTCCTGTTTATCGAAATATAGATGGAGAGCTCTATCCGGTATTTTTCCGTGATTATCGCGATTTTATCGTTAAGGCTATCCATAAAGGGATCTTTGATTACATAAGAGTGCAAACCTCTTGTGGGGTGGCAAGCTTTCATGCCTTGGGTAGAAAGTATCTTAAAGACAAAATTTTTGAGATCGATAAAAAGCTGGGGCAGATTGAGAGTTCTTATGAATTCCTGTGGTTGATTTCCCCTTCCAATATTCACGAGATAAAAAAGGAATTTTTCGATTCGAATTACGAAAAACTGCTCGATTATCACTACCGCCTTTTACCCATAGATCCAGATGTGCTTAAACGGGAATTATACAACCTTAAAATAGAAGATATAGACGATCCTGCGATGTCTCATCTCTTCAGGGAAAAACGGGAAGAACTGGACCAACAGATCACAATGCTGAGTGAAAGAGGTACCAAAAACTTCTTTTACAACAGTATCAGGCTTTATAAAGGGATAGACAACATCTTATGTGAAGAAGCGGGAAATCTTCTGCGGGAAGTAGCCGAGGAAAAACCCGACAAGGATACTGAAATGATAGACTCCAGAGGTTTTGCCAGCCTTGCACGTCGGGAATTCGATTACTACGCCGAACAGGATGAAAATTTTAAAAGTAAGGTGCATATCCGCAAGGATGTAAATATCCTGATGGTCTCCAAAGGGGAACTTTTTATCCCTGAAGATTATAAAATGAATAAAACCGAAACCGAGGCTCTTATCCAGCACGAGGTAGGCACGCATGTACTAACCTATTACAACGGTAGCCAGCAACCGCTGAGTTTGTTAAAAACGGGCCTTGCAGATTACGATCCCTTACAGGAAGGCCTGGCGGTTATGGCTGAATATCTTGTAGATGGACTTACCGCAAACCGCTTGAGAACACTGGCCGGAAGGGTAATTGCCGGCTCGGCCCTGATGGAAGGAGGAGATTTTCAGCAGATATTCAGCCTGCTGTCTACAGAATATGGATTTTCAGGAGAAAGAGCTTTTAATATCACCTCCAGAATTATGCAGGGCGGCGGCTTTTTAAAAGATATCATCTACCTCAAAGGCCTGGTAGAACTAAGGCATCACCTTCAGAATGGAGGCGAATTTGAACCGCTACTGGCAGGGAAATTTGGCTTAAAACATATCGGGATCATCAAAGAACTAACAGAGAGAAAAATATTGAAGAAATCTGTGCTTAAGCCCAGGTATTTATTAACCCAGAACGTTCAAAACAAATTAAACCTAATCAAAGAGGGCTTACCTCTTTCAAAAATGATAACCAGATGAAAATTTGCTTTGTATTAAATGATGTGGAGACCGAGAAGGTTGGAACATCGGCACTGCTAATGAATGCAGCTTTTAACCGTGGTCACGAGGTATTTGCCATGGGAGTTGGAGATTTTAATTTCCACCATGACGGCCCTGTAAGTATTAATACTACACACGTACCAAAAAATACAAAAACGAAATCTCCCAAAAAATTCCTCGAGTTCCTGCAAAGCAGCAAGGCCAAAAAAAAGAGATTGACCTCCAAAGATATTGATGTGCTTTTCATTAGAAATAATCCTACTGAAGAGGAATCTGGTCGGGAATGGGCCGAGCAATCCGGGGTGGCCTTCGGACGTATGATGCAACAGGAAGGAGTGCTTGTTCTAAATGATGCCTATGCTCTATCCCACGCCTTTATCGATAAACTTTATTTCGAAGAGCTCCCCGAATCCATAAAACCCGATTCCCTTATCACCCGAAGCAAGGAAGACATCCTTAAGTTTTGGGAAAAACACGATAAGAAGATGGTCTTGAAACCCCTGGAGGGGTCTGGCGGAAGAGATGTTTATCTCATAGACGAAAATGAAAAGAATGTCAACCAGATCATTGAAACTATAAGTCAGCAGGGTTATGTGATCGCCCAGGAATTTCTTCCGGCTGTGAAGGATGGCGATGTACGTATTCTGTTGCTCAATGGCCGGGTAATGATAAAGGATGGTGTTCAGGCAATAATCCGCCGATCTCCGGGCGAGGGTGAATTCAGAAGTAATTTCACCCAGGGTGCCACAGCAAACAGCAGTGTTCTAACCCCGGAAATGCAACGCATTGTAGATCTTACCGCACCAAAATTAATCCGCGACGGACTTTTCTTTGTTGGACTCGATGTGGTGAAAGACAAACTCATAGAAATTAATGTGCTTAGTCCCGGTGGTATGGAACGATTCAAAGATATTGGCCTGCCCGATTTCACTCCAATGGTTATTGAGGCAATTGAGCGCAAGATAGATTACAAAGAAATGTATAAGGGACAGCTTTCTAACCAGGTCCTGGCTACTATGGAATAAATGCAGGAAGTATGGATAAACAAAAGAAAGAGATTCCAAGAATAATAGGAAAATACACCAGTGGTAAAAAAGGCCCGCTCCTTTTTGTCACCGGTGGCGTGCACGGAAATGAACCCAGTGGAGTGCAGGCGCTGGAAAAGGTGTTTTCTGAACTGGAAAAATCCAAACCGGAGATTGAAGGAACAATTATTGGCGTTTCCGGAAACAAGAAGGCCCTTAACCAAAATAAGAGGTTCCTGGATGAAGACCTGAACCGCACCTGGACGGAAGAAAACATTCAGCAGAGGAAAAAAGAAACCCACGAGCAACGAGAAATGTGGGAGATCATTGAAGTGCTGGAGCAACATCCTGAAAGCGATTTTACCAAACGCTATTTCCTGGATTGCCACACCACCTCCTCGCCCAGCCTACCCTATATTTCTGTGCAGGAAGTGAATGAAAATGATGAATGGGCACATAGGTTTCCAACCTATATCGTTCGTGGTTTCAGCGATATCGTGTATGGTTGCATAGACCATTACTTAAGCCGAACCGGGTTAACCGGGTTTGTGCTGGAAGCCGGACAGCACACCGATAAGACTTCAGTGGAAAATCACGAGGGAGTGATCTGGCTGGCACTGAAAGAGGCCTGTAACCTGGATCTCACCAAGATTTCCTGTTACCCGAATTGCATAGATAATTTCGCAGAAAAGAATGCTCCTGAGCAAAAGACTTTTGAACTGGTGCATCGTCACGGCCTGGAAGATTCAGACGAGTTTAAAACGGAACCGGGCTTCGAGAATTTTCAGAAGATTAAAAAAGGAGAGCTTCTTGCAATTCAGAATGGTAAGGAAATTAAAAGTGAGTGGGATGCACGCATTTTTATGCCGCTTTATCAGGCCCAGGGCAACGATGGCTTTTTCGTGATAGAAGAAGTAGAAGAAGTAGACTAAATAGAATTTTTTTACTATTCTCCGATAAAAAATAGAATGCCTATCATATTACGCCTCCCGAAAAATCGGGACAAGCTCTATGGGGCTTAAAAAACCTAAACTCTTATATTTCGCTCCTAACCGAGCTTTTCTAGTTCCATCGGGACCATATATTGATAGTAACGAAAAGTTTGTCATCGAAAAGAGAAGCCACGTGGGGGCGATATATTAGATAAGTCAGGGTGATTGCAAAGATTCAGGCAATTAGGTTAATTTTTACCGGCCGCAATTATAATCCCCTTAAAGTGAAATTACCTTAAGGGGATCTTTTATTTCCTTAATACACCTGCAACTTCACCTGTTTCGCAGTAGATGCGTAAAAACCAGTTATCTGAAATAAGTGTAATTCATTATTTTGCAAATTCAATACAAACCGGGGTTTTTACTTCCGCCGGCTCTAAATGAGGAATCAGTTTACCATCCATTTTATTGATCCTGAAAATACTGATATTATCAGAATTCTGATTTGCTGCATACAAAAAATTGCCATCGGGAGAGATCGCGAAATTTCGCGGAAACTCTCCCTGGGTAGCATAATGACCTATGAGTATAAGTTTCCCGCTTTCCTTGTTAACCTGAAAAGCAGCTATACTGTTATGTCCCCGATTGGAAGCGTAGAGAAAATTGCCGTTTGGATGAAGGTGAATATCGGCCGTAAAATTCTTTTCATCGAAATTTTCTGGAAGGCTGGGATAAGATTTAATGAGGCTTAGGCCACCTAAGGAATCCTTTTTAAAGACACTCAGAGAGCTGTTAAGCTCGTTTATGGTATAAGCGAACTCTTCGTCTTTAGAAAATGAGAAATGTCTTGGTCCGGCTCCCTCTTCCAATTCCACATAAGGTTTATCCTTAGGAGTTAGCTTTCCGGTTTCGGCATCAAAATTATAGATCCACACCTTGTCATTGCCCAGATCATTGATATAAGCAAATTTGTTATCCTTAGAGATACTCACCGAATGGGGATGAGAAGCTTTAGGATTTTCCAGCTCTATTTTTTGTTTTTTCTGAAGATTTCCCTTTTCGTCTCTTTCATAAAGCATTACCACGCCTCCAACATAATTTGAAACAAAGACGTATTTCCCGCTTTGATCGATCTCTATATGACAGGGCGCGAAGCTTTCCGTAGAGATTTTGCCGAGTTCTTCCAGGGAATTATCCGCATTTCTGCTGAAAGAATAAATATAACCTGACTCCCCGTCCCCGGGAGCCAGTTCACTTACGGCATAAAGATTTTTACCGTCGGATGAGGTTTTTACAAAACTCGGATTGATGACTTCGGCAACACAAACAGGATCACTTAAATCTCCGGTTTTAGCATCTTGATGCATCAAATAAACCCCGTTGGCCTTACCGTCTACGTGGCCCTCGGTTTTTGTGTAAGTACCAATGTAAACCGGGTTCTGAGAGACCAACGGAATACTCAATAGACCGAATAAAAATACAGGAAGGAATTTCATTTTGTTTATAACCATTTTTTACGTTTAAAATAGAATAGCATTAATACAAAGATAGTGAGCATAATTCCCAAAAGTACATAATAACTATATTTCCACTGGAGTTCGGGCATAAACTCAAAATTCATCCCGTAAACCCCTGCGATAAAGGTAAGCGGAATGAAAATGGTAGCGATAATGGTAAGCACTTTCATTACCTCGTTCATCTTGTTACTGATAGTAGTCATGTACATATCCATAAGGCCCCAGGTCATTTCGCGATATATATCAATATTATCTGAAACCTGGAGTATATGATCATAAAGGTCCCGCAAATAATTTCGGGTGCGATCGTTAATGAGATCCCCATCCATTTTTTCCAGCCTGCTCGCCACTTCCCGAAGCGGAAAAACAGCTCTTCTTATTCGTAAAATAGTACGTTTAAGCTCCTGTATCTCGAAAGTGATATCATCATTAGGCTGGCTTTCAAAAAGGCGTTCCTCAAGGTATTCTATCTTATCGGCAATATCTTCTATCACGATAAAGTAGTTATCTACAATCGCATCGAGTAAGGCAAAGAGCAGGTAATCGGCACCGTTTGAGCGTATTCGCCCGTGGGACTCGCTAAGCCGATCTCTTACATTATTGAATACATCTCCCCCGGCCTCCTGGAAACTGAGCACGTAATCTTTGCCCAATACAAAACTTATATGCTCATTTTCTAGATGTCCGTTCTTCCCGTGATAAAGCATTTTTGCCACTACGTAAATGTAATCTTCGTACTCATCGATCTTTGGTCGTTGGTTGGTGTTTACAATATCTTCAATGATTAGTTGATGCAGCTCATAATATTTACCCAGTTTTTCAATGTCTTCTGTATTGCTGAGCCCATCGATATTAAACCAGGTGACCTTGTCGGGTGCTTCAAATTTAAAAGCGTCCTCCGGAGTTTTGGAGATAAAGCGTTCAAAGCTTTTTTTATTATAATCAATAACCTCCAGTTTAGTCTCAACCGAGTCCTTATGGCCAACATAAGTCGCCGTGCCCGGGGCCTGGTGTAGCGCTTTATTAGGTTTGGGACGCCGAAGGGAATACCTCTTTCTTTTTACCATTAATTAATCTTTCCCATAAAGGTAGGAAAAAGACTTAAAGTTTAAGGCAAAGAAAAGTAAGCCGGTAATTTTCATAATAAAAAAGAGGCTGTCTAAAAGGAATACAGATCCAATTTTGTCACATTGAGCGGAGTCGAAATGTATCGATTTACAGCAAATGATTCTCGACTCAGCTCGAAATGACTTTTTGGAATTCTTTTTAGACAGCCTTTTGTAATTGGTTGTATTGATAATTACTCCACCACATACATCTCATTGGAAGCCTTGATATATTCCTGCGGATTAAAGGTATTTTCAAAACTGTTTCTCACCAGGTCTAATTTCAGTTTAAGCTGAGCCATCCTGTCCTTAAGGTATTTGTCTTCCTTATATTTTTCTATCAGGTGCTCATACTTATTGAGGTTCTCCAGAATTCTGAAGGTGATAGTTCCAAACCTGATCTTAAGATTCTGCACGGCGATCATTTGGTCGTGATAATCCTGTTTCCAGTTTTCCGGGTTTTTCGCCTTTTCTTCCACGATCTTATTTTCAGCGATCTTTGAAATATCTAAAATATACTGGGTTCGTTTTTTAGCATCGGTTTCGCCGGTGAAATTCTTTTCAAACTCTTTTAGATCGATCTCCAGCATAACGGTTAGGTTTTCTTTCAGAGCTTTATTCTGAAGTTCCTTCAACTCATTCAGACTCTTATTAATAGATTCCCATTCGGTTTCGATAAGGTCTTTATCGTGGGTAAACTGGGCCACCGTAGTGGTTAGCTTCAGCATTTCGGTGCTGCGCTCTCTAAGGTCCTGGTCGCGGCGTTTCAGGTTATTGATAAAACTACCAATTCCGTCAAATAGGCTTCCGGCAAGCATGCCGGTGAAAGGTGTTCCACTGGTTAGATCACCGGTTACGGTCAAGATATGACTTAAAGCATCGAGGCGGGCATCACCCTTTTTTTCTTCATCCACATATTTTTTAAAGGTGCCAAACCATTCCTTGTAACCATCATAGTTCATAGGATTACTCACCTGATCCAGCGTGGAATAAAATTCCCGGGAACTGTTAAAAAGGTTGAGCGGTTTAATTTCCCGCTCCATCGAGGCAAGGTTAAGCACTGCAGAACTATAATTGTATTTATAAACACTAACGATGTTTTTATCAAGCTCCTCCTGTTTCTCCTCCAGGTATTTTACACGCTCCAGAAGCTTCTCAACCTTTTCGGCAGAGGAATTTGAATTTTTTATACTTTCATCCAGGGTACTAATTTTAGAATCGATCTCTTTGATCCTGTAATCCAGGTTCCTGCTTAGGAGGCTTCGTTCCCTGTTGAGCTCGCTTAGCACCTGCTCGGTGACCGATTGATTTTCATTAAAGCTTTGAGCCTGGCTCACTGCAGGAAAGGAAAGCAGTAAACTAAATATAAATAAGTGTATCTTCTTCATAATATTTGGGTTAATAAAACCTGATTTTCAGTTTATAAGGTTAAAACGTACAGGATTTTTACATATTTTGTGCCAGCCTGTTATAAGGGTAAATTTAATGCCGAAACCCTTGCCTAAGCCTTAAATTTTCCTGAGCATTTGTAATTCAAGTGGTCATAATTTCCCCACTTTATGTTATATGTTACAGGTACCAGTTCCGGGATCTTTTTTATAAATTAATACCTGAGCCTTATCATATTCCTTATTTTTAAGAGGTTGTAACTTTAAAAACAAATCAGCAGTTGAATTATGAAAAAGTCTGGTCTTGATCTCTATTTTTTATTACCTATTAAGAATTTTATAGAAAAACAGACCTCGGTTGGACTGGTGTTGATCTTTTCGGCAATTCTGGCGATGATCGTGGCTAATTCTCCGTTAGCTGAAGCTTATCACAGCCTCTGGAAACAATACATCCATCTTGGCATAAACGATTTTGTTTTACGAAAAAACCTTTTGCATTGGATAAATGACGGGCTGATGTCTATTTTCTTTTTTATGGTAGGCCTGGAACTAAAAAGGGAAATCCTGCAAGGGGAATTGTCCAGCTTCGGTAAATCTATCTTACCCGTTGTTGCCGCCATCGGTGGAATGCTCGTACCGGCTGCTATCTACTATTACTTTAACGCCGGCGGACCGGGAGTCTCCGGTTGGGGAATCCCGATGGCTACCGATATTGCCTTTGCTTTAGGTATCCTTTTTCTGCTGGGGGACAGAGTTCCATTTACCTTAAAAATCCTCCTTACGGCAATTGCTATTGTAGATGATCTGGGAGCAGTACTGGTGATCGCCTTTTTCTATACTTCAGAAATTTCTATTGAAAGCCTGGCAGTGGGCGCTTTCTTTCTTTTAATTCTGATAACCGCAAATATTATTGGAATAAGAAATACGCTCTTTTACGCAATTATGGGAATAGGCGGTTTATGGCTGGCAATATTGCTTTCAGGGGTTCATGCCACCATCGCCGCGGTGTTGGCTGCCTTTGCTGTGCCTACTTCCAAACGTATCAATACCCCGCTTTTTCTGCGGAAGGCAAAAATGCTTTCTTTTGAAATAAAACAGCACAACCGCGACAGAGAAAAAAATCCCCTTGAAGCCGAGGAAAAGATTACCCATACCATAGAAAAGTTCTCTTCGTTAACTGAAGATGCAACTCCTCCCCTCCAACGCCTGGAACATGCACTTTATCCCTTTGTGAGTTTTGTGGTGCTTCCAATTTTTGCCTTTGCCAATGCAGGAGTTACTATAGATGTTGCCTCTTTTGATATCCTCCACAGCCCGGTAACCCTGGGCGTTATCTTCGGACTAATTTTCGGAAAATTCTTTGGAATTGTCATCTTCACCAGACTAATGGTCTTCTTTAAAATTTCGGCGCTACCCCGGAATGTGAAATGGAAACATATCTACGGACTGGGATTTCTTGCGGCGATTGGATTTACTATGTCCTTATTCATCACCGAACTCGCATTTGTAGATGAAGCTTTACAAGCCCAGGCAAAGATCGGGATTCTATTCGCTTCGATGCTTGCAGGATTAATAGGATATTTCTACTTAAACATCATCTCTAAAGCCAAAAAAAGAAAGAGTAAAGTTTAACAACGGAAGGATGTCGATTATTAAAATTTTCCTAAATTTAACTTGCAAAAGTTGATGGGACAATTCTTAATTAACTAATAAACCTGATTCTAATCATATTACAACCGGGACAATTGCCCAAAATTTGCCTCAAAATCTAGCTTGCATATGACCAGTTGTTTTCACTGTGGTGAAGAATGTAGAGAAGAGCATATACGGTATCAGGAGAAGGATTTCTGTTGTACGGGTTGCAAAACCGTCTATGAAATTCTGAATGAGAGTGACCTTTCCTATTATTACGAAATGGATAATAATCCGGGAATCTCACCGGCTTCTTCCCAGCGAAAATTTGACTTTCTTGACAATAAGGAGATCGTTGCAAAACTTCTGGAATTCAACGAGAACAACACCCAGGTGGTCAACCTGCTCATTCCCTCTATGCATTGCAGTTCTTGTATCTGGGTTTTGGAAAACCTCAATAAACTCAATCCGGGCGTAAAAACCTCTCAGGTTGATTTTCCGGGCAAAACAGTGCGAATCACTTTTGATTCTGAGGAAGTCTCATTAAAAGATCTGGCATACCTGTTAAGTAGAATTGGATATGAACCTTATATTTCCCTCAAAGATTTTGATGAAAAGAAACCGGATATAAACCGGAGCCTTATCTATAAATTAGGAGTGGCGGGCTTTGCCTTTGGGAATGTGATGTTCCTCTCTTTCCCCGAATATTTTGAAGTGGATGAATTCTGGTTAGACCGGTTCAAAAATTTATTCCGTTGGATGATGTTTGCTTTTTCCCTTCCCGTTGTTTTTTATGCGGGCTCCGGCTATTTCATTTCAGCTTATAAAGGTTTGCGGGCTAATATGTTGAATATAGATGTGCCTATAGCCCTGGGAATTGCCGTATTATTCCTGCGTAGCACCGCAGAGATTGTCCTGGACCTGGGAACAGGCTTTTTCGACAGTCTAACCGGTCTGGTGTTCTTTCTGCTTTTAGGTAGATTTTTTCAGCAAAAAACATACTCCTACCTCTCTTTTGAGCGGGATTATAAATCTTATTTCCCCATTGGAGTTACCAGGCTAAATTCAGAAAACATTGAAGAGCAGGTGCAGGTTTACAATATCGAACCCGGAGACCGTATCTTGATAAGAAACGGCGAATTAATTCCAATAGATGCGGTCCTGATGAAGGGCGATGCCCTTATAGATTACAGTTTTGTAACCGGAGAAGCCAACGCCGTAGAGAAATTACAGGGAGATACCCTGTTTGCCGGGGGACGCCAGCAAGGCGGATTGATCGAGATTGAAGCGATAAAAGCTATGAACCAGAGTTATCTTACAAAACTCTGGAGCAATGAAGTTTTTAAAAAGAATAAGAGTACAGCTTTTCAAAGTCTTATTAACCAGATCAGCAAGCGTTTTACCGCGGCCGTATTGAGTATTGCATTCCTGGCAAGCCTGTTTTGGATAATTTATGATCCTTCAAAGGTTTTAAATGTTTTCACCGCCGTACTCATTATAGCCTGCCCCTGTGCCATAGCCCTGGCTACCCCTTTTACACTGGGAAATTTGCTTCGCATCTTCGGAAGGAATAAATTTTACCTGAAGGAAGCAGGAATTATTGAACAGATGGCACAGATTGATTGCCTGGTCTTTGACAAAACCGGAACGATCACCACCAACAAAAAGGCAGAAATCTATTACGAAGGCCTTAAGCTCACCGAAGAAGAAGAAAAATTGCTCAGCGGAAGTCTGCGAGCATCCGGACATCCACTCAGCCGGCAGTTATATGATATTCTCAATAAAAATGAAATACTTACTCCGGATGAATTTACCGAACATACCGGAAAAGGCATTGAAACAAAACATAAACAAAGCAACTTAAAGATAGGTTCAGCCGAGTTCGTACAGCAACCTTTAAGCGAAGCCGCGCAAGCCAATAAAACCGCGGTGCATATTAGCAGTAACCGGGAATACAAGGGTCGTTATGTTTTCAGGAATTCCTATCGGGAAGGTCTGGAAGAACTCCTGGAAAAGCTTGGAAAAAACCGACAGATCTTTATTCTCTCGGGGGATAATGACGGGGAGAAAGAGCGCCTGGAAAAGATGCTTCCGCTGCAAACCAAATATTATTTTAACCAGAAACCTGAAGATAAACTGGAGTTTATAAAAAAGCTTCAGCAGCAAGGGAACAAGGTGATGATGGTTGGGGATGGTCTTAACGATGCCGGGGCCCTGGCCCAAAGTGATGTGGGAATATCGGTTTCAGAAAATATAAATGTTTTTTCTCCTGCCTGTGACGGGATTTTGGATGCTACCAAGTTAAAAGACCTGCATAGCTTTTTTGAAATTTCAGAAAAAGGGATGAAGATCATTAAATGGAGTTTTGTACTAAGCCTGTGCTATAATCTTGTGGGTCTGGCATTTGCGGTAACGGGGAATTTAATGCCGGTTATTGCAGCAATCCTTATGCCCCTGAGTTCCATTAGTATAGTAGCTTTTACCAGCCTGGCAACTAAGCTTGTTGGAAAAAGACTTAAGCAATTTTAAACTTATGAAACCTGATTGAAGTCATATTTTAAATTTTAACAAGCCATTATTTTTGTGGTGCAATTAACTAAACAATGAATATTATCTACCTGCTACTGGCATTAAGCGTTTTGGTAGCCATAATTTTCTTTATAGCTTTTATCCTCTCGGTAAAAAAGGGCCAGTATGACGATATGTATACACCTTCGGTCCGGATGCTGTTTGAAGACGAATTAGTAAACTCAAAATCCAAAAATAAAACCACCAAACAAGAGAAAACTGAATAATTATGCAAACAGAACAGTTTTATTACGATAATAAGATCGTAAAGAATTTTACCATTGCCACCCTTGTATGGGGTATTGTGGGAATGAGTATTGGCCTGCTTCTGGCCTTCATGTTTCTATTCCCTAACCTTACCGATGGCATTTCCTGGCTTAGTTTTGGCCGATTAAGACCGCTACACACCAACGCGGTAATCTTTGCTTTTGTGGGGAACGCTATTTTTGCCGGAGTATATTACTCCACCCAACGGCTACTCAAAGCCAGAATGTGGAGTGACGCCCTTAGTAAAATCAACTTTTGGGGGTGGCAGGCAATTATTGTTGCTGCAGCTATCACCCTGCCAATGGGTTTTACCAGTTCTAAAGAATACGCCGAACTTGAATGGCCGATAGATATCGCTATTACAATTGTTTGGGTAGCTTTTGGACTTAACCTTATTATGACAATGATTAAACGCCGGCAGCGCCACCTCTATGTAGCTATCTGGTTTTATCTGGCTACTTTCGTAACTGTTGCTGTTTTGCATATCGTAAACAACCTGGAAATACCTGTTTCAGCATTCAAAAGTTATTCTATTTTCTCTGGAGTTCAGGATGCCCTGGTACAGTGGTGGTACGGGCATAATGCGGTGGCTTTTTTCCTTACCACACCTTTCCTTGGGCTTATGTACTATTTTGTACCTAAAGCGGCCAACAGGCCTGTTTATTCATACCGACTATCAATTATTCACTTCTGGTCATTGATATTTATTTATATCTGGGCCGGACCACACCACCTGCTGTATTCTGCATTGCCTGATTGGGCTCAGAACCTTGGTGTTGCTTTCTCGGTAATGCTGCTTTTCCCGTCCTGGGGTGGGATGATTAACGGACTGTTAACTCTGCGTGGAGCCTGGGATAAAGTAAGGACAGATCCTGTACTTAAATTTATGGTGGTAGCTATTACCGGGTACGGGATGGCAACTTTTGAAGGCCCTATGCTTGCGCTAAAAAATGTAAACGCAATTGCCCACTTTAGCGACTGGATTATAGCCCATGTACACGTTGGTGCTTTAGCCTGGAACGGTTTCCTAACCTTTGGGATGGTCTACTGGATGGTGCCCAGATTGTTTAAAACAAAACTTTATTCGGTTAAACTTGCCAATGCGCATTTCTGGATAGGTACTCTTGGTATTATTATTTATACCCTGCCAATGTATGTTGCCGGATTCGTGCAGGCTTCTATGTGGAAGCAATTCAATCCGGACGGAACTCTTACCTACGGAAACTTCCTGGAAACCGTAAGTTCAATTATACCGATGTACTGGATGCGTGCAATAGGCGGTAGTTTGTATATCGTTGGTGCTTTCATCCTGCTTTATAACATCGTGAAAACCGTAAGACAGGGAAGCGCTGTAGAAGATGAACTTGCTGAAGCCGCACCGCTGCAGAAAGTTACCAGAAAACGTGTTACCGGTGAAGGTTACCATACCTGGCTGGAAAGAAGACCGGTAAAACTTACTCTTTATGCTACTATAGCTATTCTAATTGGTGGAATCGTACAGATAGTACCTTCGCTGATGGTAGACGATTATGTCCCGGTGATTTCCAGTGTAAAACCATACACGCCACTCGAACTTGAAGGCCGCGATATTTATATCAGAGAAGGTTGTGTGGGATGTCACTCCCAGATGATCAGGCCTTTTAGAAGTGAGGTGGAACGCTATGGAGAATACTCCAAAGCGGGTGAATATGTTTACGACTATCCTTTCTTATGGGGTAGTAAACGTACCGGCCCCGATTTAATGCGGGTGGGCGGAAAATACTCCGATAACTGGCACCTGAACCATATGTACGATCCGCAGAGTACCTCTTCCGGTTCTATTATGCCGGCCTACAAATGGTTGATCACCGATGAGTTGGATAAGAGCGATACCGAAACTAAAATGCGAGCTCTTAATACCCTGGGAGTACCATATACTGAAGAAGAGATCGCAAATGCACAGCAGTGGATGCTGGAACAGGGAACTGAGATTGAGGAAAATCTTCATACCGATCCTGACTTCGCACGTACCTATCAGGCCGATAAAGAATATGCGGAAGAGAACAACACCGAATTCGTAGAGATGCGTAACCGGGAGATCGTGGCACTTATTGCCTATCTACAACGTTTGGGAACCGATATTAAGGTAATAGATTCACAGGAAATTTCAGCTAAAAACGAGTAATCATGTTAAAATTTATAAAAGGAAATCTTGAAGCTATAGATGGGGTAACAATCTACCCCATCATCTCCCTACTTATCTTCTTCATCTTTTTTGTTGCCCTTTTCTGGTGGGTTTTCACTGCGAAAAAGGAACACATCAATGAAGTAAGTCAGCTACCCCTAGACCAAAACCAAGAAAACAACGAATTATGAAATCTACTTCGTCATATTTAAGAATTGCAGGATTCGTAATCCTGGCGTTCCTCTTAATAGAATTAAGCATCGAAGCTGAAACCACCTGGGTATTTGAGCAGTATCCATTTGTCTGGGTTGTTTTAGGCTTGATCCTTATCATTGCCATCGCTATTGAAGTCTCTCTGGCAGCCCTTAAGAATATGGTGCATAAAAGTCTTGATGAGAAGGGGCGCGATAAGCTTTTTCAGATAGAAAAAACCCAGCACGAAAAACGTACTGCCTGGTTTAGACGTATCTATGACAAGATGCTCACCAAAAAACCCCTGGAAAAAGAAGATGAGATTATCTTAGATCACAATTATGACGGAATTCGCGAGCTGGATAACGATCTGCCCGCATGGTGGTTATATGGTTTTTACATCAGTATAATCTTCGCGGTTATCTATATGGCACGCTACCACATTTTTGACGGACCAGACCAAACAGAAGAATACCTTGCTGAAGTTGCTAAGGCCAAAGAACAGGTAGAAGCCTATAAAAGAGAGAATCCGGATCTACTGGATGCCTCCAACGTTGAATTACTAACCGATGCTGCTGACCTTGAAGCCGGGGAAACAATTTATATGGCAAACTGTATTGCCTGTCACCGTACAGATGGCGGGGGTTCTATTGGCCCTAACCTTACCGATGAACACTGGATCCTTGGAGGAGGAATAAGCAATATTTTCCACACCATTTCTGAAGGAGGTCGCGATGGAAAAGGAATGGTGGCCTGGAAATCCTCTCTTAGTTCTGAAGAGATCGCCCAGGTATCAAGTTACGTGATGAGCCTGGAAGGCACCAATCCGCCAGATGGCAAAGCCCCTGAAGGCGATGTTTGGACAGAAGATTCAGAAGATTCAGAATAACTGGGAAATTGAATTTAAGAGAATAAAAAGTTGGAAAACAACGAAAGTTTTAGAGATACAATAGCCACCGCGGGCTCAAAAGGAGAGAGAAAATGGATCTATCCCAAGAAACCCGAAGGAAGGTTCTATGACTATCGTAAATACGTTAGTTACCTGCTTCTTATCTTTCTTTTTGCCGCACCTTTTATAAAGATAAATGGGAACCAGTTCCTGATGTTCAATATCCTGGAACGACGCTTCAATATCTTCGGATTTCCCTTCTGGCCTCAGGACTTTCACATTTTTGTGATTATGATGGTGATCGGGGTGGTTTTCATCATCCTCTTTACGGTTGCCTTTGGAAGGATTTTCTGCGGATGGCTTTGCCCCCAAACTATTTTTATGGAAATGGTGTTCCGAAGAATAGAATACTGGATAGAGGGCGACCGAGGTAAACAAATGCGTCTCAGTAAACAGGAATGGAATGCCGAAAAGATTAGAAAAAAAGCAATTAAATGGTTCTTGTTTTTCATTATCTCCTTTCTTATCGCTAATGTTTTTCTGGCATATCTTATTGGAAGCGACCGTTTGCTGCAATACGTAACCGATGGCCCGATGAACCATCTAAGCACCTTCTTTTCTCTGCTTATCTTCACCGGGATTTTCTATTTTGTCTTCGCCTGGTTCAGGGAGCAGGTTTGTGTTATCGCCTGCCCTTACGGAAGGCTTCAGGGTGTGCTTCTGGACAACAAATCCATTATAGTTGCTTATGATCATAAACGTGGGGAAAAAGAAAAAGGGCGTGCCAAATTCAAAAAGAATGAAGACCGTGAAGCCAGCGGAAAAGGAGATTGTATAGACTGTTTTCAGTGCGTACAGGTTTGTCCAACCGGGATTGACATCCGAAACGGGACTCAGCTGGAATGTATTAACTGTACGGCCTGTATAGATGCCTGCGATTCTATGATGGAAGCCGTAGATCTTCCAAAAGGCCTTATTCGCTATGCCAGTGAGGAAAATATTGAAAAAAAGGCAAAATTCAGGTTTACACCAAGGCTTAAAGGCTATACAGTAGTATTAGGAATTTTAACTGCAGTCCTTATCGGGATGCTGTTTGTTCGCAGCGAGGTAGAAGCGCGTATTTTACGCTTACCCGGCCAGCTTTATGAACACAAAGACGATAACGTGATCAGCAATGTGTATACCTATAAACTGGTAAACAAGACCACAGCCGATTTCGGTGATATTGAATTTAAACTGATGTCCCATCCGGGAACTGTAAAACCGGTGCAGGATAAGGAGATCGTGGTACCGGGACAGGAATTGAGTGAGGGAACATTGTTCATAGAGATCAATGCCTCGGCACTGGAAGATGAAAAGGAAAAGGTTGAAATAGGAATCTATAGCGGCGATAGACTCATTGAAACGACGAAGACGATGTTTATGGGTCCGCGCAGTTTTAATTAGGTCCTGTTTAACTAAAATTAAAATGATATACATATGAAAATTAACTGGGGAACAGGCATAGTGATTGGGATGACACTTTTTATAAGTTTTATCCTTTATCTGGTTTTCAATATGCTCACAAATGAAAAGTTTGATCACGATCTCGTGACTGAAGATTATTACAAAAAAGAACTTTTATTCCAGCAGGAGATCGATGCAGAAACACGGGGAAATGCCCTGACTGAAAATATAAGCGACCGAAGAATCGAAAACGGATGGCTTATTGAATTTCCTGAAGACCTTAAGCTCGCTGAAATTTCAGGGAATTTAAATTTTTACCGACCTTCTAACGCGGAGCTGGATTTTGATATTCCATTAAATCTGAAATCCAATCGTATTGAAATCGACGACGCAAAGCTGATTCCCGGAAGATGGAACATTAATATTCACTGGGAATATCAGGGGGAAAACTACCTGTATAAAAAAGAAATCGTATACTAAAATATGCTTGTTTCAGCGCTCATTTTCGGCCTTTTAGGAAGTTTTCACTGCATAGGAATGTGTGGACCAATAGCCTTTTTACTTCCGGTAGACAGGGAAAATTCCCTGCGGAAAGCGGGCCAGGTGAGCCTTTATCATATCGGGAGAATTTTCTCTTATGCTATTATCGGACTCTTATTCGGAATTATAGGCAAAAGCTTTGGTTTGTTTGGGCTTCAGCAGCAATTATCTATTGCCGTAGGAATCCTGATGATCCTGGTTATCTTCTTACCCTATAAAGCATTTAATAAAATTAATGGCTCCGGCCCTGTTTACAAGATTATTTCAAAAGTAAAATCGGGTCTGGGACAAAGCCTTAAGAAGAAAACGCCCGATACCTTTCTCACCGCCGGATTCCTAAATGGATTCCTTCCCTGTGGCCTGGTATATATGGCGGTTTTTGGGGCAGTAGCTTCGGCCAATGCACTAGAGGGTAGCCTGTATATGATGCTGTTTGGCCTGGGCACCGTACCGATGATGACCGCAGCGGTCTACCTGGGAAATTTTATAAGTGCCGGAGTAAGGCAAAAAATCACCAAAGCTGTGCCCGTATTTGTAGTGATTATAGGTCTGCTTTTTATTATACGCGGGATGGGATTAGGAATTCCCTACCTCTCTCCCATTGAAATGACTCCAAAAATAACCGCAGTTCAATCCTGCCATTAAATATAAAAATGATGACTTTAGCTAATAATCTCGCATTGGTAAACTGGGAATTGGGTACCTACATTATAGGTTTCTTTGTCGTGGTATGTGCCGCTCTTATTTTTATCGTAATAAAGATGATCTATGGAGATAAAAAAGAATAAGTTCATATTCTATAATCAAAAAAAAACACGGATTCATCCGTGGTTTTGGTTTTATAACAAAAATAAAATACGTTTTACATCGTCATAGAAAATAACCTGGTATCGGGAACATTTCTTTGTAACCTTAGATCAAAAGCCATACAGATATTGCGAACAAAAGGTCTTCCTTTTTCAGGAATATGTAATCCGGTTTCTGAGAACTCTACCAGCCCATCACTTTCCATTTCTCTAAGTTTCACCAGGACTTCCGGTAGTTCCTCAAAATAATCTTCAGGAGCTTCCCAGCTGGTTTCCAGACGACACATAAGATTAAGAATATGTTTCCTGATCTTAAGATCTTCTTCGTTTAAAATATGACCTCTAAAGACCGGGATTTCTCCTTTTTCAACTCTTTCCTGGTAAGTTTCAACAGTTTTTTCATTCTGCGCGAAACCATACCAACTATCGCTAATTGCCGAAACTCCCAGCCCAATCATCAAACCTGTATTGGAGGTGGTATATCCCATGAAATTCCGGTGAAGACTTTTCTCCTCAACTGCTTGATAAAGCGAATCGGATTTAAGGGCAAAATGGTCCATGCCTATTTCAACGTAACCGGCTTCTTCCAGCATCCGCTTCCCGGTTTCATACATTTCCCGTTTAGTTTCCCCATCGGGAAGATCATCGTCATTAAATCCTCGTTGGCCGCTCCCTTTTATCCATGGCACATGGGCATAGCTGTAAAAAGCAATACGATCTGGCATTAGCAACTTGGTCTTCTCTATGGTTTCAATTATATGTTCTTTTGTTTGAAAAGGAAGACCAAAAATTATATCGTGACCTATAGAATTATAGCCTGCTTCGCGCGCCTGGTCTGTAGCCCGTTTTACATTTTCAAAAGGCTGAATTCTGTGAATAGCGATCTGCACCTTCATATTATAATCCTGAACCCCGTAACTCACTCTTCTAAAACCTAATTCGGCAAGTTTAGTAAGATGTTCTTTGGTCGTATTATTCGGATGACCTTCAAAACTAAACTCCACCTCCTCTGCAAGCTCTGCTTTTCTGAAGATGGTTTTTAGCAAAAATTCAAGATTTTCTGGAGAGAAAAAAGTAGGTGTTCCTCCCCCAAGATGTACTTCTTTTATAATCGGTTTATAAGGAAGCTCCTGAAGGTACAATTCCCACTCGTGAATTAAGGTTTCAATATACGGAATCTCCACCCCGTGCTGTTTGGTGATGCGTTTGTTACAACCGCAAAAGGTGCACAGGCTTTCACAAAAAGGCAGGTGTAGATAAAGGCTTATTTCCCGATTTTCATTAAAGCGTTTAAGTAAGCTATCCTTCCAGGCCTGAACCGAAAATCCGGTATCTTCCCAGAAAGGAACGGTTGGATAACTGGTATAACGTGGCCCTGGAATATTGTATTTTCTGATAAGATCAGAACTCATTTAGTTTCGTTTAGGCTACAAAGTTAAAGCACCACCTAAACGATTAATATGATTTGAATCAGGTTACCGGGGTTTCTGGAACTCTAGTCTCCACCGACTTCTCCAATTAAATTAAAAGCACCTATAAGAAGTATAGTTTCGTTTTCTAAACTTTCCGGATTTTCTAAGCTAGTTACTCTTTCAAAAGTCTCTCCAGGAGATACACTTTGTTTTCTAAAATAATAGTTTTCCTCATCTTCCTTTTCCAGAACAAGAACAAAATATTCCCCATCCTGTTCAATTACGGCTTCTTCCGGCAAACCTTGTTTTTTAGCTTCACTTGTCAAAATTCGGGCTTCCACAAACATTCCCACCGTAAATTCTGAAGCAATACTGTCGGGAAGATGACCATGAACTCTTACATTCCTTTTCTGCTGGTCAATAGTTTTCCCTACCAGTACAACTTCGGCCTCAAAACTCTCATTTGAAGCTTCTGGAGTATTAAAAAGTATCTTCTGACCTTCCTTTATCTTTCTCACGTCTTTTTCAAAAACAAGGAGTTCAAGATGAATATGTTCAGAATTAATGATTTCCATTATTTGATCTGTTGGAGAAACGAAACTTCCCCGGCTCACCGAAATATTGCTGGCATTTCCACTAATTGGAGAATAAATATTTACCACAGAACGTATTTTACCGGCTTCTACTGCAACGGGATCTATGTTCAGCATTCGCAGTTTACTTTGCAAACTGTTTCTTGCGGTTTGAGCCCGTTTATAATCGCTTTCGGCTTTCAGAAAGTTTTTTCTGGAAGTTATATTTTCTTCAAGCATAGTTTGCTGCCGCTCAAATTCGGCTTTCAGGTAATCCAATTGACCGGCTACATCCATATAGTCCTGTTGCAACTGAACATATTCTGTACTTTCCAGGCTCACCAGAAACTGTCCTTTGGAAACCTTATCCCCTTCCAGCAACTCAATATCCCTTATGTACCCACCCATATAGGCATTAATGCTGGCCCTGTTTTGTGGGGGCACATCAATACGACCATTGCTACGCACTACTTCAGGAAAATTAGACTCTCTTAGATTTCCTGTTTCAAGTTCGCTATCCTGAAACTGGGCTTTTGATATAACGATCTGGTCATCCTGTTCTACTTCTTCCACCTCAGATTGATCAGCAGATTCTTTACAGGATACCAAACTTAAGGTCAAAAGCGCTATGAATATATATATGGATTTCATCGGTAATATTTTACAGGTTTAAATAATTTAAAGAAATGATGGTTTGGTTGTAGGCATTTAGGTTTTCCAGGTAAGACAATTCGATATCATAAGCATTTTCGAGACTCTGGATGTATTGAAAGAAGTCTATCTCTCCGTTCTCGTAACTGCCGTTTGCGGTTTTCAGGATCTCCCGGGAAAGCTGTCTGCCCTCATTTTCGTAATAACTAAGAGCCTCCTGGTATTTTCTAAGCTCGGCCTCGAGTTGGTTGAATTTGGTTTGAAGAAGGATTCTGTTATTTCGGGTCTCCTGCTCTGCTCTATCCATGGCGATTTTTGAAGCCTTAATCTTTGAGGCCTGTCCGCTAAAAAGAAGCGGAATTTTAATCCCTACCTGGTATCCATACAAACTGTAATCAATATCAGGAGTGGTCCCCTCAAAATAATTTATACTGAAATCGGGCAAAAGTTGCTGCTTTTCCAGCCTATTTCGAACCGTAAAGTAGTTTTCCCGGCTATCATAATAGTTCAGAAGTTCGTGGTTTTCTATTCCCAATCGCGTCATTTCCAGCTTTCTCAAACTATCTTTTTCAATACTGAAGTCTTCCTCTGCCTGAACTCTGCTCAACAACATCTCATAAGCCGCTTTAACTTCTTCTCCTGCTTGTTGATATCGGGTTTGTAATTCTCTTTGTTTTGCCTGAGCCGTGATCTTTTCGAGATAATTCGTTGCCCCCAGTTCAAATCGTCGTGTTGCCGCGTGAGCAAACCTGCTGTATAAACTGTCCAGAACTCTATAGATTTCCTCTTTCTCCTGTTCATATTTGAGTTGGTAAAAGGCTGAAGCCAGCTCTTTTTCTAACTGAAGGCTTACAAGTTGATAAGCCTCCTCTTGTACTCTCACATTTGCCTTATTGAGTTTTTTAGCCGAAAAGTAAACGGTGGGAAAAGAAAAGTTCTGCTGAATTCCAAAAATCCTAAAGGGCTCATCTGTTGGTCCCTGTTCCATTTGATTATAGTTGTAATAGACCTCGGTTTTATCGAAACTAAATGCCGAATTCACCATTGCATCAGCTTCAGCTCTGTTTAGGTCTGAAACCTGTAGCCCGGCGTTATTTTCAATAGCCAGCTGGCGAACCTCTTCAAAATTCAAATCTTTTTCCTGGCTGAATGCGGGAAGGGAAAACATCAAAATAATAATTGGTAATTTGTATTTACTCTTTTTAAAATGAACATTCTCCTTTTCTGTTTTTTTGCCCCCGAAAATGGAATATAAAACGGGCAATACCACCAGGGTCAATAAAGTTGCTGTTACCAGTCCTCCAATAACCACGGTTGCCAATGGTCGTTGCACTTCGGCTCCTGCTCCAGTTGAAATGGCCATAGGAAGAAAGCCCAGGGCAGCTGCAGAGGCTGTTAACAATACTGCCCGTAGTCTGTCTTTGGCTCCTTTTTTCATTAAATGGTCTGTATGTTCCATTCCCTCCTTCTTTAATTCTTTATAATGTTCAATAAGCACGATCCCATTAAGCACGGCTATCCCAAAAAGTGCGATAAATCCAACACCCGCCGAAATACTAAACGGCATATCTCTTATCCAAAGCAATAACACGCCTCCAACCGCAGCTAGTGGAATAGCCGAATAAATAATCAATGCATCCCGCACCGACTGAAAAGCGAAATACAGCAGAAAGAAAATAAGCACCAATGCTACCGGCACCGCAATCTTCAATCGGTCTTTAGCGCTTTGCAGGTTTTCAAACTGCCCGCCATAAGTGATGTTGTACCCTGGTGGTAATTCAATATTAGCACTAACCAGAGCTTCCACATCATCCACCACCGATTGAAGGTCGCGATTCCTAACATTCACCCCTACTACAATCCTTCTTCGCGTATCATCTCTGGAGATCTTGGCCGCACCTTTTTGATAACTTATTTCTGCAAGTTCACTAAGTGGAATTTTGTTTCCTGCCGGAGTGTCTACATACAGATTTTCCAAGTTTGAAATATCTTTTCGATTTTCTTCATTCAGTCTCACTACTAGGTCAAAACGTTTCTCACCTTCGAAAACGCTTCCCATTTTTTTACCTGCAAACCCGGCACTCACCACTTCATTAAGGTCTGAAATATTGAGCCCGTAGCGGGCAATTTTTGATCTGTCGTATTTTACACTCATCTGAGGCAGGCCGGCGATCTTTTCAACGATAATATCAGCGGCGCCTTCAACATTACTGATTAGGCTCTCGATTTGGTGGGCTTTGCGATTGAGGATATCAAGATCTTCCCCAAAGATCTTGATCGCAATATCGGCACGTACTCCGGTGATGAGTTCATTAAAGCGCATCTCAATAGGCTGGGTGAATTCTACTTCCATCCCGGGGATAATCATTAATGCCTCTTTGAATTTTCCTGCCAACCCATCTTTGGTATCAGCCGTTACCCACTCCTTTTTTGGGGTAAGAGTGATAATCACATCGCTTTCTTCCATAGACATGGGATCTGTTGGAACTTCAGCAGCTCCAATTCTGGTCACCGCCTGTTTTACTTCGGGAAATTCAAGCAGGATCTTCTCTATTTTGGTTGTGAGCTTTATGGTCTCACTCAAGGAAGTTCCTGTTTTAAAAACCGGCTGGATTACAAAATCTCCTTCATCCAGGGTGGGTACGAACTCTCCCCCCATAGTAGTGAAAATATATACGGTAATGGCAAGGACAACCACAGCAAGGCCAAGCACAAGTTTTTTGGCTTTAAGTGCCCATGTGACTGTGGGAGAATAAAGTTTAATAAGAAAACGCATCAGCCGAACTGAAATGTTCTTATCAGATAATTTTCCGGGTTTTAAAACCATGGAAGATATTACCGGAACATAAGTAAAGCACAAAATCATAGCTCCCACTAAGGCAAAACTAAAAGTTAAGGCCATGGGTCTAAACATTTTTCCTTCTACTCCACTTAGGGAAAGAATTGGAATAAAAACTATTAAAATGATAAGTTGGCCGAAAATTGCGGAGTTCATCATTTTCGAAGCTCCGGTAAAGGTGATTTTATTTTTAGCGCTGCTTAATTCAGATTTAGAAAGATTTTCAAGATCAGATCTTTTCATGGTCATCTGGTAGGCGATGTACTCAACGATAATCACAGCCCCGTCGATAATTATTCCGAAGTCGATCGCCCCCAGGCTCATTAAATTGGCGTCTACTCCGAAGAGATACATCAGGGAGAAAGCAAAAAGTAAACAAAGGGGAATTACCGAAGCTACTACCAATCCGGAACGCAGGTTTCCGAGCAATAAAACTACTACAAAGATCACGATTAGAAATCCCAGGATGAGGTTTTCTGTAATGGTCCAGGTGGTTTTTTTTATAAGTTCGCTTCTGTCCAGAAAAGCATTGATATACACCCCTTCAGGCAAGCTTTCAGAGACCTCAGCTACCCTATCCTGTACGGCTTCAATAACCTGTTTGGAGTTTCCATCTTTTATCATCATTACCTGGCCGAGTACCTTCTCCCCTTCGCCATTCCCTGTAATCGCACCAAAACGGATAGCATTTCCGAAGCCAACTTCAGCAATATCCCGAATATAAATCGGGTTGCCATTAGTATTTTTAACCACAATATTCTCAATATCCTCCAGGGAGTGCACCAGACCTTCTCCTCTTATAAAATAGGCCTGATTGAGACGTTCTATGTAACCACCACCGGCTATGCTGTTGTTTTTTTCCAGGGCGGTGTAGACTTCAGAAGCGGTGATATCCATCGCCATCAGTTTTTCTGAATCTATGGCTACTTCATATTGCTTAAGCTTACCTCCCCAGCTATTTACCTCTACCACACCGGGAATTCCGGATAGTTGTCGCTTAACTATCCAATCCTGGATAGTTCTGAGTTCCATTGCCGTATACTTATCTTCATATCCCGGTTTTGTATCAAGAATATACTGGTAGATCTCACCAAGTCCCGTAGTGATTGGGCCCATCTCAGGTTTACCGAAACTCTCAGGAATATTTTCTGAAGCCGATTTGATCTTTTCTGCGATGAGCTGCCTGGGTAAATAAGTACCCATCTCCTCCTCAAATACAATGGTCACCACTGACAATCCAAATTTTGAAACCGAACGAATTTCTATAACTCCCGGCAAGTTTGCCATTTCCAACTCCACGGGATATGTTATGAATTGCTCCATATCCTGGGTGGAGAGGTTTTGGGAAGTAGTAATAACCTGTACCTGATTGTTGGTGATATCGGGTACCGCCCCAATGGATAACTGACTTAAGGAATAAAGTCCGTAACCAATTATAAAAAAAGTAAACAAAAGAATAATAAGTTTATTCTTTATACTAAAACTGATAATTTTTGACAGCATATTTTATGTGTAATCTATGAAACAAAACCTAAGAGGTTAAAAGTACTAAAGTAGATTACACGTTTCGTGGGGGCTGAAAAATTTCGTGATTCCTGAGGGTAGAATGACCTTCTTTATACATGTAATTTAAGGAATTTTCCTGTACTGGAGATAATTTCACCAAAGAAAGTTTATGCTGCGGAATAAAAAAAACTAAAGCTGTCTGTATCGAATTTTGCTGATTAAAAGGTAAGTTATCGTGTTCAGGGTGGTCATCGTTATTATCCTGATGCGCTTCTTTTGCATTCCCATAATGTTTGGAGAAAAATTCAGTAAAACCATCGCCATAATTTTTGGAATGGTATTCCAAATGCTCTAGCATATCACCCACCCGCACCAGATCTTTTAGACCGGGGTTAAAACCCTGCAATAAAAGGGTAAGACTTAGATATATTACAGTGAATCGCTTCATAATCTAAGAGTAAAATTACAAAATGTTTTTCTTATTTTTTGAGGATTAATTAACTTCCTCAGGTTAAACAATGAAATTTCAGGGCTAACCCTACTTCCTCCTTCCAGTTCAAAAACCTAAATTTGAAGCCATGGAAGAATCCCGTTTGTTAAATACGCTTAAAGAATATTTTGGTTACGAAAGTTTCAGGCCGCTTCAGGAGAAGATTATAGCTTCGGTTTTTGAAGGCCGGGATAACCTTGTTATTATGCCCACCGGGGGCGGTAAATCTATTTGCTTTCAGCTTCCTGCATTACTGCTCCCGGAGATCACCCTGGTGATTTCCCCTTTGATCGCCCTTATGAAAGACCAGGTAGATGGGCTTACCGCTAACGGGATACCGGCAGCATTTTTAAACAGCAGCCAGACTGAAAATCAGCAACAGGATATTTTCAAAAGGATTGAAAAGCGAGAACTAAAACTCCTTTATGTCGCTCCTGAAAGTCTTCAGGTTATAGACCGGTTTCTTTCCAACGGAAAAGTGAGCTTAATCGCAATTGATGAGGCACATTGTATTTCGAGCTGGGGCCACGATTTCAGGCCGGCTTACACCCAGCTGGGATATTTGAAAAAGCGTTTTCCTGAAACCCCGGTAATAGCTTTAACCGCCACTGCCGATAAGGCCACCCGCCAGGATATTTGCAATCAACTAAATATTCCAAATGCTGAAAAGCATATCGCCTCCTTTGACCGGAAAAACCTGAGTCTGGAGGTGCGCCCGGGAATAAAACGTTTTGAACAAATCGAAAAATTTATTACTCCCCGAAAGAATGAAAGCGGAATAATCTATTGCCTAAGCCGCAAAACCACTGAAGAGCTCGCGTCAAAACTTAAGGCCAAAGGTCATATAGTTGAAGCCTATCACGCCGGCCTGCCCCATGATACACGCATACAAATCCAGGACGATTTTATTAACGACCACAGCAAGATCATATGTGCTACCATCGCATTTGGAATGGGAATAGATAAATCAAACATTCGTTGGGTGATACATTATAATATGCCTAAAAATATGGAAGGCTATTATCAGGAAATAGGTCGTGCCGGCCGGGACGGATTAGCTTCAGACACCCTGCTGTTTCATAGTTATGCCGATGTGGTACAGCTACAGAAATTTGCATCAAATGCCGGAAACAGCGAGGTGCAGCTCGCGAAACTGGACCGGATGAAACAATATTCTGAATCCCTTACCTGCAGGCGAAAGATTTTGCTGAATTATTTTGGGGAACTCAAACAGGAAGATTGCGGGAATTGTGATATCTGCAGAAACCCGCCTAAATTCTTCGACGGGACAATTATTGCCCAAAAGGCTCTTTCCTGCATATATCGTTTAAAGGAACAGGAACCACTAACAACAGTTATAGATGTGCTAAGAGGTGCTCAAAACGAAGCGGTTTTTTCTAAGAATCACCAGAGTTTAAAAACTTATGGGATTGGGAAAGAAACTTCCTGGCAACACTGGCAAAACTATCTTATTCAGCTTATAAACCTGGGATATATAGAGATCGCTTTCCATCGGCACAACAATTTGCAGCTTACAGAAATTGCAAGGAATGTGCTTTTTAATGGAGAGAAAGTTCAGGTCGCTAAAGTCCCAGACCGAAAAGCCATTCTTAAAAACACCGAAGAAGCCTCAACCGGAACTACAAATTCCCTCTTTGAAAGACTCAGGGAGTTGCGCTTAAAAATCGCTCATGAGGAAGGTATCCCCGCCTATCTTATCTTCAATGATGCCACCCTGAAAGAAATGGAGAAAGAACGCCCGATGACAGACGAAGAGTTTATCCAGATTAATGGAGTTGGCCGCAAAAAGATGCAGGATTATGGTTACCAGTTCATCAAAGAAATCATCGCATTTTCAAAGAAGAAGAGAAAACCAAAAAAGAAAAAGAAAGGCAATACCTATAAGATTACTCTGGAACTTTATCGGGAAGGTCTTTCAGTTGAGGAAATATCAAAAAAACGGGAGCTAGCCATAACTACCATCTATTCGCATTTGGCGAAACTCTACACCAACGGTGAAGAAATTGATATGAGTAGGTTGATCGATAAAAATGAGATCGAATCGGTGAAAAAGGCCCGGGAGAAACTCGGAAATCCTGAAACCTTAAAACCCTACTACGAACATTTTGAAGAAAGCCTGGATTACTGGACGATTCGTTGTGCACTGGCGGTTCTGGATAAAGAAGAAGTTCCCGGGGAATAATCAGGTAAAATCAACTTTGTTTAAAATAAGTCCAGATGCTGGTGCGATATAATCCATTTGCATATTACTGCCAGGCTTAAGGCTCATGCGAATGTCTTCCAGGTTAAACTCTCCACGCCCTACCAAAACCAATGTTCCCATCATCAATCTTACCTGGTGTCTTAAAAATCCTTCCCCGCTTATTCGGAAAAGGAAAGTGTTTTCAGGAAAGAAACTGGCTGTTATTTCTGTGTTTTCTACAATTTCAGATATAAGCATCTCCCTTTCAAATTTGCTGTTTTCTGAAACCCTTACGCAGTAATTTCTGAAATTATGCTGCCCTCTGAATAAAGCTGCAGCCTGTTTCATTTTTTCAATATCCAGATCCTCCTGGAAATTGGCCATTAACGGAGCACAAAAAGGATGGTTTTTATCACCAAAACTAAAAAGGTAAGTGTATTCCTTATATTTTGGATGCTGAATGATATTGAATTTCGAATCCACCTCTATGATGGATATGGCACGGATATCCTGAGGTAAATTAAGATTAAAAAGTTTTAGAAATTCCTCCAAATCCTCAAGAGGCCTTTCATCCAGAAAAAGTTCGAAGGCGCTTTCCATAGCCGAAACCATTGCATCGGTACGACTAGTACCAAGGATCTTGAATTTTTCCTCCGGCATTACATAGCGCAGCGTTTTGGTGACAAGACCTTCAACGGTTTTTACATGAGGTTGTTTTTGCCATCCGTGTAACCTGAACCCTAGGTATTGTATTTTTATTAAATAATAAAATCGCTTACGTTGCAAATTTTGTTTCCTTTTTTCTCTTTATTCTTCCATTGCTGGGTTGATTAATATTCCCAGCGTCGCTTCTCATTCATTTTTTCCATCTCATCGATGTCTTCTCCTGGAATAACCTTCGAAAAGGATGGATGCTGCTCTATGGCATATTCGATCTTGGTTACGATCTCTTCTATGGTCTCATTCTCGTAATCGATCTCCAGAGGGGGTTTGATCACGAAAGACTGGAGAATTCCTCGTTTTTTGATATGAAATCCTTTTTTATCGAAAGATCTTCTGAAACCATCTATCACAATAGGTATAACGATAGGTTTATAATCCTTAATAATATGGGCCGTCCCTTTCCTGATAGGTTTAAAAGGTTTAGTGGTTCCCTGCGGAAAAGTGATCACCCAGCCATCTTTTAAAGCTTTCCCAATATTCTCAGTGTCGTGCGGATTTACTTCCCGCTCCACTTCCTTTCCCTTTTCCCGCCAGGTGCGTTCTACACTCACAGAACCCGCATAAGCCATAATCCTTGTCAAAAGTCCCGAACGCATAGTTTCTTTGGCGGCAACGTAGTAGATATTGAGTTTTGGCTGCCAGATATATCCAATGTTTTTAATGGTATCTACACGGCCGCTAAGACTGGCATTAAAAACGTGAAACATGGCGGTTACATCGGCGAAGTATGTCTGGTGATTGGAAACGAACAGCACATTGGTATCGGGAAGGTCCTTGATGATCTCTGAGCCCTCGATCTTTAATTGATTAAACCCCTGGTATCGTTGATGAGTTAGCACTCCGAAGATTCGGATAAGCCACTTTTTTAAAAACAAAATATGCCCAAAGGGGTTTCTTTTAAACAAGCCCATGATGCTATTTTTAAAACTTTCTGTTTACGCTTAACAGTACTCCGGAAAACCGGGCAAATATAATATAATTAAGATTTTAGAGAACCTTTTCCAACAATACCTTTATTTCACTCAACATCATAGCAGTTGCGCCCCATACTATCTGGTCATTCAGCCTAAATGCCGGCACCTCAATATTTTTGGCGTAACTGGTACTCAAGGTTTGATTTACAAGGCATTTATTATCCAAAAAATGCTCAAGATTAACTTCCAGTATCCTTTCTACTTCACTTTCCTGCGGTACCATTTTTGGGGTATATTCCAGCATTCCCATAAAAGGATGCACCCAAAAATTACTGGGAGGAATATACAGTTTGGTAAGTTCCTTAACCACTTTTATTTCAGATTGTGGTATACCTACCTCTTCCTCGGTTTCTCTAAGAGCCGTATGTACAAGATCACGATCTGAGGTTTCTACCCTCCCCCCCGGAAAACCTATCTGGTTTGAATGCACCCCCTGGTAGGTTCTGCGTAAAATGAGCACCAGTCTGGTATGCCCGTCTTCTCCGGGGTAAAAGACGGCCATTACCCCGGCTTTTAAAGGATTTCTTTTTTCGATATCCAGCAAGGATAATTCATCAAGTCGGGTGGCAGGTATCAATTTATAGTGCGCTTCCTCGCCAGGAAGCGGTAATTTTTTTAATTTTGGGATCCTGTCTTTAAACTCTTGAAAATCCATGATACGAATTCTTTCTGTTTTATCCTTTGCGTTTATTTTGATCTTCAGCAGTTGTGAAGATAAGCAATCTTCTTCGAAAAATAATACTGAAACCGCCGTAGATACCCTGAAAAACAAACAACCGAAAGTTGATTCTGTCAGGCTTTCTGAAGAGGAAAAACCCCAAACCGAATCTCCTGAAGAAGAAGGAGTAACAAGTATAGATTTCCCCATCGAACAGGAGGAATTGATTCCAACCCTAACGAAGTATGGAGAACAAAACCCGGAAACCCGCATCAGGATTATCACCAGTTTTGGGGATATTGAAGTTAGTCTTTACAGGGATACCCCATTACACCGCGCTAATTTTATAATGCTAACAAAAGATAAGTATTTCAACCATACTTATTTTTACCGGGTTTCTCCCAATTTTGTCATCCAGGGCGGAAACTCAGATAACAGGGCGACCTCCCGGCACAGGAGTAAAATAGGTTCCTATCTAATTCCAAGTGAATTTGAAGCAGGATACCGGCACGTTCGGGGTGCTTTCTCGGCAGCAAAATACAGCGAGCAGAATGTAAGCAAGGCTTCTTCTCCTTTTGAGTTTTTCATTGTCACCAAATCCGATGGCGCACACCACCTGGACAATGACCATACTGTTTTTGGTCGCGTTACTAAAGGTATGGATGTTGCTGATGAAATATCCAAGGTGGAAACAGGCCAATCTGAATGGCCAATTGACAACATCGAAATGGATATTGAAATTATAGAATAAACCTAGCGGCCTGTATAATAATTATAATCTGAAATCACCTGTTGCACAAAATCACTGGGTTGTTGCTGCGGATCAATATCCAGCAGATTAGATAACTTTTTAGAGAGCATAAGGATAATTTGATGATTCCCGTTTATTCTGGCATTTCTGTAAAGATTTTTCACCTCCTGAATATCGGGATCTTTCAGCATACTCACCTGTGGATAAAGGGGCTGGTAATCTTCTGGAATATCTACTCCCAGGCTATTTTCAAGTCCAATTTGTTTCTTTTCGCTAATCACAGTGGTACCTGCTGCAATATCACCAAGACGCTGGCCTTTTCCGTTTAGCAGAATACTCACAACCGCAATCGCGCCACTGCTTATGCTTATATCTATTAGCCGAAGCAACCAACGAATCACAAAGTTGGAAAATTCGGGGCGGGAACCATCCATCTTTACCACCCGTAACTGCAGGATTTTCTTACCGGGGGTTTGGCCATTCCAAAGGCTTTCCCAAAGCAGGTAATAAAGTAGGACAGGGACACCCAGAATAAGATAATAAACGAATTCGCCTGCAGAATCCAGGCCAGTACCTGCAATAATGAATGAACTAAGAATAAGGTAAACCCCTAATAAAAAGCTATCTACAATAAAAGCCAGGATACGATCTCCAATGCCCGCCACGTTTTGACGAATACTTATATTTTGAGCGGTTTCAATTTGAAAATTATCCATTTAATCTGTTTCTTTGAGTCTTAATACCAAAACTATGCGCGAGGCAGCCTTTGTTAGGCAAAATAAGGATAAATGGTTAAAGTTTGAAAGCCTCCTTGAGAATAAAACTTCGCTTACTCCCGATCAGCTTTCGGCTTTATATATAGAGGTTAGCGATGATTTGAGCTATTCCCAAACCTTTTACCCCAAAAGCAACACCACTTCTTATCTCAACGCTCTGGCAGCCACCGCACATCGCGAGATCTACCATAGTCGCAAGGAACCGGGAAGCCGAATAATCAATTTTTATACACGGGAGTTTCCGTTGGAATTTTATAAATACCAGAAACAACTCCTGCTTAGCTTTTTAATTTTCATATTGTTTGCGGTTGTTGGCGCATTTTCAGCATCGGGAGATGCGGCCTTTGTAAGGTTTATTATGGGCGATGAATATGTGAATATGACACTACAAAACATCGCCGAAAACGATCCCATGGCTGTTTATAAAAAAATGGCCCAAACCGATATGTTCCTGGGCATCACCATAAATAATATCAGAGTGGCATTTACCGTATTTGTCCTGGGCATTTTCGCCGGCATAGGAACCGTCTTTGTGATGATGCAAAATGCCATTATGCTGGGTTCCTTTCAGTACTTTTTTTATGACCAGGGCCTTTTGTGGGAATCGGCCAGGACGATCTGGATACACGGTACCATAGAGATTTCGGTGATTATTATTGCCGGATGTGCAGGACTGGTGGTTGGTAAAAGTATGCTATTCCCCGGCACCTATACTCGGCTGGCTTCCTTTAAACGTGGAATAAAAAGCGGACTCAAAATAGTAGTGAGCACTTTGCCTTTCTTTATTATTGCGGGATTCCTGGAAGGTTTTGTTACCCGAATCACCCAAATGCCTGACTGGCTGGCGATCCTAATTATTTCAGGTTCCCTGGCCTTTATCCTTTTTTACTATGTATTTTACCCAATCTATCTTTATAATAAAATAAAAACCAACGATGAACCGCGACCTAATTCAGTTTAAACAGCAACGTGAAATGGGAGAAATTATAAGCGTTAGCTTTAAATTTCTCAGAGAAAATTATAAGACCTACTTCAGGTTGCTGATAAAAGTAGCCGGCCCGGCGTTTTTACTCCTAATCGCAGCCTTAAGTTATTATTCCTATAGCACACTCGGCGACCCCCTGAATTCAGAAATGTTTATGTCGGGTGGATTCGTTATTTCCTTTGGAATTCTGGCCCTAACCCTACTCTTATATTTTTCGGTGGTGTATGCCACGGTATTTAATCTGATAAAGTCCTATATTGAAAACGAAGGAGAAATCAAGGATGCTGAAGTTGCAGCCTGGGCGAAGGATGACCTGGGAAAAATGTTCGGCCTTAACATCATTTCCTGGATTTTTATCTTCGCCGGAATGATGCTCTTTTTAATTCCCGGGATTTATGTAAGTGTTCCTCTTAGTATCGCTATGGCAGCCCTCATCTTTAAACAGCAAAGCATTTTCGAAAGCATTACCGAAGGTTTTAAGCTGGTGAAAGATAACTGGTGGATGAGTTTTTTGACCCTGGTTTTTGTCTGGATTATCATATATGTGATAAGCCTAATCTTTCAGTTGCCGCTAATAATTTACACTTTTGTGAAGGCCTTTACCAGCGTGAATGAAGGATCAGCAGCAGATATGAGTGAGGTGTTCGACTGGGTGTATATCCTTTTTAGTATAATATCTTCGCTGGTACAGTATATCTTTTATTCCATAATCCCAATTGGGATTGCCTTTCTTTATTTTCACCTTAACGAAAAGAAAAACTTCACCGGCACTTACGAACGCATCGATAAGCTCGGAAATAATTCCTGATGAAAAAACTGCTCCCGGTAATAGCCATTCTTCTTTTTTTCTTCGGAAACGCATTTCCGCAGGAGGATAGCATTGGCCGGGCACCAACCAAACTTCAGAAAGTAGAATTTGATGAAAGTCTTCTCGAAGAGTGGCGAAACGATAAGGATTTTGGCTACCTGGAACGGGAAACTTCTACTGGATGGTGGACCCAATTCAAGGGCTGGATCAATAAAAAATTCCATGATTTTATGGACTGGCTCTTCGGAAGTTATGAACCGGGAAGCATCCTGGAACTCTTTATAACAATTCTCCCCTATCTGTTGCTTTTAATGGTTTTATTCCTGGTGGCCTGGCTCTTTGTTAAACTTAACCCGGCCTATGCTGCTGCTCCATCGGGGAAGGAAGCCCGGGTATTTTTTTCTGAAGAAGAAAAGATCATTAAGTCGGAAGATATTAACAAATTGATTAAAAATGCAATTTCCGAAGGAAATTACCGAATGGCTATAAGATATAATTATTTGGATACGCTTCGGAAAATGGATAAGCATGGCATTATCGATTATAGTTTTGATAAGACCAATCAGGATTATTTAGCAGAGATAAAATCTGAAGAACTTCAACACCAATTTAAAAGAATAACCCGCATTTACGAATATAGCTGGTATGGGGAATTCCAGGTTAGCCAGGAGAATTTCAACCTGGCAGAAAGCGCTTTTTTAAAGGCCGAAGAAATGATAAAAACCAGAACCTATGCCTAGAAGCTGGAAAATAGGATTCGGGATATTTTTCCTCGTTGTGCTGGCGCTAACCTTCCTGGAAGCCAACGAACCCGAACCCTTGAATATGAACGTCAGTTATTCCGGGAAAGACAAAATCCCGCTGGGGACGTTTGCCTTTTTTGAAAGCTGGAAAAATACCCGTGAAATCAAAGAGATTAACCAGCCTCCTTTCGAGTTTCTGGCCAAAGAGGAACTTCCCGAAGGCATTTATTTCTTTCTGAATGATTATGTGGTTTTTGATGATAATGAACTCAACAAGGTTCTGGACTGGGTAAACCGGGGAAATACAGTTTTTATTTCGGCTGGATATATCGGAAAGAATTTGCTGGACACACTTAATCTTGAAGCTCGTACCGACCTTAGAAACACCGATTTTAAAAGTCGACCGGAATTAAAACTCAAAAATCGCCAGGAAAACTTCAAGCTTAATTTTGATATTGAAGCCCTCACCTTCACCAAAATTGATTCCCTGGAACATAAACATAATATCCTGGGAACCACAGTCTTTTCAGGTAAGCCTTCAGAAGAAAAACCTAATTTCGTACAAACCAGTTTCGGAAAAGGGGAAATATTCGTGCATACCACGCCGGAGGCATTCAGCAACTATTTCCTGTTACAAGAGCAAAACTATCGCTACGCAGAGGCTGCCCTGACCTATCTGGATTCCGATAAAACCTTATGGTGGGACAATTATTATAAATCGGGAAAAAGCTTTTACAGTTCGCCGCTGTACTATCTCCTGGGAAATAAACCCTTAAAATGGGCCTACTATTTTGTGATTCTGGCAACGGTACTTTATCTTATTTTTCAGGGAAAACGTCGCCAAAGGCCCATTCCTATTGTAAAAACTTTAGAGAACAAAACTTACGATTATACCCGAAACATCAGTAATTTGTACCTGGAGCAGAATCGCTACCGGGAGATGACTTTAAAAAAAATTGAGTTATTTTTAGATCATATCCGCAGCCAATACCGGTTGTCAACCCAGGAACTAAACTCCGATTTTGAGGAGAAATTGATGGCCAAAAGCGGAAATAACGAAACAGAAACACAAGAGTTATTCAAAAAAATACGACAGCTTAAGGCACAGGAAAATATCAGCAAGGAAGAATTCCTGCAACTCACCCGTGCCATTGCCAGCTTTAAAAACCCCGAAAATGGAAAAACAGGAAACCACACCTAACAACGAAATAAATTTTGACAGCCGCATTCCCCTGGAAGACCTGAAAGAATCGGTTGAAAGTCTTAAATCCCAACTTTCAAAGATCATCGTTGGCCAGGATGAATTTGTGGAATTGCTCATAGTTGCTCTGCTTACCAACGGTCATGTGCTCATAGAAGGCGTGCCGGGTATTGCAAAGACCTTAACCGCCAAACTGTTTGCCAGAACCCTCAATACCGGTTTCAGCAGAATACAATTTACACCAGATCTTATGCCCAGTGATGTTTTGGGAACATCGGTCTTGAATATGAAGAACTCGGAATTTGAATTCAAACCCGGACCAATCTTTTCCAATATCGTACTTATAGACGAGATTAATCGCGCACCTGCAAAAACTCAGGCAGCGCTTTTTGAGGTGATGGAAGAACGCCAGATTACTATAGACGGGAAGATGTATGCTATGAGAGCTCCTTTTATGGTGTTGGCAACCCAAAACCCCATAGAACAGGAAGGTACCTATGCCCTGCCGGAAGCTCAGCTGGACCGGTTTCTCTTTAAGATAGAAGTAGATTATCCAACCGCAGATGAAGAACTTAGCATCCTTAAAGGTCACCAGCAAAGAAAAGGCAAGCTCCCGGAAACCGACATACAGGCCGTTTTGGAACCTGAACGTCTGGAAGAAATAAAAACCCAGATCCACGAGATAAAAATAGAAGAAAAACTCCTTGAATATATTACCAAAATAGTTGGCAAAACCCGTAACCATCCACACCTTTATCTCGGAGCTTCTCCCCGCGCCTCAATTGCTATTATGAACGGGGCCAAAGCAATGGCTGCAATTAACGGCAGAGATTTCGTCATTCCCGAAGATATAAGGAAGATGTTGCAGCCGGTTATGGCACACCGCCTTATCCTGAGTCCGGACCGTGAAATGGAAGGTCTGCGACCAAAAGATGTGATTGAAATGATAAGTCATTCGGTTGAAATTCCACGGTAGGTGATAAACTTCTTCAAATCCCTTTACCTCACACAGCGCTTTTTTCTGCTCCTCTTCGGGATCGCGGTGGGCTTCCTGTTTTCCTACTGGATACCCTTTCTTTATGCCGTGACCTGGATGATTGTGGTCCTTATGTTTATTTTATTGATTGTAGATATAAGCATTCTTTTTAGGGTTAAAGGAATTTCTGCGGAACGGATTCTACCCGGAAAATTCTCGAATTCAGATGAAAATGAAGTTAAACTGAAAATCCGGAGTTCCCGGAATTTCAAGCTTAGCTGTGAGGTAATTGATGAACTGCCTGTACAGTTTCAGAAGCGGGATTTTTTAATGCGCTTTATGCTGAAGCCCGGCCAGGAAAAAGAAGTCAGTTATTTTGTGCGACCCGTTGCCCGTGGAGAATACCATTTTGGCCGGCTGAATATTTTCACCTCCGGAAACCTGGGGCTGGTTAAGAAACGGAATACTTTCAATAGCAATCAGATGGTCAAGGTGTATCCTTCTTTTATGCAGATGCGACAGTTGGATTTCCTGGCAACCGACCAGCGGATTTCGCGTCCCGGCTTAAAGAAGATCCGTCGTATCGGCCATACTATGGAATTTGAACAGATAAAAGAATACGTGCGGGGCGACGATGCCAGGACCATAAACTGGAAGGCCACTGCCAAACAGGGCAACCTGATGGTGAATCAGTTTCAGGATGAACGTTCACAACCGGTTTATTCGGTAATAGATACTGGTCGGGTTATGAAGATGCCTTTTGAAGGGCTGAGCCTGCTGGATTATGCGATAAATTCCAGTTTGGCATTTTCCAATATCGTTCTCAAAAAGAAAGACAAAGTAGGATTGATTAGTTTTTCAAACAAAATGGAATTTCTGCTCAAAGCCAACTCCAGGATGAGCCAGTTAGACCTGATCCAGGAACACCTGTATAATATTGAGACAAATTACTTCGATTCAGATTACGGTCTTTTATACTCCCATCTGAAAAAGCAGCTTCCGCAGCGCAGCTTGCTTATGTTGTATACCAATTTTGAACATATATCAGGATTAAAAAAGCGCTTGGCTTCCTTAAAAGCCTTGGCAAAAAATCATCTTCTGGTAGTAATTCTTTTTGAAAATACTAGTTTACACGAACTTATTGAAGCCCGGCCTGAAGACATCAATATGGCAGCACATCAAACCCTAGCCGAAGAATTTGAACAAAATAAAAAGTTGATTTTAATGGAACTTCAGAAACACGGGATTCAGGCGGTGCTCACCAAACCCGAAGAGCTAAGCATCAATACCATCAATAAATATCTCGAGATCAAAGCACGAGGATTGTTATAAACAGTTTGATAGAAAATAAAATTCTTTCTTTTCTTAATAGAAAAATCTTATACATTTGCATCTACTGAAAATGAATATCTATGACAATAACACAATTAAATTACGTCCTGGCGGTTGCCGAGCATAAGAACTTTACCAGAGCCGCACAGAAGGTGTTTGTTACCCAGCCTACCTTGAGTATGCAAATCCAGAAACTGGAAGAAGAACTGGATATACAGATCTTCGATAGAACCAAAAAACCCATTCAGCTTACCGAAACCGGAAAAAAGATCGTACAGCAGGCTCGTAATATCGTGAATGAAAGCGATAGGATCCAGGATATTGTAGATCAGCAGAAAGGCTATATTGGAGGAATCTTTAGGCTGGGAGTTATCCCAACGATAATGCCCACCTTATTGCCAATGTTCATCAGTAATTTTATAAAAAAATACCCGAAGGTAAAACTAAAAATAGAAGAACTAAGCACCCAGGCAATTATAGAACGGCTTCGTGAAGGCCATCTTGATGCCGCCATTGCGGCGACTCCTCTGGAACTTAATGGGATAAAGGAGAATGTGCTATACTATGAGCCTTTTGTGGGCTACATCCCCCCTTCCCATAGATTGCATAAAGAGGCTAAGATCAAAGTTGAAGATCTTGATATAGACGACATCCTTTTATTGGAGGACGGGCATTGCTTTAAAGACGGGATTCTAAACCTTTGTAAGGCCACCCGGAATTATGATGAAGATCATTTTCAATTGGAGAGCGGGAGTTTTGAAACCCTTATCAAACTGTCTAATGAAGGATTGGGAATGACACTCCTGCCTTATCTACATACCCTGGATATCAAAGATTCTGAAAAAGAAAACCTTAGGATGTTTTATGATCCTGTCCCGGCAAGAGAGGTTAGTCTCATTTACAATCGCAGCGAACTCAAAATGCAGATAATTGAAGCTCTTCGAAGCACTATCGCAGGTGTGGTAAAAGGTGCAATTGCATTTCAGAATGTAAAGATCATAAGTCCGCTAAGCAACAACAAAAAGGAAGTTCAGCTCTAATATTCTAATTAGATCTTCAAAATAATAAAAATGGCTGTTTGAAGAACACTTTCAAACAGCCATTTATATTTATAAATCAATAATTTCTAATATTCTATTGCAGACCAGGTTCCCTGGTGATTGGGATAATCGAAAACACCACTCATTTCGTCTACTTCAATAGTACCGGTATAAGTGACATTGCCGGGGTCTGAACTATCAAAATCATAGATAAGATCATTGCCATTTAAAACCCAGGTACCATTGGTGAGGTAAGTTCCCGGAGATGAGGGCTCGTCGTAAACTGCAGTTCCATCAGCATTAAAAACCACATCTCCATGCCAGGAGGTATTTTGGTCATATACTACATGAAAATCCCAGGTAGTACCGCCTAAAGAATTTGTTGTGAACGATTCCTCACTGCTGTATGCGGTCCCTTCTGCATTGGTCGCGTAAGTTTTAAAATAGTAGGTTGTGTTTGCTTCCAAGTCTATTATTTCACTGGTAAAGGTTGCTGAAGATTCTGTGGTAAAATTATCAATTAGGCTTGGATTAGGATCGGTGCTCCATACTGTTCCCCGGGCTGTAACAGGGTCTCCCCCGTCATCATCAACTGTCCCGCTAATCTCAATTGTGGTATAGGTTTTTTCAACATTTGCACTGGTGGTCTCCAGACTCACCGTAGGTATCGTAGCCGCTAAAATTGTAGGATTATTATCTGATGAACAACTCGCAAGCAACAAGCTTAAACTAAATACAGAAAAGATTTTAAAAATAATTTTCATAAAAGATTGGTTTAATTTTTCCTACTTCAGAATTCAATTGGCTTTTCGGAATATTCCCAAAGTTGACTAACTGAAATAGAGCTCAGTTTTAGCAGAAATACCAGCGATAAAGTGTAGGGAGTACCAGAATTATGCATGAAATCCAGTTAGAAAGTGATCAAGGTACAAAAAAATAAAGAATATGTTAAATATTCAATAGAAGTATTGATTTCCTGGACTTCGAAGTAATATAAGTATAAAGAAATAACTAAATAAATATAAATTTTTCAACAAAATGAAATTGATCACTTAAATTATGTAACGCAGTAATTTTCCGAAACCTAATTTCAAAGGCTCATCTAAAATGATAAAAGCGGCTAGAAAGCCGCTTTTATTTTATGGATTTAAATAGATTAAACATTGATTCAGTTCCGGATGTTTGCGGGTCAAGGCTTCAATCCAGATTCTGAGTTCCTCAATTTCATGAGGTAAAAGTCGCTGCAAGGCTTTTTTTACTTCCTTGCAAAATAATACCGGGTCAAAACTAACTTTGTCAAGTACAGTTTTGGTGTATTCAAACATCGCTCTCGCCATAATTTGAACTGTTTAAGTTATTAGATAGGTTAATTAAAGCGTAGAAATTTGCTATATGCAGTAGTTTTTAAGAATACCTCAATATAAGAAAAATTTTGAATTGTTTAAGTATCAAAATTCATTTTAACAGGTTAAAAGCGTCGGTCACCTCCAATAACATCTCCCAGACCGCCTAGAATACTGCCTTCGCCTTTATCTTTTCCTCCTCCCTGTGGAGCAGCCTGTAAAACTCTGTTGGCTAAGCGTGAAAACGGCAGACTTTGTATATAAACCGTTCCCGGTCCTGTAAGGCTCGCAAAGAATAAACCTTCCCCGCCGAAAATGGTATTTTTAATTCCTCCTACAAATTCTATATCATAGTTTATAGTTTGTGTAAAACCAATAATGCATCCGGTATCCACCTTCAGTTTTTCCCCTGCGCGTAATTCCTTTCTGGCCATAGTACCTCCGGCATGTACAAAAGCCATCCCGTCACCTTCAATTTTCTGCATAATAAATCCTTCCCCGCCAAAAAAGCCCCGACCCAGTTTACGGCTGAATTCAATGCCAATAGAGACTCCTCGGGCTGCACACAAGAAAGCGTCTTTCTGGCAAATAAATTTGCCTTCATATCGGGTAAGGTCTATTGGAATAATCTTTCCGGGGTAAGGAGAAGCAAAACTCACTTTCTTCTTTCCAATGCCTTCATTGGAGAAAATCGTCATAAACAAACTTTCGCCGGTAAGCAGGCGCTTTCCGGCGCCAAGCACCTTCCCCAGGAAACCTTCATTCTGTTTTGAGCCATCTCCAAAAATGGTATTCATTTGAATTTCCTGATCCATCATCATAAAATTCCCGGCTTCGGCGATAACAGCCTCCTTTGGGTCCAGTTCCAGTTCTACGAACTGCATCTCCTCCCCGTATATCTGGTAATCTATTTCGTGTGCATTCATTATTTATGACTTTTGGTTGTTATCCGAATCTAACTTTTAAGCTTTACCGTCCATTCAAAATCGAATTCTGACACAACTTCTCCGGTCTCGTTCAGGCCGGTAGATTTCATCCAGAAAGTTTGCCCCTGCCCGGTAGCGATAGTGTTTTCTATGGCCTGATTTACCAGATGACCGTCTACGGAAGTGAACATAATTTTTCCTTTGGCCTTCTTAGTAAAGACCGCTTTATTTTGGGCCACTAACATAGAGACCATTTTATTACTGGCTTTTATCTGTTGCATAACCAGGGCACCAGTGCTGAGTTCAGCCGCCATAGCCTGTACCGCAAAGTACATAGACTTGAAGGGGTTCTGATTTATCCAACTGTGCTTCACTCCTACCTTGCAGGAATCGGCGTCTATTTGTTTTACCCGAACCCCCGTTATCCAGGCGCTTGGGAGGTTGGTCATTAAATAGACATTAAGTTTGCCAGGTGTAAAAGACATATCATTTTATTTTCTCCCTAAAATATTCAAATAAACATTACACCCCCAGCTGTCTTTTCTTAATTAAAAGTTAAATTTAGGTACTATGTCTTGCATAATACCTTTCTTTAACCATATATTTGTATTATAAATTAATAGGTTATGAACTCAGCAATCAAAAAAGAAGACCGAACCCTGGCAAGTCTGTTGCATCTATCGGCCTTTACCAAGTATTTTATTCCACTGGGGAATTTTATTTTTCCACTTGTATTATGGCTAATAAGGAGAGAAAATAAATTTATAGACCACCACGGGAAACAAGCTCTCAACTTTCAGATAAGTATCTTCCTTTACTTTATAGTTTTAGTTATGGGAGGAATTGCAGGAATGGTATTCACCGGGATGCAAATGAGTTTGGAGAGCACTCACTTTCCTTTTAAAGATGATCCCAATCTGGGAGAACTGGCTCGGCTTTTTCCTTTCGGATTAATCCTTGGGGGCGTACTCACCCTACTTCTGGGACTTTTTATACTGGAGATCTTTGCAGTAGTGCAAGCCGCCATCAAGGCTAGCGAAGGAAAAACTTATAAATACCCGCTTAGCATTAATTTTTTAGGAGCAAATAATAATTATTCATCAAATCATCAATCAGAAAATGAACAGTTTAACAACACTCAAAACTAAAGGCTATGAAGATTGAAAACACCAAAGCGCAAATGCGCAAAGGGGTTCTGGAATACTGCATTCTCTCTGTCCTAAAAGACGAAGATGCCTATGTAGCTGAAATCCTGGAAACCCTTAAAGACGCAAAACTGCTGGTAGTAGAAGGTACCATTTATCCTCTGCTTACCAGATTAAAGAACGCGGGCCTCCTTACCTACCGGTGGGAAGAATCCAGCAGTGGACCACCGCGTAAATACTACGGACTCACAGAAACCGGGAGGCTTTTCCTAAAGGAACTGACAACCACCTGGGACGAATTACAAACCGCAGTAAGTATTGTAACCAAACAAAAAAACAAGAATCATGAATAAGACCGTAAATATAAATCTGGCAGGTATTTTCTTTCATATTGATGAAAACGCCTATGCAAAGCTTCAGCACTATCTGGATGCTATAAAACGCTCTTTTACTACTACTCAGGGCAGTGACGAGATCATTGCCGATATTGAAGCCCGAATCGCGGAGCTTTTCAACGAAAAGATCCAAAACGATCGGCAGGTAATTAGCGTAAAAGAGGTAGAAGAAGTTATCGCCATCATGGGGCAACCCGAAGATTATATGCTGGACGAAGAGATCTTTGAAGACGAACCCGCAACCAAGACCAGTACAGGCTCAAAAGGAAAGCAACTTTTTCGCGACACCGAACACTCCTATGTAGGAGGGGTTTCGTCGGGCCTTGGACATTACCTTAATATAGAGCCCATCTGGATAAGATTGCTGTGGATACTGCTTACCATTTTCTCCAGCGGAGCTTTTGTTCTTATCTATTTAGCGCTGTGGATTTTTGTTCCTGAAGCAAAGACCACAGCCGATAAACTGGCGATGCGCGGTGAGGAGGTTACGATAAGCAACATTGAGAAAAAGATCCGTGAGGGTTTGGATAATGTTACCGGAAAGGTAAAGGATATCGACTACGATAAATACGGAAACAAGGCAAGGGAAGGCGCCGGTTCTGCTGCTACTGCCCTTGGCGATGTGTTAAGGTTTATTATTAATGTTTTCGTGAAACTTGTAGGAGTACTGCTTCTGCTGGTTGCCGGGGCAACTTTGATAGCCCTATTTATCGGATTATTTACCGTAGGTACTTTTGGATTATTTGATGCGCCCTGGAGCGATTATATTGAAATGGCTACCAGCGGCGCCCCACTTTGGGTGCTTTCACTGCTAAGCTTTTTTGCTGTAGGGATCCCGTTTTTCTTTCTCTTTATCCTCGGACTGAAGATCCTGGTAAAAAGACTGAAATCCATAGGAACCACTGCAAAATTGGTATTGCTTGGTCTTTGGCTACTTGCCGTAATCGGGCTTATCACTATTGGCGTTCAACAGGCTACCCACCGAGCTTTCGACGGCGAGCAGGTTAACACCGAAACTCTGGCTATCTATCCCCAGGATACATTATACCTTAGAATGAGAAATAACCCCGATTATTCGGCATACTCTCACAGAAGAAGTGATTTCAAAATCAAATATGACGAAAATGATCAAAAGGTATTGTACAGTTCTGATGTGAGGCTTAGTATAAAATCCTCCCGGGATTCTGTAGCCAGGTTAGAGATCGTTCGTTCTGCGGAAGGAAAAGATTATGTAGAGGCCCGCGATCGTGCCCGTAATATTGACTACGGTACGAGCTTTTCCGGGAATGAATTGCTGTTGGACTCTTACTTTACCACTCCTTCAGAAAATAAATATCGCGACCAGCAAGTTCGGCTCACACTTTATTTACCGGAAGGAAGCAGGCTTTATGCCGATGATAATATCTCTTCCTTTCACTGGGGGGATATTCTGAATCGCGGTGAAGAAGGTCATTTTGTAGAAGTAACCGAAGATGGTAGCATCTGTCTTGATTGTCCATCGACTGAATTTGATGATACCGATGATGTTTTTCCGGAAGATGATACTGAGGACACTATAGAAAGCAGCGACGAATGGGACGAGGCCGACGATTTTAATGCCCGTATGGAACAGGATAGCGGCCAGGCCAGAAACTTTAAGTTTAAACAGACCATAAAAATTGGTGACGGCACGCTAACTATCTCGTAATAATCAAAAAAACAGGAACAATGACTACATTGATAAATATACTGATCAATATGCTGTTGGCCGCACTTGGTTTTCAACAGGAAGTAGCGACGGATCCCCCACCCGATCAAACTGAGATCTCAGCTGAATGTAAGGCTCCTCAAGATGACTCAAAAATTTACAAATGTTAAGTTAGCCTCCCAAGCGGGAGGCTTTTCTTATATTTGTAGTAACCTCAATTTATTAAAATGAAAAAATTACTACTATTATTTCTTGTTCTGGGTACGATATACTCCTGTGGTTCACAAAAAGTAAAAGGCAGCAGAAATGTTACTACAGAACGAACTAATCTAAAAGACTTCACATCCGTAGAAATCCAGGGAGATTTTGAGGTGGGCCTTAAAAAAGGAAATCGCTCTCATATGGAAGTTGAGGCCGATGATAACCTCCACAGCCTCATCCAGACGGATATCGTCGATAACACCCTATTTATTAAAACCAGAAAACCTGTAAAAAGCAGTAAGTCTCTTGAGATAATTCTCACCTTTCCCGATATTTTGGATCGAATCCTAATCACCGATAATGTAGAATTATATTCCGATGAAGATTTGTATTTACAGGATGTCGAAGTGCGTATAAATGGAAAGGCAAAAGCCTTTCTAACTTTAACAGCAAGAGATTTTCAGTTTTATATGAACGACAAAAGTAAAACTGAACTGAACTTAACTGCAAGTAATGCCTATTTTCAGTTAAATAACTCCAGTGACCTTAAGGCTCTGGTCTATTCGCCAATCTTTAAGGTAGATCTTTATGAAAAAGCTTCAGCTAAATTAGAAGGAGAAACCAAAGAATTTGAACTTCGTAGCGAGCATTCTACCAAATTTGACGGTAGTAAACTCACATCAGAGAATGCAGTGGTAACTGCCGAAGGCCGTTCAAAAAATGAAGTTCAGGTGACCGGAAAGCTGAAACTCACTGCCAAAGACCGCGCAAAAATTGAGGTTTATGGCGATCCCGAGATCGAGCTAGTAGAATTTACCGAAAAAGCGGAACTTAAGAAAAAAGAGCAATAAGCGGCAATTTCTTTAAGGAAGGTTGAAATTACTCCTGCTCTCTGCTATTTACCTACTTTTATCCACCTATACTATAAAACATCTGTTTAAAACCGGGCTTTTATTTATGGCCCTTACCCTTACCCTTGTTTCCTGCCGGGAACAGGAAGAAGAAAAATCTGAAATGGAACAACTCATGGAAGAGGATGATGCAAAGGTTAAAGTAAAGGATGATAAAATTAAGGTGAAAACCGACGACAAGAAGATCAAGATAAAAACCGATGACGATGGGGATGTGACGAAAAAGGTAAAGATCGACGATAAATCAAGCTATGGACGGCGCTCTATAGCTGTTAAGAGGAAAACAGGAATCTGAAAGTACAGGCTCTTGTTTTCCTCTTTTTTTTTTTGCCAATAACCCACTCCCCCGGCCTGATTAAGCCCCCTCAAACATCTTTATACAATTCTTAATATTTTCTGAAATTTTTATTAAATTAGCAGTACCCTACCTAATTAAGATCATTACAACAATTTCATAAACCAAAATCCTGGAAGAATAGGTTTATGCCTTTTTGGGATGGGATTGATGAGGAAAAAAATAGAGGATATAACAAGTTGGGCACTATTATTAAGTAAAAATCAGATTAAATGAATGAATGGTTCAATAGCTTAGATATCAAATTACAAGTAATATTTATATCTAGTTTAACTTCTATTGTAATATTTTTTCTTGGATGGTTATTTCGAGTAATTTATGAGAGAACGTCCTTGAACTATAGGCTAAAAAAGGAATTTCAATTTGAACAAAAGAAAAAACTTAAGGAAGAAATTGCTAAAAATAAGACTCATCTATTAAATTCTATAGAGGAACTAAATCATCGTTTATGGAACTTTAGTCAACACGTTGATAAAAATTGGCATAAAATAGAAGATCCACAATGGCACGAGAATGATCAATATTATCTAAAGAGTTTTATATATAGATATTTGAAATTTCTTTATTGGACTTTAAAAACTGAGAAGGATACAATTTCTGTAGATACTACTATTGCAGATAACTCGGACATTTTATTTTTAAAATATGTAAAAACATTTAAAGATATTTTTACAGATGCAGACCTCTTGGAAGAATTAAATTATGATAGAAGTAAAAATACTAACCACTTTTTCAAAAATGATTTAGTTGGTTACAGTAAATATGTTCTCAATCCTAATGGAAGAGTTTTAGACTTCGATGAATTTCAGTCAGTTATTAATCGGAAACATACTGAATTTAAAGAGGTGGTAAATTATTTTTCAAATATTGAAAATAATAAAAATGATAAAAATGATAAAAATTTAAATATACTTAGGTGTTTTCATTTAATTTCAATCCAATTTTTGAACACCTTCGGACACGATTATCAAAAAACAAAAATTTCTAAAATTTATAGAATCACGGACTTATATAGGCCTGAGATTCAAATAAAGAATGGATTAAATGAGTTTATTGAAAAGAGTAAACTCAAATCGGAAATGAAGCAAATGTTGAGCAAAATAACAGTTCCCAATAACGGTTACCACAAATGGCGGGCAGACTTAAAAAGACAATATTTAAAACTTTCAACGAACTGGAGCTAAGCCAATAAATCCACGTTCCTATTCCCGATACTTGTCCATAACCAAAACCGTTGGCATCAATTATACTAACCAAATAATATGAAATTTTTTGCAATAAGATACTTTTCAGTAAGATCATCGATTACATTGTTTCCCTTAGAAAATGGTCTTGAGCCTCAAGATTTATTTGTCTATCCAATTATATCGAAAGAAGAAAGTGTTTATTACAACCGTTCTTATACAGCTAGAATTATTAATGAAAATAATAATGACAATATAATATTAGGCTATCTTTTAAAGAGTACTGATACTCACGTTATTCAACTGGACCAAGAATTATTCAACGAAGAAGACATTCAAAATTGGGAAAAATTGTTTTTTATTCTTGATCGAAAAAAACAAATAATAGCATTTGAACATAATTCTGCTGTTGCTTCACCTGAGAATGTGAAAAATGTGCTTCATAATCTGACTAACAATTATGCGAATACATACGGTTATGATATCAAATTAGATTTTCTAGTGGATAAGTTTGCATTTTGGGAAATAATTGAAGAATCAAATGGTCTCTACCAAATTGCATTTGATCTAAATGCTCCAAATCTTTTCGGTGGAACAAAGAAAGCCAATGAATGGCTAAGAATACTGAAGGAAAAACATAATATGTCCGAAGTAAAAGTAGATTTTCGGAATGATAGCGCTGATTTAAGATATGATGGTGAAGAATTAGAATCGTATAGGGATTATGCTGATTCTGGTGGTGGGAATTGGACTTTAGGTGTTATTAAGGATGGAAGAAAAAAGCAGTTTAAAAGCGCAAACCACTTAAGAAGAAAAGAAACAGAATTTAATGCAGATAATCCTAAGTCAATAAAAGAAAATTTGCGAAATTTAATAGATAGATTCTCCGAATTAATTAATTTATTAAACGATAATGAATAGGATTCTAATATTGCTTGGAATAATTATAGCCTCAACCGTATTGAACTTAGCGATGGATCAAAATTCTATTGGGATACTTTTAGAAAAATTAATATTTAATTCAATTTCAATTCTAGTAGGTTTATCTATAGCGATTGTAGGAATATTTTTAAGCTCCATTAATACAGTTTATTTATCAATTTATCGTTTAACTAAAAATAAAGATCAAGAAGAAATATTTACCACAGAAGAAATTCAAAATATCAAATCTAAATTATCAGAATTGGTAGATGAATTGAAAGAAAACTCTTTATTTTCTCTTTATACATTTTTAGCTGTCATTGTAATATTTTTCCTCAAAGAAATTGATATTCCTAACGTAACTTGGTTTATTCAAAGCGAATTTATTACAAAAGTATTCGTTATTAATACCCTAATTCTTATTGGAAATTTCCTAATATTTTGGGCAATAATTGACTCTATGAAGGTAGTTTTTCAAATTAGTAAAGCCTTCGAATTGATAAAAGAAGATGTATGAATGGCACCTAACAAAGAACTAAGCTAACTTCCAGGCATTTTACCCTAATTTTGAGACATAATTTTCATCATAGGGCAAACCCGATTTTACCACTGCAAAGGCCTGTTTAAGCAACTTATTACATACGGCGATCAATGCGAGTTCCTGGCTGCTTTCTGCCGTTTTTATAAATTTCTGCCTATTTTTCACGCAACCAACTGCTGTTTTAATCATCTTATAAATATGAAAACTATTACAGAAAATATCTCCAGGGGCTTATTAATAGTATTGTCCTTGTTATTTTTTTCCTCCTGCAGTGAAGACGATCTCAATGCTGAGGAAATTTATTTTGAAAGTATAGCCCGGCATTATTTAACCACGGGTGAGGGTTTTGCCGAACTGCAATTGGTAATTCGTGACCGGGAGAGCTGGGAAGAACTCCTGGCACAATTGAACTCGGTTAATGACCAGACAAAATACTTTAGCCGCACCGAATTTAATTTTTCAGAAGAAATCCTGTTGGTGGTTATAGACAAATTCAGGCCTAACGGCGGACACAGCATTGCGGTAAGCACTTTGCTGGAAAAAGATGGGGAAATTATAGCCCTCATTACAAAACCGCAGCAAGGTAACCCAACCACTATGGTAATGCAGCCTTATCATATTATCACCATAGAGAAGACGAATAAAAATATAGGCTTTATAAAGGAATATAAATAGAAAACCAGGTTTTATGGCAAACTTTCCTACAAGGCTTTTCATGGATATTTAAAGAAGCATATCCGGGAGAGGTTAGTCCGGAATATTCTGTTAAGCCTTTTATAAGACTTTCCGGGAAGGCTCCAAATATCAAAAAGTTTTTCTAATTTGTTAGCAACTTAGCTAACTAACCCATGATAAAATCTCACGAAAAACTCCTCTTTCCCCTTGTTGCTATAATTATAGGCAGCTATTTTTTCTTTAATGGTCTTGTTGAGGCAAAAGCTTTTCTTGGGCCCTTGGTCATAGCAATCATTCTCGCTTTATTGCTTATTCCACTGGGAAATTTATTGGAAAAAGGCACCTTGAACAGGAGTGTCTCCTCCCTTTTAAGCACCATTCTGCTTTTTATTGTTTCCCTTGGAGTTTTTGCGCTTATCTCCCTTCAGATAAAAAGTTTTGTAGACGATTGGGATAAGATCACCGAAACCATGAAACCCAAAGTCGAACAATTCACTGCTTATATTTATGAACATACTCCTGTAAGTAAAGAAGACTTTGATAAATACCGGGAAGAAAACGATATAGGAAGTATGGTCACCAGTATGGATTCAGGTAAGAGAGCATTTAATTTCTTTAATTCGGTAATGAGCTTTATAAGCAATTACCTGCTAACCTTTATCTATATCTTTTTTCTCCTGAATTATCGCAGCAGATTCAAAAAGTTTATTCTAAAACTATTTTCGGATGAGAAAAAGGAAGAAGTGAAGGAAATCATCACTGAAACTGCGCACATCGGCCAATATTACTTAAGAGGGAAGCTCATTCTAATTTCGCTACTTTCTGTTTTTTACAGTATAGGTTTGGGAGTTTCAGGCGTGGATAACTTCATCCTTATTTCAATTTTGGCCGCCTTTCTAACCTTAATTCCATTTATAGGAAATATAATCGGGATGGGGCTGGCAGTAATCTTTGGATATCTCACCCAGGGAGAAACGGGAATACTCATAGGAATCGTTATAACATTTACTATCGTACAGTTTATTGAAAGTTATATCTTGGAGCCATACATTGTGGGCGATAAGGTAGATATTCATCCTTTCTTCGTAATTCTTGCTATTATCCTGGGCAATATGGTTTGGGGAGTGATGGGAATGATCCTGGCTATTCCCGTATTGGGTATCCTGAATGTTGTTTTTAACAACGTACCGGCAATGAAGCCATTTGGATATTTACTGAGTACCGATAGTAAACAGGGGGATTCGCAATGAAAGACAGGATTAAAAAGCAACTTCTGGGATATCTGCATACCCCACCGCTTTGGCGCGGAGAATTATTGGGATTAAAACAATTTGATCCCGGAGAGACTATGCCCCAGGAAATACCGGATCCTAAAAAAGAAATACCGTCTCTGGCTTCCAATTTCGTTCTCGGTAAACGAATGGAAAGCTTCTTTGAACTTCTCATACAAAACAATAACCGCTATAAGCTGCTCGCCAATAACATTCAGATAAGCCGGGAAAAGATAACCCTGGGCGAACTGGATTTTTTGCTGAAAGATCTTCATACCAATCAGAATATTCATTTAGAATTGGTTTATAAATTCTATGTTTACGATCCCTCTATTTCTTCGGAAGAAGCCCGTTGGATTGGTCCTAACAGGAAAGATTCATTTTTACAGAAGATGGAAAAACTAAAGCAGAAACAGTTTCCCCTGCTTAATGAACCGGAAACAATGGATTTTTTAAAAACCCTGGAACTTACTCCCGAAGATCTTATTCAGCAGACTTATTTTAAGGCTAAGCTGTTCCTTCCCAGCAGATTTCAGCAACACAAATTCCCCAAACTCAATAAGGAGTGTATTGCCGGTTACTATTTATCCTTCAAAGAATTTGATTCTATTAACTACAATAATTTTAAATATTATGCACCTCCAAAACAAGACTGGCCGGTAGCTCCAGAATTCGGAATCGATTGGGTATCATTTTCAGAAATTAAAGAACAGATTCAATCCTCTTTTGACAAGAAAAAATCTCCACTTATCTGGATGAAACGTTCTGAAACTGTATTCGAAGCTTTTTTTGTTCTCTGGTGGTAAGAAATGAAATTAATTCTGAAGAATCTGCCTCTGAAGAGCAATAAAACAGAAACTCACAAGTATTAACTCTCCTTAAAAACCATTAGTTTTGACTTCTGAAATTTCCCCATTAGTGTCCATTAAAAATTTTTAATTGTTCTTTGAAATTACTGATAATCTATACTTTACAAGCCTAATAGGCGCGTGACGATTTGAATTGATTAGGTTTAGCCTCTAAAATTTGGCGGCCATGAATCAAGGAAAATACGTTTTCTCCCAATTGACGGGATATTTACCCCAACGGGTTTTTGATGGGTTTGTCAAAAAGCATGATGGAAACAGGTATGTGAAACATTTTACTTGCTGGAACCAACTACTCTGTATGCTATTCGGTCAGCTGACTAATCGAGAAAGCCTCCGAGACCTAATCGTTGCGCTTGATGCTCATAGTGGAAAATCATAT
>NZ_FOVL01000041.1 GCF_900115145.1 Salegentibacter flavus | reverse complement strand
TTTTCATAACTTTAAATATTATAATTAGAGATACTTAAAGGTAGTGAATAGTGATTTAGCGATCTCTTGAAGCTACCTTTAGGTTTAGTTCAACAACGTATAAAAAAAATGCTCAAACCTGTCTCAATTCGAAAGTCTGTGCTTGCTTGCAACGCCTGATTGTCCTGCGGACAATCAAGCTGGCCAGCTCGCACAGTTTTTATACGAGACGTTGGCAAAAATCCAATAATAACAAATAAAATAATTAATAAAATTCTAGTATGTATTTTTCTCCACTAATTATTCTCTCTTTTATTTTATTGATACCACCTAATTGTGCTAATTCAGAATTAAATAATAAAAAAAGGAGGGGATGCTTTGATTTTTATACCTACGCGAATGAAGGTTACTGTTCATATTTGTTAGAAGATTACAAAACTAGCATCGACAATTATAAGAAAGCTTTTGAATTAAGAATCCAGGGCTGCAATGTTTCGGATTATAGAAATGACCATTATTTATATGCTAAAGCTTTAGTTCATTCCGGACTTTATGAGAAGGGCCAGAAATTTTTGCATTATTCAATTTTATATGGCGAGTTAAATTGGAAGGATATAGTCCAAGATCCTATTCTTTCCCCCCACAATATTGATGGGCGAATCATTTCTAAACCTGAGTTTGATTCGTTAAAAGCAAAAAGAAATAGCAAAATGAACTCAGATCTTCGGACAGTAATTGATTCCATGGTTTTTAAAGATCAATATTATAGATTAATGGCTAAAGACATACTAGAGTCAAAAATTGACTCAATAAAAAATCTGCAATTGATAATTGATGAACAAAATGAAGCTAAACTGAAATCAATTATAGCAAAACATGGTTTTCCAGGTCTCAATAAAATAGGAACAGATAAAGCGAATATTTTATTAATGCATATGTCATATGAGGATAGACATAAAATATTTCCAAAGCTAATAGAGGAGGTCAACAAAGGAGCAATAAATCCAGACATATTAGGTATGATGATCGACCAAGAGTTAGTACTCGAAAAAGGAAGGATTCAGAAATATGGCTATTTTCTTGAAAGGGACGAAATGTATAATACTTATTTTATGCCTTTCAAAACAAGCAACTTGGACTCCATAAACGAATATCGGAAACAAATTGGTGCAATATCTTTGGAATGTTCGGCTGTAAAAAATGGAGCCAAGATGCCTTACATGTTTGAACTTGAATACTCACCAGAAAGATAATCTCGTTGAATTTCATAAAACAGTAAATTTATGTTTGATAATTTAATATTTGAAGATCCGGGATTTTTCTGGCTGCTAGTTTTACTACCAATAGTCGGGGTCAGGTATTTCTTAACAAGGAACAGACAGCAGGCCGAACTCCGAATCTCGAGTGTAAAGGGTTTTAAAGCCCAGCGTAGTATCCTTTCAACATTAAGGCACGGTTTGTTCGTGTTGCGCATACTCGCCCTGACATTTTTTATCATAGCCATGGCTAATCCACGTTCTACAGTTGTTACCACAAGATCATCTTCTACGCTGGGAATTGATATAGTGCTTGCCATAGATATTTCAGCAAGTATGCTGGCCCGGGATCTTAAACCCAATCGTCTGGATGCGCTAAAAGAAGTAGCTGCCGAATTTATAAAAGGAAGACCAACAGACAGGATAGGACTTGTAGTTTATGCCGGCGAGAGCTTTACCCTTACCCCTGTTACCAGCGATAAAGCAGTGGTACTTCGTGCGCTGGAGGAGCTCGAATATAATACAGTACTGGAACAGGGAACCGCCATTGGAATGGGGCTTGCTACCTCAGTGAACAGGTTGAAGGAGAGCAACGCTAAAAGCAAAGTAATCATACTCCTTACTGATGGCGTGAACAACTCCGGCTTTATAGATCCTAAAATAGCAAGTGAATTAGCCCTGGAATATGACATTAAAACCTATACAATTGGCCTAGGGAGCAATGGAATGGCGCTTTCCCCAGTTTCTCCCCTTCCAAATGGGCAGTTTCAATATAGTATGACCCGTGTTGAGATTGATGAAGGTCTTTTAAGGGAGATTGCGCAAACCACTGGAGGTAAATACTACAGAGCTACAGATAATGTAAAACTTGGGAAAATATACGAGGAAATTGACAGTTTGGAAAAAACCGAGATAGAAGAATTTACTTTTACCAACTTTGAAGAGCGCTTTAGACCTTTTGTTTTGCTGGGAGGTTTATTCCTTATCATTGAAGTGCTTTTGAGATTTATAGTTTTCAGAAGTTTCATTTAGACCTCTTTTTAAACCGTCAACTTGTTACCAGTTGGTTAAAAGATTGGAAATAAAGAAAATGACTTTTGCCAACAACATATAAAAACAATGCTTAATCCAGTCTTGAATCGAAACTTATTGCTCGCTTGCTCAGCGGATTGTCCTGCGGACAATCACGCTCGCCAGCTCGCACAGTTTTTATACGAGACGTTGTACACCATTAACTAAAAACAAAATGAAATTAGAATTAGGCGGACTTTATCAAACGGATTTTGATGATTTGCCGATCAAAATCATTGGCTTTGATGATTACGAGGTCCTTTATGACTCACAATGGGAAGAAGGAAAATGGATGTTTTCAGACAACCTTCGAAGAAAATCCTCTTTCTATAGAATATCAACTGACTTCTTCAAAAAGAAATCTTCTTTTATAAAAAGTCAAGACCTGAATGAAAAAGAATACGAAATATTCCGACCAGATTTACCTATTAGATTTGGAAGATATAGAGATTATAGTTGGAACAATCTGAAAGGTGAAAATTTAGAAAATGTTGAAAAAGAACTAAGTTCTGAGAGTCTAAATATTAATAGATTATTTCTGATCCCTTTTGGACCTAAAGGAGGATTGAAGAAAAGCGTACAGATTGAAAGCGAAGTAAATTTAACTTTATTCGAAGTAATAAAAGCAGCTCAAGAAATTCAAGAATCAGTTAATAATGAAATGACTAACGGAATAGGAATTTTTAGAGATGGATTCGAAAAGGGAATCCCCAGTTATTACATTGGAGAATATATCGATAGAGCAAATAATGTTCTGAACTAAACGGTGTACAACAACGTATAAAAACAATGCTTAAACCTGTCTCAAATCGAAAGTCCGTGCTCGCTTGCAACGCCTGATTGTCCTGCGGACAATCAAGCTCGCCAGCTTGCACTGTTTTTATACGGGACGTTGGCGGTAATTCCAAAAAACCTTAAATGAAAAAACACCATATCTTCTTGTTATCAATTTCTTTTATCGGACTAATAGTTTCGTGTGGAACAAATCGGACTATGGTTGACAGGGAAATGTCGGACCAGGGTATGGCAAAATTTTATATTGAAACGGACCTAAAAGAGAGTCGGTATGAAAAAAGACTTTTAGCAACTGTGGATAATTCACTTTACTATAGTTTTTACCCAGACAAGATTGTGAAGCAGACAAGTGAGCATAAAGAACTTATTTACACCCTGTATTTTGACCGACTACCAGATAATTATAATCGCAAAAGTTTTAAAAAGATATCTGCAACGGACTCCATTATTTTATCAAAAGGGAGTACAATTTTAGATTCTCTGGGATGGACGGATTACCAAAAACCAAATGAGGCAAGAGCCTTTTTAATTGAAGTGAATTATTATCACGGTTATCCAAAAAATAAAAGATTCAAGCCTTAGCGCATCTGATTAAATAAACTACCGCCAACAACAAATAAAAACAATGCTTAAATCTGTCTCTAATCGAAAGTCTGTGCTCACTTGCTCAGCGGATTGTCCTGCGGACAATCACGCCCGCCAGCTCGCACAGTTTTTATACGAGACGTTGCCAAGCATTGCTCGGACAAAATCAAGTCTAACAGAAATGAAAACTAAAACCTCTATAAAACCACTGTGAATTTATTATTCGGACTAATATTGATTTCTGCCGGCCTATTTCTCGGAATCAGGACCTTAAAAGATTTCTTTAAAAGAGAAAAAACAGATTTTGTTCAAGCAAACAATATAAAAATCCTACTTGGAGAACTGACTCTCATCATACTTGGATTAATTTTATTATTTCAATATTATTTTGACCATACCTAATCAATCTAGAGGACTGCTAGTGCCACGGCGAAGGAAATAAGGACATTTTTTACTCGCACGTGTCGCAACGCTAGGCAACAATATATAAAAACAATGCTCAAACCAGTCTTAGATCGAAACATCCTGCTCGCTAGCTTAGCGGCTTGTCCTGCGGACAATCACGCTCACCAACTCGCACAGTTTTTATACGAGACGTTGTACACAATATTTTAAAGAATGACCTACATCGACAAACTTATCAATCAAATTGAGGAATTAGAACCACAAGTAGATACTATGTTTGATAAGTCAGCCATACTTTATACTGATCCAAATGAAAATTATAATGGAGGATTTTACTTAGTAGGGTTTGACTTTCATCATTGGACAAAAAAGGATGAGAAAGGACAGATTCTTTGCAAAGAAGCTTACGATAACTTTTACCAAAATTTTGAATTACTTTTAACGAAAGCCACACCTGACATAGAACAAAAGATAAATGAGGCTAATTTAGAAATTAAGAATCTCATAGAACAAAATCGGGCACCGACTTCAATTGAAAGTGGTAAAGCAGTCCTACGTAAAAATACCACGATCATAAAAGAATATTTGGAGCTTCTCAGGAGAGAAGAAAATGGCTTAATAATAGTTCCGGACACTAATGCTCTAATCCAGTATCCCGATCCGACTGTCTACCAAAAAGTGGCTAATACGACAGATTTTACAATGGTAATCTTACCAACAGTTTTGTCGGAGTTAGATAAATTGAAACTAACCCATAGAAATGAAGATTTTCGTAAAAAGGTAAAATCGGTAATTAAGAGGCTCAAAGGGTATAGAAAACAAGGAAATGTTCTGAAAGGAGTTACCGTCAATAAATCAATTTTATTAAAAATGGTCGCTACCGAGCCTGACTTTTCCTATACATTGAACTGGTTGGATTCAAGAAACAATGATGATAGAATAATTGCCAATGCTTTAGAACTTCAAACTAAAAATCCATCTCAACGATTAATTTTTGTTTCTTCGGATATAAATTTCCAAAACAAAGCCGAATTAGCCAATCTCGAAGTTTTTGATCCAGATGATTTTGAGTAAAAAATACTGTGTACAATAACTAAGCGTTCGTGTGGCCGGTACGGCCGAACATGAACGCACTGTTGACTAAACCGGTTCTTTGCTGGTTAATTATATATGGGGATTAG
>NZ_FOVL01000030.1 GCF_900115145.1 Salegentibacter flavus | reverse complement strand
TCACGGTTTTAAGTGGTTTTATATTGTGGTATATATCTTCTCCTACTGTTCGGAGATTCATAAAGACTAAAAAGAAAGTACGTATCCAATAAAAGTGATTGGTTTCACCCTATCGCCAGAATCCGCTGATTAAAGCGATGTCAAAACAGCTAATGTAGCGGTCCCTATTTTTGAGTATTTTTTCCATAAGCAACCGTCGATCGGGGCATAAAAGCTTTGTACTTTAAAAGCCAGTCTCGCAGTTAAAGATCAATTGAGATAAGTAGTAATGTTGAGGACAGAACAGCTGGCAATGAGATTATTGTATAAAAAATCATCTAAAATATGATTAGGATCATATTTCCTCTCCTATGCCTTTCCGAATTTGGTTGTTTGATCATCAGAAGATTAAACAGAATAAATGAGATCAACTCAAAAACTTATCGAACTTATTAAGAATGGTGATGCCATAGCCATTTTAGCTGAAGATTCCTTAATAGAAAAGTTCAATGACCTCCTCAAATACAATTTAATAGATATTGTAGATGATAAGATCATTTTAACCCCCAAAGGTGAAAATGCAATGAATATGGGTTTGGATAACATATTGGCTAAATTGAGTTTGCAAGAGCACCGAAATTTTTCAGAAAACCCGAAAAGATAATAGGAAAGACCTTAGTGAAATATAATACAATATTTAATTAAATTCAAGACGGTGTTAAAACTAGCAGATCCTTTGTCAACAAAAGATAGATGGGTTTACCTGCTTTTAGTGGTAACAACAGTTTCTTTATTTTAATTAACCTATTGTCTCTGAATAATTCGCCCTAGAGTAGTCCAGAGAACTTAGCCTTGCTTTGGCAAGTTTTAGGTATTTAAGAGTATTTCTTTATACCACTACTATTTTTCAGTTTAGGAGCAGTCGTGATGTAATTTCGTATGGATTTGACTAAGATAGATAAGGTTAATGGGCTTAGAATAATCATCCTTAATAATATAGAGCTCGCAAATCAAAGGATGTGTAAGGAAAATGAGCACTACCCAGATTTTATAAAACATCCTTTCTTTATTTAAAAAAATATATTATATTTACCAACCAGTTGGTTAATTCATTTGGTTAGACAATTTAGTTAAGTAGGATAAAAATGAGAGACGAAAAAACAGAAGATCGTATTTTAATGTATTATCGGAAGTATTCCTCTCAATTACTTATTTATTAGTATTTACCTTCTGGTAATGTTGGGTATTTCTAAATATACAGATACCCAATAGCAAGCTATGTTTAATGCCTGGTTCTTTGTTGTCATTTTCATTTTGATGAGCGGCCTCTTTCTCCCCAAAAAGAGTATACCTGATTGGGACCTGCAAGCTGCCCTACTAAACCCAATCAGTATTTAGTCGAAATAGTCAGAATGGTAATGCCCAAAGGATCAGGCTTTAAAACATTTGATAAGAAAAACCCGATTTTATGGGTCCAAACTTCAAGACATATTAAAAAATAGATAAAGAATATATGTTGCCAATTCAAAGCAAAGGTATCTGATTCTGAAATTATGAATCCATCGAAAGGTTGAATCAACCAACATTTTCCAAAGCAATTTAAGGAGTAAACAAAAACCTAACGATAAACATTAAAGTTATTTATCTGTAATTCCTTGAATAGATCAATGAAATACAACAAAAATTTAAATACAACAATAGTAAGATTGGCTATACTTTGGTCAATTTAATAAACAATCAAGTATGTTAAATGTCAAAAAAGAGGGGATTATTTTAGAAAAAACGGCATTGGATTTTGAAAATAGCGGTGTTTTAAATCCCGCAGCTATTAGAGAAGGTGAATTTGTGCACTTATTTTATAGAGCGGTAAGCGAAGGGAATTATTCCAGTATTGGTTATTGTAAATTAAATGGGCCATTACAGATGGAAATAAGACTTGACAAACCCATTTTAGTTCCAGAATTTGATTATGAATGCCAAGGAATTGAAGACCCAAGACTTGTGAAAATTGAAGATTTATATTATTTAACCTATACCGCTTTCGATGGCATAAATGCTTTGGGATGTTTGGCAACCTCCAAAGATTTAATCCATTTTGAAAAAAGAGGAATTCTAGCTCCGCAGTTTACCCATGGAGAGTTTATCAAATTAGTTAAAGCAAATCCGTTAGTCGATTTCAAGCGTTATGGCTACCGTATAGAAGAAGGAATCCATCAAAAAGATGGAGTTAAAATGCTTGTTTGGGATAAAAATATAATCTTCTTTCCAAGAAAAATTGATGGAAAATATTATTTCATGCACCGTATACGAGGTAAAGTCCAATTTGTTGCAACAGCAGACCCCTTACAAGGCTTAACCCCTACTTTTTGGCAAAATTACTTTCTTCAGGTTCATGAAGCTGTATTGTTTTTGCCAAAATATGATCACGAACTAAGCTATATAGGCGGCGGTTGCCCACCAATTGAAACAGATTTTGGATGGTTGTTGATATACCACGGGGTGAAAAACAGTCCAAAAGGTAACGTTTATTCAGCTTGTGCGGCACTACTCGATTTGGAAAATCCCCAAAAAGAAATTGCAAGACTACCTTATCCCTTGTTTAAACCTGAATATCAATGGGAATTGACAGGCGAGGTGAATAATGTTTGTTTTCCGACGGGTGCAGTGGTTTTTGAAGATACCCTATACATTTATTATGGTGCTGCCGATGAACTTATTGCCTGTGCATCAATGTCTTTATCTGAATTAACCAAAGAGTTATTGGCACATAAAAAATAAAGTAAAAGATAAAATTTTTCAACTAATTCCAAAATAAATGGAACTTTAGATCAATTATTTGAAACGCTTACCTTAGTACAACCAAGAGTAATTAATTTTTTCTCATCATCATTCCTTATGCCCTTTCAGAATATCTTAAACAACAGAATTTTTAAAGTAGTATATTGTCCTGATGGTTTCCATAAAAATACTTTTGTGCTTGATGGATAATATAGTCTCTACCAGCTTACAAACACTGATTATCATCGAATTAACATATTATATTAGCAAGGTGGAATATTCACTTACAGTGTGCCATATGATAAACTTTTTACCCCCCCTACTTATAAATAATTCAAAGCAGTCTGAAAATCATTTAGTAGCCAGCTGGAAAGGATTCACTATAAAAAGTCTTACCAAAAACACTTCTCTTCAATGTGTCTTGTTCTATCTCAACCGAAACTGCCATAGATGTAAAAGAAGTAAATGGCCTTTCAAAAGTTGGTATTTCATTCCTTAAACTAAATATAAATCTAGCCCATATGTCTGTGAGTATCCCCAAATTCTCCTATTTCCTAACTATTGCGATCGTGCTTTATTGTAATACTATGGTATTTGCCCAAACACGTACTGTTGCTATCGTTAAAGATAATCATACCGCTTATTTAGACAGTTTGGAGCAACAGCTAAAAAATGAGATAAATAATTTGCTCATTGGTCAGTATGACATCGCCTACCAGAGTTTTTCAGGAAATGGTGATTCGGAAAGAATCCAAACGGATTTACATACTATTTTTGATTCCGGGGAGGCAGATCTGGTTATTGCTATTGGGCTCCAAAGTAGTGCCTTATTACACCAGAAAAGAAACTATCCCATTCCCTCCATAGCCATGATGGTTATGAAAGATACTTCCGTTACGAAAACCGGTATTAATAACTATACTTTCACCTCTCCATATCAGTCTTTTGAGGACGTGGCAGGTCTTTTTTCCGACATGTTTAATATTACTGAGATAGGCGTGCTGGGTGCACCGGAGTTCCTTTTGGGTGAAGAGAAATTGCACAATAAAGAAACTCCAAGGCTTACTCCTCTTTTGCCTAGCCACACGAAAATACCAGACTCAATTCAAGGACTTCTTATCATACCTACGGCGTTTAAAGATACCTTATTAGTAAACAACTTTATTCATCAGGCTAATGAAATGGGTATACCTTCTTTTTCAATCGGTGATCCATTTTTCAATAAGGGATGGACAGCAAGTATCTTTGAAGAAAAACTTATGGAACCCTCCATAAGAAAGGTAGCTCTTGATTCCCGCCATATTTTTGAAGGAACGAATGCGGCTGAAATCCCTATTATTAAAAAAGTTACACCCTTCCAGTTAATTATAAACATGGAAGGTGTCCGGCAAATTGGCAAACTGCCCGAATGGGAATATCTGGAGCAATCTATCCTCATCAACACAGCATCCTCCCCCACCAGTGAAACGCTTACGATAGAAAGAGCCCTCGCTATGGGAATCCAGGAGAAGCTTTCTCTAAAAAAATCTGAGGTGACCGTTGATAAGTCCTTGCAGGAGATAAAACAAGCCAAAGCCCTATTGAGGCCTGAAGTCAATGCTTCTGCCAGTAACGTATGGTTAAGTGATAACCTGGTCGCCGCTTCTTTAGGGCAGAAAGGAGAAATGACCTTTAGTGGAAGCTTGAATTTTCAGCAGGTTCTGTTCTCCGAACCTCTCTTTGCCAATCTTGCCATAAAGAAACTACTGAATGAAAATTTAGAGGAAAAACATAAACAATCTATCTTGGACGCTGTAGTAAACATTACCCAGAATTATGTTTCTCTATTGTTAGCCAAGGCCGATCTCGACTTGCAAAATGAAAATTTAAATCTGATCAAACAAAATTTAGCAACTGCCAAAAACAAAGAAAGACTGGGTGCAAGCAAACAATCTGACGTCAATCGCTGGTTGAGTGAACTCAATCTCGGACATATCCAATTGAACACAGCACAGGCTAATTATAAAAAAGCTCTGTACCTCTTGAATGAAGGTCTGAACCAACCTATCGCTACTTCCTATGACCTCCCGGAGAGCATTGATATCAAATCTGTTTTCAAATTTCCGGAGACGTTGTTGGCTCCTTATCTTGAAGATGAATTTTTATTAGAGACACTTGCTGGTTTCTACCTGAATGAAATGCGTAGAGATGCCCCGGAACTTCAGCAATTACGTTTAACAGATAAAGTCATTTCACGCCGGATCAAATCGGCAAAGAGAGAGTTTATCCTCCCTCGCCTGGTAGGTTTTGCATCTGCTAATGATATCTTTGTCTTAGAAGGTCTTCAAACAAATCCAAACTTCTCCGTACCACCACCACCGCAAGACCTCACCTGGAATGCCGGTATAGGGATTGAATTTCCGATACTGGACAACAGAAAACGCAAAACCAGCTTTGAACTGGCTCAGTTGGATTTACAAGATCTTGAATATTCAAAACAAGAAGTCGAGAACACTTTAGAAAGAAATATCCGTTCCCAGATTCAGCAATTTAATTGGTCCTATAGATCTCATCAACATGCCAAAAATGCAGCTACCGCGGCTTCCGCCAATTTTGTGCAGGCAAATGAATCCTACCAACAGGGATTTATATCTATTACCCAACTCCTGGATGCACAGGCTGCGAAATTTAATGCAGAATTACTGGTATTGCAAACCCAGTATAAAATGATCCTGGATTATGTTCTGCTGGAGCGGTTTACAGGTAAAATACAACTTTTGGAATCAGATGAAGATCAATTGGATTACCAAAATAGACTTCAACAATTTTTATTCACCTCAAAATAAAGCTTGAAAAAATATGAATACTATTAAACTTTATGTGATCGGGTGTCTTATTGCTCCTCTTTTTCTTGCTTCCGCCTGTAAGAAAGATGCCAAAGATCCAGAAACCATACGTACTGTTTTCTATCAACGAGCCGATGCCCACGCTACCACGCAGGAAACCATACTTCCGGGTATTGTGGCTTTTAACCAGGAAGCTAAGCTAAGCTTTAAATCGGGAGGTGTTATTTCTGATATTTTGGTGAAAGAGGGACAAAAAGTAGACAAAGAAAGTTTACTTGCTGTCATTGATAACCGTGATTATCAGGTGCAAGTCCGGCAGGCAATTGCAGGAAAAGAAGGTTCTATCGCTAATCAAAAAGCGGCAGAAGCCCAGGTGGAAAAAGCTAAATCCACCTTGGCCTCTAGCAAATCAAATTATTTACGAACAGAGAAATTGTACTTAAACAACCATGTTTCATTAGCTGAATATGAGAATGCTAAATCACAATATGAAAGCGCTAAGGCTGCGTTGAATACCGCCAAAGCCCAAAACAAGGCTGCCTTGTCTCAGATACAAGCCTCAAATGCCCAGGTTAGTGCTTCCCAAAATCAACTGGACTACACCCGGCTATATGCTCCTTCCAATGGAACGGTATCTCAAGTGTTAATGGAAGAAAATGAAATGGTAGGTGCGGGAATTCCGGTCATGGTATTGTCTTCTCAAGATGATTTGGTAGTAAAAAGTGTAGTTCCGGAATTGTGGATTGACCGGATCAAACATGGTAAAGAAGTTACAATAGAACTAAGTTCCTTGAATAAAACTACCGCAGGAGAAATTATTGAAATAACTCCCAAGACCCCTACAAATACAGGTTATCCAATTAAGGTATCTTTTAAAGACCATACCACTGGAATTAAACCCGGGATGTCTGCAAAAGTAAAGATTCCTTTAGAACAAGCCTCTGATCCTGACCACTTGATAATAATAGATACCGATGCTGTATCTAAAGATGTTGATGGGCATTTCGTATATGTATTGGATGAGGAAGAGAACGACCTGTTTATTGCTAGAAGGCGCTCGGTTGAAGTAGGTACCATAACTAAGAATGGATACATCATCACAGAAGGATTGAAAAACGATGAATTAGTAATAACTGCAGGCACCCGGTTTTTGTATGATGGTATGACTGTGAAAATTCAGGAAGCAGCAAATAATTAATTTTTGTCAATGAACCTTACCAAAAACACCCTCAATAATAGCCGTATCTACATCATTGCCTTGATTATCATTGCTGCAATGGGCGTAAAGAACTACTTCGATTTGTCCCAGGACAGTATGCCACCTTACACGATTCGAATGGCAACCGTAATTACACAATTTCCTGGAGCAAGCCCTTTGAGAGTAGAAGAACTGGTTACTGACCCTTTGGAAGAGTCCATTAGAGAGATGGTAGAAGTAAAATCAATTGAAAGTGAATCACGCTCAGGTTTGTCGGTCATTACGATCGAATTGGAGAATGAAATCTCTAATGAAAATTTAAGAGACGTCTGGGATGAACTCCGGCAAAAAATGGATGATATAAAACCCTTACTTCCACAAGGAACCTTTGGCCCGATGGTGAAAGATAAGGATATAGGAACTGTTTTCGGGGTTATTCTTGGTGTCACAAGTGATGGTGTTGAGCAAAATATTGTAGAGGAACATGCCAGAGATATAAGAGATGAGTTGTTACAACTACCCGATGTTGAAAAAGTCAAATATGGAGGAATACAGGAAGAACGGGTTTACATAGAAATGGACGACCAGCAATTATCCCGATACGGGCTGACCGCAAAACAACTCAAAAATATTATTGCAAGTACCAATATCTTGTATTCAGGTGGCGAATTGGTTTTGGGTAAACGACGAATTTTAATTGAACCTACAGGAAACTTCGAGACCATAGACGATGTTAAGAATACCCTGATCCCGGTATCAAATGGAGCTTCTCTACTCCTTGGAGACATCGCTAATGTATATAGCGACTATGTTGCTCCCAGAGAGAAAATTGTAAAGGTAAATGGTGAGCAGGCTATCGCTTTATATATCTCGTTAAGGGATGGAGCTAATATTGTAAACCTAGGAGATGATGTGAGTCAATTGATTCAAAAAATCAATACCGAACTCCCCATTGGAATAGAACTCGTAAGGGTTGCATCACAAGACCAGATTGTTTCCAAGCAGGTCAATGATTTCTTGGTGTCATTAATCCAGAGTATCGTAATTGTACTTACAGTCATGTTACTTTTCTTAGGCTTTAGGACCGGTTCGTTGGTGGCAGCACTTATTCCCATGGTAGTGCTTTTTAGCTTCTTTTTCATGTATGTACTGGATATCGGGTTAAATAAAGTATCATTGGCGGCTTTGATTATCTCATTGGGCTTGTTGGTTGATAATGGGATTGTTATGGCAGAGTCCATTTTAACCCGCACTGGATCTGGTCAAAGTGTGCGTGATGCATCCATTGCCGCATGCAAATTACTGATGATCCCGCTGCTTATTTCTTCCCTTACCACTTCAAGTGCGTTCCTTTCATTTGCATTGGCACAAACGCCAATGGGAGAAATGGCCTCTCCGCTGTTCTATGTCGTAACCATTGCTTTACTAAGTTCCTGGTTCTTAGTATTCACTTTTGTTCCCTTACTGGCCCTCGCGATTGTAAAAGTAAAACAAAAGTCACATCACCAAAAACAGAGCCGGCTGGATAGAGGTATGGAAAAGTTAAACCTTTGGTACAACAAGGTACTGGTAAAAGCACTGAAAAACCCTTTGCTCGTTACTGGGGTTGTACTATCCCTTTTTGTTATATCTCTTATTGCCTTGCCATTTCTTCCTTTCAAACTGGTACCAGATAGTGACAGGAATTTGGTTACCGTAGATATAAAACTGCCTACCGGCACCAAAATTGAATTAACCGAAAAAACGGTAGCGGTAGTAGAAGAATATATAAAAGATTCCTTGTTGGTAACGAATGCCGGAAACGAACGAGGTGTGCTTGACTTCTCGTCCTACATCGGAGAAGGTCCTGAAGCCTATGACCTGGGCTTTATGAAGGATGAACCAAACTCCAATTATGCACACATGCTTCTAAACACCACCGGAGATACAGATAATGAATACATCATAGAAAAGCTGGATCAATTCTGTTATACCAATTTGCCTGAAGCAGATATAAGGGTGAACAGGCTAAGTGGAGCCGGAGCAGCAGGCACTCCTGTGGAAATATATATCTCAGGGAAAGACATGGAAGGCTTAGCAAAAATCGCGGAACAGTTAAAACAGCAAATGTATACCGTTAAAGGAGTTAAGAATGTTACTGATGATTGGGGACCAAAAATTAAAAAATTAATTGTCCAGATAGATGAGACAAAAGCCAAACGCGTAGGTCTCACCAATGCAGATATTGCTACTGCTTTATCTACCGGTTTATCTGGTTTTTCTGTGGGAAGCTTTAGGGAAGGTACTAAAAGTATACCCATAATTTTGAAAGAACCCACTACGGAACTAGAACATTCCATTGAATACGTAAATTCCCTAAATGTCTATTCCCCTCAAACCAATCTGAATGTCACCCTTGGCCAAATAGCAGACGTAATTCTGGATTGGCAATTTGCCAAGGTAAACAGGAGAGAGTTAAACAGAACTATAACTGTAGGAGGTTATCTGAAACCCGGATATACAGCCAAGGATATTTTCACGGACCTTACCCCCTGGCTGGAAGAACAAAACAAAATATGGGACGGAAAATACAGTTACTCCTTTGGAGGCGAAGATGAGGATACCAACGAAAACCTGGGGGCTATCTTTCAGTGGTTACCCATTTCCTTCGGGCTTATTATATTTTTACTGGTTTTGCAGTTTAATTCTATAAGAAAAGCAGGGATTATCATTGCCACCATTCCACTAGGTATGATAGGTGTAGTCATTGGCTGGTATATAGGACAATCTTTCGTTAGCTTTTTCGGAATTCTTGGAGTGATTGCCTTAGCAGGGATCCTGATCAATGACTCCATAGTTCTGCTTGACCGTATTGATGTAGAGAAAGAAGAGGGACCAGATATCACCTGGCAGGATGCTATTATGCGAGCTGCCAATCACAAATTCAGACCTGTACTCCTTACTACACTGACCACATCATTGGGGATGATTCCCCTATTGATAAGTGGAGGGCTGTTGTGGGAACCCCTGGCTTTGGCAATTATATTCGGGTTGTTTTTTGCCACTGTACTGATTCTTTTACTTGTTCCGGTATTATATCGCTTGCTATTTAGAGTAAGTTTTAAAGATTATGAATTCGATGCTTCTACTTTGCACCATTAAGATAGCGTGAAAACAGGCAAAAAAAAAGTAAGAAATAAATCTCAGTACCTAAAAAAACTAATAAATCACTTACGCTTACCATTTTAAGGTATAAATATCCGTAAAAACGATCCTTAGAAAATGCCGTTGGTTTTTATAGAAAATAGAACAGAAATATATCAAATTCCGCGATTTAGCCCGTTATTTCTCTAATGCTGTTGAACACAAGATAAATAACTCAGATCCTACATAGAAGGCAAAACTATTATCATACTGGAATGATTAACCTTGTTTTCTCTCCTAGCTATCTTTTTTCTACCAACCAATGATTAGCGAAAGAGTCTTTCTGGATTGACTTTATAAAGCCAGGAGAGTTTTTAGGAGGTTCCGATTTTTAGAAATTTTCATTAATTTACAGAGTATTTACCTTACCTATACTTAAACACATTATCCATTTTATATATCGATAGGAGGTTTGATATTTTAGGAGGGGTGCTGATAAATACTTATCTGAAAGAAGGGCTAATGCTGGAATCACAATCTGAAAAACTCTGAATTTACTATATCCAAAAGTTTCTTCGAGATAATCTTATAGGTTCAAACGCTTATATACTTCCTTTTTGTATTTTTCTCCTATAGGGATCCTCACATCTCCAACCTGGATTTTTGTTTTCTGAATCGCTGTTATAAAATCGATATTAACAACGAAAGATCGATGAACCCTAAAAAATTTGGAGGATGGAAGTTTTTCTAATATTTCTTTAAAACTTGACAAGGTCAATAGGACCTTCCCAGATGGTTTCAGGTGAAATTTCAAATAATCCTTTAATCCTTCAATGTATGCCAACTCATTCAGGTTTACTCTCATTCTGTCATATTCCGCTTTTATGAATATGAAATCAGGTTGAGGATCGTCGGTCTCATTTTCGGTCCCCTTTCTTGAACCTATTTCCAGTTCATGATTTTTTTTAGCCCGGGCAACAGCTTTTAAAAACCGATGAAAAGGAACAGGTTTTATTAAATAATCAGTCACGTTTAATTCGAATCCCTCCAAAGCATATTGAGAATAAGCAGTGGTTATAATAATTTGTGGTAAATTTTCAATATTTCTTACCAGATCCAATCCATTAAGGTTTGGCATCTCTATATCCAGAAATATCAGATCCACCTTATTTTTGTTTAAAACATTAATGGCATCCAGAGGGTTAGTACATGTTGCTAAAAGTTCCAGCCCATTAACCTGAAGGATGTAAGATTCAATGACTTCAATAGCTAAAGGCTCATCATCTATAATTACTACAGTCATTATTGATCTAATTTGAGTGTTAAATTTACAATAAAATTACCTCCTTCTTCTTTCACCTCAAAAGTATGGGCATCGGGGTATAAAAGGTTTAATCGCATCTTGCTATTTTTTATGCCAATCCCAGAAAATTTATTTTGGTTTGGTTGGCTCTTCAAAAAATTTGAACAGAAAAAGACCAAGTGATTTTCATTTACATGAATTTTAATAACGACAATAGAATTCCCCTTTTCGTTTATCCCGTGTTTAAAGGCATTTTCAATAAAAGATATTAGAATAAGTGGTTTGATCTTTTGGGCAGTAACTTTTCCTGTAATTTCAAGATTAATACCGCTGGTATTTTTTAGTCGTAAACGTTGCAACTGAACAAATCTACGAATGTGATTCAATTCTTTTTCAAGTGATACCGTATGGTGATTGGTCTCATACAGCATATATCTCATTAATTCTGAAAGGGCTATAATTGCCTCTGGAGCCTCAGGACTTTTTTTATGGGCTAGAGAATAAATACTGTTAAGAGAATTAAACAGGAAGTGAGGGTTTAACTGGTTTTTCAGAAATTTCAATTCTGAAAGTGTTTTTTGTCGTTCAATTTCCTTCTCTCGTATTTTGTTTTTTACCCACTCCTTATATAACTTAATTATTGTCCCTGCAATTAAAAAAGCCAGGTTTATTATGATGATTCTCATTATGCTGAACGTCCTGAATAAGGGAGAAATTTCCAGATTCGAAAAAGATTCCCTTAAGACATAAAGCGGCGAAGTCAGTGGTTCCATAATATAACCAAACATGACAGACAGTGTGAGAAGTAAAACAGCAGAAACTACATAATAGAAAATGCGTAGTTTTAACAAAAGCTGGGGGACAAGAACTAAATAATTAAAATAAAACAACACCACATATCCTATGTATGTTAAAGGGAATCCATAGGTGTAGGTGCCCAGGATGAGATAATCAGGCAGGTAATTTATGACACCTAAACCAAGCCATATTAGTAGATGCAGAAGAATTATTTTCCCCCTATGCCATTGAAAAATTTTGAACATTTTTTTATTCAGCACAATTAAATGAAATTTCCAATTCTCTTAATTCCGAAAGAGAGATCGCAGGATTTGATCCCTGTTGCATCTTCTGTAATACATAAGATGCTATCCGATCAGCATCTTCCCGGTCACAAAAAGGTTGGTTGTTCTCTATAGCAGGTATAAAATCCTGCTGAACTATAATATCTTCTTCTGAAAGAATTCTATACCCAAAACCAGACCCGGTTTTATAAATTTCTACCTGAAGCTCATTATTTTTAACATTTTTTTGAATGAGCATTTGATTCATTCCTAAAAATGCCAAAATCAAAGAAACAACCACTCCTGCAATTAAAAAATTAAAATCAAAAATTTTTGTAAGATTCCCCATATTTAAAAAATGAAACCTAAAGTCATTTACACCATAATTGGGATATCACAGCGAAACAACTTCAGGTTTCTGCTAACAAATTAAACAAAACCAAACTAACCAAACATTTTAATCTTCATCATCATATTCCTCATGAGGAAATAATTCATAGAGATCATCTAAATATATTGTGCCGGACCTTCCCAATCCTACAAAAGACTGGTCACCTGTACTAAAACTAACAGCATCCTGTCTTACAACCGCTTCCAGGGATGTGATTTCTTCCCATTCATCAATTTGGGGATTATATTCCCAAATAGTAGAGAGGCTCCCCCCCCGGTAACCGGTGGCAATGTACCCCAGTCCATGCTGTTCAAACCCTACGGCCCTTGATCGCATTATTGAATAATCATCTTCTTCATCCAAATCCAACTTCTTTGTAAATATTTCCGTTTTTGGATCAAAAACCCAGAAATCATCCTTGTAGAGGCCATTACTTTCACCCGTACCTATGTACACCAGCTCGTCTATAATAAAATAGGTGCCAGACCTTCTTTTTTCTCCACCAAATCCAGACAATTCTTCCCATCTATCTTCAGATGGATTATACTTAAAAAAATCTTTTCTGTCATTACTCCCGTCATATCCGGTACCTATATATCCGTGGTTGGCTATACCAAAACCAATCGCCTCTCTCCTAATTCCTCCTGCATAATCAGCTTTCCGTGTCCAACTATTAGTACTGCTATCATATTCCCAGAAATCGTCTAATTCAATATCCCCGTCATAACCTGTCCCTAAATACCCGTTATTACCAATTGCAAAGGCCACCGCTGCGCTTCTTGGTTTACCTGGAAAGTCCGCTTTTTGTACCCAGTAATTTCCCACTATGTCATATTCCCAGAAATCATTCAAATAGTCATCTCCATCATAGCCGGTTCCCATATAACCCTTACTTCCTATGGTGAATGAGACTGCATTCGTTCGAGGAATTCCATCGAAGACGGATCGACTGATCCAGTTTCCTCTTTCAAAATCATCATCGGTGCTACAACTTATACTTATAAGACTTAGAAGTAATACCGGAATTACTATTTTTTTCTTTATCATCTCTATCTATATTATTTTTAGTTAAACATTAGTTTGATTCCTGAAGAAAGAAAAGGAGATGAATCCAACTTAAAGGTTGAGATAGTTTTTTCATTTTCATTCCTTAAGGAAAAATTATTCTTTAGAAGGTAACCTATACCAAAATCGAATGACCAAAATTTATTTAGTTCGTAAGAATAATTCACATTTAGGGAAGACCACTCCCATTTTAATTTATTGGCAGGATCATTGTCTTCCAGGTAGCGAGGAGAACTTAAATTGGCATACTTACCTTCGTATTGCAACCCAGCACTCAAAGAACCAGACGGACCCAACATGTACGTAATTTTAGATTCCGGGAATCCCAGTTTAAAATATAATCTTTCGGAAAGTCTGGAAGAAAATGACAGCACTGGAAGAAATTCAGGCTCTCCAAGATATCTGGAGTAGGCCACTCCCAGCTTAAAATAAAATGGCTTTGTATCTACTTCTCCCCTCAGTAAAGCAAAGGCTCCTCCATAAAGAAAAAGATCTTTTGAAGATAGGCTGTTTTTTAAATCGCTTGTGAGAGTAGGTTCTAATTCAAGATGAAGTTCCAGGAACTCGGATATCTCATAGTTTAAGTTCACAGCATAGCTGAAATCATATATCCTGGAAGGGTTATTATCGTTAGTCGAATATTCTATAGGGAAGTCCAAATGATCTACTTCGAATCCCAGGGCATGTTCAAAACTTAAATGCTTAAATCGACTGGTGAAACCTGCATATAATTTAGACCTGCTAATTGTAGTATATTCTTCACCTGACGGATAAAGACTGTACTGCAATCCTATATATTCGCCACTGGTTTGGGCAAAACTTTTAGTTCCAAGACCTAAAACCAGAATCAATACCAATCTATTTTCCATCCTCATTATTGAATTTTGCCCAAAAATATCTGTGAATCTCCCGAAGGAAAAACAAAATAGATCAACAGGAAGAAAAGGTCGTCCAATCAGCAGATTTTAAAGACGAAGCTCCTTAGTTCATTTTCATCGGCAGATTATGCTGTCTGGAATGGAAAAAATACCGTTTAGTCTAAAATCCTTTATTTCTCCTTTCTCTCTGAATATGTTTGCCAAAAATAAAAAGACAGGCAGAATGGAATTGCGCAGCTTCACCCTTATACTCTTGATTTTTACAGCAGTTGCCTGCAGTGATGAGATTCAAGAATCTACAATAGGAGACAAATGGATAAATAGTGATACGAGGATTATTCTTTTTGATACCCTTAGCGTTAAATCATCAACTTTAAAACTCGATTCCTTAATTGTTTCGGGCTCCGAACGCGTGCTGATAGGACAATATGATGATCCCGTCTTTGGAAAAGTAAATAGCAAGTCTTATTTCCAATTTTTACCAACCCGATATAATATTGATTCTGAAGCGAAATATGATTCTATAGCTTTTATTCTTAGGTATGACAGATATAGTACAGGGGACACATTATTTTCTCAAAAGTTCCTGATTTCTGAAGTGACCGAAGACCTGAAGCCTCATGATCAGTTCTATTATAACACCAGTTATTATGATTCTGCCCCAGGTATTCTTACAGCACATGAATTCGCCCCCAGGCCAAGATCTAAAGATTCAGTCCATATTTCCTTAGATAAACAATTCGGTGAGATACTCTTCAAAAAATTACAGGATCAGGAGATTACAAATCCTGACAGATTTTTGAATCGATATCAAGGTTTGGTCCTGGAGCCTGATCACTCAGGCACAGCAATCCTGGCCTTCTCTAAAAATAGTTTTCTAAGAATTTATTATACAAATAAAGAGGAATTAGAAGATAAAGAGGAAATACTAGACCTTAAAGTATTGCCTGAAAATACATTCCATAATACATCAGCGGGATTAACCAAAGACCCCTTACCAAGTTTACCTATTCAGGAACAGAGTGTCCCGAGTAGTGAAACGGGAAACCTGAGCTATATCCAGGCGGGGACTGGTATTGCAACAAAAATTGAAATACCCCATCTGAAAAGCCTTGAAGATATCGAAGGAACAGGAAGTATTGTAGAAGCAAAATTGAAGTTTTATTTAAATACTTCTAAGGATAGAACCATACGGCCGGTGAAAGATTCCCTTCGTCTGTTTATCATTAATCATAGAAATGAGATAATAGCGGACGTGGTCGGTTACAATAACCAGCCAACCATAGCGAATATTGAAAAAAAAGAAGGTGAATTTAGCATAATTAGATATTCGGTCCCGATCAAAAAATTTATTGATGATAAAAATAATGCATACGACGGGGACGACTGGTCCCTTTTGATTTATGCCCCAAATTTAACCTCTTCTGTAGATGCCTTTGAGTTGTATGGAGAGGCTGCCGCAAAGGAACTAAAGATGAAAGTTGAAATAACCTATGCCATTTATGATGAATAAAATTAACTATTCGTTTTTGATTCTCCTTTTTTATACCACTATATCTATGTCTCAGAGTAATGAACTTTCGGTGTCACCCTACTCATACTACGGTTTAGGATTGACCAATAAGTTGGGACCGGGAAAAACGAATGCCTTAGGGAAAGCCGGTATTGCTTTATCCTCAACCGAGGAGATAAATAATCTTAATCCAGCCTCTTTTGCGGCAGTCCCTCTTAATAATTTTTTTTATGACGTTGGCCTTAGGTATCAGCAGTCCTATTTGACCAAATCCGGAGAAACTGAGGATAAAAGCAGTGGTAATTTTTCTAGCCTTGCAATCGCGTTACCTCTTTCGGAAAAATCAGGTTTGGGCATAAGTCTCCTTCCATATACCAATGTAGGTTATTCCATCTATGGTATTGAAGCTGAAATTGAAGGAACAGAACGGAAATTTTACAGCACGATCGAAGGCTATGGAGGTTTAAATGATTTTAAAGTAAGTTTTGGAACCACACTTTCTGATAAGTTAAGGATTGGTGCTTCGGGATCCTTGCTTTTCGGTACAATAACAGAAAATGAAAGGAGTATTATTGAGACCAATGCGACGGTTGTTAGAGAAAAAAGTAATTACGTCGGGGGACGAATAGGATTAGGATTACAATATGACTGGAGTGAGAAATTAACAGGCGGATTGGTGATAAATTCACCCTCAGAACTTTTTGGAGGACAGGTCCAGGCATATTCCCAGGTATATGAGGGACAAACCTTAGAAGGATCACATGATTTAGAGCTACAAAGTTTTTATCTGCCCCTTGAAATTGGAATTGGAATCGAAACCAGTTTAAGCAGAAAAATGACGGCTTACCTCGATTATAAACGAAATTTTTGGACCCAAACAGACCAATCTGACAACCTGGGAGATTATGTAGACCAGAATTTATTGGGAGTCGGCCTGGAATTTTCTCCGGGCGGTAACCCATTGAAATATTTTAATCGGGTGAAATATCGTGGAGGCTTTGAGTATGATTCTGGTAATCTGGAAATAGATAATGAAAAGGTTCAAAATGTTGCTTTCAGTTTAGGTTTGGGATTTCCCATTAACAGTAGAAGGAAATCAATGTTGAACCTACACTACTCCTATGGAAAAGAGGGACAACTCTCCACTATCATGATACAGGAAAATTATCATCTTCTATCGTTAAATATCAGCCTGCAGGATATTTGGTTTGTTAAACGAAAATTTGACTGAAAAAAATTAAAAATTATAGTATGAAAGGACTGAAAAATTTATTTATATTTGTCAACCATTTGGTTAATGCAGCTGGTTAAATAAATTAGTTAATGTAAAAGGAAAAAAATGAAAGACGAGAAAACAGAAGATCATATTTTAAATGCAGCAGAAAGGGTGTTTCAACGTAAAGGAATGGATGGTGCCAGAATGCAGGAAATCGCTAATGAAGCAGGAATTAATAAAGCAATGCTACATTATTATTACAGAAGCAAACGATTCCTTTTTGAGGCCGTTTTCACCAAAGCATTTTCTCTCATTGCACCGGAGATAAATAAAGTTGTAAATGATGATACTGACCTTTTTGAAAAAATAAGGGACTTTACTTACAGCTATATTAGTTTTACCCAAAAACACCCTTACCTACCAAATTTTATAATCCAGGAACTTAACCGGGATTCGGATTTCATCAATGTCCTCCAAACCAAAAAAGGCTTTCCCGACTTTCGGAAATTTCAGGCACAGGTTGAAAAAGAAGTACGGGATGGTAAAATAAGATCTATAAAGGCGGAACAGCTTTTTATCCATCTCCTATCACTCAATATTTTCCCCTTCTTAGCTGCTCCTCTGATAAAAGGCTTCCTGAAAATAAATGACAGGACCTACAAACAGTTGATGGAGGAAAGAAAAGAAGAAATATCAAATATTCTTATCAATCATATTAAGGTAAAAGAATGAAAAAAATAAATGTTTTAATACTGCTTTTGATTAGTTCAGTATCCTCGGCTCAGGAAATCCTGACCCTTGGAGAGTGCTATGATCTCGCAGAAGAAAATTATCCTTTAGCCAGTCAGATAACACTTTTGGAAGAGAAGACTGCTCGCGAATTGGAAGTAATCCAAAAAGATTACCTGCCAAAAATAGATGTAAATGCAAAAGCAAGTTACCAATCAGACGTTACAGAAATCCCGATAGATTTTGGCGGTCAAAGCTTTGAATCGGTTGACAAGGACCAATACCGGGCTACCCTGGATGTTGAACAATTAATATTCAATGGAGGTAAAATAAATTCCAGAAGTGATCTTAAAGAATTAGAATTACAGGCTCAGGCACAGGAAGTAAGGGTTACCCTATATCAAATAAAAAAAAGGATCAACAAGTACTATTTTTCAATTTTACAACTTGGGGAACAAATGGATCTTCTGGACTCCAAACGGGATGTCTTGTCTGAGAGAGTAGATGAACTGGAATCTCAGGTAAAATACGGAACGGCTTTACCCGCATCTGAGGACGTCTTAAAAGCTGAAATATTAAAAGTTAAACAACAACAGGATGAATTGGAATCCCAGCTTCATTCAGCATTAAATAGTCTATCGGCATATATAGCCAAACCCGTGGACACTTCAACGGTCCTGGAATTACCTCAACAGCGAATGTTTATTCATAATGAAGGATCCCGGCCTGAGACTGAGTTGTTCAAACTTAAAGAAGAAGAACTGGACCAAAACAAAAAGCTCCTTTCAAAAAACCTTTTCCCGAACATATATGGTTTTGCCCAGGGAGGTTACGGTAAACCCGGGTACAATTTCCTTGACAATTCATTCCAGGATTTTTATATGGTGGGAGTCAAACTGAATTGGAATGTATTTGACTGGGGAAAGGTTAAAGAACAGAAAAAATCCCTCGACATTTCTAAAGAGCTGATAGATGCAGAAAGAGAGACCTTCAATTTCAATAACAATATTGAACTAGAGGAAGCGAACAGGAATATTGTCAAGATCCAAAATATGCTGGTTAAGGACAGAGAGATCATTGCATTACGCGAGGGAATTGTCGAAACAGCAAATTCACATCTTAACAACGGAATAATCACCCCTTCGGAATACTTAACCGAGTTCAACAATTTATACGAAGCAAAAATAAATCAACAACTTCATGAGATAGATCTTGAAATGGCAAAAGCAAATTACAAGGTAATAAAAGGAAGTACTGAAAAATAAACCATGATGAAAAAAGGAATTTTAATACTGGTATCATTTACAATTGCAGGCCTTGTATCCTGCAGCGATGAAAATAAAGCAGATGGATATGGCAATTTTGAGGCTACAGAGATTATAGTTTCTGCAGAAGCCCAGGGGAAAATTAAATATTTTAATGTCCGGGAGGGGGATGAAATTGAATCGGGAATCCAGGTGGCCCTGATTGATACCACACAACTTCATTGGGAAAAGCAGCAATTACTGGCTTCTAAAAAAACAGTAGCCTCTAAATCTCAGGGTGTATTCTCACAAATAGATGTATTAAATGAAAAATTAAAAATTGCTGAACAGGAAGAAAAAAGGGTGAGAAACCTTTTTGCCGAAAATGCAGCAACACAAAGGCAGGTCGACCAGACTGAAGGGGAAGTACAGGTGATAAAGGAGGAAATAAAAAATGTCAAGACCAGGAATGCACCTATAGTGAATGAGATTCAATTAATCGATGCTCAAATTGGAAAGATTAATGACCTGATAGAAAAAAGTATCATTGAAAACCCTTTAAAAGGAACCGTATTGGCAGGATATGCTGAACCAGGGGAAATTACAGGGTTCGGGAAACCATTGTACAAAATAGCTGATTTAGAATTTCTGACCCTAAGGGTGTACATTAGTGAAACCCAGCTTTCAGATATAGAACTCGGCCAGGAAGTAACGGTGAAAGTTGATTCCCGAAAGGAAAATATGAAGTCCTACCCCGGGAAAATTACCTGGATCTCCTCTTCGGCCGAATTTACCCCTAAGACCATTCAAACCAGGGAAGAAAGAGCAAATCTTGTATATGCTGTTGATGTAAAAGTAAAGAATGACGGTTCCCTCAAAATAGGAATGCCTGCTGAAATGTGGGTGTCAACTGAAGAGTAGATTATTGAAAGAAATAATATGAGCATCACATTAAAAAATATTACCAAATCTTACAAAAAGGTCACAGCGGTCGATGACATCTCCTTTGAGGTGAAACCTGGTGAACTGTTCGGCCTGATCGGTCCGGATGGTGCAGGAAAAACAACCCTCTTCAGAATTCTTACCACATTGCTTTTTGCTGATAAAGGCGAAGCTACGGTCGCAGGATATGATGTCGTGAAGGATTACAAGGAAATACGAAAATCTGTCGGGTATATGCCGGGGCGATTCTCGCTGTACCAGGACCTGACTGTTGAGGAAAACCTGGAGTTTTTTGCGACCATTTTCGGCACTACCATAGAAGAGAATTACGACCTGATCAAAGATATCTATGTCCAGATCGAGCCTTTTAAAAAAAGACGGGCAGGAAAACTTTCAGGCGGAATGAAACAAAAGCTGGCCCTGTCCTGTGCCCTTATCCATAAACCGAAGGTCTTGTTCCTCGATGAACCCACTACCGGGGTAGACCCAGTCTCCCGAAAGGAGTTTTGGGACATGCTAAAAAGGCTAAACGACAAAGGAATCACTACCCTGGTTTCAACCCCCTATATGGATGAAGCTGCCCTTTGCGATCGGATCGCACTAATCCAGGAGGGTAAAATATTAAAAATAGACTCACCCTCGAATATTATTGACCAACATGAAAAGCAGATTTATAATGTAGAAGCAAAGGATATGTACCAGCTTATACAGAACCTAAAGGAATTCCCCGAAAATGAAAGCGTATATGCCTTCGGAGAATTTGTTCATTATACACATTCAAATGAGAACTTTCATCCTGAAAAATTAGAGAAATTTTTATCAGAAAGAGACCATAAGAACATAAGCATCAAACCTACCTCCCCTAGTATCGAAGATGTCTTTATGGATTTGGCCAGGAAGAAAGATGTAAAACCCACAGAAAATGAAGCCTGAAGAAACAGTCATAGAGGTAGAAAATCTAACCAAGAAATTTGGAGACTTCACCGCTGTAAATGAGATTTCCTTTAAGACCTATAAAGGGGAGATTTTCGGCTTCCTTGGAGCAAATGGTGCAGGAAAAACTACCGCGATGAAAATGCTAATCGGAATTTCAAAACCAACTTCAGGAGAGGCTTCTGTGACCGGCTTGGATGTTTTTTCCCAGCCCGATCAAATCAAGAAGAATATTGGTTATATGAGTCAGAAATTCTCTATGTATGATGACCTAACTATAAAGGAGAATATCACTTTTTTCGGCGGAATATATGGTCTGGATCGGAAAACGATAAAAAATAAAATTAAACAAATTATTGAAAGTCTCGGTTTGGAGGAGGTTGCTAATAAGCTTGTCGGGGCACTCCCTCTAGGCTGGAAGCAAAAACTAGCATTTTCAGTGGCTTTATTACATGATCCGAAGATTGTTTTTCTGGATGAACCAACAGGAGGGGTGGACCCAATTACCCGCCGCCAATTCTGGGAATTAATTTATAAACAGGCTTCGCAGGGCACCACCATATTTGTGACCACGCATTATATGGATGAAGCTGAGTATTGTGACCGGGTTTCCATAATGGTGGAGGGAAAAATAGAGGCTCTGGATACCCCTAAAAATTTAAAAACTGAGTATAAAGTCGATTCTATGGATGGAGTATTCCTAAAATTGGCTAGAAATATCGAATAGGTTCTTATAGCAAAGAATAGCCTTATAAAAGTTTATATGAAACGTTTTATCGGATTTGTAAAAAAAGAGTTTTATCACATTTTTCGCGATAAGCGATCCATGTTTATTTTGTTTGGAATGCCCATAGCCCAGATTCTTCTATTTGGTTTTGCCATTACAAACGAAATCAACAATGTTGAACTAGGAATACTAGATAAATCAAAAGATCACGAGACCCTTAAGATCATTAATAAAATAAACGCATCAGAATATTTCACAATAGAAAATGTTGTGGAAAATGAGAACGAAATAGAGGCTGTGTTCAAAAAAGGAGAAGTTAAAGCTTTTCTTGTCTTTGAAGAAGGCTTCGCGGAAAACCTGCATGCGCTCCACAAGGGAAAGATCCAGGTAATCACTGATGCTACAGAACCCAATACGGCCAATACCATTGTTAATTATGTACAGTCTATAATTCAGCATTACCAGCAGGAATTAAACAGTACATCAGACATGGGTGTTCAGATAGATATCCAAACACGAATGTTTTTCAATACAGAGCTTAAAAGTGTATTCAATTTTCTGCCGGGGGTAATGACAGTTATACTCATGCTGGTGTCGGCCATGATGACCTCTATTTCTATTACCCGGGAAAAGGAATTGGGTACTATGGAAATTTTATTGGTTTCTCCCTTAAAGCCAGTCCAGGTTGTTGTTGGAAAGGTTTTTCCTTACATATTTCTATCAATAATCAATGCCTTGGTTATTCTTATTTTGGGTGTAACGGTTTTTGGAATGCCTATAGAAGGTAGTTTAATCCTTCTGGCTTTTGAAACTGTTCTGTTCATTATTACTGCGCTCTCTTTGGGAATTTTGATCTCAACCATTGCTGAAACTCAGCAGGCAGCCATGATGATCTCACTTATGGGGCTTATGTTACCCGTGATCCTGCTATCAGAATTCATCTTCCCCATTTCCAGTATGCCTGATCTGCTGCAATACATCAGTCACTTTATACCTGCAAAATGGTTTATAATTATTTTAAAAGGTATCATGCTAAAAGGAGTTGGTCTTATTTATCTGTGGAAAGAAACAGTCATTCTGATTGTAATGGCTGTTTTTCTCATTGCACTGAGTATTAAAAAATATAAAATCAGATTAGAATAATGAAGACCATAATCTATATCGTTCAGAAAGAGTTTCGGCAAATATTCAGGAACAAAGGGATGTTACCCATTATTTTTGTTCTTCCCTTACTGCAACTGATAATTCTATCTAACGCAGCCACCTTCGATATTGAAAATATCAAATTCTCCTATGTAGATCATGACAGGAGCTCATCTTCCAGGGGCCTTGTAGAGAATTTTGAAGCCTCCACTTATTTTAATATTCTTAATTCCTTCCCTTCCCATAAACATGCTTATGAAGCCATGGAAAAAGGGGAAGTAGATGTAATCCTGGAGATCCCTTCCGATTTTCATACCCAGCTTATTCGGGAAAAGCAAGTTGATTTGGGAGTATATATAAATGCAATAGACGGTTCCAAAGCAGGGGTAGAAAGTGTCTATATCAATCAAATCATTAAAAACTTCAACAGGAACATTGCAATCAGCACCACCGGCTTTAATCCCTTGCAAAATCAAAAAATTGAAGTTCTAACTGTCCCCTCTTTCTGGTACAACAACACACTTAATTATAAGATTTTCATGGTTCCGGGGATCCTGGTTCTACTGGTTACAATGTTGACCCTTTTCCTCTCCGGGATGAATATTGTCCGGGAAAAAGAAATAGGGACCCTCGAACAGATCAATGTAACCCCTATAAAAAAATACCAGTTCATAATAGGAAAACTGTTTCCATTCTGGGCTCTAGGTCTACTTATAATGACTATAGGTCTTTTGATTTCCAAGATCATTTTTGCAGTGCCGATGATTGGAAGCATTCCGCTTATTTATCTGTTTACCACTGTTTACCTCCTGGTGATCCTGGGTATGGGTTTATTTATTTCTAATTATACCGATACTCAACAACAAGCTATGTTTATTGCCTGGTTCTTTGTTGTCATTTTTATTCTGATGAGCGGCCTTTTTACTCCCATAGAGAGTATGCCTGATTGGGCCCAAAAAATAACCCTACTAAACCCCATCAGGTATTTTGTCGAAATTATCAGAATGGTAATGCTCAAAGGATCGGGCTTTAAAGATATTATACCGCAGCTAACAATCATTTCAGGTTACGCCCTGGTTATGAATGCGCTTGCTGTATGGAGTTATAAGAAAACAAATTAAGCATTGAAAAACCATCACTCAATAAAGGCAAAGAGATGAGCAAACTGAATCTAAAAAATCTATTAAGCCTTGCAGCTGCAATATTTGGATTAGTTACCCTATTTGCAAGTAGCTCGGTTCTGTTCGGATATTCTGATGTTCTTGAAAAAGAAGGAAATTACCCCTCCTTTATTCTTTGGGTAAATCTTCTTACCGGACCATTATATCTGCTAGCAGCCATTGGTTTGGCCTATTCCAGAAAATGGACACTGTATCTGCTGCTAATAATACTAATAACCCTTGTTATAAGTATTACAGTATTTATCCTCTTACTGAAAAATGGAGAGAATTATGAAACAGAAACACTGGTGGCTCTCTTAATACGAATAACTTTTACCAGTATGCTCACCCTGTATGCATACTTTAAAACCATAAAAAAAATAAAAAGATGAAAATAATGAAAACACTACTGACCCTTTTGAGCATTTTTACATTTGGATTATCAATGGCCCAATCGACTAAGGAAAACCACTACACACTGCATATAGAGGCGGATAATTTCCGAAACTCCAAGGGTGTAGCCCAATTTGCCCTTTACAATCAGGATGGAACTATACCCGATGAGAAACTTAAAAAATATTTCAAAAAAGAAGTAGGAGAGGTTCAGGATGGAAAATCATCTGTAACTTTCAAAAATTTACCCAAAGGACGTTATGCAGTCACCCTTCTTCATGATGAAAATAGCAATGAAGAAATTGATAAAACATTCTTCTTTCCTAAGGAAGGTTTTGGGCTTACCAACTTCGATAAAATATCTCTTTCAAACCGTCCTGACTTTTCAAAAGCCAGTTTCGAACTAACTGGAGATACAACGAAAAAAATCAAGCTTATCTATAAATGAAAATCAAAGTCTTGACAGGCTTTTTCCTGTTATTACATATAATCACATTTGCCCAGGATGAAATAGATTCTTTGCCAAAGCTGGATCTGACCAAAATGGCTCTGGTCAATCAGAGTGATAGCTATATTACCTTCCCTACAGATATAGGCAATCTTGAGCCGCTAATTTTCGAAGCCAATGTAAATCCAAATTTCGTTATCAGAGAAAGGGCGGATTCTAAACTGATGGCGATCCTTACTCCACAAATAAGGATCAGGATGTATGACAAAGAATCCTATCCGGTTCAAACCCCCAGTTATATTCCTCAAATCTCATTGTATCACATGATATCCGAATCTGGAGCTTTGAAAAAAACTTCCATCTTTGGAAAAATTGCTCATCACTCGAATGGCCAGGAGGATCCTTTCTATAAAGATTCTACTTATACGGAAGTGAATTTTCAATCAGGAAATTTTGCAACCAATTTTTTAGAATTTGGGGTTCTCAAAAGCTTCTATAGCCATAAACGTAATGCGTTAGGGTTCTTAAAATCATCAGTTGAAGTCCACCCTTCTGGCTGGATGATTAGAGAAATGAGAGGCACATACAGTGGGTTGAGATGGCATAACTCTTTTCTTGCCTACAAATTACCTATGGACAAACCCTTTTTCACTGAAAGCAGGAGAGCACGTTTTTCGTTGAAACTTGAGACCTCTTTAATGCTGGACCAGGTAAATGACTGGGACCTGCTTGATATAAACAGGTTGAATGCCACTTTAACTGTATACTACCATCCCAAATTTTTAGAAGATATTGGTTTTTTTATACAGGCCTATAAAGGAAGAGACTATTATAACATATATTATCATAACGACATTGCTGCAATCCGCTTCGGGTTGATGACAGAAATTTTGAGGTTTTAGCCCATTATATAGGGTAATATTATACCTAAAAATCACCTAACATCTGACAAAGTTAAAAATCCAACAAATGAAGTTGTATTATATTGATATCGAAAAAACCGTTTTTGGTGAAAACGAAGTACATGAAGAAGGCTGCTATCGCTTGCCTAAAAAAGAGAAGATGAAATATATTGGAAATTTTGCCAGTTGCCATACCGCGGTAAAAAGGGCCCGAAAACAATTCGAAGATGCTGTAGGATGCTATTTTTGTACTGGCCAATGTAGTTAAGTACTTTAAATGTGTAAAATCCGGTGAAAAACACACAGCCAATCACCTGAAATTCGGCGTGCTATTCCGGAAAAACGACACCCATCCGGCAAAACAGACTTTAGAGTAATCTTAGTTCTTGAAGGTCCAAAGAAGAGAAAGGGAATATTTTATTTATGATCTTCCTTTGCAATAAAACTTAAGTAATTTTTAAGGTTACCCAAAGGAGAAATAGAAATCCTTCTATTTAGGTGAATTCATTCATTAAAAAATAACTAATGGCTGCTGTCAAACCAAAAAGAAATATCATAACGGAAAACATTAAAAGTCTTTGCTTTTTTGCGATAATTTTCCCCAGAAAATACAGATCACTAATCATTTCATTATAAAGGCTTTGTCCATCTATCATTATCCGGTCAAATTCCTTTCTGAATTCTTCCAATGACTGTTTGGAAAAATTGGCGGCATATAAGGTTCCCTGGTAATTACTTTTCCTGAAGGATTTTCCAAGATACCGATGCGGTAACATACTGAATAAAGCCATTACCATCGATAATAAACCACCTATAACTAAAATCCTTATTCCATAATTTTCCTTCACCCCCGCACTCTCGACATTTAGCACTTGAATTCCTATTAG
>NZ_FOVL01000012.1 GCF_900115145.1 Salegentibacter flavus | reverse complement strand
CAGGATTTGTAATGACAAATGACTTTGTCGCAAAATCCCTGAAATTTGCGGCAAATGGCCTGAAACCCCCAGTAAAACTAAAGAAATTTGCGGCAAAGTTTCAAAGAGAATTGTATATTTTTTTTAAATTGAGTGGTGAAATACTGTGAGATTTCCAGTAAATGCGCTGTGAAGCCCTGAAAACAGGCAAAAATTTACTGGAAATGTAAAAACATAAGTAGGTTGCGCCCTATGCTGTTTTTACTTTACGCTTAACTTCCCGTACACTATAAAAACAGCATAGGATCCAGCGCAGGTAAGTTATGGTAGATTTGGGGGCGATATTATCTAAAAGTAAGCTCGTTAATTTATGTTTTTAAGAATACTTATAGCAAGGAATGTCGGTTTTGTAATATTTGATCAACATATTCACTAGACACTTCTATGATTTTAAAAGTCTTACCAATTCTATTAATAGTATAATTGTATCATCGGAAATTTCGAAATTAAAAGCTAGAATAATAAAAACAAAAAATAGTAACCTGCTACCATTTGGCGTTGGGGGGCGGAATACTTATTTGAAAATTGTCCAGTTTTTTGTTTAATAAACTGGACAAAATATTATCTTTGAAAAAAATTAGAATACTTGAAAACTACAGAATACATAGCTAATACGATCAATAGATTCCCTAAAGGTTATATTTTCACCTATGAGGATTTTTGTATAGAGGTGGAAAAAAAAGAAGCTGTAATTAAAGCCTTAAACCGAATGGTGGAAGCAGGTAAAATCTCTAAATTATCAAAAGGAAAATATTACAAGCCGGAAAAAACGCCATTTGGAGAATTGCAACCGGATCAGGAACAAGTTGTCAAAGATCTATTGGAAGATGATGGAAAGGTTATAGGCTATCTTACGGGTTATAGTATTTATAATAAATTAGGTTTGACCAGTCAGGTAAGTAATACAATTCAGATTGGGAGAAATCAAATCCGGCCAAAGCTAAAAAGAGAACGTTACACCATTTCTTTTATAAAGCAGAAGAACATAATCACCAGGCAAAATATTCCTTTACTTCAAATTTTAGATAGTATAAAGTACATTAAAAAAATACCTGATAGTTCTATAAAAGGATCTTTAGAGCGGCTATTGAAAATAATAGAAAAATTACCAGATAATGATAAGAAGGAACTAGTTCGACTATCTTTAAAATATCCTCCTTCCACTAGAGCACTTCTCGGTGCAGTGCTACAGGAAATAAACGAAGAGTCAATTACAAAAACTTTAAAAATTTCCCTAAATCCAATTACAAAGTATAAAATTCCCGGGGCTTCTAGAGCATTGTCAAATACAAATCTTTGGAACATTATATGAAACTTCATCAGGATAAAAAGCTGTTTAAGCAAGCCATACAATTTACTTCTGACCAGATGCAAATACTGCCTATATATGTTGAAAAAGACTATTGGGTAACCTATGCACTCTTTACAATCTATAATCACAAGGTAGGGAAAGATACTGTATTCAAAGGAGGTACAGCCTTGTCAAAATGCTATAAGATCATTGAAACTATCTGAAGATATTGACTTAGTAGTACTACGAAATGAAGGAGAGTCCAATAACCAACTAACTTCAAAAATTAGAGAAATTAGTAAAGTGATTAAGGAAGTTTTACCGAAAATTAATATTGAAGGGCTTACTCAAAAAAGGGGCATGAATCGTAAAACCGCCCATTCATATTCTAAGGAATTTAAAGGTGATTACGGTCAAGTTAGAGACGCCATTATAGTTGAAGCCACCTGGTTGGGATATTTTGAGCCATATACAAAAAAGAAAATCTCTTCATTTATCGGGGAAATAATGATTGATAATGATCAAGTCGATATTGCAAATGAATATGAATTATTGCCTTTTGAAGTTTTAGTACTGGAACCTACAAGAACAATTTGCGAAAAAATAATGAGCCTTGTGCGTTTTTCATATAGCGTAATCCCGTTGAAGATTTAAAGAAAAAAATAAGGCATCTATATGATTTGTATAATCTCTTATTGAAAAAGGAGTTTGTAGACTTTTTTAATTCGAAGGAGTTTGAGGATATGCTTATAAAAGTTGCCAGAGATGATGTAAGAAGTTATAAGAATGATAATGCATGGTTAGCATACCATCCTTCAAAAGCTCTCATATTTAGTGATTCAAATAAGCTATTGATAGAGCTAAAAAAAGCTTACAAGGATGAATTTCAAAATTTAGTCTATGGGAAATTTCCCGATGAAAAAGAACTGTTTTTGACTTTAAATAATATACGGAATAGATTGCTTACTATTAAATGGGATGTCGAAGTAAAATGATAATCTTACACTTTATTGTAACAATAACTCACTCGCCTCATCCAATATGGCGGTGTCAAGTTCTTTGAGATATGCCTTGGTGGTTTTTACATCCTGATGGCCTAAAGATTCACTTATAATATCGGTTCCGGTACCTTTTTGCTTTAGGCAATTTGCAAAACTATGCCTGGCGACATAGCTGGTTACCGGTTTATTAATTCCTGCAATGTTAGCCTGCTCCAAATGGGTTTTTTATTTTAACCTTCTCTTTATTTGATTGTCAAATTTAATTTTGGTGTTTTATCTTCCAACGCCCACCCTGTGAAGGTCCAATCCGTTCAATATGGTTATTTTTCTTTAAAATCGATAGATGATATTCCACCCCTTTTTCGGTGATGTTAATTGCTTCGGCCATTTCAGGAATAGTAATCTCATTGTTATCTGCTATTAAAGCCAATATTTGATCTCTTGTTTTTCCCCTAGTTTTTCCCCTAGTTTTTCCCCTAGTTTTTTCAGATACTGGAGTACGTTTCATAGTTATTGTAAAAATGCCATCAATGTTGAAATCAGGTTTAGGGAGTCCAGCTTCTTTCAGACTTTCTTTTATCCTACTAATGCCTGAACCTATTTGTTCAACCATATGAATTCGTTCGAAAAGTCCGAAAACCAGTGGGTTTCTGCTATGACTTTTTTTGCCGAAATCTTTGGGTGAAATAGCACTTACCAAACCTCCCGGATTTGAAATTTCTACGCGGTCAGGATGAAGTTCTATGGTAATTCTGGCTCCTTTATCATAATAATCACGGTGCGCCAGAGCATTGATAATAGACTCCTTAAAAACAATTTCAGGGATCTCCCAATGTTCTTTCCTGGGACCTGAACCTTCGATTTCATACCTTATATTCAGCTTAGAGCGTAACCAGGACATTGCATCCCGGTATTGCCACATGAGGGGGCCAGTAAAGACCTTATCGTCTATAATCTCAGCCTTTGATTTTGTATTAAAAGCAATCGCCCTTATCACTGCTTTTTCAAAGAAGGTTTCAGGTCGTTTTGCGAAAAACAATACCGCTCCGTTTTTGAAACTATCATCTTCGAGCTGAAGTTTAAGATTGCTTAGAATTTGTTCACGGTTTATGTCGGGTGATAATCGAGCCATAGATCTGAATTCATTAAAGTACTCCGGTTCTAAATCCGTGGAAACTTCAAACTTTGGGCAGGGGCTTTCATCGAAATAAATGCGATCGGCTTGCTGGAAAAAATCCCTCATTTGTTCCACAGAGGTTATTTTTTGAGTATTGGGCCCCTGCCGTATATAAATAGCTCCGCTTAATGTGTAGGGCTTTTGTGGACCGGAGCTCACTTCGATAACCCAAATTTCTTTTCCATCTATATGCACATTATAAAATGGACAATGTAATTGCGGATTGATGAGCTGAAGTGAATCCTGGATAGCGGAGCGCTTAATGTTATTTAAAGAAATGCCTTTAATCTCATTATTATCGTTTACGCCTAACAGTAATGTGCCTCCTGCGGCATTAGCAAAAGCACAAATCTCTTGGGAGATCTCCCTGACTTTTCCTGGAAGTTTTTCTTTGAACTCAGCGTTATAACCTTCACCGGCTTCAACTATAGCTCTTATTTCTTTATCTGTTAACATCAATCTTTTCTTTGAAATTGAATATAAAGTATAACACTTGGGAATACTCCTGTTTATATGGTAAATTTTCCTCTCACGGTAACAATAACTCACTGGCTTCATCCAATATGGCCGTGTCAAGTTCTTTGAGATATGCCTTGGTGGTTTTTACATCCTGATGGCCTAAAGATTCACTTATAATATCGGTGCCGGTCCCTTTTTGCTTTAGACAATTCGCAAAACTATGCCTGGCGACATAGCTGGTAACCGGTTTATTAATTCCTGCAAGACCCGCCAGCTCTTTTAGGTCTTTATTGAATTTTTTTAGTGTTTTCCTTTTTCTGTCATTTAATTGAGTGGGGGTGAGGTTTTCTCTAAGGATTATAGGAAAAATGTATGGTTTATTATTCTTAGCGTAAAAGTCCAAAATATCCTTCACCGGTGGCATTATCTTGATGATAAAATTTCCTTTGGTTTTTGATCGGGTATAGTGAATTCTGTCGCCAGAAACATTTTCCCACCTGAGTTTCATCATATCGGCAAAATTCATTCCCCTGGTATAGAAGCTAAAAATAAAATAATTTCTACTGTTAATTAAATGGGGCTTATCACTCAAATCTAAATTTTGTAGGCTATGAACCTCTTCAATGTTAAGTGCTTTTTTAATCGCTTTACCTTTGAGCTTGGAAATTTTATAGTGCTTAAAAGGGTAAAGTTTTTCATCAATGACACCTCTTTTAATAGCCACATTGAAAATAGCCCTTATAGCTCGCATTTTAACTCCAATACCACCACCGCTTCCACCTTTATTCCGAAGGTATACTTCATACTTATCTAAAAAGGTAGGGGATACTTCGTTAAAATGTAAAGACTTCTGTTTTGCGAATTTCTGCACTGAATTTTTAGTGTGATGATAAACATCTGCATTACCCATTCTACCTGCTTCTTTCATTTCGTCAATAAGCTCCTCCCAAAATGAAAATATATTTGAAGCTTCGGGATTAGACTGCACTCTAAATTTCCTCTCAAAGTCATTTAGGGTATAGAAATCCTGAGCCATTTCCAAATCACTAATTACCTCCAATGCTCGATCCTCAATTTTTCCTAATAATCTGTTTGATTTGAGTTGCTGAGTGTGTTTCTTATTAAATCTTCCTACCTTAGAATCCCATTCATTTATATGGACTTCAAATGGGGTCCTAAAAAATTTGGTTTTTCGGTCTTTGGTAACCCTTAATGAAATAGGAAATTTCCCATTCAACAATTGTTTTTTCCGAAGTATAGTTTTGATTGAAGCCATAATAAGGGTTTTGGCCGAATATGGGTACAACATAGGTACAACAAATTGGCAGTTAAAGGTAATTTAAAGAAACTAAATTAAAAATTAAATTATCTAAAATATTGATAATCAAATAAATGAAACTAAATGAAAATTTTTGGTGTTTGATTTTGCACTTCTCATAATCAAGGGGTCCCTGGTTCGAGCCCAGGTGGGACCACGAAAAACCTCGCATTTTGCGGGGTTTTTTTATGCCCTTTTTTGAGTTTAAATCTATTTTTCCTTATAAAATAATCCCTTACTGCGTCGAGCCCAGGGCTTGTCCCGAGGTAATCGGGATGGGACCACTTTTAACGCTTGTGAAGCCCTATAAACAAAACGTTTGTAGGTTTTTTTTATTTCAGGGGGCGGAAAGAGAGACGGAATAATAGATAGATTCGAGATTTTTAAGGAATTTAATTTTCCGCCGTCTTTATTCTGAAATCTACTTTTCCGGGTCCTTTTGTGCAGTTTTCAATTCATGGTATTTGGTGATATACCTTCCAAAGAGGTCACGCTGCAAATAATCATCAGGAGTAAAACTTAGTACCTTGGCAGGAATAATTATAGGATCCGTCACCACTCTCGGAATTTCCATAGTCATTTCGTAAATCATTCCTTCGTTTAAGAAAGTGTTTATTTTATACCAGGCGTCCAGCCTTCCGGAAGAAATAATAGTTGAATTTCCTTCTGTTTTTACAGCTACCACGCGTTCTTGCACAGTACGATAATCATTATTCACAGAAGTATCTGTGCTGGCACAGCTAACAAGTAATAAAATTGAAAAAAAGTAAAAAATATTTTTCATAATTAGATAAGGTTTTAGTTAAAAACATAAATAATCAATAATTATACCGTCTTTTGCTTGTGGAGATTTTCTAGAAACAGAAAAGATCAATCGATCTAATATAAATCTGCTTATATTTTGTAATGTAACAACGGCTTTCAATTTAAATTAATCATTTTAATTTTTAAGAAATGGTTGCTCCCTGTGATCTTTAACCTCAAACTCTTTTAAAATCGCATTTAAACGCTTGAATTGATCTGTGAACTCTGTAGTAGTATAAAAGTCTGTATAAAGCTCTGAAATGCGTTAAGAATAGTTCCAAACTTTGCATCATTCTTTGTTAAGGCTCTATTGAACTGGCTAATAAGTCGCCTGAAATTGTATTAACATTTTACTGGAATCGTATTGTGGGGTATCAGGTAGATTTCGTTTATAATCATTGATTACTCCTACAAGGGATAATTTAGCATCGTAGTTTCCGGCAAATACCAGGCTCAGCATTGGTACATAAGTCATAAGCTCATCATTTTCAACAGAAATATTCCTGTCCAGGTATTCCTGCCTGAAACTTAATTCCAAGGCTCTTAAACGCGGGGCATGAAGCTGATACCTCAATCTGTAAAGAAAATAAAAGCCTTTTATCCTGTAATTGTCAAGATTTGGGAGAGGTTCTTCAGAGCTACGAAATGCCTCAAAATTTGTCCCTTTTTTATATTCCGCATTGACATCAAGATCAAACCTGTTTCCCAGTGGTTGTTGAAACTGCCCGTCTATTCCATAAGCATTGGCTTCTTGTCCTTTATAATTGCCTTTGCCAGCATTCAATCCAATTTTTAGAACTGGAACTGGCATATATTCAAGGCGTAATGTGAAATTTTTAGAACTGTCATTATCACCATTTATGTTTTTATTATTACCATTATAAACCGTAAGATAATAGGATAAAATTTTTGATTCAAGGGAACCAAAAGCAGCAGCTCCTATCTGGAAACTTTGCCAGCCGTTTCTACTAAAAAGGGAATACTGCCGGGACCAGGCATAAGAACTTTCAAGCTGAAAAGGATGCATATCTTCCAGCCCAAAAAATGGCCTGAACTGGCCCAGCATCACATTAAAATAGGAATTATGCCGGTAGCTTACAAAAGCATTTTCCAATACTTTCCCACGTACTTGCTCGTTTTTAAATTCTGCTAAATTTACCAGAATGGAAGTCGAAATCCTGTCATTAATCAAGAAAGTTGTTGATAAACGTACGTATTTCATTTCAAAGGAGTTGTTCACGAGACCTTCATCCTCTTCTGTATAGTGCTGCCCCAGATAATTTGTATCACTGTTCAGGGAAGCTGTATACCTACCTACAACAAGCGCATTTAATTTGAACTTTCTTTTGTAGGAAGAGTAATCATCAATCAGGCTATCATTTTGCGCAAATGCATAATTACTTAGAAGCATGGCAAAAATTATAGTAATTATTGAAGTACTGTACTTGGAACAGGTTTTCATAACATGAAATTCAGGTTAGGGACAGGAGAAATATTCTTAGGTAAAGGTATGTACTAGAGAAAAGTTAAAAATTGATGATAATCAGTTCCGGCATCATTTTTTTCTTTTAGAATGGAAAAAATTCATCCCTGAAACCCCATCTCATAATTTCACATTTTAATGTTAAAATTATGGTCTGAGATTTCCCCTTCAACAGGTTTTTTTGAGCTTCGTCTAACTACAACGTTTTCGCTAATAGCAAGGGTTTACAGCGTGTTTGCATTCCATTCTAACTATTTGAAATATGACCGTCGTCATATTTTCAGGGGGGGAGGTAAGGTATCTTTAGTTACTTTCTGAAACCAATATTTTTTGTATAAGGCTCTTAAGGAAAGTAGAGTACTTTTTATAACCGCTTAAAACCACAATCATGAAAAATTTATTAATCCCCTTCGACTTTTCTGATGTTTCAATGAATGCTCTGGAGTATGCCATGAGATTTGCAGCCAGATGCGAGAAAGCCACACTCAACTTGTTATACATTTCCGATTCAAAAATGGAAAAGGATAAAGAAAAAGAGTTGAAAAGTAATTTTGAGGAACTACTGAGAAAATATCAGGGCGCTGGTGAACCTCCTATAAGTTATCACTTCCGAACCGGAAATTTCACGGATGCTATAATTGATATCCATAAATCTCTGGATATTGATCTTGTTATAATGGGTACCAGTGGTGCTGAAGAGGGAGTAGAATCTCCGGTGACCAGAACCTCCAGGTTCGTATTGGAAGCAGATCTGCCTGTGTTGGTAGTGCCTGTGAGCAATAAATACTTTAAATTGGACAAGATATTGCTTGCATTGGGAGAAGATGTGATGCATGACACTTCCACATTAAATCTGTTACTGGATGTTTCCAGTAGATCCAAGGCAGAGGTAGATGTGCTCACAGTAAGCCGTAACCCGGAAAGCGCAGGATATTCTGAAGCCGATGAAAAGAATGAGAACACCCTGCAGTATTATCTTGAAATGTTTTACTCCCACCATAGCTTTGCAGAAAATGAAGATATCCTGAAAGGTATTGATGATTATATCAAAAAGCATGATGTGGATCTATTGGCCATTATGCCTAAAACCCATGCCACAACCGGTTCCCCATCGAAAGGAAAATTAACAAGGGAGGTGACTTTAAAGAGTGAAATTCCTGTCCTGGTGTTGGATTAATCCTGCAAAAAGATGTACCTGCTTCTAGCTATCCTCGCAATCACCATAGTGCTCTTTGTCTGGGATAAATATCCTCCAGATGTGGTAGCTCTAATGTCTATGTTGGCCCTGTTCCTTTTCGGAATCCTTGACCTTTCTGAGACACTTAGTGGATTTAGTAATCCTACGGTTATAATGATTGCGGCCTTGTTCATCATTGGAGAAGGACTTTCCAGAACAGGTTGGACTGCCCTGGCCGGCAGGAAGTTTGTTAAGCTTGCAAAAAAAAGCAACAACAAACTGCTTATACTTATTACACTTGGCTCCGGGTTGCTTTCAGGAGTAGTGAGCAACACCGGAGCCGTAGCCGCCCTTATGCCTATGACGGTCTCTGCGGCCTGGACTGCTGGAACCCTGCCTTCCAAATTACTTATCCCAATGGCCTACGGCTCCAATACAGGTGGCCTTCTCACCTTAACAGGTACTCCCCCAAATATCATTGTGAGTGATACGCTCATCCAGAACGGAATGGACGGATTTTCCTTCTTTGAATTCAGTCTCATAGGGATACCTTTACTTATTATTACCTTGTTGTATTTCAGGTATATAGGGCAAAAGCTTTTACCTGCAAGAGAGAGTAAAGACCGGCCCATAAACATTGATTCTGAAATGCATAAGTGGATTGAGGATTACAGTATTGGGCATAATTTATACCGATTGAGGATTAGATCCATGTCTCCGCTTCTTAATACCAGGATAGCGGAATGGAATCTTGAAGAAAAATATGGTGTCTCTATTGTAAGGCTTAGGCGCAGACATTCAAAACCTTTTAAAAGGCAATCCAAATTTGTGGAGATCCCGTTGCAAGGAACTAAATTGCTGTATCATGATATTATTATCGTAAAGGGAAGCACAGAGGCGGTAGATAAGCTAATCCTGGATTTCAACCTTGTTATCATTCCAAATGATAAAGAGCTTAAAGAAGAGTTGATAAATCTGGAAGTGGGAATGGCCCAAATGGTGGTCACTCCCAGTTCACGGCTTGTAGGGCAAACCGTCGCAATGGGTACTTACCTGGAGCAAACCGGCATACAATTACTGGGAGCCTCCCGCGGGAACAAACCTTTAACGGAAAGTAAAATAAAGATCCATGCCGGGGATAGTTTTGTAGTACGAGGTCCTTGGAAGAAAATAGATAACCTGAAATCCATTCATGAAAACCTGGTAATTGTTGGTAGCCCCGAGGCCATGAGTAAAGATGTGGATATGCTTAGCTACAGGTCTTTTATTGCAATGGGAGCCCTGCTGATGCTTATACTCCTTCTGGTCTTTGATGTGATGCCGGGATCTGTAGCGGCTTTAATATGTGCAGGAATCGTAATGCTTACCGGCTGTGTTCCCATAGCCAAGGCTTACAGCGGCATAAGCTGGACCAGTGTGATAATGATAGCTGCAATGATCCCGATGGGACTGGCTTTACAAAAAACCGGCCTGGCGCAAATAGCAGCCAATGGGTTAGTAAATTCCCTGGGAGCCATTCACCCTACTGCCCTTCTTGCGGGGATATTCCTGGTGACCTCTCTTTTTAGTCAGGCCATCAGTAATTCGGCAACGGCCATTCTTATGGCTCCTATTACCTTATATGCTTCCGGTAAGCTGGGATTATCTGTAGAACCTTTTTTGATGGTGGTTGCCGTAAGCGCCTCTACTGCCTGTTTAACCCCTGTTGCAACCCCAACCAATGCAATGGTAATGACAGCCGGGAATTACAAATTTGCCGATTATTTTAAAGTTGGAGCCCCCCTTCTTTTATTGCTTTTCATTACAACGATTATCCTCGTGCCACTAATATGGCCTTATTAATATGTTTAAATCTTAAATTATGGAAACACAAGTCAAAAATTCCGATGCCACTATTTTAAAAAAATACGGATTAAAAGACGCTGTAGCCCACCGAAACCTTTCCGGAGAAGAGTTACAGAAGATCACCGTAAAAAATAACTGGGGTGTAGAAACAGAAAACGGCACATTAGCCGTTAATACCGGAAACTTCACAGGACGATCTCCGCAAGATCGCTTCCTTGTAAAAGATGATTACACAAGCGACAAAGTCTGGTGGGGCAAGATCAATAAATCCATTTCTCCAGATAATTTTGATCTTCTTTATGACAGGGTCACTGCTTATCTTAGCGGGAAAGAGGTCTACGTGCACGATGGCTATGTTGGGGCTTACCCTGAATACCGGCTTAATGTACGTACTATTGCAGAGTATCCCTGGTCTGCCTTCTTTGTAAAAAACATGTTTCTTCGCCTCAATGATGTGGAGCTTAAAGATTTCACTGAAGACTGGCTGGTAATTTGCGCCCCCGGTTACGTAGAGCAGGAACCTGAGAGGTACGGCTTACGGCAGGGAAACTTCAGCATTCTTAACTTCAGTAGAAAAATTGCCCTGATAGGAGGATCGGCTTATACAGGGGAAATGAAAAAAGGCATTTTCTCTGCACTTAACCTCATTCTGCCGGTCGAGAAAGACGTATTGCCCATGCACTGTTCTGCGAACGTTGGAAAAGATGGGGATACTGCAATTTTCTTCGGACTTTCCGGTACAGGAAAAACCACTCTTTCCGCAGATCCTGACCGCAGGCTTATTGGCGATGATGAACATGGGTGGACTGCGAAAAACATCATTTTTAATTTTGAAGGTGGGTGCTATGCTAAGGTTATAGATCTTACTGAAGATAAAGAACCGGATATTTACAGGGCTATTAAACCCGGGGCAATGCTGGAAAATGTGATTTTTAAGAAGAACAGCAGGAAGATAGATTTTGAGGACAGCAGTATTACCCAGAATACACGGGTAAGTTATCCCATAGATCATATTGAAAATATCCAGCAGCCGTCCTTCGCAGAAAATCCTACCAATATCTTTTTCCTTACCTGTGATGCTTTTGGGGTGCTCCCCCCGGTTTCCAGGCTTACTCCCGGGCAGGCTGCCTATCATTTTATATCAGGTTATACCGCAAAGGTAGCAGGAACAGAAGCCGGCATTCATGAGCCCGTTCCCTCTTTCTCTGCATGTTTTGGTGAACCTTTTATGTCTTTGCACCCAACGGTTTACGGGGAAATGCTGAGTAAAAAAATGACTGAAGCAAATGTAAAGGTTTGGCTTATAAATACCGGCTGGAGCGGTGGTCCTTTTGGGGTAGGTTCCAGGATCAAACTTAAATATACCCGCGCCATGATCTCAGCTATTCTTGAAGGAAAACTGGAAAATGTGGATTTTAAAGTTCACCCCATTTTTGGTCTTCATATGCCTGTTTCCTGCCCCGGGGTTCCTGCAGAGACACTGGACCCTATAAACACCTGGGAAAACAAGGGAGCTTATATTCAAAAGGCAATACAGCTGGCCCACTCATTCCACCTGAATTTTGAAAAATTTGCAGCAGAGGCTTCCCCGCAAATTCTCACGGGAGGTCCACTTATTGATGAACACCACCACCTGGAAGAACATTTTTAAATCAGGGAGAAAAACAACTACTTAATTAGCAATTTTTTTAAAAAGCTTTGGATAACCACTTACGGATGTCCAAAGCTCTTTTGTATTGACTGAACTTGGTTCCTCCGTAAACAAGTTCGCTATTAATCCCGGGAATAAACAGTACGGTTGTGGGGCTTTTTTTTATTTCAAGTAACCAATCACGGGGATGATTAATTTTTCTTTGGGGACAAACATTCTAAAACAAAAAAGGAAAAGATTATATTTAATGATGAAATTGACAACCTCACTATGGAAAATGGTATAACCTTCGATAATAATCTGATTTTTAAATATGGCACCTCGATCATTTAGAAGATACACTTATTCATAATAGCATCGGATTTAGTAAACCTAGTAGATTCAATGATCCTTTTGAAATTGCACATAAATTCCTTAGTTCAGTATCTGGAGAAACCTATAAAAAAAAGAGAGAATATCTTCAAAATATCGAGATAAGTTGTTTTAGCAGAACTCCAAATGAACCACTTATGTGGAGTCATTACGCTGATAAGCATCACGGGGTGTGCTATATCTTTGATGAATTAGAATTAGTGATGTATGGGTTATGTTCTTCTTTTAATGATGTTACTTATTCAAATCACTTTCCTTCTATTTATAAAGATCACCTATCTACTGAAACTAATTTTAAACGGGAATTAAATAGAGTGGTTTTTACTAAATCTTTAAATTGGGCTTATGAGAAAGAGTATAGGATTACCTTAAATGCTGGAAAAGAAAAAAAATTAGAAGAAGTAGCTTAAAAGGAATTATCTTAGGTTTTCGTGCAGCAATTGAATATGAGAAGAGGATTCTAGAGGTAGTGGATAAAGCTAACAAAAAGCGAGATGATATAATTAAAATCTATTATGCTAATCTTAGTACAGAGAAGTATGAAATGTTTATAACTGAGAAACCCACTAGAATAGTTGCTGAAAATATTAAAATTGTGAATTCCTAAAATTGGGACTGGAGGTTGCTCTTGGGTAAAGTTGGATTAAGACGAAATTAACTGATGAGGATTTAACACCAGCTTGTCAGAGTCCAAATCCCTTACGAGACCAACTCGGACACCTTTCACCGACTTATATAAAAATTTCACCGACTTTTTTTGATTATCAGCCACTTATGCTGTAAGTTTACTCTTGTTGAGTTTGGGCGTAGCCGAAAGAGAAACTTTAACGTTTGTATATAAAGGTGAGCTGGTTTATTCTACTATTTTTTACTTTAATTTTGTTATTGGGATCCCCAAGTCCCCGGTTATATAAAAGCATTACCCCTTTAATTTTTTTGTGATTTCAAGGAATGTATTACATTACGCACGTCTATGAGGGTAAATTATAAATACGGAATAATAATTTCAGCCTTCCTGCTGTTCTTTTCCCTTGAGGTGTTCACACAAACCGGCCCCCCGGAACCGCAAATGAGCCAGGGGAAGGGGCAGGGTCCACCCTGTGCACCTAAAGGTGATGGTAGTGGAGGTTTTCCTAACCCACCCCCACCGGGGCTTTGTCTTCCCATTGACGATTATATTCCCTACTTGCTAGTAGGGGGAATGCTTATTGGTCTTATCTATACTACCAAAAAAGTAGCTAAGCCTGGCGAAGTTCGTTAAGGCGTTTCACGTATTTCCCAATAACATCGAATTCCAGGTTCACTTTGTCACCTTTTTTTAAATATTTAAAGGTGGTATGCTCATAGGTATAAGGGATAATGGCTACGCTGAATTCATGCATTTTGGAATTCACCACCGTTAAACTCACCCCGTTAATCGTGATAGAACCTTTTTCAATGGTGATATTCTGTTGTTTGGGGTCATACTCAAAAGTGAATTCCCAGCTACCTGCTTTTTCAAGCACATTTTTACATACAGCCGTCTGGTCTACATGACCCTGCACGATATGACCGTCCAGGCGGGCACCGAGTTTCATGCCTCTTTCCAGGTTGACGAAATCACCAACTTTAAGATCGCCCAAACTGGATTTTTCCAGGGTTTCCTGGATTGCGGTTACCGTGTATTCTTTGCCTTCTATATTTACTACGGTAAGACAAACCCCATTATGGGCCACACTTTGATCTACTTTTAATTCTGAAGTAATTTGAGCCTTCACTTTTATATGCAGGTTGCCATTCTCTCGCGTTAGCGCGGTGATCTCACCTGTTTCTTCAATGATTCCGGTAAACATGTTGTAGAATATTAGTTACATTTGTGATGTAAAAATAGAAATAAAAAGCCGGGAAGTATATGAAACACGCTGAAAAGGTAAAATTAGGAATTAGCATAGGAGACCTTAATGGAATTGGTGGTGAGATAGTCCTTAAAACCTTTGATGACTCCCGGATGCTTGATTTTTGCACTCCGGTGATTTTTGCTAATACCAAAACCCTGAATTTTATAAAAAAACACCTCAGGCTCTCCCTTAATTTCCAGGGGATAGATGAACCTTCTAAGGCCATAGACGGAAAGATTAACGTGTTTAATGTCTGGAAGGAAAATGTGAATATAAATTTTGGCCAGGAAGATCCTAAGGTGGGAGAGTATGCCTTCAAGTCGCTGGAAGCCGCTACGGCCGCGCTAAAGGCAAATGATATAGATGTATTGGTTACGGCGCCCATCAATAAGCATTCTATCCAAAGCGAAAAATTTAATTTCCCTGGCCATACCGATTATTTGGCGCAGGAGCTTAAAGGCGAAAGCCTTATGTTTATGATAAGTGATGAGCTTCGGGTAGGACTTTTTACAGATCATGTGGCCCTAAGGGATATTGCCAATGTGATCACTCCTGAACTTATTGAGAAAAAAATAAGATTAATACAGAACAGCCTGATACAGGATTTCAGAATATCAAAACCAAAGGTTGCGGTGCTGGGAATAAATCCCCACAGCGGAGACCAGGGAGTAATTGGCAAAGAAGATGAAGAAATAATGAAGCCTACACTGGAAAAATTGCGGGAAAAAGGAGAGCTTGTTTACGGCCCTTATTCGGCCGATAGTTTCTTCGGATCTAAAAACTACAAGAATTTTGACGCGGTTATTGCCTCTTATCACGACCAGGGGCTTATACCTTTTAAAACACTTTCCTTCGGAAATGGGGTTAATTATACCGCCGGTTTAAGCAAGGTGCGAACCTCACCCGATCATGGTACCGCTTTTGAAATTGCTGGTAAAGGTGAAGCTGATATCAATTCATTTAAAGAGGCTGTTTTTAAAGGAATTGAGATCTATAATTGTCGTAAGGAATATGCCGAGCTCACCAGGAATCCGCTTAAAAAACAACGCAAAAAGATATAAACAAAAATTTGTTTATAAATCATCGTTAATTTATTAATTTTTATATCTTTGCACCCGCCTTATCCTGAGGGAATAGGCGCTCGAAACTGATGATGAAATGAGGAAACTAGCGAAGTATACAATCCCTTATGTGGGATTAAAGCTGGGGAAACACCGGTTTGAGTACGAGATAGATAATGCGTTCTTTGAACATTTTGGGTACGAAGAATTTAATGATGCCAGGCTTAAACTGGACCTGTTGTTTGAGAAGAAAACAACAATGTTAGAGCTAACATTTGCCGTGAGTGGAACTGTGAATGTAAATTGCGACCTCACCAACGAGCCATATGACCAACCTATAGACGGGGAGTTGTTTTTGGTGATTAAATTCGGCGACGAGTATAACGATGATAATGAAGACCTGCTTATTTTGCCTCACGGAGAATATGAGGTGAATATACAGCAGTATATTTATGAGCTTGTCGTGCTCTCTGTGCCTTTAAAGAAAGTTCATCCGGGCGTTGAAGACGGTACGTTGAAATCTGAAGTACTTGATAAACTGGACGAGTTCAGCTTAAAAGAAAAGAATAAAGAAGAGGAACAAACAGATCCTCGATGGGATAAATTAAAAAACTTATTAAACGATAAATAATAGCAAGCCATGGCACATCCAAAGAGAAAAATCTCTAAAACCAGAAGAGATAAAAGAAGGACACATTATAAAGCTTCGGTACCTAAAATAGCTACCGATCCTACTACAGGCGAAGCACATTTGTACCACAGAGCACACTGGCACGAAGGTAAACTTTACTACCGCGGTCAGATTTTGATTGACAACACTGAAGAAGTTGAAGCTTAATTATTTAGAGCTTCCTTAATTATAGAAACTCTCACCTTGTGGGAGTTTTTTATTTTAAGTTGAATAAGTCCTAAAAAGGCCTTATTTTGCACCCCCCGTTAAAGTGATTTTTAGTACATTTCTTTAGCGGCTTTTGCCCTAAAATAGGGAGGAAAGGTGTTTAATTTCGATGTTTATGAATAAAATCACAGCTGCTATTACCGCTGTGGGCGCCTATGTGCCCGAAGATATTTTGACCAACAAAATGTTGGAGGAAATGGTTGATACCAATGATGAGTGGATATTCTCCAGAACAGGTATCAAAGAGCGCCGCATCCTCAAAGATCCCGATAAAGGGACTTCTTACCTTGCCATAGAGGCTGCTAAAAATCTAATTGAAAAATCCAGTCTGGATCCTGCTGAAATAGATGTGGTGATACTCGCTACAGCAACTCCCGATATGCCGGTGGCTGCATCTGCGGTGCACGTCGCAACTCAAATTGGGGCAGTTAACGCATTTGGATACGATCTGCAGGCAGCCTGTTCAGGATTTTTATACGCAATGTCTACCGCATCAGCTTATATCGAATCCGGCAGATACAAAAAAGTACTGGTAATAGGAGGCGATAAAATGTCTTCTATAATCGATTATACTGACAGGACTACCTGTATTATCTTTGGTGATGGAGCAGGAGCGGTATTGATGGAACCGAATGACGAAGGTTTCGGACTTCAGGATGAGATTCTTAGAAGTGATTCTATTGGTCGCTTATCCCTGAATGTTGAAGCCGGCGGATCTATAATGCCCCCGAATGAGCAAACCGTTGCCAGAAAACTCCATTTTGTGAGACAGGATGGAAAAACCGTTTTTAAATTTGCGGTTTCCAATATGGCAGGGGTAAGTGAAGAAATCATGAAGCGCAATCATCTCACCAATGATGATATTGATTGGTTGGTGGCCCATCAGGCTAATAAACGTATTGTTGGAGCAACTGCCAGCCGTATGAACCTGGAAGATGAAAAGGTTCTTATGAATATAGAACGCTATGGAAATACAACTTCGGCTACTTTGCCATTGTTGCTTAGCGACTACGAGAAAAATTTTAAAAAAGGAGATAATATTATTTTCGCTTCATTTGGAGGAGGTTTCACCTGGGGAGCCACTTACCTGAAATGGGCTTATAATTCTTAAAAAAACCAACACCCTATCATTATGGATTTAAAAGAAATTCAGAATTTAATCAAGTTTGTAGCCAAGTCTGGCGCTAGCGAAGTAAAGCTGGAAACGGGCGATGTGAAAATCACCATCAAAACAGGTTCAGACGAAAAGGAGACAACCATTGTTCAGCAAATGCCAATGGGCGGTCAAATGCCGCAACAAATGCCGGTTCAACAACAACAGACACCGCAGCCTGCACAAGAGAATGCTCCTGCCCCTGCAGCCGAAGACAAAAAGACTTCAGATGAGGACAACTCAAACTATGTGACTATTAAGTCTCCAATTATTGGAACTTTCTACCGCAAACCTTCGCCCGATAAACCAACCTTCGTAGAAGTTGGAGACTCGATTAAGGAAGGTGACGTACTTTGCGTTATTGAAGCCATGAAACTATTCAATGAAATTGAGAGTGAAGTTTCAGGGAAAATAGTGAAGGTGCTTGTAGACGATGCTTCTCCGGTAGAGTTCGATCAGCCGTTATTTTTAGTAGATCCATCATAAATTACTGCCCATTTAGCTTAAGGGAGTTATCCCTGGGTCAAAAAAACAATAGGTATGTTTAAAAAAATATTAATTGCCAACAGGGGCGAAATTGCACTGCGCATTATTCGTACCTGTAAAGAAATGGGAATTAGCACCGTGGCGGTTTATTCTACCGCAGATGCCGAAAGCCTTCACGTAAGATTTGCCGACGAGGCCGTATGTATTGGCCCTCCACCAAGTAACCTATCTTATCTGAAAATCTCTAATATTATTGCCGCTGCAGAAATCACCAATGCAGACGCGATTCATCCGGGTTACGGGTTTTTATCTGAAAATGCTAAGTTCTCCAAAATTTGTGAAGAGCACGACATAAAGTTCATCGGAGCCTCAGCCGAAATGATCGCCAAAATGGGAGATAAGGCTACGGCTAAAGCTACTATGAAAGCTGCCGGTGTTCCTTGCGTTCCCGGATCTGAAGGTATTTTGGACGACTATGAAGACTGTTTAAAAACGGCAAAAGAAATTGGATTTCCTGTTATGCTGAAGGCTACTGCCGGTGGTGGTGGAAAAGGAATGCGGGCTGTCTGGAAAGAAGAAGAACTGCAAAACGCCTGGGATTCTGCACGTCAGGAAGCAGGAGCGGCCTTTGGAAACGATGGGATGTATATGGAAAAACTTATTGAAGAGCCACGCCATATCGAGATCCAGATCGTGGGAGACAGCAGCGGAAAAGCCTGTCACCTTTCTGAAAGAGATTGCTCGGTACAGCGCCGTCACCAGAAATTAACCGAAGAAACCCCTTCCCCTTTTATGACCGATAGCCTTCGGAAGAAAATGGGAGAAGCTGCAGTAAAAGCTGCTGAATATATAAAATACGAAGGAGCGGGAACCATAGAATTTTTGGTGGATAAACACCGTAATTTCTATTTTATGGAAATGAACACCCGTATCCAGGTGGAACACCCTATTACCGAACAGGTGATAGATTACGATCTTATCAGGGAACAGATCCTGGTGGCTTCGGGAGTGCCGATCTCAGGGAAAAATTATTTCCCGCAGTTGCACTCTATAGAATGCCGTATCAATGCTGAAGATCCTTATAACGGCTTCAGGCCTTCACCGGGGAAGATCACCAATCTTCACGCGCCGGGTGGTCACGGAGTGCGAATTGATACGCACGTATATAGCGGATATGTGATTCCGCCGAATTACGATTCTATGATCGCTAAGCTCATTACTACTGCCCAAACCAGGGAAGAAGCGATAAGCAAGATGAAGAGAGCACTTGATGAATTTGTGATTGAGGGAATAAAAACCACTATTCCTTTTCACAGGCAACTAATGGATCATCCCGATTATATTGAAGGAAATTACACCACCAAGTTCATGGAAGATTTCAAAATGAAACCTATGGTAGCGGAGGAGTAGTAATACTTTTCTGAAAATTTTAAAGAACCCTGCAGTTTTGATCTGTAGGGTTTTTTTGTGTCTTTTATCCAAAACTTTCTGTATTTTCAGAGAAAATTAATCGGCTGATGAATTTTTCTTACTGGGAAACCAAAACCTGGTTTTCAGATATTGACTTTTGCATAATTGGAAGCGGAATAACCGGTCTTAATTGTGCTTTGGATCTCAAAAAACGCTTTCCAAAAGCCAGGATCCTTGTCTTGGAACGAGGACTTCTACCCAATGGGGCGAGCACGAAAAACGCGGGTTTTGCCTGTTTTGGGAGTATCTCTGAGATTCTGGACGACCTAAAAACCCATTCTGAAGAAGAAGTGGTGGAATTGGTTAAAAAACGCGTAAAAGGACTTAAACTCCTAAGGCAAAATCTTGGAGACCCTAAAATAGGCTATAAGGAATATGGAGGCTACGAGCTTTTTACTAAAGAAGACGAAGCTCTGTATGAAGACTGCGTTTCAGAAATGCCCCGTATTAATTTAATGCTGAAACCGGTTTTTGGTGAAAAGGTTTTTAGCAAAGAAAAGGATGTCTTTGGCTTCAGGAATATTCAGAAGAAACTTATTTATAACCAGTTTGAGGGACAGCTGAATACCGGTAAAATGATGGAAGCCCTTTTATATAAGGTACAATCAGCTGGTATTAAAATCCTGAATAATATAAATGTTGAAGAATTTTCAGAAGCAGGTAATTCAGTAAAAATAAAGACCGACAGGCTTGAGTTATCGGCAAAAAAACTTCTTGTAGCTACAAATGGTTTTGCATCAAAACTCGGGATTGAGGAAGTGAAACCGGCACGTGCACAGGTGCTAATCACCAAACCCATTAAAGACCTGGAGATTAAAGGTACTTTTCATCTCGATAAAGGTTTTTACTACTTCAGAAATATTGATGACAGAATATTACTGGGTGGAGGAAGAAATCTCGATTTTAAAGCTGAAGAAACCACCGAGATCGCCCAAACCAAACTAATTCAGGATCGCCTTGAAGAATTGCTAAAAACCACCATTTTGCCTGAAACCCGATTTGAAATTGACCACAGTTGGAGCGGAATAATGGGAGTTGGAAATCAGAAAAAACCGATAGTGAAACAACTTTCAGAAAATATTTATTGCGGTGTTCGTCTTGGGGGAATGGGTGTTGCGATTGGCAGTCTGGTAGGAAAAGAACTTTCATCGCTTATAAAATGATACAAAAAATCTTCAGATTTATTTGGAAACTCTTTGCGGGGCTCATCCTGTTTTCGGTGCTTATCGTGGTACTTCTTAACTGGCTGTCTGTACCATGTACTCCGCTTATGGGAATTCGGTACCTGGAAAATCCCGATGAAAAAATACAGCATAACTGGGTGCCCAGGAAGGATATTTCCTTGCACCTTCAGCTTGCGGTAGTCGCCAGTGAAGACCAGAATTTCATCAATCACAATGGTTTCGATTTTGAAGCTATTGAGAAGGCTATTGAAGAAAATCAGGAAGGAAAACGCATGCGGGGTGCCAGCACCATTTCCCAGCAAACCGCAAAAAATGTATTTCTCTGGTCGGGAAGAAACTGGATAAGAAAAGGCCTGGAGGTATATTTTACTTTTTTAATCGAGACATTTTGGAGTAAGGAACGCATTCTGGAAGTTTATCTCAACAGTATTGAAATGGGGCCTGGTATTTATGGTGCAGAGGCTGCAGCGCAACATTGGTTTAACAAACCTGCCTCACAATTGACGCCTTATGAGGCTGCAGCCATAGCGGCTATTTTACCTAATCCCCGGCGATATAAAGCCAATCCTTCCAGCAGCTATATTGAAAGCCGCAAGGACTGGATAGTTAGACAAATGAAGAATTATGGTAAATTCAATTTTGAAAAAAGAGAAGAATGAGCGAGTTGAAAAAGAAGTTGATAGTGGAAGCCGGTTCGTATGTAGAGGAACGCTTAAAACGAATCCATACGGCCATAGATGATCTGCAGGCTGCGCTTAAACTGGAGACTAAATGTTCTATGGGCGATAAATATGAAACCGGCCGGGCAATGCTGCACCTTGAATTTGAAAAATTGTCGGGCCAGCTGGAACAATACCTGAAGCTCAAAAAAACGCTGAATGCTATTCCACCTGTTTTACATGAAAAAGCTGGCTTCGGAACCCTTGTAAAGACCAGTGCTGCCAATTATTTCATCGCTATCCCGGCGGGGGAATTAAAGCTTGATTCTGAAAGATTCTATGCCGTGGGAACCAATTCTCCCGTGGCTCTGGCAATGAAAGATAAAAAAGCCGGTGAAGATTTTACGCTTAACGGGCAAACCCATAGAATCCTTAGCGTAGAATAGCTATTTTCGGGCTTCAATTAACCTGGGGGAGATCTTTATTCCTAGCATTTCACCTTCTTTTAAGGCTAATGGATTTTCGATGAAGATTTCCTGTCCATTGAGCTTGGCTTTTATCAAATAATGCTGCCCCCGGAAAAAGTTTTCCATTATTTCTATTTTTATTTCAGATTTTGTAGATAAACTTATCTCGTGAGGATATACCAGAATTTTTTTTCTGCTGGTTTCTGATACAACAAGATTCTTTAGCATAATCTCGTTTATTTCTCCAAAAAGGGAAGCCACATATTTATTAGGCGGATTCTGGTAAAGTTGTTCCGGGGTACCTTCAGCGTGAATTTTCGCATTCTTCAGCACTATGGTTTTATTTGCAAAAGAAAGCGCATCTGTGCTGTCGTGGGTAGCCACTATGCAGGTGATATTTTTTTCTGCCAAATAAGAAAATACTTGACGTCTCAGGTTATTTTTTCTAAAATGATCGATATGGCTAAATGGTTCATCCAGCAATAACAATTCCGGTTCATTTGCCAGGGCCCTGGCAAGGGCGACGCGTTGTTGCTGGCCGCCGCTTAAATGTTTTGCTTTCTCATCGGCTAGGTCGGTCATTTCTACTACCTCCATAAGTTCTTTGACCCGGTTTGTTTTCTTTCGCGGATACATATTGCTGAGATGTTTACCTATATTTTCAGCAACACTTAGCGGAGGCATCAGGTCAAAATCCTGGGCTAAATATTTTATAAAAGGTTCTCCCGGAACAATATTGAATTGAGGGCCCTGTAATTCCTGGTCGTTCCAAAAAATTTTACCATCGGTGTGCAGCAGGCCGTAAATGAGTTTCAAAAGAGTGCTTTTTCCGCAACCGCTTTCGCCAATAACAGAAAGATTCTCTCCTCTCTTCAAACTGAAACTGATGTTCTTCAGGATTGGCTTATCTTGATAAGCGAAGGAAACGTTTTTTAATTTCAGCATAACATCTTAAATTCTTGTTTAGAAAATGATGATTAAGATCAGTCAGGCAATGAATCTCACCATCTTTTTCCGGGCTTAAAGCTAATTAACCTTTAAGAGCAGAGAAAATAGGAAAAAAAATATTGGAATAATCGGTAATTGCAAAGGTTTTTCAGATGATGAGACTATTCTCTACCAGTCTGAAAAGGTTTTCTGCTAAAAGATGGAAATCTGGATCTGGTAGTAAATAAAAACCGCCGGCAGGGTTAGTGCCGACGGTTGTAAAAAATATAGTCTTTTGATTAGCCTTTAATCTCATCAATTTCGTTGGGCAAAGCTTCATAACCCATATTATAAAGGGTAAATCCAAAAACATCGGCATATTCCTCTATAATCATTTTCGTGGGTTTTCCGGCACCGTGACCGGCTTTGGTCTCGATTCTAATCAAAACAGGATTGTTCCCGGCTTGCTTCTCCTGTAATTCGGCGGCGAATTTAAAGGAATGTGCGGGCACCACGCGATCATCGTGATCACCTGTAGTAACTAAAGTAGCCGGATATTCAATACCTTCTTTAATATTATGAACCGGTGAATAACCATGCAGGTATTTAAACATTTCTTCATTATCTTCAGAAGTACCGTAATCATAGGCCCAACCTGCACCAGCGGTAAAGGTGTGGTAACGCAGCATATCCATAACACCTACGGCAGGCAATGCCACTTTCATCAATTCAGGACGTTGGGTCATTGTAGCGCCAACTAAAAGTCCACCGTTTGATGCTCCACGAATGGCCAGGTAATCGCTGGAAGTATAATTTTGCTCGATTAGGTATTCCGCGGCAGCGATAAAATCATCAAAAACGTTTTGCTTCTTCAGTTTAATACCTGCATCGTGCCATTCTTTTCCGTATTCGCCACCTCCTCTAAGGTTTGGAACGGCATAAACGCCGCCCTGTTCCAGCCAAACCGCATTCGCTGTACTAAAAGAAGGGGTCAAACTAATATTGAAACCTCCATAGCCATAAAGCATGGTTGGGTTCTTACCATCAAGCTCAAGCCCTTTCTTGTGGGTAATGATCATAGGCACTTTGGTGCCGTCTTTAGAGTTATAGAATACCTGCTTGCTTTCAAAATTTTCAGGATTAAACTTAATCGCAGGCTTGTTATACACCTCAGAAGTGCCCTGCTCAATATCTAATTTATAGATGGTCCCCGGAGTTACATAATTGGTAAAGGAATAATAAAGCTCATCCTCTTCCTTTTTGGCACCAAATCCTCCGGCTGAGCCTATTCCAGGAAGTTCGATCTCTCTTACCAGCTCGCCGTTGTAATCATATTGTTTTACCTGTGAAATGGCATCAACCATATATTCGGCAAAGATATAGCCACCTGCTGTGGAGGGACTAAGCACGTTTTCGGTTTCGGGAATAATGTCTTTCCAGTTTTCCGGTGAAGGATTGGAAGCATCCACGGTCACAATGCGATTATTAGGAGCGTCCATATTAGTCACGATAATCAACTTGCTGCCATCGTTGTCCATCACGTTAGTGTCGGTATCTTCATGGTCTAAGATAGTAACCAGTTCAGGATTTTCTTTCTGAAGATCCATCATATAAAGTTTCCCTCCGGAAGTTGAATTCCTGGCTGAAATGAAGAGAAAACGGTTGTCTTCCGAAACGCTTCCACCTACATAGCGGTGCTTTTGTTTTTCTGTATCCCCAAAAATCACTTCATCTTCGCCCTGAGTAGTACCAAGTTTATGATAAAATAACCTATGCTGATCAGTTTTTGCTGAAAGCTCACTGCCTTCAGGCTTCTCGTAACTGGAATAATAGAACCCATCGTTTTCTTTCCAGGAGATTCCGCTGAATTTCACATCCTGAATGGTGTCTTCTACAATCTCTTTGGTTTCAGCATCTATCACGATAATTTTTCTCCAGTCGCTCCCGCCTTCAGAAATGGCATAGGCCGCTTTTTTTCCGTTGTCAGAAAAACTTAGTCCGGCCAGAGATGTCGTACCGTCTTCACTGAATTTATTGGGATCCAGGAAAACTTCGGTTTCACCATCTTCGCCCTTTTTTCTATAGACTACATACTGGTTTTGAAGTCCGTCATTTTTAGAAAAATAGATGTAATCTCCTTCTTTTCTGGGAGCGCTTATTTTCTCATAATTCCAGATTTCAGTAAGCCTTTCTTCCAGGTCTTTTCGAAATGGAATTTTTTCAAGATAACCGAATGTTACTTCATTTTGGGCTTCCACCCATTCTTCGGTTTCCTCACTCCGGTCGTCTTCCAGCCAGCGGTAGGGATCTTTTACTTCGGTTCCAAAATAATTGGTTACTGTATCTACTTTTTTGGTTTCAGGATAATTCAAACTGATTTCTTTTTCGGTTTCGGAATCGTTACAGGAGGCCAGAATGGCGAGGGCAAAAATTCCGGAGAATGTTCTTTTCATAAAATAAAAATTTAGGTTGCCTAAAAATAATATAAAAAATGCCTGTAAGTCACATTTTTACAGGCATTTTTATGTTGAAACTAATACTGTGCTTAAACCAGCTTGTTCGCCATAAGATATTCAGCGATTTGTATCGTATTTGTGGCTGCACCTTTTCTAAGGTTATCGGCTACCACCCACATATTTAAACTTCTAGGCTGGGAATAGTCTCTGCGAATTCTTCCTACAAAAACATCGTCTTTTCCTTCAGCGTAAATAGGCATTGGATAAGTGTTAGTATCAGGGTTGTCCTGCACAGTTACCCCGGGAAACTGGCTAAGAATTTTTCTAACTTCAGCTTCATCAAACTCGTTTTCAAATTCAACATTTACAGATTCTGAATGTCCCCCAACCACCGGAATCCTAATTGTGGTAGCGCTTACCAAAACCGAATTGTCGGCAAGGATCTTTTTGGTTTCTTTGGTGAGTTTCATCTCTTCTTTGGTGTATCCATTTTCCTCAAACACATCGCAATGCGGCAACGCATTTTTATGGATAGGATAAGGATAGGCCATTTCTCCTTTTTCGCCTTTGTATTCATTTTCCAGTTGTTCCACGGCTTTTATGCCGGTTCCGGTAATTGACTGGTAGGTAGAAACGATTACCCGTTTGATTTTAAAAGCATCGTGTAGCGGTTTTAACGCCATTAACAACTGTATGGTAGAACAGTTAGGGTTGGCGATGATCTTGTCTTCTTTGGTTAATTCTGAAGCGTTTATTTCGGGAATGATTAGTTTTTTGGTTTCATCCATTCTCCAGGCCGAAGAATTATCTACTACTGTAGTACCATTTTCTGCAAATTTTGGGGCCCACTCCAGAGAAGTATCCCCACCGGCAGAAAACAAAGCTATATCGGGTTTAATATCTACGGCTTCCTGAAGCCCGATAACTTTATAGTCTTTTCCCTGGAAATTGATCTTTTTCCCAACTGACCTTTCTGAAGCCACCGGGTATAATTCGGTTACCGGAAAATTTCTTTCTGCCAAAACCTGTAACATTACCTGGCCTACCATCCCGGTAGCGCCTACCACTGCTATTCTCATAATCTAAAAATTTAGTCTTTCCCGCGGAGGCGGGAAACTTTTTATTATTTAGTTATTTCCGTACTCCGACTACGCTCAGCATAAACTTCGGCGGAAAACTTTATTTATTTTAGTCATTTCCGCGAAGGCGGAAATCCATTTACCGTTCTAAAAAACCAGCCGCAAATTTATTGTACCGGGTTTAACTTACCCAGTCTCAGGGCTTAAAATTGGAAAGAATTATGGTTTTTGAACCAATTCGCCTTTTTGGTTAAAAAAAGACCCCACAGTTTCCTGTGGGGTTTAGTTAAATTACGATTTACATAAAATGAGCAGTATAAGCGGTGCTCGTATTTTTAACTCACTATGGAGTTTTATTTTGTTTTTTTAGCTCATCTCTAATTTGAGTAAGCAAATCTTCCTGACTTGGACCTTTTGGTTCCACTAATTTTGGTGCCTCTTTTTCTTTTTTGGTCTTTTCATAAGCCCGTAGCAACAAAAATATAAAAAAAGCAACTATTACAAAGTGGATAATGGCATCGATAAGATTCCCATAGGTTAAAATTGCCGCTTCAGCTTCTAATGCGGCTTCCAGGCTTTCATATTTCTGACCGTCCAGCGAGATAAATTTTTGAGTGAAATCTGTGCCTCCGGTTAATAAACCAATAATTGGCATAATCACATCTGCAACAACAGAAGCTACAATTTTGTTAAAGGCGGCACCGATTACTACAGCGGTCGCCAGGGCTATAATATCGCCTTTCAGCATAAAAGCCTTGAAATCTTTAAGAAAACTCATTTTGATTGGATTAGTTATAACTAATCCAATTTACACAAAATTTAAAAATAATTTATTCTGAATATAAAATTACTGAATAATTACACGTTTTACCCGTTGGGAAATTCCGGTAATAAGTTCGTAAGAAATGGTTCCGCCAGCTCCGGCAAGTTGTGTTACGTGTTGGGGGCCGCCAAAAATAATGACCTCGTCACCTTCCTTGCAGTTAATATTAGTGACGTCTATCATAATGATATCCATACATACATTTCCCACAATTGGCGCATATTCACCATTAACGAAAACACCGGCTTTTTCATGGCCGTAAATGCGATTAATTCCGTCGGCGTGGCCAATAGGAAGCGTTGCCGTTCTGGTCGCTTTTTCAGCCTTAAAAGCACGACTATAACCAACAGTATCTCCTTCCTCCAAATCCTGAATTTGAGAAATCACCGTTTTAAGGGTGCCAACTGGCTTTAGGTTTTTGTCCAGGTTAGCATCGTTCGAAAAACCATATAATCCCAGCCCGCTCCGAACCATATCGAAACCGGCTTCGGGATAATTAAAGATCGCAGAGGTATTACAGATATGGAAGATTGGACGATAATCCAGGTGGTCTAATAGATTTTCGGCTAATTTCTGAAAGCGATGAATTTGGTGTAAAGTAAAATCCCTTTCCTGCCAGTCTTCACTCGCCGCGAGATGAGAAAAAGCCGAAGCTACTTTCACCGCCCCGGTTGTTTTTAGCTTTTTAGGAATTTCTTCGAAATTCTTCTCTGTAAAACCCAGACGATTCATTCCTGTATTGAACTTAATATGGACAGGATAGTTTTCCTGATTCATCTTCTCGGCAAGGTCTGTAAAAAGCTGAAGCGTTCTTGCACTGTACAAATTAGGTTCCAGGCAATGTTCTATGATTTCAGGATAATTTACCGGTTGTGGGTGCAGGATTAAGATAGGTTTGCTAATTCCCGCTTTTCGCAATCTGATGCCTTCATCGGTATAAGCTACCGCAAAATAATCGGTACCGAGTTCTTCCAGTTTCCTGGCGATCTCAACAGAATCATTTCCGTAGGCGTATGCCTTGATCACTGACATAAATTTAACTTCCGGAGAAATTTTAGACCTTATGAATTTGTAGTTATGGGCTAAAGCCCCAAGATCTATTTCAAGTTGCGTCTCGCGGGCTTCAGGCATTCTTTTCTTTTAGGTTGGGATCCAGTTCTTCTGCTTCTTTTACATCCAGCTTTTTCACGCGTTCCTTGAGCATAGCCTTGTAATATGCGGCCCGGCTTAAAGGCTCATATTCTTCGGTTTCTCCAAGGAAGACAAGCTCGTCGTTAATCGCTTTCCGGTAACTAAACTGGGCAAGATTTCCCGTGCGGGTACACACGGCGTGCACTTTGGTAACATATTCTGCCGTAGCCATTAAAAAAGGCATTGGCCCGAAAGGATTTCCTTTAAAATCCATATCCAGACCGGCGACAATAACCCGAATTCCACGGTTGGCAAGATCATTACAAACACTCACAATCTCATCGTCAAAAAACTGGGCTTCGTCTATACCAATAACATCGCAGCCATCGGCAAGGATAGGGATATTGGATGCTGAAGGCACCGGAGTGGAGCGAATTTCGTTGGCATCGTGAGAGACCACCATCTCCTCGTCGTAACGTCTATCTATGGCGGGTTTAAAGATCTCTACTTTTTGACGGGCAAACTGTGCCCGCTTGAGTCTTCGGATGAGTTCTTCGGTCTTGCCCGAGAACATGCTACCGCAAATAACCTCAATCCAGCCAAATTGCTCTTCGTGATTTACTGTATTTTCGAGAAACATTTTGTAATTTTCAAATCGAAACAGGAATTAGCCCTTTTCGATAAAGGTGGAACAAATTTATTAAAAATACAAGCCATTGCCCGATGCTAATTTCTAAAGTTATTAATGCCGGGATGGGCATCTTTTTTGCAGGAAAAAGGTTAAAATCTTTTTAGGCTTAAAAATATGGGGTTCATAAAAATTGTATGAAAATGAAAAACAGACTTAAGAAAGAGTTGGTGAAACTCGCTGAAGAAATAATTTCTGAAAAAGAAAATCTGGATACGAAAGCGCTTAAGCTAAAAGCTGCGACTCTTTATGAGCAACTTTCTATACTGAACTTTACCGAGCAGAATCTTCACGCATTTGAGGCTCCCGAAGCCACTGAAACCCTCAGTATAGAAAAACCGAAAAAGAAAAAAGAACCGGCAAAATCTGATCGTGATGATTACGCTCCCGATGGGACCGAATACCGTGAAGATGCTGATGCCATTACCGAACCTAATACCGAAAAAATTAAAGATATCGTGGCTCAAATGCCGCCAGAGACTGAAAAGGTAGATGAACTTTTTGGCCAGATGGGGAGGTCTCAGCAAGCTTCTGAGACAAAACAGGCAGAACCACCAAAGCAACCTGAGCAGAGAAGTGCACCACCTGCTAAAAAACAAATCCCTGAGCCAAAAAAGGATTTCCGCGATATAGGAGTTGATTATGATAACCTTCCAAATTTTGAACCTCTTAACAACCGGCAAAAAGAGAACCGCCCTAAATCTGTTAACGACAGGTTGAAGAAGGGAATTAATATTGGTCTTAACGAAAGACTCTCTTTTATTAAACATTTATTTGACGGCAACACCGCCGATTATAATCGTGTACTCTCCCAGTTGAATACCATTGACGATCCCAATGAAGCAAAAAAATTCATAGAGAAGATCGTAAAACCCGATTACAATCATTGGGAAGGTAAAGAAGTTTATGAGCAGCGGTTCATGGAAAAGATCGAAAATAAATACAGATAGTAGCCGGCGTAATTTATGGGAAAACTTTATTTGGTGCCTACTCCAATAGGTAACCTGGAGGATATCACCTTCAGGGCTGTTCGTATTTTGAAAGAAGTAGATCTTATTCTTGCCGAAGACACCCGAAACAGCGGGAAACTCCTGAAACATTTTGAGATCAAAACACACATGCAGAGCCATCATATGCATAATGAGCATAAGACGGTTGAGGGAATTGTGCAACGCATTAAAAATGGTGACACTATTGCGTTAATTAGTGACGCGGGCACTCCGGCTATTTCAGATCCGGGTTTTTTGTTAACCCGTGCCTGTGTGGAAGCCGGTGTTGAGGTAGACTGCTTGCCAGGAGCTACAGCCTTTGTTCCGGCATTGGTGAACAGCGGTTTTCCCAACGATAAATTCATCTTCGAAGGTTTTCTTCCGGTGAAAAAAGGCAGGCAAACAAGGCTGAAATTTCTCGCCGAAGAATCCAGAACGATGATTTTTTATGAATCTCCGCATAAACTGCTGAAAACCCTTCAGCATTTTGTAGAATATTTTGGCCCAGAACGGCCTGTCTCGGTTTCCAGAGAGATTACCAAGCTTCACGAAGAGACAATTCGCGGGACAGCTTCAGAAGTGATTCAGCATTATACGCAAAAGCCGCCCAAAGGTGAAATAGTGATCGTGGTTGGGGGAAAACCATAAAAATCTTTATTCTGAAAGGAATTAAGACAAAATATTTTAAATTGGTTTATTCCTGAAGTAATCAGGTCCTTTCCCAAAACTTAGGCTCACATTGTTATTTTTGCATAAATTTTCAAGCATATGCGCTGGACGCTTAAACCTAAACCCGATTCTGAAACCGTTTCTCTGCTTTCCCTGCAATTGGGGGTGGATAAACCAATAGCATCTCTCCTGGTGCAAAGGGGTATTGATACATTTGAAGCTGCTAAAAAGTTTTTTCGGCCCAGCCTGGACGATTTGCACGATCCCTATTTAATGAAAGATATGGATCTTGCTGTAAACCGTATTGAAAAAGCCATTGCAGCCGGCGAAAATATTATGGTTTACGGCGATTACGATGTGGATGGTACCACCAGTGTCGCGTTGATGTCTTCATATCTCAAAACCCTCACGCCCAATGTCGCCAATTATATTCCAGACAGGTATGGCGAGGGCTATGGAATTTCTTACCAGGGGATAGATTTCGCGGCCGATAACGATATTTCCCTGATCATCGCTCTGGATTGCGGAATCAAAGCTATTGAGAAAGTCGCATATGCAACCGAAAAAGGTGTCGAATTCATCATCTGTGATCATCACCGTCCCGGCGTTGAAATACCAAAAGCTGTTGCTGTTTTAGACCCTAAGAGAGAAGATTGTGAATATCCCTATAAAGAATTATGCGGTTGCGGCGTGGGATTTAAATTAATTCAGGCATTGTCTTCAGAACGGGGAGATCCTATAGATGTTTTATTGCCATATCTCGATCTGGTTGCCACCGCCATTGGGGCAGATATTGTTCCTATTACCGGAGAAAACCGGGTGCTGGCTTACCACGGGCTAAGGGTGATAAATATTGCGCCCAGAATCGGTTTCAAATCAATATTGGATCAGGTAAAAAAGAAAAAGATCAGTATTAGCGATGTAGTTTTTATCCTTGCCCCGCGGATTAATGCCGCCGGAAGAATGAAACACGGATTACACGCTGTGAACCTGCTTACCGAAGAAGATGAAGCTATCGCCCTTGAATTCGCGGCAGAAATAGAAAAATTTAACTCCGATAGGAAGGATGCAGACAAATCGATTACCGTAGAGGCGCTTGTCCAGATTGAAGAATTAAAAGAGCAGGAACGCTATACCACCGTGGTGTATGATGAGAACTGGCATAAAGGCGTGATAGGAATTGTAGCTTCCCGTTTAACAGAAACCTATTACCGTCCCACGCTGGTTTTCACCAAAAGCGGTGGGAAACTGGCAGCATCGGCGCGTTCGGTGAAAGGATTTGATGTTTATAATGCCCTGGAAGCCTGCCAGGATCATATTGAACAGTTTGGAGGACATAAATATGCAGCGGGCCTTACCCTGGAAACTTCAGAATATGAAAACTTTAAACGGAAATTTGAAGAGGTGGTTTCCGATAGTATAGAAGAACATCTGCTAACTCCAGAAATTAGCATAGATGCCGAATTGCAATTTAGCGATATCACTCCTAAATTTTACCGGATCCTGAAACAATTCGCTCCGTTCGGGCCGGGGAATATGAGTCCTGTGTTTATGAGCAGAGACCTTATCGATACCGGTTACGGGAAATGTGTTGGGGCCGAAGATGCACATTTAAAATGCACGGTAACTCAATTGCCAGCAGGACCAACTTTTGATGTGATTGGCTTTAACCTGGGGGGAAAAATTGAGCTGATAAGAGACCGAAAGAAATTTAAAGCGGTGTATAGCCTGGATGAAAATGAATGGAACGGGAATGTGTCGCTTCAATTAAAGCTGCGTGATATCGCCGAAGATTAAGAATCCAGTTTCTTCAGGTTGACAGTGTTTCCATCAAATTCGGCATAGGTATAATGCGAGATCCAGTCGCCGGTGTTGATGTATCGGGAATTTTCATTAAGCTGAATATCGAGGGGCAAATGCCGGTGCCCGAACAGGAAAAAATCATAATGTTTCTCCTCAAGCTTTCTGCGGCAATACTGGATAAGCCACTCTCCTTCTTCACCCAAAAATTCCTGGTCTTCTACCCCTGATATCGCTTTGTTTTTAACTGAAAAATACTGTGCCAGAGGAATGCCTAAATCGGGATGAAGCCAACGGTAAAGCCACTTTGAAAACGGATTGGTAAATACCTTTTTCATTCGTTTATAACCGTGATCGCCTGGCCCAAGGCCATCGCCATGGCCAATAAGGAATGTTTTATTATTGAATTCAAATTCTTTGGGTTTGTGGTAAACAGGAATATTCAATTCTTCTTCAAAATAATCTTTCATCCACAAATCGTGGTTTCCAACAAAGAAATACACTGGAATTCCGCTGTCCTTTATTTCTGCCAATTTCCCTAAAACCCTTACAAATCCTTTCGGAACCGCGTGTTTGTATTCGAACCAAAAATCAAAAAGATCGCCTAATAGAAAGATTGCGGCCGCATCATCTTTTATTTCATCCAACCATTTTACAAATCGTACTTCCCGTGGTCTGCTTTCAGAAGCAGTGGGGGCACCTAAGTGGTTATCGCTTGAAAAATAGATCTTTTTGCCCTGCGGGATGGTCATAGGTTATTATTCTAAGCTGTAAATATAAATATTTTAGCAGAAGACCTTAATCCTTCCGTCTCAATTGACTTCGTAAGTTTAGAACTCCTTTCAGAAGGTAGTGTGTGTTTAATGGGAGTCCTGATCGCTTGCATACCACTCGGCAAAACTGGATTCGGTTTCCTGTAGTTTTAAAGAATGTAGCTGAATATGCCCTGGAAGGTGTTTCTTGATCTTTTCAGCAAAATCTATTACCATATTTTCGCTGGTGGGTTGATATTCTACCAGGATAACGTGATGATCACGGTTCATGAGTTCCTGTGCCAGTTCAATATGAGGGGTATTTTTATTGAATACCGTTGCGTGATCGAATTTATCTACAATTTCAGATTTTACGATCTTCTTTAGATCACCAAAATCTATCACCATTCCGAATTTCACATCATTTTTATCAGAAATTGGCTCTCCAATAACAGTAACATTGAGTTTATAGCTGTGACCGTGCACGTTCCGGCATTTTCCATCGTATCCATATAGGGCGTGACCGGTTTCAAAATTGAATTGCTTTGTAATACGTATCTTACTCATAAAAGTAAATTTTAGGCAAAGATACAGGATTTTTAACGTCTGAATTTTTTCCTGAAATAATTCTGTTTCCGAAGTATATTTGCAAAATTTTTGTCACTATGGAAAAGGCCAATAATGAACTCTTTGAACAATTAGAATTCAAAGAAAATCCTTACTACGAAGAAATAATTACTGAACTGGTAGAGAAGCAATATTGCATCGCCGATAACTTTTTTAATGCTGAAGAGGTGGCCGCTCTGCGCGATTCCCTGAAGCAAAAATACAAGGAGGATGAATTTAAAAAGGCCGCCATTGGGAATAAAGTTAATGAAGTGATCGCTAAATCGGTGCGGGGAGATTTTATCCTCTGGCTTAACGAAGCCGAAGCAGGCCCGGCTGAGAAATATTTTTTTGATAAGATCAATTCTCTTGTAGCTTATCTCAATAAAACCTGCTTTCTCGGAATTCTGACTAAAGAATTTCATTATGCGCTGTATCCAAAAGGTACTTTCTATAAACGCCACCTGGATACCTTTCAAAACGACGCTAGGCGAAAACTTTCATTGGTTTGTTATCTGAACGATGAAGACTGGAAACCGGAAAATGGTGGAGAACTGGTAATTTATACAGAAGAGGACGGAAAGGAAATTGCAAAAAGTATCTATCCATTGCCGGGCAGGGTGGTGATCTTTGAGAGTCAGGTACTGGAACATGAGGTGAAGCCGGTGAATACTACCAGGCTCAGTATTACAGGTTGGTTAAAAACGCGCTAACTTATTTTTTATATCTGCTGTAAATCACTACAACAATTAAAACTACAGCAAGAATCAGCCAGAAACCCATTCCGCTTAGAAAACTGAATATTTCCCAGGTATCTTCGCTCATTAGTTTTGTTTGTTTCTATTCTGGCGTTTTCTCCAGCTTATACGGGCATATAGAAAAATCCCGAGGATTAGCAGGATAATAATTAAATAAAGCCAGTTATCGGCAATAAATTCCCAGAGGGTAAAACCCCATTCTTCTTCGCGGCTTGCCGGTCGGTCTTTTGGCAGATGTTCCTGAAATAGGCTCATAATCTTCAATTTTTATTAAGATACAGAAAAATTAAGGGAAAACCGGTCATTTTTTAAATTTTGACAAGGCGTTTTTAGTAAAATCAGATAACACCAATTCCCCGGAAATTGCCGCCCTTTCGAATAATAATTCTTCCCAGTGAGAAGTGTCTTTCCATAGGATCTGTTTCATCTCAAACAAAGCCTCGGGATTATATGAGGCAAGTTTTTCGGTGAAAATTTCAATCTCCTTATCAAGGTCTTTTATCGATTCAAAAACCCGGGCATAAAGGCCTTTTTCTTTGGCCCAATAAGCGTTTTTCCATTCGTGGGCCGCAAGGCTGAGTTCGGCTAGCGCATCTACTCCCATTTTTCGTTCTACCGCCGGAGCGATCACGAAGGGACCAATCCCTATGCTCAATTCAGAAAGTTTAATTGCGGCCGCATCAGTAGCCATAGCGTAGTCGCAAGCTGCCACGAGTCCAACGCCACCTCCTACGGTCTTGCCCTGAACGCGCCCAACTATAAGTTTTTTGCATTTTCGCATTGCATTGATGACATTGGCGAATCCGGAGAAAAACAACTTCCCGGCCTGCATTGTTTCTATGGCGACTAGTTCATCAAAAGAGGCCCCTGCGCAAAAGGCTTTTTCTCCTTCCGATTTTAAAAGGATAACATTCACATTTTCGTCATCAGATAGTTTCTCAATTTCCTTTTCCAGTCTTTCTAAAAGCACTGAAGGGAAAGAGTTACTTGCCGGATGCCCGAATTCGAGGTGAGCAATTCCGTTTTCGATTTTAGTATATAAACTTCCGTTTTCGGGTGTGGTGGACATAATTTACTTTTTGGTTGGGTAATATTCAAATTTAGAAAGTTTAAAACTGAAACAGTAAGCTTTGGGCAAATTTTATAATTCCAATGGAAGCAGAGGGAAAGTCATAGTTAATGGCAGATTTGTGCAAGGGCCAAAAAACCATCGTGGTTCCTGTTTCACGCTAAGTTCGCAAAGTCCTAGCGCAAAGCCCGCAGAGTCTATATTCGTGAATTAGTGGCTCAGAAAATTAATTTCATTCCAGCATTAATTAATAGGGGCTGCAAACTGCACCTACCCACTGATGCGTCATACTTCTTTATGCAGGTATTTTCTTCGGAATTTGATCACCAGGGCGCTGCTTCTTATGAGCATCCATACAAAAAACGCGATCCATATACCGTAAAGTTGCAACCCGAAGTAGTCTGAAATCAAGAGAGTAGGTGTGAAGCCCAGAAAAGTTGCCACGAGTAGTAGATTCCGAAGATATTTGGCTTCCCCAAGACCTTTAAAGATCCCATCAAACATAAAAGCGATGGCATTCACCGGTTGCATCAATAATACGATCCAGAATACCGAAGAGAACAGGGCCAGAACGGCAGCTTCTTTGTTGAATATCAATCCTATTTCTGTATAAAATAAGGCACAGATCGCCATCAGGATTAAAGCGATGAAAATGGAGTATTTACTGATCTTTTTACTGAGTTCCCACAGGCTTTTATAATCGCGGGCTCCCAGAAGTTTTCCGCCTATGGCGTTTCCGGCATTGGCATAACCATCAATAAAGAAGCTGAAGAACAACCAGATATTCATCAGGATACTTTGTGCGGCGATATAATTTTTTCCGTAGTCAGTAGCGTACGCATTGGCCAGGTAGATCGCGAAATTAAGTGCAGCGGTACGAACAAAAAGGTTGGCCGCCATTAGAAGCAGACCTTTTAGTCGGGGATTGATGTTAAAACTCAGCTTTAGATGAAAAGGTGTTTTCTTAAAGAAAAACCATAAAGCCATAATCAGCATTGTAGCCTGAGCAGCAAGGCTGGCGTATGCTGCACCTTTTAGATGCATGGCAGGAATAAGGCCGTCTATGCCGTAAACCAGGAGAAAATCGAGTCCTACATTAACTGCAGCCCCCGCAAGGCTGCATTTCATTGCCCATAAAGTATTTTGAAGACCTCGAAAAACTCCGAAAATAGCAAAAGTTACCAGGGTGAGCGGATAACCTAATGCTCTTATCTTATAATATTCTTCAGAATAACTGAGGATAAGTCCTTCGGCATTATAAGCGCTAAAGATGGCTTCGGCAAAAAAGGCAGTGGTGAAATAAATCACCAGGCTAAAGGCGAAATTGAAATAAATAGCCTGCGGAATAAGCGTTTTTACCGCGTGTAACCGGTTTGCGCCCAGATGTTGAGAAACGATGGCTGAAATTGCGGTTTTGGTTTGGGCGACTATCCAAATGATCGCCGAAAGAAAGGATCCTACTATCCCGGCAGCAGCTAATGCCTCTACAGGATTTTCCTCTACATTCCCTATTATCGCGATATCGGTTAAGGAAATGAGCGGTTCTGCAATTCCCGCGATGATAGCCGGAATTGCTATGCGATTTATATTTTTAAAACTTATTGATGCTTCCAAGAGAACGCAAATATAAAAATAAGATCCAGCCTTGTTTGCGGGATTTTCAGGAATAAAAATTTTAAAATTAAACCACTTCGCATAATTATAGTCCTATTTTTGAGAGAATTATTTTATAAAATCAATAAAAGCTTATGAATTTAAAATTACCCTGCTTGTTGCTGTTAAGTATATTTTTGTCTTTTAGCAGCTATGCCCAGCAAGATTACCCTACTAATCGCCAGGTGGAACAACGCCTGAAACAAATGGCAAACTCTGCAAATGCAAAACTTATTTCGCTTACCAAAACCGAAGGAGGCCAGGATATTTGGGCTCTTCAATTGGGAAAAGGAGATATGGAAAATAAACCTGCCATTGCGATCACCGGGGGTGTGGAAGGCTTTCACCTGTTAAGCGTGGAACTCGCATTACAGATTTCAGAAAAAATACTTCAGGAGCATTCAGAAATTTTAGACCAAACTACTTTTTATGTTTTTCCGAATATGTCGCCCGATGCCTATGCGCAGTATTTCAGCGATATGAGATATGAACGCAGGGGAAATTCAGCAAAAATCGATCAGGACCGTGATGGAGAGGTTAGTGAAGACCCTTATGAAGATCTGAACAATGACGGGTGGATTTCAAAGCTTCGGGTGGAAAGCCCAATGGGAGATTATGTGCCGCATCAAAGCGATAGTCGTGTGCTTGTAAAAGCCGACGAAAAGGCTAAAAGGAATGAAAAGCGTTATATGCTGTACTCAGAAGGGCTTGATAATGATAAGGACGAAAAATTCAATGAAGATCCCGAAGAGGGCATAGCCTTCAATAAAAGTCTTACTTATAAATTCCCCTATTTTGAAGCTTATGCCAGCGATTTTCCGGTTTCTCAACCAGAAAGCCGTGCCCTTCTGGATTATTTATTTGAGCACTGGAATATTTTTGCCTTTGTGACATTTGGACCCGCGAATAATTTAAGTGCCCCTTTAAAATTCAATAAACCTGAAGCCGAAAAACGTGTGGTTACCTCGATGTTGGAAAAGGATGTTAAGCTCAATGAAATGATCTCTGAAATGTATAATGAAACCATACCTTATGAGGCCTACAAGCAGGATAATCAGGGGACAGACGGGGATTTCTTCCAGTGGGCTTATTTTCACTTCGGAAGACTTAGTTTTAGTACTCCGGGTTGGTGGGTGCCGGATATGAAAGAAGAGAAAACAGAAAATGGTTCACAAACCGATTCGGTTTCCAATGGTGATATTAAACCAACCGCGGAAACAAACTTCCTTGCCTGGGCAGAAAAAGAAGGAGTAGACAATGTATTTCTTCCGTGGACTGAAGTAGAACATCCTGACTTTCCCAACCAAAAGGTTGAAGTTGGAGGAATAAAGCCTTTTGCGATGACCAATCTGCCCTACCAAATGACCGATAGTATCGCTTCCAGTCATACAGATTTTATCATTAAACTGGCTGAAATACAACCAAAACTGGAATTGCATAATCTTAGAACCGAGAAGCTAGGGGGCAGACTTACAAGAGTTACCGTAGACCTTTTCAATAACTCCCCTTTACCTACACATTCTGAACTCGGTGGAAAATCCCGCTGGCTTCAGAAGCTACAAATAAGATTGAGCAAGGATAAAAAGGATATTCTGGCAGGAAATACTATTAAACTGGTAGACAAGCTGGAAGCCTATGAAAAGAAAACGCTATCCTGGATCGTAAAAGGCAGCGGCACGGCAAACATAAGAATTGGCGCACCTCATACCGGGTTTGTGGAGAGTAATGTAAAACTTTAATTTTAGAGAAATGAATTCAAAATATATACAAAATACAGTCCTGCTGGCAATTTTAAGTTTTCTGCTGAATATTGCTCCTGCCGACGCCCAGGAAAAATTCTTCAGGGCAATAGGAACACCGCATCAACCCGAGGTGCAGGTTAGCTGGAACAGGTATTATACTTACGAGGGGATGGTTGATATAATGGAGAAAATAGCCAAAGCCTATCCTGAATTAGCTAAAATGGAAAGCATTGGAAAATCTTATGAAGGCCGTGATATTTATGTGCTCACAATTTCAGATTTCAATACCGGCGACCCGAGTAAAAAACCGGCAATGTACATAGATGGAAATATTCACTCCAATGAAATTCAGGGAACCGAATTTTCCTTATACACGGCCTGGTACCTCACCGAAATGTTTGATGAACTTGATTTCATAAAGGAACTTTTGGAAGACAAGACGTTTTATATAAACCCCAGTATCAACCCAGATGCCCGGAATGACTATATGAATCAACCCAATACTCCGCATTCTCCCCGCTCAGGGATGATCGTTCTGGATAATGATGGTGACGGCAAGGCCGGAGAAGATGGGTTCGATGATATTAATGAAGATAATCATATCACGATGATGATTAGAAAATCTCCAACCGGCAGGTATATCAAAGACCCATTGGATGATCGAAAGCTTATAAGAGTAGCTGCAGAAGAAAAAGGGGAATATGAAATGCTGGGTTATGAAGGGATTGACACAGATGGCGACGGCGAAGTGAATGAAGACGGGATTGGCTATTACGACCCTAACCGTGACTGGGGCTGGAAATGGCAGCCTGATTATATACAACGCGGGGCTTATAAATATCCCTTTAGCCTTCCGGAGAACAGGGCGGTAATGGAATTTGTAATGAAGCATCCAAATATTGCAGGAGCTCAGAGTTATCATAACTATGGAGGAATGATCCTTCGCGGGCCCGGAGCCGAAGAAGATGCTGAAACCTATAATAGTGAGGACGTAGCGATCTATGATGAAATTGCTAAAAAAGGAGAGGAAATGATCCCGGGTTATCGTTACCTGGTGGTTTACAAGGATCTTTATTCCGTTTTTGGAGGAGAACTGGACTGGTTTTACGGTGGAAGAGGCGTTTATACTTACTCTAATGAATTAATGGTTTCCTACCTTTATTTTCACGAAAACAAGGGACGTGGGAATCAGGATGAGGAATTGAAAGTAGACCGTTACCTTACCTTCGGGGATGCGTTTGTAGATTGGGATGAATATGACCATCCACAATATGGTAAAATTGAAATTGGCGGATTCAAAAAGAACTTTGGCAGGGCGCATCCGGGATTTCTCCTGGAGCAGGATGCTCACCGCAATATGGCTTTTAGTATTTACCATGCTTACCACACCCCCAAACTAAGTATCTCTGATGTTAAAGAGGAGAACCTTGGAGGTGGTCTAAAGCAGGTTACCGCAACAATTTACAATGAAAGATTAATGCCTACCCATTCAAGCCAGGATTTGAAGTATAAAATCGAGCGCCCCGACTATATAAGTATTTCAGTAGCGAAAGTGCTTGCCGGGATGGTGGTAAATGATGAAGATTTTAATAAGGTGGAAGAGCAGGAGGTAAATCCTGAAACCATAAAGGTGAAAAATATTCCTGGGATGGAGACAGTGAAAGTTCGCTGGATCATCTCTGGAGGTAGAAATTATTCCATAAAAGTAGATTCGGCAAAAGGCGGGATCGCTGAGTGGGAAAGTTAAACTATTCAGTAATTATTGAAAGCCCTTCTTTTCTTCGGAAAGGAAGGGCTTTTTGTGTTATAGAACCAGCTCATAACAATGAAAAGGCTGGTCGTTTTTATGTGGAAAATAAACATCGCCAAGTTTTTGATAAGCCCGGGCTTCGTAAAATTTTTGGTTGCGTTTGTTTTGGCTGAAGGTATCCAGCCTTATGGAAATGAAATTTCCTGTTTTGGCGAAATCTTCTGCAAAATCCATCATTTTTCTGGCGTATCTCTGGCCCCAGAAATCTGGATGTGTGGCCAGGCGATGAACATATAAATTATTCCCCGTTTCAGTAAGCCAATTAATATTTCGGTAAACTTTATCCATTTTTGGTGTGAGGACTATAATGGCGATTATCCTGTTTTTATGCTTATAAACAAATAATTCTTCCCGTTTTATATCATTTTCAAGCTTTTCACGGCTGGGATAATTTTCGTTCCATTGATAAATATTTTGTTGCTGAAGGGCTTCAGCACAGGCTTCGGTGAGTTTTTTGATTTCGTTGAGGTCCTTCAGGCTAGCTTTCCTAATCATTTTTCTTCAGAAATATTAATTAAAAGTTCTTTGTTGGAATTTACAGAAAATTATTACATTTGCCTTTCCAAATTGGGGGATTAGCTCAGCTGGCTAGAGCGCCTGCCTTGCACGCAGGAGGTCATCGGTTCGACTCCGATATTCTCCACCAAAAACCACCGTTCGCGGTGGTTTTTTTGCTTTAAGACTTTTCTTATCTCAAAATAATAAAAAACCACCCGATTTTAGGGTGGTCTGGAATTTATTTACTTCCGAAGAGATTAGTCATTTTCGTCAAGTTCCAGGTATTCATCGAATAGCTCCTGGGCATCGGCATGAAGGAAATCCAGGCTTTCATTCAGAACGTGCTGAAATTCCCGGGTTAATTCATCTTTCTTCCATGGATGTGAGATACCAAAGGTGTGATTGGCGCCTTCTACCAGCAGTAATTTTGAAGCGGGACTCCATTCAAATAGATTTCCAGCGTCAGCAATGGAAACGGTAGTATCGTTACTCCCGTGAGCAATAAAATGTGGAATTTCAAGCTTTTTGGCCGTTTTCTGAATATTAAGTCTTTCCTTATTCTCCCTGAAATTCCGGTAAAACTGGTAGTGATGAGGTAATTGTTGTTTGGTACGGGTATTTGTGATATACTGCACTCCTTTTTTCTCCCAGGCTTCCAGTTCTTTCCCTTTAGGGAATCTCGACGCAAAATCGCTTACGGCAGCCAGAGTAATTAGCTTAGTAATCCTTTTTTCTTCAGCAGCCTTGATAATCGTAATCCCTCCGCCCCTGGAATGGCCAATAAGACTCATATCGGAAGGATCTACCTGGGCAAGGTGTGGAAAATTTGGTAATAGAAGCCAGTCTATAACCGATTGCAGATCATCCAGTTCTTTGGTATAATTATTATCACCAAAGGCTTCAATGTTAGGGAATTCAGTTAGATTTTCGGGAGAGGTCCCGTTATGACTAAAATTGAATTTCACGAAGAAATAGCCTTTTTCGGCATAGAATTCGGCCATTTTATCCCAGGCACCCCAGTCTTTAAAGCCTTTGTAACCGTGGCAAAATATGATGACAGGTTTTGGCTTATCTTCAGTGTTAAAATAAATGTCTGCGAGTATGGGTTTATTGTGTTTTCCTTCTATCTGAAGGTTGGTTTCTTTAGTAATTTCCATTTTTGATTTCTTTTTCGATAAATGCCTTATTTGGGTCACAAATTTCGGCAATTAATTTCTTTAATTCGGTCTGAAATGCTTCCATTATTTCAGAATCCAGTTCGGTTTTTCCTCCGCCTCTTTGATTCGCCTTTTCATTCTTGGTAAATTTTAAAAATCCGTTCTGCAGATTCTTAAAGGAGATTACTCCTGCCTCCACGGGTGGACTTAAATCAAGGCTGTTTTTAATAAGGCTGGCATAGGTAAGCACCTGAAAACTTTTACTGTACTTATCATAATCTGAGGCCAGTAGGTCCCAATCTACAATTTTAAGTTGAGCCTGTTGAACCTTGCCGGTTTTATAGTCAATAATTCTGGTAATACCGTTAGTATTCTCGAGTCGGTCTACTTTTCCTCTAATATAAACCGGAAAATCTAATGCCTCGATCTTAATTTGAGTTTTGAGGTTTTTCTCGATCATCAGGATTCTAACTTCATCACCGTTTTTTATTCGGTTTAATTCCTGCTGAAGGAAATTTTGCAAGTAGCGTTTTGCCACTTCAAAGATAAGAAGGTTCTTTCCACGGTTCATAGGAGCCGAGGTGTAAGTTTTTTTAAACTGAAGGCTGATCTCCTCCGGAATTCGTTTTTTAAACTGCAGGATATCATTTTGGGTTAGATTTTTTCCTTCCAGGGGCTTATATAATGTTTCCAGGCTATCATGAATAACCGTACCAAGCGTATTATAAGCTACGGTTTCTTCTACATTGTCGCTGTCTTTAACCCCAAGCACATAGCGGTAATAAAAATCTATAGGATTCCTGATGTAGGTGGTAAGCGCCGAAGGTGAAAACCCGGAGGCAGCTAACTCCCTAAGTTTTTCAATTACTTCGGGAGTTTTTTTAACCTCCTTCAGACCCGAAGTAAGAGCGGGTACTTTTGGACTTATGAGTTTTTTTATCAGTTTATGCTTAGGACGTTTTTCTACTTCCAATTGTGTGATAAACCGACTTTTCTCACCGGTATTCATTCCGTCTGGTTCTGTATTGTAGAGTAAATAAACCTTTTTTGCTCTTTGGAGAAGTCGGTAGAAGTGATAGGTGTAAACTGCATTCTTTTCACTGTAAGTAGGTAAATTATACGCCTTTTTCAGGTCAAAAGGTAAAAAGGAATTATTCGATTTTCCCGAAGGCAAAATCCCCTCATTCACCGAGGTAATGATCACGGTTTCGAAATCGAGGGCACGGGATTCCAGCATTCCCATAAGTTGAAGACCTTTAAAGGGTTTACCCTGGAAATCCAGGCTCTGCGTAGTCATTATTTCCTTGTAAAAACCCTGAAGAGATTTTAAACTTTTAATGTGCGGATAAGTGGTGTTGAGGTTTTCAAGCTTGTTAAAAAGAACGTGGAATTGATACAGAAATTCGAGTCCGAGCCTGTTTTCCTGTTTTCTGTAGAAATCCTTGATCTCCTGGGTGAGGATATGAAAATTGGCAATGAGTTTTTCTGGTATATTATTTACTTCTTCAAAACAAGCTTTGATTATCGGCTGGTTAACTTCAGGGAAGTTTTTAATGATTTCTTCTGAAGCGATATAGACTGAGTTCTCTTTTTTGATCCTGATCGAAAAATCATCGGCGGCAGGTTTCAGAAGACTATGCAGGGCAGGATGATTGATAATAGAGATCACATCTTTGTAATAGAATCCCGATGTGGCATTAAGATGGATGTGAAAAATATTGTCGAACAGGGAACTCAATGCCGCATTTTTAAGGGGAAATCCCATAGTAATATTCAGATCCTGGATGTTTGGTGGCAAACTGTTTAAAACAGGCAGGAGAAGATCTTCCTCGCCCAGTACTACTGCGGTATTTTCCAGCTGACTTTCTTCAAACCCTGAAAGGAGTTCTCCCAGGTATTTTGCCTGCCCGATATTTTTAGGCACCCCAATTAATTCGATTTGCTTCTCTTTGCAATACTCATCTACTCCCGGGGTAAAATCCTGATCCTTATAAACCCGCCATTCTTTGAGATATTGATTGATAAAGATGGAAGCCGAATGCTCTTTGTCTTTCAGAAAGCTTTCATCCAGGTCCCAGTGAATCTCTGCTTTCTTTTTCTCCAACAGATATTGAATGATATCTTGCTCGGCGTTATTTAGCGCATTAAAACCGATAAAAACATGTTTTTTGGAAACCGAGGATGCATAAGCCACTATGTTGGCTGCGGCTTCTCTATAAATCAAACCCTGATAGCCCAATTTTCTGTTAAGCAGACTTTCTTTTAGATGCTCATAATATCCAGGGAGTTGTTGCCAGAACTTAAGGTAATTTTTAATTAGTTCAGTTTTTTTCTTCTGAAGATACCAATGGTTTATATCCTGAATCCCTGAGAGGTAATTAAAAAAGCTATTATGATCTATCAGGTATCGGTCGAGCTCGTTAAAATCATGAATGAGGGTTTGGGCCCAGGTAGCGAAGGTTTCAAAATCCTCACGATGTTCTTCAGGGGTTAACTTTCTGTAAACCTCATAGAACTCAAACAGACTTATGGTATTGTCTATTGGCTGGAGTCCTGAAATAATTTGAGCAAATTCCTCAATGCTGTATACCTTTGGAGCGAAAAGGTGATTTTGATTTAATTTGGAAAGTTCATTCAGCAAAAAACTCCCGGCTCTTTTTGAGGGGAGAATAAAAATAGTTTCTGAAATGTTCTCTTCTGATTTTAAGAGCTTTTGAAGGATCTGCGATATAAAAGAAATCATTTTATAAAAATAAAAAACGCCCCGACTAATCGGGGCGTTTTTCTAAAAGAATTTTCAAATTTACATACTACTCATTCTCTTTATCTTTCATCTCTTTGTCTTTGTCTAAAGAGATTTCAACACGTCTGTTATCCTGTCTTCCGGCAGCAGTATTGTTAGTAGCGATTGGTCTTGATTCGCCATAACCTTCAGAAGTTAATCTGTTGGCTGGAATTCCGGCTTCTTGTAACCATTCTTTAACTGAAGCTGCACGTTCTTTAGAGAGTTGCAGGTTATATTGATCACTTCCGGTACTGTCTGTATGACCTTCAACGTGGAAAATTGTATTTGGATACTCTTCCATGATGTCGGCAATAGATTCAAGTGCTTCTTCAGAGTCAGAACGGATAGAAGCTTTATTCAGATCGAAAAGTACAGTTTTAGAGTACTCATTCAATTCAGAAATAACTTCAACATCCGGCTCTGGACATCCGTTGTTTTCTACGGTTCCGGGAGTATCTGGACATTCATCGTCTTTATCAAGTACTCCGTCCCCATCACGATCTTCATAAGGGCATCCATTATTTTCAGCTGGACCAGCTTCTTCCGGACAATCATCTTCATGATCTGGCACGCCATCACCATCGGCATCAGGACAACCGTTAAGATCGGCAAGGCCTGCTACTTCAGGACAGTCATCTTCAGGATCTGGGATTCCGTCACCATCGGTATCAGGACATCCGTCAAATTCCGGAAGACCAGCTACATCAGGACAAGCATCTCTTCTATCTTCAATGCCGTCACCATCAGTATCTGGACATCCGTTGAATTCTAGAAGACCTGGAGTTTCAGGACATTCGTCGTCTTTGTCGTAAATGCCATCGCCATCAGAGTCAGTACCTCCAAACATAAACTTCACACCTGCCGCATGTTGGAAGTGTGTAGCCAAATCTGGGTCAAATACGTGCTTGTAATTTGACTCAACAGTTAGAGCTACGTTATCGCTAAACCAGAAGTTAATTCCTAATTTACCATTTAAAGTAGCAGCGCTCATATCTGAGATTGGAATATCTCCTGAATCTCCAATACGGGTGTAACCACCTCCAATACCAATAACCGGATCAAACCAGCCATCGTTTAACATTGCTCGAAGGCTGTAGTTGAAGGATCCGTCTAGGGAGTAATAAGAAAGATTACTAACTCCCATGTCTCCGTAATTATCAATTTGATTGATAGAACCTGCAAGGTCAAAAACAAACCCGCTACCGATGTAGCGTCCTACAGAAATTCTTGAGACGGCGGGAATAATATTCCAGTGGTCTCCTACATTAAAATAATCGTCGAAAGTCCCTCCAAGTGGAGCATCTTCACCAGTAGGATAGAAGTCTACTGCATTAGTCTGAAGACCAATGGACCAAGGATTGTTGGCGTCCTGGGCATTTACCGAAGTAAATCCAAATACCAACAAAGCAGCCATTAAAAATTTGCTAAGATGTTTCATATTCAATTGTTTAGTTTTAAGTGTTAACTGTTAACAAAAGTAGACGCAAATTGCCTATTAACAAAGCGTATAATAATAAAGTTTTCTTAATAAACCCTTGTCTAGTGGCGTTTTTCAGAGTTTTTTTCTATGGAATATCGAACGATTTTGGCAACTTATTAACATAAGAATATGGAGGTAATTAGATTACTCCCAATTCTTTCCCTACTTTAATGAAAGCTTGAATGGCCTTATCCAAATGTTCTTTTTTGTGTGCCGCCGAAAGCTGTACACGAATACGTGCTTTACCTTTTGGTACCACAGGGAAGAAAAAGCCTATTACATAAATTCCTTCCTCCAGAAGTTTATCGGCCATTGTTTGAGATAATTGGGCATCGTAGAGCATTACCGGTACTATGGCGGCATCTCCATCTATAATATCGAAACCGGCTTCCTTTATTCCTTTTTTAAAGTATTTGGTATTTTCTTTTAGTTTCTTCCGAAGAGAAGAGTCGGTTTTTATCATATCAAAAACCTTGATGGACGCTCCTACAATCGCCGGTGCCAAAGAGTTTGAAAAGAGATATGGACGGGAGCGCTGCCTAAGCATTTCAATAATTTCCTTTTTAGCAGTAGTATATCCACCCATAGCTCCACCCAGAGCTTTACCCAGAGTTCCGGTGATGATATCTACCCGGTCCATTACATTTTTTTCTTCCAGGGTACCAATTCCGTTTTCCCCTATGAAGCCCGTAGCGTGACATTCGTCTATCATTACAAGAGCGTCATATTTATCGGCTAGATCGCAAATCTTATCCAGCGGAGCTACCAATCCATCCATAGAGAACACTCCATCGGTAACGATAATCTTGAAGCGGGCTTCTTTTTCATTGGCGGCGATAAGTTGTTTTTCCAGGTCTTCCATATCCCCATTTTGGTAGCGGTAGCGCGCGGCTTTACACAATCTAACCCCATCAATAATAGAAGCGTGATTAAGAGAATCTGAAATTATCGCGTCTTCAGCAGTAAATAGCGGTTCGAAAATACCTCCATTGGCATCAAAAGCTGCAGCGTATAATAGGGTGTCTTCAGTTCCATAGAAATCGGCGATCTTTTTCTCCAGTTCCTTATGGATATCCTGGGTGCCACAAATAAATCTCACGCTGGACATCCCAAACCCATGGGAGTCTAAAGTTTCTTTTGCAGCCTGGATCACCTCAGGGTGCGCAGACAAGCCGAGGTAATTATTCGCGCAAAAGTTAATAACTTCCTGCCCGGTTGAAATTTTAATCACCGCATCCTGAGGGCTGGTGATAATCCTTTCTTTTTTAAATAATCCGTTATCTTTTATTTCCTGAAGTTCCTTTTCAAGGTGATCTTTGATTTTTCCGTACATTTTATTCTATTTTTCACAAAATTACACATCTTTTTTATACATATTCAAGGCTTAACTCTTTGTTAATATATACCAGGATCTTTTTGCCTGGTTTAAAGCCCATGTTTTCCAGAGTTTCTGCATACCTGTTTATCTGTAAGGCGTGGGATTCTTTGTAACTCCCGGTTTTATAATCCAGGATGCTCACTTCTTTTTCCTTAAAATTAAGTCTATCTGGCCGTAGCTTTTTTCCTCCATCTACCAGAATATCTCTTTCATTTAAATTGGAAGAACCTGGCGCGAAAAACTCAGATAATTCCGGGTGGGTTATTATAGCTTCTACCACCTTAGCAATTTGTGGCTGGGCTTTAGAAGTAATTGTACCGTCTAATACGGCTTGCTCCAGGGCAAGGGCTGCATCTTCAAGGGTGTTGATGTTGGACAGAATATCATGAATAATCTCTCCTTTTTCTATGGCCTCTTCCTGTTTTGTATCCCATAAAGAACCCGATCTGGTGACTATATGCACTGCCTGGTTTTGAGTTGGCGTAGAATAAAAGTGTTCCTGGGCTTGGCTGGCAGAACCTTTTTCTCTTTGCTTTGGTGGCGGAAGCTTTCCGAAATCATAATTTAGGTGCCCATCGGCCCACTTCCCTGATTGTTTTAAAAATCCTATCAACAGACCTGAAATCTTCGCTGGATTTTCATTTTCTTTTTTGTCAAGCTCTAATTTTGATAAAATATAGAGTTGTTCTGAAGCCCTTGTGCAGGCTACATATAAAACGTTTAAGGTATCGAGTTCCTTTTGATCAAGAAGTTCCTGGTAAACTTCTGAAGCATTTTCTCCCCAATTGAGCATTTTTTTTGAAGCACTCATATAACTTATCGGAATTTCACCAAGAGCCTCGGGCAGATCCAACCACAAGGAATCCATTCGGGTATCCTGGAAATCAGAATTAGCAAAAGGATAGATTACTATGGGAAACTCCAGGCCTTTGGAGGAATGAATGGTCATAATTTTGACTGCATTCTCCTCTTCGGGAACCGCAATACTTAGTTTTTCTCTATTCTGTTCCCAAAGCTCCAGAAAATCTGCTATCCCGGTAACCGACTGAGTGGTTTCAAAAATATAATCCAGGAAGAACTGAACATAAGCATCGGAGGTTTCTACAAGTGAAAAACTTCTAATGATGTATTCGGCAGATTCATATAAAGAGAGATTTTTTAGAGCCTCCAGACTAAATTCGATCTCATATTCCTTAAGCCAATGAAAAAAGGCATCCTCATTATATCTCAGATTTTCGCTGATGATTTGATGCGGTTCTTTTAGGTCAAGTTTTTCTTGCAGGAAATTAAATATTTCGAGCTTTAAATTATCGTCTTTCTGGTTAATTGAATATGCCAGAAGATTCACCATAAAATTTACGGCAGGAGAATTGGCTATCAAAAGTGTTTCCGAAGAAACTACGGGAATACCGTGTTCACTAAGGTAACTTGCTATAGCTATTCCTTCTTTTCTTCTTCGGGTTAGAATACAAATATCACTTCTTGAAAAAGCTTTTTCATCGAGGTTTTGAATGATCTCCAGTACTTTTTCAGGATAAATCTCAAATTCCTCTGCGCTGGTATTGGCTTCTATAAAGGATACATTTGCATATCCAAAATTCTCTTTTTTGGGATTTTGTCTGCTGTTCACGAAAAGTTCGCTGTAACTGGGATGCCTTAGGGAGGCTGAAGCAAATTGAAAAAGATTATTGTTGAAGTTTACAATTTCACTACCACTGCGATAATTGTCGGGAAGATCTTCAACTTTTTGTTTAATGCTGAAAGGTTTTTTCTCAATGTTATAGAGTTCTATAAATTGTTCAGCCTTTCCACCGCGCCAGCGGTAAATACTCTGTTTGGCGTCGCCAACCAGCATAAGGCCTGCCAGCTCGCCCACTTTTGGTTCTCCGGAGAGGCTGTGCTCCACCAGGGGTTGTAGATTTTCCCATTGCATCCGGGATGTATCCTGGAATTCATCTATAAAATAATTCTGATATCTTTCGCCGAGCTTTTCATAAATAAAGGGCGCCGGTTGATCTTTAACCTGGGCGCTGATCATTGGGTTGAATTCTGAAATAAGGAGCAGGTTTCTTTCTTTCTTAATAACTTCAACTTGTTGGTTTATGGCATTTAAAAGCGAAAGCTGAACCAGTTTCTTTTCTATTTCGGCGAGAAATTCAAAATGATAGATGGCTTTTTCTGAAGCCCTGAAAAGTTCACAAAATTGTGGCTGGAGGCTGTCTAAAAGTGATTTTTTTTCCTCTTTCTGATTTTTATTGTAAAGCGCTGTGGTCTCTAAATTCTGCATCCATTGCAAATCGAATTTTGAAGGAAACTCTTCCTTCTCTAATTTTTGAAAATAAGTGGGTAGGGATTTTCTGCTGAAATCTGTAAATTCCAGGTTATGGTCCTGCATTATTCCGAAGAAAATTTCAGCAGTGCTTTTTATAAGGGCTCTTGTTTTCTCCTTTTCAGCCCTCAAATTTTTTGAATAATTTTCGAAATCGTCCAGGCTTTTGCCTTTTAATCTGCTAAGTGGTAATTGATTATTCTCGTTGGTAAGCAGCCTGGAAATTTCAAAAAGATCGGCAGTTATGTCCCAACTTTTTTCATCGTCGGTTTTGCTCAATGCAAATTCTTTCAGGATTTTTGTTATGGCTTTATCTTTTCCGGCCTGGGCAATTAGAGCTTCCACGGCTTCCAGAAGAATTTGGTCAGTGTTCAGAGAAACCTCAAAATTAACCGATAGACCAAGATCCTTGGCAAAACTGCGCAGGATACGCTGAGTAAAACCATCTATAGTGGAGATCTCAAAAGCCGAATAATTATGAATGATATTTTTAAGTATCCTCGCTGATTTCTGCTGAATTTCTTCTTCCGGTAAACCCGTAGACTTCTTTACGGCATTAAATAGTGCAATTGAATCTGATGGTACCTGCGTTTTTGAAAAATTATGAAGGCTTGAGATTATTCTGGTTTTCATCTCTTCCACCGCTTTATTGGTAAAAGTGATGGCCAGGATATTTTTGTATGCATCGGGGCGGGAAGAATTAATAAGGAGAACCAGGTATTCTTTTACCAGCGTAAAAGTTTTTCCCGAACCCGCAGAGGCATTATAGATATTGAAGGAATGTTTCAAAAATCAGCTTAGTTTAGATGAAATTTCAGTTTTGGACAGAAACTTAAAGGTAAAATAAAATTGTTTGCCAATACGCCTATGCTTTTAAGTATTTTATAACAGAAAATTATTTTTAGTACATCCCTTAATACTTAAATTTGGGAGAATTTAATACTAATCACAAAAAAATATATAAACTATGGCTTTCGAATTACCGAAACTAAAATATGCATTTGATGCATTAGAACCTCATATAGATGCCAGGACCATGGAAATTCACCACGGTAAGCACCATGCAGGTTACACAAATAAACTCAACGACGCTATAAAAGGCACCGATCTTGAAGGGAAAACTATAGAGAATATCCTTAAAAATCTGGATATGTCTAATAAAGCCGTTAGAAACAATGGTGGTGGTTTTTACAACCATAGTTTGTTCTGGGAGATTATGTCTCCCGATGGAGGCGGAAAACCGGAAGGTGAACTTGCTTCTGCTATAGATGCCGCTTTTGGTTCTTTTGAAGCTTTCAAAGATGAATTCGCTAAGGCAGCCGCGGGTCAGTTTGGATCTGGGTGGGCTTGGTTATGTGTTCATCCCGGTGGGAAAGTAGAAATTTGCTCTACTGCAAACCAGGACAACCCTCTAATGCCTGAAAAAGGTTGTGGCGGAACTCCAATCCTTGGTATTGATGTTTGGGAGCATGCTTATTACTTAAATTACCAGAACCGTCGTCCAGATTATATTAATGCGTTTTTTAACGTTATTAACTGGAAAGAAGTTGCAAGTAGATATGCAAAAGAAAAATAGAAAATAGTATCTAATTTTATAAAGGCTACCTATTAGGTGGCCTTTTTTATGGTCTTAAGTAAAATTATGGTAATAAAAAAAGGTGGGTCGTTTTAAGATCCACCTTTCTTTGCCCCAAATCTACCATGAACTTAACCTACTTATGTTATGGTCTTACTAAGATAAGAAGAAAAACAGGTAGTGCAAATACTTTTAGATGAACTACTCACAAATTAGTCGACAGGTCGATTTATGAAAATTATTGTAAGAGAAGGTTGTTTTTAATTGTAAGGCATAAAAAATTGGGCATAAAAAAAGGCGGATTATTCATCCACCTTTTTTTGCCCCAAATCTACCATGAACTTAACCTACTTATGTTATGGTGGTGCCAAATTAAGCAGGAAAATCCCGGTAAAAAAATATTTTAGACGAATGGCATAAAAACTTGATAAACAGACAAGTTGTTAGTATGCTCTGTCCTTATTTCCTTCAAAAAAATTAATGAAAGCTCTGTTTACCACTCTGTTACCGCCAAAGGTGGGATAATCTCCTGTAAAATACCAATCTCCAAGATTTTTGGGGCAGGCCTTATGAAGATTGTCTACAGATTGATAGATTACTTTTAACTCTGCCTTCACTGTAGGTTCACTTATCAGTTCAGCAATTTTATCTGATATTTCTTCATCGGTGAAAGGCTCATAGATCTCCTTTACGAAGTTTTTTACCTCATAATCCTCCAAATCTACCTGATCTTTACATTTTGCATAAACATCTTTTACAATTTGATATCTGTTGCTCTCTTTTAATAACTCTAAGGCTGCCCTGAAAGCTACAAGATCTTCTATCCTGGCCATATCGATCCCGTAGCAATCGGGATATCGAATTTGAGGTGCAGAAGAGACTATGACGATTTGCTTAGGATTTAAGCGATCCAGCATTTTAATAATGCTTTTCTTAAGGGTAGTGCCCCTCACAATACTATCATCTATAATTACAAGGCTGTCTTCCGGTTTTACAACTCCGTAGGTTACATCATAAACGTGGGCCACAAGATCGTCCCTGCTGCTGTCTTCAGTAATAAAGGTACGTAGTTTGGCATCTTTAATGGCAATTTTTTCAGTTCTCAGGCGGTGTGCAAGTATTTCCTGAAGCCTGGCATCGGTAAGGCTTTCTTTTTCAGCCAGGATAGCCTCGTTTTTCTGTTTGTTTAATTCATCCTGAGCTGCTTCAACCATTCCGTAGAAAGAGGTTTCAGCGGTATTCGGAATAAAAGAAAAAACAGTATTTATGGTATCGTGCTTTATTGACTTAAGCACCTCTGGCATTAGTAAACGCCCAAGCATCTTACGTTCTTTATAGATCTCGGCATCGCTTCCACGGGAAAAATAGATGCGTTCAAAAGAACAGGCTTTACGCTCCAGAGGTTCCAGGATTTGCTGGATGGAAACTGTGCCGTCTTTTTTGGTGATTATTGCGTGACCGGGATCGAGTTCCTTCACCTCGTCATAATCTACGTTGAAAGCCGTTTGAATTACAGGCCGCTCTGAGGCTACTACCACTACTTCATCATCTTTATAGTAATATGCCGGCCTTATTCCCGAGGGATCCCGAAGTACAAAAGAATCGCCATGACCCAGTAGTCCCGCCATAGCATAACCGCCATCCCAATTTTTTGAAGATTTCCTCAGGATCTTGGTGACATTGAGTTTTTCAGCAATCATGGGTGAGGCTTCTACCTTTGAATAACCTTGTTTTTTTAATTTTTTGTACAGTTTTTCAACTTCAGAATCAAGAAAATGCCCAATCTTTTCCATTACCGTAACGGTATCGGCTCTTTCCTTTGGATGTTGCCCAAGATCTATCAGGTTATTGAAAAGCTGGTTTACATTGGTCATATTAAAATTGCCGGCAACAATAAGATTACGGTGCATCCAGTTATTCTGCCTGAGGAAAGGATGAACATTTTCAATACTGTTTTTTCCAAAAGTTCCATAACGTACATGCCCAAGGTAGACCTCCCCTATGTATGGAATGTTTTTTTTCTGAAGGGCAATATTGTCGGCATATTCCGGATTTTCCTTGATTTCAAAATTAATCCGGTCGTTTATCTGCTCAAAAATATCCTGAATGGGTTGTGCGGCATTAGAGCGAACCCTGCTTATATATCGGTCTCCCGGACTTGTATTTAGTTTAATGCTTGCAAAACCGGCGCCGTCCTGGCCGCGGTTGTGCTGTTTTTCCATTAATAAATACATCTTATTGATTCCGTAGAAAGCCGTCCCGTACTTTTCCTTGTAGTATTCAAGGGGCTTTAAAAGCCGTACCTGGGCAATTCCGCATTCGTGTTTTATGGCATCACTCATAATAGTTGTTCCTGGATTAAGGTTTTCAATTGGTCACAAAAAAAGCCCTGAAATTACAGGGCCGTATGTTTTAAGTTATTTCTATTTCGAATTGTGTGAGTTTTTTAAACTCTTCCAGCCTTTCCTGAACATTAGCTGCTGATAATTCCTGCATCCTCTCGGTGCCGAATTTTTCTACGCAGAAGGAGGCAAGGTTAGAACCATAAATAATGGCATTTTTCATATTTTCAAAAGAGATATCTTCAGTTTTGGCAAGATATCCCACAAAGCCACCGGCAAAGGTATCTCCAGCTCCTGTAGGATCAAATACTTCCTCTAGCGGAAGCGCTGGAGCGAAAAATATCTCTTCTTCGTGAAACAGGAGTGCGCCGTGTTCTCCTTTTTTGATCACTACGTAATCAGGGCCCAGTGCGTTGATCTTTCTTGCGGCTTTTACCAAAGAATGTTCCCCTGATAGCTGTCGTGCTTCTTCATCGTTTATGGTGATGACATCAACCTTTTTAATAACCTTTAAAAGATCGTTCCAGGTATTGTCCATCCAGAAATTCATAGTGTCTAAAACCACCAGTTTGGGGTTTTCTACTTGTTCCAAAACACTTAGCTGAACCAGTGGGTGCAAATTACCAAGCATTACAATATCGGCATCTTTATAAGTTGAAGGTACTACCGGGTTGAAATCGGCAAGAACATTTAGTTGAGTATCCAGGGTGTCTCTTGTATTCAGATCGTTGTGATAACGACCACTCCAAAAAAAGGTTTTTCCGCCTTCAACAATTTCGATTCCTTCTATATTAATATTATTCTTGATAAGTAAATCCAGGTATTTCTGCGGGAAATCATCTCCTACCACAGAAACCACTGCACTATCTACATTAAATTGGGAAGCTGAAAGGCCTATATAAGTACCGGCACCTCCAAGGATCTTATCGGTTTTTCCAAAGGGGGTTTCAATCGCATCAAAGGCTACCGTGCCTACAATCAGTAATTTACTCATAACGGGTTTTAAAATATGCTGCAAATATACAGTTTGTTTTTCAAGGGATAAACCTAAATTAAGAATGCCTTTGGAAAGCTTTAGTTCTATTCAAAACCCTGATCTATAAGTAGTTTTTTCTCTTTAGAAGCGGCTACGGCGAGGCTGTCACAACGTTCATTTTGTGGATGGGAGTTATGCCCTCTTATCCATTTGAACTTTACCTTGTGTTTTCGGTATTCTTTCAGGAATTCTATCCAGAGATCAGCGTTTTTACGGTCTTTAAAAGCTTTCTTTTCCCAATTGAAAACCCAACCTTTCTCCACCGCATCGGCTACATATTTTGAATCTGTGAAAACAACCACCTCGAGACCGGGTTGCTTTAATTTTTTAAGAGCCTCAATAACGGCCAGAAGTTCCATTCGGTTATTAGTGGTGTGCTTATAACCTTTTGAAAATTCTTTTCGGTAAGCTTTGCCTACCCATTCCATGACAATTCCGTATCCGCCGGGGCCTGGATTTCCTCTTGCAGCACCATCTGTGTAAATGTAAACCTGGGGTTGATGCACTATTCTTGGTTTTTTTTAAGAAGTTGTTCAATCACTTCCGGAAAGTGTTTGTATTCTAATTGATGTATTTTTCCGGCAAGGCTATCGGGAGTATCTTTTTTATCGATTTGTGTTTTTGTCTGAAAAATGATTTCGCCTTCATCATATTTTTCATTTACATAATGGATGCTGATTCCACTTTCTTCATCTTTATTATTGATTACAGACTCGTGAACTTTTGCTCCATACATACCTTTTCCGCCATAATTGGGTAAAAGCGCGGGATGGATATTGATCACTTTTTGAGGAAATGCCCTTAAGATATTATCTGGAAAAACCCAAAGAAAGCCGGCAAGGACGATAAGATCGGGTTTAATGTCCTGCAGGACGTGTAAAACCTCATTGGTTTTATACAAAGCTTCCCGGTCAAAATATAGGGCCTTAACATCTAAGTCGTGTGCTTTTCTGAGAACTTTAGCCGATTTTCGGTTAGAAAATACAGCAACCACCCTTGCTAAGGAGGAATTTTTAAAATATTTGATAATATTTTCGGCATTAGTTCCTGTCCCGGAAGCAAAAATCACAATTTTCTTTAAGGAGTTGTTTGGGTGTAGGGTCAAAATGATGTTGTTAACAATTAATAAAATGTAAAATTAAGGGCTTTCGGGAAAAATATGTAAATTAGATTCACATTTTTAAAGTAAAAATCGGTTTTAAAATAAAGTTTTTTATTTTTGCCACCTAAACAAAATTAAAATAAAATATTATGTCAGACATTGCATCAAGAGTAAAAGCGATTATCGTTGACAAGTTAGGTGTTGACGAGAACGAAGTTGTAAACGAAGCCAGCTTCACCAACGACTTGGGTGCTGATTCATTGGACACTGTGGAATTGATCATGGAATTTGAGAAGGAATTCGATATCCAGATCCCTGATGACCAGGCTGAGAACATTGCCACAGTAGGTCAGGCAATTTCTTATATTGAAGACGCAAAAAAATAAACCAACAGACTATATGGAGTTAAAGCGAGTTGTAGTCACGGGCCTTGGAGCCCTAACCCCCATTGGTAACAATATTGAAGAATATTGGGATGGCTTGGTGAACGGAAAAAGCGGGAGTGCTCCCATTACCTATTTCGATACCGAAAAATTCAAAACCAAATTCGCTTGTGAACTCAAAAACTTTAATCCGTTGGATTACTTCGACAGAAAAGAAGTGAGAAGGCTGGATAGGTTTGCCCAATATGCCATTGTAGCCTCAGATGAAGCTATTAAAGATTCCGGTATCGACCTGAATACCGTAGATAAGTATCGGGTTGGTGTGATATGGGGGGCCGGAATTGGCGGATTGGAAACTTTTCAGAACGAAATGATAAATTACGCCCAGGGAGATGGTTCTCCAAGGTTCAATCCGTTCTTTATTCCTAAGATGATCGCAGATATTGCCCCGGGTAATATCTCTATTCGTCATGGATTTATGGGAGCGAATTATACTACGGTTTCTGCCTGTGCTTCTGCAGCCAATGCCATGATCGATGCGTTGAACAATATCCGTCTTGGATATAGTGATGTAATCGTTTCAGGAGGTTCAGAAGCTGCGGTTACTATTGCAGGAATGGGAGGGTTTAATGCTATGCATGCCCTTTCTACCCGTAATGAGAGCCCGGAAACAGCTTCACGACCATTTGATGCAACCAGGGACGGTTTCGTGCTTGGAGAAGGATCTGGAGCCTTGATCCTGGAGGAATATGAACATGCCAAAGCACGTGGTGCGAAAATCTATGCCGAAGTTATAGGCGGCGGTCTTTCTTCAGATGCTTATCATATGACGGCTCCTCACCCCGAAGGAAACGGGGTAGTGGCGGTAATGAAAAACTGCCTGAGAAACGCCGAACTTAAACCTGAAGACATAGATGCTATAAACACCCATGGTACTTCAACTCCCCTTGGGGATGTGGCCGAGCTAAAAGCCATCGGAAAAGTTTTTGGCGAACATGCGAAAAACATCAATATTAATTCAACAAAATCAATGACGGGGCATTTGTTAGGAGCCGCCGGAGCCGTAGAAGCTATATCAGCAATCTTATCTATGAAATACGGAATTGTGCCTCCAACAATTAACCATGAACACGCTGATGAAAATATTGATTCTCAATTGAACCTGACCCTTAATAAAGCTCAAAAACGCGATGTTAAGGTGGTAATGAGCAATACCTTTGGTTTTGGTGGTCATAATGCCTGTGTGATTTTTAAAAAACTGGATGAATAACATTTTCTAAAATGAGCGTTATCCGAAACATATTAAATTCCCGATCTTCTAAAGACGGGAATTTTTTTATGAGCTTAACCCAGATACTTGGCTTTAAACCAAAGAACCTGGCGCATTACCGTAAAGCTTTTACACACCGCTCCCTCAATATTAAAGATGATAAAGGGAATACGATTAGTTTTGAAAGATTGGAATTTCTCGGTGACGCAATACTTGGCGCAGTTATAGCCTCCCATCTTTTTAAAGCCGTTCCCGGTGGAAACGAAGGTTATCTCACCAAGATGCGTTCTAAAGTAGTTAGCCGGAAGCATCTTAATGAATTAGGAAGAGACCTGGACCTTATCAATCACGTTAAAACCAATATTCCAATAGATCAATTCGGAGTTAATATCCACGGAAATCTGTTTGAAGCATTAATAGGAGCTATCTATCTTGATAGGGGATATAAATACTGCAAGCGGTTTATTTACGAACGGGTTATAGATCCTTATGTAGATATCGAGCAATTGGAAGGAAGAGTGATTAGTTATAAAAGTCTATTGATCGAATGGTGCCAGAAGGAGAAGAAGGAGTTCAATTACGAAATTTACGAGGATACGGGTAACGATGAGATTAAACACTTTGCTGTAAAACTCCGCATTGATGACAGGGTGGTAGCAAAAGCCAGGGCAACATCAAAGAAGAAAGCTGAGGAGAAAGCTTCTAAAAGGGCGTATTATGCACTTCAAAATATTATCTCATAATTTTGGAGAATCGTTTTAAGCTATAACGTTTTCGTAGAAAATTGTGAAATTTTTCCAACGGTAAGCTTCATTTTTCTTATTCTTATTTTATCTTTATCCATAAAGTAGAAGACTTATGCAGGCGCATAAAATGTTGTTGGATGAGGTAGAAGAAGACCTCTTTAAGCTCCTTGCTATTTATTGTTCCGTTGAGGATTTTAGAATGGCCTTTTTGCTGAATAAGTATTTAAAACTGGGTTTAAGGAGAGAAAGGGAAGATGTAGATTTCATACATCAAAGTGTTCAGGCCTACTATGCAAGATTTACTTTTAAAGACCCTACAAACTTTCACAGCTATAATTTGGTTGCCAATAAATTTAAAGGCCAGGCTTCAAAAGTCCTTAATACAGGCTCTTTATTTGCAGAAGATGAAGTAAGGCCGCTGGAACTAAACCTTATTCCTGAATACAAAAAGGTGAATTTTTTTCTAAAAATAGAAGAAGATATGCCCGATCAACATTTTAATAAACTGGTTAACATAATCAGCCAGATTCCCCAGGTGATTGCGGTGCATAAAATTGATGTGGAGCAATTAAAATCTAAACAAAATTTAATTTTTGAGTAATGCCAACAAATAAGAAAACAAAGATCGTTGCCACCTTAGGGCCGGCAACAAGTTCTAAAGAAATCCTAAATAAAATGCTCCAGGCAGGAGTAAACGTATTCAGAATCAACTTTTCCCACGCCGATTACAATGATGTAAGAGAACGCATCGCAATGATAAGAGAACTTAATAAAGAAAAAGGTTACAATGCCGCTATTCTGGGCGATTTACAAGGTCCAAAACTTAGGGTGGGCGTTATGAAAGATGAGGTAGTAGTTTCTGATGGTGACGAAATCACTTTTGCTACCGGGAAGGAATTTAAAGGAACGGCACAGCGGGTTTATATGAATTATGAAACCTTTCCCCGTGATGTACAGGCAGGGGAACGTATACTTCTTGATGATGGAAAACTTATCTTCGAAGTGGTTTCAACCAACAAAAAAGATGAAGTAGTAACAAAAGTTATCCAGGGAGGACCTTTAAGATCTAAGAAAGGTGTGAATCTTCCAAACACCAATATTTCTCTTCCGGCTTTAACTGAAAAGGATATTAAGGATGCTAAATTCGCCTGTGAAATGCAGGTAGATTGGATGGCCCTTTCCTTTGTGCGCCACGCCGAAGATTTGATGGAGCTTCAGAAATTGATTAAAGAGCATAGCGAATATAAGATCCCAATCATTGCGAAGATCGAGAAACCTGAAGGTGTTGCGAATATCGAAAAGATTGTTGCCTATTGCGACGGATTGATGGTGGCACGGGGAGATCTGGGAGTAGAAATTCCTGCCCATGAGGTTCCGCTTATTCAGAAAAAATTGGTGTTAACAGCAAAAAAAGCAAGAATCCCGGTAATTATCGCAACTCAGATGATGGAAACCATGATCACAAGTCTTACCCCAACCCGGGCAGAGGTGAACGATGTGGCAAACTCTGTAATGGATGGAGCCGATGCAGTAATGCTTAGTGGGGAAACTTCAGTAGGGCAATATCCGGTGCAGGTTATTGAAAAAATGACACAAATTCTGGAGAGTGTAGAAAATTCACCTTTAATTAAAGTTCCTCACGATCCACCGCATATTCGAACTAAGCGATATATCACTAAATCTGTTTGTTACCACGCCGCGCATATGGCTAACGAGATTAAGGCTAAGGCTATTTGTACCTTAACTAATAGTGGGTACACCGCATTCCAGATTTCTTCCTGGAGACCGGAATCACATATTCTGGTGTTTACTTCCAATACCAGAATTCTAGCTCAGTTAAGCTTATTATGGGGGGTAAAGGCATTTAGTTATGACAAATTTGTAAGTACCGATGAGACCATTGAAGACATAAATAGAATTGCCAAGGAAAACGGTTTTGTACAGCATGGCGATTTCACCATTAACCTGGCCGCGATGCCAATCTCAGATAAAGGGATGGTAAATACACTTAGGGTTTCTGAAATAGAATAATCAAAGATAACATATTCTGAAAGGGCCACTGATTTCTATGATTTGTGGCTTTTTCTTTTCCTTTTAAAACTCAAACTTCAGTTGTACCTCAACTTCTTTTTTTACTTCGGAAATTTCACCGGCCTTATCGGTGTTTAAATTGGAAAGAGAAATGCCCAAAAGTCGCACCGAATTTTTCATTTTCTCCTGATACAAAAGTTCTTTGGCGATTTCTAAAATCAGTTCTTTATTCGAGATATAGTAGGAAATGGTTTTGCTCCGGGTTTGCAAGGTGAAATCGCTGTATTTTATCTTCAGGGTCACTGTTTTGCCGGCGACTTTGCTTTTGGTAAGTCGGCGTTCTATTTCTTCAGCGATGTTTTCCAGCCTTTCCAGCATGAAAATTTCCGAAGAAATATTTTCATTAAAAGTGCGTTCGGCGCCAAGGGATTTTCTTATCCGGTTTGGTTTAACTTCACTAAGGTGGATGCCACGAACTACATTAAAATAATGGGCCCCGCTTTTCCTGAATTTTTCAGTTAAGTATTCGAGGCTTTTGGTTTTTAAATCCCTGCCTGTAAAAATGCCCAACAGATACATTTTTTCAGCGGTCACTTTTCCAACGCCGTGAAATTTACGAATGTCCAATGCTTCCAGAAATTCTTCAACCTCTTCAGGGTTTACGGTTTTTTGGCCGTTAGGCTTATTAAAATCGCTGGCGATCTTTGCGATGAATTTGTTGATAGATATTCCTGCGGAAGCATTCAACCCGGTTTTCTCCTTGATCTTCTCCCGAATTTCACGGGCAATAAGCGTTGCACTTGGATTTCCTTTTTTGTTTTCAGTAACATCCAGGTAGGCTTCGTCCAGGGAAAGCGGTTCTACTAAATCTGTATACTCCAGGAAAATTTCTCTTATGAGCTGGGAGATCTCCTTGTAACGCTCAAAACGAGGTTTGACAAAAATAAGATGCGGACAATTGCGTTTAGCCATTACGCTGCTCATGGCGCTTTTTACGCCATATTTCCGGGCTTCATAACTTGCAGCTGCAACAACCCCACGTTGAGAACTGCCTCCAACAGCTATGGCTTTTCCGTTTAAATCTGGGTTGTCCAATTGTTCCACAGAGGCATAAAACGCATCCATATCAATATGGATTATCTTTCTTTGCATTAACTCCTTTTCCACGATGTGAATTTAGTGAAACTTGAATTTCCCGCACCAATAGTGCCGGGAAATTGATTAGTTTCACTTATCCCGGCGTAGGCCGGGATCGTTTAAATGGGAGAAATTAACTTGTACCATAATTGTAACCTCAATAAAATCCGAAATCAAGCCATAGACGCAGGCAAAGAGTTTAGTTGAATTAGTTCAATTCACGGTCAAGGTTTTTTCTTTTTAACAGAATAATTTAATCTGTATCTTTAAAAGACCTTAAAATCCAGTAAATGTCAAAGACTGCAATTATTTTAGGCGCTACGGGACTTACCGGCAGTTTTCTACTAAAAAGACTGATTCCCGACAAAAGATATGATAAGATCATTCTTTTCTCCAGAAGTGCCACACCTATAAAAAGCTCAAAGATTGAGGAGCATCTCATAGATATGTTTGAACTGGGCAGGCATCGTGATAAGTTTAAGGCCGATGTTGTTTTTTGCTGTGTAGGAACCACACAGAACAAGACTCCGAATAAAGAAATCTACCGTAAAGTAGACTACGGGATCCCGGTAACCGCCGCGAAACTCTGTGTAGAAAATAAAATCGAAAATTTTCTGGTGATCTCTGCACTGGGTGCAGATTCTAAAAGTAGATTTTTCTATAACCGCACGAAAGGCGAGATGGAAAACGCTGTACTTCAAAATGATATAAGAAGTGCCTATATTTTTCAGCCTTCCCTAATAGGAGGAGAACGAAAGGAGAAACGCCCCTTAGAATTTATCTCAAAACAATTGATGAAAGCTGCTAATTTTGTTATGTTCGGTCCGCTTAAAAAATATCAGAGCATTCATCCCGATACAATAGCCAAAGCTATGCAGAAAGTCGCAGAGGATGGTTACGAAGAGATAAGGATAGAATCTGATGAGATAAAGAAAATAGTCCATGACGATGCTTGAAATTGAAAGGAAATTCCTGGTAAAATCAGGAGAATATAAAAAAGAGGCTTATGAGAAAATAAGAATTAAACAGGGGTTCCTAAGCACAGATCCCGAGCGGACGGTTAGACTTAGAATCACCAATGAAACCGCCTTTCTAACAATAAAAGGAAAATCCAAGGAAAATGGATTAAGCAGGTTTGAATGGGAAAAAGAAATAGATAAAAATGAAGCTGAAGAACTCTTTAAGCTTTGCAAACCAGGGATTATAGATAAAACAAGATATCTTGTTAAAATTGGGGACTTTACCTATGAAGTGGATGAGTTTTATGGAGAAAACCAGGGTCTGGTAGTAGCAGAAATTGAACTTAATAATGAAAAGGATAGCTTTCAAAAACCCATTTGGTTAGGTGAGGAAATAACGGGAGACATTAAGTATTATAATTCACAATTAAGTGAACACCCTTATAAAAATTGGTAAATTTTTAAGATGAGAAATTTAATTTATGCACTTGCTTTTCCGTTCCTGTTGATTTCCTGTAAAGATATACCAAAGTAGGAGCGAGGTATTCCTGGTCCTGAAAAAGTCGCGGTCAAAAAGCCTGAATCTAGTATAGATTCTATAGAAAAAGAACTTAAGGATAAAGGCTACCAAGCTTTCAGGTATGAAGCGGGAGATACCAACTATTTGATGCAGCAGTATTATATGGTTTTTTCTTAAGAAAGGTGAAAACCGAAGTCAGGATTCTACTGAAGCGGCTAAATTGCAAAAACAGCATTTGGCACATCTTTCCCGAATGGCTGAAGAAGGTTATGCCAGTCTCTCATTGGACCTTTTGGCAGCGATGGAGAAATTCGAGGGATTGCAGTATACAACACAGCAACAGAAAAGGAAGCCGATAGTCTTGCCAGGCTTGACCCGATGGTTAAATCGGGGAGATTAAAAGTGGAAGTCCATCCCTGGTGGACGGCCAAAGGAGGGAAGCTCAACTAATCAAAAAGTCCCGGTTAGTCCAACTCTACCCAAACCAACATTAAATTTCCAGCTAATCCTGTTTTTTTCCTCTGGACCATAGAGGCGTTCTTCATTTAAGTAATTATCAATGCTGTCCACCACCAAAACGCTTATAGCCAGGCTCAGTCCTACATCTGTGAGCCAGTGTGCACCAGCCCAAAGTCTGGACACCGGAGCGATCATTCCCAAACTATAAATTCCTGCTTTAACAAAAGGATTGTCAAATTGTTTTCCGATTGCATAAGCCGTTGTAAAGGACAGGATAGTATGTCCTGATGGAAATGAGTGATAGGCTCCAATTCCTCTGAATGGATCAAAACTAGCTTTGCCTTCGCCGGTTGTCGGTCTTGCACGTCCAATGGCAGTCTTGGTAATTGTTTGGATTAACCCTGCAGTAGAAGCAGCCGAGATAAGCAATACTCCTGTTTTTCTTACCTTTTCATTTTTAGTTAAAAGTCCATAGAGATACACCGCGCCGTTTATAGCGTAGTTGTTTTGAGGGCTTCCATAATACCAGCCTATATCTTTTATTAATTGTGGCATTTTATTATCCTGCTCAATAAAATATTCGCTGGTTTCCTCATCAAAAATATACAGGGCAGCTGTTCCCGCAACAATTGCTCCGGCTGTGATAAAATCGTCTTTTTTCCATTGTAACGGCCTGGAATAGGTATATTTCATTCCTCCAAATGCACTAGCTCCGTCATATTTAAGAAGTTCCCAGGTGCTGGGTAGGCTGTCCTTCCCGTTATTTGCATCGGCTTCCTGCCCAATGGAATTTATGGAAACAAAAAGCAAAACTATAAGAGGTAATAATTTTCTTATTCCTAAAATCATCGTGTAATTATTGGTTAAGCAGCGACTACCTTCCTTAATGTTTTTGCGATGCTATATACCTCTACGGGGTTACTTCTCCCTTTTAAATACTGAGTTCCTAAAGAAGTAGAATAATATCTTTTTTCAATATTGTCCAGATTATAAACGGCTTCAGAGATTAAGAGAGGTTGAGAATAAATTTTGCATAAACCTTCTAATCTGGCTGCTACATTAAGGGTGTCTCCATGGTAGGCGATATCTTTTTTAAGGTCACCCACCTCCACGGCTGTAACTTTACCGAGGTGTACTCCGGCTTTAAATATTGGGGCTATGCTATAATTATTTTTATAGTAGTCTTCTTTTTCCCTAAAAAGCTGCTCCACCCCAAAAAAGAAATCAATGTATTCCAGGTTTTTCGCTTTTTCCACTGGCCAGCTAAGTACAACTTCATCACCAACATATTGGTAGATTTCAGCATTGTATTTTTTAACCATTTTATCAATATCCAGAAAACTGTCTTTAATTAGTGCAGAGTATTTAATATGTCCAAGTTGCTCCGCAAGTTTGGTAGAACAACTAAGGTCCAAAAACATAAATATTCGTTCTTCTTCTCTTGGATACTTGTATTTTCCTGAAAAAAACGGAAGAAGCATTCCCGGCCCAAACCTCTTGCTTAGCTGGTTTACAAATCCAATAATGAGACTCATAAACCCAGTATGGACGCTTAAAATCATAAAATAGTAACTCCAATGTTGAGTAAGAAGGTTTAAGCTCATTTCATTTAGAAAAATATTTTTTCCGGAGCTCAATAAATATAACCTTACCAGGCTAATTGCTCCCATTAACAATACAGTGTATAGGGCGCCGGCGGTTAGCACATTAAGGCCAAGAGAATAATTTTTGAATTTATCTTCTTCTAGAAAAATATCAATGAAACCTAAAAAAGGACTAAAAAGTAAAACAGAAACCAGAACAATAAGAGGTAAAGTCGCTGCTGAGGTTTCCAGATCCGCTAAAAAGATTTCGAAAACTGATATGGTATGTAGATGTATAGTGAAAAATAAAAGGGAGTATGCTACTCCCCAAAACGCAAGTTGCCTTAGCGTCTTTTTTAAGAGCTGTTCCTTGTTAATGCTAAAGGATATAGGGTAATTTATCGTCATACTTTCATTAGTTTAGTGTATTTATCTGATATACAGAGTAAAAAATCAATATAATTGTCTCGTGTCTTTAAAAACTTTTCGTGCAGCAAAATTACTCCTGAAGGGAGCTTTTATCAGTAACCTTTGTTACGCGAAAAACCTAAAGGAGAAATAAGTCAATTATATTTATGATTGAGGCTTAAGAATTTATGCTTTAAAAAATCCCCCGGATCTTATAACCCGAGGAGAATTTTTAGGAATGTGATTTAATCACTTCGGTAAGTTGATGTTTTTGTAATACTCCCGATTGGCGCCAGAGTTGTTTCCCATTTTTAAAGAGTATCATCGTGGGTACACCTCTAACCTGATATTTAGCTGAAAGTTCCTGGTTGCGATCTACATCTATTTTTACAATCTTCACCTGATCTCCCAGTTCGGATTTTACGTCTTTTAGAATCGGTCCCAACATTTTGCAAGGGCCACACCAGTCAGCAAAAAAATCTACCAATACGGGTTTGTCGCCATTTATAATATCGTTGAAATTGCTTTTCATAGTTCTGTTTTCCTATAAATTTAAAAAATTTTTAGCTTAGTCGGATTCGATGCTGAAACATAACTTCTGTTAAAAAAACCAGTCCGGGTTTCCCCAGACTGGTTAACCAACAACTAACAAAACCAATTATTGCCATCCGCCACCCAGGGCACGGTAGAGATCTACCATAGCCTGTAATTTGCTGAATTCAGCATTGATAAGGTTTAACTGGGAATTCAGTGCATTTTCTCTTGCCGTTAAGACTTCCAAATAATTAGCAAAACCATTGTTAAGAAGCTCTTCGGAATATTCTGATGCATCAGCATAGGCATTATATTCCTTGTTAAGAATATCTATTTTTTCGGTACTTGCCTCATAATTGTATAAAGCATCTGAAACTTCTTTTCCTGCATTAAGGATAGTATATTTAAAGTTTAACAGAGCATCTTCTTGCTGAGCTTCGGCTACCTCAAACTGTGTCCTTATCTTTCTTCCGTTTAAAACCGGTTGCATTAAAGAGCCGGCCAGGTTTGCGAAAAGGGAGTTTGCATTGAATAATTCGTCTAGCTCCAGACTTTGAAAACCACCCCCCGCCGAAAGACTCAGGGAGGGATAAAAATTACTCCTCGCGACGTTAGTGAGCTCAAAGGCATTCACCAAATTATATTCCGCCGCAATAACATCAGGTCGGTTTCTAAGAAGTTGCGCCGGTACTCCTGTGTTTAATGACGTATTGATTTCCTGCTCTTCAAGTCGATTTCGCTCAATAGATTGTGGGCCTTCCCCCAATAAAATTGAAAGGCTGTTTTCCAGTAATCTTATCCGGTTATTGATATCGATAAGGAGAGCCTGTGCTGTATACAGTTGTGCTTCGGTTTGTTTTACGCCAACCTCCGTGAAATTTCCAGCATCTTTCAGGGCCTTGGTGGTCTCCAAACTACGTTCCCTATTGGCGATGGTTTCCTCCGTAATCTCTTTTTGTGCATCAAGGCTTAGTAGCTGATAGTAGGTAGAAGCAATATTGGAAATTAATCTTGTTTGAACGGCTTTATGGGCAGCTGCACTCTGAAGATAAGAGGCCTGAAATGCTCTTTCATTACTCCTTATTTTGCCCCAAATATCTGCTTCCCATGATAGATTTCCGGTTACATCGTACTGGGTTATACTACCATCGAAAAAGCTACCAAACTGACTGTTCTTTGAAAGGATCTGGTGGTTTACGTTTGCGCCCACATATAAAGTTGGGAAATATCCTGCTTTCCCTTGTTTTACATATGCTTCAGCCATAAGCATTTGTTGGATGGCACGCCTGATGTCAATATTGTTTTCAAGGCCATCGGCAATGTATTTCTTCAGAATTGGATCAGAGAAAACATCATTCCAGGCGATATCTGCCATATTGAGACTGTCCTGGGAAATGGCATCTGTTCTGTAAAGATTTTCATCGACCTCTTGGATTTCAGGGCGTTCATAATCTTTAGCTGCAAAGCAGGACATTAAAAGAAATGGTGTGACCCCCGCTATTAAAAGGCTATATATTCTAAGTCTTCTCATTATTGATCTTTTTGCAAAGAGTTATTTTTATTTTCTTCAACTATCTGGGGTTCTCCTGTGACCTTTTCCTGAAGCCACTGGAACAGAATAAAGAGGATTGGGATAACAAATACACCCAAAACAGTTCCTATGAGCAATCCACCTACGGCGCCTGTACCGATAGATCGGTTACCTGCAGCACCGATGCCTCCGGCAAAAACCAGCGGTAATAATCCTATAATGAAGGCAAAGGAGGTCATAAGAATTGGCCTAAGCCTTACCTTAGCTGCATCAAAGGCAGCTTCAGCAATCGGCACGCCTGCTCTTCGGCGTTGAATTGCAAACTCTACAATAAGGATTGCATTCTTAGCTAATAAGCCCAGAAGCATAATAAGGGCGATCTGGAAATAGATATTATTTTCCAGGCCAGTAAAGTATGTTGAAACATATGCGCCCATAACTCCAACAGGCAATGAGAAAAGCACTGAAAGCGGTAATAGATAGCTTTCGTATTGAGCTGCAAGAATAAAGTACACAAATAATATACTTAGGAGGAATATAAAAGTTGTTTGATTTCCTGCCGAAATTTCTTCACGGGTTAAACCGGAAAAACCTATATCAAAATTAGCCGGAAGGGCTCCATTTCCTACTTCCTGAACGGCGGCAATTGCATCCCCAGACGAATATCCAGGTGCGGCAGCTCCATTAACACTGGCCGAATTGAAGAGGTTAAATCTCGTAACCGATTGTGGACCGTATACTCTTTTAAGATTTACGAATTCGGTTATCGGCGCCATCTGTCCCTGATCATTTCTAACGAATAATGAATTTAGATCTGAGGCGTTTGCCCGGTCCTCCGGCAGGGCCTGAACATAAACCCGATATTGTTTTCCGTAGCGGGAGAAATCGGCTGCATAAACACTACCAATATAGCCTTGTAGTGTTGAAAATATACTGCTGATGTTCACTCCGGCTTCCTTGGCTTTGGGAACATTCAACTCAATTTCATACTGCGGATAATTCGTGTTGAAAGACGAATTCGCATACAGGATTTCAGGTCGCTCGCTGAGCTCCATCAGATAATTTTTAGTGGCTTCATCCAGTTCGGTGAAGGAACCACCTGAGCGGTCTAAAACCTGCAATTCAAATCCAGAGGAAGCTCCGAATCCTGGAATACTTGGTGGTGCAAAGAAAAGTATGTTAGCATCACTTATTGCCGCCGCACGCTGAAAAAGCTGAGCCGTAATGGCTTCTATAGATTGATCATCATCTTGTCGTTCATCCCATGGATCAAGTTTTATAAACCCGAGCCCAAAATTACTTCCGGAACCACCAATCAAGCTAAATCCATTTACCATGGTGATTTCACTTACCCCTGGTATATCTTTAGCAAGCTCTCTTAGCTCCTGAGTTACCTCTACAGTTCTGTCAAGAGAAGCGCCAGGAGGGAGTTCAATATTAGTAAATACAATACCTCGGTCTTCATCAGGTACAAAACCGGTGGGAGTAGCAGAGGATGCAAGGAAAATCCCTATAATTGAAAATACCAGGATCGCTGCAGTAATCCATTTATGCTTAAAAAGAAACCTTAGCGATCTTACATATCGTTTTGTGGTTAATTCAAAACCAGTATTAAAAGCGGTGAAAAAGCGATTTAAAAATCCTCTTTTCTTTCCTTTTTCGTGTTCAGGTTTTAAGAAGATTGCGCAAAGAGCCGGACTTAAAGTCAATGCATTAATCGCTGAAATTGCGATGGCCACCATAAGAGTAACACCAAACTGCTCATAGAAAACCCCTGTGGGTCCTGTAATAAAGGTCACCGGAATAAAAACGGCACCCATAACCAGAGTAATGGAAATAATCGCCCCGGCAATCTCATCCATTGCTTTATAGGTTGCCTGTTTTGCATTTTTCGCTCCTTCCTCCAGTTTCGCATGAACTGCTTCCACCACCACAATAGCATCATCTACCACAATACCAATTGCGAGTACCAGGGCAAACAGGGTAAGAAGGTTGATGGAATAACCAAATAAGCCGAGAAAAAAGAAAGTTCCGATTATAGAAACCGGTACGGCGATAGCAGGAATAAGGGTAGACCGGAAATCCTGCAGGAAGATAAATACAACCAGAAATACAAGAAGGAAGGCCTCTAGCAAGGTTATTGTTACCTTGTTAATAGAGGCATTGAGAAATTCATTGGTATCGAAATTCACGTAATACGCCATCCCAGTCGGAAAATTTTTCTCCAATTCGTCCATTTTCTCATGAATATTTTCAATGATTTCCTGAGCGTTTGAACCCGCAGTTTGGTAAATACCCATACTAACTCCCGGTTTGCCATTGGCATTAGAAATGGCATTATATCCCTGAGCATCCAGTTCTACCTGGGCAACATCTTTTACACGCAGGAATCTTCCGTTATCCAGAGCTTTTATAATTATATCTTCATACTGTTCGGCCGTTTTAAATCGTCCCCCGTATTTTATCACATATTCAAAGGCCTGGGCATTGTTCTGACCAATAGCTCCGGCAGCAGCTTCCAAACTCTGTTCATTGATTGCCGCAGTTACATCAGCGGGGATCAGGTTATAAGCCTGGAGTTTTTCTGGTTGCAGCCAGATCCGCATCGCATAGGTTTTAGCTCCAAAAATGTTGACATCTCCTACCCCGTTAATTCGTTGTAATTCCGGAAGTACGTTGATGTTTAGATAATTTTGGATAAAAGTAGCATCATAATTCTCATTATCAGAATTGACCGTGAGAAACATCAGGGCACTGGTTTGCTGTTTTTGAGTAATAACACCGGCCTGAGCAACCTCACGGGGCAATAATGGAGTTGCACGAGACACCCTGTTTTGTACGTTTACTGCCGCGATATCGGGATTTACTCCTTCCTTAAAAAACACATTGATTGTCCCACTACCATTGTTACTGGCTGTAGAGGTGATATAATCCATATCCTCTACCCCGTTAATTTGTTCCTCTATGGGAATAATAACACTTTCAAGTACTGTTTCGGCATTGGCGCCGGGATAATTAGCCCTCACCTGGACGGTAGCGGGAGCAATATCTGGATATTGGGTAACCGGTAAGGAGTTTATTGCCAAAAACCCCAGAATCAAAATTATAATGGAAATTACCGTAGATAAAACCGGTCTGTCTATAAATGTTCTTAACATGTTTTCTTATTTAAATACGGGTTTCAAAGTATTGGCTATACTATCAAAAGGTACCGGTTGTGGTTTTATGGGGGTGTTATTGCGAAGTTTACCAACTCCTTTGGCCACTATAACATCACCTTCTTTAAGGCCGGAGGAAACGATGATTAAATTATTAAGCCTGTCTTTAACTTCAATTACCGTTGAAATCGCTAAACTGTCATTTTCCACTTTGTATGCGTAAACCATTCCCTGTTGTTCGAAAGTTGAGACTTCCGGAACCACAGGAACATTTTTATAGGTCTTTGGAATCCTGATTTTTCCACTGCTCCCATTGGAAAGTATTCCGCTGGGATTAGGAAATTTTGCCCGGAAACTTACGGTCCCAGTGGCCGGATCTATCTGTCCTGAAACTGTTTCAATAGTACCGGTTTCTTCGTAGATTTCTCCGTTAATAAGTTCCAGTTCCACCGGTGGAAAATTCTTTAATTTTTCTGAAGTATCTACACCTTCAGTATTTCTGAGGAAGTCCAGATATTCTCTTTCATTCATGGAAAAGAAAGCAAAAACTTCCTCTGTATTTGAAATTCGGGTTAGTGGGGCAGAGTCTCCGGGGCTTATTAAAGCTCCTTCTCTAAAGCTGATGGAACCTATATATCCATCTACCGGGCTTTTAATATTTGCATAATCGATATTAGCCGCGATGCTGTTGTAATTGGCTTTTGCCTGGGCAAGTCGGGCTTTGGCTGTTTCAAGCTGTACCGGGCTTATTATGTTCTTTTCGACCAGAGGTTTTAATTTGTCAACTTCCACCTGGGCTGCATTTACATTGGCTTGGGCTGCTCCGGCATCCTGGCTTAGAGATTGAGTTTCTAATTTGAAAAGGGTTTGCCCTTTACTAACTTTTTCACCCTCATCTACCAGTACATCGGTAATATAACCTGTTACTTTTGCCCTTACCCCGCTGTTTACAGTTCCTTCTATGCTAACCGGATATGTAATGTATCCTGTAACCGTTTTTGTTGGCACTTCAACTACAGGGAAAGGCATGGTCCCCTGAGTTTGTTGTTGATTAGCTTCCCCATTCTTACAGGAAGTTAAAATCAGGGTACTGATTATAAAACTGAAATAGATTAATTTTTTCATTCGTTCTGTGATTGTTATTTATCTTGGGATTTAAGTCTTAATTTTAATTTCTCCAGGGCTTCAGAGGCCTCATCGAAGAAGGTCAACAGGCTCTGTTGAAATTCAAGATCGAACTGTGTTTCGGTTGTACCTTTATTTATTTCGTTGGATAAGCGTTTGAATTCCAGAACCTCCTGATGCACCGATCTTTGAGCCTCCCATTTGGTCGTGAGTTCGTTAATATAGTTTTTCATAAGTGCCGGGTTCACTATAAAATAGCGTTTGCGATCTCCCGGTTTTGTATAGTATTCAATACGGTTACTCACCTGTAGGTTTTCAAGGTGGGAAGAAACGGTACTCTTACCTGCCTGAAGATCTTTTACTAACTGGTCAAAAGTAATCCCTTGCTTTCCACTCATTATAACTGTTGCGAAAATCCTTGCTGATACCGGAGCCAGCTGGTGTTCTTTCTCAAGCTGTACGCCAAGTTTTTCAACCAGGCGATCTTTCATTTCTTCTAACTGTGCTTTGTTCATCAAATGATTTTAAGGCTGCAAAAATATGATTAGTTCGGGAAAAACAGAACTAATCGAAACCTAAATTGATGTTAAAATTTTAACTCACATAATTCAATAATAAAAAGCCCCATTTACATTTCTGTAAATGAGGCTTATCAATATTATTGAATTTTTTAATTCAGAATAAATTATTCCGCACCGTAAATACCAATATCCAGGTCTCCGTTTTTATTCATGTGTGCTCTATACATCCCGGCGGTATTGAATTCCATAGCTATATTTCCCTGAAAATCTATTGCGATAATCCCGCCATTACCACCAAGATCTGGAATTTTATTCTGGATCACTTCCTCTGCAGCATCCTCCAGGCTTAGTCTTTTGTATTCCATTAAAGCCGAAATATCGTGCGCCACTACTCCGCGAATAAAAAACTCACCCCAACCTGTGGCGGAAACCGCACAGGTTTTATTGTTAGCATAAGTGCCGGCACCAATTATGGGAGCATCTCCAATACGCCCCCATTTTTTGTTGGTCATTCCTCCCGTTGAGGTTCCGGCAGCAAGATTTCCATCTTTATCCAGGGCTACACAACCCACAGTGCCATATTTTGAATCCTTAATAAAAGGATCAACAAAGGCTGCGCTTTGGTCGTGATCCAGCTCGGTTTCTTCAGTATCCATTTCCTTTAAACGCTGAAGGCTTCGAAATCGGTTCTCTGTATAAAAATACTCAGGATCTACGATTTCCATCCCGCGTTCTTCCGCAAAAAGCTCGGCACCTTTACCGGCCATCATTACGTGTTCTGAATTCTCCATCACTTCCCAGGCAAGGTTTATCGGATTTTTAACGGTGGTTACTCCTGCAACGGCTCCTGCATTAAGCGTTTTTCCGTCCATTAGTGAGGCGTCAAGTTCGTTGGTTTCAGCATTGGTAAAAACCGCTCCTTTTCCCGCATTGAAAAGCGGGGAATCTTCCATAACATTTATGGTACGCTGTACGGCTTCCATCGCTGTACCGCCGTTGGCAAGGATCTCGTGCCCTACCCTGATGGCTTCCTCCAATTTGTCTTTATATGCCTTTTCCAGCGAATCGGTCATGTTTTCTTTAACAATAGTTCCGGCGCCTCCGTGAATTACGATTCCGAAATTATCATTGATGTCGCTACTTAGTTCCTCTTTGGAAACTTCTTCCGGTATTTCTTTTTCTTCTGAAGAATTACAGGCAAAAAACAGGGATAAACTGAGTAATAGAAATATTTTTTTCATCGTTGTTGGTTATTTTATCCCGAAGATAAGAAATTTTGCGCCAGCCCGCCAGCCGAAGACCAATCAAGCATGTTGATTCCATACGAGAAGGAGAAAACCTATACCTTAAAAAAGAAAATAATCGACCGGCTTTGTGAGGTAGAATGTGTAATTTTAAACTTGCAAAAAACTAAATTATGGCTGTAAATAAACCTTTTAACCTGAATAAATGGATTGAACAGAACCGGGAAAGTCTGAAGCCACCTGTTGGCAATCGTAACCTTTACCGTGAATCTGAAGATTATATCGTGATGGTAGTGGCCGGGCCAAATGCCCGCAAGGATTACCACTATAACGAGACAGAGGAGTTGTTCTATCAGTTGGAAGGTGAGATCGAGGTACACATTCAGGAAGACGGAAAGAAGAAAACAATGAAACTCGGCCCGGGCGATATGTACCTGCATCCGGGAAAAGTACCACACTCTCCCGAAAGACAAGAAAACAGCATTGGATTGGTGGTAGAGCGAAAAAGAACCGACCCGGATACAAAAGATGGATTACTTTGGTTTTGTGATAACTGTAATAATAAATTATATGAGGTTTATTTTCAGCTTAACAATATTGAAACCGATTTTTTAAAGCATTTTAAGCATTTCTACGGAAGCAAGGAGCTAAGGACCTGTGATAAATGTGGGGAAGTGATGCCGGTAGACAAGCGTTTTACTTCTGATGAGGATTAGCGCTTTATTTTTATTATTTTCGCAAAGAACACACAAAAGAACAGATTAAAACTTAAGGATTAATGAGTGAAATAGCAGAAAAATTTGGGATTAAACAAGCCCTGAAAGATTTAGGATTAAACGATGTAAACAACGGAACTTCTACCGGGACAGACTTTTTTAGTAACGGTGAGATTATAGAATCCTATTCTCCTGTAGACGGAGCGCTTATTGGGAAAGTGAAAGCTACCACTAAGGAAGATTACGAAAAAGTAATTGAAACCGCCACAAAAGGTTTTAAGGAATGGAGAACCATGCCTGCGCCGCAACGTGGGGAAGTGGTAAGACAATTTAACGACGAACTTCGCCGCCTAAAAGAACCTCTCGGAAGACTGGTTTCCTATGAAATGGGTAAATCATACCAGGAAGGGCTGGGGGAAGTGCAGGAAATGATTGATATCTGTGATTTTGCAGTAGGACTTTCCCGCCAGTTGCACGGACTTACCATGCATTCTGAGCGCCCTGGGCATAGAATGTACGAACAATATCACCCGCTTGGAGTAGTTGGAATTATTTCAGCCTTTAACTTCCCGGTAGCAGTATGGTCGTGGAATACGGCTTTAGCTTGGGTTTGTGGTGATGCCTGTATCTGGAAAGGATCGGAAAAAACTCCGCTTACTTCTGTGGCCTGCCAAAATATCGCAGCCAGAGTTTTTGAAGAAAACAATGTGCCAGCTGGAATTTCGTCACTTATTACCGGCGATTACCGTGTGGGAGAGATGATGACCAATGATAAACGCGTGCCGCTAATTTCGGCTACGGGATCCATAAAAATGGGGAAAATAGTAGCCCAGGCTGTTGCTGCAAGACTTGGAAAATCCCTTCTTGAATTAGGCGGAAACAATGCCATTATCGTAACTCCTGACGCCGATATAAAGAATACTGTCATAGGTGCTGTATTTGGAGCGGTTGGAACCTGTGGACAGCGTTGTACTTCTACCCGAAGGCTCATTATTCACGAATCTATTTATGATAAGGTGAAAGATGCTATAGTAACTGCATACAAGCAACTTCGCATCGGAAATCCACTGGATGAAAATAATCATGTGGGGCCTCTTATCGATAAAGATGCTGTAAAAAATTATCAGCACGCCCTGGATAAAGTTGTAGAAGAAGGTGGGAAAATTCTTGTTGAAGGCGGAGTGCTGGAAGGTGAAGGTTATGAAAGCGGTTGCTATGTAAAACCTGCTATCGCTGAAGCTGAAAATCACTTTGAGATCGTACAACACGAAACCTTTGCACCGGTGCTTTATATCATGAAATATTCAGGAGATGTTATGAATGCTCTTGAGCTTCAAAATGGTGTAGTACAAGGTCTTTCTTCAGCAATTATGACAAACAACCTGAGAGAAGCTGAAAGATTCCTTTCCGTGGAAGGTTCAGATTGTGGAATCGCGAATGTGAATATTGGGACTTCAGGAGCTGAAATAGGTGGAGCCTTTGGTGGAGAAAAAGATACCGGTGGAGGACGCGAGAGTGGATCTGATGCCTGGAAGATCTATATGAGAAGACAAACGAATACCATTAACTATACAACTGAGTTGCCATTGGCACAAGGTATTAAGTTTGATCTTTAAGTTTCTGTCAGGAGCTTAATAGAAAACAAAAAATCCCGCATTTCGCGGGATTTTTTCATTCTAGAAAGGTAAACAGTTTACTGCAATGCTTCAGCTCTTTCTGTTTTTGCTTCATAATCCAGGTAGCCTTCTTTTCCGGGAGTGTAGAAAGTATCCTGATTGTATTCACTTAAGGGAATATTCTGCTCAAAGCGCTCTACAAGATCGGGATTTGAAATGAAAGGTTTTCCGAAAGCTACAAGATCGGCGTTGCCTTCTTCAATTACTCTGTTCCCGCTTTCCTGGTCAAAACCTGCGTTAATTATTATTGTCCCATTATACATTGGTCGGTAGCGTTTAGCGATCTCAGTTTCAGCATAAGGAATGTCCGAAACATCATTAAATGGCTCAGATAAATGCAGGTAGGCCAAATCGTAATCATTCAGCTTTTTAATGATATAATCAAAAGTTGGAATTGTTTCCTCATCCATTGTCATCCCGAAAATACCGTTCAGGGAAGGATTCAGACGAAGACCTATTTTATTTTCAGGCATTACTTCTTTGATCGCATCGATTACTTCAAAAAGAATTTTCGCCCTGTTTTCTATACTTCCGCCGTATTCATCGGTTCGGTGATTTGAAGTCGCATTGAAGAATTGGTGGAGTAAATATCCATTGGACGAGTGAATTTCAACTCCATCAAAGCCGGCTTCCATTGCATTTCTTGCAGCATTTTTAAAATCCTGAACAGTCTCTTTGATCTCTTCAATAGTCATCGCCTTTGGAGTTACGGTATCCTTGAAACCTTCAGGAGTAAAAGATTTATCGTTGGGATTTAATGCTGAAGGTGCCAAAGGCAACTCTCCATTATGGAAATCGGGGTGAGACATTCTGCCTACATGCCATAACTGAAGAAAAATTCTTCCATTAGCTTCGTGTACTTTATGGTTGACTTCTTTCCAGCCTTCAACCTGCTCCTGAGAGTAAATTCCGGGAGTGTTTACGTAACCTACTGCACGTTTAGAAATCTGTGATCCTTCAGCAATGATAAGTCCGGCACTGGCTCTTTGTTTGTAATATTCTCCCTGAAGTTCTCCCGTAGGTTTGTTTTCAGAATTAGTGGCCCGGCTTCTGGTCATGGGCGCCATAACAACACGGTTTGGTAATTCCAGACCATTCAGATTATAAGGTTCTAACAAAGCTTGTTTCTTGCTCATTATGTGATTTTTTAAATTAAAATTTTCATTTTCAAGGCCTTCCGAAAAGAAAGCCTCAGCAGAATGAAAGAAAAATCCCCTTCATTTTACCGATCGACAAAGGTAAGACCTCAATAGCCTTCAAATGCTTGATGTATGTTAAGCAGCGTGGTTAAAAAATGTTAAGTCAGGTCAATTCCTTGCGAATTCGGCTCAGGCTTTCGGGTTTAAGGCCTAGGTAATTCGCGATGTGATAGTTGGGTACGCGTTTTTCGATTTTCGGATATGTTTTACAGAATTCCAGGTAGCGTTCTTTTCCCGTTTTCTGAAGAGAAGATAGAATACGGGTTCTCAGGGCTACAAAGGCATTGGTGATTTTCAATCTAAAGAAACGTTCAAATGCAGGGATGCGCTGGTAAAGCAATTCCAAGGAAGCCTTGTCTATACTGAGCAACACCGAATCTTCTATGGCTTCAACATAAAGTTCGGCTGGGGTATTTTTAAAAAACGCTTCAAAATCGCTTATCCACCAGTCTTCAATGGCAAACTGGATGATGTGATCTTCCCCTGCCTGGTCCCGGTAATAAGCCTTGAGACAGCCTTTCACTACATAATATTCTGAATCTACCTTGTCTCCAGGTCGGATGAGCAATTCTTTCTTTAAAATCTTCTTTTCTGAAAGTATTCCTGTGAATTCCTCTTCCTCTGAATGGGTTAAAGAAATATCTCTTGAAATATGATCGAGGATCTGGGAATACATTGGGAAGAAATTTTAGCGGACAATTTAAAACTTATTGGTTTAGTTTTTTACCAAAACGCGGTGAAAATCTCGAAAACATAACCAGTTTTTTCTTGGTGTTTATAAAATATACCCCGGTTAACAGAACTGCCGCCGCAACGACAGATTGCATGGTGATTTGTTCATTTAAAAAATACCAGCCAAGAAAAAGAGCTATTATTGGATTGACGTAGGTTGAAGTCGCTACTTTTTCCGGAGAAACTACTTTCAATAAATAATTAAAGGCGGTAAAGGCTACAATGCTTCCGAAGAGAATAAGCAGCAACATCGAATACCTGGTTGGATCACTCCAGGTTGTTGGCCAGCTCCAACTCTCTCCAAATGCCAGGCTTCCCAGAAGCAGGATGATTCCGCCAGTGAACATCTGGTATCCGGTATTAACAAAGTGATTGGTGGGTAAATTCGCTTTGCCTATAAAAAGACTTCCATAGGACCAGCTAAGCAAGCAAAGGAAGATCATTCCTATTCCTAACCAGGAATTTTCCTGATTGGTGACTTGGTTTTGACTAACAAGCAGGTAAATCCCAATAACTCCCAAAAACACACCCACCATTGACATAGGCAGAATCTTTTTTCCCTGGAAAGCCCTCATCATTATGAGCACCACCAAGGGCTGTGCTGAAATTTCCAAGGCGGCAAAGCCACTGTCAACATATTTTAAGGCCCAGACTACAATCCCGTTTCCGAAAGCTAAAAAGAGAAATCCTGCAATAATGGTGTTTAGTAGTTGCCTTCGGGTTATTGCAAGACTTATTTTCAGGATTTTGCAAATGAGAAAAATAAGCAGTCCGGCAGTGATAAACCGTGTTGAGGCTAACATAAAGGGAGGCAGTTCGGTAACCGCGATCTTATTCAAAAGGTAGGTAGAGCCCCAGATGAAGTAGATGGAAAAAAAGGCCAGGATAACCAGCAGCGGATTTGAAGAATTACTCATTGGAAAATGCTAATCATCTGCAATATTATGAATAAACTTCCTTAAGTACGGCAATAAAAAAACCGCTTTAATTTGATAAAGCGGTTCTTATTATATTTTTCAGCTTTTTTAAAGCGTTCCGTTTGGTTCAACCCATTTGAATTTATGTTGATCCTGTGGTATTGCCATTCTTTCTGCAACCCTGGTCATTCTGTCTGGTAATTTCATCAGGTAATCACGGGCTTTCTGAGCCTCGTCGGTAAGGCCCCGCATTTTATCGATTTCCCAGTAATTATTAAGGGTTTTCAGGATGCTTATATAATCTTCGGTGGTATAAACACCAAGCCTCTGTGCCGCATTAGAGAAATTCTCAAAAGCTGTGGCTATGTCCTCACCACTTTCACGTATAAACTGCGCAGGCATAACAATCTTTTTTTTCATCATATCGTGAAAAGCCAACATCATTTCACTTGGATCATGCTCAAAAATAGTTTTTACAAATTCGCGATAGGCCATATAATGCCTCATCTCATCTCCGGCAATAATGTTACACATTTTTGCCAGCATTTTATTTCCTTTTTTCTTGGCAAGTTGTCCCACTCGTTTATGAGAAATATTGGTGGCCAGCTCCTGGAAGCTGGTATAAACAAAATTTCGGTAAGGATCGCGACCGGTTCCAATATCAAAACCATCGTTGATGAGGTATTGAGTGGTTTTTTCAATTTCCTTCATATTTACCCTACCCGAAAGGTAGAGATATTTGTTTAGGGTATCTCCGTGGCGGTTCTCCTCTCCTGTCCAATGACGTACCCATTTTGCCCAACTGTTTGATTCTCCTTTTGATCTCCCATGTTGCTTTACTCCCTCCATATCCATTAACCAGGATTCATAGGTTGGGAGAGCCTCTTCGGTTACCATATCGGCTACTAAAACCACCCAGAAATCATATCCAAGTTCCTTGGCCTCCTCACGAATTTGGTCAATATCTTCGGCATAATTTTCTTTTTGCAAATTTGGCAACAGGTCGGTGGGTTGCCAGATATCTTCAACGGGGATGAGATATTGATCTATAAAACCATCTACTTGCTTTTCAATGGTTTGCATTACTTCTAATCTAATATTACTAAGGGCCATTTTCAAATAATTTACACAAACATCATAACAATGTTGTTGGTTAATATATTATCAACAAGAATTGTGCTGAACTCTATGTTTTTTAAATAGCCAACAAATAAAAGCTAAAATCCTTGAATTACAAATATATAATTCAAAGATGTAGATTTGTTATAAGAAAGTCTTAATTTCTGCCTTTTTCCTCAGGATAGAGTTCACAAACAGGGTCGCTTTGCCATATTTCTTTGGTATTTATTTCTATTGCAGAAATAGGTCCGTTAAAGGCGGCACCAGTATCTATATTCCAGACGTTGGCTATGTGGACGGGGGTTGTCTCCCCTATGCGGGTAACCGGGGTGTGGCCTATAAAAATCTCTTCAAAGAGCTGAAGTCTTTTGGGATAATATTTATCGTTGGCTTTTATTTTTTTATCCAGAGAAAGTACTGTTTCCCAAAGGGTACGATCCCAGTAGAAACCTGATTCGTGGTATTCGGTCTCCGGACCGTGCTGATTAGTAAATCCCGCGTGTACAAACAGTCTGTTTTGTTTGTCGATATAATAATTTAGCATCTGCTCATAAAATTCTATGTGCTGCTTTTTTTCCTCTTCTGAAAAATTTCTGTAGGCATCAATGCTCGTCTGGCCCCCATGTTGCAACCATTGTTCATTCAATTCTCCAGTTTTAAGCCAGCGATAGGTGAGGTCATCATGATTTCCGCGAATAAAGAGACAGGTGTTTTGTTGGGCGAGTTTAATGAGATAAGAAACCACATTAGCTGAATCACTCCAGCCGTCTACATAATCTCCCAAAAAAATAAGCTCATCATCAGGAGTTATATCTATACGTTCAAGCAACTGAACAAGGCCTCTTAACCCTCCATGTATATCTCCTATGGCAATGCTTCGGCCCATTTTAATTGTATTTTACTTTTCTAAGGATCCTGCTGGTTTCCTTGTAATTATTGTAAGCCTCTTGACTGTATTTCTTTAAATGCAACCTGGATTCTTCAAGTTTATTAATTGCGTTTTCAAAATTATTAAAATAGCAGAGAAGATATGTTGAAGGAAGGTTAATTAAATCTTTCTCTTCGTGTTTACTCAATGACCTGTCTTTTTTTAGTTTTTCCAGAAGGCTATTATTGCTGTTGTAAATATGATACAAAACTTTTTTGTCGAATTTAGGAGGTTGAAAAAGCAGCTTGCTTTCTATCTCGTAACTCATATTATCCTTAAATTCAATAATCACCTCTTCCAGTGGATAATATTTAAAACTATCGTGCAATCCCAGGTGAACAAACTCCAGAATTTTGAACTGGTCTTTAGTAGTAGTGATGCTCACCTCATCTAATTCTGAATAAAAGAGCTTCACTTGTTCATTGATCAACTCGATATCAACCCTCGAATAATAAGTGCCTTGTTTTCCTTTTTTCTCTTTTCCTGCCCAGCATACTACAAAATACTCCTTAAAAACCTTATAGGTGGCCTTAAAATCCTGGCGCTTATTCAAAAAATCGAAAACTCCATCTAAAGTAAGCTCAATATTATTATGAGAATGATTTTCTATAGAAGTCACTATTTCCAAATTAACATTCTCTATTTCAATTTCGACAGTTTTAGGCATACTTATGCTTCCCTCCCTTTTAAATACTGAGCCTCTGTAGTATTTCCAGATATTTTTTTGCAGAGAACATATCTTACCATGATTTGGTCTTATGGTAACCAGGCCTACCACCAGCTGAGAGGGTAGATGGGGAAACGGAATATTTTCATAGGAGATTAAAGGTGGATTTCCAAGGTAGGCATTAACAAGATTCTGAATCTTGCTGTCGTCAAAGAAATCTACACCTACAATAGAATTGTCAGCATCCTTAACCCCAATCACGATATAGGAATTGTTCTCAGGGTTTGAATTTGCCAGGGCAGAAACATGCTTTAAAAACTTGGCCTTTCCTTCTCTTTCTCCAATATTGAGTCGCAGCTTTTTGTCATAAAAGCTGTTTTCGTTGCTATGAGCGAGTAGGTTTTTGATTAAAAGGCGTTTGTTGATCATAAAAACAGTCATTTCCACGAAGACGGAAATCTTTCTTTTATATTTCTATTATTTTTAGGGTATAAACATCAATCCTTATTTACCGTAGTGCTGTTGGCCTGCGCTGTAGGCATCACAGTAAGATCGGCAATATTCACATGTATTGGGCGGCTTATCATGAAGTAGATAATTTCAGCAATATCCTGGGCTTCTAAAGCTTTATATCCTTCATAGACTTTTTTTGCCTTTTCCGTATTTCCCTTAAAACGCACCTCGCTGAATTCGGTTTGGGTAAGACCGGGGTTTACAGCACCAACTTTTATCTTGTATTTATTAAGGTCTATTCGCATTCCTTGATTAAGAGCGTCAACCGCGTGTTTACTGGCGCAATACACATTTCCGTTTGGGTAAACTTCTTTCCCTGCAGTAGAGCCAATATTGATGATATGACCGTTCTTTCTTTCTATCATTCCAGGAATCACTGCCTTACTTACATATAAAAGTCCCTTTACATTAATATCCAACATCGCATCCCAGTCATCGGTATTGCCACTTTCAATGGGATCCAGGCCATGTGCATTTCCGGCATTATTAACGAGGATGTCTATCTTCTGAAATTCTTCAGGAAGGTGCTTAATATTTTTAAAGACCTCATTTTTATCCCGAACATCAAAACGCAGTACATGAACCGGAACCAACTTCTGGAGTTCGTCCCTGAGTTCGGCCAGGCGATCTTTTCTTCTTCCGCAGATGATTAATTGTATTTCTTCCCGGGCCAAAAGCCTTGCAGTTGCGCGGCCTATTCCACTGGAAGCACCGGTTATTAAAGCAGTTTTCATTGTATTTTTTTAATTTAAAAGTACTTATTAATTAAACGAACTATGAGCTTGTATTTTTAACATAGGGTTAAAGCCTGTTAAATTTCGTTAATAATATTATAGTAACAAAATGAAATCTCTTCTTATCCGTTATCGAACCAACGAACAATAAAAAATTCTACTTATGAAAAGATCTTTTAGAAAATGGAGCCTGAAACCCGCAATTTTTTTGGCGGTTTTAGGTTTAGGCCTTACCAGCTGTAGCGATGATGATACCGATGATGCTATTACTGAAGAAAATGCAAGAGTGACCGTGAGAATGACAGATGCTCCCGGTGATTATGATGCTGTTATTGTTGATGTAGAGGATGTCATGATTCAGGTGGAAGCAGAACAGGGGGTAACTGATGAAGAAGGTTGGTTAAGCCTTGATGATGTTGAAGCAGGTCAGTATGACTTGCTTGAGTTAACCGGAGGTATGACCCAGTTACTTGCAGATTCTGAGATCCCTGCCGGATTCGTAAGTCAAATGAGACTGGTACTTGGACCAGATAATTTTGTTGAGATTGATGGAGATCTGATACCATTAGCTACACCTAGCGCCGAACAGTCAGGATTAAAATTAAATCTAAATCAGGAACTGGAAGCCGGAGAGCATTATGAATTCCTTCTTGATTTTGATGTAGAAGAGTCTATCGTTGAAACCGGAAACGGAGGTTTGATCCTAAAACCTGTAATCAGACTTTCGGCCTATGCAGATACCGGCGAGATCGTAGGTGAAGTCCATCCTACTGAATACAGTGTATTGGTAACTGCAACAAATGGAACTAATACCATTTCTGCCTATACTGCAGATAATGGTGCGTTCGTATTGCACGCCTTACCTGCAGGAACTTATAAAGTAACTATTACTCCTGAAGAAGCCAGTGGCTACTCTATGATTACCATTAATGATGTAGTTGTAGAAGCCGATGGCACTACCGATCTTGAAACTGTTTTTCTTGATGGTACAGAGTAAAAAGAAAAACCTTTTTCTTTATTGATTTAACTAAAGGAGCGGCCAATATGGTCGCTCTTTTTTTAACCATCTCTTAACAGCCAAAATGACAAAGATTTTTCAATTTGCGCGCGTATTTAGAAGTATGTATATTCACTCCCGTTAAAAAAATAAGAATGATAGAAAATGAGGCTTCAGTAGATATTTCCAACTTGAACGAGAAAATTGAGAGGGAGAGTGCTTTTGTAGACATCCTCACCACCGAAATGAATAAGGTGATTGTAGGACAAAAGGATATGGTGGAACGCTTGCTTATCGGACTTTTAGGACAGGGACATATCTTGCTGGAAGGAGTCCCCGGTTTAGCTAAAACACTGGCCATAAATACGCTTTCCCAGGCTGTTCATGGTAAGTTCAGTAGAATTCAGTTTACCCCCGATCTTTTACCGGCAGATGTTATTGGTACGATGATCTATAATATGAAACTGAATGATTTCAGCATAAAAAAAAGGTCCTGTTTTCGCTAATTTCGTGCTTGCCGATGAAATTAACAGAGCTCCTGCCAAAGTGCAGTCGGCTTTGCTGGAGGCAATGCAGGAAAAGCAGGTGACTATTGGAGATGAAACTTTTATACTGGATAAACCATTCCTGGTAATGGCTACCCAAAACCCGGTAGAACAGGAAGGAACTTATCCACTGCCAGAAGCTCAGGTAGACCGTTTTATGCTTAAGACGGTTATTAAATACCCTCAGATGGCCGAGGAGCAGCTTATTATTAGATCAAATCTAAAGGGAGCTTTTCCAAAAGTGAATCCAGTAGTAAGTCTGGAGCAAATTCTGCGTGCCCAGGAGGCAGTTCGGGAGGTTTATATGGATGAAAAAATAGAAAAATATATACTCGATATCGTGTTTGCCACGCGTACTCCTGAAAAATATAAACTGGAAGAGATTAAACCACTAATTAATTTTGGTGCGTCTCCCAGAGGTAGTATCAATTTGGCAATGGCGGCTAAATGTTATGCCTTTATCAAAAGACGCGGTTATGTAATTCCTGAAGATGTTCGTGCCGTAGTACACGATGTATTGCGCCACAGAATTGGAATCACCTATGAGGCCGAGGCTGAAAATATCACTTCAGAAGATATTATCAATAAAATTGTGAACGAAATAGAGGTGCCTTAGACCTCCATTCCCGTTTGGGAATTTTTCTGATTCACTTAATTACAAACTTTCAAATTTCTGCTTTCCTTGAAGTGGGCTCGGGAAAGGGCTAAAATGGATACCAAAGAACTACTAAAAAAAGTACGGAAAATAGAGATAAAGACCCGCCGGTTGAGTGACCACGTGTTTGGTGGGGAATATCACTCGGCTTTTAAAGGTAGGGGAATGACGTTTAGCGAGGTAAGGCAATACCAGTTTGGCGATGATGTGCGAAGTATAGACTGGAATGTTACCGCCCGCTATAACGAGCCCTTCGTAAAGGTTTTTGAAGAAGAGCGCGAACTTACCTTGATGCTTATGGTAGATGTTTCAGGCTCTGAAATGTTCGGGACGCAATCCCAGTTCAAAAAAGAGGTGATCACCGAAATTGCTGCAACCCTCGCCTTTTCTGCCACTCAGAATAACGACAAGATTGGTTTGATGCTTTTCACCGATAAGATCGAGCTTTATATTCCGCCTAAAAAAGGTCGCTCTCACGTGCTGAGGATTATCAGAGAGCTGATAGAATTCAAACCGGAAGGCAAGAAAACCAATATCGCCGGGGCTTTAAAATACCTTTCCAATGTATTGAAGAAAAAAGCTATTGTTTTTTTGCTGTCAGATTTTATTGCCGACAAATATCAGCATACATTAAAGATCGCCGCGAATAAACACGACCTTACCGGGATTCGGGTTTATGATCGCAGAGAAGAGGAGATTCCAAACCTGGGGATTGTCCAGATGCAGGACGAAGAAACAGGAGAATACCTCACTGTGAATACAGGTTCGAAATCGGTTAGAAACAATTATGCTGAATTCTACCGGAAGCGAAAGAATTATTTTACAGAGAGTTTCAGGTTAAGTGGTGCGGGTACTATAGACACAAGAGTAGATGAAAGCTACGTGACCAAATTACTGGGTTATTTTAAACGCAGGGGATAGAAAACAATGATGAACTTGATAGAAAGAAAATATAAAAATGAGAAAAGGAGCAAGCTCTTATCAGGGATTGTTCTTTTTTTATTGATGCTCATTCCTGTATTTTCCTATGCTCAACAAACCCAGATAAATGCTGAAATTGATACTTCAACGATAAAGATTGGAGAACAAATCCTTTACAGCATCCAGGTTGAAACAGATTCTTCAAACCTGGTTGTATTTCCTGAAGGAGATAGTTTCTCTCCTTTGGAAATGGTGGAGAGTTTCAAGGCTGATACCACAAGGTTGGAAGATCGTTTCAGGTTGCTTAAGGAATATAGTCTCACGCAGTTCGATTCGGGAGGCTATGTAATCCCGCAGCAAAAAGTGCTCATTAACGATCGTGAATTCTTTACCGATTCTATGCTTATTGAGGTGGCAAATGTGGAGGTAGATACCACCCGCCAGAAAATGTACCCCATTAAACCTTCAGTAGAAATCCCCGGGAGTTTCAAAATACCTTCCTGGGTCTGGTGGCTTTTGGTTATTCTTGTTTTGGCCGGACTTGTTTTTTATCTCTACCGAATAAAACAAAAGAAAGAGGCAGAAAAAGAGCTTCCGCCTTATGAGCAGGTAATTCTGGAATTGCAACAACTTGATAATTCAAGTCTGTTAGAAAAAAGGGAAGTGAAGGAATATTATTCTCAGCTTACATTTTCTGCCAGAAAATATTTAGACCGGGAAGTCTATGATCGTGCCCTGGAAAGTACTACCTCAGAGTTAATAGCTTATCTCGAATTGAATAAAAATGCGGGTAAACTTGAGTTGGATGAAAAGACCATCAAGGATTTAAAAGTTATTCTTAGCCGTGCCGATCTGGCGAAATTCGCTAATTCCAGACCTGATATAATTACCGCTAAATCTGATAGATCACGAATAGGTGACATCATAGAAGAAGTAAAGACTTCCATCCCGGAACCTTCTGAAGAAGAAATCAGGGAAGATGAAGCTTACCGGGAAGCGCGGGAAAGAAAGAAAAAACAAAAAAGAGTAATAATAGCAGCTATTTTGGCTTCCCTTGTAATTATTGGCGCCATAGGGGCATTTATCATTTCTAAAGGTTTTGATGAGGTAAGAGATAGCTTGCTAGGGCATCCCACAAAAGAATTGCTGGAAGGAGAATGGATTCGCAGTGAATATGGAGATCCTTCGGTAATGATTACCACGCCCGAAGTTTTAATTCGCAAAGAACTCGAGCTTCCCGAGGAGACAAAGCAAATGATGCTCGGCAGCGAAACCTTTGTGTATGGGAGTCCGGTAAGTAATTTCTACACTTCGCTCACTACGGTGAAATTCAGTGGAGAAACAGATTTTGATCTGGAAAAATCTGTAGATGGAATTTATACGATGCTGGAACAACAGGGTGCCCGAAATATCATAATGAAAGAAGAGGAATTCAGTACCTTAAGTGGTGTTGAGGGAATCAGGATCTTCGGAACCCTGGAAATTGAGGATCCGGTAACCGGCAGAGCGGTTACCAATGCCTATGAAATTCTGAATTTTGTAGAAAATAGCGGTTTCGAACAAATTATGGTGATCCATAACGAAGGAGATACCTATGCTGAAGAAATTACGCAACGTATAATCGATTCGGTTGAATTTAATAAAGAAGGCAATTAATGTTCAATAATATCACTTTCGAAAACCCGGAATTTTTCTGGCTGCTGCTAGTGCTGCTGCCGGGCATAGCCTGGTATCTTTGGAAGCGACACCGCCAAACCGCCGAATTGAAGATCTCCAGTCTGGGTGGATTTAAGGCTAAAAGCTCTTTTTTGGCAAAATTAAGACCTATTCTTCTTGTATTAAGGCTTCTTGCGCTGGCACTAATTATTGTTGGAATGGCTCGACCCCGAACGGTAGACGTGTCAACAAGGTCCAGCAGTACCCAGGGGATAGATATTATAATTGCAGTAGATGTATCGGCGAGTATGCTGGCACGGGATCTTCAACCGAACCGGTTGGAGGCTACGAAGGAGGTGGCAATAGAATTTGTAAAAGGAAGGCCAGCCGACAGATTAGGCCTGGTTTTGTATGCAGGAGAGAGCTACACCAAAACTCCGGTTACCAGCGACAAGGGTATAGTAATGCGGGCCCTGGAGGAAATAGAATACAACAATATTTTAGAGAACGGAACTGCCATTGGTTCGGGATTAGCGACTTCGGTTAACCGGTTAAAGGACAGTGAAGCAAAAAGCAAGGTGATAATTTTGTTAACCGACGGGGTTAATAATTCAGGTTTTATAGATCCCAAAGTTGCCAGCGAACTCGCGGTGGAATATGGAATAAAAACCTATACCATTGGTGTGGGAAGCAATGGTACCGCTTTATCCCCCATTGGTATTTTGCCAAATGGCAGATTTCAATACGGGAATGTCCAGGTAGAAATAGACGAAGAATTATTGAAACAAATAGCAGCCGATACCGGCGGAAAATATTTCCGGGCTACCAATAATGAAAAACTGGAAGAGATCTACGATGAGATAGATAGTTTGGAAAAAACGGAGATAGAAGAATTCAGGTATTATAATTATGATGAAAAATATCGCCCTTTGATATTGTTGGCAGGAGCTTTGCTATTGTTTGAAATATTACTGAGGTATACGATTTTCAGGAGTTTTATTTAATGAATATGTTATTAGAAGAGAAAATATATTTTTGGTTATTGCTGGCGCTGCCGGTGGTACTGCTCGTTTTCCTAGCTTACAGGATCTGGCAGCAACGCACCCGCCGAAAGTTTGCCAATCCTTCTATGTTTTCTCAGCTTAGCCCAAACCGCTCGGGTTTTAAACCCTGGCTAAAGATGCTGCTTATTCTTTTTGCTTTAGGAAGCCTGGTAATTGCATTGGTCAATCCGAAGATAGGCTCTCAAATGGAAACCGTGAAGCGGGAAGGGGTGGATATTGTTTTTGCTATAGACGTTTCCAAGAGTATGGAAGCTGAAGATATCGCGCCTAACCGACTTGATAAATCGAAGCAACTGGTGCGACAGATTCTGGATAATCTGGGAAGTGACCGCGTAGGGCTTATAGCCTATGCCGGAAGCGCTTTTCCTCAGTTACCTATCACAACCGATTATGCTTCGGCAAAAATGTTTCTGCAGGCGTTAAATTCAGATATGATTTCCTCTCAGGGAACGGCTATAAGCGAGGCGATAAAGCTGGCAACTACTTTTTATGATGAAGAAGGGCAGACCAACAGGGTTCTCTTTATAATCAGTGACGGGGAAGACCATGAGGGAAATACCGACAATATTGCTGAAGAAGCTGCAAATGCGGGAATTCGGGTTTTTACCATTGGAGTAGGTACAGAGAAAGGTGGTCCTATCCCAATTAAACGGAATAACGTAATTCAGAATTACAAAAAGGATGCTCAGGGAGAAACGGTGATTACCAAGCTTAATCCTGAAACTTTAAGAGATATAGCTTCTGCGACTAATGGGAAATATATAGATGGCAGGGTGACTTCAGAGGTGATAACCCAGGTGATGGATGCTCTTCAGGATATTGAGAAAACCGAATTCGAGGCGCGGCAATTTGCTGAATATAAATCTCAATTTCAATGGTTTCTAGGTTTGGCCGTAATTTTGCTATTATTGGATATCTTTCTTCTGGAGCGAAAAACCGCTTGGTTAAGGAAGCTTAACTTGTTTAATGAGCGAAAGAAAAAAGAGGGGAAATAAAATGAGCAACCATATGAACATAATAAAACCTGTTTTGCTGTTGCTGATAATATTTTTCGGGTCTCAGGCAGAGGCCCAGGAAAATAACAGAAAAGACCAGCGTGAAGCCGAAATGTATTTAGAGGAGGCCGAAGATGCGCTTTCAGAAAATGATTTTGCATCTGCGGAAGCCGCATATCGCAAGGCTATTGCCAAAGATCCAGACAATCCTACAGCTAAATATAATTTAGGGAATCTCTATTATAACAAAGAAAAGCCCTCTGAAGCCGGAGAGCGATTAAATCAGGCGGGGGAAATTGCCGATTCGAAAGAAACGAAGCATAAAGCCTTCCATAATTTAGGGAATTCTTTTATGAGGCAGAAAAAATATAAGGAAGCTGTAGAGGCTTATAAGGATGCCCTTAGGAATAATCCCAGGGATGAGGAGACGCGTTATAACCTGGCCTTAGCCAAGAAGATGCTGGAGGAAGAACAACAGCAGCAGGATGACCAGGATGATGGCGAAGGAGGTGATAACCAGGATCAGGAACAGCAAGAGGATCAGGAAGACCAGGGAGGCGATGGTGAGAATGAGCAGGAATCTGATGATGAAGGCGAACAGGAAGAAAAGGAAGATGAGGGTGACCAGCAGGAAGATGAAAATGAGGGCGAAGGAGACCAGGAACAGGAGCAGGACGAGGGAGGCGATCAGCAGGAACAGCCACAGCCTCAACCTCAACCCCAGCAGGGACAACTGTCTCCTGAACAAATAAAAAGCTTGCTGGAGGCGATGAATAATGAAGAACGCAAAGTTCAGGATAAGATAAATGCCGAAAAGGCAAAAGGTGCTAAAGTGAAGACTGATAAAGATTGGTAAAATTTTTGCAGGAAAGAAAGCCGAAAAAGAGGGTTTTTACATTTATATGAAATTAAAATATCTATTAATAAGCATATTATTTCTAATGGCCGCGAGCGTGCAGGCTCAGGTGAAGTTTGAAGCTAAGGTTAGCAAAAACAAGCTTGGAGTTAATGAGCGTTTGAGGGTTGATTTTGAAATGAATAAAGATGGCGATAACTTCAGACCGCCGTCATTTGAGGGATTTACTGTTGTAGGTGGTCCAAATCAGTCGGTGAGTCAGAGCTTTGTTAATGGTAAACGCTCATATTCCAAGACCTATTCATTTTTTCTTCAACCAAAATCAAGGGGAAATAAAACCATTGGTCAGGCAGAAATCATAGTAGATGAAACCACCTATAAGACTTCCCCTGTAGATATTGAGGTGACAGCAGCAGTAGATACGCCTACTGATGGCAATGATGCTGAAATTGCGGCGGCTGAAAACCTTCATCTTGTTGCTGAAGTATCAAAAGGTGATCCCTACCTTAATGAGGCAATTACCGTGGTATATAAGTTATATGTGAGCCCCAACATTAGTGTTAGTGATTGGCGAGAGGTTGACAGTCCTAATTTCACCGATTTCTGGAGCCAGAATATAGACATAAGGGAATTGAGGGTGGAAAATGGTGAATACCAAGGCGAACCTTACCGCTATGTGGAATTGCGTAAAAGTATTCTTTATCCGCAGAAAACAGGGGAACTGGAAATTGAGCCGCTTACCCTTTCCATTTCGGTAGATGTTCCCGGAGAGCGCAGAGATCTCTTTGGGCGTAGATTGTATAAAACGATCAATAAAACCGTGAGCTCCAGCACCAGAAAACTGGAGGTGAAACCGCTCCCTAATGAAGGTAAACCTCTTGATTTTACCGGGGCGGTGGGGAAATTTAGTTTTAATGTTAAGGCCAGCAAAACCGAATTAGATGCCTCCGAATCACTACAAGCCACTGTTGAGGTGAGAGGAAATGGAAATTTAAACCTCTTTGAACTTCCGATTCTGGAATTACCTTCTTCTCTTGAGGTGTATGACCCTGAACGCAGCGAAAATGTAAATGTTAGTTTAAGAGGGCAGGAAGGAACCATTACAGAAAATTATACGATAGTTCCCACTCAAAAGGGGAAATACCCTATCAAACCTGTGAGTTTTTCGTATTTCGATCCTACAACCGAATCCTATCACAGACTTACTTCTGAAGAAATCCTGATAGATGTAAAACGTGGTCCTGCGGCTTCTTCAATTGCGGGAAGACAGGGAGGTAGTAGCGGAGTGACTTTGCCTTCAGATCAATTCAGGTATATAAAATTAAAACCAGATTTACAGCCAATAGGACAGTCTTCATTTTTTAATTCCCCGGTATTCTGGGGCAGCCTGGCCCTTCCAATTCTTGCTATTCCCTTGCTTATTTTCTTCGGAAGAAAAAGACAGGAGATAGCGGGAGATGAAAAAGGCCAGCGCATAAAAAAAGCTGACAGGTTGGCCAGGAAGTACCTGTCAGAAGCAAAGAAAAAATTAGGTGATCAGAAGGAATTCTATGAAGCGCTGGAGCGTTCATTACATAATTATCTGAAGGCTAAACTCCATATTCAGACTTCAGATATGAGCAAGGAAAAGATAAGTGCCATCTTAAAGGAAAAGGGTATAAATGATGAAGATATTATGGCTTTCACCAATTTGCTTAAAAGCTGTGAGTTCGCGAGATATACGCCGGCTTCGCAGGTAAGTATGGAGCAGGATTACGATAAGGCCGTTACGGTAATTTCAACCCTGGATAAACAGCTTTAATATGAAAAATTTAATCTACCTCATATTTTTTATTTCCTGGGTAATGCCGGCTCAGAACGAAGCACTCTTTGAAAAGGCGAACGCTCAATACGCTGAGGGAAATTATGAGGAAGCAATCTCCCTTTACGAACAGATCATCGCGAATGATGAGACCTCGGTCCCGGTTTATTATAATTTGGGAAATTCACATTATAAGCTTAATAATGTAGGGCCCAGTATCTATTATTATGAAAAAGCCCTTCAGCTTGATCCTAATGATGAGGACGTACAAAACAATCTTGAATTCGCACGTAATATGACGCTGGATGCTATTCCAGAGGTTGAGAACTCAAGTTTTTCTAAATCTGTAAATAAGCTTATTTCTCTGTTTTCATACAATACCTGGGGAGTTTTGGCCATCATTAGTTCAGTACTGCTTGCAGTTTTCTTCGTGATCTATTATTTCAACACCAAACCCCTGGCTAAGCGAATCTTCTTTGGAGGAGCGGTTTTAATGTTTGTTTTGATGGCTGCATCAGTGTTTTTTGCCTTCCAGCAACAGGAAATTCAGCTAAGCAACAAATTTGCCATTATTTATGTGGAAGAGGCTGAAGTAAGAAATGAACCTAGTCAACGTGCCGGGAATGCTTTTACACTTCACGAAGGTACTAAGGCCAGGGTCCTCGAAGATTATCAGGACTGGGTTAAATTGGAACTTGCTAATGGTACTCAGGGGTGGACCCTTAATGATAACTTGAGGAAACTATAAGAAATATTGATATTCACTTAATAATAAATTATCAATAAGGTATACTGATTTCCTTATAGGAATACTATTTTTGCCCGGAGTGAAAAAAACAGTTTACATATTAGCCTTTTTATTCGTGACCTTTCTGGCTACTCCTACCTTGGTTGTCCTGATAGATAAATCGGCTGATGTTTCTATGGCTTTTAGCGTAAATGAAGAGGAGAGTTCCAAGACCCAGATCAATCTTGAGTTTCACCTGGAGGATTCCCATTCTAATTACGATAGTATTCACTTTCTTCAGGAACAAAAAAATCCCGGGCATTATTACGCCGAAGCGTATCCCGTGGTTTGTATTGATGTAATATCACCACCTCCTAAACAGGTTTAATCTTTTCGTATTTCAAGGATTTTTGTATACCCGTATCTTGTTTTAGCCACGCGGGCACAAAATATTGTGTGATTTTTTCGCACCAATCCTTGAGTTTTCATTTTTTAAATTAAAGATAAGATTTAAGGAGAGCTATAGCCTCCTTTATAAACCTGTATATATGTTTAAACATTTTAATAAAGATTTTCCTGCCAGTATAGTTGTATTTTTTGTTGCTCTTCCTTTGTGTTTGGGTATTGCCCTGGCAAGTGGTGCGCCACTATTTTCCGGTTTGATCGCGGGTATGGTCGGGGGGATAGTAGTTGGTGCTCTCTCCGGTGCACAACTTGGAGTAAGTGGTCCGGCAGCTGGTCTGGCAGTTATTGTACTTAGTGCTATTGAAAGCCTGGGTGCATTCGAAAGTTTTTTACTAGCCGTAGTAATTGCCGGAGCTTTCCAAATTATTCTAGGGGTCTTAAAAGCCGGAATCATCGGTTATTATTTCCCTTCTTCCGTGATCAAAGGTATGTTGGCCGGCATTGGAATTACCATTGCTATTTCACAAATCCCGAATGTATTCGGCCTTAATGGAGAAAATATTGAATTTTTCAATTATGGGGACGGAATTATGGCTGCTTTTGGGCAGTTTGCACAAATGATTTCCCCCGGAGCTGTTATTTTAACTCTTGTGGCTTTAACATTACTTCTTTCCTGGGAGAAGATCCTGGTGCATAAGCATAAAATCTTTAAACTGGTACCGGGATCTTTGGTGGCTGTGGCGTTTGGAGTGTTGTATTATCTACTCGTTCCTGCCGGTGCATTTGGAATAGGTGACAATCAGCTTGTAGCTGTGCCGGTTCCTGATGATGTTCCTTCTTTCTTTGCACAATTCACTCTTCCTGATTTCACTCAAATTGGAAATTCTGAAATCTGGATCGTGGCTATTACCATCGCTATCGTAGCCAGTTTGGAGACCCTGTTAAGTGTTGAGGCTATTGACAAGATCGATCCTGAAAAAAGAACGACTCCTACAAACAGAGAGCTTTTTGCACAGGGGACGGGGAATATGGTTTCAGGTTTGATTGGAGGACTTCCGGTTACCCAGGTAATTGTTAGGAGCTCGGCGAATACGCAATCGGGGGGTAAAACAAAACTGTCAACTATAATGCACGGTTTTTTAATCCTTGGTTCTATTATCGCCATTCCAACCCTGCTTAATATGATCCCGCTTGCCGTACTGGCAGCTGTATTATTAATAGTTGGTTATAAACTGGCCAAGCCTGCTTTGTTCAAACAAATGTATACTTTAGGAAAATCTCAGTTTTTACCTTTCGTGATAACAGTCGCCGGAGTAGTGTTTACCGACTTGCTTATGGGAATTGGGCTAGGATTATTAGTAGGAATTTCTGTTATTCTAATAAACAGTTATAAAAACTCTCACTTTCTTCATAAAGAAGGTTATGATATTCCCGATGGACAATATCAGATCACTCTGGCAGAAGAAGTCACCTTTCTGAATAAAGGAGCTATTATCAGGGAACTCAATGCGCTGCCTGAGGGAGCCACCGTGAGACTTGATATTTCAAAAACCAGGGTGCTGGATTATGATATCCTCGAGATTCTGGATGAATTTGCTATCAAGGCAAAAAGAAAAAATATCACCATTAAACTAATTTCAGACCGGGGCACTGTTGAGAACCCCGATAGTTATAGAAAATTCTTTGGTCTGGACATGCCGGTTTAAACTAATTACACTAATTTAAATACTTAAAAATATTTTTAGCTATGGATGCATTTTATAAAAAACTAAAAGAAAACAATAAAAAGTGGGTAGAAAGCCAACTCAGCGAAGACCCCGATTATTTCAAAAAGCTTGCCGAGGGACAGCAACCTCCGGTGCTTTGGATAGGGTGTGCAGACAGCCGGGTGCCTGCAAACCAGATCATAGGTGCACAACCGGGTGAGGTTTTTGTTCACCGTAACATTGCCAATATGGTAGTGCACAGCGATATGAACATGCTTAGCGTACTTGATTATGCCGTAAATGCCCTTAAGGTAAAACACGTGATTGTTTGCGGGCATTACGGTTGTGGTGGTGTAGCTGCAGCAATGGGCAACGAAAGCATTGGACTTATCGATAATTGGCTGAGACATATAAAAGATGTGTACAGGCTTCATAAGGATGAACTTGATGCCATTGAAGATAAAAAAGAGCGTCAGGACAGATATGTTGAACTGAATGTTAAGGAACAGGTTTACGATCTTTCCAAGACATCAATTGTACAGAGTGCCTGGCAAAAGGGTCAAGGTCTACAATTGCACGGTTGGGTGTACGGTGTAGGTTCCGGGATTATTAAGGACCTTGAAGTAACTGTAGAGAACAACAGTCAGTTGGCAAGCATTTACCAGTTGAATATATAATTTGACTTAAATATTCTGTTAGAGGCCTGGTTAATTCCGGGCCTCTGTTTTTTTAGTGATTTCGTCGAAATCCTCCAGAATGTCTCGTTTTTCGGCCTCCCTTAATATAGAAGGCAACAGCATTGGCGCAATGCTCTCAATGGGTTCATAAAGAACAGATCGTTCCAGGCTTTCTTCAGAAATAATATCAATTTCTTCATTGGTAGCTTTAAAGAACATTATCACCACACTGGCCAGGAAAGCAACTTTTATTAGACCAAAGGCACCGCCCAGAAATTTATTAACCAGACCTAAAGCTGCAAAAGCAGCAATTTTAGTAAGTACTCTGCCGGCGAGGGAAATAAAAAAAACAATTAAAACAAAGGTGATGGCAAAAGCAATAAGGTTTACATATTGAGTATCCCAGCCCATATTTTCTGAAAAGAAATCGGCAAGAAGATAAGAGAAATGGATTGCTCCGTAAATTCCTACCACAATCCCTACCAGTGAGGCCACTTCTGCGAGCAAGCCCCTGAAGAATCCCCTAACCAACCCGTAGAGCAGGATAAGGGCAAGAACAATATCTATTGTATTCATACTTCAAATATAGTAATTTCAATAAGTAAGATATTATCTTTGCGCTATGGCAAGAGACGAACAATTAAAAGAACGCTGGGAAGGATTGCAACATAAGCTTTCAGCGCAGTTTGCAGATGGAGAATTAATGGAGCTTGACGCTATTATTTACGTGATAGGGGTACAGGAGCTAGGGCAAGTGCACCGCAAGTTCAAAAAAGACCATAAAATTGATCTTATGCATATTGCCATTTGCAGGCTATTGGAACCTTATGGTTATTATGAATTCGATTATTATGATGAAGACGGCTGGCCGCATTATAAAACTCTGGAGGAATTACCTGTACTTAAAGCCGGGGAACAAAGCGTATTGATGAAAGAAGCCATTGTGCAATATTTTATTCAGAATGGTTATATAGATTAAATCCCTGCTGAAAAATTCATTTTTATTAAATTTGCCCTTCTGAAAAAGAAAAGCATCCATGATAGATAAAATAAAGGAACATATTGCTGAAGTTGAAGCTTTTAATGCTGAAACTGCCGACCAGATCGAAGCTTTCCGTATAAAATACCTTGGAAAAAAAGGAATTTTGAACGGATTTTTCGCCGAATTCAAATCGGTGCCTAATGAGCAGAAAAAGGATTTCGGTCAGGCGGTAAACGCTTTGAAGCAGGCTGCGGAAGCCAAGGTGACTTCCCTCAAAGAGGTTTTGGAGAGCAAGCAGGAAGAAAAAGGGGTTTATGGCGATCTTTCCCGACCTGCCGAGCCAATAGAAATTGGTGCCCGGCACCCGATATCTATCGTAAAAAACCAGATTATCGAGATCTTTTCCAATGTTGGTTTTAACGTTTCTGAAGGACCAGAGATCGAAGACGACTGGCATAACTTTACCGCATTAAACCTGCCTGAATATCATCCGGCCCGCGATATGCAGGATACTTTCTTTATCCAGACTGATCCTGACATCTTGTTACGTACCCACACCTCTTCGGTGCAGGTTAGGTATATGGAAGAGAACAAACCGCCAATCAGGACTATTTCTCCCGGGCGGGTTTTTAGAAATGAGGCTATTTCGGCACGTTCCCACTGTATTTTCCACCAGGTAGAAGGTCTGTATATAGATAAGGACGTAAGCTTCGCCGATCTTAAGCAAACTCTATTGTATTTCACAAAGCAGCTTTTTGGGAAATCAAAAATAAGACTCAGACCTTCTTATTTTCCTTTTACCGAACCCAGTGCCGAAGTTGATATCTATTGGGGGCTTGAAACCGAAACCGATTACCGTATTACCAAAGGTACCGGCTGGTTGGAAATTATGGGCTGTGGGATGGTAGATCCAAATGTGCTTAGAAACTGTAATATCGATCCTACCGAATATTCAGGGTTTGCATTTGGAATGGGAATCGAAAGAATTGCGATGCTGCTCTACCAAATTGGTGACATCAGGATGTTTTATGAGAACGATGTGCGATTCCTGGAGCAGTTTAAATCTTCGATTTAAAAAATTTCTTCGGAAATTCTCCCGGGATGATTAACTTGTAAAGAAATAAGAACTTATGAAAACAGTTGGTTTAGTCATCCTTGGTATTATCGTCCTGGCCGTCATTATTATTTTAGTGGTTGTAGAAATTATTGAACTGGCCTTAGGAGCTATTTTATTAGGAGTTGCTGCACTCATACTTTGGGGCTTATATATCTGGGCAAAAAACAAGATTCAGGATTAGTGAAAAAAGATATCGATATACCTGAAGTTAATGGAGTTTATTTGGCAGCCGTCAAACAATTCAACAAAGACTTTCGGGCTGAAGAATGGAATGCTTACCTTATTAATGACCGCGACGATGCCTTGGATATGGTACTTATCGTTAGTCGGGGTTTTTCAGAAAAAGACCAGACCTCGGTGATGCGGCATAAAATTGAAAAGCTTCCTCCTAAATCTTTTGCCAAGGTCGAATTTCTCCAGGAAGAAGTGCTGGCCTTAAATAATGAATTTCAGGTGACTTTTTTCGCTGAAAATAAGATGTTCGAAAAGAAATTTCTCTTCAGAAAAAATACCATCAATGATAAGGCGCTGCGCGAACTTCCCTTAATTCCTGAAAAAGGAATCTTGCTGAAATAACCTAACCTTTAAATTTTATTCAGAATTAATTCAGCTTTTCTGCGAGCTTTTTAAATACCTTTTTTGGGTTCTTGTCTTCGTAAAGAATCCCATAAACTGCATTGATAATTGGAGTTCTCGCTCCTTTTTCCTGATTGATCTTATAAGCGCTTTCTGTGGCATAATAACCTTCTGCGATCATACTCATTTCCATTTGAGCACTTTTCACGGTATAGCCTTTCCCGATCATATTTCCGAACATACGGTTGCGGCTAAATACGGAATATCCTGTTACCAATAGATCTCCAAGATAGGCCGAGTCATTGATGTTACGTTTCATCTTATGTACCTTCTTGATGAATTTCTTCATCTCCCTGATGGCGTTGCTCATCAATACGCTTTGGAAGTTATCTCCGTATCCAAGTCCGTGCGCTATACCTGCGGCAATTGCGTAAATATTTTTAAGCATCGCGGCATATTCGGTTCCCGTGACATCATCGCTTATCTTGCATTTTATGTATTCACTGCTTAGGTGTTTGGCAATCACCTTTGCTTTTTCTTCATCGGTGCATGCAATCGTGAGATATGAGAGCCGCTCCAGGGCAACTTCCTCGGCGTGACAGGGGCCGGTAATCACTCCAATATTGTCTGCCGGCACATGATGATATTCTTCAAAGTGTTCTCCCACAATGAGGCTGGTTTCGGGAACGATTCCTTTAATTGCCGAGAAGATCACTTTTCCTTCCAGGGAAACTTTAAGATTGTCTAGCTCTCTTTTCAGAAAGACCGAAGGAATGGCAAAGATGAGATAATCTGCCGCTTCCACGGTTTTGTTTATATCAGAACTAAGATCGAGCTGATTGATATCAAATTCTACCGAGCTAAGATAATTAGGATTGTGTTCCTGTTTCTTCAGGTGCTCAATGGCATACGTGCTTCGCATATACCAATGGATGGTGTCTACGTTTTCACTAAGCATTTTTACAATTGCAGTCGCCCAGCTGCCTCCGCCGATAACGGCAAAAGAAGGAGATTTTTCCATAATTAGATTTTCTATTGCCAAAAATAAACAAAATAAAAGGATAAAGAAACCGTGGAAATTGGATGTAATAAGGGATAATAAGTATTGGGTTAAACTTTAACATGTTAAAATAAACATAGGAAGCAATCTTCTGAAAAGCAGTCCGTTATTTACCTGTTCTTTATTCCAAAAAGGAGAAGAATGGATTTTCTTAGTTTTTTTGGTTGGTTATTTAGTTTGAAAAACGCCGTTGGATCTGATGGTCTTCCGGCGTTTTTTGGTTAGAAATCTAACAAAATTTTAGGATGACTTTTGGAATTAGAATGCTTTTGCTTTTGTAATTTACTGTAAACTAATAAAATTAGGAAAAAATGGGTGTGTTTTCATTTATAAAAGACGCCGGAGAAAAGATCTTTGGCCGGGATAAAAAAGAAGCTGAAAAGCCAACCGAAAAAACAGAGAATACGCGTGAAAAAGCAGAACGTGAAAATGCCAAAGCAGCCTCAAAATTAGAGACCACACTACGAGATCTTAAATTACAGGTGGAAAATTTAAGTATTAAGATCGACGATGATGTTGCAACGGTGACCGGGAAGGCTGAGGACCAGAGCACCAAAGAGAAAGTAGTGCTGGTGGTAGGAAATTCAGAGGGTATCGCGAAGGTTGACGACAGGATGACGGTAGATAAAACCGAACCGGAAGCCAAATTTCACACGGTTGAGCGGGGAGATACTTTAAGCAAAATCGCAAAAGAACATTACGGTGATGCTATGAAATACCCTGTGATCTTTGAAGCCAATAAGCCAATGCTTAAAGATCCCGATAAAATATATCCCGGGCAGGTACTTAGAGTGCCGCACCTGGAAAAGAAATAAAAGTTAAGACTGTTTAAAAGTTTTGAGGCGGTTACATTGAGGGCAGACGACGTCCTACAGCTTGTAGTTCCACGATGAAAAAAGTAGGTTCAATCAGCTAAACTGAACGGCCAAAAAAGGTTTTTAAACAGTCTTTATCTTTAGAAATAATCCCTTCTCAATGGAGGGATTATTTCTAAAGATAAGCTTGCTAGTTTGAAGTTAAAGTAAAAATGAAGTCACCATGAATTTTAATATTACCTGCAATGATTAATAAAAAATTAATTTTGCTCATTATCTTTTCCATATTTTTTCCTGTACCTCTAATGCTCAGGATAAAATTAAAGCTGAAGAAGGTGAAATAATATCTTTAATGATAGATGAAATGGCAATGCCTTTTCCAATACCTCCACCACCCCCCAAAGAGGGATCCCCGGCTATAAAGATAAACATAGATTCCCTTAATAAAGTAAAAGTAAAGCTTATAGTAGATACGACTATGTTCAAAGTTTCATCCCGGATAAAATTACCTGAAGTTTACGAAGAGTATGATTTCCTGGTAAAAATATTAAATACCCTACAGGAGAAAACAATAAATACCGGATGGATAAAAAGTGAAAAAGGCCATCAATTAATTTTTGGAAGTTCTTTGGAAGATTATGTAGGCAGATATTCTCAAATGGTCACTATTTCACGAATAGCTTTTAATTCTAAATTAGATCAGGCTATCCTATTGGCTGGACATAAAACCCATGAATTGGCAGGTTATGTTAATCTATACCTACTTAAAAAAGAAAACGGAAAATTATTTATAAAAAGAATGTAGAGGTTACTTAAAGAAGGTTTACCTGTAAAAATTCATCAATTTAATGTAATCCCAAACTGCTGCTGGCAGCATTGGTTTTATATTTTTTCCCTCTTTTACCGCTCGTCTAATGAAAGTTGAAGAAATTTCCATCACCGGGGCTGCAACCCGGGTTATTTTTGGATGGTCTAAAAACTTATCTTCTGAATTTCCCGTGGCAATTCTCGGATATATGTAGATCTGGTGATTTTCCAGGATCACCTCGTAATTCTTCCACTTATGAAAGCTTTTCAGGTTGTCTTTCCCCATGATCGGGCAAAACACATTGGTAGGATATTTCTCCTGAAGATGGGCCAGGGTAGTTACGGTATAATTGGGCTGGGGTAGAGCAAATTCGATATCACTGGGCTTTAAATTTTCGTAGCCTTCGCAAGCCTTATAGACCATTTCCAGGCGATGATGATTTTCCAGTAAGCTGCTCTTCTTTTTAAAAGGGTTGTGAGGGGTAACCACCAACCAGACTTCATCCAGATCAGAAAATTCTGCCATGTGATTAGCGATGATCAAATGGCCAATATGAACCGGATTAAAAGTACCGAAGAACAGGCCTACCTTTTTATTCATTTTCCCCGGGCTTTTTTGCGTTCACATAAGTGGCTACCAGATCATAGGCTTCTTTAAGAGCCGTTCCCAAATGATGATTCTCAATAATAAAATCGAATTGGGGTGCCGTTGCAAGTTCTATCGATGCTTTAGCCACCCGCATATTAATCTTATCATCAGTCTCAGTCTTGCGCTTCTTAAGTCGGATCTTTAATTCTTCTATACTTGGCGGCTTTACAAAAACTGCAAGGGTATTATCCGGGTAGATGTTTTTTATATCAAGGCCTCCAACCACATCAATATCAAAGATTACATTTTTTCCCTTTGCCCAGATTCGTTCTACCTCGGTTTTCAAAGTGCCATAGAAGTTGTCACGGTAGACTTCTTCCCATTCAAGGAATTCATCGTTTTTTATCTTTTTCTTGAAATCTTCGGTAGAAAGGAAGTAATAATGTTGTCCATTTACCTCGCCTTCCCGGGGCTCACGAGATGTCGCCGATATGGAGAATTCCAGGTTAAGTTCCTTCTGCTTTAATAAATGTTGGACTATCGTGGTCTTTCCCGAGCCGGAAGGCGCCGAAAACACGATAAGTTTACCATCGCTCATTTAGAGTACGTTTAAGAGTTGTTCTTTTATCTTTTCCAGCTCATCTTTCATCTGCACAACCAATTGTTGCATCGGGGCATAATTGGATTTGCTGCCAATAGTATTGATTTCGCGACCCATTTCCTGAGAGATGAAGCCCAGTTTTCTCCCGTTGGAATCGTCAGAATCGATACTTTCTTTAAAGTAATCGAGGTGGTTTTCCAGTCTTACCTTCTCTTCAGTGATATCGAATTTTTCGATATAATAAACCAATTCCTGTTCAAAGCGGTTTTCATCAACATTTTCCTTGAGATCGGCTACCCCTTTTTTAAGGCGTTCCTTTACTGCTTCCACTCTTTCGGGATCAATTTTAATGACCTCCTGAAGCAAACGGTCAATATTTTCAACCCTAAGCTTGAGATCTTTTTCCAAGGCTTTGCCTTCAGCATTTCTGAAATCATTGATCTCTTCCAGGGCTTCTATTACGGCTTCTTCGATAGCCTTAAATTCGCTTTGGTTAATTTCTTCACGGGCAGTACTTAAAGCATCGGGCATTCTCACTGCCATTTTTAGCAATTCGGTTTCATCGCCGTCAACAATTTGTTTTAATTGTTCGATATAATTTCGCACCACTCCCGGATTAACCGCTGCAGTAGTCTCCTCGCCGGTGATCTCTACAAAAAGAGAGAAATCTATTTTTCCCCGGGTGAGGGATTTGGAAATGGTATTTCTAAGCTGAAGTTCTTTCTCGCGGTATTGCGATGGGATGCGTGCGTTTACATCAAGATTTTTACTGTTTAGAGATTTGATCTCTACGGTAATCTTTTTGGCCGGAAGTTGCGTAACGCTTTTTCCAAAACCTGTCATTGACTGAATCATAGGTGATTTTTAAGCTTGCGCAAAGATAATCAATTCTAAAGCAGTGCAAAGCGACCTAAAGGCTATTTTAAAATTCCCCGTTTCTGAAGATTTTCAATTTTATTGCAAAATTTATTCTGAAAAGTTCTGTACAAATTCCAGGGCCCGCTCTTCGTGATAATAGGTTTTTTTATTTTGAATAAATCCTACGTGCCCTCCGTGTGCCGGGATCTCAAGATGAAGATCTTTAGAATTTTTTGCAATTTCTACAGGATAGGAAGTTGCCGATAAAAAGGAATCGTTTTCAGCATTGATGAGTAAAGTAGGAATTTGAATATTAGGTAAAAAATGAAGCGAGCTGCACTTCTTGTAATAATCTGCGGCATTTTTATAACCGTGTGCCCGACTGGTGTATAGCTCGTCAATATCGCGCAAGGATTTGCAGCCGGCGATCTCTTCCTTGGAAATTTTCTCCGGGAAAGCCAGATGGCGCCGGAATAATTCCTTTTTAAGGTTTCGCACAAAACGTTTTGAATAGATAATATTTCGGGTTTGGCTGAGCTCTTCCAATGAAGCTCCCAGATCGCAGGGAGTAGATATCGCCACCGCCGATTTTATTTCCGAAGGTATTTCTGAAGTTTCCCCTAAATACTTTAGCATTAAATTCCCGCCCAGACTAAATCCGACCAAAGCGATCTCAGAATACCTGTTTTCAGCTAAGATATGATTTATCACTGCTTTGAGATCTTCGGTAGCCCCAGCATTATAGCTACGGTAAAGCCTATTCATCTCTACGCTGCAACCTCTGAAATTCATCGCGGCTGTGTCCCAACCGGCTTCAGCAAAAATGCGCGCCATGGCGTTCATATAAGGACGCTGGGCATTTCCTGCCAGGCCGTGAAGGAGGATTACCAGCCTCTTGTGGTTTCCTTCAGAAGAAAAACTGCGATCGAGATCAAGAAAATCTCCGTCTTCAAGTTCTACGCGATCACGCTGACTGGTGCTAAAAGCCACTTTTCTCAAGGTAGACGAATAAATTGTCGAAAAATGGGGATTTCGGAATATTCGTGGGGCGGTATATGTGCTTTTTATCAATGGCATTTGCGGCTAATTTCAGGAAATTAATTTTAAGCACAATAATTATGCACGCATAATATAATTTGTTAGATTTATTAAAAAATTACTGATGTACATTAAAGAATTTGATATCCGCTGGAGCGATACAGACGCCAACCGTCATCTGGCTAACACTGCCTATATAAATTTTATGAGCCATACCCGAATGAGCTTTTTAATGGAGAACGGTTTTGGGCAGGAAGAATTGGTCAAATATAATCTGGGTCCCGTAGTATTTTATGAGCACGTTTATTATTTTAAAGAAGTTTTTGCCGGCCACCCGGTTAAAGTGACATTGGAATTAAAGGGCTTATCAAAAGACGGGATGTATTTCGAATTCCTTCACAACTTTTACGATTATAAGGGCCGGAATTTCGCCAGCTGCGAGATGATGGGGAGTTGGATAGACTTAGAAGAACGAAAACTTACCAAACTTCCCCCGGAATTGTATCAAAACCTAAATAGTCTTTCCCACACTGAAGATTTCAGGATATTAACTAAAGAAGACACTCGCAAGTACGGGAAACGGCCACAGCATATTGAGCCGCATCAACTTTAATCCCTCATTGAGGGTTTAATTCCCCCGAGGCTCGCTTCGAGTTATAAAATTTTTTCCGATTCATAATTGTGGGCTTGTCCCGAGATCCATGATTAAGCTCTTAATTCGGTTTTCTTTTTGGTAACCATATAAACCCCGGCAAACACCAATAGGGCGGCAACCACCTTGGTGAGATTCAGCGAATCGGCGCCTGTACTTATGGCATAAACAATTGCGATAAGCGGTTGCAGGTAAATAAAGGCACTTATGGTGGAAGCTGAAAGTTGTTTTAGCGCATAAATATTCAGCAAATAAGTTGAAAAAGTGGTTCCCACTACCACGAAAGCCATTTTCCAGATGGCGTCAAAGGGCAAACTACTCCATTGAACATCGGTAAATTCGCCAATAGTGATGGGGAAATTTATAAAAACACCAATCAGGAAAAGCCACTTCATAAGGGTAAAGGGATGGTATTTTGCGGTTAAGGGTTTTACAAGAATCAGATAAAGTCCGTAGGAAAAGGCGTTAACGATAAACAGCACATTTCCCATAGGAATATTAGGCGCATTGCTGCCGGTATCAGCACTAAAAAGAACCAAAATTAGTGCTCCCGCAAGCCCAACAATTATCCCGATACTCTTTAATAAGGTGATGCGTTCTCTAATCAGAATAGAAGCCAGGATAAGGACCATCACCGGGGAAAGCGTCACAATCACAGAGCTGTTAATAGGCGTGGAAAGACTTAGGCCTTTAAAAAAGAACAGCATATTTATCACCATCCCAAAAACGGCACTACCCAGTATTCTTGGCCAGTCTGAAGTCGCTATTTTTTCTCGTGGCCCGAGGAAACTAATTGCCCAAAAAAGGATTGCTGCACCAAAAACCCTAAGGAATATAAATCCCAATGGCTCGATGTGAACGGGCATCACCCCTTTGGCTAAAGTATGGTTTACCCCGTAAATAGCACTGGCAATAGTTGCTGCAATAATTGCCAGGGCTCTGTTATTCATTTATCGATTTTTTCGCAGCCTCCACCGTTTTTTTTGAATTCCCTATAAAGATCTCATCGTTGTTAATAATTACAGGACGGTTCAGAAAAGTGTAGTGTTCCAGAATAAGATTTCTATAGCGGTCTTCGGTGAGTTCTTCCAGGTGTAGTTCTTTTTCCCTGTAGAGCCTTGCTCGTTTGCTGAAAAGCGCTTCATAACTTCCGGCGAGCTCCTGCATCTCATCGATCTGCTCTTCGGTGATCCCTTCCGTTTTTATATCCTGAAGCTTAAAAGCCGCAGGAGGATCGAGTTCTTTAAGGATTCTTTTATTCGTATCGCAGGTAGAGAGGTGATAGATCTTTTTCATTTTGAAATACCTTATAATTCAATCTTTATATATTCTGAAATTTCAGTTTGAGGGAACTCCATCCGGTATGGGCCATCGGCGTAGGCGGCAATCTCGTAGGCATTGTAATAGAGAATAACTTTAGTGTTGCTGAAACCTATATTCTGCGGAAGATGAAATTTATCATTTTCGAAAAATAAACCTGTACTATTGATGGGTTCGCCTTCCGGAATTCCCTGTTCTTTTCTGAATATATCCTCTATAAAGGCTTTGAAGTCCTCGGCAAAAAGTTCATCCTGGGAATAAATTGCTCCGGTTTCAGGGTTAAAATTCAGCCAGGTGATACTACTGTAGCCATGGGCCCCGCCTTCAAAAACTTCAGAATTAAACTGAATGGAGACTAGCTTATCAGATTCATAGCTAATTTCACCATAAATAGTGGCTTCCCAGGGAGTGTTATATCCGGGGAAATCTTTTTTGGTCATTTCGTAATTCTGGATGAAGATATCTGCCATATCTTCTACTGAACCTATATTGGGTTCATCTTCATAACCCAAAATATAGCTAAGATGATTTTCGATCTCTTTATTGATCTGCTTCTCCCGGTTTTCAGTGCCCGAAGCTACAGGGAAATTCAGGTCTATGAAACTGCATTTTTCGGTTTCAGGATCACAGTTATCGGCACTTCTTTCTACTGAATAATTTAAAAATTCGAGACTTTCAGCTTCCTGCTCGCAGGCAGAAAAAAGAAAGATAAGGCTGAAAATAGAGAGTAGTTTTTTCAATTTTATGGCTGTTAAATTGAAATATAAAGGTACAGCCAATTTTGTTATTGCCCAACAGCTATGCTACATTTGCTTTAGACACAGTAGATATGAAATTTAATACCAAAACAGTACACGGCGGACAGGAAAATACAGACCCCGCATACGGCTCGGTAATGCCACCAATTTATCAAACCAGTACATATTCACAAAGCACCCCCGGTGGGCACAAGGGATTTGAGTATTCCCGAAGCGGTAATCCTACAAGAACAGCTTTGGAGAAGTCGCTTGCCAGTATTGAGAATGCAAAGTTTGGATTGGCATTTGGCTCCGGTCTCGCTGCGATTGATGCAGTGATGAAACTATTCAAACCAGGCGATGAGATTATCTCTACCAATGACCTTTACGGAGGTTCATACCGACTTTTCACTACTATTTTTGAGAATTTTGAGATTAAATTTCATTTTATCGGGATGCAGGATGCATCGAAAATCGAGGAGTATATTAATGAAAATACAAAACTCATCTGGCTGGAAACACCAACCAACCCAATGATGAATATCATCGATATCGAAGCGGCTTCTAAAATCGCCAAAAAACACAACTTATTACTTGCGGTAGATAATACTTTTGCTACGCCCTATTTGCAACAGCCAATGGATTTAGGTGCAGATATCGTGATGCACAGCGCGACAAAGTATCTTGGTGGGCACAGTGATGTGGTATTGGGCGCTCTTGTGGTGAACGATAAGAACCTGGCTGAAAAACTATATTTTATTCAGAAAGCCAGTGGTGCGGTTTGCGGCCCTCAGGATAGTTTTCTGGTGCTTCGCGGAATAAAAACGCTACACTTGCGTATGCAGAGACACTGTGAAAACGGGGAAGCAGTTGCTAAATTCCTGAAGACCCATCCAAAAGTTGACAAAGTGTATTGGCCTGGTTTTGAAGATCACCCTAATCATGATATCGCTAAAAAGCAGATGAAAGATTTCGGCGGAATGATCTCTTTTACCACCAAGGAAAATACCTTGGAAAGCGCCACAAAAATAGTGGAAAACCTTAAAGTTTTCACTCTTGCAGAATCTCTTGGTGGAGTGGAATCTCTTGCCGGGCACCCGGCCAGTATGACGCACGCTTCAATTCCACAGGAAGAAAGAGCAAAGATCGGAGTTGTAGACTCCCTTATTCGTCTTAGTATAGGCGTGGAAGATGAGGGAGATCTAATTGAAGATCTAAAACAGGCCCTGGGATAACAAAGGTTTTTTATAAAATTAAGCCACGATTTCAAATTCTGAGATCGCGGCTTTTTATTTTAAAGGATCTTTTTCAATACCTCAATCAGTCTTTTCACTTCATCGGCGGTATTGTAATGTACCAGGCTTATTCTCACCACCCCATTTTTTTTCTCCAGGCCGAGATCTTGTATAAGCTTTTTAGCATAGAAGTCCCCAAACCTGATTCCGATGCGATGCTCATCTACCTGTTTTACAATTTCGTCGCTTTTCATTTTGGAATGCACAAAAGAGATGGTAGGCACCCTTTTATTTCTATCGGCTTCTGGATAACCTATAATTCTTATTTCAGGATTTTCATTAAGAAATGTCAATAAAGGGGTGCTTATCCTTTCTTCATACCTGGCGATAATATCGAAGCTTTTGGCCAGCTTTTCAGGAGTATCTAATTTTTTTGTGCTGCGGAAATGCTCCCGGTAGAATTCCTCAAAATATTCGGTAATTCCCAGTAGACTGTAGGTGAGTTCAAAATTGAAATTTCCCGGCTGAAACTTATAAGGCACATCCTTCTTGCCGAAAAAATAATGGTTTATCCCGTCCATTTCATACAGTAAATCATATTTTCCGTACATAACAGCAAGGTGGGGGCCGTAGGTTTTATACCAGCTAAAGACATAAAAGTCTACATCCAATTCTTTTACATTTACTTGCCTGTGGGGTGCATAAGCCACTCCATCAACACAAATCAATGCTCCGGCTTTGTGTGCAATCTCAGTGATCTCTTTTATAGGATTAATCGTCCCAAGTACATTTGAGGCATGATTTACTGCAACCAACTTGGTACGCTTAGAAAGCAATTCCTTTAGTGCAGAAAGATCCAGTTCCAGGGTTTCGGGGTTTACTTTCCAAATCTTTACCTTAATACCTTTCTCTTCGAGATCGGTCCAGGGGGAGACATTGGCTTCGTGATCGGTGTTGGTGACGATTACCTCATCCCCTTCCTGCCATTGTTTGCTTAGGCTAAGGCTTAAAATGCGTAAAAGCATACTGGAGGATGGCCCTATCACAACCTCTTCAGGACAGGAGGCATTAATAAATTTTGCAACCTCATTGGTTGCGTAACTCAATTTCTCTCCGGCTTCTCTGGAAACTTTATAAGAAGCACCCAACTGTACATTATGATGCAAAAGATAACCGCTTATTCTCTCGGCTACCTTAGAGAGGGTCTGGGAGCCCCCGGCGTTATCCATATATGTGAATTCCTGTTCCAGTGCCGGAAATTGCCGGCGTACAAAATTGATGTCCATTACTCCAGGAGGCTTTCGTTAAATAGTTTTAAAATACGCTTGTATTCATCGGTCCAGCTGCTCGGTTCTACAAAACCGTGATCTTCCACAGGATAAACCGCCATCTCCCAGTCATCCTTTCCGAGTTCTATAAGGCGTTGAGCAAGCCTTACCACATCCTGAAAATGAACGTTTACATCCAGCATTCCGTGGGCGATCAAGAGGTCTCCTTCCAGTCCTTCAGCAAAATAAATAGGCGAAGATTTACGATAAGCGATTGGATCTTTGGAAGGTTCATTCAGAATATTGGAGGTGTACCCATGATTGTAGTGTGCCCAATCGGTCACCGAGCGCAACGCGGCTCCTGCTTTAAAAGTTTCAGGTTCATTAAACATTCCCATTAAGGTGATGAAGCCACCGTAACTACCACCGTAGATCCCAACTTTCTCAGGATTAATGCCATGATTTTCTATGAGATATCTAACTCCGTCTACCTGGTCACTCAAATCTTTTCCGCCCATATGGCGATAGATCGCTGTTCTCCAGTCACGGCCATAACCTGCACTCCCTCTGTAATCTATGTCGATAACGGTATAACCAAGATCGGTTAAAAGATTATGGAACATATATTCCCTGAAATAGCTACTCCACCATTTATGCACATTCTGAAGATAACCTGCACCGTGAACAAACACTACGGCCGCGTCGTTTTTAGTTGCTTCGGTTGGTGCGTAAAGTCTTGCAGGGACCATAGCGCCGTCTTCAGCTTCAAATTCAATCATTTCAGGTTCGCGCCATTGGTAGGAAGCGAATTCTTCTGTTTGTCCTTCGGTTAATTTTTCAGCTTCGGCATTGGCACGGGTTTTCTTAAGATACAACTCCCAGGGTTGGTTGCTGTATGAATGCCTGATGGCCATATATTTCCCGTCTGGTGAAAGATGAACTTCATTATTCCCTTCCATCTGGGTTAACTTTTCCATTTTTCCACCCATTACCGGCATCTTGTAAAAATGGCGTTCCCCAGGACCGACTTCCGAAGTCGTCAAAAACCAGTGTTTTTTATCATTGGATAATTCGGGATTAAAAACTTCAAATTCCCCATTGGTAAGGGCTTTTTTATTTCCGGTATCTACGTTGAGTAAATAGAGGTGAGAATAACCTGTTTCCTCACTTTGGAAATAAATATGTTTGTTATCGGGAAGCCAGCCAAATGTGCCTCCGCCGTAAAAAGTGTAGCCCACACCGGGACCTGCGATCCAGGCTTCATCACGCTGGCGGTCCAGATTTTTTAATTCGCCGTTCTCAAGGTCTATTGAAACTATCCAGCGATCTTTATTGTCTTTAGAATGGATATTAACCACCGCTTTTTCTCCATTATCAGAAAAATAAGCTCTGGAGGGAATCACTTCTCTTTCCATCTTCTCCCAGTCGCGATCGGGATAGTCTTCGGTATAATCGGGCAGGTCTTCCAGACCCGGAAGAGATTCAGTATTTAGCATAAAAACTGTATCCTTCTCAAAATTATAAATAGCCAGTTCTACGGTAATCTCATCCTCTCCAACTTTTGACCGGGCAGGTAGATTAACTGTATATCCAGATTCATCAACGTAATTAGGCACATCGGTGCTTTTACTGCTTTTACGGGTAATGAGGTTGAAAGTAGCATATTTTGCATTGGGTGCCACCTGTAGATTGCTAATTGTACGATCTTCAAGATAAAAAGTGAAATCTTCTTTTTCGGCAACTGCCTTGCGGTGGGCTTCTGTTTCTTCTTTTTTAATCTTTCTTTCATTTACAATCCTGAGAAGTTCCAGGTTTTCTTCTTTAACCCAATCATCCTTTTCAGAAGTGTCCTCGGTTTTTTCTTCTTTCTTTTTGCCTTTTTCAATTTTAGTAAGTTGATCGATCCGGGCATTTTTTAGGTCGAAGAGATAGGCATTGTTTCCTGAGGTAAAAGTCACAAGATTCTCATCGGCCATGAATTGTGGACCTTCGATTTCTTCTGAAAGGTCAATCAGCTGGGTAATCTCACCGGATTTAAGATCGGCAATGGCCAGGCTCTCATTTTTAATAATGAGCTTTTTTGTTCTTTTTTTATTAAAATCGCCTGCACCGGGAATCATTTCTCTGCGTTCTTCCAGGCTTACTTTCCGGATGGCAGATTTATTCTGAACATTGATTTTATAGAGGGAATCTCCCGGATTCCCTTCAGGATTGTAATTAAAATAAATATTCTGGCTATCGTAGCCCCATTTAATATTTTCGGGAAAAGTTCCCATCCAAGAGGGATCCTGCATTATTTTTTCTACCGAGAGATCACTTTGTTGCGCAAATACAGGTACGAAAGCAATAAATAAAAGGAATAGGAGTGAGTTTTTTTTCATAAAAGGAAGAGATAAGCGGGCGTTAGCCCGGGAATTTTACAATGGTTGAGGTTTGTTGATTTTTATGATTGAAGAGCCAATATAGTTAAAATTTTGTTACGGGTTTTCCTGTAATTTCCTAGCAACAGGAAGTTATATTTTGCATCCATTTTTCATTTTTTTTATATTTAAAACATTGATAACTAAACATTTGTATTATGAAAAAATTTTTAAATAATGAAATTACTTTTGGAAAGTTGCTTTACATTTTTCCATTTCTTTTATTGCTTTTTACTGCTTGTGAGCAGGAAAATTTGCCTGCTACTCAGATCGACGAGGTAAATCTGGAGATGGAGAAAAAAGCTGAAAAAGCTGAAAAAACCAATACCTTTTACGGCCCGGCAGTTCTTTTTGGAAATGGTGTAGTTCGCAGCCTTGTTACCATGAGCCACGAAGGAGATCCGGTGGAGATTGGGTTAAAAATGTCAGAAAAAGTACTGGATAGATTACCTTCACATATTGAGGAATTTAGCCTGGAAATTCATAAGAAAGCAGATAAACTACCTTTCGATCATATAGATCTTGGCTGGATGGTAGAAGGCCATGAACCATTCTTTTACGAATTCCCTCATTTTGATATTCATTTTTACATGATATCGGAAGAAGAAAAAATGGAAATCACCGACGATGAAAAAGCCGAAATTCTTCCTGAGCTCCAATACTGGCCTGTTAGCTATTTTCCGGGTCCCGGTTATGAACTTTATATGGGGAAACACTGGTTGAGCGAAGATGCTCCTGAACTTGAAGAAGGCGGTTTATTTTCACAAACATTTCTTTATGGTTCTTATGATGGGGCGTTTATTTTTCTTGAGCCTATGATCACTATGGAATACCTGCAGGAAAGACTGGATGAAAGTTTTGAAATCCCACAACCGGAAAAATATCAGGTAAGCGAGGTGTTTTATCCTACCCGTTACCGAATAAGTTATGATGAAACCAAAAAGGAGTACAGGATTGTTTTATTCGATATGATCTGGATAGATTAATTATTCATGTATACCTGACAAAGAAACTGTCGCTTGCGGCGGTTTTTTTTGTGATATATTTGAAAAAATAAAATTAATACGCAATGAACAACAAATTACTCGCAGTACTCTGTGCTTTTTTGGTTTCAGTGACAATTTCTGCCCAAGAGGACCGGGTTGTTGAAAACATTATTAATGAAGTCAACGAGAACTCTGACTTAGAGCAACTCGCCCATGAATTAATGGACGTTGTTGGTCCCAGACTTGTGGGCACGCCACAGATGGAAAATGCTCACGATTGGGCAGTGAAAAAATATGAAAGCTGGGGCATTTCTGCCGAAAACCAGCAATGGGGAACCTGGAAAGGCTGGGAGCGCGGAGTTACCCACGTAGATCTTATTGAGCCAAGAGTTCAGAGCCTGCAGGCGCGCCAACTGGCCTGGAGTCCTTCTACTAAAAGGAAGGGCGTTACGGCCGAAGTAGTTTTACTTCCTGAAGCTTCTGATTCTCTTGATTTTGTAAAGAATCTGACATCAGTAAAAGGCAAAATCGTACTGGCTTCCATGTACCAGCCTACAGGGAGGCCCGATGAAAACTGGGAAGAATGGGCCACCGAGGAATCTTTTCAGAAAATGAAAGATCAGCGCGAGGAGCAGGAACAGGCCTGGAGGGAAAAAATGGAAAAAACCGGACACAATAACAAAAGTCTTCACCTTGCCCTTGAAAAAGCAGGTGCTGCTGCTATTGTGACATTATACTGGTCCCGCGGATTTGGAGCTAATAAAGTTTTTGGGGCTTACACCCAAAATATTCCCACTATTGATATGAACCTGGAAGATTACGGCCTTGTTTACCGTCTTGCAGAATATGGCGATAAACCTGAACTTAGAATTGTGGCTGAATCGGAAGATATGGGCGAAGTACCAGCATTTAATACTATCGCGAGAATTGAAGGCACCGAAAAACCGGAAGAATATATTATTCTTTCTGCGCATTTCGATTCCTGGGATGGCGGAACCGGTGCGACAGATAATGGTACTGGTACTGTGGTGATGATGGAAACAATGAAAATTTTAAAGAAACTTTATCCTAACCCAAAACGAACTATTATTGCCGGACATTGGGGGAGTGAAGAGCAAGGCTTGAACGGTTCTCGTGCCTTTGTAAAAGACAATCCTGAAATTGTAGAGAATGTTCAGGCGTTATTTAACCAGGATAATGGTACTGGAAGGGTGGCCAGGATAAACGGCCAGGGATTCCTGCACGCTTACGATTACCTTGGAAGATGGATGGAAGCAGTCCCGGATGAGATCAAGTATGATATTGAAACCACTTTTCCCGGAACGCCTTCCGGAGGAGGCTCAGATCATTCTTCTTTTGTGGCTGCAGGCGCACCAGGTTTTATGTTGAGTTCGCTTAGCTGGAATTACTGGAACTATACCTGGCATACCAACCTGGACACTTACGACAAGATCGTTTTTGATGATGTGAGAAGAAACGTGATCTTAACTGCTATCCTAACCTATATGGCGAGTGAAGATCCTGAAACGACTTCCCGTGAGAAAAGGGTGCTTCCTGTTAGTAGAAGAACGGGAGAGCAAATGACCTGGCCGGAACCAAAAGATGCGACACGAAGAGGAGGCCTGGATTAAATCAATAAGAATTTTCCAAAAAAAAATCCGTAGTTCTAATGAGCTACGGATTTTTTTTATGTTGCTGATATTTTTATCCTTCCAAAGGTGCGCCAACCGGAATTGAACAGGAATGCCCCGGTTCTCCGTGAGGCGGATTGATCTTAGGAGTTGAGCTCTTCAATCGCACCGGAGACTGAGTACTTGTGTTTTGCTGGGTAGAGGCTGCCTGATCTAAAGGTGCTCCTACCGGAATATCACAGCGGTGAAAAGGTTCCCCATGTTTAGGATTCAATTCGGGAGCTTCTGAACTACTGGCGCTGCTTTCCTGAGTAGTGGAATTTACACTTGGTGTCTCTCTGCTGGTTTCAGTTGTTTTTTCTTCATCCTTACAAGCGGTAAAAAGCCCGAAGCTTACCACAAGGATAGAAAGTAATATTTTTGTTGCTGAATTTTTCATAAGGGTTAAATTTTTTCCTGATTTGCTAAGGTAATAAGAAAGACAGCGAATTAATAATCTAATCGGTGAGTTGCTTCAATTCTTCGTCACTAACATCTAAGAGCCCGGCTTTTGGTAATCTCTTTAACATTTCACGCCAGTTTTTATCTTTTTTGAAGATCTTATCGAAAACAGGCTTTGCTTCCTTAATTTCTCCCGCATTGGCCAGGGCTACCGCCTTCCAGAATTGCATCTCCAGGTTATCGGGGAACATTTTTTCTGCGGCACCATATTCCTCCAAAGCCTTATCTACGTCACCATCTTCCATGGCAAGATCGCCACGATTCATATATTCATAGGCACGGGCGGTTCTCAGGAGCCGCCCCAATTCCTTAATAGGTTCAGCATGATCATCTACCCGAAGATCTATCTTTTTATCTTTCCAGCTTTCTTCTACTCTATTTGCTCCAACTACAATCAAGGCTGCCGACTGTTTTCCACGGATATCACCACCTGTTTCCTGGGCTGCCTTTAAGGCTTCTAGGACCCTTTCAGCCAGGGGAAGATGAGAATTACGGCTGAAACTCTCTGCCATTGCCGGCACAGTCTCTTCGTTAAGCATCATATTGGCCTGCACCGAAAAATTTTCATCGGTTATATGGCTGGCAGCTTCTACACAGTTCTGGCCGGTAAATGCTGCAGTGTTTCCGTGGCTATCCAAAAAAGCCACCTGTCTGTATTCCCGTCCACTATCTGAATTGGCGATTTCTTCTAAAGCTTCTACTGCAGTTTTCCCTTCTTCCATTAATTTAAGTCCGCGCGGTCCATATTCCGGGTTTACAAAAGATTGGGTGGCAACCACCCCAACGCCACTTTTTCCCCAGGCTACTAATGGTCCTACAGAAAACCAATGGCTTTGCACTCCAACTGCCATTTCACCGGTAGCAGTATCTCTGGCAACAATAGAATAGGTATGGGCAAATGCCTCTTTTTCAACTCCTGGATTTTGAGAAAAAACCGGCAGGCATAATAAAATGGCCATAGCCGAAAGTAAAATTGTTTTCATTTTTAATTATTTAGGTATTAAAGGTATGCAATCTTCTTTAAGGAGTATGATGCCAACTCGGATGTATCCTTGAAAAAACTTCATTCCGGAAAAAGCAGATGTATTAAAGAAACCGCTTATTCCTTTTCTTTGATATTGTTTACTTCAATATAATCGGGGCCACCATCTACGGGATAACCTTCTACTTTTTCTCCTTCAACGCTAACGGTTTTGCCTTCAAATTTGCTGAGGTCTATCTTTTCACTTCGAAGCGCGTAAAAAGTATCTTCGGTAGTAAGGGTATGACTTCCATATTGATAAGAGGTAATCCCTGTAGCTTCAAGGGTTCCGGTAAGCTGCAGTTGATTACTTTGACCTTCTGGTGAATTACAGGTGTTGGCAAATAAAAAGATGAAACTGCTTATAGTTGCGAGTAATTTCATAATGCAAAAGTTAAGTTCAAACTGAAATTACAAAGTTTCCAAATGCTTTGCGAAGTTTTATGAGGGAATTTCAATTTTTTCTCAAAACATTATTATTTTTGTGGCCCTTGTGCGGCCTCGTAGTTCAATGGATAGAATAGAAGTTTCCTAAACTTTAGATCCAGGTTCGATTCCTGGCGAGGCTACTGGGAGTGTTTTAACCAAAACCAAAACCTTGTTAATCATATGATTTTCAAGGTTTTGGTTTTTTTTGATATCAAGTGATATTGATTGATATCATCCATTTTGGTTCACAAATCGTCAACATTTTCGATGCTTTTTATAAACTCTAGGGGCTAAGCAGGGTCAAACACCTATTTGTGCCCGTATTATGCTAAAAAAAAAGTTAAACATCAGTCTGAAACGAAAGGCTGATATAGACCTGTAGGATCCAAATAAGAAACGACTAAATAGTTTAGACCCATTCTGCCAGGAGCTAAATGAGTTCTTAGACCAGGAATACCTGAACAGGCCAAAGATCCTTACGGCTATACCCAGTTTATGGAACATTACCGTTTCAGGTGTTAATTGAAAAGGTACAAAATCTCCGCATATAGCGCAGACAAACCAATTTACTTCCCAACTTTAAGTATCCTGATGGCGCCCTGAATAACCAGTATAAATACAATGGTTCCAATAATCAGGTCGGGTTTGCTGGAGTTAAGCCAGTTTACCAGAAGACCTGCGGTAATCACTCCCAGGTTTATGATCACATCGTTTGAAGTAAAGATCATACTTGCTTTCATATGGGCTTCCTCTTTGCTCTTAGATTGCTGGAGTAAATACAAAGAAAAGGCGTTTGCCAAAAGAGCAAAAATAGAAATGATGATCATAGTATTGAAATCGGGGAGTTCTTCCACCATAAAAAAGCGTCTCAAAACCTCGGCAAATCCGACAACGGCCAGAATTATCTGGAAATAACCGGCGAGGTTCGCAATGCTCTTTTTTCTTGAAAGGGTGCCGCCTACGGCAAGAAGACTTATTCCGTAAACGAAGGAATCGGCCAGCATGTCCAGACTGTCGGCAACCAATCCCATGGACCCTGAAATCAGGCCCGTAGTCATTTCGATGATAAAAAAAGCGAAATTTATAGCGAGTACCGTCCAAAGCAATTTTTTCTGAGTTGAATTTTCTTCGAAATTCGTTTGGTCGGTAGGCTCGGAGGATAATTTGTGTGCTCCTAAATTCAGTTCCTGAAGGGATTTTTCGATTTGATCAGGTTGACCAATATGGAAAACGCTTAATTTTCGGTTGGGGATATCAAAGTCCAGGTTCTTAATCCCGGGAATTCCATCAAGCTTCATCCGGATAAGATTTTCCTCCGAAGGGCAGTCCATTTTAGAGATTTCGAAATTCGTTTTTTGCATTTGTAATCTGTCTTTCCGAATTGGCTATAAATGTAAGACAATATCTAAACGGGGCCAATGCCCATCAACAAAGCTTTTCATTAGTATCCGGAATTAAAAATACTTAGGAATCTCTAAATTTTTACAGTGAAGTTTAGCAGGAAGTGTTTAATTAATCGATGGCATGCTGCTCGATAGTATCGATAGTTTGAGTATCATTGGTGCCTAAACCCTCTTTCTGATGCACCATAACCCCGTCTTTGTCAAAAACACTTATAATATTGGAGTGTGAAAAGTCCATTGGAGAAATGCGTTTATAATTTACCGCCAGCACTGCAGCAAACTCCCGGGTATCCTCTATATCTCCCCGAAGGAACAACCATTGGTCATTATCCATTTCGTTCTCTTTAGCGAAGGCTTTTAGGCGTTCGGGGGTATCTACTTCAGGATCTATACTTACAAAAACATACTTTGTCTCTCTATTAGCTTCTTCTGAAACTTTTTTCTGAATGTTCCTCATATCGGCTACCAGCCTTGGACAGGCAGCCTGACAGGAAGTATAGATCATCACCATAACCAGCACCTCACCACGTAATTCTTCCAACTGAATATCTTTCCCTTCCTGAGTAGTCCAGGAAGATGGTAGTTGAAAAACACTCATCTCCGGTAGGGGTTCGGCTTCAGCCTGGACCACCGGCTCGCTTTTTTCACTTTTGTCCTCGTTATTTTTACAGGAAGCCCCTAATAGCAGAATGCTAAGGAACATCAATTTATAAAGCTTCATTGGCTGAATTTTCTTTTTCATTACTATCCTGTGCACATCTGAAACCCAGGTTTCTGATGGAATAATTTCCCTTTACACTGCTTCGGAAGGCATAGCGCATAAAGGCCGCATAATTCATGAGATCGGAAGAACCAATCGCTGCACTTCCGCAAAAGAGATTGTTATCCTGATTTTCATCACGCCTTGTTTCTCCTGAAATGATCACCGAATTAAAATCGGCGGTCCATTCCCAAACCATTCCATGCATATCATAAACACCCCAGTAATTTTCATAGGTGCTTCCCACCTCCTGGTGAAAAGATTTTGGCTTTTCATACCAGCTTAGGATAAATTCGTTATAACCATCCTTTTTTCGTGCATCGGCAGTTTCTTTATCGGCCATGGCTACATATTCCCACTCATCAAGAGTTGGCAGGCGCTTTCCCTTCCATTTGCAATATGCCCTGGCTGCGAACCAGGAGACATTGGTCACGGGAGCATTCTCCAATTCATCAGACTTCAGTTCAGTATCATTCTTCCAATGGTCTAAATACCGGGCATCGGCGAATAAGGCTTTGACTTCAGATTTTTTCCATTTGGGGTTTTCCTGTACAAACATCTGGTATTCCCTATTGGTAACCGGGTACTTATCTATTTTGAAATTTTCAACACTAACGGGCAGAGAATCGTTTCCGTAGAGAGGAATGTATGTTCCACCCTCTATTTCTGCCATTTCTGATTCCTGTGAAAAACCTGAGGCCATTATCAAAAAACATATTCCTAAGAGGACTGGTTTATACATTAAGCTCATTTTAATTCCTTCGCTGCGCTTTTACCATTTCTTCGGTAACTTCGGTGCCATTATTGCCCCAGTTGTTATATATATAAGTCAGGACATTGGCAACTTCCTGGTCACTTATATTTTGAGCGGTCATCACACTATTGTAGGTTTCTCCGTTTACCGTGATCTCCCCTGATTTTCCGTGAAGCACGATATCTATAGCTCTTTTCACATCTTCATTCAGGTAATCGGCTTCGGCAAGTGGAGGAAACACCTGGGGTATTCCTTGTCCGTTAGCCTGGTGACAGGCCACACAAGTACGACCGTAAATGTTTTTACCCAGTTCCATTTTTTCTTCTAAATCAGGATTGTCTGATGGACGGGAAGCGGCCAGTTCATCTTCATCGACCGGCATTTCCTGAATTCCTCCACCTTCAGGCTGATAAATACCTTCCTCGATCTTTCCTGAAAACACCTTTTTATTTTCTTTCCCTTCGGCTTTTAATTGTGCAAGAGCGCCTTTGTTAAATGCTCTGAAAATTGAATGGTCTACCAAAATATATTCTCCCGGGGCCTCGATTTTAAACTCTACTATTGCTGCACCACCGGCGGGAATTAAGGTAGTCTGAACATTTTTATTAACCAGCTCTCCGCCTTCAACATAAACTTTATCGAATATTTCTCCAATCACGTGGAAAGAAGAAACCAGGTTTGGACCTCCGTTTCCAACATAAAGTCTAACGGTTTCGCCCACTTCAGCAGTAAGTGCATTATCCCCGGTCATTGATCCAACTTTCCCATTAAATACCACATAATCGGCGTCTTCATCAATAGCTTTCTGCATATCGAAAGGTTGTAAACCGGGTTCTCCAAAGCTGCCTTTGGTATAAAAATCTCCCTGCATTATGTAATATTCTCTATCTACTTCCGGCAAGCCCTCTTCGGGTTCTACCAGGATTAAGCCATACATTCCATTGGCTATATGCATCCCAACGGGTGCTGTGGCACAGTGATACACATATAAGCCGGGATTTAATACTTTAAATGAGAATACCACTTCGTGTCCGGGAGCCACAAATGAAGATTCGGCACCTCCACCTGGGCCGTTAACAGCGTGTAAATCTATATTGTGCGGTAATTTATTATCGGGATGGTTTTTCAAATGAAATTCTACTTCATCTCCAACTTTAGTACGTATGAAACTTCCGGGAACAGTGCCGTCAAAAGTCCAGTAAACATATTTTACCCCATCGGTCATTTCACTTTCTTCTTCAATAACCTCCATATCGACTACCAGCTTTTTAGCTTTACGTCTGCCTGTAGGTTTAGGAACCAGTGGCGGGGCAGTTAATTCGGCATTCATGGTTTGACTTACTTCGATTTCTTCAGCCTCTTTGGTATTGTCTTCATCATTTTTACAGGATGCAAATAGTATTAAAAGTGAACTAAGAAATAAGGTGAGGATAGTAGGTTTAAAATTCAGTGTTGCCATAATTATTTTTGGTTGGTAGCTAGGTTGAGTTAGTTAAAAATTAGAGTTTTTTTATCAAAAAAACTATATAATTTTTAACTAAGCGCAAAAATATATAAATATATGCCATTATAAAGCGAAAAATTTACTTAAATTCTAAAATCCTTAAACTACACCTAGAGCACAATAAAATATTTACACTGCCATTTTTATTTTAAAACTGAAGATCAGAAATGATTATGTAGGAGCTCTTCCCATTTAAAGTCCGACCTTTGCAGCTGCAATTTTCTTTGGAATTCGAGGTCTTACAATATGATTTATGTAAATTTAAGATTCCTGACAGACCTACTTTATGTTATAGAGAATTCTAAATCTTAACATAATGAGAGATGATCGATTAGCAAATCTGTTGAAATTTCTGTTTCTCATGGGTGGTATTCTTCTTGCTGTTTATATCGTGGCCAGGATGTCTGGTTAAGAACTAACATGGTTTTCAACCTCCGGCTTTTCCTTTTCTGTTTCAGAGTTGTCCAGGGTTGTGCCTTTTTCTAACTTCCAGTAAATAATGGAACTACATAGATTATCAAGCGCAGAATGGCTTTGCTTGATTACATTGGTTAAGGTGGAAACTGGCACGGCATTTTTTCCACGATGAGTTAAATGCTCGTAAAGATAGTTTATGGTTGCATTATAAAAATCCTCGTTTTCCTTTAACCATTCGGTTGGAAGACTAGCTTGCAATTCAGGTTCAACCTCCTCCGCAATTATAAAATCCCGAATTTCCTTTAATCGAATACTCATATGGTTGCTCAACATTTTAAGAATTTCGGTTCCCAGTTTATCATCACTATCCAGAATAAACCTGATGTTGTGCATTACATCCTTTATATCTTTGGCGCCATAGATCATAGATCGTAAGCCCATCATACTGGCAGTGAGTTGCCGTGCTTCCTCAATATTAAGATTTTTCTCCTGGAGTTGGGCATAATATAATGTGAGTTCGTCTTCCAAACGCTTAATTTTTTCATATTTCCTGGTAAGGTTTGTGGCACTGCTAAATATTTTTTTCCATTGCGACTCCCTGTTTTTATCCCTTGTTCCTAATTGGAAGCAATCGAGAATAAACTCTTCGGTATAAAGGAATATTTGATTAAGCTCTTTATCCAGTGCATTTATTGCCACATCCGGCACTTCAGGGGGAATATTTTTAACGAATAAGGTTTCTCCCTGAGGAACGGCTTTGGCGAACAGGCTTTTTAGAAATTTAGTAAATGGCTTAAGAAACGGGTAAAACAACAGGATACCGAAGAGGTTGAGAAGGGTATTCAGCAGAACCAATTCCATCAACGGGTCGTTTATCCCGAAGATAGAATAGGTGAAATTCACCAGTTCTTCTATAAAGAAAAAGATAGAAATCCCGGCAACCAGATTAAAGATCAGGTGGGCAACTGCCAGTCTTTTTTTATCGGCAGTGCCGCCCAGGGAACCGATAATCATTGTGGCTGTTGTACCGATATTAGCACCAATTATTATCGCAACGGCCTGAAAAATATCAATAAGTTGGGCATTTAGTGCGCTTAAAATAATCACTATTAAGGCAGAACTCGATTGTAATAAAGCGGTAATAACGATTCCAGCTAAAAGAAACGCCCATAGACCATAGTAAGCAATTTCAGTCATATCCATCTGATTAGCAATACTTTCTATGGAGTCCTTCATAAAATCAAGCCCAAGGAAAAGCAAACCAAAGCCTACTAAAAAACCGCCCAGGCTTTTAAGAACCGGCCTGGAATTTAAGAACAGGTAGCTTAAAATCCCTACGGCCAGGAAAGGAAAGGAAAAGTCGGCAATATTCATTTTAAAACCAAGGGCAGCCACCATCCAGGCGGTAAAAGTAGTACCCAGGTTTGCCCCCAACACAACCCCAAGGGAATTCTTTAATCCTATCATTCCTCCTCCCAGGAATGCCAGGACTAAAAGGGTAACCATAGAGCTGCTCTGTAAGATGGCAGTAACTACGGTGCCGGTTATGATCCCTTTCCAACTTTTATTGGTAAAACGCTGAAGCAACTTTCTAAATGCTTTGCCGGTTAAACCTTTAAGCCCTTGCTCAAGATGATGCATCCCGAAGAGAAAAATCCCCAGGCCTGCTGCGAACATCCAGAAATCAAAACTGGTAGCTTCCATATCTATTTTTGCGTATAATAAAGATACTTAAAGTAATAGATTTAAAAACTCTACTTCCACATTTTCGCGCGGGAAAGCCAGCAGACCTTAAAATAACTTCTCTTATTTCCGGAACATTATAATTCGGGCTCCTTTTGTCATTTTACCAATATATTGTATTTTCGGGCATTTCATAACCCTACTATTATGTCCCAATTTTGGTTGTACTTCAGGCTTGGTCTGGAACACGTTCTGGACTGGCAAGCCTACGATCATATCCTTTTTCTAATAGTTCTGGTGGCTGCATATAGTTTTACCAGTTGGAAAAAGATCGTTTGGCTGGTCACCCTTTTTACCCTGGGTCACACCCTGGCACTTTTTCTTTCGGTCTATGAAATCGTAAAAGTAGACCCGGCCTGGGTAGAGCTTTTAATCCCTGTCACGATAATTGTCACCGCTATCTATAACATATTCACTGCGGGACGGAAAGAGCACAATAAAAATGCAAACCTTTTATACTTCACCACGATTTTTTTCGGATTGATACACGGGCTCGGCTTTTCCAGCTATTTTAAGATGGTAGCTTCCAATACCGACAGCTATTTTCTTCCTCTTATAGAATTTGCTCTCGGAATAGAAACTGCTCAAATTATTGTAGTACTTGGTGTTATGATTCTCGCTTTTATTGCTCAGAATATATTCCAGGTATCGAAGCGGGATTGGGTGTTGGTAGTCTCTTCTATAGTTATAGGAATTATTTTGCCCATACTTCATGAAAATTTTCTAGCTATTTAATAAATTAGCCAGTTAATCACACTTACAATATTTTATAACCCAATGGGTTATTAGCCTATATACTATGAATAAGATAAAACAGCTTAAGTTTGATAAAGCCTATTTAAGAATAGCCCGGGAATGGAGTAAACTTTCTCACTGCAATCGCAAACAGGTTGGCGCACTTATTGTTAAAGATAGAATGATAATCTCTGATGGCTATAACGGAACTCCAAGCGGTTTTGAAAACTATTGTGAAGATGACGAAGGATACACCAAATGGTATGTTTTACACGCTGAAGCCAATGCTATCTTAAAAGTAGCGGGCTCTACCCAATCCTGCCAGGGTGCAACTTTGTACATTACCATGTCTCCGTGTAAAGAATGCAGTAAGCTTATTCACCAGTCGGGAATTACCCGCCTTGTGTACCATATTGGTTACAAAGACAACTCAGGCCTTGAGTTCTTAAGCAAAGCCGGAGTGGAACTTGAACAAATAAACGATTTGGAAGATTGAAAGGAAATTACAAGATATATACGCCAATGTTACTGGCAATGGCCTGCGCCCTGGGGATATTTCTCGGGACACAGCTTAATTTTTCCTCTCCTTCAGAAGGTTTATTCTCCTCCAATCCTAAGAAAGAAAAACTCAATAAACTTATAGATTACATAGATTATGAATATGTAGACGACGTGAATACCGACAGCATTGTTGATATTACGGTAAACAAGATCCTGGAAAACCTCGATCCTCATTCGGTTTATATCCCTCAAACCGAATATGCCAATGTCACGGAAAATATGCAGGGAGATTTTGTTGGTATTGGGGTGAGTTTTTATAATGTGAATGATACTGTTGTGGTTATCCAGGCCCTGGAAGGCGGACCCAGCGAAAAATTAGGCATCAGGGGTGGAGACCGTATTCTCTATGCAGATGACGCGCAGCTATTCAACAAAGATTTCAGTAACGATTCCCTTACCAGATACTTAAAAGGTGAAGAGAATTCTAAAGTGACTTTAAAAGTTCTTCGCCAAGGTATTGAAGACCTGCTTACATTTAAAATTCGCCGCGGCAGAGTCCCCATTAAGAGTGTAAATGCGGCTTATATGCTTACCGATAAGCTAGGCTATATCAAGATTAACCGTTTTGCAGAAACCACTTTTAAGGAATTCAGAAAAAGTCTGGAAAAGCTAGAAAAACAAGGTGCCACAGAAATTGCGCTGGATCTCCGCGATAATCCCGGCGGCTATCTTTCAGAAGCTATCAATATTGCAGATGAGTTTCTGGAAGACGATAAACTTATACTCTACACCAAAAATAAAAGTGGTGCTATTGAAGAAACCTACGCCCATCGCCAAGGGGCTTTTGAAAATTCCCCCGTGTATGTTATTATAAATGAGAATTCTGCTTCGGCCAGTGAAGTGGTTGCAGGAGCGCTTCAGGACAACGATGTAGGCACAATTGTGGGAAGACGATCTTACGGGAAAGGACTTGTACAGCGGGAAATGGAACTAGGAGATGGTAGCGCAATAAGATTAACAATTGCCAGGTACTATACCCCCACAGGACGCTCTATACAAAAACCATATGATAATGGAAATGAATCTTACTTTAAGGACTATGTGCACCGTTATGAAAACGGTGAATTTAAAAGTATAGATAGTATAGATGTAGACGATTCACTTAGATATGAAACTCCGGAAGGTAAAGTTGTTTACGGCGGTGGTGGGATTATCCCCGATGTATTTGTCGGGCGGGATACCAATGCCGAAATGGAAAATATTATCCTGATGCATAAAAGCGGTATGATGAGCCGGTTTATCTTTGATGAATTAGAAAAGAACCGGAAATTTTATAACGCTCTTGCCAGAGAAGATTTTAACGAAGAGATAGAGATTAGTGACGAAATGATTCGGGATTTTCTTCAGTTTGGAAGAACCGAAAATATCAATGTAAGGGTCTACCGGTATAAAGATGTTCTGAAAAAGTATCTTAAAGCTACGATGGCTGCGCAACTTTACGGCACCGATGCCTTTGAGAAATTGATAAACAATGGGGATAAAATAATTGAAAAAGTAATTGAATTGTCTGAGAAAAAACAATAAATTGCGTCAGTGAACGAACTCTATGAAAATTTCTTAATTTTTCTTATTGTATCCCCCCTGTTTTTCTTCATAATCGCTGTAAGCTTCAGGTTGTTGGATAACAGTGCTTTATTGTTTCTTCAGAAGGAAATACTTGTTACCAGCTCCAATGTTTCAGATGAATGTATCAAACACCAGATCTCTAATCATCCCGATATAGATTTTACCAAAAAACTAAAAACTGCGCTGCTCTACAAAAAATTACACCGGGCGTTTATAATCCTGATGTTCATTTCTGTACCTCTTATGCTAATCGGGTATTTTCTTTTAAACTAACTTATCGTGAACTTTGGTGTGTTCCCCGTTCCAGTCCGTTAGGATATCGGTGGCTACACTGGCACCGCTTCCGCAAGCAATTGCAAACTGACTTCGGCAACCGGAAAGGGTACCGGCCACATATAAGCCAGGTTTTACCAGGTGATCTTCATTTTTAAGCTGAATGCGATCTTTTTCAGCTTTTGTTTTTTTATGCGGAATAATATATTCCTCCATACCCCTTATTGTAAGTGAATTGGTATAGCCTACAGCAACTACGACATTTTTTGCCGAATAAGTGCCCTTATTGGTTATTACGCTGAAGCCTTCTTCCTGAGAAACAATTTCTTTTACTTTTTCCTTCTGAAGCTGTACAACCCCGGGATAGTTCTCTGCCAAATGTTTTGGCCCTTCTTTAAGGATCTTAGCGCCGGGAGTACCTGCGGGAATACCCAAAACATTATTAAAAAGCGCTGTTTGCAGATGCGAGGTTTTTTGGTGCATAATGACGCCCACCTCCTTGTCTTTCGCAAAATCTTTATCCAGGGCAGATCCCAGGATTAAAGCACAAGACATTCCTGCAGCACCACCGCCAATAATTAGCACATCAAAATCCATAGATTAAGCGTTTTGTTTCTTAGATATTTTACGGGAAAGCAATAGAATGACCATTAAAACAATCACGCATAAACTGGCAATAATTGCCATAACAGCTTTGGAACTATCTCCCTCAAACAGGCTGTTAAAATCAAGTATAGTAGAACTATAGCCAATGAGAACGATAGCTAGTAAAATAATACTATAAATTAAAATTTTCATATGTGTTTTATTTTAAATTTCTTCAATTGGGGCCAAAACTTCCCGTAGGGCTTGCTGCTCTATTATCGGTTTTCACTAATTAAAGTGTGCCATAGGCCCAATTTTAATGGTTTATCTATATTTAAGAGGTACGTGATTATAAAAGGATAAGAAAGATGTAAATTTTCATATGCGTGCTTCCAAAAGGTATTGCTACCTTTCTTTACGACAAGTGTTTGTGCTTATCCAGTTTTCGACTCAATTTCATACACAGGTTTAATTTCCTAGTAAAAAAAACGAGCTCCAGGTTTATCTTTAGGCTACCGGGGTGAGCCTTACATCAAATCCCAGTTTTCTAAGGTG
>NZ_FOVL01000015.1 GCF_900115145.1 Salegentibacter flavus | reverse complement strand
TTCCAAGAAATCTCGCTTTGATCGTCTCCGTGGTGACCAGAAGACCATCTTTTAAAAGGCTATCATAGGTTTTATAAAGTTGTGCTTTGGTTTCATCAATTTTTTTATTGATCTGCCGGCTTTCAGCACTACTACCGGTAAGTTTACTTGCAGATTGGTTCCACTTGTCCACCGGAATAGTTCGTTTTAAACTAATTTCCAGGGATTTGCCGTTAACGGTAATTCGGGCATAGAGGAGGGCTAATTCTGGTTGTTTTTTCTTTTTGCGAATGAAAAAAGAAATGGAAAAGGTTTGACTGGTACGCATAGTTTTGTTGTTTAAATGAAACAATTAATTAAGGCGAAAGTCAAACTACCAATACATAATTATGGAGTACCGGTAAGCTAAAAATACAAAAAAATAACTCACGATAAACTCACAAATTCACCGTGAACTCACGATAAACTCACATAAAATTTAACACTATTTGTTAAATTTTGAGCACAAAAAGAAAGGGTAACTATATGAAAACCATATAATTACCCTTTTTTTATGTTAAAATATAACTTGTAAAAGTCGGGGTGGCAGGATTCGAACCTGCGGCCTCCTGCTCCCAAAGCAGGCGCGATAACCGGGCTACGCTACACCCCGAGGTGTATTTTAAGATCTTTCGATCTTTCTATTTCAATAATTCAAGAACTTAAGCCTTTAGTTCTAAGGTCGACCAACATAATACCTAGAACGTTTATCGCTAAAAAGAATGTAAACAACCATTCTCTAAATTTAGCACATTTTTTCGAAGCTGCGAGCCTTCCCACCATAGCGGGACGCGATAACCGGGCGGAATTTATGCCATCCTTGCACCAGGATTAAATCTCGTTGCAACTAAACTCAAAATCTTATAAAAGAACTTCCGCATTTAAGCGGCTGCAAATATAATAATTCCTTTGGGATAGCAACAAGAACTTTATATTTTTTATATCTTAGTTAATTCAATTTGCCGGAAAAAAGCAAATTGTCTAATCACCAAAACTATTGATATGAAACGAGTATTATTATCCCTAAGTATGATCCTTGCCCTCTCGGCTTGCGGCGAGAATCAAAAATCTTCGGAAGAGGCTAAAACCACAGAAACTGAAGACCAAGAAATCTCAACCCGGGAAGGTCTTGAGGAACAACCGGAAGCCGAGGCCCCTGAAACAGATTACGAGCACGAAGTAGTGGTTTCCGGACTAAATATTCCCTGGAGTTTTACCTTCCTGCCTGATAAAAGTATGCTGATTACCGAAAAAAGCGGAGAGCTTTTTCATTTTAAAGATGGTAAGAAGCAATCTATTTCAGGTGTTCCTGCTGTTTATAGCCGGGGGCAAGGCGGATTGCTGGATGTAGCTCTTCATCCCGAATATAAATCAACCGGCTGGATCTACCTTACTTTTTCTTCCGAAGAAGGAGAAGGCGATGGTGGAAATACCAAATTGGTTAGAGCTAAACTCAATAACAATCAGCTCACTGATATAGAAGATCTTTATAAGGCCGAACCTAATACCACTAAAGGACAGCATTTTGGTTCAAGAATTGTATTTGACGAGGCCGGTCACCTGTACTTCACTATTGGGGATCGTGGAAACCGCGATGAAAATCCGCAGGATATTACCCGCGATGGCGGGAAAGTTTACCGCTTAAATCTTGATGGTAGTATTCCTGAAGACAATCCTTTTGTTGGAGAAGAAAACGCCAAGGAAGCGATCTACTCCTACGGACACCGGAATGCACAAGGAATGATCTATCACCCTGAAACCGGGGAAGTTTGGCTGCACGAGCACGGTCCACAAGGTGGCGATGAGATCAATATTGTCAAAAAAGGCCTGAACTACGGTTGGCCAGAGGTAACCTACGGTATTAACTATGACGATTCAATTATCACAGAACAAACCGGCGGACCTGAATTTGAAGATCCTATGTTCTACTGGATTCCATCTATCGCTCCAAGCGGGTTCGTTTATGTAACCTCAGATAAATATCCTGATTTAAAAGGTGATTTATTGGTTGGTTCCTTAAAATTTCAGTACCTCGAACACCTTGAGTTAGATGGAACAGAAATAGGCAAAAGAACCAAGTTGTTAGATGGAGTAGGAAGACTTCGTGATGTGCGCGAGGGACCAGATGGCTTTATCTATGCTGCTATAGAAGGCACCGGTATCGTTAAATTACTACCGCAGGAAGAAGAAGCTTCAAATTAGAAAATGAAACAGCTTTTTTTAAGCTTAAAATGCTTGTAATATTTTCCTTCTGGAAATCTCTGATAAGGAAAAGGAACGGCAAAGACTATAATTATCTAATAACGCCAATTGACCTAAATAATAAAAATAGAAAAGATAGTTATAAATAGACATTTAAAGAATTTCAGGGTTTGGGGCAAATAGTTAAATTTGCCCCAAATTATTTTAGATGCTAATCATAGGAATCGCCGGAGGTACAGGAAGTGGTAAAACCACCGTAGTAAACCAGATCACAGAAGAATTAAAAAATGAAGAAGTAGATGTGATCTCCCAGGACCATTACTACCAGGACCTTAGCCACCTTAGCATGGAAGAAAGGGTGAAGACCAATTTTGATCACCCTAAGTCCATAGATTTTGATTTACTTGTAAAACATCTCCAGGAACTAAAAGAAGGTAAAACAATTCATCAGCCGGTTTATTCTTTTAAAGAACATAACCGCACCAGCGAAACGGTAAAAACAGAGCCCCGGAAGGTGGTTATTGTTGAAGGGATCTTAATTCTTACCAACCCAGAGATCAGGAAAATGTTTGATATAAAGATCTATGTACATGCCGACAGTGATGAGCGCCTTATCCGTAGGTTGAAACGCGACATCAACGAGCGCAACAGGGATCTGGATGAAGTCCTTTGGCGTTACCAGACTACCCTGAAGCCTATGCACCAGCAATTTATTGAACCAACCAAGGAATTCGCAGATATCATCATCCCCACCAACCGTTACAATACCGTAGCTGTTGATATTGTGCAAACCATAATCAAGGACCGCTTGGCCTAATTTTGTATCTTTATCCTGTATGAAATTAAAAGAATTGCGAAAAAAACCATGGTTTAGATTTCTAGGCAATAAATATGTGCTGTTGAGCCTTATTTTTGCCGGTTGGATGATCTTTCTGGATAGCAATTCCTGGTTTATTCATAATGAACTAAATCAGGAGCTTAATGAATTGGAAGATAATAAAAACTACTACCGTAACGAGATCGACAAGGATAAAGCCGTGATCGAAAAACTTCAGGACTCGGTAGAACTCGAAAAATTCGCACGCCAAAAATACTTTATGAAACGTGCCGATGAGGATATTTATATCATCGAATACGACACGATAGATTAAGGCGACCGCAACCAAAAATCTTTAAAATGAAAGAATCATTATTTCAGGAATTCGAAGAGGTTTCTGCAAAGCAATGGAAACAAAAAATACAATTCGACCTAAAAGGAGCCGATTATAACGAAAAACTCATCTACAATTCCCTGGATGGGATAGCGATAAAGCCTTTTTATACTGCTGAAGACATAGGTGAGCCTGTGCATCTGGAATCTCCTATCCATTGGAATATTTGTGAAAAAATCTATGTAATATCTTCGGAAGTTGCTAACGAAAAAGCCCTGAATGCTTTAAAAAAAGGTGCTGAAAGCCTCTGGTTTGAATTACCAACAGAAGAAATTTCCATTGAAGAGTTACTGGAAGAAATTGACCTGAAATCAACTCCTGTTTACCTAAAACCTGAATTCTTATCTGAAGATTTTTTCAATCGTTTGCGAAAATTTCTGAAGGGCAAAAAAAACCAGGTTTACCTGCAAACAGATATTATCGGGAAACTGGCCCGCTCTGGAAACTGGTTCTTCAATCTGAAAGAAGATCATAGAATTTTAGGTGAAATCCTTTCTAAATCTGAAGATTTTTCTTCGGTTATAAGCATAAACACCGACTTGTATCAAAATGCCGGAGCCAATATTCCACAGCAACTGGCCTATTCCCTGGCCCACGCCAACGAATACCTAAACCATATAGATCAGTCTTCAGCATTAAAAAATATTAAACCGCAGTTTCTGCCTCAGTTCGTGGTGGCTTCAGGTCCAAATTATTTCTTTGAAATTGCCAAAATAAGAGCGCTTCGCTGGTTATATTCAAGTCTGGCAAAAGAATATGGTTTTCCTGAAGATGGTCACATCATCGCTCAACCCACCAAACGAAACAAGACACTTTACGATTATAACGTGAACTTGTTGCGCACCACTACCGAAAGTATGAGTGCTGTGCTTGGCGGGGCCAACACTGTATACAATTCACCATACGACACTATTTATCACAAAAACAACGATTTTGGCGACCGAATTGCCCGCAACCAGTTATTGATAATGAAGCACGAAGCTTATTTGGATAAGGTGAGCAATGCAGCCGAAGGCACTTATTATATTGAAAGTCTAACCCGGCAATTTGCTGATAAGGCCCTTGAAATCTTCAAAGAGATCGAAATGGGCGGCGGATTTCTTAAACAATTGAAAGCCGGCATCATTCAGAAGAAAATAAAGGAAAGTGCTAAAAAAGAGCAGCAGCGATTTGATGAGGGGGAGTTGATACTTATCGGGACTAATAAATTCGAAAATCTTCAGGACAGAATGAAAGAGGAACTGGAATTATTTCCATTTCTGAAGAAAAACAAACGTAAAACCCTCCTGGAACCCATTTTAGAGCGCCGACTGAGTGAAAAATCTGAGCAGGAAAGACTGGAAAAGGAATCTGCAGAAAATTAAAACCCACCGGAAATGTCAAGAAAAGAGCTTCAACATATAAAATTAACAGCGCCAAAAAAGGAAGAAATTCAGGAAACAAAAGCCTTTAAAACTCCGGAAGGCATAAAGCTGAAACCCACCTATTCCAAAGAGGATCTGGAAAAAGCAGAACATCTCAATTTTGCCGCCGGAATTCCGCCATATTTGCGGGGACCTTACAGCACGATGTATGTCTCCCGCCCCTGGACCATCAGGCAGTACGCCGGTTTTTCTACTGCGGAAGAGAGTAATGCCTTTTACCGCAGAAATCTTGCCGCCGGACAAAAAGGCTTATCTGTAGCATTTGATCTTCCCACCCATCGCGGTTACGACAGCGATCACGAGCGGGTATTAGGAGATGTGGGAAAAGCCGGAGTCGCCATCGATTCGGTAGAGGATATGAAAATTCTTTTCGATCAGATCCCGCTGGATAAGATGTCGGTTTCTATGACGATGAACGGGGCTGTTTTACCCATTATGGCTTTTTATATTGTTGCGGCGGAAGAACAGGGAGTAAAACCCGAACAGCTTTCAGGAACCATTCAGAACGACATTCTAAAGGAGTTCATGGTGCGTAACACCTACATCTACCCTCCTGCTCCGTCGATGAAGATCATTTCTGATATTTTTGAATATTCTTCGAAGAATATGCCCAGGTTCAACAGCATCAGCATCTCCGGATATCATATGCAGGAAGCCGGAGCAACCAATGATATTGAGTTAGCATATACCCTGGCAGACGGACTGGAATACATCAGGGAAGGATTAAAAGCCGGGATGGAAATAGACACTTTTGCCCCACGCCTATCTTTTTTCTGGGCGGTTGGGATGAACCATTTTATGGAAATCGCAAAGATGCGGGCAGGAAGAATGCTTTGGGCAAAACTGGTTAAGCAATTCAATCCAAAAGATCCAAAATCACTTTCATTAAGAACTCATAGTCAAACCAGTGGTTGGAGTCTAACAGAACAAGATCCGTTCAATAATGTAGCGCGCACCTGTATTGAAGCAGCTGCCGCAGCCTTTGGAGGAACCCAGAGCTTGCATACCAATGCCCTGGACGAGGCAATAGCATTACCTACAGATTTTTCTGCCAGAATAGCGAGAAATACCCAATTACATCTTCAGGAAGAAACCGGGATTACTAAAACCGTAGATCCTTGGGCAGGTAGTTTTTATGTGGAAAAGCTTACGGAAGAGATCGCGCAAAAAGCCTGGAAACTCATCGAAGAGGTTGAAGAGCTTGGCGGAATGACCAAAGCCATTGAAGCCGGGATTCCCAAAATGAGAATTGAGCAAGCAGCAGCCAAAAAACAAGCCAGGATAGACAGTGGCACCGACATAATTGTAGGTGTAAACAAATACCGAAGAGAGAAAGAAGATGAGTTGGTTACTCTTGAAGTTGATAACCAAACGGTAAGAAAACAGCAAATCGAAAGGCTGGAAAGAATAAAAGCTGAACGAAACACCGAAAAAGTGAAGACTTCTCTCCAAGAACTTACTAAATCGGCCAAAGATGAAAGCGGAAATTTATTAGCTTTAGCCGTAGAAGCGGCCAGAAACCGGGCTACCCTGGGCGAAATAAGCGACGCACTGGAAGAAGTTTACGGTCGCTACAAAGCAAAAATTCAATCCTTTAGCGGGGTTTATTCCAAAGAAATGAAAGACGACGCTTCCTTTAAAAAAGCCAGGGAAATGGCCGATAAATTCGCAGAACAGGATGGGCGCCGTCCACGAATTATGATCGCAAAGATGGGGCAGGATGGGCACGACCGTGGTGCAAAGGTTGTAGCTACCGGCTACGCCGATCTTGGTTTTGATGTAGATATAGGCCCCTTATTTCAAACGCCCCGGGAAGCGGCAAAGCAAGCTGTAGAGAACGATGTTCACATTCTGGGAATATCCTCCCAGGCAGCAGGACACAAAACCCTGGTTCCACAGGTGATCGAAGAACTTAAAGACCTTGGCCGCGATGATATTATGGTGATCGTTGGCGGGGTAATTCCGTCGCAGGATTATCAGTTCCTATTTGACGCCGGCGCCGTAGCGGTTTTTGGTCCAGGCACCAAAATTAGCGAGGCGGCTATTAAGCTGTTGGAGATTTTGATTGACTAGTAAACAAGAGGCAAGAATCAGGAGGCAAGAGACAAGAGAAAAGAGAGAACATAAAATATTCGTGGCTAAGCACCACAGAAGCGGAAAATATAAAACCGAGAACCAACTAAAGACTAAAAAATGGACTATACACAAAAAATGCTTCGCGATGATGCCTTGAAAGGAAAAAGCATTGTGGTCACAGGCGGCGGTAGCGGCCTGGGAAAAGCGATGACCAGATATTTTATGGAACTAGGAGCAAAAGTAGCAATCACTTCCCGAAACTTGGAGAAGCTTCAGAATACGGCGAAAGAACTGGAAGAAGAAACCGGTGGAAAATGTATTGCCGTGCAATGCGATGTAAGAAATTATGATGAAGTTGAAGCAATGCGAGATGCTGTAATTGACCAGTTTGGAAGCGTTGATGTTTTATTAAATAATGCGGCCGGGAACTTCATCTCTCCTACCGAGCGACTTAGTGCCAATGCCTTCGATACCATAATTGATATCGTATTAAAGGGAAGTAAAAACTGCACCCTTGCTTTCGGAAAGCACTGGATAGACAAAAAAGAAAAAGACAAAACCGTTTTAAATATCGTAACCACCTATGCCTGGACGGGTTCGGCATATGTAGTACCCAGCGCCACCGCAAAAGCAGGAGTTTTAGCAATGACACGTTCCCTGGCTGTAGAATGGGCTAAATACGGGATTAGATCCAACGCCATAGCCCCGGGACCTTTTCCTACAAAAGGTGCCTGGGATCGTTTATTACCGGGAGATCTAAAGGACAAGTTTGACCTCTCTAAAAAGGTTCCTCTAAAAAGAGTTGGGGAGCACCAGGAACTTGCAAACCTTGCCGCATATCTGGTTTCCGATTTTTCAGCCTATGTTAACGGGGAAGTGATAACCATAGACGGCGGCGAATGGCTTAAAGGCGCGGGACAATTCAACCTTTTGGAAGCAATTCCTGAAGAATTATGGGACCAATTGGAAGCGATGATCAAAGCGAAGAAAGGCAGCTAAGCTAAAATCTCATAATATTCTAAAATGTTTGAAAACCGAGGGAAATCTTTTGGTTTTTTTATTTATCCAGATCTTAACATTTTAGATGATTCCCTGCGGAAAAATTCAGCAAAAAGCCTTGAACCTTCAGTCTTTATTATATGTACAAGCTGTTAACAAAATGATTTCATAAACCTATAATAAATTGTATTTTTACTTTTTAAAAATTGAACGTAATTAATGGGTAAGATCATTGCTATTGCCAATCAGAAAGGCGGCGTGGGTAAAACCACAACTTCGGTGAACCTTGCGGCCTCACTTGGAGTACTTGAAAAGAAAGTTTTACTGATAGACGCCGATCCGCAGGCGAATGCTACCTCGGGACTCGGAATTGATGTGGAAGAAGTGGAATTTGGCACCTACCAATTGTTGGAGCATTCTATTTCTCCGGAAGAGGCCATTCTGCAAACCAGCTCTCCAAACCTGGATATTATTCCTGCCCATATAGACCTGGTAGCGATAGAAATTGAGCTGGTAGACCAGGAAAACAGGGAGTCTATGCTTAAAAAAGCTATAACTCCGCTAAAGGAAAAATACGATTATATCCTGATCGATTGTGCCCCTTCCCTTGGTTTATTAACCCTGAACGCCTTAACCGCGGCCGATTCTGTAGTGATCCCGATCCAGTGTGAATATTTTGCCCTGGAAGGTCTCGGAAAACTGCTAAATACCATAAAAAGCGTTCAAAAGATCCACAACAATAAACTGGATATTGAAGGCCTTTTGCTTACGATGTACGATTCCAGATTGAGGTTATCAAACCAGGTGGTAGAAGAGGTTCAGAAGCATTTTGGGGAAATGGTTTTCGATACAATCATTCAAAGAAATGTTCGTTTAAGTGAAGCCCCCAGTTACGGAGAAAGCATTATTAATTATGATGCAGGCAGTAAAGGAGCCAGCAATTATTTGAGCCTGGCACATGAAATTATAAAGAAAAACTCATAGAAGATGGCGAAGGCTACCAAGAAACAAGCTTTAGGAAGAGGACTTTCAGCTTTGCTAAAAGATCCGCAAAACGATATTCAATCTGCAGAAGACAAGAACGCTGATAAACTGGTAGGCCATATTGTTGAACTTGAACTGGAGGCCATTGAGGTGAATCCTTTTCAGCCCCGTACCAGTTTCAATGAAGATGCTTTAAAGGAACTCGCCTCCTCCATCAATGAATTAGGGGTGATCCAGCCAATCACAGTTAGAAAGCTGGATTTCAATAAATATCAGCTTGTTTCCGGAGAACGCCGATTCAGAGCCTCAAAAATTGTTGGATTAAAAACCATCCCGGCATATATCAGGATCGCCAACGACCAGGAATCCCTGGAAATGGCTTTGGTTGAAAATATTCAGCGACAGGATCTGGACCCTATCGAGATCTCGCTTTCCTATCAGCGACTTATCGATGAGATCAATCTTACCCAGGAACAACTTAGTGAGAGAGTTGGGAAAAAACGCTCTACTATTGCGAACTACCTGCGATTATTGAAACTTGATCCCATCATACAAACAGGAATTCGGGACGGCTTCTTAAGTATGGGCCACGGTCGTGCGCTCATCAATATTGAAGATCCTCAGCAGCAGCTGGATATTTATGAAAAGATACTTCAGAAATCGCTCTCGGTAAGAGAAACAGAACAGTTGGTACGCGAGATCAACACCGGAAGTCAAGAGAAAAAAGGCAATAAGGCATCTACTACAGTGCCTAAAACCTATAAAAAAGGAATTAAAGAATTTTCAGAATACCTGGGAACAAAAGTAGATGTGAAACTAACCAAAAAAGGAAGCGGGAAACTAAGCATACCTTTTAAATCGGAAGAAGACTTCAATAGAATCAAAAAACTGATCCAGGGTGAAGAGTAAATATCTTTTCACAGCAGTAATGCTGGTTTTTTTTTCTTTCCAGGGGTTTTCCCAGGATAGTCTGTTGGTAGATACCCCTACTGCCGGGGAACTGCCGGTGGCCGAAAAAGAAAAAGAGCAGGACTACAAACCCTACGATGCCCTTGCTCCTTCCCGGGCTGCTTTTTATTCGGCTATTTTACCGGGGCTTGGACAGGCTTTCAACGGCAGCTATTGGAAAATTCCCATCGCTTATGGAGGGCTTGGGATTGGGGTTTATTTTTATATAAACAACGATAATGAATTCAATCGTTACCGGGATGCCTATAAAGACAGGCTGGCGGGAAGAATTGATGAGTTTACTGTGAATGGCCAGGAAAGAGTTACAGATGACGGTTTAATAAGAGCCCAACGTTTTTACCGCCGAAATAAAGAAATTTCGATTCTGGTAATTGCCGGGATTTATGCACTGAATATTATTGACGCCAATGTAGAGGCCCACCTGCAACAATTTAATGTTAGCGAGGATCTTACGCTTCGGCCAAATATGAATTTTGATGAATTTTCTGGAAAGACACGCTACGGACTTTCCTTAAATTATAATTTTTGATTATGAAAATAGCGCTGTTAGGCTACGGAAAAATGGGCAAAACAATTGAAGAAATTGCCCTGGATCGAGGCCACAAGATCACTTTAAAGGTAGATGAAGATATAGAAAGCTACGATCTCACCAATCTTGATGCTGATGTAGCCATAGATTTTAGCGTCCCCAAAGCCGCTTTTAAAAATATCACCACCTGTTTCGAACTGGGTATTCCAGTTGTGAGTGGGACTACAGGTTGGCTAGACCATTATGACAAGGCCGTGGAAGTTTGTGAAAAACACGACACAGCTTTTCTGTATGCTTCCAATTTCAGCATAGGGGTTAATTTGTTTTTCGAACTCAATGAAAAACTGGCTGAGATGATGAAAAACCTCGAAGAATATTCCGTAGAGGTTGAAGAAATACATCACGTACAGAAGCTTGATTCTCCAAGTGGTACTGCTATTAGCCTGGCTCAGCAAATTATTGCTAACAATCCTAACAAGATCGCATGGCAACTTGACCACGCTGAAAATGATGAAATTCCAATCTACGCCAGGCGTGAGGCCGAAGTACCCGGAACCCATACCGTTTCTTATAAATCTGAAATAGATTCAATTGAGATAAAGCACACCGCTCATTCCAGGCAGGGTTTTGCAAAAGGTGCGGTAATTGCCGCAGAATGGATAAAAGGTAAAGAAGGCATCTACAGAATGCAGGATGTTCTAGCCGAAATTTTAAAATAATGTAACACTTTAGGCCCAGGAGGCTCTAATAATGTAAAATACTTCCTTATGACATTTACGCAATGGTTTTTGTTTTTCCTGCTCGTCCAGGTAATCCATTTTTTAGGAACCTGGAAATTATATAAAAAAGCAGGAAGGCAACCATGGGAAGCTGCAATTCCAGTTTATAATGCAGTTATCCTAATGAAAATCATCAACCGGCCCTGGTGGTGGGTTATTCTGCTTTTTATTCCTATTGTTAACCTTATAATGTTCCCGGTAATCTGGGTAGAAACCATAAGAAGCTTTGGACGCCATAGCACCACAGATACGTTCCTGGTGATCCTAACACTGGGATTTTACATTTACTACATCAATTATGCTACTGATGTAAAATACATTGAGGACCGTAGCCTGAAACCTAGAACTGGTATAGGCGAATGGGTGAGTTCCATTTTGTTCGCGGTAATTGCCGCTACCATCGTGCACGCTTATATAATGCAGCCTTTTACAATCCCTACCTCTTCCCTTGAAAAAACTTTGCTGGTGGGCGATTTTCTTTTTGTAAGTAAATTTCATTACGGGGCACGCTTACCACAAACGGCGATAGCCTTCCCTATGGTGCATGATACCATCCCGATACTTGGAACAAAATCATATCTCAATAAACCACAAATTCCTTATACCCGTTTGCCCGGTTTTCAGGAGATAGAGCGAAATGATATTGTGGTCTTCAACTGGCCGGTAGATACGGTCAAACAATTTTTTGACCGTTCAGGAGAACGTTATGACAAGCCGATAGATAAAAAATCAAACTATGTAAAACGAGCAGTTGGAATTCCCGGGGATTCCCTTAGAATAGAGAATGGGGAACTTATCGTGAACAATGAAATCCTGGAATTACCGGTTCGTGCCAGAACCCAGTTTTCTTATTCAGGGAAAACCAAAGGCCAGGGTTTTGATCCCCGATTCTTATATGAAGAATATGATGTTACCGACGGCTTTTATTACAATCCCAATAACAACGAATTTTTCTTCAGGGCGCTGACTGAGAAAACCTATAACCGCCTGCGGAATCATCCTAATGTAGATTTTATCCAACGCTATATTGATACCTCCAGCACAGCATCAAAAGGGATCTTTCCGAACAACGGAAAATTACCGTGGAACAATGACAATTTTGGACCGATCTATATTCCGAAAAAAGGTGATAAGGTAGAATTAACCGCCCAGTCTATGCCCTTTTACAAGCAAATAATTGAGACCTACGAAGGTTTGGAAATGGGCGAGCCAAAAAGTTTAAGCCTCAACGGAACCCAAGTCTTAATTAACGGTTCTCCGGTGGATTCCTACACCTTTAAACAGGATTATTACTGGATGATGGGAGACAATCGCCATAACAGTGAAGATAGCCGTTCCTGGGGTTATGTGCCGGAAAATCATGTAGTGGGCAAGCCGGTATTCATCTGGATGAGTTGGGATGCCAATGCAAATGGAATAATGAATAAAATACGCTGGGACCGGGTTTTTACTACCGTTAAAGGTGATGGTACTCCGATTTCCTACCTGCCTTATTTTCTGATCCTGTTGGTAATAATCTTCGCTTTTAATTACTTTAAAAAACGAAGAGAAAATTCTTAAAATGAAGGATGTATTATTGCACCCTGCCTATTTCGGGCCAGTTTCACAGTTTGTCGCATTAGCGAAAGCTGAAAAGGTGATTTTTGAGAACGAGGACAATTACCAGAAGCAAACTTTCAGGAACCGGATGTATATCTACGATTCCAACGGTAAATTGCTGCTGAATATTCCCATAAAACATCGGTCAGCTCTTACGGGAGAACCGAAAATGGCCGGAAAACATCAGCTTTACAAAGAAGTACGTATAGAGAATGAATTTGAGTGGCAGAAACAACACTGGCGGGCCCTAAAATCTTCCTATCAAACCTCGCCTTTCTTTGAGTTTTACGAAGATGAATTACACCCACTCTATCACAAGCACTTCAAATTCCTGATCGATTTCAATTACGCCTGCCTGGAGTTTATTACCGAATCTATTCAGCTGGAACTTGATATCAGCAAAACTTCAGAATATATCAAAAGACCCAATAATATTACCGATCTCCGTCCCATGATAAATGCTAAGCAGAAAGTTGAATTTCAGCATATTGCATATACCCAGGTATTTGAAAATAAACACGGTTTCATCCCAAATCTAAGCATACTTGACCTGTTGTTTAATGAAGGCCCTAACAGTCTCCAGTATCTGGAGAATCAGGATTTTAAAGCCGAAGCCTGGTCATAATCGGGTAATGATCTGAATACTTTACCTTAAATCGCTCGTAAGACTGAACCTCCATAGAATCCTCGATGAGTAAAAAGTCTATTCTAAGCGGGAAGTAACTCAATTTAAAAGTTTCGCCAAAGCCCGAACCGGCTTCAAGAAAAGCGTCCTGAAATCGTTTCTCAGGGTTTATTTTCTCGTAGATATAAGAAAAAATTGTATTGTTAAAATCCCCTATGATAAGCGTTTTATAGGGTGAGTTATTTACTTCTGCCATCACCATTTCGGCCTGGTCCTGCTGCATAGCAAATCCGGCACCAATTCTGCCAAAGAGTTTTCTGGAATCTTCTTTTTGAAGTTCATCTATTTCAGGTTTAATGTTCAACGATTGGAAGTGAACGTTAAAAACCCGAAGTGTATCTTCCTCTACAACAATATCCACATAAGTGGCATTGTTGTTTCCCTGCTGCGGAAAATCGAGGGAATACTTATTAACGATGGGGTATTTCGAAAAAATTGCAGAACCAAACTCATCGTTTTTATTTTTAAGCTTGATATAATGATAGGGATAATCGCGGCGTATCCCAGATGCACCAATATAATATTCCTGCATTGCCAGGATATCGGGCGATTGATCATTTACAAAACCCGTGATCTTACCGGGAATATCATCGGCATCTACCCAGTTGTAGGCATTGAACATGCGCACATTATAACTCATCACCGATAGCTGGTTATCATCCCGCTGATTGTCCTTTGCTGAAAACTGATATAATCCGGTTACATAATGGAACCCAAGAAGCAGAACAATTAAGGAAAGCAAAAACTGTCTTTTAAATTTAATAATCCAGTAAACAAGAAATATAAGATTGAGAATAATTAACACCGGCACTCCAAGGCTAAGCACCGACAGCAGCGGAAAAGACTTTGGCGGGATAAAGGCAAGCAAATACGACAACAACAAAGCTGTGGCCGCCAGGGAATTCAGAAGAAAGACAATTTTATCTAAAAAACCGAGTTTTTTCATCAATCTTCTTTTCCGGCTTTAAACAAAAAGTCTTTCTCTTCTTTGCTAAGGCTGTCATAGCCACTTTTACTTATCTTATCGAGTATGTTATCAATACGTTTTTGTTTCTCGTTCTTGTTCATCCTCGCAGACGCAGTGGTGCGTTTGTTGCTAGCTGAAGTATCTTTTCCTTTCCGGTAAACGGTTTTCATTTTTGCTTTTTTGGGAGTAGAAGTAAACATGGAAGCAAAACCATCCATAATCTTTTCAAACCAGGCACCAATATCATTTCCTTTCTGAAGTTGAGTAGTATAGAAATATCCCAGTAAGGCGCCGCCCAGATGCGCCAGGTGACCTCCAGCATTTCCCATTGGAATTTGAATAACATCCAGCAAAACAAGGAATCCTGCGATATACCAAAATTTTATACTTCCCAATAACACCAATCTTACACGCATATTAGGAATATAGGTTGCAATCCCTACCAAAACAGCCATAACGCCTGCAGAAGCACCCAGAAGATAAGACCTTCCCGTAGCCGCGAATGCAGGAAAGAGGTTATAGCTAAGCATATACACCAAAGCGCCCACAATTACACCCAAAAAGAAATAATTGAGAAGACGTTTAGGAGAAAAGTAATTCAGGAAATAAATTCCGGAGAAATAAAGTATAAGCATGTTTGAGAGGATATGCCAAATCCCACTGTGCAAAAACGCATAGGTAACAATACTCCAGGGTTTAAAAATAAACTCCCCGGGTTCTTTTGGAAAGACAAACCACTCCATAAAAAAGTTGGAAGGGAACTGGAACAAGAAAGCTATGGTCTTAAAAAGGTACAGCAATACAAACACCAGTATATTTATAGCGATAAGCTTTTCAACAACCGTGGCGGTTTGCAGTTTATATTTTAATTTATCTGAAGCTTTCATTAATCCCAGCGATTTTGATTAAACCGGTTTTTCTTCCAGTACCACATCATTATAAATCCGAAAAGGGCACCACCTACGTGTGCAAAATGCGCAATTCCCCCACCAAATATGGAATATCCGGTAAATCCAGAGAAAAGATCAATCCCAATTAATGCCGGAATAAAATATTTAGCTTTAATCGGCACGGGGACAAAGAGCAGGAATAATTGCACATTAGGGAACATCATTCCAAAAGCAACGAGAATTCCATAGATAGCTCCGGAGGCTCCCACCGCCGGTGTATTAAAGCTCATATAAAGATCCTGAAGCGTTTCTTTGGAAACCGATTCCAGGATCGCGGTAGAATATTCTCCGGTTTGCAACATCCTTTCTACCTCTCCCATCGTCATTCCGGCGTCAAGAAGGGCATTATATCCCGTCTGGTATTCAAAGTAATTCACTAAGGTATGCAATAAAGCGGCTCCCAGCCCAGCTGAAAAGTAAAAGAAAAGAAATTTTTTCTGTCCCAGCATTTGCTCTATAGGACCTCCAAAAGCCCAGAGCGCATACATATTAAATAGAATATGGGTAAGCCCCCCGTGCATAAACATATGAGACAAAATCTGCCAGACCCTGAAGTTTTCATTTTCAACAAACCATAAGGAGAAAAGCTGATAGGCGAAATTTCCCAAAAACTGACTTCCAACAAAAAATATAATATTGATAATTAAAAGTACCTTAACCGTATCTGTAATTCTTCCCATTTACATAAATTTTTTGTCCAGTTCATCCACCGTAAGAGTCACAAAAACCGACCTGTTAGATGGGCTCAGGCTTGGTTCCTTGCAGGCAAACAAACGGTTAACGATGTGTTGTTGCTCCGTATTGTTCAACAGCATCCCCGATTTTACCGCCATTCCTTTCGCCAGCGATCTTGCCAGTAAATCGGTTTGAGAAAAGCCATTATTGGGTACTTCGTTTTCCAAATCTGAAAGCAGTTGTTCCAGCAACATCTCTACTTCACTCTCAGAGATCAAAGTAGGTATCCCCGATATTTCTACGGAATCTCTTTCCAGAGACGAAAATACAAATCCGGTTTGTTCCAGCGATTCCTTTATTTCCCCGAGCATTTCCATCTCGTGGGAAGAAAACTGAAGTTTCAGCGGAAATAATAATTGCTGGCTCACCGCGGCTGAAACCGTAATGTTTTTCAGCAATTCCTCATACAGGATTCTGGTATGTGCCCGATGCTGATCAATAACCAAAATACCGCTTTTTAAAGTGCTTACAATATATTTTTTCTGAAGCTGAAAGGTTGATTTTTCAGCTTCTGATTCCGAAGAATTAAACAAACTTCCTGTAACCTCTTCGCTTTCAAATTCGATATGCCTTACTTCTTCCTTATCCAGGGTCTCATCTTGTATTCCTGAATACAGACTTTCCCACCCTGCAGCTGGCTCTTTTCTGAAACTGCCGGAATTACTTCTTCCCGGATTACTTTCCTGCTGGAAAGGATTAAAATCCCTGTCTACTTCCACCCCGGGAACGTTGGCTTCCCTGTTTTTATATTCGTAGGGTGTGTCTAAGTTTGCATCTCTTTCAAAATCAAGTACCGGTGCTACATTGAACTGGCCGAGGCTGTGTTTAATAGCACTTCTCAAAATGGCATAAAGTGCATGCTCATCATCAAACTTGATCTCGGTTTTGGTAGGATGGATATTGATATCGATACTTCGGGGATCAACCTTGAGGTATAAAAAATAACTGGGATAAGACTTCTCCTTGAGCAAACCATCAAAAGCAGCGGTTACCGCATGATTGAGGTAAGGACTTTTGATAAAACGGTTATTTACAAAGAAGAATTGCTCGCCCCGACTTTTCTTGGCAAATTCCGGTTTACCAACAAAACCCGAAATCTCCACGAGTTCAGTTTCCTCGGTTACCGGAACAAGTTTTTCGTTGGTTTTGCCCCCGAAAATATTGGTGATTCGTTGTCTGAAATTGGTTTCGGGCAACTGAAATAACTCATTGCCATTATGAAAAAGATCGAAAGCTATTTGTGGATGAGCCAAGGCTACCCGCTGAAATTCATCAATGATATGCCGGGTTTCCACCGCATCAGATTTCAGGAAATTACGCCTGGCCGGAATATTATAAAACAGGTTTTTTACGCTAATGGAAGTCCCCTGAAGAGTCACACAGGCTTCCTGAGATGTAACTTCACTACCTTCAATTTTAATAATGGTTCCTACTTCGCTTTCGTCATCTTTGGTCTTTAACTCTACCTGGGCTATAGCAGCAATAGAAGCGAGGGCCTCACCTCTGAAACCCTTTGTAGTAAGACTAAAAAGATCTTCTGCCGATTTAATTTTAGAGGTCGCGTGGCGTTCAAAGCTCATTCTCGCGTCGGTAAGGCTCATCCCCATTCCGTTATCTACAATCTGAATCTGGGTTTTACCAGCATCCTTAATTACCACCTGAATTCTCGTGGCTTGCGCATCAATGGCATTTTCCAGCAGTTCTTTGATTACAGAAGCCGGCCTTTGCACTACCTCCCCGGCCGCGATCTGGTTAGCTACATGGTCTGGTAAAAGTTGAATTACATCACTCATTTAGGGAGCATTCGAAAAGATGGACAAATCAAAATCTATTATCCACAGGAAGATAAGCAGCAGGATTGCTATGATGATCAATACCCGGGTGTTGATTTCACGATTTCCGCGGTTACGGCTGGATTTACGCGCATCGGCCCAGTGGGAACCAAAATCTATGGCGTTGGTGGTATCTTTATATTTATGAAACTTAGAATCAAATTTATAAATATTACCGGTATCCTTGCCTTTATAATAACGGGGAGTGTAATTATAACGGGTATTCTTTTTTATTTTATTTAATCCAATCTTCAAAACAGGCTGCTTTATAATATAAAAATCAAATTTACTCAAAAAGCTCCGAAATTCCGAAGCCCTGCGTCTTAAAGATTATCACAATAATGGTGCCGACCAAAAAATTGTCCCGGCAAAATAAAGAGAATTCTAGAACCTGGAGTCTTTGCGAAGTTGTGCCATCTTGATGGCAGCTACGGCAGCTTCTGTACCTTTATTCCCGTGTTTACCACCGCTACGGTCTATAGATTGCTGCATATTGTCATCGGTGAGCACACAGAAAATTATTGGAGTATCATTTTGCACATTCAGGTCTTTTATGCCTTGCGTGACACCCTGGCATACAAAATCGAAATGTTTTGTTTCCCCTTGAATTACACTACCTATAGCGATAATTGCATCCAACATATCGAAGCTTTCCTGCATTTTTTTACAGCCGTACACAAGTTCAAAACTACCGGGTACATTCCAACGTGCGATCTTTTTAGGATCTACGCCATTCTCAATTAGCGCTTGGTATGCTCCATCATAAAGAGCTTCGGTGATATTATCATTCCATTCTGAAACAACAATCCCAAACCGGAAGTCTTCCGCGTTTGGGATTGTATTTTTATCGTAAGTTGAAAGATTCTTTCCTTCAGTTGCCATATAATTAGTTATTAGCCTGAGCCTGTCCTAAATAGACCGGTACCTGTTCGGCCTCCGGGCTTTCTGGATATTCATCTCTTAATTTAGTAAGATAATCTTCTGCTTCATTATTTTCCCCCACCTCAAGCGCGGTTATGGAAGCTTTCAGTAAAAATTTAGGAGTAGTAAATTCATTAGAACGCATAGAAGCTGCTTTATCATAATAATCTAAAGCCTCTTCGGGTTGCTCGAGTTGCATAAAAGCATCGCCAATCCCTCCTACAGCCAAAGCTGCAAGAATCTCGTCATCGCTTTTAAAATCTTCAAGGTGATTAATAGCTTCCTGGTAATTTCCAGTGTGTAAATATGCAAATCCCGCATTGTATCTTGCAAGATTAGCAGCATCTGTACCGCCGTAGTTTTCTATAATATCAAGAAACCCATATTTTCCTTCACCTCCGTTAAGAGACATGGTGTATAGTGAATCGCGCTCTGCTCCTGCGCTGTTCATAGCATTTGCAAAATAATTCTGAGCCTGAGCCATTTCGTTTGCTGCTTCAGTCTCTTTTGGTTCCTGGATGAAACGTTGCCACCCCAGATAACCTAAAACAGCCACAATAGCTACACCTACAATAATATAGATATACTTTTGATTATCGGCCACCCAGGTCTCAGCCTTCGAGGCACCTTCATCAAGGGTATTAAATACTTCTGCGGTTGTAGATTCCTCTTCAACCTTTTTCTTTCGTTCTTCCTTAGTAGATGGTTTATTTCCCCTTTTCTTGTAAGTTGCCATAAAATCTGTTTAATGCGTCGCAAAAATAGGATTTTTATTGAAAATTAAAAGGGAAAATATTTGTATTTTTTTAATATTTTCGGGTCTTTCGCTTAGTTTTGTAAAGAAAACTTTAACAAAAATTACCTGTCTGAACCTCAGAGTTTTATGCATCTAAAACATCTTAATCTACTTCATTATAAGAACTTCGATTCAGCTACATTTGAGTTCGATCAAAAAATTAATTGCCTTGTTGGCCATAATGGGGTTGGAAAAACCAACGTTTTAGACAGTATTTACCATCTTGCCTTCGGAAAAAGCTATTTCAACCCAATTACCAGCCAGAACATTAATCACGATGCCGACTTTTTTGTAATAGAGGGAGAATTTGAAAAGAAACACAAAACCGAACAGATAGTCGTAAGTGCCAAGCGCGGCCAAAAAAAGTTGATTAAAAGGAACAATAAACCTTACGAGAAATTTAGTGACCACATAGGTTTTATTCCTGCTGTGATCATTTCCCCTGCCGACCGTGATCTTATAATTGAAGGAAGTGAAACGCGTAGGAAATTTATAGACGGGGTGATTTCCCAAAGCGACCAGCTTTACCTCAACAAGTTAATTCAGTATGGAAAAATTCTTGCCCAACGTAATTCCCTGCTGAAGTATTTTGGAGCAAATCATAGTTTTGATCGGGACACCCTGGAAGTTTATAATCTACAATTAAGTGAGCTCGGGCAATATCTATTCGAAAAACGACAAAAATTCCTGGAAGAGTTTATTCCTATTTTCAATAAACGATATAATGACATTACCGCAAATAAGGAGAAAGTAGATATTAGTTATAGGAGTCAGCTTTTTGAAAAGCCTTTATCCAGCCTTCTGGAAGAAAACCTTCAGAAGGATATGGCGCTGCAATACACCAGCGTAGGCACTCACAAAGACGATCTCAATTTTGAAATAGAAGGCCATCCCATCAAGAAATTTGGCTCTCAGGGCCAACAAAAATCATTTCTGGTTGCTCTAAAACTGGCGCAATTTGATTTCATAAAATCTTTAAGCAAAGTGAATCCCATTTTACTGCTGGATGATATTTTTGACAAACTGGATGAACAACGCGTTGCACATATTGTGGCACTGGTGGCAACCAACGAATTAGGTCAGATCTTTATTAGCGACACCCACGCCGACCGTACCGAGAAAGTAGTACAGAACAGTAACCAAACCTATAAAATCTTCAAATTGTGAATAAATTAATTCTTTATTCTCTTATCGGAATCGTACTTTTAAGCTGTAGTAAGCAGGATCCCAAAGAGCAGATAAAATACATAGATGGCTACTGGGAAATCGATAAAGTTGAACTCCCGGGCGATTCGGTAATGGAATATTCTATAAATGAAAATATTGACTATTTCGAAATTAAGGATAGCATCGGATTTAGAAAAAAATTACAGCCTCAGTTTGACGGAAGCTATAAGACCAATGATGACGCCGAAGAGCTTAGAATAAAAATTGAAAACGATAGCCTGCGCCTTTATTACAAGACCCCTTTCGACGAATGGAAAGAAACGCTGCTACAGGCAGACGAAGAAAAGATGAGCATCCTGAATAAGGATGGGATCATTTACCATTATAAAAAATTCACCCCATTATTTGCTGAAGAAAATGAAAAAGAATAACCGAAGAAATAATGAGAATTTGAGTATAGGCGATGTGCTAAAAGACTTTGTAGACAAGAATAAACTACAGTCAGGACTCGATAAGGTTAACGTAAGAGATGTCTGGAACCGGGAAATGGGTCCGGCGATCGAGAAATATACCACTAACATAAAACTGCAAAACGAAACTTTATACGTGCAGTTAAGTTCTTCAGTTTTGCGGGAAGAGTTAAGCTACGGAAAAGCGAGGATCATCAAAATGCTTAATGAAGAGCTTGGCCGGGAGCTGGTTAAAAAACTTGTTCTACGCTAAACTTCACCGCTTTGCACAGTTACTTTAAGATTTACAAACCATACGGATACCTCAGCCAGTTCATCACCAACGAACGGCCAAGAAAAAAGAAAAAGCTCTTAGGCGATCTGCATGATTTCCCTGAAGGCACTATGTCTGTGGGTCGTTTGGACCAGGATTCAGAGGGACTTTTACTTCTCACAACCTGCGGAAAAACCAGTGCCTCGATTAGAAGTAAGAAAGTTGAAAAAGAATATTATGTGCAGGTTGATGGTGAAATCACCGAAGTAGCTATAGAACAGTTGAGTGAGGGGGTAGAGATAAGTATTAATGGCAGGAATTATCAAAGTCTGCCCTGTAAAGCTTTCAAATTAGAGCAAAAACCTGTTTTCCCTCCACGTGCTAAAAAGATCAGGGATGAGCGCCACGGCGCCACCAGCTGGGTTTCTATAAGCCTTACGGAAGGGAAATTCCGGCAGGTAAAAAAAATGACAGCGGCTGTAGGCTTCCCCACTTTAAGGCTTGTTAGGGTACGTGTGGGGAACGAACATCTTTCAGATATGGAGGCCGGGCAGGTGATAGAACTAAATCAATTCGATTATTAAGGTCTCCTGAGAACCTTTCCATTTCTTCCTTCTGAAAATTCAGACTCTTTCTTTGCAATTTCTCCATTTACATAAACATATTTGAAACCCTCTGCAAGTTTATGCGGTTCCTCATAGGTTGCCATTTCCTTTATTTCTGAAGGATCAAAAAGCAGGAGGTCGGCTTTATATCCAACTTTTATGAGTCCGCGATCCTCTATTCCTAAAATTTCTGCGGACACTCCGGTCATTTTATGAATGGCTTCTTCCAGGGAGAACTTCCCCTCACCTATCACAAAAGTTTCGATCATTTTAGCAAAACTGCCATATCCCCTAGGATGTCTCATTGTTGGACTCCCATCGCTACAAATATTCACGAGCTGGTGTTGCATCAGCTTTTCCTGTAATTCATCATCCATAATAAAATAGGCTCCTCCGGCGCCATAAGGCCCAATATCTTCGATAAGCACATCCTCAAAAGGCTTGTTAAGCTCCAGCGAGATCTTTTCAAGCGTTTTCCCTTTAAATTTACCTGAACCAATCAATGTCGATTCCGGCCCGTTGCGTTCTGCAATTTTATTCCGAAGAAATTCCTGTAGTTCAGCTTTACGGGTTTTTAGAACGATTTCATAATCATTCGGTTTTTTGGCCCAATCAGGGAATACAATGGCAATTCCGGTGTAACTCGCAGAATACGGGTAAAGATCGGCTGTTACCTTAATCCCTTCAGCCCTGGCATTTTCGAGCAGGCTGAGTATTTCTTTGGCGCGCTGATCTCCTTTTCCATAAACCGATTTAATATGGGAGATATGAACAGGGCAATATTTCCCCTGAGCCAGCAACTCTTTTATGGAGTTTTCAAGCTCACTATCGTCTTCATTCCGCATATGACTCATAATTATGCCTCCGTTTTTTCCAACTATCTTTGCTAACCTTTGGAGCTCTATGGCCCTGGAGAAATTTCCGGGATTATATTCCAGGCCGGTGGTCATTCCAAAAGCTCCGGCATCCATCGCTTTTTGAAGAAGTTTTTCCATATCCACGAGTCCCTTTTCCCCGGGCAAAGTATCGTAATTAACCCCTGATAATTGCCTTAGGGTATTATGCCCAACGAACATGGCGATATTCGTTGCAGGTTGGATCTTTTGTACCTTATCCATCCAATGGCTAAGTTCTTCCTCATTCGGGCTGTAACCATCCTGGCCAAGCGTGATGGTGGTCACTCCCATGGCAAGAAAATTTTCAAAGCCCGGGGTTTCCAGGGGATCCCCGTGAGAATGAGTGTCTATAAAACCCGGACTTAAAACGAGTCCATCAGCATCAATTATTTTTTCTGCTTTAAATTCCAGGCTGGTATCCCTTTCAATCTGAACGATTTCGTTATTGCTTACAAGAACATGAGCTGTAAATTTATCCTTTCCTGAACCATCTATTATGGTTGCGTTACGGATCAATAAATCGTAGAATATTGTATTGTTTTGGCTTAGGAGAATACCCGGCGCAAAGAGCAACAGAAGAACAAGATGTTTCATCAGGGATTAATTTGGCTTAAATATAATAAAAATGGCGGCCCATTGTGAACCGCCTTATAAGTCTGATAAATCGAAAAAAATTAAGCGTTCAATTTCCCGGCTATTTCTACCATTCTCTTTACCTGGTGAGAAACAGCATTTTTAATTTTATCATCAAGTTTATCCTTTCCGGCAGTTACGCTAAGTCCATAAGGGTTTCCACCAGATTCAAATAAGCTTGGATCGGTATAACCGGGAGCAACTATTATGGCTCCCCAGTGAATCATTGTTTTATATAAAGACATTAAGGTTGTTTCCTGACCTCCGTGCGGATTACTTGCGCTGGTCATTCCGCAAGCGATTTTATTGGCCAGCTTTCCTTTTGACCAAAGTCCACCGGTGGTATCGATGAACTGTTGCACCTGCGAAGGCAAATTCCCATAACGGGTGGGAATGCTGAAGATAATGGCATCTGCCCACTCCAAATCGTCTAAGCTAACTTCGGTTACATCCTTTGCTGCCTCAACATGTTTCTCCCAGTCTTTATTCTGGGCGATTGCTTCTTTAGGAGCGGTCTCCTTAATCTTACGAAATCTTACTTCTCCGGCACCGGAGTTTTTTCCGGCTTCCTCCGCCCATTTGGCGAGTTGGTGGTTTGTTCCTGTCGCACTGTAATATATCACAGCTAAATTCACTTTACTCATAGCTTTATCTTTTTTGGTTAATTCTTCCCATCAAGATAAAACATTCAAGCACCAATTATTTTAATATTATTATAAATTTCAGGAGGGTGATCAAACCAAAAAGCCACGTATTACTTCGTGGCCTTTAAGTCTTTCTCTTTTTGAAAAGTTTAGTGTCCCACAGCCCTGGAATCATAACTGCGGGAATCGGCTGCACCGTAGATTACGCCTTCTTCCTCATCTATATAAATCCCCATAGCCTGTCCCTGGTTGGTTCTATACCTAACTTTATGTCCCATTTCCTCATAAAGCTTTTTGGTATCAGGCGAGATGCCGTAGCGCTCAAAAGAGGTGGTATTCGGAAGCCATTGGTGATGGATCCTGGGTGCTTCAATGGCCCGGGCAATATTCATTTCATGGTCTATCACATTCACAATAACTTGAAATACTGTATTAATAATGGTACGACCACCGGGGCTCCCAATAACCAAAAGAGGTTTTCCATCTTTTGCCACAATAGTTGGAGTCATACTGGAAAGCATCCTTTTTTCGGGTGCAGCGAGATTGGGGTTGGTCCCTATTAATCCTTTAGTATCGGTGTACCCGGGAATGGGATTAAAATCCCCCATTTCATTATTCAATAAAAAACCAGCACCTTCCACGGTAATCCTGGAGCCATAGCTATGTTCCAAAGTATAGGTTAAGGAAACTGCATTCCCTTCTTTATCTACTATGGAAATATGAGTGGTTTGCGGACTTTCATATTTTAAATGCGCAGCTGAAAAATTAGCAGAATCACTCACCGAAGCTCTATCGGGCTCGATAGTTTCCCGCAATCTGGCAGCATAGTCCTTTGATGTAATCTCGTCCACAGGCATTCCGGGATTAAAATTTGGGTCCCCAAGGTGCAAGGCCCTGTCAGAAAATGCCCGTCTCATTGCTTCGGTTAGCACGTGAAGGGAAGCTGCCGAATTATGCCCCATTTCTTTAATATCAAAACCTTCAACTATATTGAGCATTTCTACAAGAGCAACTCCACCCGAACTTGGTGGTGGCATAGCTACAATTTCATGGTCGCGGTAAGTGCCTGTTACCGGCTCCAGTTCTTCGGCTTCATAACGGGCGAGATCTTTTTGGGTGATCAGTCCGCCGTGTTTTTTCATATAGTTTTCAATAAGCCTGGCGGTTTTTCCTTTATAAAACCCATCGGCACCATTCTTTTGGATTCGTTTTAGGGTTTCAGCTAAATCGGGTTGTTTCCAGATTTCTCCCGGCTCATAAATTTCTTCCCCGTTCTTTAAAAAAGACTTAGCCGTGGCTTTATAAATCTCTTCATCTTTATGCTCCTTCGCCCAGTTAAGGAACCAGTTCATATTATAGGTGGAGGAAAAACCTTCCTCAGCAAGCTTTACCGCAGGAGCTACAAGGTCTTCCCAGGGAAGACTGCCCATTTTTTGATGTGCTTTGTATAATCCGGCTACTGTACCCGGCACACCGACAGAAAGCATCCCTTCGTGGTTGGAATTATCTTTCACCTTACCATCTACACCCAGAAACATCTCTGCTGATGCTGCCAAAGGCGCCTTTTCCCTGAAATTAAAAGTAGTTTTATGTCCGTCATTCCCGTAGTAAACCAGAAAGCCGCCGCCTCCAATATTTCCGGCTGAGGGTAAAGTAACCGCCAGGGCAAAAGCTGTAGCTACACTTGCGTCAATCGCGTTTCCACCCTGTTCGAGAATATCATTCCCTACCTGTGAAGCGAGGTGATGGCTGGTAACCACCATACCATTTTCGGCACGTACAGGAATGCGGCCACTTTGGGCGAAAAAACTGAAGTTAATACCAAAGGCCAGGAATAAACAAACCAATCCCTGAAGATTTTTTGTGATCATAATGGGCATTTATAATTTTAAGAATGGTAAACCTAAGTAAAACGCCTAAATGAAACAAGGCAGGAAAGTTACTTTGGGAATTTTAAACTTCTTTCAATTCCAATTTAAATACCTCTGCAAAAAACTTAAAAGTCTCCTGTGCTTTTTGCGCCGTAATGTGCTTTTCTTCTTCTGAAAATTCTGAATTACGGAGACCTTTTAGAAAAATGTTCCAGCCTTCCATTGATTTTCTTTCAGGAGTGAAAAAATGAGGTTTTTCTATCTCTGACAGGTTTTGACAATAAGGTAGTTCCTTTGAAATCTGCATCCCACCAAGAGCCGAGCCTTCTACCACATAGGTCGCGCCTATAGCTTCCGTTTTATTTTTTATGCTAAACCGGTTTTTAAAATCTCCTAAAACCGAGGTATCAACATTCAGGGAATCGAGATCTTTTTTCAACCGAAGGGATTTATCAGATTTCCAGTTATCCAGGTGATTACTGATCTGTTCTTCGGTAATTTTGTAGGCAATATAATTCTGAAGTAAAAGAAGTTTATATTCCTCAAGACTTATCTCGTGAGACATGATCTTAGCGGCAAGATTATCCTGTTCTATTTCCTCATGTAATTGTTTTGTGGCTTCTCTAAGAGTTGTTAGCATCGTCTTTCCCTGATTTTTAGTTTTCTATATTCTTCCTGATCTTGTTTATGTTTCCATGTTGTTCCTCATTATCATTACGAAGGTTGTCAAGGTAATTATAAATCTGGTTTACAACGATCTTATTTTTCCTTATTCGCTCCCATAGATCATCATGAGCCACTATATTGTAAACAATTGCTTTTCAATTATTCGTTTAACCACGGCCAAACCAATTCCGCTACCGGAATAATCTTCTCCGGCCACACGCTTAAAGGCTTTGAAGACTTGCTCTTCATCCTTGAAATCAATACCTATCCCATTATCTCTAACGAAATATCAATTCAAAAAATAATCAATTATTTCTTTTATAAGCAGGTTATCCGATCAATATTTCGCATTTATCTCAATTTCTTCATAGAATTTTAAGATGGGATTATATCATGTTTGCCTGAAATGGATCTGTGGATTATCTGTACTTGAAATAATCTCTTTTAGAACCGCAAAATCTAAACTGACCAAAATCATAAAAAATTTCGCCTTTCTATTGTAACTTTAAAGTGCAAAGTATTTATATGGACGGCAATTATAGTTTTAGAAAAAACCTTTCCGCTTTCTTTATAGAGATTGGAGAACTAACTGGTTTCGCCGGAAGATTTTTCCAGGAGTTATTCTCACGGCCATTTGAATTCAGGGAGTTTCTGCGCCAGAGTTACAATATGGGCAACAAGTCTATGCTTCTGGTTGGTGTTACCGGTTTCATATTGGGCCTGGTTTTTACACTTCAGTCCAGGCCTACTTTAATGGAATTTGGGGCGGTTTCCTGGATGCCATCTATGATAAGTATATCTATTGTAAGGGAGATCGGCCCGGTAGTAATTGCTCTAATACTTGCAGGACGTATTGGCTCCGGAATAGGTGCCGAATTAGGGTCTATGAAAGTAACAGAGCAAATAGACGCGATGGAAGTTTCAGGGACCAATCCCTTTAAATTTCTGGTAGTAACCCGTATTCTTGCCACTACCCTTATGATCCCGATTTTAGTGATTTTGGGAGATTTTATAGCCCTCCTTGGTTCTGCACTGGTTGAAAATTTAAAAGGCAATGTTTCTTTTACCCTTTATTTTAACCAGGTTTTTAATACCCTGGAGTTTAGTGATCTTTTTCCGGCTACTATAAAAACCTTCTTTTTTGGTTTTGCCATTGGCCTGGTTGGATGTTTTAAGGGTTACAATAGTAAGAAAGGAACCGCCGGGGTAGGAAAAGCCTCAAATTCGGCGGTTGTTTTCACTTCTATGCTCTTGTTTATTATAGATTTTATAGCCGTTTTTATAACCGATATTTTTTACCCCTAATTGTCGTGAAGGAAGAAACTAAAAATACGGTGATTAACATTCAGGATCTCCACAAAGGCTTTGGAGAGAACAAAGTCCTTAACGGCTTTAACCTGCAGCTATTAGAAGGGGAAAACCTGGTGCTTATGGGAAAATCGGGCTCTGGAAAATCGGTTATGATCAAATGTCTGGTAGGTCTTATGGAACCCGATAGCGGAAAAGTGGAAGTGTTGGGGAGAGAAATCTCAACAATGAAACGACAGGAACTGGATGAACTAAGGGCCGATATTGGTTTCCTTTTTCAGGGAAGCGCCCTGTATGATTCAATGACGGTTAGAGAGAACCTGGAGTTTCCTCTGCGAAGACACACCCATAAATTCGACCTTGAGAATACCGATGAACTGGTTCTAGAAGCCCTGAATAACGTAGGACTTCCTCATACCATAAATATGATGCCTGCCGAGCTTTCCGGTGGAATGCAACGCCGTGTTGCCCTGGCACGTGCCCTCATTCTTAAACCCAAAATCATTTTTTATGATGAACCAACCACCGGTTTGGATCCTATTACCGCAAAGGAAATTATTTTGCTTATGCTGGATATACAGAAGAAATATAAGACCTCATCCCTGATAATTACGCACGATGTAGATTGTGCAAGGGTAATTTCAAACCGGATGATCCTGTTACTCGATGGAATTAATTATGCAGAAGGTAGCTTTGAAGAATTATCGGCCTCGAAAGATCCAAAAGTTATGGCCTTTTTTAAATAGAAAAATTATGAAAATACAATCATCAAAATATCTGCGCCTTGGGCTTTTCGTAATTAGCGGATTAATCATTTTCACCCTGGCGATTTTCTTTATAGGTAACCGCCAACATCTTTTTGGGGAAAGCCTTAAGGTTACTTCGGTATTTAAAAATGTAAATGGTTTGCAGGTGGGAAATAACGTAAGATTTGCCGGGCTGGATGTGGGAACAGTAAAAGAGATTGTTATGGTAAACGACACCAGTATCGCTGTAAATATGTTTCTGGATATAGAAACTGCAAATCAAATGAAAAAAAATGCCATGGCAACCATCAATTCAGATGGATTGGTAGGAAGTATGGTAGTAAATATAATACCAGGAGAAGGCCCAAGATCCAGTGCACTACAGCAGGGAGACACGTTGGAATCCATTAGCCAGGTAGCTACTGCCGATATGCTTTCTACCTTAAACCGAACCAATGAAAATGCGGCAATGCTTACCTCCGATTTACTAAAAATCACCAATTCTATTAACAGTGGAGAAGGCGTTGCCGGAGCTTTGCTTAAAGATAATGAGATGGCTGAAGACCTCAAACACAGCATCAGCAATTTAAGACAAAGTACAAGATCGGCAATTACCAGTGTCAACCGGTTTAATAACTTATTGTCCCAGGTGAACTTTGACGAAAGCCTCGCCGGACTTATGCTGAATGATAGTCTTTCTGCTCAGAAATTCGCGGCGACCCTTTCCAACCTGGATTCCTCGGCAGTTGAGATCAACAAGATCACCAATGACATCAGTGCCTTTTCTTCTGAAATTAAAACCGGAAAAGGGGTGATAAACTTTATGCTTACAGATACTTCTTTCGTGAACCACCTGGACAGTAGTCTTCAGAATATAGAGGAAGCCACTCATAAATTCGATCAAAATATGGAAGCTCTCAAGCATAACTTCTTTTTCCGTGGATACTTCCGAAGACTGGAAAGGCAAAAAGCAAGAGAGGCCGAAGCAAACGAACCTTAATTAAGCTGAGGAATATCATTATTTATGTAAATATCTGGTCTTAAATTTATTGTAAACTTATTATGAGATGAAAAAGATTGTTTACACCACAGACTTTTCTGAAAATTCGGTAGCTGCACTGAAATATGCCATGGCTTTAGGTGAAGTCTTCAATACCGATGTGATCGCCTTACACGTTGCCACACCTTCAGAACTGAAAGTGACCAAAAAAAATAACGAAAAAGAAGCCCGGGTTGCACTAAAGGCTAAACTGAAAGAATTTTGTAGCGAACATTTAGAAGAGGACCTTTCAGATTTAAACCTTACGGTAGCTGTCACGGTAGCTTCTTCAGTGACAAAAGGTATCATGGATTTCACCCGGGATATGCAAATAAGAATACTTATAATGGGAGCTTGTGGCTCGGGCAACTTCAAAGATTTTTTTCTGGGAAGTTCTACAAAAGATATGCTGGAATTCTCCCCCCACCCATTACTGGCTGTGCCACCAAATTATGTGTTCACCGAACTTAAAAACGTGGTTTACACCACAGATTTTGAGCAAAAAGATATAATTAATATAAAAGAGTTACTCGGCCTTCTGGATCCCGTACAACCAAAGTTAATCATTTTGCATGTGAGCGATCAGGATGAAACAATGACAAAGAATTTACTGGAATGGTTCAAAAAGAATCTGGCTGAAAAAGTTGAGTACTCAGATATCGAGTTTAAAATAATTTTCTCAGATAATATCCTGAAGTCTCTGAAAGAAAATATTGAAAATCTGGATACTGATATGGTAGTTATGCTGGAACGAAAACCCGATACCAAAAAAAGCAGTTTGCTTCACAGAGACTTGGTTAAACGTATGCAATCCTGTATTGAAGTACCATTATTAAGCTTCAATGAGAAATTTTAAAATGTTCTGAAATGAAAATTGAACATCTTGAGGAACGCATAAACGAATATAAGACCTCCATCCACACCCTTTTAAACAAACGCATACTATGGGAAACTGAAGTAAAAGACCTTATCAATAAAGTTTTAAGCGAAGCAGAGGAAAAATATGAAATCGGGTGGAAAGTGCAGCGATTAAGTTGGATACATACAAACGAAGCCATTAACATAAGCTTCGATTCCTTTCCGCAGGAATTAATGGTGAAAACAAATCAAATTCCCACATACCGGTTTCTGCAGGGAGGAGCTTTAGTGTTTTCCCAAATGTATAATGGAGATATAGAGATTTTCACCGTCTTTCCTCTTCCGGAAAACTGGATGCCTGTAGAAAATGATATGGTGGAGATGGGTATTTATCCCCCCTCAGCTATTACAGAGAAACTGGTGGTAGAAAAAATAGATGAATTTTTAAAAGAAATGATAAAATGGGAAGTTCCAATCGCGAAAAGCAAGGTGGGGTTTAAGAATATTAATCCTTAAATATTCTCCATTCGCCAACGCTTAAGCTCAGGTAGTTTCCTAATGATTTGCTGTGCTTCCTCCAGGGAAATCCCGTTATGTACTTCAGCCATCTCCAGGAGTTGAATTTCCAACTGATGTAGCGTTAAATGAGGATTTGTAAATTCACCATCCTTAAAACATTTAATGCAATAATCATTATTGAAAGATTTATCCCTATTGGTACCACGCATTTCTTTGGTAAAGGGCATTCCACAACTTTGGCAGGTATAAGGAACCATCGGTTTAATGTTTTAGGAGTGATTTTAGTTTGGAGAGCAGGATTAGCTCAGATTTATTTTTTCCTGCATAAGAAGCAGCAATGGCATCGGCTGTTTTCCAAACCATTTGTTTCACTTTTGGCGTAAATAAACGCTGATGTTCTTTATAATAATCTTCGAAATCTGAATAAGCCTCTCCCGGCTCCGGATCATTTTCATCCAACCAGTCAAAAAATATCTCAATCTGGTATGCGGCATCGGTCCCAAATTCATCCTCGAATTCATCGTATTTAAGCCATTGTTTTTCTACGATCTCCTTGAGAGTCTTTACTTCCTGTTCCCTTACCACCTTATCGGCCGCGGCAATGGCATAGAACAATTTTCCCAAATGAATATAAAAAGAATCGGCGGTATAGCTATGGATATCTCTTCCCATGTTTTACGGTGTTTGTACCTATTAAATTTACGAAAAGCTTTTGATTCAGGAAGGCAGCTTAATTAAAATAATTCTATATTAGTTAGCCTTAAAATCTATAAAAATACTGCGCTAGGTTTATCTAAAAAATGATAAAAATCAGGACTGGCCTGAGTTTCCAAAGCATTTAAAATTGAATTTCCGTTAAACCCAACAATAGCTTAAGTTCAACTGATGGAATCGCTCAACAGAAATTTTTAATTTCTACGAAATTTTATAACATTTTCTGTGTATATTTATGTGCAGGTTATACTCTGAGGCTCAGAACATTTAGTATAACCTGGTTTTTCGCCCCCCCTACCGGATTTCACCCCCGGACTTATGTTTAGGCATGCACCTAATAATATTTTTTGTGATGAAACAAATTCTAATAATAGAAGACGACAAGATTCTGCGGGAAAACATCCGGGAACTCCTGGAAATGGAAAACTACCGTGTTTTCACTGCCGAAAATGGGAAAGAAGGGATGGAAGCAGCGATACGCCTTAAACCCGATCTCATAATCAGTGATATATTGATGCCGGTTATGGATGGTTATCAACTTCTAAAAAGTTTATACCAGAATGGAGAAACCCGGGAGATACCTTTCATTTTTTTATCGGCTAAATCTGAAGCAGAAGATATAAGAATAGGGATGAATATGGGAGCCGATGATTATCTCACCAAGCCTTTCCTCGAAAAGGACCTATTGCGCGCAATAAAGACCCGCTTATCAAAACATGAAAAATCACAAAAAAAGAAAACCGAAACTCCGCAAAATCATCAGATTAATACTTTAGATGAATTAAAGACCTATTTTGAACATGCGGGAGAGAGTCTGGAAATTGAGAAGAATGGGGAAGTTTACCGGGAAGCTAAAAATGCAAATTATATATACCTTATTAAATATGGTTTAATAAAAACTCACCGAATGGATGAGTATGGCAAGGAGCTTATTACCGGGCTTTATAAAAATTCAGATGTTTTTGGAGTTTATTATTTCATGGATACTTCTTTTTATCCGGAGACGGCCACAGCACTGGAAAACAGTTATTTTTACAGACTATCGAGCCTTAAATTTCAGGAAATCCTGAATTCCAGTCAGCATTTAACCATGGAGGTTGCCCAGTTGTTATCTGATAATATTTCCATTTTAAAAAGTCATCTTCTTGAAATGGCCTATGCTTCGGTCTTAAGAAAAACTACCAGCACTATAAGACAGTTTGCCGAACTTATGCCCGAGAGCGCCCGGGAAGGCATCAGAATTTCCAGAACCGATCTTGCCAGTGTAGCAGGTATTTCTACAGAAAGTTTTATTCGTAGTTTATCAAGTCTTCGGAAAAGCGGGATAATAGATATTGAAGGGAGAAACATTAAGATCCTGAATATGCAGAAACTGAACAGTATTAAGTAGAACAACCAGATTATTAATTATTTGTTAAACAATCTTAAGATGACAATTGTCATTTTTCCCGGCTCAGAGATTTGGTAATTTAGACCTTATAAAGCAGTAATTAACTGTCGTTCATAATGAAATATAAGCATTTGGTTTTTAAGTACTTTATTGGAGTTAAAAATCAAATTGAGAAGGTATCAAAGGATATTTTCAACTAGATACATAAATTTTACTTCGTGTAAGATCACTGGTATCGATCAAAAAGTTAGAAGATACATTTAATACCTTCTTAGGAAACAGGAGACTTTGTTCTCCTGTTTCTATTTAAACGAATTACCCCGGGATTAATATGTGCTTGCTAATAGTTTGTTAAAAATCAAGTACCTGACAAATGTCATTTTTTACGCATCCCAAAATTGGTAATTTAGACCTTAGAAAGCAGCAATTAACTGCCGATCTAAATAATAAATATGAAATTTGATTTTTAAGTACTTGATTGATGTTAAAAATCAAAATGAGAAGGTATCAGGAATATTATCTAATCGATACACAAATTTTACTTCGCGTAAGATCACTGGTATCACACATGAATTAGAAATAATTTTAATACCTTCTTAAAGAAACAGGAGACTTTGGTCTCCTGTTTCTGTTTTTACTAGATTATCATCTTTCCAGCTAATCTACAAGGAATCATCACTTCAAATGATTAACTTTAGTACAATAGCTTTTAAAAAGTGAAAAAAGCTTAGCGATGTACGAAAATTTTTCTCCGATAATTATATTAGGGGTTCTGCTTAGTGTTGGATCTCTCGCCGGACTTCTTGCTGAAAAAGTGAATCTCCCAAGAGTAGTAGCTTACATTCTTATTGGGGCCATTTTTTCTCCAAGCATTCTGGGAGACATACTCCATTTTTCCACTGCGAGTTGGTCGCCTTTTCTCACAAATATTGCATTGGCGATCATTGCCTATATTATTGGATCTGAGGTTGATATTCAAAGCCTGAAAAAACAAAAGAATACAATAATGGCAGCTGTCCTGGGACAGTCCTTAGGAGCCATCATCTTTGTTGCTCTGGGACTTTGGATTCTTGGTTCGGCCTTTGGTTTTCTCAAGGAGATCGATTTTACCCTGGCATTGATAATTGGTACAATAGCCACCGCAACAGCCCCTGCCGCCAGTCTTGGCATTATAGAAGAATATGGAGCTAAAGGTAAAATGACCAATACTTTGCTGGGTGTAATAGCTATTGATGATGCTATTGGAGTAATTCTTTTTACCCTTGTTTTAGGAACGGTGACCGAAGGAGGTTTTTCCAGTAGCCTCATGGAAGGGCTAAAAGAAATAGGTGGCGCACTCTTATTGGGAAGTATCTTTGGTGTTTTACTGGGGTACCTGGGAAATAGATTAAAGAAAGAAGAGCTTCGATTGGTAACTATTTTAGGATTTATACTCTTGGTATTGGGTTTATCTGAATTGTTTGCATTTTCTATGCTCCTAAGCTGTATGAGCCTTGGTTTTGTTTCCGTCATGTTTTATCCAAAAAAACATGCAGAATGGATACTCCCTCTTAAACATATTGAAGAATTGGTCTTTATTTTTTTCTTCACACTTGCCGGAACCCACTTTGAGCTGCAAATAATGTTTTCATCGGCTCTTTTAGTCTTTACCTACGTCATCTTAAGAATTGCCGGAAAGTATACGGGCAGTTATATAGGAATGCTGGTTGGTGGGGCAGCAGAACAGCCGCGGAGGCTATTAGGTCTTTGTTTGTTTCCGCAGGCTGGCGTAGCTATTGGCCTTGCCATCAGGGCTTCAGATCAACCAGGGATGCAGGAAATAGCACCGCTCCTGCTCAATATCATCCTGGGTTCCACCATTATTTTTGAACTTACCGCACCTTTTTTCACCAGGTTCGCGCTTAAGAAGGCGGGCGAAATAGAGGGAAATAAATAGATGAGTGCCGTTTTTAACGGTTTAAACTTAATTGTTGTGGACCAAGCAAAAAATTGAGACCCGGAATTTAGAAAAAATGTTAAATTTAATTAGATGAGAAATATCATTTATTTTTAATTACAAGTCTGTTATCTTAGTACTAATCAAAATATAAGTTTGGTTTTGAGTATTTGTAGGGCAAAAAAAAAGATCAAATTTCTGGAGTTGATATTTCACAGTTTAATCGCGGATTTAACGATTTATAGAGGATTAAATTATCCTTAATGATTACGTAAGTGGACAAAGTACTCCAATAAAAAGCAGGAAATTTTTAGTTTTCTGCTTTTTATTTTTTCACCCATGGAGGAGTATTATCCATTTTAATATAAATCTCAATATTTTTTTAAAATTGATATTTATCATTCCCCAACAAGTTGTTCTTAAATACCTTAGGAAGGTAATTTATTAACTCTAAAATTTTAATATTATGTCATTAATTAAATCCAACAAACGCCGAAGCCCAATGTGGGGCACCTCCTTATTTACCGATGATCCGTTTTTTTCTGAATTGATGGACACCAGGAAACTGAATAATTTAAACCGCATTTTTAATGGGGAAGATTTCGATTTCAGCCCTGCTGTGAATATCAAGGATAACGAAAAAGATTATGAAATCGAATTGGCCGCCCCCGGCCTTGAAAAAGATGATTTCAAAATAACAATGGAAAATGGAATCCTGTCAATCTCTGCAGAGAGAGAAGAGAAATCTGAAGAAGAGAAAGAAGGATTTGTACGAAAAGAATTTAATTATAACAGCTTTTCCCGTTCTATGAGTCTACCAGATAGTATTGATGAGGAAAAAGATGTGAAGGCCAGTTACAAAGACGGAATTCTTAAAATGAACCTTCAGAAAAAAGAAGAAACCGAAACTTCTAAAAAACAAAAGACCATTAAGGTTTCTTAGACCAAAATGGACAGAAAAAAGGGGTGAAAATTTTCGCCCCTTTTTTTTTAATGTGTAAATAATTCCCAGCTTTTATCAGGTCCCCGAACACTTATTAGGTTGTCTGTGAGGATCCTGGCCGTAATTGGAGGCGCTTCCCGGAGGTTCCTCTTAGAAACCGAAACGGGAAATGGTCCCGATAAATATTGTAAAACTTCTCCATCCTTATCAATAAATACTACGTCGTATTTATAAGAAATCATTCTTTTTCCCAGTACTGGATTTTTCCCCAATTCTTCTTCTGCAAGTTTCAGGGCCAGGGCCTTCCCATCATTGAATAAAGACACATTTAGAAATTCAGGTTCTATTACCACCTTTCCGGTTTCATCTATAAACCCATAGTAATTTACCCCATCGATATTTTTTTTAATTATGGCTCTGTTCTCCTGCATTACCGGCACTTTTTGAGTAGCAACCCCCAGATCACGGGCCGTCGAGACTTTTTCGTTTTCAATAAGATCATTTCTGAAGTCAACCACTAATTCTCCTGAGGCATCAATAAAACCCCACTGGTTATTCTTTTTTACCGGAGCATATCCCTCATGGAGAGATCCAACATAACTAAGGTCTTTTAATTCCTGGGCTTCCATAAAAAATGGCACCAGCAGGATAAGAAATAGGCGAATAGGTTTCATCGTTTCAGTTTTATGAATTAATAATTAAAGATACCTAACAGCCTGAAATAAAAAAATGATAAACATCATCTAAATACCGCTATCCTTTTCATAATGATTTTATAAACAGGGGGTTTTACTGATTTTCGTCATAGTTTCCAAGGCTTAATTCTGTTAAATTTGAGTATATACAAATTAAGGAAAAGATGAGAAAAATAGTATTTCCAACCGATTTTTCAGAAAATGCTTTCAATGCGCTTAAATACGCAGTAGAGTTGCTGAAATATGAAACCTGTGAATTTTTTCTCCTTCACGCCTATGCCGATGAGGTTTATAACGATGAAACTATTTTAAGCCGAAGCCTTATGGATGAGCTTAAAGAAAAAGTTTTAAACCACGCCGAAGTAAAACTAGAAGAAACCCTTGAAAAAATTAGGGAAATAGCTCCTAATCCTCATCATACTTTTCATAAAGTTGCTTCATTTGGTGCCCTGGTAGACGAGGTGAATGATCTTGTAGATTCAGAAAACGCTGATTTGTGTATAATGGGTACCCGGGGAAAATCAGACGACCGAAATATAAGTTTTGGCACCAATACCCTACTGGTGATGAAGTACGTACAGTGCCCGGTTCTTAGTATTCCTGCGGGTTATCAATACAATACTCCAGAGAATATCCTCTTCCTCACCAATTTCCTGGTTCCTTACCAAAAAAGGGAACTAAAACTCGTGAGCGAAATTGCCCGGGTATTCGGTTCTGAAATTCACTCCTTATATATCTCTAAATATCCGGTAGAATCCTTCAGGCAGAAAGATAATCTTAACTTCCTGAAAGAGCAGTTTGTTAATATAAAATTCCAAACACACCAGGTAGACGGTATAGATAAAGTGCCTACTATCATGGATTTTATTGAAAAGCACAAAATAGATATCCTGGTGATGGTTAACTCCAGGCATAGCGAACTGGAAAATATACTGTTTGAAGGAACATTAGACAAGATAAGTTTGAATCCTAAAATTCCTTTACTGGTTCTGCAGAATTTTAACCGGGAATGTGTTTAACTCCTAAAACCTAATGCGATGAAAAAAATATTAATGCCCACCGATTTTTCAACAAACTCCATTAATGCCCTGAAATATGCGGTGAGTTTGTTCAAGGATGAAGAATGCACCTTCTATCTGTTAAATACCTTTACTCCGGTTTTATATGACACGGAATATATTTTGTATAGCACAACCCAACCCGGATTGGAAGAAATTTACCGGGAAAATTCAGTAAAAGGGCTGCAAAAGGTAAAAAAACGCATTACTTCAAAAGACAAGAACCCAAAACATCACTTTGAATTAATCTCTGCTTTCAATCTTTTGATCGAGGAAATAAAAGACCAGGTAAAAGAAAAAAACATAGATCTCGTGGTAATGGGAACACAAGGCGCTACCGGGGCCCAGGAGGTTTTGATGGGAACCAATACCGTGCAGGCTATAAAGAAAGTAAAATGTCCTATTCTGGCCATCCCTTCAGAATATGAATATACCAACCCAGACAACATTCTCTTCCCTACAGACTATGAGCTGGATTACAGTAGCCAGCAACTTCAGCTCTTAAAAGATATAATTAAAAATTATGATTCCAGGCTTAATATCCTTCATGTGTTGACTAAAGAAGAATTATCTCCGGAAAAAGAACAGAATAAGAAAAAGCTGGCTACCCAAATGGACTCGGTTAAGCATCAATTTTACAGCAAAGAAAAACAAGCGCTTACCGAAGCTATTTATGATTTTCAGAATGAGCACCCTACAGATATGCTGGTGATGATAAACAACAAACATTCATTCTTTGAAAACCTGCTTTTTAGGCCTGTGATCAATAAAATAGGATTTCATATAAAAGTTCCATTTCTGGTAATTCCTTCAGGGAAATATTCTTCTTAACTATGAAAAATGTCCTTGTCCCCACCGATTTCTCCAAAAACGCATGGAAGGCTCTGGAGTATAGCATTCATTTGTTTGAGAAAGATGTTTGCACCTTTTACCTGCTGAATGCTTTTCAGACAGATTATTTTACCACTACCAGCATAATGGTTCCAGAACCTGGTGAACCGGCCTACGATCTTGCCCATGAACAGTCTAAAAATGGTCTGGAAAAACTTATAGATGGCCTTAGCCTTATGAATGAAAATCCAAATCACCATTTCAAGATTATTTCCATGTATAATAGCGTTACCGAAGCTATTAAATGGGCTATAGAAAAGTATAATATCAACCTGGTGGTAATGGGCACCAAAGGTTCCGGAGATCCTGAAAATCGTATTTTTGGAAGCAACACCATTCACGTTTCAGATAATTGTAATACCTGCCCTGTTTTAATTGTTCCGGAAAATGCCCTCTTTGTTCCCGACATTAAAAAGGAGGTGGTATTTGCCACTAATTTTCGCTACAAATGTTCCCAGGCGGGGGTAAATTACGTTAGCGAAATTGCCAACAGGTTTTCTGCAGTGGTAAGGGTTTTATACATTCAGGAGCACGAACAATTAGATGAAGAGCAGGAAACCAATAGAGATCATCTGCAGGATCTTTTTCGGAATATCTCGCACAGTTTCCATACCTTAACCAATATTTCGGTCACCAAAGGTATCATTACCTTTATCGAAAGTCGTGGCAGCCAATTATTGATACTGAATAGGGAGAAACCCGGTTTCTTCAAAAAGATATTCTCCAGGTCAATCTTACATGAGATTTCAAAAAAACCGAAGGTTCCAATTTTGGTGCTTCCGGAAACCAGATATTTGCCGCGCTTATTCTAATTTTTGTAAATTAAATGCCGGATTCCCAACCTATGGATTCTTCCGAATTAAAAATAATAAAAGCCTCCGGGCAGAAAGCATTTTTTTCTGAAGAAAAGGTTGCCGCATCTCTTGGTCGCGCCGGTGCCAGCCAGGAAGTGATTGAAAAGATCCTTTCTAAGCTCAGGAAGGAACTCTATCAGGGAATTTCAACCAAAGAGATCTATAATCGGGCTTTCAAATTATTAAAAAATAAGGATCACCTTCTTGCTTCCCGCTATAAATTAAAAAATGCTATTTATGAGCTTGGTCCAACCGGTTTCCCTTTTGAGAAATTTGTAGGAGCGGTGCTAAAATATAGTGGTTACGATGTGGAAGTCAGCGATATTTTTCAAGGCGCCTGTGTAACGCACGAAGTAGATGTTATCGCCACCCAGGAGAAAGAAACTTTACTAATGGAGTGTAAATTTCACGGTACGCCTGGAAAAAGCTGTGATGTGAAGGTTCCACTTTATATACATTCCCGGTTTCGGGATATTGAAAACTTCAATAAGGACAAAAAGAATCATCCATTTTTCTTTTCTGAGGGCTGGGTAGTGACCAATACCAGGTTTACCAAAGACGCCACCAGATATGCCAAATGTGTAGGCTTAAAACTATTAAGTTGGGATTATCCTAAAGGAAATAGCTTAAAAGAACGTATAGATAAATCCGGTTTATATCCCATCACCGTATCTGTTCTTCTGAATAAACGTGAAAAACAATTCCTGCTTAGTCGGGATGTGGTGCTGTGTCGTGAACTGGTGAACGATGATTTTTACCTCGATCACCTGGGAATTTCTTCCACCCGCAAAAAGCACATCTTAGAGGAAATGCAAAGTTTATGTAAAACCTGAATATGAGCAATAAAGTCAAGATCAGTTTTTATGGTGCAGCGGGAACAGTTACCGGCTCAAAATTCCTGTTGGAAACCCAGGAGTATAACATCCTGATAGATGCCGGGATGTTCCAGGGACTTAAGGAATTAAGAAAACTAAATTGGAAAGATTTTCCTTTTCCCCCAAAGGATATTGATACAGTTCTTCTCACTCACGGACATTTAGATCATTCGGGGTATTTACCCCGTTTGGTTATGCAGGGATTTAATGGGCCGATCTTAGGAACTTCACCTAGCCTGGCAATCGCCTCAATTATTTTACGGGACAGCGCCAAAATTCAGGAGGAAAATGCTGAAAAGGCCAATAAAGAAGATTTTAGCAGCCATTCTCCCGCCCTGCCTTTTTATAATATCGAACAGGCCGAAAAAGCGATCACTTTATTCGAAAAAGTAGAACCCGAAGATTGGATAACGCTTTCAGAAAACATAAAGGCCAGGTTTATAAAAAACGGTCATATTCTTGGAGCTACCTTCATAGAATTAGATATTTTTGGGAAATTATGGGTTTTTTCGGGTGATATTGGGAGGGAACAAGATCTTTTGCTTGAACCTCCCGGGCGGCCTCAATGGGCAGATTATCTAATCATGGAAAGCACTTATGGCGACCGCCGGCATCCTGTGGAGGATGTAGATGAAATTTTAAGTTCAGAAATTGAAAATGTAATTAACACCAACGGTAGTCTTATCATTCCCAGTTTCGCGGTTGAACGTCTCCAGAGCCTGATGTTTAAACTATGGCAGCTTTATAAAAAGAATAAAATTCCCAATATTCCGATCTTTATTGACAGCCCTATGGGAAATGAGGTGCTGGACGTTTTTGAACGCTTCCCACAATGGCATAAACTGGATTTAAATGAATTCCGGGAGATGAAGAAGCATTTTAAAATAATCACCTCTTATAAAGATACCTGGAAAACCATAGACTATAACCGCCCTAAAGTTGTAATTGCCGGAAGCGGAATGGTTACAGGTGGCCGGGTGCTTACCTACTTGAGATATTACCTCGAAAAACCTGAAACCACCGTGCTGCTCGTAGGCTTTCAGGCTGAAGGCACAAGGGGACGACAGCTTCTTGAAGGCAGCCAGGAGATTAAGATTTTTGGCAAATACTGCCAGGTAAATGCTAAAATAAAACATATAGACAGTCTTTCTGCTCACGCCGACCAGGTGGGACTTCTGGCATGGACTAGCGAAATCAAAAATATACCAGAGCAGGTTTTTCTGGTTCATGGCGAACCACACTCCAGGGATGCCTTAAGAGTTAAATTAAAGGATGTGTATAAATGGAATACTTCAAGTCCAGAACTTCATGAAAGTTTTTCTGCTTCCTAAAAGTTTATAATCTTTTGATAATTATCATTTTATGGGGCTCTTTTTTGTTGTAAATTTAGGAGTATCTAATTTTAAATCTTATGGCAACTTCTCTTAAATACCGATACAACGACAGAAATGAAAGTACAGAGGAATTGCAAAAGGAAACCGATGCCTGGCTACACGAAATCTTCAATACGACAGAGCACATCCGTTTTCTTACAAAATTCCTGCTTGCCGATATTTTTGAGGCCAGCCAGCCCAATATGTATGAAATGTTCGAAAATTTTAAAAAAAAGCTGGAGACCTATCGTACCGGGATTTTCATATTAAACCAGGAGGTCCACAATCACAAATACGACCTTGATGGCATGAGGGAATGCGATGATATTAGTTGTGAGGGTTTTTACCGCAGGCAACATTCAGAGTTGAAGGAAAAATTCACAAAATTCATTACCGGTTTTAAAGATTTGCAGTCGCAGATATTCAATTACACCGGAAACCTATTGATCACAAAAGAGTAATTATTCACATAATTTTTAAAGTCATGAAGGATCAAAAAAATTTCAGGTACATCGAATGGAAGAGTCCTGAAGAAATGCACTATAGTGCACAACAATGGAGTTCAAGCCTTGCTTTTTACGAAGATGAACATCTTTTTTTTGAAGATATGCTGAGGGAATACACCTTACCTATTATTGAATCTAATTTAATCACAGAGGTCAATGCCCTGATTGACCGGCTAACGAAATCGAAAAAGGAGATGAAGAACTTAACTGAGAAGGTTTCAAAACATACAAACGGGCTGGATATATTAGTAGATGGAATAAACCAACCGGAAGAAGAAAAGAAATATAAGGAAGAACATAGAGCCCTTCTCAAGGAAATAAACACCTTTTCAGAATCCTACGAGCAATTAAAGAAAGATATTTTTGAAAATGTTTCCGGTGCCCTGAAAAAACAAAAGCAGAAAAGGCTCTTGAAATAGAGATGATTATATTTTCGTAATTTTAATAAGTCAAAAAAACTAGATGAGATATTTTCTTTGGTTCCTCTATGTTGTTTTATTCACAGCCTGTAGTACAGCGCGCCTGGTGGAATCGCATTCCCCATATCGAGCCGAAAAACCTAAAATTGAGAAAATATTGGTAATAGGGATGACTCCGCTTACAGAATTCCGGGAATCCTTTGAGACCAGACTTCAGAAAGAATTTAAAAAACACGATGTGGAAGCGGTGACTAGTATTTCAGTATTAAATGGAAAACTTACACCGGGAGAAAATACTGAACAACAGTTAAACAACCTGGAAAAATATTTACTGGAAGAAGGTTACAATACTGTTTTATTAAGTAAAATAGTCCAGGTTGAATCACATAAAGATTTACGCAACAGTCTATATAGTTTAAGAGGGAGTTATCGAAGTTTCAAGAGCGATTACTATGCTAACCAGGGAATTTTCCAAGGAGATGATATCAACAGTGATACAAAGGTTTACCATACTGAAACTTCGATTTATACTCTTCCTGAAAACCGCCAAAGGGAACTTTTATGGCAGGGAGAAATCGACCTAAAAAACCCGAAAAGGGTAAAGAGAACCATTAAACAATATGTAGATTTGTTGATTTCCAGTCTAAAATGGGATGGCGTCCTTCCCTGATGAACCTAAAATACGAAAACCTTTTCGTGACTAATCAGGCAATCTCACTCTGCCATTATTGCAGGTTTTAAATTTTAAATAAATTTTATCTATGCCTCATCAATTAACTCAATAATGCCATCCAATTACAAAATGGGTTTTCTATATAACACATTTACTTCAGTAAATTACTCCAAAAACCCAAATCCAGGCTCCTTTCCAAAGCTTTACTATCCTTGCGTTTAGCAGGGTGTTTTTATATTGTACCTCCGATTATATTTCTAAATTTAAATCAGATTTAACTTTTCTTCAGGAATAAAAGCGCTCAAAATACTTTAAATTACTATCAGGAATGCTTTCAAAGACTATAAAATATAAAAGCTTGCATGGTCTTTGTGCCAAGCATGACAGTTTTAAATAATAACGGGCTGAAAAGCCACTTTAAAAATTAACCAAAAAAACAATACATGAAAGTATTACTTATTGGAGCCGGAAATATGGGACTAACTTATGCCGAAGGAATGGCAAAGTCTAGTTTATTAAACCGCAGAAACTTAATGATCTTTGATAAATCTGCTGATATAATTACCAGCTTAAGCAAATTAGACCATTTTGATGTATACGACGATATCGAGGAATGTCTACCCGATGCCGATGTCGTTTTCTTAGCGGTAAAACCATATCACTGCGACAGTCTTTTTGAGGAAATACGGCCAATGGTAAATGATGAACAAATTTTTGTTTCTCTTATGGCAGGAGTTACTATTTCTAAGATCCAGGAAGGCCTGGGAGTTAAGAAAGTGGTAAGATCTATGCCTAATCTTCCTGCACAGGTAGGAAAAGGAGTGACTTCTTACACCGAATCTCCGGAAGTTTCCCGTGTAGAATTACTTATGGTAAGGAACCTGTTGGATACTACTGGAGAGTCTATTCACGTAGAAACTGAAAACTTTATTGATGCCTCCACAGGTATTTCAGGAAGTGGGCCGGCATATGTATTCTATTTCATGCAATCTATGCTTGAAGCAGCTCTGAAAATGGGCTTCTCTAAAAATGATTCCAAAGTACTGGTTAGCCAAACCTTTGAAGGAGCGGTTAAGCTATTTAATGAATCTGATCTATCTCCGGAAACCTGGATGGAACGCGTAGCCTCAAAAGGAGGTACAACCCGGGCCGCCCTGGATTCCATGGAAGACAACAACGTTAAAGAGCTTATTAAAGATGCTGCCTATGCCGCCTTTGACAGAGCTGTTGAACTGGGAAAGGAGTAAGAATAAATTTTATTTCAAAATTATAGAAATGGAAAAAAAGAGAATAGTTGTAAAAGTTGGAACTAATGTAATGACCAACAAAGACAATAGAATTTTACAACCTATATTAAAAAATCTTGTAGAACAAATCGCCACCTTATATGAAGAAGATATTTTAGTGGTACTTGTATCCTCAGGTTCTGCCATTGCGGGGAAAGAAATCCTGGGAGATGTAAAGATTACCGATCCCTCAAAAAGAAGACAGGTTTTCTCCTCAGTAGGACAGCCACGAATGATGCGTCATTACTATAGTATATTCCACGATTTTGGAATGCGTTGTGCGCAGGTGCTCGCTACTAAAAGAGATTTTAGTCCGGGAATTCACCGTGAAAATATGATAAACTGCTATGAATCACTACTATCAGAGGGAATTATCCCTATTGCCAATGAAGATGATGCGGTTTCTGTAACTATGTCTATGTTTTCTGATAACGACGAACTCGCAAGTCTTGTTGCAGAATTAATTCAGGCAGATGCCCTTATCATCCTTAGTGATACCGAAGGTCTTTATACTGGTCACCCTGATCATGAAGATTCAGAAAAACTGAACAAGGTTCAAATCGACCAGGATGTAGAAAAATACGTTCAGGAATCTGATAAAGGTGAAGGTGAAGGCCGGGGCGGAATGGAATCCAAGATTAAAATCGCTAAAGGAACGGCCGCTAAGAATATCACTACTTATATCGCTAATGGAAAACGTCCTAATGTAATACTCGATATAATGGCCGGAAAACCTGTGGGAACAAAGTTTACCGCATAATTTCCCGGTTACTAAAGAAATAATAAAATTTAAAAATTTCAATATGAAGTTGATAGACACAAAAACTAAAAATAATGTGCTGCAATCCATGATGACAATATTGGATAAAAAGCGTAAAGAAATAATTGAAGCTAATAAGAAAGATCTTGAAGCCTTCGGAAAAAGCGATCAGGCTATGTACGACAGGCTTATCGTAGACGAGAAAAAGGTTGATTCTATGATCCAATCTGTCAAGGAGGTGATGGACCAGGAAGATCCTGTGGGTAAAACCATAGAACATCGACGCCTGGATACAGGGCTGGATATAACCAATAAAACAGCTCCTTTTGGTACCATAATGATTATTTATGAATCAAGACCCGATGTAACTATTGAAGCTGCGATGCTGGCTTTTAAAGCAAACAATAAGATCTATTTAAAAGGAGGAAAAGAAGCATTTCACAGCAATAAGATCCTTGAACAATGTTGGCACGAAGCTCTGCAGGAAAACGGTTTGGATAAAAGCTGGATCGAAATGCTGAAATTAGACCGCAAAGCAACCCAGGAATTTCTTAAAAACCCACCGGAACACATAGACCTCATTGTTCCCCGTGGTGGCGAACGATTGATCGCCTTCGTAAAAGAACACGCCAAAGGAGCTGTACTTGTTAGTGGTCGTGGAAACAATTTCCTTTATGTTTCAAAAAATGCCGATTTCGAGACCGCCAAAAAGGTTATGCTTAACGCCAAAATCGATAAGATTTCCGGCTGTAATGCTCTCGATAAGGTACTAATCGATAGGAACATTCCCGGATACGAAGATAAACTGAAAGAGCTTCAGGAAATGTTCAGGGAAAATGAAGTTTCCATTCTTGTAGACGAGGAAGTTTCTAAAGTCTTATCCGACGAGGAAAAAGTTCCATCCGAAGATACCTGGTATGAAGAATTCCTTGCAATGAAGATCGTACTCGGTAGTATTGACGGATTAGACAAGGCTATTGACAAGATTAATAAATATTCGGGAGGTCACTCGGCCGTAATCATCACTACCGATAAGGAAGAAGCCAAAATTTTTATGGAACAGGTAGATAGTGCCGCTGTATACCATAACGCCTCTACCCGCTTCACCGATGGTGGACAAATGGGTGTGGGCGCAGAACTGGCAATTAGCACCGATAAACTTCACCACCGTGGTCCCCTTGGATTAAAACAACTGGTGACTAATAAATATTATGTTTTAGGCGAAGGCCATATAAGAGAATAATCGCATTTTAATATTCTGAAAAACCACCGTTTGATTACGGTGGTTTTTTTTATGTTTTCGCAAAAATTCACTTCTTAAATGTAACCTTTTAGGTTTTCTTTAGTCTAATTGGAAAAAGCTGGTTTTTATAATGAAAAAAATTCTATACACATTTGCCCTGTTGGGTACTCTAATTTCCTGTAAAACTACTCAGGTTCAACCTGAACCCAAACAACCAATTATCGCAAGCCTGGATCTGGTTAACGTTGACAATGATAAGGTAAAGGTAAGTGTTGACCCCGATAGGTTGACCGGAGAGGAAATAAGATTCTACATTCCCAAAACCGTTCCCGGTACTTATTCCAACGATGATTATGGAAAACTCGTTGAAGATTTCACAGCGTTGGATTATAAAGGCAATGAAATGGAATTTCACCGGGAGAATGAAAACACCTGGGTTATTTCAAATGCAACAGAATTGGATAAGCTCACCTATTTCGTAAACGACACCTATGATATTGAAGGCGAAGAAGGCGTGTTCTCCCCCAGCGGAACCAATATAGCCAAAAATGAAAATTTTGTACTCAACCTTCACGGATTTGTTGGCTATTTTGAAAACTTAAGTGAAGAACCATACCGACTCGAAATAACCCGTCCTGAAACCATAATTCCGGGAACAGCCCTAAGCCTTGCAGAGATAAACAACGGAGTTGAAACAGATTATCAAACCGATATCTTCCTGCTGAATCGTTATTTTGAAGTCATAGATAACCCGATAATGTATTCTCTTCCAGATACCACTTCCTTTATGGTTGAGGACATGGAGGTACTGGTAAATGTATACTCACCCAACAAAAAATATACTTCAGAAGATATCAAGCCGGGAATAGAAGAAATGATCTCGGCTCAAAAGAGATTTCTTGGAGAAATAGACAACACTGGGAAATATGCCATTCTGCTGTATCTTTCTGATACCGAGAAACAGGATGCGCGTGGCTTTGGAGCATTGGAACATCATACCTCAACGGTAGTTGTGCTTCCCGAAATGATGCAACCTGAACAGCTTCAGGAAACGATGACCGATGTGGTTTCCCACGAGTTCTTTCACATCCTTACGCCTTTGAATGTTCATTCTGAAGAAATCCATTATTTCGATTATAACGATCCTGAAATGTCACAGCATCTTTGGATGTATGAAGGAGTAACCGAATATTTCGCGAATTTATTTCAGATAAACCAGGGGCTAATCGATAACGAAGAATTTTACAACCGGATGTCTGAAAAGATCGAGGTATCTCAGAATTTTGACGATACTATGCCCTTTACAGAAATGAGTAAAAACATCCTTGACCCGGAATATAAAGACAGTTATTACAATGTCTATCAAAAAGGAGCCCTGATAGGGATGGCATTGGATATCAGGTTAAGAGAATTAAGCAAGGGCGAGACCGGCCTTCTTGATCTTATGAAGAGACTTTCTGAAAAATATGGAAAAGACAAGCCGTTTAAAGATGACGAACTGATAAACGTGATTGTAGAATTATCCTACCCTGAAATTCAAAAATTCTTTGATGATTATATAACCGGCTCCACTCCTATTCCTTACAATAAAATTTTTGAAAAAGTAGGTTTAACTGAAGAAGAATATGAAACCAACACGGGCTATTTTCTTGCCGGGCAAACTCCTTATATCGATGGCAACCCAGACACCGGTGAGCTCTTCTTCAGGGAGAATATCAGCTTTAATTCTTTCCTTGATGAACTCGGTGTAGAAGGAGGCGATATTCTAAAGTCTGTAAATGGCCAGAAATACAATATACAGACTGCATACAATTTAGTAATGACTGCCGAATCCTGGGAAGACAACGAAGAGGTTACTTTTGTAGTAGTGCGTGACGGTGAGGAACTAAGCTTAACTGCCAAAACTCATCAACCAACTACTACTTCTACAAGAATTATTGAAAAAGACGATGATAATGCGCAGGTGAAACTGCGTGAAGCTTGGTTAAAAGGTTAATAGATTTTAATTTAAGCACAGGGCGGCAGGGAAACCTGTCGCTTTTTTATTTTAGATATACACCTAAATCTGTTAACTTAGGCACACAACACCAACCAACTCCCAACATTAATGGAAATCCCTATTTTACAGGATATTGTTATAATCCTTGGACTTTCAATCCTGATCATTCTGCTGTTTCAGAAAATGAAAGTGCCATCTTTATTGGGTTTCCTTCTCGCCGGAATTATCGCGGGACCTTATGCCTTTAACCTTATTAGCAGTCAGCATGAGGTTGAGCTGCTTTCAGAAATTGGGATTATTTTTCTGCTTTTTATCATTGGTATTGAGTTATCGCTAAAGGAACTTATCACTATGAAACGAACGGTGCTCCTGGGAGGAAGTCTTCAGGTAGGCGGCACCATTGTAATTACAGCTACTCTTGCCTATTTCATGGGATTACCCTTAAATACGGCAGTATTTGTTGGTTTTCTTTTTTCCTTAAGCAGTACGGCCATTGTTCTTAAAATACTTCAGGAAAAAGGAGAGATTTCTGCACCACATGGACGCATAAGTTTGGGGGTATTGATCTTTCAGGATATTATTGTGGTACCAATGATGCTTTTCACACCATTGATGGCCGGAGCATCAGATAATATTCTGGAGACAGTAGGTATCCTCATTCTTAAATTCCTGATTTTAGGGGTTGTGATTTATCTGCTTGCCCGTTATATTGTTCCCAAGGTGTTTTCTATGGTGGTTAAAACCAAAAGCCGTGAGCTCTTCATTCTAACGGTTGTAGTATTTATTTTTGCTATTGCCTGGCTTACCTCTTCCGCCGGCCTCTCTCTGGCCCTGGGTGCATTTTTTGCAGGACTTATTATTTCAGAATCCGAATATTCTCACCAGGCTACGGCCAATGTGCTTCCCTTCAGGGAAATATTTATCAGTTTCTTCTTTATCTCAGTAGGAACACTTTTAAACCTTAATTTCTTCATAGAAAATATAACCTATATCGTGCTTTTTGTTATTGGGGTGGTGTTGCTCAAAATGATTGTAATCGCCGGAACCGTACTGGTTTTAAAATATCCGCCCCGCACTGTTTTCATGACGATGTTCAGCCTTTTTCAGGTCGGGGAATTTTCTTTATTACTTTCCGGGGTTGGGGTAGACAATAACCTCATTCCAGACAATATTTACCAATATTTTCTGGCAATTTCAATAATAAGTATGGGCTTAACGCCTTTCCTGATTACGGCCTCACCTAAAATAACTTATTTTCTACTGAAGGCGCCTATGCCGGCACCGGTGAGAAGACGGCTGGACCATTTAAAGAAGATTTCTGTTACTGAAGAAGAATCAAAAAAGCCGCTTGAAGACCATTTGATTATCGTGGGTTACGGTATAAATGGTGAAAATATCTCTAAAGCCGCTAAAAATGCTGAAATTCCTTATTTAATAGTAGATATAGATCCCGATGCTTTTCACAAGGCAAAGCAGAAAGAGGAACCTATAATCTATGGAGATGCTACAAATCCATTAATTCTTAAACACCTACGTATTCACGAAGCCCGGGTAGTGGTTATTGCTATTTCTGATCCCGGAGCTACCAAAAAGATAATTAGTAATATCAGGAGTTTTACCAATGCTGCTTTTATAATCGTGAGAACCCGGTACGTAAGGGAAATAGAAGAAAATCTGAAACTAGGGGCAGACGAAGTGATTCCGGAGGAATTTGAAACTTCAATTGAGATCTTTACCAGAGTGTTAAAAAAATATCTGGTACCTTATAATGAGATTCAGGATTTCATCAATAACATTCGATCTTCAGATTATGAGATGCTAACTTCCCTCAAGGAAAAACCACACAGGCCATTCCTGCAGCATTTACATATTCCCAATAAAGAAATCGTAACCATAAGCGTTCAGCAAAATAACAGAAGTATTGTAGGTAAAAGCATTCAGGAGTCCGGGATTGGAAAAAGATTCCATTTAACCATACTTACTATAAAACGTGACACGCATTATCTTACTGAAATAGGACCCGATACCGTTATTGAACAAGGCGACCTGCTATACATTTTTGGACATCCCCAGAACATCTACAAACTTAACAAAGAGCTTTCTTATTAAATTTTTAAGGTGAAATTGAAGAGAATTACCCCTTAATGTTTTAAATATTTCCCAAAAAACAACAATTGAAAACACTTGTTATTGGGGGTAAGATTTTAAATAGATATCTTTAATTAACAATCAACCTAATTAAAACTTATGTCTGTATTCCCCGATAACCTGGAACGTTATAGGAAGTTCATTGGATTTATGCTGAAATACTGGAATAGTGAATTATTCCACCAAACAGCCAATTCAGCCATGGAGGATGTACCCGAAGATGAGGATAAGGAAACAGACTACGACCAGACTCCCGAAGAGTTAGTAGAAGATCTCAAAAATATGGGGCCAACCTATATTAAAATGGGACAATTGCTTTCTACCCGACCCGACCTGCTTCCAGACAACTATTTAAAAGCCCTTGCAAGCCTCCAGGACGATGTTCCCCCAATTCCATATGAAGATGTTCATAGAATTATTGAAAAGGAAATTGGAACCCGTATTTCAAAGGCATTCGAAACTTTTGAAGAAAAACCACTGGCCAGCGCTTCTATAGGACAGGTGCATAAGGCTATTTTGCGTTCCGGAAAACCGGTAGCAGTAAAGATCCAGCGCCCCGGAATAAGGAAGAAGTTTTTAGAAGATCTGGATACCCTGGAGGAATTGGCAGAAATGGCCGTAAAACACAGTCAGGTAGCCAAGCGCTATGCATTTGATAATGTACTTGCAGAACTTAGGCGAATTCTCTTGCAGGAACTTGACTATGACCGGGAAGCCACAAATCTTCTTACTCTGGGTAAAAATCTAAAACACTTCAAAAACCTCATCGTACCGCAACCTATTTTGGATTATTCTACCTCCAAAGTGCTGACGATGGATTTCATAGATGGCAGGAAGGTAACCTCCATTTCACCCTTGAAGCAACTGGAAGTAGATTATAGCCCCATTGTTGACGAACTCGTAGAAGCCTATCTGCAACAGGTAATAAACGATGGTTTTGTTCACGCCGACCCGCACCCGGGAAATATCCAGTTTACCAGTGATAATAAGATTGCCCTTATAGACCTGGGCATGGTGGCTAAATTTACCCCGGGACTACAGGAAGACCTGCTTCAACTATTAATGGCAATCAGCCGGAGTAACGGGCAGGATACAGCCCATGTTTTGCTAAACATGAGCGAATTTGACCCGGACAAGGCCGATGTAAAAAAATTCGACAAACAGATAAGCGACCTGGTGATGGATAGCCAAACCAGTACTGCTAAAGATATGCAAACAGGAAGGCTTTTAATTCAGCTTAACCGTGTAGCTGCCAGAAATCATATTCATATTCCTGTAGAGGTGAATATTCTCGGAAAAATTCTGCTGAATATAGATCAGATTATTGCGGTGCTGGATCCCGATTTCGATTTGAAACAAGCGATCAGGAAGCACGTGAATGAGATTATGCGCAAGAAGATGTATGAGGAATTAAAGCCAGAAAACTTCTTTTCCTTTGTGCTGGAAACCAAGAAACTTGCAGAACACCTACCCGAGCGGATTAACAAAATATCAGATAATCTGGCCAATAACCGGTTTAAATTAAATATTGATGCCATAGATGAACAACGTATTACTGATGGTTTTCAAAAAGTAGCCAACCGTATCACCCTGGGCCTGATAATCGCCGCGATGATCATTGGAGCTTCAATGCTGATGCAGGTCCCTTCAGACTTTACTATTTTCGGTTACCCAGGCCTGGCGATAGTGTTTTTTCTACTCGCAGCAGTAATGGGTATTTACTTAAGCTATATCATCATTTTTAAGGATGAAAATCTCAATTCCAGGAAAGACGATTAAGTTTTAATAGAATTAGTTTTTGTAGGATTCATCGAATCAGTGTATTTTCGGTTTAAATTCAACTAAAACCTGATTTCATGAAACATATCTCTACCTTACTGCTCCTTTTTTTTACCCTCGGAATTTACGCCCAAAAAGTTGAAATTCCCGTAGACACCACCGTAGTTACAGAACATTCGGTGCGTATTAAGGGTCAAAACATTAAATATACCGCCACTACGGGAACTCAACCCGTTTGGGACGAAAGCGGAGAACCCATCGCCAGCCTTTATTATACCTATTATAAACGTAGTGACATACAAAACACCGAAAACAGACCCCTTGTTATTTCTTTCAATGGAGGTCCCGGTTCGGCTTCAGTATGGATGCATATCGCATATACCGGTCCCCGCGTTTTAAAAATAGATGATGAAGGCTTCCCGGTTCAGCCTTATGGAATAAAGGATAATCCACATTCTATTCTGGATGTTGCTGATATCGTGTATGTAAATCCCGTGAACACCGGTTACTCCCGTCCTATCCCAGATAAAGAAGGAAAAATAGAACGGGAAAAGTTTTTCGGGGTAAAGGCCGATATAAAATACCTGGCCGAATGGCTTAATACCTTTATGACCAGGAATAATCGCTGGTTGTCTCCAAAATATCTTATCGGAGAAAGCTATGGAACCACAAGGGTTTCGGGCCTGGCCCTGGAACTGCAAAATAGTCAGTGGATGTATCTTAACGGGGTAATCCTGGTATCCCCTACTGAAATAGGAATTGACAGGGAAGGGCCGGTAGAAGTGGCTAACCGTCTGCCATATTTCACCGCCGCAGCCTGGTATCATAATGCTCTTCCGCAGGAATTACAAAACAGGGAATTAGTAGACCTGCTCGCAGAGGTAGAAGAATATTCCATTAACGAACTTTTGCCTGTATTGATAAAAGGAGGTTTTACCGAAACCAGTAAAAAACAACAAGCCGCAGAGAAAATGGCTTACTATTCGGGTATTTCTGAAAAAGTAATCCTGCAGAATAATCTTGAAGTACCAATACGTTACTTCTGGAAAGAGCTTTTACGTGAAGACAGCGGTTACACTGTGGGAAGACTGGATTCCCGATACCTTGGCCTCGATGCCAGAGAAGCCGGCGATTCACCCGATTACAATTCTGAACTTACTTCCTGGTTACATTCTTTCACCCCGGCCATAAACCATTATCTAAGGGAAGAACTTAATTTCAAGACAGATCTGAAGTACTTTATGTTTGGTCCTGTGCACCCCTGGGATCGCAGCGGAGACAATACCGGAGAGAACCTGAGACAGGCAATGGCCCAAAACCCAAATTTAGATGTATTAGTGCAATCAGGTTATTTTGATGGGGCTACCACATATTTCAATGCAAAATATTCTATGTGGCAGCTTGACAAGAGTGGAAAAATGAAAGATCGCCTAAGCTTTAAAGGCTATAAAAGCGGCCATATGATGTACTTAAGGGCAGAAGACCTTAAGAATGCCAATGATGACATCAGGGAATTTATTGAAAACTCCCTGCCAAAAGAAGGAGCTCCCGCCAAATATTAAAGAACCTTATTTAAATGAAGATCCCGGAAGTTTCGACTTCCGGGATTTTTTTATTTGAGCAAGTATTGCTTTAGATCATCATAATTACTGATTTCCTCAGAACGCTTCTCTTTGTTCATAAAGACTTTAACCTTATCAGGGATTTCTATTTTTTTCCCAATTGCCGCCTCAACCGTTTCCAGAAATTTAACCGGATGAGCAGTCTCCAGGAAAACTCCATAATATTCCGGGTTTTCCTTTAAAAATTCCTTTAATCCGAGGTAACCAACAGCACCGTGTGGATCCATTACATAAGAAGCCTTCCGGTAAACCTCTTTGATAGCCTTTTTGGTTTTTTCATCATCAAAGCTATAGGAAGAAAGAGCTTCCTTTAAATTTTTAAATTCATTTTGAAAGATCTCCAGCACCCTAACAAAATTGCTGGGATTTCCAATATCCATCGCGTTTGAAATTGTATGTACACTAGGCTTTGGCTCAAATTTTTCGGTCTCAAGGTATCTCGTTACCACGTCATTTGTATTATTGGCGGCAATAAAATGCTTGATTGGTAAGCCCATTTCCCTGGCCATAAGTCCAGCGCAGATATTTCCGAAATTCCCACTGGGCACAGAAAACACTAATTCCTCCTTCTTATCCTTTAATTGTTTCCAGGCAAGGAAATAGTAAAACATTTGCGGTAACCAGCGAGCAACATTTATGGAATTAGCTGAAGTTAATTGTCTTTTCTTCTGAATTTCTTCGTCCAGAAAGGCTCGTTTTACCATATCCTGGCAATCATCAAAACTCCCGTTCACTTCCAGGGCGCGAATATTCTGCCCGAGCGTAGTAAGCTGTTTTTCCTGAATCCCACTAACTTTTTCCTTGGGATATAAGATCACAACATCTATTCCTTCAACCCCAAGAAAACCATTCGCTACTGCTCCTCCCGTATCCCCCGAAGTTGCTACAAGCACAGTGATATTTCCCAGCTTTCCTTTTTTTGCAAAATAACCAAGGCATCCGGCCATAAACCGCGCTCCAACATCTTTAAATGCCAGGGTTGGACCGTGAAAAAGTTCTAAGACCCCAATATGTTTTTCTACAGGAACAACCGGAAAATTAAAATCCAGGGTCTGGTCTATGATCGCTTTAAGCTCATTTTCGGGAATCTCGTCTCCAACATAATCCTTTATCACTTCAAAGGCGATTTCCATTTGTGATAATTCATCGATCTTATCAAAAAAGCCTTTTGGTAACTGCGGAATTCTTTCAGGAAAATAAAGTCCTTTATCCGATGCCAGGCCTTTTATGACAGCATTTTCAAAGCTTGAGGTATTCTCCCTGTTGTTTAAACTGAAATATTTCATGATAATTCTTTTATTCCCTGAGTATTAATCTTTGAGAGATGAAGTTCAAATGCGATATTTTTATCGGCATAAAAGCCTTCAAGTTTACCTCTAACATTTTCGGCATTCTCCTCTCCTTTACACATTGCAAAAACCGATGGCCCGGACCCGGAAATCCCAAAACCTAAAGCTCCATTTTCCAAAGCAATGGCCTTTAATTTATCAAAATGTGGGATAAGAATAGACCGAAAGGGTTCAATAATTTCATCTTTCAGGCTTCTGCCCAGCAATGCATAATCTTCAGTATAAAGACTGCTTACCAAGGCTGCCAGGTTTCCCCATTGGAATATCGCCTTCTGCAGACTAACATTTTGTCTGATCACCGCCCGGGAATCACGGGTTTTGATCTCTATTAAAGGATGGAGGATCACCATTCGTAATTCGGGCGGGCTGGGAAGTTTTAAGACTTCCAGGGGCTCGTAACTTTTCACCAGGCTAAAACCTCCAAGCAGCGCGGGCGCTACATTATCGGCGTGGGCGTTTCCACTGGCCAACCGCTCACCTTCCATAGCGAATTTTATTAATTCATTTTTACTGAAAGGCTCACCAAGGAGTTTATTTACGGCATAGACCGCGCCGGCAGAGCTGGCCGCACTACTTCCTATTCCACTCCCGGCTTTGATCTTTTTATCAATTTCAATATCAAAACCCTGAGTGCTTCTAGCTTCTTTCAACAAGGCCTGTACTGCAACCCCGGCGACATTCCTGTCGGATTCCAGAGGTAATTCTTGTCCGGTAATTTTTGTGATTCTTATCTCCCTAAGATCATTTTTTCTGATAAGCATCTCATCCCCCACATTTTCCAGGCAGCATCCCAGGACATCGAAACCACAGGAAAGATTGGCTACAGTTGCAGGAGCGAAAATTCTAAGTTCTTCCATCGCTTATTTTTTTCCTATTCTAATCACATCAGCGAATATTCCGGAGGCTGTAACATCGGCACCGGCACCGGCGCCCTTAACGATAAGGGGTTGATCGGGATATCGTTCGGTAAAAAATAAAACGATATTATCACTTCCACTTAAATTATAAAATGGATGATCTGGCCCCACTTCCTGTAAACCAACCTGGGCTTTTCCATTTTCAAGCTGGGCTACATATTTTAGCTGCGCATCATTCTTTTCAGCATTGTTATAAATCTCCTTAAACTTCTCTTCATCTCTTTCCAGCAGCTTAAAAAACTCTTCATTATTTTCAGAATTCAAGGCCTCTTCAGACAGGAAATTCTTCTTTTCAATATCTTCCAGTTCCAGTTTCAAGCCAGTCTCTCGGGCAAGAATAAGGATCTTACGAGCCACATCTACCCCGCTTAGATCAATTTTAGGGTCGGGCTCGGTGTAGCCTTCTTTCATCGCCATTTCCACCGTTTTGTAGAAAGGTGAGCTGGCATCGTAATTATTGAAGACAAAATTCAAGCTTCCTGAAAGCACTGCCTGTATCTTTTTTACCTGGTCTCCTGAAGCCACAAGGTTTTTCAGGGTATCTATAATAGGAAGCCCTGCCCCTACATTGGTTTCATAAAGGAAGGAAGCTCCATATTCTCTGGAAAGATTCTGAAGTTCCTGATAATTTACATAATCATCGGCACAGGCAATCTTATTACAGGTCACCACCGAGATGGAATTAGCCAGGTAATGCCTGTACCAGGAAGAGATTTCGGCACTCGCGGTATTATCTACAAAAACACTATTGCGTAAATTCAATTTTTGAACCTTTTCAAAAAAGTCCTTTTTATCTGCCGACTGTCCATTTTCTAATGCGTCTTCCCAGTTTTGCAGGTCTATTCCTTCCTCATTGAAAATCATTTTTTTGGAGTTGGAAAGTCCTAAAACCCGCACTTTAAGCCTCAGTTTTTCTAAAAGATAATTCTCTTGCTTTTTAAGCTGAGCCAACAACTTACTGCCAACATTCCCTACTCCCGTAATAAACAGGTTGAGTTCTTTCGAAGGCACTTCAAAAAACTGTTCATGTAATGTATTCAGCGCTTTCTTTACGTCCTTTTTCGCGATCACCGCCGAAATATTTCTCTCGGAGGAACCCTGGGCTATCGCCCTGATGTTGATATTATTATTTCCAAGGGCACTGAACATTTTACCGCTCAGCCCGTGATGACTTTTCATCCGGTCACCCACAAGGGCAACAATCGCCACATTTTCTTCAACAGTGACCGGTTTTATCTTATTATTCTGAATTTCTACCTCAAAAGCCTCGTTCAGCGCTTCCCTGGCGGCTTTGGCTTCATCATCCTTAACGGCTACACAAATACTGTGTTCTGAAGAAGCCTGGGTGATCAACACCACATTTATATTCTCCTGAAAAAGCACCTCGAAAAAGCGCTTTGAAAATCCCGGAATACCAACCATTCCGCTGCCCTCTATATTAAGAAGCTTTATGGAATCTATATGAGTGATCCCCGTAACCCATCGGAAGTTTTCTTTGGTGGATTTAGACACTATGGTGCCAGGCTCCTTAGGTTTAAAGGTATTTTTTATATGAATTTCTATCTGCTGTTCAAGCAAAGGCTGAAGCGTGGGCGGATACAACACTTTGGCTCCAAAATGGGAAAGTTCCATCGCCTCTTCATAAGATATCTTATCCAGGGAATAGGCCTGGGGCACGATCATAGGATTAGCTGTATACATTCCGTTCACATCGGTGTAGATAATCACCTTTTTGATTTTCAGTGCTGCGGAAAAAATGGCTGCAGTAAAATCTGAGCCGCCACGCCCAAGGGTACTGGGCACGCCATCATCGTTTTTCGCTACAAATCCCGGAGCAACGAATAAACCTTTAGTTTTTCCGGAGAAATAGTTCTGAATATTTCTGTTGGTTTTAGCATAATTTACCTGCACTTTTTCATTATTATTACGGCAAACCACCAATTCCCGGGAATCCACAAAATTGGTATTAATTCCTTTACTTTTAAAGTATGCATTAATAATGAGCGAGGATAGAATTTCCCCGAAACCGGAAACCACGTGTTTGGTCTTATTGGAGAGCTCATTGAGTAAATATACGCCCTCATACAAAGTTTCAAGCCGATTAAATTCGGTCTTTACTTTGCTTAAAACAGCACTTTGGTCATTTACAGGAATAAGTTCTCTTACCGCATCAAGATGCCGTTTTTCATTTTTTTCGAGGATTGTTTTATAGGCAGGATCTTCTTTAGCAGCCAGTTCTGCCATCTCGAGCAAATCGTTGGTTACGCCTCCAAAGGCTGAAAAAACAGCCAGGGTTGAATCATTTTTAAGATGCTTTTCTACAGTTTCGGCGACCAGTTTTATACGTTCCGGTGATGCCAGGGAGGATCCCCCGAATTTCAGGACATTCATCATTGAAATTTTAAATTTAGAGATAAGTTGTTTAGAAAATGTACAGATGTACGTGTGGCGGAAATTATATACAGAATACCCCAAACGGGGTAATACCAGTAATCATAATAATAACAGCCCCCACTGGGATAAAGGAAAAGCGGTTTTTATAAAGATTGATTTTTGGCATCTTTTTCTTCAATACGGTGATAAATGTACAGGTTTTTACCTGAAAGAAAAATGAAACTTAAGCTTTAGAGCCAGAAATACAGATAATTCATAATTAAGAAAATATTCTGAATTATTGATAAATTAAAAGGGGGCTAATTGTAAAAACCTGAATTCAACTCCCTGTATTTTATCCGATTAAAATCCGTTTATATAGGAACCATAGATATCTCTAAATTGAATACCCTTGCTAAAGCGGTGTTTGCTCAACTTTTTATATTCTACCAACCCCCATAATAAGAATTCCTTCAGAAAATATTTATCTTCTTCCCCGATCTCAGGCTGATGTTTTTTAATCAATAATTCCAGAGCCGGTACCGAATCTAATTTTTCTCTATACTCTTTTTCCGGTATCTCGTCAGGAAGTTCGAAACCACTCTGATCGAAGAACCATTCCACTAAATCATCATACGGACTAATTTCATCAGGTTTCTGAAGCTTCTCGATTTTCGGAAAATAATCGGGGAACAAACTTTTTACTGCCTCCCCTATCAGCTGTAAAGCGACAGCCGCAGCTCCTTCCTGTTCGCCTTCATAGACCAGTTCCACTTTGCCGGTAATGCTGGGAATTACTCCCATGAAATCGCTGAAGCGCAGAGTGGTTTTATCTTCTCCTATCTTCAGGCTGCGCCGCTCTGCTGTACTCAGCAGATTTTCATAACCAGTGATACTCATCCTGGCGCTAATCCCACTTTTTCCGTCTATGAAATCGCTCTCTCTGGCTTCAAAACTAATCTGTTCCAATAGATCTTTGGCGAGTTCGGGCACATGCACCATCTTTTCCTGTTCCTCATCCAGTTTCGCCTCCTGTCTGGTTATGGTTTTTGCCACTTCAATAGACTCGGGATAATGGGTAAGTATCTGCGAACCTATCCTGTCTTTTAGTGGAGTTACTATACTTCCACGATTGGTATAATCTTCAGGATTGGCGGTAAAAACGAACTGCATATCCAGCGGCAATCTCAGTTTGAAGCCGCGAATCTGGATATCGCCTTCCTGTAAAATATTGAATAGAGCAACCTGAATTCGGGCCTGCAGATCGGGTAGTTCGTTGATCACGAAAATACTGCGATTTGCCCGTGGGATCATCCCGAAATGTATTACCCGGTCATCGGCATAACTCAGTTTCAGATTAGCAGCCTTTATGGGGTCTACATCGCCTATCAAATCAGCTACGGTCACATCCGGAGTTGCTAGCTTTTCAAAGAATCGCTCCTCCCTGTGCACCCAGGAAACAGGAGTCTCATCTCCCTTTCCACTGATAAGTTCTATGGCATATCTTGAAATTGGATTTAAAGGATCATCATTTATTTCTGAACCAGCTACTATTGGCATCCACTCATCCAGTAAATTCACCATCAACCTGGCGAGTCGGGTCTTTGCCTGCCCGCGTAAACCCAAAAGATTGATATTATGCTTAGAAAGAATAGCGCGTTCCAGCTCTGGGATCACCGTGTAATCATAACCGTAAATGCCTTCAAAAGCCGGTTCTCCCTTTTTTAATTTCTCTCTAAGATTCTGCCTGAGCTCTTCTTTTATACTCTTGCTCTTGTATCCAGCCTTCTTAAGTTCGCCAATTGTTTTAATTTTGTCTTTCTCCATAGTGATTTTTAATAATTTCAGCCTCTTATTCTTTTTTTCCGGTTAGTCTCATAATCTTCAAAGATCATTTCCCCCAATCCTTTTATGCCGGTGTAAAAAGCTTTTCCCTGGTTGGCATAAGTGAACTCCCTCACGAACTGCATCAGATAGGGATCCTGGGCGATCATAAATGTGGTAATAGGGATCTTTAGTTTCCTTGCCTGTTGAGCCATATTGTAACATTTATCTATAATAAAAGGATCGAGCCCCATAGGATTTTTATAATAGGTGCCATCCTTTTGCCGAATACAACTCGGTTTACCATCGGTGATCATAAATATCTGTTTGTTAGTATTGCGTTTTCTTCGCAGCAAATCCATAGCCAACTGCAATCCAGCTACGGTATTGGTATGGTAAGGCCCCACTTTTAAATACGGCAGATCAGCAATAGAAACCTGCCAGGCATCATTTCCAAAAACAATGATATCCAAGGTGTCTTTAGGATACCTTGTGGTAATGAGCTCGGCAAGAGCCATAGCAACCTTCTTGGCCGGGGTTATTCGATCTTCCCCATAAAGGATCATACTATGGCTGATATCAATCATGAGCACCGTGCTCATTTGAGACTTATAATGAGTTTCCTCTACTACCAGGTCATCTTCGGTCATATTAAAATTGCCAATTCCGTGATGTATCTGCGCATTGCGCAAACTCTCCGTCATAGAAATCCGATCAAGGGAATCCCCGTATTGATACTCTCTGAAATCGCCGGTATGTTCATCTCCTGTCCCAATGTGGTTAGTGCGATGATTTCCGGAAGTACTTTTTTTAAGCTTTCCGAAGATCTGGTCCAGGGCCTGTTTTCTTATAGCGCGTTCGGTCTTGGCGGTGATAGTCATTCCACCTCCATTTTCAACTTCCTCCCTGATATAGCCTTTCTTTTTAAGGTCTTCTACAAAATCATCTAAAGTATAATCCTCTGTAGTGAGCTTATATTCCTCATCCAACTGCTTAAGCCATTCCAGGGCTTCATCCAGTTCGCCGGAGGTATGGGTTATGAGTTCCTTGAATATTTCAAAAAGGTTTTCAAACGGACTTTTAGCCTCTTCTTCAAATTTTTTGAAGATAAAGCCCCGTCCCTGCATTTTTTCTCGCTGCTTCATATTCTAAAATTACTGCATTTTAAACACAAACGAAAAGACCTTATGATTAACATCAATTAAACTTTTGTTAATAGACAACCATGGTTAAACTATTCTCAGTAAAGCTTATGTTTTCGTTTTATTATTTTCTTAAATACTTTAAATTTAAGACTATAGTTAGGAGGTTTGAATAGAAATTTAATTTCTATGAAGAAGCCGACGCTAATAATTTTGGACTTAATGCATTGGGTGTTATTAATATAAATGGAACAGGCTTAAACTGTTAGCTTATTCCTATACTTTTTAGAATATGAAGATCACTGAAATCATTATCTTGTTTTTTACTGTTTTGATGTTAATCCCCAGTCTGGCCTCAGCAACCCGTTTTGACCGATGGTGGATAAGAGGCTTTGATTTCCCAAGGATTCAAATCTGTTTCCTTGTTGGGATTATGATTCTGGCTTCAGTTTTATATTATGATTTTTCTGAAACCTGGCATTATATCGCAACTGTTGCCCTGATCCTGAGTCTGGGCTACCAATTCAAACATATCTATCCTTACACCTATCTCGCTAAAAAACAGGTCATGCAATACAAAGGAAGCGATACAGACTGTTTGGTTTCGGTATTGGTGAGTAATATTCTTACGAAAAACAGGTCATATCAGAAATTCATCGACCTCGTAAGGGATCGTGACCCGGATATTTTCTTAACCTTAGAATCTGACAAGAAATGGGAAAAAGCCCTGGAAGAACTTGAGGTAGATTATAAGTATACAAAAAAGGTTCCCCAGGATAATCGCTACGGAATGCATCTTTATTCAAAAATAAAACTTGAAGAAACTGAAGTCAAGTACCTTGTACAGGACGATATTCCTTCTATTCATACGTACTTCAGATTAGATGAAAAATCACGAATTCATCTGCATTGCCTCCATCCAAAACCACCCAGTCCCTCAGAAAGTAAAACCTCCACCAACCGGGATGCGGAATTACTTATGCTGGGAAGAGATATAAAGACCAGTGAAGAAGGTGTTCTGGTAATTGGAGATTTAAATGATGTGGCCTGGTCCCGTACTACCAGGTTATTTCAGAAAATGAGCGGTTTACTTGATCCCCGGATTGGCCGTGGTTTCTTCAATACTTTCCACGCCGATTACTGGTTGCTACGCTGGCCCCTGGATCACGTTTTTCATACCAATGACTTTACTCTTGTGGATATCGCACGGGAGCGGAATATTGGTTCAGACCATTTCCCGATGTATATAAAACTTAATTATGAACCCAGGGCAGAGATCCTCCAGGACGAGCCTGATGCAGGAAAAGAAGAAAAGGAATGGGCCCAGGAAAAAATTGAGGATGCTAATCCCCGGAAAAAGGAAGTTTAAACCTTTACGAAAAAATGACTTATTTCAGGAATATCCTTCATCTTTTTGCAGCACTCGTTGGTTATTGGTTTTTCCAAAAACTCCCGTACCATAGAATATTTACTGGCTTTTTCTTTGTCTCTCTGTTCTACCGAAGATGTTACCATAATTACGTGAAACCTGTCCTTATCCGGTTTTTTACTTAATTCTTCCAAAAAATCCCAGCCGTTCATCCCGGGCATATTTATATCGAGCAGGATCAGAAATTCCTTATTACCATCTTCAGAGGCAATAAAATCCAGTGCAGGGCTGACACTCTTAAAAACCATGGGATTATTGGAGATCTCGTTTTTCGCCAATAATTTTTTCTGAATAAAGACAACTACCTCATCATCATCAATAATTAGTATTTTTAAATTCATAGGGGGTAGATTGGTAGCCTGGGGGGGCTTAGTGATAATTATTTTTCTGTTTTATTAGCAATTTTTCGAATAACTTTATCAAGTTCTCTTGATGAAATTAAGATATTATCAAGAATTTCGGTGACATTTTCGATATTTTCTCTGTGATTTTTCAACAAATCTATCAACCCCATAATACGGGCAAGAGGTGCTCTTACCACATGTGATTGGGTCCAGGCAATTTCACGCAGGCGTTCGTTACTATCTTCAATAGCTTTAATATAATTATAACGATCGGTTATATCCTGGATAGAACCAATGATACGTTTGGGGTTACCAGAGTTATCGGTTAAAAGATAGCTACGATCCAGCACATATTTATAACTCCCATCAGCACAAGCCAGGCGGTATTCGGAATGCATTAATTTTCGTTTTCTTTCTACCATTTCTCTCTCCTGAGCCTTGATTCGACCAAAGTCGTCAGGATGAATTTTGGAATCCCACCAGCTCCCATTGAATTCAGTATTTTCCGCAGAATATCCGAAAATTTCAGAAATTGCTTCGTTGAATTTCAATTCATCACTTTCAATATTATAATCCACAATCAGGTCACTGGTTGCTTTTGCTACTGTATCATACCGCTCCAGGCTTTCTCTTAACTCCTTTTCCTGATATATAAACTGGGTTATATCTCTTGAATTTGCCACAAGCCCGTCAATAGCAGGATCATCTCTTAGATCACTAATGATGGTTTCCAACCAGCGCCATTTTCCCTTTCCGTCTTTATAGCGGTAGGAGGGCAATTGTACGGTTTTCTTTTTTCCGACAAATTTGAGATACTTTTTAATCCTTATTTCATCATCCGGATGGATAAACTCAAAGACATTCCTGCCTTCCATTTGTTTAGGATTTACATCAAGTATATTTTTTACACTGGGACTAATATAAGAATACCGAAAATTCTCGTCTATAATACTTATCACATCTGATCCATCCTGCACAAGAGCTTTAAAGCGTTGCTGACTGTGATAAAGGTCCTTCTCGGCCTTCACCTTTCCGGTAATATCAGAGGCGAGGGTTACCCTTGCATCGCGACCATCAAAGGTTATAGGATTGGTCTCAATATCTACATAAAGAATCTTTCCTTTTTTTGTGCGGTGTTTAAGTTGAAGCGAAAAGAAATCGTTTTTGTTTTTCTTCCAGGTTTCTTCCCCTAAAGTTTCTCCTTCAGCCCAAAGTTCCCTAATGTTCAATTTCAGAAATTCCTGTCGGGAATAACCATAAAGTTCCATAGCCGCATTGTTTACATTCAGGAATTCCAGACTATTTCTATCTAAAACCCACATAGGCAGGGGACTGGCATCAAAAAGATTTCTGTATTTCTTCTCTGATTCCTCAAGTTCCCGTTTAACTCGCTTACGTTCCCGGCTATACTGGATGCTTTTGGTCAGGATGGAGGAAGTGATCTCATCTTTCAATAAATAATCTGAAACCCCCCAGGAAAGAGTTTTCATCCCAAAATCTTTATCAGCATATCCCGTTAACACGATCACAGCCGAAGAATTAGCCAGCCCCAGAACTTCCTTAACCAGTTTTTCAGGACGATCTACATCGGGTAAAGAAAGGTCAAGGAGAATAGCGCTGTAATCCCGGTTATCTTCCAAAAGTTTCCTCGCATTTTCAAAATTTTCGGCTCTTTTAATTTTAAATTTTGAATACTCATCGGTAAGATATTCCTGGATAAGAACGAAATCACCGTAATTATCTTCTATTACTAAAATTTTTAATTCTTCGTTCTCCTTAAACATAGGTCAAGCTCAGTGAATTACGCAAAATACCGGGTGATAGCATGCAAAAAAACGGTATTGAAATACTATCAAATTATGGTATCAAATTATTTAGGGCATTTATAAAGATACTAATTTTGTTTAGAGATGGTAAAATAGAACCTACTACCAGTACCCGGTTCAGATTCCACCCATATCTCCCCTCCCATGTTTTCAACTATCTTTTTGCAGATCGCGAGCCCTAAACCTGTACCGGAATATTGCTGGCGGTTATGTAGGCGTTTAAAGATCTCAAAGATTTTCTGCTGAAATTCCTCTTCAATTCCAATGCCATTATCTGAAATCTCAAAAAGCCAGTGTTTATCGTTTTCCTGTACTACTATTTTTACCTCCGGAATTACATCAGAAGCCTGATATTTTAGCGCATTTCCAATCAAATTGCTTAGTGCCTGCCTAAGCGGAGTTTTTTCAGCGATTATCACGGGTAACTCTGAAAAAATAATTCTGGCATTTTTCTCATTGATGCTTTCCTGCTGAAGTTTGAGAATTTCCTCAACCAATTCATTTAGATTTATCTTTTCAGGCTTGTTTTCCAATCTCCCGGCACGTGAAAACTCCAAAAGGTCAAGGATCAACTGCCGCATTCTTAAAGCTCCATCGTGAGCAATTTCAATATACTGCACAGCTTTTTTATCCAGCTGATCTTCATATTTTGATTTCAACCTATCTAAAAAAACCGGTAACCATCCGCAAGGGTTCCTGCAAATCGTGGGAAGCGATATATGCAAACTGCTCCAGCTCCTGGTTGGAGACCGAAAGTTCCCTGGCCCTTACTTCCAATTCCGCATTGAGTCTTTCAAGCTCAAGTTTTTGTTTCTTTAAAGAGGTTATATTTCTTGCAATGCCTACCAGGCCGGTTGTATTACCGTCACGATCGGTTAAAAGAACTTTGGTTAAGAGCACAGTTTCCCGGCTACCATCCTTATTAGGAACCTCATCTTCCCGGTTAATTACCGACTCTCCCGAATTAATTACGCGCTCATTATCTTCAATAATCTCCCTTGCTTCCTTTTCATTATAATAATCAAAAGCGGTTAATCCCAGGGCTTCTTTTTCAGACCTAACATTCAGTAACTCCTGATAGAATTTTCTGTTTACCAGAATTGCACGGTGTTTAATATCATTCACAAAAATGTAATCGGGAATATTATCAATAATAGCTTTTAGCATATTGCGTTCTTCCCGCAACCTCTTTTCAGCCTTCATCTGCCGGGTGATATCTTTCGCGATGCCATATACTCCCGTAATTTCATTGTTGACATAAATAGGGAAGTTAGTCACGTCCAGCACCTTTTTAGTCCCGTTTTTGCCAATAAAACGGGTGGTATAACGCTGAATCTCTCCCATGGCCGCCTTTCTCGAATGTTCCATAACATTTTGAAGATCCCTTTCATCGATAAATGGAATGAAACTGCTTTTAAGGAGTTCTTCCTCCTCCATTTCAGTCATTCCTAAGGAACTCATATTTCCACTGGTGAAATTCCCATCCAGATCGAAAGCATAAACCGCATCCGGGTTATAATGAAAAAGCGATTCAAAAGCCTGCCGACTATTTTCGGCCTGCTGCTCCTGCCTCTTTTTTTCTGAAATATCAAGGATTCCGGTACTGGCTCTCAACTTGCCCTGGTGATTTTTATAAACCACTGAATGCATCTCACAAGGGAAATATTCACCGTTTTTCCTTATCCCTGTTAATTCATTTTTAACCTCTTTATTTTCAGCCCGTATTCTTAAGGTATCCTCAAGCGCTTTATCCTGTAGAAAAATTCCTCCCCTACCCAGCTTCTGAAATTCCTGGGGGCTATATCCGAACATTTCACAGGCAGTTTCATTCATATCCAGGATTGCTCCTGAAGGTTTGCTTAGAAAGATCGCTAAGGAGGAATATTCTATAACGTTTCTCAATTGATGCTCAACTTCATTCGTAATTCCTGAACCCTCCTCTATAACCAGACTAAGCTTATCAATTATACCTTCTTCAGAAATTATTGGAGAGAAACTAAAGGACAGGACCTGTTGTTTCCTGTTCACTTCGGTTTCAAACCGAATAACCCCGCCATCAAAAGCTGCTTCTAAAGATTCAGTAATACTGTGGTGAAGTTTCCCGGGGAAGTAATTAAGTAGATTTTCTGCTTCATTTTCCTGAAAAGTTATCTCCGGGAATAGCTGCAAGGCATTTTTGGTGCAGCTCAGAACTTTCAGATCTTTACTTACAGTGAATATGGCAGATGATTTTTTCAATAATTTTGTTTTATCCGGTTAGTTAGAAAATTTACCTAAAGAAGGCTTGCACTCAAAAGAATTCCCGCTCCATAATTTGGGGATTTCATCGTATTGAAATCGGCACCAAGCTGCAGACTTACATCTACAAGATAAGAATATACCTTCAGGTCAAGATAAGTAGAAAGGATATCGTGCTGTGGTATATTTCCACCTGCTTTTGCTCCATAGTTCTTGCGGTAACTTCCAAGGAATTTATAGGGAAGTTTATCAAAAGCGAGCCCGGTTATTCCAAGATGATGAGCGATCAATTTATTATTATTTATCCTGAAACGGTTCTCATCCAAACCAATAAAAGGTACGCCTAAGATCCGGCTTTCATAGGTCCATCCAGATCGGTAAAGATTATTATTGAAATAATTATCGGCTCCATCGGTGGTGGGACTGTTTTTACTTTGGTTTCTGGTATAATAAAGTTCGTACATAATGGCGTCAACCCATTTTCCCGGGTATTGATCTTCGAGATAGATGCCGTAGCGGCCATCGGGAGTATTGGCGAGAACCCGGCCGGAGCCGTCTTCAAATAAATGATTATAAATTAGTTCCAGATTAAAATTACGAACCTGGGTCTTAAGTTTTACCTCATAACTTCCTAAATGATTCCCTAGGGCATTGGCCTCCTGTCCTTCCACGGTATCTTCCCCTTCTTTCCCCATAAAGACATCCAGATAATCTGAAAAAGAATCCGGAAGCTGGCCGAACTCAGGATGAACCCCACCCCATTGCACAAAATGTTGCAATCCGGCTGAAAACTCAAACTTTTCTGAATGACGATATACCAAACTAAAGCGTTTGTGGTGCAATCGTGTATCTTCTACAAAACGCTCATCATCCATAAAATATTCCTCCAGAGCTGCCGTAAAGCCAATTCCCCGGTTACCGGATATAAAAACAGGTCTTTTGGTTTTAATTTGAATCCCCGGAAGAGGTCGCGCGTTTAGAGACCAGAGAATATTTTCATTAGAAGCACTTAAACCCCGATATAATTCGGTTTTCTGCTTTCTTCCGGCAGTGATCTCCAGCCAGGAAGTCTGGAAACTCAAGTAGCTTTCATCCAGCTGAAATTTATCGGTATAACCATCCTGATAGAGACCGCCAAGGCCTACCTCCAGGAATGATCGGGCTCCCAGACTATATGTAGCATTTCCGCTTATCCATCCGGAAAAATTAGTGAGTTCATCGATTCTTCCCCGCTGGTTGCTATGCAGCCAAAAAGGAGATTCATCCTCGGTGTATATAAGGCCGGAAGCATTGATTTCTGCGGAATAATTCAGGCTTTGCGCCAAATTTTCAGAAATAAAAATAAATAAGAAAACTAAAGTAAAGATCGATCTCATAAGCAGCTGATTAAAGGCTTACCAAAGATGCTTAAAATGAATTAAAATTCTGTAATTTTACTGCTCAAAATTTCCCAAATGATCTCTTTTTTTCAGAAAAAAACATTCTTTGTCGATCTTTTAGAGGATTTCACCGATTTTCATAATCATTTATTACCCGGTATAGACGATGGCGCTGCTACTCCGGAGGCTTCTCTGGAGATGATTGAAAAATTCGGCGAATTCGGAGTGAAGCGTTTTGTTTGTACTCCGCATGTTATGGGGGAATACTATCCCAATACCAGGGAAACTATTGGGAAGGCACTGGAAAAATTAAAATCGGTTCTGCCTTTGGAAATCGACATTTCCGCAGCCGGAGAATATATGATGGATCAGCATTTGATGGACAGCCTGGAGGAGGGAGAAAAAATGCTCCCCATCATCGGAAACAATGTGCTGGTAGAAATGTCTTACTTTCAGGCTCCTATAAATTTAAAGGAGATTCTTTTTAAGATCCTAACCAGTGGTCAAAAACCTATCCTGGCCCATCCCGAGCGTTATGCTTATTACCACTCTAAAAATCTGGAAAAATATAAAGACCTCAAGGGTCGAGGCTGTAGTTTTCAAATGAATATGCTCTCCCTTACCCCGCATTATGGTTCAGGAATGCAAAAAGCCGCAAACCAACTCCTGGAGGCCGGCATGATAGATTTTATTAGTAGCGACGCCCACCGATTGGAACACCTCGAAAAACTTGAGAAGATCAAATTAAATAAAAAACAGGTCCAATTGCTTGAACCTGTTATAGAAAAAAGCAAGGCTTTATTTAATTAGGATTTTAATCCTCTCATCCAACGTTTCCATCGGCTTTCCTTATCGGCTGCATACCCATAGCCATAGCCGTATGAATAACCATAATTAGCCCCATAAGAGAATTTAGAATAATCAATATCATTAAGTACAACTGCAAGTCCTTTTAGTTTCCCCTGGTTCTTCAGGTCTTTTGGGAAATCCAGAATTTTCTTGTCGGTATGCTCTGCCCGCACGATGTAAAGGGTTGTATCTGCCAACGGACTAATTAAAAGCGTGTCGGTAACTATCATAGTTGGCGCGGTATCAACGATCACAAAATCATAAAGCTTGCTGGCCCTTTTTAACAGATCTCCCATCCTGTCGCTCATAAAAAGCTCTGCGGGGTTTGGAGGTATCGCTCCGGACATAATGATATCTACCGAAATATCATTTTTATTGGTGGGCACAATAATGTCTTCCATACCTACTTCATAGTTGTGCAGATAATCAGACAGACCTTTATCTTCCACTGCCCTGTCTGAATACTTATGCAGTTTAGGATTACGAATATCCGCTCCAATTAATAGTACCTTTTTATTGGTGGTCGAAAGCGTACGAGCCAGATTGGTAGAAACAAAGGTCTTACCTTCCCCTTTAATGGTAGATGTTACAAAAATAATCTCTCCCCGCTCCTTTCCTTTATTCTGAATTAAATAGGCCAGGTTCGTCCTTAGAATCCTGAAGGCTTCTGCTAATGGGGAGCGATCATTAACACCTATAAGTTCATTCTGATCTGATTTAATCCGTGGAAGCTCTCCCAAAAAAGGAATCGTTTTGGTTAAAGGATGAAGATCTCCCTTATGATGCACTTTGGTATCAAGAAAATTCTTAATAAAGATTATCAGGATAGGAATAATCAAGCCAAGAACAAATCCTGCTACAAGGATCAACCAGGGTTTTGGATCTACGGGTTCCTCGATGGTATAGGCCGGATCCACAACCCGCGCAACCGAAGCGGTAGCCGCAAAGCTGATAGCCGCCTCTTCCCTACGCTGAAGAAGGAATAAATACAACTGTTCCTTGATCTGTTGTTGTCTTTCTATGCTACGCATCCCCTTTTCCAGTCCCGGGAAATTACTGAATTGACCCTGGGCCCTGTTTTCCCGCTGATTAAGTTCATTGATCCTGACATTTATGGATCTGCGCGTGCTGCTTATGCTCTCAAAAAGATTTGCCTTCAAGCTATCCAGTTGGTCGGTAATTACCTGTACTACAGGATTCTCCGGGGTGGAATTTTTCAGATAAAGATTTCGCTCCATCACCAAACTGTTATAAGAATTTGTTAAGCCTGAAATTCCTCCTTCGCTAATTCCTGCTTCAGGTAATAACTCATAATTCCCCTGATTCCTCAATAATTCTTCTACCGATTCGATTAAAGCCAATTGAGTTTCAAGATTGAAGATTTCCTGCTCGGCGGCCGTATATTGCGACTGATACATACCAGCAGTACTGGCCACATCCATCAACCTATTATCCCTTTTAAAATCGGCAATCCCGCCTTCCACCGAATCGAGTTCTGTAGTGATCATTTCCAGCCGGTCCTGGATAAATTTTGTAGTATTCTCAGCAACCTCCTGTTTATTCTTAACTCCTTCCTCATTAAATCTTTCCATCAATTTATTCAGAAAGTCTTCGGTTTTTTCACTTGTGGGATGTATCATAGATAGGGACAACATGTCTTTAGCCTGACCCTTTTTTGTAATCTGCAATCTCGCAAGATAATCCCTAGCAACATCTGGTACCGGTTGTATTAGAATATTTACAGTTTTTGTATTTCTAAACTCCCCTTCCTCATTCCCGGATCTCGGAAGTATTGTAAATTTAGCTCCATCAATATTAATTACTTCCCCGATCTTATGTGTTTCGCTATAAGATTTACTCTCTTCATCCAGTCTGAATTCTGTATCTGAAAACGGACTTATAAATAAATTAGCACTTTGTTTATTAATAATACTATCCGGAGTTATGAACTCAATGAGAACAGGACTGCTTTTATAAGTTTCAACCTTGATCACATTCCCTTCTATAAAATAGGAGATATTATGGTCAAGTTCATCCACCACACTCTCGATCAGGCTTTTTGATTTCAGTTTTTCTATTTGATTATCCAGACCATCCTCATTAAAGGATAAAATAGAGCCACCTCCGGTAGGCATTGCGCTTAAGGCGGTATTCTCTTCATCATTAACAATAACCAGGGTAGCCTCGCTACGATACTTAGGGATGGTATAACGGTTATAAAGATAAGCCGCTAAGACTCCAAGCAGTAGTCCCAAAACGATCCATTTCCAGTGGGTGAGATATTTGAATATTTCGGCCTTGAGATCAAAATTCGATTCTTCTTGCTCTTCCGTGAAGTCGTTGAGTTCTTCCATAAACTTAGAGACTATTGATTAGCAGATACATACTTATAATCGTGGTTCCCAAAGAAATGATTCCCTGATAACTTGTAAAAAATCCGGCCGATTTCACAGCTCTGTAAGTAGGCTCTACATAAACAATATCGTTTTGCTTTAGATAATAATAGGGGTTTTTAAATACATCATTTGCATCTGTAAGATCCACTCTTCCATAAGATTTCACCCCGTCTTTCTCTCTTATCACTAAAATGTTTTGTCTTCTCCCGTCGTAGCCAATATCACCAACTTCAGCGATCAACTCCGGTACGGTAATACGCCCGTCACTAACCTCTACTCTCGAAGCTCCAGTTTCACCAAGAACTGTGACTTTAAAATTGACAATTCTCACATCTACGACTGCATCGGTAACAAAATCTCGGATTTTACTCTGTAATTCTTGCTGAACCTCACTCCGTTTCATTCCGGCGACCTCTACAGCTCCCAAAACAGGAAACTGTATATTGCCGTCAGGATCCACCAGGTAGCCCGTTAAAGACATATTCTGGCCTCCTCCGGCTCCCCCTTGCTGCCCCTGAGTATTGGGCTGAAATGGTTTAACAACTTCCTCGTTTAGTGAGGAAACGTTTATTCTCAAAACATCATTCGGTTCTATAACGGGTTCATAGTCCATGATATTTTCATATCCTTCAAGCTCTTCGATATCATGAAAATAAACGATTTCTTTTTTGGTGGAACAGCTGAAGATTAAAAAACTAACTAATAAAAGCAGTGGGTATTTTTCCATATAATCTGGGGTAGAAATTTTATTTGCTAATTATACTTTCTTCTTTCTTGTCCAAACGTTCAAAAGAGGAATTATTGCTTTTGAACTCCGGGATGAGATCTTTAAGTTTCTGAACAACCTTATCTGCCTTCAATTTATTGGCAGAAGCGATAATCTTTTCAATCTTATCGCTTATCTGTTCATAATCACGAACAACTTCCTGCCCTATCATAATTTTCTTATGGTGTGTTGGCAGGGTTTTGCATTCATCGTTCAGCAACTCTTCATAAAGCTTTTCTCCCGGTCTTAATCCGGTGATCTTTACTTTAATATTTTTATTTGGATCGTAACCCGCAAGCTTGATCATTTTAATGGCCAGATCCATGATCTTAACCGGTTCTCCCATATCGAACACAAATATCTCTCCTCCATTACCCATAGTCCCTGCTTCGAGAACAAGCTGACAGGCCTCGGGAATGGTCATGAAATACCTTATAATATCAGGATGGGTGATGGTTACCGGCCCACCCTTCTCAATTTGTTTTTTAAACAACGGCACTACCGATCCATTGGAACCAAGCACATTCCCAAATCGGGTTGTAATGAATTTGGTTGGATTTGGCTCATTTGCCAGCTGACTATGAAAAAGGGATTGTACATACATCTCAGCGGCTCTTTTGGTGGCTCCCATCACATTACTGGGGTTTACCGCCTTATCGGTGGAGACCATTACAAAATGTCCCGCCTTGTATTTTACCGAAAGATCAGCCAGGTTCTTCGTACCCGCAATATTTACAAAAACCGCCTCATGGGGATTTTCTTCCATAAGCGGAACATGTTTGTAGGCCGCAGCATGATAAACCACATCAATATCATTGTTCTGAAACATCAGTTCCAGTCGCTTCCAGTTCCCAACGTCACAAATAATAAATTTACAATTCAGATCGGGAAATCTGGCTTCAATTTCCAGCTTAAGATTATGTAACGGAGTTTCAGCCTGATCCAGAATAATTAGCCGCTTGGGATTATAATCGGCTACCTGGCGCACGATCTCACTTCCTATAGATCCCGCTCCTCCGGTTACAAGAATGGTCTTTCCTGTAAGTTGTTCGATCTTGTTTTGAACATCCAACTTAATAGGTTCCCTTTCCAGCAGGTCTTCGATCTGCAGAGATTTTACTTTTTGAGCGATAGGCTCCCCCTGTCCCCAGCTGGAAACTATAGGAGCATTATATACCTTGATATCGTGTTCAAGACAATCTTCCACTATTCCGAATTTCTCTTCAGCACTTAAATTTTGCTCCGAGAGAATTATTGCACTGGCATCCAGCGACTGTACTGCGTTATGAACTTTTCCTGAATAGTTCACCACAGGTTTATCCAGTAGTCTTATACTTCGGTTTAATTTTTCCTGGGTTAAAAAACCTACAACTTTAAACCTTCTTGGGTGTTCAATATCCAGGGCTCCTACTACCGAGATCGCATTTTCATCAGCCCCGATTATTACCGCATTGATAAGTCGTTCATTTTTCTGAACAATTTTGAAATATTCATAAACCTGCTTCACCCCTAGTCTGAAAAGGAATAACAAAGAGAAAGCCGCACAAAGGTTTATCAACAAACCTCCTATCAAAAAGATCTTTTCTCCTATTACAAAATATGTGGTGTAACTAATAAATACCAGGGTGAAAAATGAGCTCAGCGTTGCCAGTAGAAGCTTAAGGGCATCAATATTCGAGGAATACCGGATAATACCGGCATAGGTTTTAAAAATGTAAAAATAAAAAATATGCACTGCAACTATCATTATTCCTTTGTCATAAAAACTCAGGATAGTATAGTAACGAGGAGTAAGATCTACTACGATTAGTACAGTGAACAAGGTGGATATAGCCACCAAAGCAATATCGATAAGTAGTACCGCCCATCTGGGCAGATAACGCATATTTCTAAGGTCTAAAGAACTGTCAGCCCCTGACAATATACCTTTAAGAATTTTGACAAAATTCCCCATCATATATTTATTTCTTAAAGCACTCCATTACTGCACGGCTAATCCTGTCTCTATCCTTATCGCTAAGGTTAGATCCGGAAGGAAGACACAGTCCGTTTTCAAAAAGAGCTTCAGCCACCCCTTTTCCGTAATATGGAGAATCTTTGAATACCGGTTGCATATGCATTGGTTTCCAAAGTGGCCTGCTTTCAATATTATTTTCTTCGAGAAATAAACGCAGCTTTTCCCGGTTTATTCCCCCTGTCTGTTTTTCATTAACTCTTATAACACTCAACCAGTGATTGCTAAAATAATCATTATCAGGAACTGAGTGCACTTCTACCCCTTCAATATCATTAAACAAATCTACGTAAAATTCGTGCATTGCTCTACGCGCGGCAACTCTATCATCCAATACCAGCATTTGTCCCCGTCCAATTCCGGCGGAAACATTGCTCAATCGGTAATTATAGCCTATTTCTGAATGCTGATAATATGGCGCCGCATCTCTGGCCTGGGTCGCAAGGAAAATTGTTCTTTCTTTTGCTTTCTGACTTTTGGTAACCAAAGCCCCTCCTCCGGAAGTGGTTATGATCTTATTTCCGTTGAATGACAGAATAGAAAATTCACCAAAGCTACCACACTTCTGTCCTTTATAGGAACTTCCCAGCGCTTCAGCACTGTCTTCTATAACCGGAATCCCATATGTTGAAGCCACCTGGTTAACTTCATCAACCTTATATGGTGTTCCGTATAAATGCACCGCTATGATCGCCTTAGGTTTCTTGCCTTTTGCAATCCGGTCTTCAATTGCACGCTCCAGTTCTTCCGGACAAATATTCAAAGTTTCTTCTTCACTATCTATAAAAACAGGAATAGCGCCTAGGTAAACTATTGGGTTGGCCGAAGCTGCAAAGGTCATGCTTTGGCACAACACCTCATCCCCCCGCTCTACGCCAAGCTGGATCAGGGCCAGATGCAAGGCCGCAGTCCCTGAACTCAAGGCTACTACCTCTCCCGAATCCCCCTCCCGGCCTCCCCCGGAGGGGGAGGAGTCATTAAAAAGATATTTTTTAATGTCTTCTTCAAAACCATTGACATTGGGACCTAAAGGGGCAACCCAGTTTTGTTTGAAGGCTTCGTTTATAAATTCCTGCTCTTTCCCTCCCATATGCGGAGAAGAAAGCCATATTTTTTCGTTACTCATTTGAATACTTTATAATTTTTCCCGGATTCCCAACTACTACAGCGAAATCCGGAATATCTTCTATTATTACGGCTCCTGCACCAATGCTTACCCATTTCCCTATTTTAACACCAGGAATAATGGAAGCTCCGGCTCCAATCTGGCTGCCTTCCCCTATTTCCACATTTCCGGTGACCACAGCATTAGGAGAAATATGTACAAAATCATCTAAACGCACGTCGTGTTCAACAACGGCCCCCGAATTGATTATACAATGCAAGCCTATAATAGTATCGGCATTAACAACAGCGCCCGGCATCACTACCGTGCCATCTCCCATTTCAACATTTTCCGATATTACTGCAGAAGAATGGCTAACGGCCTTAGCTATTGCTCCGGTATACTGCAGGGCCACTAATTTCCTTACGGTATTGTCGCCAATTGCCAAAATTCCGGGGATCTTCAGAGTATTTTCCTGAGGTTCATGTACAACTTTATATCCCTTGAATTCAGTAATTTCAGGATTGTCATCCAGGATATATTCAGGTTTGATATTCCTTGATTTCAGAATATCAAATATCACTTTTCCATGTCCGCTTGCGCCGTAGATAATCATTTAATTGCGTCCGTTAAAAGCTTCGGTGGTAGCCATATTAGCGGTATTGATACCTTCCGAAATTACTACTTTTTTTATTGTCTTGAATAAAATTTTCAGATCCAGCAAAAAAGACTGGTTTTCCACATACCAAACATCATATTCAAACTTTCTCGTCCAGCTAATAGCATTCCTGCCATTAACCTGGGCCCAGCCCGTAATTCCCGGTTTCACCTCATGTCGTCGCTGCTGCCTTTCGGTATATAGACTTAAATATTCCGGCAACAAAGGGCGTGGACCAATAATGCTCATATCCCCCTTCAAAACATTCAACAACTGTGGAATTTCATCAATTGAAGTTTTACGAACAAATTTCCCTATTCCGGTTAAGCGATCGGCATCCGAAAGCAGGTTCCCTTCAGAATCTCTCTCATCAGTCATAGTTTTAAACTTGATAATGCTGAAGATCCGCCCCTTTTTCCCGGGTCTTCTCTGAAAGAAAAAAGGTTTTCCATCATTTGCCAAAGCTAATAAAAGGGTGATTGGGATCAATAACGGACAAAACACTAATAATGCCGTAAATGCAATAAAAAAGTCAAGAACCGGTTTAATGAAATGCCTGTACATGCTTTGGCTTGAGGTATGATTTCTTTGGGGTTGTTTACCTCGCAAAATTAGGACTTTATATATTCCTGCTCTAAGCTTTTATATTCCTTTAACAAAATTTGCCAGAATTCCTTCCGCTCGTAGTATTTACATATCTCCTCGCGACTATTGGAGGCAAGTCTGATGCGGTAATCTTCATTTTGGGCAATCAATTCCATTGCATTAAAAAGAGCCCCTTCATCTTTTACGGGAATGATCATTCCGTTTTTACCTTCCACTATAATTTCATTACAGCCGTTAATATCGCTAACGATCGAGGCTAAGCCCATCGCCCCAGCCTGCATTACCACATTCGGAAAACCTTCCCGGTAACTCGGAAAAGCCAATACATTAGAGACAGCAAGATAAGGTCTCACATCTGCCTGGTAGCCTGTGGTAAAAATCTTGGGATGATTCTCGATAATTTCTTTGCTTTCTTCAGAAATGGGATCCAGCTCTTCTTCAAAAGGCCCAACCAGTAAAAGGGAAAGTTCCAGCTTTCTTTCCTGCAAACGCTTAAAAGCTGCCACCAGTTCGTCGATGCCCTTTTCTGATACCAACCTGCCGATAAAGATAAAGACCAGATCATTTTCAGGGATATTCAGTTCCTGGCGGATATTTATCTTATCTTCTTCAGAAAAATTAGAAGGGTCAAAATACGAAGTATCTATCCCGTTTGAACTTCCCTTTCCCAACACTTTGAGTTTCTCCTCTTCAGCAAAACCTTCCTTCAGGATTATTTCCTCTAATCCTCTGGAGTTCGGATACACCCTTGTAGCGAGCTTATAGGTGAGTTTCTCGACAAAATCAAGCAGTTTTCTTTTGTTTCCAGTGGTTTCCATTAGAGGTAAACCAGCTACGGTATGCAGTCTCAGGGGCACTCCGGCAAGTTTAGCCGCCAGCATCCCCACAATTCCCGCTTTTGGGGTATGGGTATGTACGATTAAAGGCTCTTCCTTTTTGAAATAATTATATAATTTCCACACCGCTTTTGCATCCATCAAAGGGGTTATCGCCCTTGTCATTTCTACCCAAAAAGTGTTCACCCCATTATCCTTTCCATAGCGCTCCAGCCTTTCTTTTTCGGCCGAAACAGCCGTTACCTGATAATACTGATTCATATAACTAAGCTGACCTTCCAAAAGCTTTTCTAAAGAAAGAGGGATGGTGGTGATGCGGATGAGTTTCTTAGGCATAGCATTTAATTACATCGCAAAACTAAACTTTTTTAAAAGTATTTATCTGAAAGTAGTGTTAATGAAAAAGGTCACACTTCCGTATGACCTTTTAAACATCTTAATTAAGCCTCGTTAATCAGGTACCACCCGTATGGTCAATTCAACTGAATCTGTGCACTCTCCAACTGTTATAGTATAAGTTGTAGTGTAGTCTCCAACGGGATTATCGGTCGCGTTAAATGCGTCTATTAGGTTCCAAATGGAAGGGTCAAAAACCCCGTCTCTCGGCACATCTTTGGCGAGAAGACTTAAATACAATTTTCTTACCTCATCCCAACTTGGAATTGCAGCTGCCTCAGAAACTCCCATTTCTCTCATATTATCCGGCCCTGCATCTACCCCATCGCAATCTGGCTCATCCTGCGGATCGGCTATCACTGTAATAGTAAGCTCCACAGAAGCACTACACTCTCCTTCAGTAACAGTATAGGTAGTAGTGTAATCTCCTAATGGATCCTCCGCATCATTGAAAGCATCGATTAAATTCCAGATAGAAGGATCAAAGACTCCGTCTCTGGCAATACCTGTTTCCAGCAAACTTAGGTAGAGTTTACGCACCTCATCCCAGCTTTCAATGGCTACCGCCTCAGAATATGTAATACCTTTAGAGTTATCTGCACCTGCTGAGAAACCTTCACAGGGATCTTCAAGAATTGGATCCGGACCAACGATAATAGTTAAAACTACCGAATCAGTACAGTCCCCATCTAAATAATAAGTGGTAGAATATTCACCCAAAGGATCTTCAGCATCATTGAAAGCATCGATCAAATTCCAAATCGATGGATCAAAGCTACCGTCACGGGCCACCCCGGGTTCCAATAAACTCAGATAAAGTTTTCGTACTTCATCCCAGCTGGGAATGGCTTCAGCCTCTGAAAGGCTAATGGTCTTGGAATTATCGGGTCCTGCGCAACCCACGTCATCTGTAATCAGATCAATGTCCTGAAACTCCTGGGAATTGATCTGCTCCTCAATGGGGTCTACTGAGCAGGATGTAAGTAAAAACCCCAAAATTAATGAGAAGAGTAATTTTGTTTTCATAGCTGTCTGGATTTAAAATGGTTATTTAAATTTACCACTTAAAATCCCCAAAAGCTTAGCTAATCGTTATAGGGTATAAATACTTGTTAAAGTATATTTCTCGTAGGATTTTATATTTTATTTTGGAGGGTTTAGTGAAATTTTAGTACTATAAAAAAGCAAAGACTCCCTTGTAAGGAGTCTTTACTTAAAATAATCCTATGAAAACTTTAATCCGGAACTATCCTCAAGGTCAGTTCAACCGAATCTGAACATTCCCCGATTCCTAAAGTGTAGGTTGTGGTATAATCACCCAATTGGGATTCCCGGGTAGGATCATTAAAGTCATCTATAACATCCCAGATGCTGGGATTATATGTTCCACTAGTACGGTCTACCCCGTCATCCATCATATTTGCAAAAAGCCTACGAACTTCATCCCAGCTTCCTATTGCTGTCGCCTCTGAAAGTGTTATTTCCCTCACCTGATCTGTACCTGCATAATAAAGAAAGTCTGAAGTTGCATATTCAAAATAACTCCATTCTCCCGGCTCACCGGGAATATCTCCGGCCCAGGCCTCATATTTTCCTATTGGTGAGTCAAACTTAGCATAAGCAGCAATTAAAAATGTAGTCGGCAATTCATCCAAAGGAAATTCGATTGTAGTTTCATAGGTATTTGAATCAAAACGATATTTATGATCCATCCTACCCGGAAGAAGCCCCTTTTTATTCACTAAAGGAAAATCCCCGACTGTTTCAGCAAAATGAAGATTAAGTTGTTTCAGGGAATAATCCTGCGTTGAAGAAATCTTAATAGAAAGGTAATCGTAAAAGTTTCTAACCTCAATATGTCCGGCATCCCCGAATTCAAAAGAATAGATTATACATCCATCTAGTTCTGTGACCAGGTCGATTTCATCAATAGCCGATTCAATGACAGGCTCATCTTCTAAACTGCAGGACCACATTAAGGCCAGAGAAAAGGCTAAAAAAATTATTCTTTTCATCAGATTTGTTTTTAGTTAAACAAATGAAATTTAGATCAATAGATCATCCTTTAAAAACATTTGGTCTGATTTTCGTTGAGATTTCATTTTGATCTGCCCAAAGGCAAGTCTTTCTCTTTCTTCCTACAAAAATGAGGAAGACATCAATTATAATTTATAACAATTTCAAAACCGTATATTTGAAGGTACATTTAGATAGTAATAGAATTCGATGAAGAAGAATTTAATAATTTATGGAGTAGGCAAATTCGCCGAATATGTTGGCTATGTGTTTGAAAAAGACAGTGATTATGAGGTAACAGCTTATTGTGTTGAAAAAGACTATTTGAATTCAAATAAGTTTCTGGGAAAACTCTTATTCAGCTTTGAGGAGCTGGAAACCAGATTTCCTCCGTCTGAAAATGTGCTTTTTATTGCTGTTGGAAATAACAAAATAAGGGAAGGGATTTATAATAGAATTGCAGAAATGGGGTATGATTTTGCCTCATATATCTCTTCCAAATCCAGCCATTGGGAAAACCTCCAAACCGGAAAAAATGTTTTTGTAGATGAAGGTTGTGTTCTCCAACCTTTTATAAGGATTTCCGATAATACCATCCTGTTCACTTCCCAGATTGGGCACCATACCCGTATTGGAAAACACGCTTTGATCAGCGGATCAAAAACAGGGGGAAACGTAAAGATCGGGGATTATTGTTATTTAGGACTGAACGCTTCCATAAAGCAAAACGTTGAAATTGCAGCCAATACTATTATTGGTATGGGATGCATTATCGAAAAGGATATTTTAGAATCTTCTGTGTTCACCCATAAAGGAACAACCAAAAGAAATCTAGACCCGGATCAAATCTCCAGACTATTTCTTAAATAATGGATTTTTTAGAATTCAAAAAGAAATACCAAAAAGCAGAAGTCACAGCCTTTCCGAATCAGGTTGCAAAAACCCCCTTGATTTCCGTACTGCTACAAACCTATAATCAAGAAGATTATATAGAACAGTGCCTGGATGCTATCTTAGATCAGCAAACCGATTTTGATATCGAAATTCTGCTTGGCGAGGATGATTCAACCGATAAAACCCGGGAGATCTGTCTTAAATATGCCGAAAAGTTTCCCGACAGGATCCGGTTATTTCTTCATCAGCCTGCCAATAAAATAAAAGTTTTAAACATTCCCACCGGCAATTTCAATGCTATTAACAACCTGTATCAGGCAAAGGGAGAATATATTGCCTTTTGTGAAGGAGATGATTACTGGACCGACCAACATAAATTGCAAAAACAGGTGGACTTTCTTAAAGCTAAACCTGACTTTGTCTTATCTTACCATCAGTTCGAAGAAAAATACGAGACCCAATCCGGCAAAGAGAATAGAATTTCATTAGAGCAACCTGCAAAGGAGCTTACAAAAGAAGAATTATCACGACTAGTCTATCATCCATTGTTATCTACGGTTTGTTTTCGTAATTGTTTGCGAGATTTGCCTGAAGAAATGATACAGGTAATTAATGTAGATAGTTTTATACTGAGCATGCTGGGTACTTTTGGAAAAGCTAAATTCCAGCCCGAAATACGAGCATCTGTTTACCGAAGACATTCAGGGGGGATTTGGACCAAAAAAAACAGAGAGATCCAATTACGTACAAAAATCCTTCTTTTTAAAAATTTGGTCTCTTATTATAACAATAAGGATAAAAGCTTAACAAGGAGTTTTCAAAAAGACTTGAAAAACACCAATAAAATGCTTTTTGCATTATATTTGAAGGACTTCAAACCATTTAAAGCAGCGAAATTATTACCGGCCCTACTCTGATTTTTGAAACTTAAAACTTAACCAGAGTGTTTTTAAAAAAGCTTTAAAATAAAAAAGGTTTATACTCCAGGCTTCCCGGTAAAGCTCTAAAGCCTCCTCCTTATTTCCTGATCTTTCATTTAAATAAGCCATTTGATATTTCAGCCGGGAATAAGAATAAGGGTCCTTTTTATATTTCTCCTTGTGTTTGGAAAGTAGGTATTTATTTGATTTCAGTTTATTGTGAATAGAATCACTCGTCCTGCTTTTGGTTTGAATACGATAAAGAAGAAAGCTTTCGTTAATGATCTTTATCTTCAGTTTTTCCAGATTCCCAATTCTTATTCCCAGCTCATAATTTTCCCCAAAGGACATTTCAGTATCATATCCCCCAGCCTTTAAAAAGACTTCCTTCTTATAGCAAATACTACCAGCAAGAAATGTCGCCCTAATATTCTTATAGATCTTTTCCAGCTTTTGTGGTTTCCAAACCGAATATTTTCCGTCGATCAATTTTGAGACCTGCCAGCATATCAGATCATAACTGGAATAATCAACTTTATTTAATCGGGAAATGATTCCGGGTAAAAATTTGTCATCTGAATCCAGGAAAATTAAATAATCTCCCCGGCTTAACTCTACTCCCTTATTTCTCGCTGCAGAAACTCCTGCATTTTCCTGAAAATAATATTTGACTCTTTCATCCGAAAGGAATTTTGACATTACCTGCCTGGTGTCATCAATTGAGCCATCATCTACAATGATAAGCTCCCAGTTACCGGCCGACTGCTCCAGAACGCTCCCGATTGCATCGGGAAGACTATCTGCCCGGTTGAAAGTGGGAATGATAATGGAAATAACATCATTCATCGGCCTCTGTTTCTATAAATTCATTAATTCGTGCCATATTCAATGATTCAAATCCAAATTTATTCCGGCAGGATTGAAAATGCATTAATATATCCTCCAGTTCCTGCAGGTTCCTTTCAGGGTTCCCTCCAAAGTTATGCGGATGCCACCACAAATGATATATTTCTTTATTCTTTGCTGCTGCACTCATCTCTGATTGTATCCTTTTAATACGTGCCTTATCAAGTAAGCCTTTTCCGCTATTTGGCCTTAGCAATCTACTTGCTTTTTGTCCGGTTATTCCGGGAGATATTTCGGGAATATCCCTGTAAGATTTATTGTTCAAGCCAATATAGGCATCTCCTGTTCTTAAAATTTTCTGCTGAAGGCTATCCTGTTGGGTATTCTTCCAGTACCAAACCTCAGGATTGGTCCTCACAGTCTGTAATCCCGTCTCTTTGCATACTTCAAGGTAATCTGCGTTAAATTGATTCCTTGGAAACACAAGAGATTTTAATTCTACTCCAAATTTCTCTGCCAACTCCCTGGATTTTTGCAGATCGGCCTTGAAGCTTTCCGGGGTCTGTCCCGGCTCCAGACAATAGTAATGGGAATAGGTGTGTGTCCCAATTTCCTGTCCCGGTGTTTCTTTGATCCGTCTTATGAGACCCGGAGCAAAACAAAGCTCTTCTGTCTCTTTACTTTGAATAGACTTTCCATATTTATATGCAGATAGTTTCTTATTGTCATATTCGGGTAATACTCGGGGAATATTTAGGTTCCACTCCTCCCAATTCTCATTAAATAACATCCCCACCGTGGCCCAGGTACATTGAATCTCATATTTTTCAAAAAGCTCAAGGATCTCAGGAATAAGTTTTCGGGTATTCTGAAAATACGCTTTCCTATCTCTCCAATCCACTTTATCAAAAACTCCCCACAGCAGTTCAAAATCCAATGATATTACTAATGCTCCATTTTCCATATATCTAAATTACAAATCACATATTAATCTTTAAGTAAAAGCAATTCCCGTTGAGTTCGAGCCTGCCGACCGTCAGGTGGGTGCCTTTGCAAAGCAATAGCGGAACAAAGGTGTATCGAGAACCAAATGTTCTCTCTACATTTTCTTTCACACATTTTTATATAAAAACTTCTCGATACTCCCGAAAGCTTTCGGGATTCCCTTACACTCCCGTTCCAGGAAAACCACTCGAAGTCAACCTCACTTGATCTTTACTTCGCAGTGAACCGAAGTAAGGATTCAAGAAATAACGAATTTACCAACTCGAAAAACGGTCAACCCTATTTAGAGAAGGTCACCAAAGCTTTTTTCCTTCTTCTTCTTAATTTTACAATCCTATCATATTTCTTCTGCGCCAAATAATAATAGATCACAAAAAACAGAAAGTACATCACCATCGACTTCTGACGCATAATAATCCCCAGGTTGGACATCACAAAAGACATGGCAACTGATGCCAGCAAAAAAACGGTAATGCTCATTTTCACACTAACTGGAGATTTTTTTAGAAAACTGATGAAATCCTTCTTTAGAATTTTAAAAAACAAAAACAAATAGATTAGATTTTCGAGAGAAACAATCAATCCTAAAACTCCAGGAGCATCTAGAAACAATGGTCTGAACCAAAAAGTGAATAATTTTAACGGGAGCGGATAATTTGCCATATCAACTCCTGAGCCCGATCTGGCTAACTCCCCTGCTCGGTCTTCTGAAAAATCTTCAAAGCCCTGTACCAAATTTTCTGATTCATCTAACCCGGCCACTCCCAATATCGTATCCTGTACTAAAAGAAGGCTGCCTATCATTCCTATATAGACCAATAGCTTTTTCCAAAAGGATATTTTTTCCTTCCCAGTCATATATCCTAATACCGTCCCAACCGCAACAAACAGAAAAACATGAGGCCTTATATAGTAAGTTATTAATGATCCGATCAATAAGACTACCCATCGTTTTTTTGGATCTTTAATAGCATATGCAAACATCATAAGCCCCATAAAAATTGGAGCTCCTTTCCCCAGGGAAGCCGTCCAGAAATGCATATTGGGAAGGAACAGCACCAAAACAATAAAATCAATATTAAAAACTTTGATCTTAACTGGAATATTCTCCCTAAAGAAAAGATAAGCGTATACAAAACCGATATATCCGAACCAGGCAAAGAGCACCATCATCATTTCATAACTGAAACCTAAAATATTGATAAAAGGCCAGGACATAAAGTCAATAAATGTTGTACTGGTACCAAAAAATTCAAACCAATTACTACCCATTTGTGGCCTTTCATAATATAATTTAGAATCAGAGCGATTAAAAAGAGTATAGGTATAATAAACACCGTAAAAGAAAAGATGGTACAGAAACAAAAAATTCATCAATTTCTTCGAGAACCATTTATGCCTTTTAGAAAAAGAACTAAAAAGGCCCTGATTGATAAGAAAAAGAACTAATATTAAGACTAGGACTCCTACCATTTAAAATAATTCAAGATCTCCTAAACTATAAGCCCAGGTTTTTAAATTTAAAAATTCAGGCTGATCAAGGTTAATGGGCTTATAAGTAAGAACAGGCCCAAAATTCCCGGTAATTCCTGCTTTAAAACGAAGTCCGGCATCCGGAGATACACTTAAAACCTTTGCCCCCGATGATTTTGCTAATTTCAGAAGGGCCGATTTAGCCGGTTTCTTTCCTAACTTAGAAATAATAGCCTCCGACACCCTGAACTCATTGAATTTTTTCCGTTCCTTAACGTAACCGGCTATAAAATATTCTCTGTCAAATATTACTACATAGTTCTGTAAAGGATTATGTAGATAGCGCCATTTTATATAAGCTATGTCTTTTGGGGTGAAAAGTCGGTCACTTGTTTTTAATTGCTCAAAATAAGTGTTCATAAGCTCTGAAATAGCAACTTCTTTCCCTGAGGTTTCGTATTCTAATTCTTTATTTTTAAACTGTAGCAAGTTCAGGGGACGCAACTGGATTTTAAGCTTATCCACTTCTTCCCAGCCCATTTTAAGATATCCCGGCTTACTTTGGGTATTTGGTGTATTAAAAACAAAATCATCACCACGTTCCTTTCCTATTTCCAGAGCCTTTAATGTAAGCTTTTTAAAGATACCCTTCCCCTGGTGATCAGGATGGGTCGCGGTATCCACCGCTCTGAATGCAGAGTAAACCTGCTCCCCTCTTTGCCATCTCCATCGCATAAATGCCCTTACCCCCACTATTTCGTTATTTTCTTCGGCTACCAAAACAAGAGATTCTCCAAAAGGATTTTTGATATGCTTAAACCTCCAGACCGCCTCAGTTTTTTTAGAAGAAGTTTCACCCAGACTGGCTTTTAACACATTTAGTATCTGTGGAATATCGCTATGAGTGGCTTCTCTGATTATCATTTTTATCTTTTTGATTTCACGGATTTTGATCGATTTTACGGATTTAAGCGGATTTCGTGGATTTGCTCAAACTCAGACTAAGATTTTATTTGCAATACGTCACTTATTGATTACTTCAAACTTCCTGAACCTAGAATACTGAGCTCTGATTACAATTCTCCAAGTCCCCCGGTCTCCACGTCCCCTCTTCTCTAAGTCTTTAATACCGTCACCTCGTCACTCCTTCACATGTAAACATTGAACCTTAAGCACTAAACTCCTCATACAGCTCCTCCAATTCCTTAACCATTCGTTGTAAACTAAATGATTCTTTTACCCGTTTGCGCGCTGCTAGTTTATACTCTTTCAACCTCTCAGGCTCATCAATTAAAATCTGAACCTTATCTGAAAGTTGTTCCCACTTATCAACAGGACAGGTCAGCCCGTCTTTTCCGTTTCTAATAACTTCCTTTATCCCTCCCGCATCGGTAGAAACAACCGCACATTCCATACTCATAGCTTCCAGCAAGGCAATAGGAAGGCCTTCAAAGGATGAAGACATCATAAATATATCCATGGCCTCGAAATAAGGCTTTACGTCGGTTTTCAGGCCGGGAAAAAAGACAATATTTTCCAGTTCAAGATCCTTCCATTCCTTTTTGATCTCCTCTTCTAATGGGCCTGCCCCAACAATTATCCCGTAAACATTTGAATTCGTCTCCCTGATTTTTTTTATCACCTGCAACCACTCCACAAGTCGTTTCTGAAACCTGAACACGGCCACATTTCCAATTACAATAGCATCTTCCGGGATCCCCAGCTCCGATCTTATTTGTGAGTCCGATGTCCTTAAAAAAGACTCGGTATTCACCCCGTTTAGTAGCGTTCGAACAGGAATTTTCGGTTGAATGTTCTTTTTAATAGAGTCGGTAACATCCTGGGATACCCCCAAAGCCAGGTTTTGGGAGTTAAAACTGATTTTATTGATACTTTTGGTAGCGATATGATAGCGCTCCTGCATATTGTGTTCGGTGTATATAACAGGGATACCGGTTTTTCTATGAACCAATCTCCCCACAAAGCCTGCCCAGGGTAAATGACAATGGATCAGGTCTATTTTATGTGCTTTACAGTATCCGATTATACTTTTGTATTTTAATAACAAACGGGTATTATCTTTTGCCTCAAAGCAGGTCACTTTCCCCCCGGCATCTTCTATTGCTCCGACCATCTGGTCCTTCCATGGAAGAAAATAGATATAATGAAATTCGAATTTTTCCTTATCATGAAGCTTAAGGGTTTCGGGTAGCAACATTTCTGCTCCCCCCCGCCCTAGGGATTTAATGATGTGAAGTACTTTAATTTTTGGCATAACCTAATGAATGCAGCAAAGTTAAACCAATCCTTTGTGCTAGCAAGATTTTTGATTTTAATTAAGAAAAAACAAGGGTTTAGGTAAAACCCTAAAGGATGGATTGGTTTTAGGAACCAATTACCTTTTTATATAATTTATCAAAATCCTGAACCAGACTTTCATTCAGGTAATTTTTAAGAACCAATTTATGAGCTTTTTCAATTCTGCTTGTATTGTCTTCATTTAAGACCTGGATAACAGCTTTAACAAATTCATTCTCATCATCTTTTTCAATCAGAATTCCGGTGTCTGCATTCACGATTTCACTAATGCCCCCTACATTATAGGCAATCACTGGAGTTTTGCAATACATAGCCTCGAGTAAGACCCCGGGTAATCCTTCAATTATGCTTGGTAAAACCAGGACATCGGCCTTTGATATCATAGGTAATGCGTTATCCACAAATCCATAAAATTTTACTTTATCCTGTAAATCCTGTAATGAAACCTCCTTTTCAATGGTGTCTCTCAATGCCCCGTCTCCAACCAGATGCAGACAAACATTTTTTTGCTGAAATAGCACCTGTTTATAAATACGAATGAGGCCCTTGTGGTTCTTTTCAAAACTAAAGCCCCCCACATGAATAATATTTTTTTTGTTATCAGGGAAAATAAACGAAGACTGAATAGCCGTTTTCTCCAAGCCTATAGGTATCACCTCGGTTTTATTTTCTAAGAAAAGGAAATGATGCAATAAATCTGTTTTTGATGCTTTTGAAACCGAAGCTACAGCAGAAATATTCTTATAGAAAAAGGAATTGATTTCTTTTTGATAATTTCTATTCAAATATCTTCCAACCTCACTGGCATTTCTAAAAATTATTGGGATTTTCCACCCAAAGATTTTTTTTGAAAATACCGCATACTTTAAAGTGTCGCCGGCATTGGCCTGTATAATATCAGGTTTAAATTCCTTAATTATCTCATTCAGTTTTTTCCAGGCCTTATAATCCAAAAATCTCAATTTTGCAGAGGCATCCAAACTCTCAATTCCCCCCTTCCAGGGTAAATTTGCGTTACCTGAAAACACCGAAACTAATTTTACATTATTTCCATTATTTATTTGATGGTTAGCCAACTGACTCGCAAAATTCTCAGCCCCACGATTTTGTGGTTTTTGAATAATATGAAGGATTTTTAGAGTCTTTTTCCGTACAACCCCAGATTCTACATTTTTGATTGGAACTGCATTTAAATAAAATTTCTCATATTCTGCTACCACTTTTTCAAGTTCAAATTTTTCGATTGCCTTAATTCGGGCATTTTGAGCCATTGATTGGTAGTTCCCCGGATTCTTTAGAACCTTTAGAATATTAGAAGCCAGTTCCTGAACATTCCCTTTTTCATAAATTAAAGCACAATTTTCATCCACACACTCGAGATTTTCAAGAATATTAGAGGCAATAATAATCCTTTCGGCCATCATAGCTTCAATCAAGGCTCCCGGGAGACCTTCAGAATAGGATGGATACAGAAAGATATCAGCTTTAACCAATAGTTTCTGAATATTATCTATTCTACCTAAAAATCGAATATGGTCCTGAACCCCGAGTTTTCGAGACTGTCGCTCCAAATATTCCCGGTAACTGCCGTGCCCGGCAAAAACCAATTGTATTTGAGGATAATTCTTAATGACCTGGGGCATAGCTTTTAAAAGGTCCATCTGTCCTTTTAAGGGAATTAACCTACTAACATTTAAAAGAATTTGATTTTGGTTATTTAAATACGGTAGATCGCCCTGAACTTTTAAGGGATCAAAATTTGCACTTTTCCTTCCCCTATAGATAACCTGAACCTTATTAGATTCTATTCCTAGAGCTCGGGCAGTGTTTTCTTTTATAGTTTCAGAATTGGAAATGAATCGGTTTACCAAAGGGGCAGATCGTTTATCAATATTATGGAAATAGGCGAGTTTGAATTTGTCCAGAGTGCCTTTTTTTCTAAATCTTTCCCCGGAGTAGGCATTACTTACAAAGCTACCTACCAGATAAATTTGAGGAAAAATTTGTTTCAACTTTCTGGAAATAATCTCAGACCGAAATAAAGTAGCGTGAATAATATCGGGTTTTTCCTGCAAATAAATAGCTTTAAGCTTTTTTACCGCAGTATTAAAAGCATATTTTTTTCGTATATCCAGGGAGTAAACTCTAACTCCGGCATCTTCTAACCTTGGTTTTAGCATATCTCCCTGATAAATATGAGCAAATACAGGATTAATATGTTTAAAGTTAGAGGTTATTTCGACCAAACTTTTTTCAGCTCCATAACCCTCAAGGGTATCAATTATATATAAGACTTTGATTTTATTCACACATTCCTCTTATTTCTTTATTCTTAATCAGCTATTTTTTCTAATTATTCCAGCAGGTTTTTATAAAGGTCGAACATATTTTTATTTACTTCCTCCAACTTAAAATTATGTGCATAATTCTTTAAACTAATTTCCCCCATTTTTTTCCAATCTTCACTTAAAATTTGAACCAACTGTTTAGCCAAGGATTCCGGGTTATTTGTTTCATGAATCAGTGCATTCCTCTCTGTAATTACTTCTTTAAAAACCGTGATGTCAGAACAAATTACAGGCAAACCGGCTGCCTGAGCTTCAATAAGCGATCCTCCCAGGCCTTCGAACAGGGAGGGAAAGACAAACACATCTGCAGCGGCCAATAACTCATAAATATCATTCCGATGTCCCAAAAATTTGATCCTGGTTTTCATCTCATTATCTTTCAGGAACTCTTCAATTGCTGCTGAAGCATTTCCTTTTCTTCCGCAAAATAGAAATTGAGCGCCTGCACTGAATAATTGATTATCAGCTATTTTAATTGCTTTCAAAATATCAAGATGAGCTTTCTGAAATTCCTGACGGCCTACATGAATGAATATAGGACCCCCGGAATTCAACCCCAACTCCTCTGTAAATGTGGCACGTAGTTCCTTTTTTCGATTAAGGTTAGGATTTTCTTTCCTCCCTCTGTAGATTACAGAAATTTTTTCTTTCTTGATATTTAAATGTTCTTGATAATGCCTTGCCACCTCTTGCGTAATAGCAATAAAATGATCTACACCAAACTTTTCAGAAAACCCATCTAGCTTTTCATATATCCTAAGGGTTTTTGAATTAATCTTAGGGTCCTTATATCTAATCTTTGCATAAGTGGCATTCACCAGGCTTTCAATATTTTTAAAATTTATCAGCAATTTTGCACTTCGGGTTCGCATGGCAGCCTTAAACAAAATACTGTGAACCAGGTCAGGTTGATAATCTTTAATAATTCTCTTTAATTGTACCATGTGGTGGAAAAAGGAGCCCTGATCCAGAAAAATAACTTCAAAAGCTGCATTCAGAATTTCCTGCTCAATACCCTCCTCTCTGTGTTCTAAAACGACTATTTTAATTTTTACCCCTTTTTCTCTTAAGTAGTACCATAATTCAGCATTTGATTTTTCAGCCCCACCCGTACCTAAACTATCCTGGATATATAAAACTCTCATTTCTGAAACAATTTATAGCCATAGGAAGTCAAATACTGCCCTGCAACTTCATTTATGGTTTTAATGTCATTTGCCTCCAAGCGATTAAAGCTGGAAGGATTCATATTTTTAATCTTACTATTTTTTTCGTGAATCGTAAAAGATTTCTCGAAGTAATCTTTCGGAAATTTTTCCAAACCAATTCTTTCCAGAATATCATTTACCACCTCTGATGGGTTCTGGGCAAGATCTTCATACTTGACCTCTATCACATTTTGAAGTCTTTCCTTGTGTTCCTCAAATAACTGAAGTGATCTCACCCATTGATTGGCACACAAAGAAAGAGGATATTTCCCTTTTTCAAAATAAGGATTTCCTTCCATTACTTCTGCTTTTCTTTGAATCCCTTCAGCGACCGCATAGCCATTTCTTATAATATGGATAAACCAAGCAGGACGAAAATTTTCATTAAAAAAATTTAATCTGGTAATGTTAGAGATTGATTTTTCCTGTAAAAATTCACTATTTAATTCATAAAAATGTGACCATTGTTTTTTAATTCGTTTAGGTTTTTTTGATTGATTACGTGGAGAGAGTTCCATATCCTGTTCACATTCCCCCCACATCCTTCTCCACCCAAAATCCTCAGGCCTTACTAACTGATCTGTCAACATAACACCTTCATCCGGCAAACCGCTTATTTTTGGGTGTGTAGCAAGAATTTGATCTAAAAGAGTAGTACCGGAATTATAACATCCCGTAATAAAAATCCAGTTTTTGTTATAAAGGTTTCTACCAGTTTTATTAAGGATTCCAGCCCATAATGGGTTGTATTTTAATCTGGCTGTTACTCTATGCAGAAATTCAAGTTTAGTCATTTTCTTAATTTTCCAAGAGCTTTGGTTATGGGTAATATTTTAGTATGCCATCCGCTTAAAATAAGCTTAAACTTCCAAAGGGGTGTCGTGTCATTAACTACTAACCTCGAAATTCTTAAAGGATTCACATCTCCTTTATTTATTTTATGATCAAATAAGTAAGCTTGTTTAATTCCATATTTTTGTAATATAGATTCTGCATTAGGTGAAAAATTACCATTAGGGTAAGCAAAAACATCAGGGGTGAAACCGAGATCTCTTAAAATGATCGTTGATTTACTCATTTCATGTTCCAGTTCTTCAGGGGTGCATTTATCAAACATTGGGTGGGTATGGGAATGGTTTGCTATTGTTATCCCGGCTTCCTGCATTTCTCTCAATTGTCCCGGCGTTAACTGGTCATATTTTAAAATAGGTTTAGAAGAGGTATTCCTTAATTCTTCCAAATAAGCTTCACGCCTTTTATTAGCCCAGCATTTTACTTCCAAAACTTTTTTATTTCCTTCATTTTTTCCAAGGTAATATTCAATCTCGTTCCACCAAAATGGTGTAGAAGTACCAATTAGATTTGTGATTACAAATAAAGTAGCAGAAAGTTCGTGATTTTTTAAAATGGGAAAAGCGTTATCATAAAAAGATTTATCTCCATCATCAGAAGTTATGAGTAATGGTTTTTCAGGGAGACATCTATTTTTTAAAAAAACAGTTAATTGATAATAAGAAATGATACTGAAATTTTTGCGTAGAAATTTTATTTGTTTATCAAAATTATAGGAATCATTAATTGAATGATAAGATAAGATTCGTAGTAGAGGGCTTTTTGCCAAAACTTAGTTTTTAGTGATTATAAATAAACAAATTTAAATTTTCTATTAAATAGAAGATACATAATAGGGTTTAATAATGTTATTCAAAAACAACCTCCCCCTTAGTTACATAATAATTCTTTGAAACGTAAAAATTGCTTTTTAAGATTATGATTCTGTTTTCAAAATCCTGTTAATCGCATAATAATAGGAATTTTCTTGAATATGATTATCTTTTATATATCTGTTTTTATAAAGTTGATATCTTTCTCTGTCAATAAACGGTTTCGCTTGTTGATCCTGTAAATTTTTATCAATATAGATACTATTCATATTTAAATAACCTGTATAGAAATCAAATAATTTTTTAACTCGGGGGTGATAGTTATAAATTAAATCATCTTTAAAAATTAATACAGGTTTTTCATAATAGACCGCAAAATTTATTGAAGTACTATTATGAGCTAAAACCAAATCTGCCTCTCTGATCAAATCTTTCGTTTTACCAATAATTGTTTGTATTCCAGGGAATTTACCGTATAATTCCTTTTCGAATACAACGGCATCGGGATGAAGGGCTACAATTATTTCATCAATATTAGATGTTTTCTTTATATGAGAAAAGGTAGTCATAAGGTTTGAATAATAATTATCAAGATATTCTTCCGGAAAGGAGTCTTTATAAACTCCCGGATGTGTTTTATGCAGAAAAGGAATACCCTGATCAAGGAAAACAGCCAATTTCTTCCCCTCCTCCACGAACCTCTCACTTGGTTCATTGATAATATGATTCATATCGTCCGCATGCACCGAAAAGCGATTTGCAGGTTTTACGGTCAAATAAGCTTTAAGAGGTAATAAATAGGAAGTACTGCATAAATAATAATCAGGAAGTGGAATATTATAAAAAATACTGTAATAATACTTTAAAAAATGGAGAGGTAAAACCTCGGCCAATTTTCGTACAGATTTTTCAATTAGTGTTCTCCATTTTGGAGGGGTTTCAAGTGTAGCAAAAGTTTTAGTATTGTAAGATAAAATTATATCGTTTTTTCTGATAATTTTTTTTAGTTCGCGGGAGGAATAATTAAGGTCGTGATCTTTTATTACGTAAAGTATACTTTCCTTTGGTAAGGTTTGGTTAAAGTTATCAAAATCCTCTTTATCTCTAATAATATATCTATTTTGTAAGATTATATTCTCAGTGGTTGTAGCAACATTTCCGTAAAAAATTGTGGCATCCAAAATTGCAAAGTCTAGCCCTTCAGCTTCAAAACGATCGAAATTATAAATATATCTGTGAGAATCTCTGAGAATCTTCGGAATAAAAAATACAATTTTCATAATTACTCAATTAAATCAAAGCTTACTCTTGTGCCCTTTTCTATATCTGCAATCACAGTTGATCCTAATAATTTATAAAGATTTTTAGGATGCATGCCAAAGCCCGGCCTTATACTACGAACATTTTTTTCGGTTATAACCTCGCCAGCTTTAATATCTTCTACCACGTAAAGAGAGCGGCTAAAATCCCTACCCTTTTTCTGTTTTTCTGTCAATGTATAATCAACCTTTCCTATAGCCTTTTCTGCATCCCTGACTGCTTTTACCATTTCAGTAAATTCCTGTTCATCCATAGAAAATGAAGCATCAGGACCTCCTATGCTCTTATCTAATATAAAATGCTTTTCTATTATTTTAGCGCCCATAGCGGTGGCAACAATAGGCACTGTACTTCCAAGTGTATGGTCTGACAGTCCGGAAATAACATTATAACGCCGGGACAAGTCTTTTATCATGACCATATTAGCTTCTTCTATAGGCGCTGGATAAGATGAAGTACATTTTAATAAGGCTATATCGTTGTTACCCATTCTCCTGCAGGCCTCTAAAGCAAGTTCAATATCTTCCTGCTCTGCAATCCCAGTAGAAATTATTACCGGCTTACCTTTTGAAGCAGTATATTCTATTAAAGGAATATCAGTAATTTCAAACGAAGCAATTTTATAGGCAGGTGCATTTAGTTCTTCTAAAAAATCGACCGCAGTTTTATCAAACGGGGAGGAAAAGCATATTAAGCCTTCTTCAGCAGCAGCCTCAAAAAGAGCTTGATGCCATTCCCATGGGGTGTAGGCCTGTTCATATAGATTATAAAGATTTTTACCCTCCCAGATAGTGCCTTTTATTAAAAAATCTTTTTTTGTTGAATTAATGGTAATTGTATCAGGAGTGTAAGTTTGTAATTTAATACAGTCAGCACCAGCCCTTTTCGCAGCTTTAATCGTTTTTAAAGCTGTTCCAATACTTCCATTATGGTTAGCAGATAACTCCGCAATAATAAATACAGGTTTAGGTGCACCTATTACTTTATTTCCTATTTTCATTAGATAAATTTTTCAAATTTTAATTCTGAGGTATCATTAGAAATTTCATTGAAAGATAATTTCTGAAATATTTTAATCGAAGGAATATTTTCTTTTAAAACATACCCATAGACCATTTGTACTAAGGGCCTATTTTCCATTAAAAATTGTATCCCATTTTCTAATAAATAAGTACCCAATCCCTTTCCAGTGAATTTTGGATCTAAAAGATAATTAATTTTAGCTATACTTTCCTCCTCTAGATCAAACCTAATTGAACCCGCTGCCACTCCCTGAACTTCTAATAAATAATATTCAGAATTTGTATTTTCCAATTTGGAAAAGAACCAACTCGCATGTTCCTTTAAAGTAATTTTATCCTTATTAAAAGAAAATTCTCTAACTTTTTGATCGTTCGCCCAGGAATATGTTAAATATAAGTCAGTAAATTTTACGTGACGTATTTCATTTTTCTTATTAAACTTAGAATGAATTTTAACATCAATATACTTCTCTTGAAAAAAACACTGCTCTTTTAATTCTAATTCAAAACCAAATCCAGCTTGCTCAATCGCGTTATATAGTCTTGGTCTTAAATCAAAGGCGTAAGTATAAATTTTATGAAGATTAATCTCATTAAATGCAACCTTTTCCAATAATTTTAAAAAGTTGATCCAATGAAATTCAAAAAATTCTTTTTCCAGACTGGAATTCATTATAAATGAAATCTCGGCATTCCTATCTATCCAATTAATATGCACTAAGCCTCCATAACCCATACATTTTTCGCCTTCGAGATAAGAAAAAAGAATTTGAGAAGGCTGAGTCTGCTCAAATAAATCAGCTACGACCGTATAAAAATAATTATCTTGTTTTTTTTTTGTAAGCAATTCACTTTGGCGTAAGTGATACATTTGTTCATTACGCCACTTCATAATATCATACCGATCCTCTTTTCGAATAGGAACAATAGAATAGTTCCCTAGAGAAAAACGTTGATTTTTCAGAGATTTGTAATTACTCATCTTTATTTTTTAAAAAAGAAGATAGTCTATCAAACTCATATTCCTGAAGTAAAGGCTCTATTTGTTGTATTTCTTCTTCCAAGGATTTATAAACTTTTTTTGATAATTAGATTTATTAACTTCGAATAACCAACTATAATGGTCCTTGCAAAATTTAATTAAATCCAGGCCTGCCGGAATTTTAAATTTATGGCCAATTGAAAAAATAGCAGATAACACCAAATAATCAGAAGGATAATCAATAGTTAAACGCAGCCCTTCTAAATTTTCATTTTTCTCAACTTCAAAAGTTGATAAATTATATCTTCCACTTTTTCTCAAAAATAGGGTAACATGTTCTTCATCTTCTTTCGTAAGCTTTTGAAACTCTAAACTTAATAAAGCTTGTGTGGTAATTATTTCAAAATTCATTCCCGTAGGCAATCCTTTCGTTATTGTATAATCAACTTGAGAATTAGCATGTGCTGCAAGGCTTTTTTCAAGGAAGTTTGTATCTATTATAGGATTATCTCCTGTTAAACGAACAACATAGTCAAACTCACCACTCTTTAAAATATCAATAAAACGACTTAAAACATTATCCTCGGATCCTCTATAGCATTTTATATTATTAATTTCACAGAATGCCTCCAGAGGATCATTTTTGGTATCTAAGGAAGTTGCTATATAAATTTCTTTTTGGATTTTTATTTTTTTTACCCCTTCAACAATTCGAAATAATAAACTTTTATCCGACCCAATCGGCATAGGCATTAGTATTTTCCCGGGTAAACGGGTAGATGCCATACGAGCCTGGATAATAAAAGCTATTTTTTTATTTGGAAGTCCATCCACCATCAACTGTAAAATTTTGTCCGGTAATAAAATTAGATGCATCTGAAGATAGGAAAGTGAATATACCACCTAAATCCTCTGGTTGTCCAATCCTGTCCAAACAGGTTCTTTGTTTCAATTCATTTATAAATTCTCTATTCTCTTGAACTTTCTTTGAAGGAAATGGACCAGGGCTTACCGCATTTACCTTAATATTCCATTTTCCTAAATATGATGCATAATATTTTGTAAGCTGTATTACACCGGCTTTAGCTGCCCCGTAATGAGGAGGGTTCAAAAAATTCGGGGATTCATCATATACACTAAAATCTGGGGCTACCATCCCATACATAGAAGAGACATTAATAATTTTTCCTTCTCCGGTAGTTTTAAAATACGGTATTATTTCTCTAATTGTTCTAAAAACTGAATTCAAGACACCGTCTACCCCTCGCGACCAATCTTCATCTGTCATCTTCTCGGGAGATTGCCCAGACAAATAAACCGCATTATTAATTAAAGTATTAACAGTGTTTTTTTGGGAAATATTTGAAAAAGCATTTTTAATACTTTCAGTTTCCGAAATATCACAATATTCAAAGAAAAGGTTTTCATCTAAATTCTTATTGGTCTCAAAAGCTTTATAAAACTTATTCTTATCTCTACCAAGCACAAAAACCCGGGCATTATGAGCAAGTAAACTTTCTGTAATGGCTTTCCCCAAATAACCATAGCCTCCGGTAACTAAGATTACTTTCTGATTTAAGTTTACACTAAAAACGTTCTCTAAACTGGCCATTTTGAGGGTATTAAAATTTTATCAGTTATTTTATTTTCTAATTCAGGTAAATCAGGTGCATTTTCTAAATTCTCTATATTCTGTAATAACTGTAATTCATTTTCCACTCCTATAATTACTCTTTCAACAAATGGTTTATCCAAAACAAACTTTAAGAGCGCTCCGTTTAAAGGAGATTTTTCCTGAAGTTGAATTAATAGAGGCTTCACTTCATCAAAAAAATTGTCCAGTTCCTGAGGATTCATAAAAAATAAACCCTGTAAAAATGCTGATCTTGTATGAATTTCACAACCTCTACTTTTTAGTTCTTTTATAGCTGTTTCAAACCTCCTGTCAAAGTAATTATAAGGAACCTGAACTAAATCCGGATAATATCCTTTTTCCAAAAGCTGTTCTAGCTCAAGAAGCTCATTAAGTGAAAAACCAATTTTTTCTACTTTAGCCTCAAATTTAAATCTTTGTAATTCTTCCCACTGCTCCGGGTGATCTAAAATATCCATAGGGCGATGGGCTAGATATCCGTAAAAAGACTTAAGTCCCAGCTTTTCCAGGCTTTGGTTTAATTGGACTGAAATACCTTCCTCCTTGGATGGTGGCATAAATTTAGAGACCATTTTAAAGTAGGAAAGATCATTTAGCCCAAGTACATCTTCAGAACTTCCATAGGCAGATGCTGAATCCAAAATTTCTATCTTATAAGATTTGGCTGTATCGAGAATTTTAACAACCTCCTTTGTAGGGGTTTGCCCACTTTTATTGGATATGCCATATGGGAGACCAAACTGAACGGTTCCTAAACCTAATTTCTCCCTAATCTTCATAAAATGAATTAATCTTCTCTATTACAAAGTCCTGTTCTTCTTCTTGCAAAGTAGGAAACATAGGTAAACTGACACAATATTTGTAATAATGTTCTGCAACGGGCAAATCTCCTTCCTGCCATCCCAGCTCGCGGTAATATGGCATTAAATGACAGGGGATATAATGAATTTGTGCAAAAATTTTATTTTCTCTTAAGTAATTATATAGTCCCAACCTGTCTTCTACCTCAAGTACATATAAATGATAGGCATGTCCTTCTACAACTCCGGATTGACCTTTAATGTAATCCTTTTCTTTAAATGCCTTCAAATAGGTCGCAGCAATTTCTCTTCTTTTGGCCAAACCTTCATCTGCCCTTTTTAACTGGCTATTTCCCAAGGCGGCCTGGAAATCGGTTAATCTGTAATTATAACCTAATTCCTGCATTTCCATATACCAGTTGGGATAAGAGCGGGATTCGGGATTCGGGATTCGGGATTCGTCTAAACCTATAGCGAATTCTGGTGTATTTTTATATTTACTTTCATCCTTTATGATTCCATGTGTTCTTAAACGAAGTAATTTTTCGTAAAGTTCCTTATCGTTGGTGGTAATCATTCCGCCTTCGCCACTGGCAATATGTTTAACAGGGTGAAAGGAAAAAATGGCTAAATCGGCAAAATTTCCGTTACCACATAACTGTTTTTGACTTTTAGCGTCTTCAAAGTAACCCCCAGGAGCGTGACAGGCATCTTCTATTATCCAAAGATCATATTCTTCAGCAAGCTGTCTGAATTCTTCTAGGTTTACAGCTCTCCCCGCAAAATCTACAGGAATAATTCCTTGGTAAGTTCCTTTGGGAGATGCCTCCAAAAGTTCCCTGACTTTATTAATGTCCAGCAAATAAGATTCAGGATCAATATCAGCAAAAACCACTTCCCCACCACAATAACGCACACAATTTGCTGAAGCCGCAAAGGTTATAGGTGTGGTTATTACCTTATCCCCGGGCTGAACATTCAGGGCCATCGCACAAAGATGAAGGGCTGCAGTACCGTTTGAAACCGCCACTGCATATTTACTATCAACATAAGCAGCAAAAGCTTCTTCAAACTTGGCAATTCGAGGCCCCTGGGTAAGATAATCAGATTTTAAAGTGCTCACAACGGCCTCTATATCCTCCTCTGTGATATTTTGGCGACCGTATGGAATTGGATTATTCATAAACTAAACTTCAAAGGTTGGATCTACATGTTCCTTTATCAGATCTCGAAGATTTTCTACTGAATCCCATTCTTCATTTTGACCGGAATTATACTGAAAGCCAGGTTTAACCTTTTTTGCATTAAATTTTTCTATAAAATCTTCCAATTTCCATTTATGGGTAGAAGGTAAAATAGTATAATACTTTCCAAGATCATAAGTATAATAAGAGTCAGAATCGGTGATCATCTCCTCATGGATTTTCTCTCCGGGGCGAATGCCTACTACTGCCTTTTCACATTCCGGTCCTATGGCTTCAGCGATATCCATTATTTTATAAGAAGGTATTTTTGGGACAAAAATCTCTCCTCCCCAGGCATGTTCCAGGGCGTGCATCACCATATCTACTCCTCCCTGAAGGGAAATATTGAACCTTGTCATGGTTGGCTCAGTAATTGGCAACACTCCTTCCTTCTTCTTTTTAAGGAAAAAAGGAATTACTGAACCATTGGATCCCATAACATTCCCGTATCTCACCACCGAAAATTTAATCGGGTTCCACCCGGTAATATTGTTTGCGGCAACAAATAATTTATCAGAAGCCAATTTAGTTGCTCCATATAAATTTATTGGTGCTGCAGCTTTATCGGTAGAAAGAGCTACGACTCTCTCAACATCGGTTTCCAGACAGGCATTTATTATATTCTCTGCACCCATGATATTTGTTTTCACACATTCCATAGGATTATACTCGGCTATAGGAACATGTTTCATTGCCGCTGCGTGAATTACATAATCTATTCCTTTTAAAGCTCTTTTTACCCTAGCTTCATCTCTTACATCACCTATAAAAAATCTCAGTTGAGGAAATTTATCCGCCGGGAAATCCTGAGCCATTGCAAACTGTTTCTGTTCGTCTCTAGAAAATATAACCAATCTTTTAATATCGGAATTATAATTTAAAATGTGTTTGGTAAGGGCCTTCCCTAAGGAACCTGTGCCGCCAGTAATTAATATTGATTTATCTTTTAAATCCATATTTTGTTTATATTATACAATTAAAAAAATTTCGAAAAAAATATATTGAATTTCCTACAGGAGAAGTTTTTTTATTAAACTTTAAACTGTTATTCAATATAATAAGCTTCCTATTTAGACAAATTATATTTCCTGCAATTCAACCAATTTTTTAAAATAAACAGAATTTTTAGTTAATTCACTGAAATTACCATTATTTGAAATACTTCCGTTTTTCATAACTACTATTTTATCGGCATTTTTAATAGTCGAAATTCTATGAGCTACAATTAAAATAGTGTACTCGCCTTTAAGTAGATCAATATTTTGTTGAATAGCTTTCTCTGTTTCTGAATCCAAGGCTGAAGTAGCTTCATCAAGAATTAAAATTTCCACATTCTTAAAGAGTTCTCTTGCAATAGACACACGTTGTCTCTGACCTCCACTTAAATTCACCCCATTATTCCCTAAGACTTCATTTTCTTGCTGTGCTAATCTAACAACAAAATCATAAATCGCAGCCTGTTTAACAGCCTTCCAAAATTTATCCAGATTTTCTTGATTTTGCTCAGCCCAAAATGTAATATTGTTAAATAAGGTGTCATTAAAAATAACGGGGTCCTGAGTTATATACCCAATTTTTTTTTGAAGTTCTGAAATTTCAATATTATTGCTATTATTACCATTAATAAAGAAACTACCGGAATCTATTGGTAGTAAACCAGCTAAAATATTTACCAAAGTAGTTTTCCCGCTTCCACTTTCCCCTACAAACGCGATTGTTTCATTTTTCTGAACAGAGAATGACAGATTTTCTATAACCGTTGTGTTATTATATTTAAATGAAACATTCTTAAGGGTGAGATTATCAATAGGTTCCATCAGCAGTTCTGAGCCATGTGTCTCCCTATTCTTTCGAAGTTCCTTACCGAATTTTGCCATATTTTCAAGAGAACCTGAAAAACTTAAAAATTTATTCCATCTTACCTGCATCTGCATTAAGTAGTTCAAAGCACGATAAAAGAATATAAGGCTTATAAGAATTGATCCTAGATCTGCACTTAAAAATGTAGTCTGAATAATTATTACTAAAACCACAACGGTAATGAGAATAGGCTCCCTTCCAGAAGTAAGCAATACATCTAATTTTCCTATTTTTTTATTACTATCCTGAATTCTAAAAACAGAATCTTCCAGTTTTTTCGCATATTTGCCTAGTGACCCCGTAGCTTTTAAATACTTATAATTGGAAACATTTTGAATAATTAAACTTTGAAAAACATTATTTTCACCAGTTAAATCTCTGGATAATCCTCTCGTATTTTCATACAATTTTTTATAAAGAAAATTAGTCAATACCCCTCCAATAGTTACCAAAATCGCAAACTGTGCATTGAGAGTAAAGGCGAACCCCATATATACAGCAACCAAAATACCATATTCAAAAGCTTTAAAATAATTAAAGTAGGAACCCGCTACCTTGTCTACTTCCCCTGTCAGGGTATTTTGAATTCTACCTACATCTGCCATTACAAAATATTTGTAAGCTAGATTATTAAGACCTTTTATATTTTCTAACCTGATCTTTTTAATAAACCATTCGCGTACATTTACATTATAAACTCCCCCTATATATTGTACTACAGCCTTGCCAAAGAAAAAGATAAGCATAAGTACCAAAATGGAAATCAAATTAAGAGGTATACCCACTTGTCCAAAAAAATCAACCAAAAATCTTAATTTTCCTAAAGATTCGGGATCCACTTGTGAATTATCACTAACCATTTGAAGTAGAGGAAGAAACATTGTTAAACCAAATCCATCGAGCAAACCAACGAGAATACTAAAGAAGATTATTAAGAAAACTCTATATCTTAAATATGAGTAAAAATATACGAAGCTTTCGAAATATTTTTTTATAAAATTTTTAAACACTTATCAATTTATTTAATACATTTTTAACTTATAAATCTAGTTTAGATTAAGAGTGAAAATAAATTTAAGTGCAAATATAAAAGCATAATTGGATTAAAAAGGCTTCTCCTGAGAAAGGTTGTCCTAAAGTATTGTTAACTAATAATTGATCTAAATGGGATCTAGAGTTGTATTATTACCTATGACCCATAAAATCAATACATGAAGAAAAAACCTATAACTCGTTGATTGCAATCACAATGCCGCAAGGCGAAATTTATTAAATCTAGTTAATTATCCATTTCTCGAGAAGATCTAGGAAGAGGTGCAAAGTCAACCAAGAAGTCCTAGGATGAGACCTCAGGAAGTAATAGATGGATGTAAAAATTTAAAAATTATGAAGTCAAAAAGCAAGGGAAGACTGTTTATTCATTTGGGCCCTCCGAAAACTGGTACTACTTCTTTTCAATATCTTTTACAGAAAATAGAAAAAGAAGAATGGTTTTATGGTGGCATTACTCAACCCAGATCCGGAAAAAAAGAATTATCCAAACTTATTTTTAACTATTGTTCCGGTCAAAATAATGATTTAAAATATGTTTGTTATGAGATAGACTTTCATTTTAAAAAATTCAAGAACATTTTCATTTCTGAAGAAATGCTTTTAGTCCATCAAAACAAAAGTAGCTTAACTGATAAGCTTAGCAGATTAAAAGTAATTGCAGCAAATTATAATACTACTTATATTTATGTAAGTAGAAGCACTGAAAGTGTTCTCCCATCCTATTACCAAGAACGTCATAGAAACTTACCGGAAGAGTACCAAAAAAACTTCGGGAGTGTTAGCTCAACTCTGTCTCCTTCCTCCTCCGGGGGTACCCCCGGAGGAGGAAAATTTAGCTTTTCGTTTTATTGGTTGCTAAATCCAACTCCAGTCGGCCTTCAAATTTAATGGCTAATTGTTGAACTACCAAGCCCCAATTCTGCAGTGGAGCGTTCCATTTCTTTTCAATTCTTTGGGTAGCCAGATAAACCAGCTTCAATAACGCCATATCATTAGTGAAAGCTCCTTTGGTCTTGGTTACTTTTCTTACCTGCCGGTGAAAACCCTCTACGGCATTAGTAGT
>NZ_FOVL01000016.1:91319-91639 GCF_900115145.1 Salegentibacter flavus | reverse complement strand
GCCGGTAATATCGTAACAGCGAGTTTTGATGTTACCGTTGAAGACAACGAAGCGCCGGATATCACCTGTATTGGAAATATCAACTTAAATACAGCTGAAGGAGAAGATTTTGCCTTAGTAGATTTTGATGCTCCAACCGCAACCGATAATTGCGAGGTAAATATCACCCAAACTGCGGGACCAGTTTCAGGATCGGAATTCCCGATTGGCACTACCACCATCACCTTTGAAGCTGAAGATAATTCAGGGAATGTTTCTGAATGTAGCTTTACCATCACCGTTAACGATGCTGAAGCGCCAGATCTGCAATGTCCTGAAAA
>NZ_FOVL01000016.1:90740-91120 GCF_900115145.1 Salegentibacter flavus | reverse complement strand
TTTGAAGCTGAAGATAATTCAGGGAATGTTTCTGAATGTAGCTTTACCATCACCGTTAACGATGCTGAAGCGCCAGATCTGCAATGTCCTGAAAATATCTCCCAGGCTAATGATGCCGGGATCTGTGGGGCTATTGTAGAATTTGAAACTCCTACTGCTTTTGATAATTCAGGCGAAGTTGAAGTGGAACAAACCGGTGGGTTACCTTCAGGTAGTGAATTCCCGGTAGGTATTTCAACTATTGAATTTACCGCCACCGATTCGGAAGGAAACAGCGTTACCTGCAGCTTTACTATTGAAATTCTCGATGAGGAAGCTCCGGTAATTGCCCAAGTAGAACCTATCAACACTACTGCCGATGCAGATAGTTGTGGTGCAAT
>NZ_FOVL01000016.1:0-89926 GCF_900115145.1 Salegentibacter flavus | reverse complement strand
GATGATAATGAAGCTTTAGATGCAGAATATCCGGTAGGAACCACAACCATTACCTGGACGGCCACCGACGAAAATGGAAATGATGCCCAGCCGATTGAACAAACCGTAACGGTAACTGATGACCAGGCTCCGGTAATCGCAGAATGTCCTATTGATCTTACCCTAAGCGCCGATGAAGGAGGCTGTTCAGCTTCTGAAGTGGAGCTGGGTATGCCGGAAGTAACCGATAACTGTGATTCAGAACTTTCTATAACCAACGATGCTCCCGAAGTTTTCGAACTTGGAGAAACCACCGTAACCTGGACCGTTACCGATGACGCGGGTAATGAAACTACCTGTACGCAAACTGTTACTGTTGAAGACAACGAAGCTCCGGTAATCGCAGAATGTCCTGCTGATCTTACTTTAAGTGCCGATGAAGGAAGCTGTTCAGCTTCTGAAGTTGATCTTGGATTGCCTCAGGTAACCGATAACTGTGATTCAGAACTTTCTATAACCAACGATGCGCCTGAAGTTTTCGAACTCGGGGAAACCATCGTAACCTGGACCGTAACCGATGCCGCGGGTAATGAAACTACCTGCACGCAAACTGTTACTGTTGAAGACAACGAAGCACCGGTGATCGCACAGAACCAGGATATCAGTGTGAATACAGATACCGATGCCTGTTCCCCGACTGTTAATTATCAAATCCCTGCAGCTACAGATAACTGTGGAGAAGTTCAGGTAGAATTGACCGAGGGGATGGAGCCAGGAAGTGAATTCCCGGTAGGAACAACTAATATCACTTATACCGCGACAGATGGCGCGGGCAACTCAAGCAGTTCTAGTTTTTCCATAATTGTTATCGATAACGAGGCTCCAGCCATCACCTGCCCTGAAGATCTTTCATACACTGTAGAAATGGGTACATCAGGGATTCAGGTAGATTACGAGAATCCAGCCGCTTCAGATAACTGTTCAGATGTAAGCTTAAGTCTTACCGAAGGTTTTGCTTCTGGGGAAGAGTTCCCTGTGGGAGTAACCACGGTAACCTGGACTGCTACAGATGCCTCCGAAAATTCTTCCAGCTGTACTTTTACAGTAACGGTAGAGGAAGAAGAAATCCCGGAAGCACCCGAAGCTCCTGTGGTAGAAGTGATTCAGCCTGATTGTATCCTTCCGCTGGGAACTATCCTTGTCGAGACTGGAGAAAATCTAACCTACAGTATTGATGGTGAAAACTACCAGGCTGCAGGAGAATTTAACGACCTGGAACCGGGCACCTATGAAATAATCGCTAAAGATGAATATGATCAGGTTTCCGAAGCAACTATTGTAATCCTCGGACAACCGGTAGCTGAAGAAATTGAAACAACTACTATTAGTCTTTGTACCGAAGATTCTATGTTTGATCTGTTTGAATTGCTCAAAGGTGATTATGATAGCACCGGAGAATGGATAGATACGAACAACACTGGAGCCCTGGAGGGAGATTTCATAGATCCTTCGATGTTAAGTGTAGGTAACTACAGTTTTGAATATAGAGTTGAAGATTCAGCTTGTCCGGTTAGCGCCACTGTAACAGTAAACATTAATGACGACTGTGTGGTATTACCATGTGGACTCGAAGATATTCAATCCAGTATCTCTAAAGCAGTAACTCCTAATGGCGACAACAGAAACGATTATTTCGAGATCGATTTTGCCGACGAATGTGGGTTCACTTATGAGGTAATGATCTTTAACCGATGGGGTGCGAAGATCTTTAAATCTGATAATTATCAAAACAACTGGGATGGCCAGTCTAATAAATCGGCTACCAGTTCAAACCAGTTGCCTTCAGGAACATACTACTATATTCTGAAAATCAGGAATAGTGGATTTGAACCCATTCAAGGTTACATTTATTTAGGAACAAAATAAAAAAGGGAAACCATGAAAAAAGTATATCTAATCATATTAGTACTGTTTGTTGCAGCGCCCGCAACTGCGCAACAGCTCCCTCAATTTACACAGTATATGTATAACACCATATCTATAAATCCCGCCTATGCGGGGAGCAGAGACGGTTTTTCCATTACTGCGTTAAACCGGAACCAATGGGCGGGTATTAACGGAGCACCAAACACCCAAACCTTATCTATCCATTCCCCTTTGAGGAACGATAAGGTCGGGCTGGGTCTCTCAGTTATCAATGATAAAACCGGATATGAAAATTACACCTATTTGTATAGTGACTTTTCTTATCGCCTTGACCTGAGTGCTGATGTTTCCCTTAATCTCGGATTAAAAGGAGGTTTTAGTTATTATAATCTAGACGAAGATCTCTTTACCGAACCGGCAGTAATGAATGATCCATTTTTTCAGGATCGGTTCAATAAATGGACGCCTAATTTTGGACTAGGGTTTTACCTTTCAGCCCAGGATTGGTATATTGGAGCATCAGCACCGAAAGTAATCAATAACAACAATCACGAGTATAATAACTTCCTATCAATGGAACAGGTGCACTACTATTTCACCGGTGGTTATGTATTTGATCTGAGTGACAATGTGAAATTAAGACCAACAGGATTGGTAAAATTGACCTCTGGAGCTCCCCTTTCGGTAGATATCTCGAGTACTTTCATCTTTAACGAGAAATTTTATCTGGGCGGAACTTACAGAATAGACGATGCCCTGGGAGCCTTTCTTGATGTGGAGATCTTTGATGGTTTCAGAGCTGGTTATGCCTATGAATATTCAATTTCAGACATAAGACCATATACTTCGGGTTCTCACGAGATCCTGCTGATCTATGAATTCAGATTTAAAAACACACGTTATAAATCCCCGCGATTTTTCTAATATAAACGCTGCTTATTATGAAAACAAATTACTATCTGATATTAGTTTTTCTAATTGCCGGGCTCAGCCTACAGGCACAAAAGGGAAAGCAGAAGAAAGCAGACCGGCTGTATAATGATCTTGCCTATTTTGAGGCCGTAGAGGTCTATAAGGAACTTATTGAAAATGATTACAACACTGTAGACAATAAGCAAAAACTTGCCGATTCTTATCTGCAACTCCGCAGTCCTGAAAATGCGGTCTTTTATTATGAGGACATTATAAACGAACCCGATATTTCTCCTGAGTACTATTACAAATATGCCCAGGCCCTTCGGGGAGTAAAGCGATATGATGAATCCCGGGAATGGGTTGAAAAATACCTGGCTAGCAATGGCAAATCCCGTGCTGCTCAAAATATGTTGGAGGAAGATGACTATGGGACTAACACTACATACACTCTGGAAGAAGCAGGATTTAATTCTGTATTCAGCGATTTTGGTGTATTCGAAAGAGGTGGAAAAATGTATTTTGTCTCTGCCCGTGCAGAAGGTGTTCCGGTAAAAAAACGGGTGTATTCCTGGACAGGCGAACCTTTTCTGGATATATATGAGGTAAATTCTGAAACCAACGAAGTATCGGCAGTTATGGGCGAAGTTAACACCAAGCTTCACGACGGTCCGGCGGTAATTACTCCTGATGGTAATACTATGTATTTTACCAGAAATAATTATTTCAACCACCGGGAAGGTAAACGGGATAAGAATGCTACCAATCATTTAAAGGTATACAAGGCAACTTTAAGCGGAAATTCCTGGGGTAATGTCACCGAACTTTCCATTAATCACGATGAATATTCGGTAGGTCATCCTGCCCTCTCGCCAGACGGAAATACGCTGTATTTCACCTCTGATATGCCCGGCGGTTTTGGCGGGACTGATATCTATAAAGTCGATATTAATGATGGAGTTTTGGGAGACCCCGAGAACCTGGGTGAGAATATAAACACCGAACAGGATGAAAGTTTCCCGTTTATTGATGAAGACGGAACATTATACTTCTCTTCCAACGGTCACGGCGGCCTTGGGTTTTTTGATATTTTCCGCGTAAATCTAAAGGAACAGAATGCTGAAGTTGAAAACCTGGGGGAGCCTGTAAACTCCAATCTGGATGATTTTGCATTTTTTAAATCCTCCGGCCAAAATACAGGATATATCTCCTCGAACCGTTCCGGGAATGATAATATCTACAGCTTCAATCGGCTTAACCCGCTTGTTTTAAAAGGGAAAGTTACTGATGCTATTAACGAGGAGCCGATAGAGAGCGCTACGATAAGGATCTTTGATGAAGACGGGAACCAGGTTTCTTTCCTGGAAACAGATGAGGACGGTAATTATCAATCTGAAATTCAACGAAACAAAGAATTACCCCTGGAAGCTAAGCAGATAGAATACGAAGAATTCTCCATTACTATAGATACCCGAAACAGTGATGAAATAGAGGAAATGGAATATAATATTAGCCTGGAGCCAATCAAGGATGTGGAATATCTTGCTGAGATCGATAATATTTATTTTGATTTTGATAAAAGCAACATTAGAAAAGATGCTGCACAGGAACTCGACAAACTGGTAGACCTGATGAAGAACGAGTATCCGGATCTTGTTATTGAAATTGGAGCTCATACAGATTTCCGCGGAAGCGAGCAATATAATGAAGGATTGGCTCAAAGAAGAGCACAATCAACACGCCAATACCTGATCGAAAATGGTATAGACGAAAATAGAATTTATGCAGCCAAAGGTTACGGGGAAAGGGAACCGGCCATAGATTGCGAGCGTTGTACAAGAAAAGAACATCAACTTAACAGACGCTCGATGTTTAAGGTCGTTAAAATGAATTAAACTCTACCCTGCCCCAACCAAAAAGGTTCAGCTATAATGGCTGAACCTTTTTATTAATAATGAAAACAAGGTACTACCTTCTAACAAATATATTGGTGAAGTAATTTCTGCCTTCCTTATCTTTTACTACAGAAACCCCAAAGTGGGTAAAATTAGATTCAATATTTTCCCGGTGGCCATCGCTTTTTATCCAGGCCTTTACCACGGCATCGGCAGTATGGTAACCATAGGCAACATTTTCACTTACCGCACGGGCTGCTATACTATTAACAAGTGTGGTATAGCGCTCTCCAAAGTTATCGTGGCTCACCTTTCCGGTTTCTACCATATAATAATTATGATCTTCTGCTTCTAAGGAAATTTCGCCTAGTGGACTAAGTTCTTTTAAATCCTGCTCCTTACGGTAATCGTTAATTGCAGAAAGGATTTCCTTCTCAATATCGGTGTATGTGTAGTTCACCGATGTTTTTGCGATATGATCGATGGAGTTTATCTCCTCGTCAACACTGTCTTTTGCACACGAAATCAGTACTAAAGAACTGAAAACCATCAAAATAAATCTTGTTATACTTTTTCTCATAGGTTAGCATATTAAACTTGAGGTGAGATAAAAGTACATATTTAATCGACAAAAAACATTTTGACATATGTAGTTCATCGATTTTAAGATATATTTAACAGTAATTATAGGATTCATCCTACAATACTCAGTGCAAGTTGGTTATTGATATTTGATTTGTAGGAAATTAGCACATAAAATTAATCAAGAATGATTTCCAGACCATCATCGGCAAGTTCACTCGCAGAAAATATACTTTCGGCTTCTTTCTTAAAAAAGTCAATAGTATCATATCGCGTAGAATAATGACCAAGAATTAGCCTGCCTACACCTGCCTCCAGGGCAATTCTTGCTGCCTGTTTGGCCGTGCTGTGCTGAGTAGGTTCTGCCAGATGGGACTCTGACTCAAGGAAAGTTGATTCGTGATACAGTGCGGTTACCCCTTTAATTTGGGAAGTAATCCCAGGGTCATAAATTGTATCACTGCAGTATGCATAACTTTTGGGCTCAGGCGGATCTGCTGTGACTAAAGCATTGGATATTAATTTACCATCTTCAGCAATTACATCTTTACCCTTTTTTAAGCTCTTATACAAGGCAACATCAATCTTATACTCTTTCGCCTTATTTATTAAAAGCTTTCTATCTCCGGGTTTTTCCCTAAACAGAAACCCGTTGGTATAAACGCGATGTTTAAGCGGAATGGTTTCTATACTTACTCGTTCATCATCAAAAATAACTTCAGGTGTTTTTTTTGTGAGTTCATGAAAATACAAAGGATAATTTGTCCAGGATTTAGACAGTTTTAGCTGCAACAGGATGACCTCCTTAATCCCTTTGGGCCCGTAAACATGAAGGTCGTTCTGTCGGTTTAGAAGCATAAAAGTGGAGATAAGTCCAACCAAACCATAAAAATGATCTCCATGAAGGTGAGAAATAAAAATGTGGTTTATTTTGGAGAATTTTATTTTATTTCTCCTCAATTGCACCTGGGTACCTTCCCCGCAATCTATAAGAAAAAGATGATTCCCTATCTCAAGAACCTGAGAGGTAGGATTGGTGAAACTTCGGGGAGTAGCGGCATAACAGCCCAGAATGGTAAGTTTCATTCAAAGCTCTTTAAAATCCAAGTTCCCGCTGAATCTCGTCCATTTGTATCACATCTTTGGCTTCCTGAAGAGAGGGTACAACGCATAATTCATCAGGGATTTTTTCAATAGGAATTGCATTGTTAATGATCACAAAAGACTTTTTATCCTCCCTGTGGACATTGGAAAGCTCCAGAAAACTCAGCATCTCCTCCAATTCCAGGTTTTCATAAGAAGAAATATCGAGGATAAGATTGTCATTTTTAAATTCCTCATGTCTTTTGGTGAGGTCTGACGCAAATTCCACCACAGAATCATGCCTGGCCTTGATCAAAATATGATTATCTTCTTTCTTTATTTTCATAGCTTAACAATTAAAACTACCTGAATTCCTTTAGACAATTCAGGTTTCTTTCCTTAAAGTTAATAAAAATGCTTTACTGTTTGATCTTAGAGGCGAGTAAATAAATAACAGCCATTCGCACAGCGACTCCATTTTGAACCTGATCCAGGATAATGGCATTCTCTGAATCGGCAACGTCACTGGTAATTTCAACACCGCGGTTAATCGGCCCGGGATGCATAATTACGATTTCTTTATTCAGGCTGTCGAGCATCTTCTTATTCAACCCAAACTGCTGGGTGTATTCTCGGGTGCTCGGAAAATAACTGATTTCCATTCGTTCATTTTGGACCCGCAACATATTAGCCACATCACACCATTCCAGGGCTTTTCTCAAATCGGTTTCTACCTTAACGCCCAGCGATTCAATATGCTTCGGGATAAGAGTTTTCGGGCCACAAACCTTTACTTCTGCCCCCTGTAATTTCAAAGCAAAAATATTAGACAGTGCTACCCTGCTGTGAAGGATATCCCCAACAATTACTACTTTCTTTCCTTTAACACCGCCAAGTCGCTCCTTAATTGAATAGGAATCCAGCAATGCCTGGGTTGGATGCTCATGTGCTCCATCTCCGGCGTTAATAATACTGGCCTTTACATGTTTTGACAGAAAGATTCCGGCTCCGGGGTTTGGATGGCGCATTACTACCATATCCACCTTCATGGAGAGAATATTGTTAACAGTATCTATGAGGGTCTCTCCTTTTTTCACTGAAGATGACGCTGCTGAAAAATTGATAACATCAGCGCTAAGTCGTTTTTCTGCCAGTTCAAAGGAAAGCCGTGTTCGGGTGGAGTTTTCAAAGAAAAGATTAGCAATAGTTATATCCCTTAAGGAAGGAACCTTTTTAATGGGCCTGTTGATTACTTCTTTAAAGTGGTCGGCGGTTTTGAATATTAGCTTAATATCCTCCTTCTTAAGGTATTTTATACCCAATAAGTGGTTTACACTAAGTTCACTCATCTATTTCTTTTCTTTTACTTTCATTATTTCGAAATAAGATAAACCACATCTTCCCCTTCATTTTCTTTCCAGTTCACCGCAACTTTTTCCTCATTAATTGCATCCACCTGTCTTCCGCTATAATCTGGTTGAATTGGCAGATGTCGGCTAAATCTCCGGTCTATCAGACTCATAAGTTCTATTTCTTTTGGCCGGCCAAAAGACTGTATTGCAGTTAATGCTGCCCTTGTACTTCTACCGGTATACAAGACGTCATCTATAAATATCACCCGCTTATCTTCAACTACAAAATCTATTTTAGTTTTATTGGCTTCCAGCGGTTTATCACTTCTGCGGAAATCATCCCGATAAAATGTAATATCTAGATGTCCTAACTTCAGGTCTTTCAGTTTATATTCCTTCTGAAGAATATTCAGGATTCTTTCAGCAAGGTAAACTCCGCGGGGCTGAATCCCAATGAGCACTGAATCTTTAAAATCGGTATGATTTTCTACTAATTGACAAGCCAGCCGATGCAAAATAATATCTATTTCTTTAGAAGTAAGCAATACTTTTTGGCTCATAGTTCGTCAATAAGAAATGGTTGGTACACAAAAGTAAACTTTTTTCTTATTTTGATAGGAGAATTAAGCCCGATTCTTGAAGAAGAATTATTCGCATTGCATTAAGCTTAAAATTGGTAAGCCTACAATATACCTTCCTCATAAAAAGCCTGGGTTCATTTCTTCAGTATTAAGAAAAATTTAATGCCGGCTGGGGTAGATAGTGAATTATAATTCTTAATTTCAAACATAAAATTTAAATATTATGAGCTATTATTTTAATACCACACTGAAAAACACCTCTTTTGAAGATGCTTTGGAAAAAGTAACTGCAGAGCTAAAAAAAGAAGGTTTTGGGGTACTCACAGAAATTGATGTAAAAGAAACCCTTAAGAAGAAAATTGATGTAGAATTCAAAAAATACAAGATCCTGGGCGCCTGCAATCCTCATTTCGCACATAAAGCCTTAACCAAGGAGGATAAAATTGGAGTACTTCTACCCTGCAACGTGGTAGTAGAAGAAAACGATAACGGCGAGATCGAAGTTTCGGCTGTAGATCCTATTGCTTCTATGCAAGCTGCAGAAAATGAAGATCTTCGCGGTATCGCAACCGAAGTTCAGGAAAAAATGAAAAAGATTATTGCGAATCTTAAATAGATGAATTTACGGCTTCAGTTTTTATTCTGAAGTTTTTGCTTAAGGGCTAATCTTTGTTGGTTTTAGTTACTATACTGAAACTACCAGATTTTAGCCCTTGTTTTATTCAGCGTTTTGGTGTAAATTATTATCAGTTTCAGAAACAGTAATTATGACAAAACGACGCAACTATGATACTGCCAGTGAAGCCGTTAATGATCTCATCCGCCGGGGTTATACTACCGACTTCACCTTGCTCACCGATAAAAACTGCATCATCTGCAACCATTCCTCTATCGAACTCTCTCCCGATGAATTTGAAATCGACGAAATCTATCGTTTTGAAGGCAATACAGATCCCGGGGATGAAATGATCGTTTTTGGTATTTCTTCAGAAAAACATCGGGTAAAAGGTGTCCTGGTTAATGCTTTTGGTGTTTACAGCGACAATAAGACCTCTGATATTACGAAAAAACTGCATATGCATATTTAAAATGTAAGCCTCCAAATGGCCGAAAACCCCCATAATATACAGGGCTTAACTCCCGAGCAGGTTGAAAATTCACGCGATACTCACGGTCACAATAAACTGGATTTAAAAAAAGAAACTCCCCTTTGGGATGCACTTAAAACAGTTATAAGTGAACCAATGATTCTCCTGCTTTTCGCGGCAGCCTTTATCTATTTTCTTACCGGTAATCACGATGATGGGATCTTTCTTTCGGTAGCGATCATACTAGTGGCCACAATATCTCTTTTTCAGGATGCCCGAAGCCGTAGCGCCCTCGAAAAACTTAAAGCCTTTACCCGGCCCACTTGCCAGGTAATTCGTGACGGAAAGACCCTGGATATCAATATCGGAGAAATCGTCATCGGCGATTTCATAATAGTCAATGAAGGAAGCAGCATCCCCGCCGATGCCGAAATTGTTCAATCTAATGATTTCTCGGTAAATGAATCAATCCTTACGGGCGAAGCTTTCTCTGTACCCAAATCTCCTGAAACGGAAGATAATACAATTTATATGGGTACCCAGGTTGAAACCGGCCTGGCTATTGCCAGGGTTACCGCCATAGGCAATAAAACCCAACTGGGAAAAATAGGTAAAAGCCTGGAAGATCTTAGCCAGGAGAAAACCCCCTTGGAAATCCAGATCAATAATTTTGTAAAAAAGATGGTCATCGCCGGTAGCGTGGTTTTCATACTGGTATGGGCTATAAATTACATAAGAACAACAGATGTTCTAGAAAGCTTACTAATGGCCCTCACCCTTGCCATGAGTATACTTCCTGAAGAAATTCCTGTAGCTTTTACCACTTTTATGGCTATGGGCGCCTGGAGATTGATGAAGATGGGGATTGTGGTCAAGCAAATGAAAACAGTGGAGACCCTGGGTAGCGCCACGGTGATCTGTACCGATAAAACCGGCACCATCACCCAGAATAAAATGAGCCTGGCAAAAATTTATACTCCGCAAAATGGGGTCATTGAGATTACAGAAACCAATCTCTCTTCTGAAATAAGAGAATTACTGGAAACCGCGATGTGGGCAAGCGAACCTATTCCTTTTGACGCAATGGAAGTCGCTCTACACAATTCCTATCAGGAAAATTTTACCCCAGATCATAGAGCTGAATTCAAAATGTATCATGAATATCCCTTGGAGGGAAAACCTCCTATGATGACCCATATTTTTGAGAATAAAAAAGGGAAAAGGATCATAGCAGCCAAAGGTGCACCTGAGGCTATTCTGGAGGTTTCAGCATTAGACGAAGAAGAAAAAAATAAGATCATAAAAGTTATTGATGAACTGGCCAAAGAAGGTTATCGTCTCCTTGGGGTAGCTGAAACCAGTTTCAGTGGAGATAATTTCCCTAATCGCCAGCAGGATTTCGAATTCAGGTTCAAAGGACTGGTGAGCTTTTATGATCCTCCAAAAGCTAATATCGGCAAGGTTTTTCAGGATTTCTATTCCGCAGGAATAAAAGTGAAGATCGTCACCGGAGACAACCCTGAAACCACTGCAGCTGTAGCAAGACAGGTAGGATTTAACGGCCATAAGAAAGTGATCACCGGCGCGGAGTTGATGCAAATGGATGAGTCTAAACTTAGGTCAGGTTTGGATGAGTACGGGATTTTCGCCAGAATGTTCCCTGAAGCAAAACTGCGAATAATAGAGGCATTTAAAGCTAACGGAGAAATTGTGGCTATGACAGGAGATGGGGTGAACGACGGGCCGGCACTAAAAGCTTCTCATATCGGGATCGCTATGGGAAAAAAAGGCAGCGAGATAGCAAAACAAGCGGCCTCACTTATTCTCCAGGAAGACGATCTTTCAAAAATGGTGCAGGCGGTAGAAATTGGAAGAAAGATCTACACCAACCTGAAAAAAGCAATACAGTATATCATTTCCATTCATATTCCTATTATTCTCACCGTATTTATTCCACTGGCCCTGGCCTGGAAATATCCGGCAATATTTTCTCCTGTGCATATTATTTTTCTCGAGTTAATTATGGGTCCCACCTGTTCTATCATTTATGAGAATGAACCGCCTGAAAAAAACAGCATGCAGAAAAAACCGCGACCCTTTACCAGTACATTTTTCAATGGGAAAGAACTAACTGTAAGTATTATTCAGGGATTGATAATTACCCTGGGCTGTCTTTTTATTTACCAATTTGCTGTTGAAAATGGATTCAATGAAAACACCACTCGTACGATGGTTTTTAGCTGCCTGATTTCAGCTAATATCTTCCTCACCCTGGTAAACCGCTCATTTTATTATTCAGCCTGGGAAACCTTAAAATACAAGAATATCCTGGTTCCTCTTATTATTGGGATAAGTGTTCTCATTACTGGGATCATTATTTATATTCCATTTTTTTCCCGGTTCTTTGATTTTGAAAAACTGAATTTTCAGCAATTAGGTTTCAGCATAATTATAGGTTTTATTTCAGTGATATGGTTTGAAGGTTTTAAATATTATCGAAGAAAGAAGCCTCTTCAGGCTCAGGAGATTTAGCAATCTATTCTAATTTTACCATTAATTTAACCGGATTTCATCCTGAATTTTATTTCTTTAAGTCATAAAAGGAAGCGATGGAAAATAAAATTCTTGGGTTACACCATATTACAGCAATCGCAGGAGATCCACAACAGAACTACGACTTCTACACGAAGGTGCTTGGTCTTCGCATGGTTAAGAAAACCGTGAATTTCGATGATCCTCAGACCTATCATTTTTATTTTGGTGATAAAACCGGTTCTCCCGGTACCATTCTCACATTTTTCCCCTGGCCCGGAGCAAAAAAAGGAAAAAACGGCGTTGGTATGGCTACTGAAATAGGATATTCCGTTCCGGAAGCTAGTCTGGATTTTTGGCAGAATCGTTTTGATGAATATAAGGTGAACTATGGAAGCCCATCCGAGGAATTCGGGGAGAAATTACTTCCCTTTGAAGATCCCGATGGGCTGAAACTGAAACTTATAATTCCCAGTACTCCAGATTCCCGCCAGGGATGGGAGACAAACGAAATCAATAAAGATGTTGCCTTAAAAGGCTTTCATAACGTGACTTTAAACCTCTCCAATCAGGCCCCTACCGCAGGAATACTAACCGATATTTTTGATTATAAATTTAAAAAACAGGAAAGAAATCGTTTCAGATATATCACCGATGCGGTTGAGAATGCATCTATAATCGACCTAATAGAAGATCCCTCTTCCGAACGGGGAATCAATGCCGCAGGTACTAACCACCATATTGCTTTTAGAGTTAATGATGAAGCCTCCCAGCGATTCTTTAGAGATAAGATCGTTGAGGCCGGCCTGAATATCACCGGGAAAATAGATCGGGATTATTTCTATTCTCTTTATTTCAGGGAACCGGGTGGGGTGCTGTTTGAAATTGCAACCGATAATCCTGGCTTTACCCGTGACGAATCACTTGATGAATTAGGTAGCAGCCTGAAACTGCCAGAAAAATATGAATCTTCCCGGGAGAGAATTGAAAATTTGCTCCCGAAACTAAGTCAATAGATTATGCATAAGAAAGAACTGCACACTGCTGGAAAAGACCTTGAAAAAGCTAAAAAAGTGCTTGTCCTTTTGCACGGGCGGGGGGCAACTACAAAAGATATCTTAGGTCTGGAATCCCATTTACCTTTAGAGGATTTTGCCCTAATTGCCCCTCAGGCAACAAATCAAACCTGGTATCCTTATTCCTTTCTGGCCCCGATAAATGAAAATGAGCCCTGGCTTTCTTCAGCCCTGGAACTTCTCAGGGATATCATAGAAGATCTGTTAGAAAAAGGCTTCGATTCCAGGGATATTTACCTGCTGGGATTTTCACAAGGTGCCTGTCTCTGCCTTGAATTTGCAGCGCGAAATGCCCGTAGGTATGGCGGGATAGCCGCTTTCACCGGCGGGTTGATAGGAGAAACCCTGGATCCTGAAAATTATTCCGGAGATTTTGAAACTACACCTATTTTTATAGGTACCGGAGATCCCGATTCCCATGTCCCGGTAGGACGCGTCAAGAGATCGGCTGAGATCTTGAATAATATGAATGCCGATGTGAGTGTGAAGATCTATGAAAATCGGCCTCATACTATATCAGAAAATGAACTGGAGCTTACCGGAGAATTAATTTTTAATCAAAAGTGATCATCTAAAATTTTATTCTTAAATTATGTACTGATTTTGTTTCCTCTCTGTACTAAGATTTTATTGTAACAAATGTAACTGTGGCAGCTTTACAATCACCGTATTTTTGCAGCTGAAAAAGAACATGCAGTTACTAAACAATAATAAACTTATTATAGCCGGATTAGGTGTTGGGGCACTTACCGGATTTATCTATTACAGTACCATAGGCTGTGAAAGCGGAGGATGTGCAATAACATCAGATCCCGTTAACGCCACTTTATATGGTGCTTTTATGGGTGCCTTATTGTTTAGCAGTTTTAAGAAAAAACCGAAAAAGAAAAACAATATGGATTTTACTCAAATGATTAAAGATGGAGCCACTGTTATCGATGTACGTACAAGACCCGAATTTGCAGGAGGACACGTTGCTGAATCATTGAATATTCCTCTACAGGAATTAAATAAGCATATGGACGAGATAAAAGCTCAGAAACAGCCACTCATCCTTTGCTGCAGAACCGGAAACCGCAGTGGTATCGCCACTCAAATGCTTTCCCAAATGGGAATTGAATGCTATAACGGTGGGGCCTGGGAAGAAGTGAATTATCATCAGGCACAGGCACAAGCCGCGGAATCTGAAAAGTAATCGGGAAGAATCGGTTTGGTTCTTCTTATAAAACTATAAATATGGAACCACAAGCACACTATTATAATCTGGACCTTGAATGGACAGAAACAAGAAAGGGTAAAATTTCTTCCCCTCAGTTAAACGATGAAATAGAAGTAGCCACTCCCCCTGAATTTCCAGGAGGAATTGAAGGCATTTGGTCTCCGGAGCACCTTTTTACAGCCTCTGTAGTAAGTTGTTTCATGACCTCTTTTACTGCAGTTGCAGAATATTCAAAACTTGATTTTAAAAGTTTAAAATGCCCGGCTGTAGGAAAGATGGAACGCATCGATAAAAAGTTCATCATGAGTGAGGTTGTTATTAAACCTGAACTGGTTATCAAAAATACAAAGGATGAAGAAAAAGCAATGAAATTGCTTCATAAAGCCGAAGAGATCTGCCTGATCACAAGATCGATTAAAACCGAAGTGAAAATGGAGGCTATAGTTAAAATTACCGAAACTGTTTAATGATTACCTTCCAAATATGTTGAAAGAGCCGGAAATTTTTTTCCGGTTTTTTTATGCTTTTTTTGGAAAAACACTCTTTTTACTATCGATTAAAATATTATTTTTCCTGAAAATATCAGGATGAATACTTCCGCAGAAATTAAAATTAAACCCATTCAAAAAGATGATTTCCCCGCCGTTAAAAAAATTTACCAGGCAGGAATAAATACAGGAATAGCTACCTTTGAGACCCTTGCCCCTACTTGGGAAACCTGGAATAAAAAATTCCGCACAGATTCCAGATTGCTTGCTGAAAATAATAATAGCATTATTGGTTGGGTAGCTCTCTCCCCTGTATCGGCACGCCAGGTTTATTCTGGAGTGTGTGAAGTAAGTCTTTATGTTCATCCAGAACATTCGGGCCGTGGAGTTGGCCGGGCTTTACTGAGATCGATTATTGCTCAAAGCGAAAAAAATAAAATCTGGACGCTGCAAGCAGGTATTTTCCCTGAAAATAAAGCCAGTATCGCGCTGCATACCTCTGAAGGATTCCGCGAAGTGGGTTACCGGGAAAAAATAGGAAAAAGAGATGGAGTATGGCACGACAATATTTTCCTGGAACGAAGAAGTCGTTTGGTAATATGAAGACTTTAAACTTTTTAAATTAACCAAAAAAAACCTCCTTAGCGCAAACTAAGGAGGTTTCTATTTATGATCAAATATCCGGAATTACTTCCCTTCCATTTTATCTTTTAAAGCCTGAAGATCGGCATTAACATCACCAATAGTGGTTTTGTCTTTTGTTTGCGTAGCTGCTTTCTTAGCGGCTTGCTTAACGATTTGCTGCTCTTCTTCTTTGTGAATAGCCATATGAGAAGCTACCACTCTTTTGAATTCTTTGTTGAATTCAATGATCTGGAACTCTGCAGATTCACCTTTAGTCAATTTGTTACCGTCTTCTTTCTCAAGATGTCTGGTTGGAACAAATGCGGTGATATCTTCGTTAAAGTCTATAGTAGCTCCTTTGTCTACGATTTCTGCGATCTCTGCGGTATGTTTGGTGCCAACAGCGAACTCAGTTTCGTATTTATCCCAAGGGTTGGCTTCAACCTGCTTGTGACCAAGGCTTAACTTACGTCCTTCAACATCTAATTCAAGAACTACAACCTCAAGCTCATCACCTACGTTAGTAAATTCTGATGGATGCTTGATTTTCTTAGTCCAGGATAGATCAGAGATATAGATAAGTCCGTCAATTCCTTCTTCCAATTCTACGAATACACCAAAGTTGGTGAAGTTACGTACAATCCCTTTATGTTTAGAACCAACAGGATATTTAGTAGTAATATCTGTCCATGGGTCTGGAGTTAATTGCTTAATTCCAAGAGACATTTTACGGTCTTCACGATCTAAAGTTAAGATTTGAGCTTCAACCTCATCTCCAACATTTACGAAATCCTGAGCTGAACGCAAATGCGTACTCCAAGACATTTCAGAAACGTGAATAAGACCTTCAACACCTTCGGCAACTTCGATAAATGCACCGTAATCTGCGATTACAACTACTTTACCTTTTACCTTGTCTCCAACCTTAAGGTTTTCGTCAAGAGCTTCCCATGGGTGTTTGCTTAATTGCTTAAGACCAAGTTGGATTCTTGTTTTCGCTTCATCAAAGTCAAGAATTACCACGTTTAGTTTTTGATCTAGCTCAACGATCTCATTTGGATGGTTGATACGAGACCAGCTAAGGTCGGTAATGTGAACAAGTCCGTCAACTCCTCCAAGATCAACAAATACTCCGTAAGAAGTGATGTTTTTAACAGTACCTTCAAGTACCTGACCTTTTTCAAGCTGACCGATAATTTCTTTCTTCTGTTCTTCGATATCGGCTTCGATAAGCGCTTTGTGAGAAACCACAACGTTTTTAAATTCATGGTTGATTTTCACAACTTTGAATTCCATTGTTTTTCCTACGTAAGCATCGTAATCACGGATAGGCTTCACGTCTATTTGAGAACCTGGCAAGAATGCCTCAATTCCAAATACATCTACGATCATACCGCCTTTGGTTCTGCATTTTACAAAACCGTTTACGATAAGACCTTCATCATGAGCTTTATTCACACGATCCCAGGCCTGAATAACACGGGCCTTACGGTGAGAAAGAACCAATTGACCAGTAGAGTCTTCACGAACATCGATCAATACCTCTACTTCATCCCCTACTTTAAGGTCTGGGTTGTAACGAAATTCGTTAAGAGAGATCACACCTTCACTCTTGGCGTTGATGTCTATGATTGCATCACGGTCGGTAAGATTTATTACTGTCCCGGTTACAACTTCATCATCTAAAGTGTCAACGAAATTTTCTGATACTAATTTCTCAAATTCTTCCAGCTTCTTATCATCAATCGGGTCAATTCCCTCTTCATAATTGTGCCAGTTGAAATCTTCTAAAAATTTTTCAGGGTTTTCCTGCTGTTCTGTAACGGTAGGTTGCGAAGAATTATCCATTCCTGCTACTTCCTGAACTTCAGTAGTGTCCTGAACTTCTTGTTTTTTGTTTTCTTCAGCCATTGCTGATTAATTAATTTGTATCCTGTGCTTTCCCGGAAAAATTAGCAAATGAAACACAGAAGTGTTTATAAAAATAATTTTATCCCCTTTTGATTTTCCGGATCTTTGCCAAAAAGGAGTGCAAAAATACCACTTATTTTTTAATTCTCAAAGCTTTAGCTATCAGCTTCGATTTTATCTTTGGCAAGTTTGAGTACTTTTTCATACTGTTCTTCCAAATCCAAAAGAGAATTGTCAATTTCTATAGCGTCATCTGCCTTCAGCAAGGGAGAATCGTCCCTGGTGGTGTCCATGTGATCGCGTTCTTTTACATTGGTTAGCACCTCATCAAGAGTAATTTCATCTCCTCTTTCTTTAAGCTCTTTATAACGTCTCTGCGCCCGTCTTTCAGTAGAAGCAGTCATAAAGAGTTTCAGGTCGGCATCTGGAAAAACAACTGTTCCTATATCACGGCCGTCCATAACCACTCCTTTATCCTTACCCATCTCCTGCTGAAGCTTTACCAATTTCTTCCTAACCTGAGGAATTGCTGCCACCTTACTAACCTGCTGTGAAACTTCCAGGAGACGTATCTCCTTTTCAACATTTTCATCATTCAAATAAATTTCTCCATAGCCCAATTCATCATCAAAAATAAACTTCACATTAATAAAAGGCAGATGCCTTATAATAGATTCTTTATCAAAATTGGTATCGCTTACAAATAGTTTTCGCATCGCATACAGAGTTACTGCACGGTACATCGCCCCGCTGTCTACATAAATATATCCTAACTCTTTTGCGAGCTGCTTGGCAACAGTACTTTTTCCGGTAGAGGAATGCCCATCTATGGCAATCGTGATTTTTTTACTCATCAAGGTTTCTTTAAATGCAGGTCACAAATTTAATTAAATAAGAAGGCTTTCCTGAATATGCCTCATAAAAAAAACCTCCTTTCGGAGGTTTTAGTTTTTAAAGTTTCTTAGCATTTTTCACCTTCTGACTGGTAATCGCTATGTCTATTACCTCGCTCATCTCATTTACATAATGAAAAGTAAGCCCTTTAAGGTACTCTTCCTTGATTTCCTTAACATCGCGTTCATTCTCCTTACAAAGAATGATCTCCTTGATCCTGGCTCTTTTGGCGGCAAGAATTTTTTCTTTCAATCCTCCCACCGGAAGCACTTTCCCTCTAAGCGTAATCTCCCCCGTCATCGCGATACTTTTCTTCACCTTCCGCTGAGTGAACAACGAAACCAAAGAGGTTAACATAGTAATTCCTGCGCTGGGGCCATCTTTTGGAGTTGCTCCTTCGGGCACGTGAATATGTACGTTGTACTTCTCGAAAACCCCGGGATCGAGTCCAAGCTCATCAGCATTTGCTTTGATGTATTCCATCGCAATGGTAGCCGATTCCTTCATCACCTTTCCAAGATTTCCTGTAATATTCAGGTGTCCCTTTCCTTTAGATAAAATAGATTCAATAAACAGGATATCTCCGCCAACCTGCGTCCAGGCAAGGCCTGTAACCACTCCGGCTACTTCATTGTTTTCATATTTATCACGCTCCAGTTTTGGGCTACCAAGAACTTCAATGATGTCTTTATTGGTGGCCTTAATATTATAATCTTCCTCCATCGCTATATTCTTCGCGGCATGACGCACCATCTTAGCGATTTGCTTTTCAAGTCCACGCACTCCCGATTCCCGGGTGTAGCCTTCCACAATCTTCTCCAGCTGAGGCTTAGCAATTTTCAATTGCTCTTTGGTCATTCCATGCTCCTTTAATTGCTTAGGTAGCAAATGCTGGCGAGCGATCTCCACCTTTTCTTCAATAGTATACCCGGTCACATTAATTATCTCCATACGGTCTCTTAGAGCCGGCTGGATGGTTCCCAGGTTATTGGCGGTAGCGATAAACATAACCTTGGAAAGATCAAAGCCCATTTCCAGAAAGTTATCGTGAAAATCGTTGTTTTGCTCTGGATCAAGAACTTCCAGCAAGGCCGAAGATGGATCTCCTGCATTCCCGATGCTCAATTTATCTATCTCATCTAATACAAAAACCGGGTTGCTTGTACCGGCCTTCTTAAGACTTTGAATAATTCTTCCGGGCATTGCACCTATATAAGTCTTCCGGTGTCCCCTGATCTCTGCCTCATCCCTAAGACCACCAAGAGATATTCTAACATATTCTCTGCCCAGAGCTTCGGCTACAGATTTCCCAAGGGAGGTTTTACCTACGCCCGGAGGTCCGTAAAGACAAAGAATAGGCGATTTCATATCATTTCTTAGCTTCAATACTGCCAGGTATTCGATGATCCGGCGTTTTACATCTCCTAATCCGTAATGGTCCCTATCCAGAATCTTTTTGGCCCTTTTCAGGTCGAATTTATCTTTGCTGAATTCATTCCAGGGCAGGTCCAGAAACAGGTCAAGATAGTTACGCTGAATGGAGTATTCAGCCACCTGCGGATTCATTCGCTGCATTTTAGCAAGTTCCTTCTCAAAATGCTTTTGTATTGCTTCCTGCCACTTCTTACTTCTGGCGCGCTGCCGCATTTCTTCGATTTCATCTTCGTGAGAAACCCCACCGAGTTCTTCCTGGATGGTTTTCATTTGCTGATGAAGAAAATACTCTCGCTGCTGCTGGCTCATATCACTCTGCACCCTCGACTGAATATCATTTTTGAGTTCCAGTTTCTGAAACTCCACATTCATATATCTTAAGGTTGCCAGGGCTCTTTCTCTTAGATCATTTGTTTCCAACAATGTTTGTTTGTCTTCTACCGAAAGGTTCATATTCGAAGACACAAAATTGATAAGAAAAGAAGCGCTTTCTATATTTTTTATTGCGAAGGAAGCTTCACTGGGAATATTAGGACTCCCTTTTATAATTTGAAGCGCCAGTTCTTTTATAGAATCTATAATAGCCGAAAATTCTTCATTATCAGTGGCCGGTCTGGCTTCGGGAACTTCTGTAATCGTAGCGGTGAGGTAAGGATCTTCACTTACCACTTCTTCGATTTTAAAGCGTTTTTTACCCTGAATTATTACCGTGGTATTTCCGTCGGGCATTTTAAGCACACGAAGGATTCGGGCCACTACTCCTACCCTGTTAATATCCTTTGCGGTGGGATTCTCTACTTCCTCGTCTTTCTGAGACACCACCCCAATAATCTTACTGTCGTTATTGGCCTGGTTGATCAGCTTAATAGAAGCATCTCTCCCCGCGGTGATAGGAATCACTACTCCAGGGAATAATACAGTGTTTCGTAAAGGTAATATAGGTAAAGATTCGGGTAGATTTTCTTTATTGATTTCCTCTTCATCTTCAGGCGTCATTAGAGGGATTAGATCAGCATCCTGATCTATTTCCTGCAATGACAAACTGTCAAAATTGGTAATTTTAGTTTTCGCCATAATTTATTTTAAGTCAAACTGTCACAAACAGTCTGGATTTTTAATCTGTTTCTTTTTCTTTTCGCCTTAGACTCACTGGCTTAGGACTTGGTATGCGCAATCTTCATTATCTTTAGACAATTCTTATGCCATCTTAAATAGAAAGTTTTTTTCTCAAAACTGTAACAAATCAATTTCAAACCTATCTTTATAATAAACAGGATACTTTTTTTGACACCAACCATCACACATATTAATGATCTTGTTTCGCGTTGTCGGGAAGGCGATCAGCGGGCACAAATGGAGATTTATGATCGCTATTATAAAGCGATGTATAATACCAGCCTGCGGATTGTAAAGGACACCGCCGAAGCCGAAGACCTAATGCAGGAAGCTTTCCTGAAGGCCTTCACCAAGATAGACAGCTTTAAGGGCACCGCGAGTTTTGGAGCCTGGCTTAAAAAGATCGTTGTAAACCTGAGCATTAATTCGTTCAATAGAAAATCGAAATATACCGAGCTGAGTTATAACGACGAACTGAAAAACGAACTTGATGAAAGCGAAGGTATAGACCTGGAAGAAAGCGCTAATAATGAAAAAGTAAAAAGAATCATGAGGGCTTTAAGTTCACTGAAAGAAAATTACCGCATAGCGCTAAGCTTGCATCTTATTGAAGGATACGATTACGATGAAATTTGTGAAATATTGAATATCTCCTACGCCAATTGCAGAACTACTATCTCACGGGCCAAGGAGAGCTTAAGAAAAAAACTGCTGAAAGATGAAAACCGATAAAATAACCGAACTTTTCGAAGACCTGGATTTCGATGTCGTAGAACCCAGGGCCGGACACAAAGACCGCTTCCTGGAAAAACTGGAGCAATCTGCTAAGGAGCAGAACCGACGGCACCCCAAAACCAGGAATCTTTGGGGACCATTTCTGGGGATTGCAGCAAGTATTGCCCTGGCTATTGTTCTCTTCGGAAACATTCATATGAATAATGTGACTGAAAAGAAAGGAGATTTGGCAAGTGTTTCTACTGAAATGAAAGAAACCCAGGATTTTTACACCTCGGTAATTCAGAAAGAATTAAAAAATATTGAAGCTGAAAAAACCCCGGAAACCGAAGCGATAATTAATGATGCGCTTTCCCAGTTGAATAAACTGGAAACTGAATATTCCAAACTTAAAAAAGACCTGGTAAACAGCGGGCAGGACAAACGGGTTATCTATGCCATGATAAGCAACTTCCAGCAAAGAATAGATCTATTGAATAATGTATTAACCCAAATTGAAAATATTAAATCCCTAAAAACACAAAGTCATGAAAGCACTATTATATAAACTACTTTTTGCAGCGGTTCTCTTACCCGGGCTGACTTTCTGCAATAACGACCTGAGCGGAAAACACACCAAAGAGAAGAAAATCTCCAGGGAATTCAGTGTGTCTGCCAGTTCTAACCTTAAGGTGGATAACAGCTACGGAAATATAGATATCTCTACCTGGAATCAGAATAAAGTTGTGATTGAAGTTTTTATCAAGACCAATGGAAATGATCCTGAAAAAGTTCAGAAAAAACTGGATGAAATAGAAGTGGAATTCAACCAGAACTCATCAGGAGTAAGTGCTAAAACCCATTTATCGGGAAATAAAAGCTCTTCCTGGTGGAGCAATCTTTTTTCCGGATCAAGCAATGTGAATATGGAAATCAATTATGTGATAAGAGCCCCTGAAACCAATAATATGGATCTTAGCAACGATTACGGCGGCATCTATATCGACCGTCTACTGGGTAACTCCAGGATCTCCAGTGACTACGGAAAAATAGACATCCTTGAACTAAGAGGTGACTCCAATTATCTTAATTTTGATTATACCAGAAACAGCAGGTTTGGCTACATAAAAAATGCTGAAATAAACGCAGACTACAGTGAATTTGAAATAGAAGAGGCAGAAAGGCTAAAGATCAACGCCGATTATACAACTTCAAAAATAAGAAAGGTGAGCAACCTGGAGTTTGATGCAGATTATGGTAGCATAAACGTAGATAAAGTAAAAAGGATAACTGGGAATGGGGATTACCTCAGCACTAAGATCGGTAGGGTTTTTAACTCGGCAGATCTGAATATGGACTATGGTAGTCTTAGTATAGATAAGGTCGTTAAAGGCGCAAAGAATATTAAGATAACCAGTGATTATGCTGGCGTGAAGATAGGCTATGATGCCCAACAAGCCTTCAATTTTAATGTGGAGGCCAGTTATGGAAATGTCAAAGGGCTGGAGGACCTTCAGGTGCAAAAACGTAATAACCAGAATACAAAACAAAGCCTTCAGGGCTATCATTTAGAAAATAACTCCGGCAGTATGGTAACGATAAATACCAGTTATGCCAATGTACAATTCAGTAAAAAGTAAATAATTCATCAATCATAAAACAAAAATCATGAAACGATCAATCTTATTTTTAGCAACTCTTCTATTCAGTTTTAATTCAGCAAATGCTCAATTCTGGAAAAATGAAACTGTAAAAGGCAACGGCAACACGACTACTGAAAATCGAAGCACCTCTGATTATGACGAAATTTACCTCGTTGGATCTATGGATGTAGAGCTAGTAGCAGGAAAGGAAGGAGAAATAAAAGTGGAAGCCGAAAGCAACCTGATGGAATATATAATAACTGAAGTCAAAAATGGTACGCTAAGGATAAAGCCGGCAGATAAAATTAACCTGCAGCCTTCACGTAATAAATCAATAAAGGTTACCGTTCCATTCAAGGATATTAACGAAGTGAAGCTTACCGGCTCCGGCGACTTATGGAATTCCGCGCCCATCAAGGCAAAGTCTTTTAAAACCAGCCTAACCGGCTCAGGAAACCTCAATCTAAACCTCGATGTTGATTCTTTGGAAAGTCAAATCACAGGCTCAGGAGATACAATGCTTAGAGGGAAAAGCAATTACTTTGAATGCAAGGTAACCGGTTCCGGCGATTTCCAGGCTTTCGATCTTACAGCTGAAGAGGTCAAAGCTATGGTAATGGGAAGTGGAGATATAGAAGTCTTTGCTTCGGCTTCTCTAGATGCCAAAGTTATGGGCTCTGGAGATATCCTTTACAAAGGAAATCCCGATAAACAGAATTTCAAAGCAATGGGATCTGGCGCCATCTCTTCTAAATAAATTTTATTCCTTATTGCTATGAAAAGGAAAACTACAAACCCTGCGCTATTTCGCGGGGTTTGTTTTTGGTACCCGCATCAGTAAAAACACTCCGGCAATAAAAAACACCATCAGAAATAGGATCGAATCTCTTATACTGCCGGTAATTTGAGCTACCATCCCGTACATGAACATCCCTATTACTATCCCTATTTTTTCTGAAACATCGTAGAAACTGAAATAACTGGCTGTATCCTTTGTGTCTTCGGGAAGATACTTGGAGTACGTAGACCTGGACAAAGATTGGATTCCTCCCATAACCAGTCCCACAGCCGCTGCAGCCACATAAAACTGTTCGGGACTAACAATAAAGTAGGCATAGCCACAAATGCTTATCCAGATTAGATTGATGAAAATAAGGGTTTTAATGTTCCCAATTCTAAGCGCGATCCTGGCAGTAAGGGTAGCACCTGCTACGGCTACCAGCTGTATCAACAGAATACTTATTATCAATCCGCTGGTAGGATCCTGTTCTCCCCAATCTAGTTCTTCAATACCAAAATAAGTAGCGACAAGCATAATTGTTTGCACCGCCATGCTATAAACAAAAAAGGCCACCAGATATCGCTTCAACATCGGATTGTGTTTCATGGCTTTCCAGATACTTTTTAATTCCTTGAAACCATTGAATAGCACATTTCGGCGAATGCCTGCACGCTTATTTCCTTTTGGCAAATAATAGTAGGTGTACTGACTAAAACCTATCCACCAAACCCCGGTTAGGATAAAGGAAAGTCGGGTTGGAAGCCCTTCATCTTCAAAACCAAACCAGGAATGTTTAAGAATTAATACAAGACAGATAACAAGTAAAATAACACTCCCGATGTATCCAAGAGAAAAACCTTTTGCACTTATCTTATCCTGCTGATCTTTAAAAGCAATGTCGGGTAAATACGAATTATAGAAAACCAGGCTACCCCAGAAGCCAATGAGTGCAAGAAAATAGCTCAACAAACCTAACCAGAGATATTCCAGGTCAAACCAAAACAGACCAATGCAGGAGAGCGCACCCAGGTAATTAAAGAACTTCATAAAATTCTTCTTATTTCCAATATAATCTGCGATCCCGGATAAAAACGGACTCAAAAAAGAAACGGCCAGAAAAGCCAGGGCGGTAACATAACTAATAAGGCTATCGTTATTGAAGTCAAAGCCCAGAAAATGAACCGTGTCATCTATTTTATTTCCCTGTGCATCTCTTACGATGGTAAGTGCACCGTAAAATATTGGGAAGATAGCCGAAGATATCACCAGGCTATACACTGAATTTGCCCAATCATAGAAAGCCCAGGCGTGAAGGAGTTTCTTATGCCCTTTGGGTAATTTTTTCATCTGTGCATAATTTTAACTCAATTTGAGAATTAGGCACAGGCTTTTAATCATGCTCATGTGTGTTGCCATTTTTGGGTCCAGCAGCATGCTGGTTTCATCAGGATAAAAATAGAAAAAGCTGCCGGGTTGCGGCAGCTTTTCTATAATTTAATCGGCATTATTTCCTATTGGAAAGAAGTTACTCCATATTTTTTAGCTTCTGCTTTGGCTTCCGGAGCCCATTTTTTAAGATTGTTGATCCTCGTCTGGTTAGATGGGTGAGTACTTAAAAACTCCGGCGGCGCTTGCCCATCACTCTGGGCAGCCATTCTTTGCCATAACCTCGAGGCTTCTTCCGGATTATAACCTGCAATAGCCATTAAAGTTAGCCCAATCCTGTCGGCTTCGGTCTCGTGTTTTCTGCTAAAAGGCAGCATTACTCCCACAGTAGTACCCAAACCATAAGCCTGTGCGAATATTTGCTGGGTCTCCTGGCTCCTGCCACTTACAGCAATACCTCCCGCTACGGCCCCAAGTTGTTGCAATTGTGCAGCACTCATACGCTGGGCCCCGTGATCGGCAAGGGCGTGGGCGATCTCGTGCGCCATAACAACGGCCACCCCGGTTTCACTTTCAGCAACAGGTAGAATTCCTGTATAGAAAACTATCTTACCTCCTGGCATAGCAAAGGCGTTTACCGCATCATCATTCACCAGGTTATATTCCCATCGAAAGTCTTCCAGAAATCCCTGGTATCCGTTGGCGTTTAAATATCTTTCAGCGGCAGTTTCAATCTTTTTACCCACTCTTTTTACCATATTTGCTTCCGCAGTACCGGTTACAACATCATTTTCAGAAAGAAACTGATTGTACTGTTCAAATGAGGCCGGAAAGAGCTGGTCATTTGATACAAAATTCAGATTTTTCTCCCCGGTAAATGGATTGGTTTGGCAGCTCACAAATAATAAGGCTGCGCTTACCCATATTAATGTTCGTTTAAGTATCATAATATTTTGATTTGTTTAGCTAAAATTACAAAAGCCAGGAAACCCTGTTCCTTGCTTTAAGCATCATTTAACAAAATAACTTATTTCAAAAACAATACCACTTCTCTATATCCCAGTGTTTATAAGGTATAATGAAACCAGAATTCCTTAACTTGCAGACCTCATTTTCAATAACAATGACCAAAGCAAAAAAGGATCAGCTTTCTGTTCAACAGCTTCTTATTCCTGATTATATTCGTTATATCGCTAAGATACTGAGGAAAACCTCCCCATTCCTGGCGAGTAGATTTGCCGCCAGATTATTTCTTACTCCCTTTAAATATAAACTTCCGAAGCGTGAAAAAAAGATGGACCGAAATTCGGTGCAGACAATACTGAAAGTGCCGGCTTTTGGGAAAGAAATAGTAGTTTACCATTACGGAGATTCCCCTCATAAGATCCTGCTTGTACACGGATGGAGCGGGCGCGGCACACAACTTTCCTATATTGCTGAAGCACTGGTACACGCCGGTTACAGCACCATAAGTTTTGATGCTCCAGGCCACGGAAAAGCCCCCGGGAAATCCAGTATAATGACCGAGTTCATAGAAAGTATTCATTTTCTCGATAAAGAGTTTGGCCCTTTTGAGGCTGCTATAGGACATTCCCTTGGAGGCATGGCTTCCCTTCGGGCTGTAAAAGAGGGAATGAAAATCAATAAGCTAATTATTATCGGCACTGCAAACTCCGTTACGCACATTACTCACGAATTCAATGAAAACCTGGGGATGAACAAGGCTATCGCCGACAGGATGAAAGCATATTTCGATGAGAAATTCGGGGAAAACATGAATAATTATTCCGGAGCGGTTTCTGCGGAAGCCGTAAAAATACCAACCCTGGTTATCCACGATAAACAGGATGTTGACGTTCACGTTAGTTCTGCCTACGAGATTGACCGCGCTCTGGAAAACAGCGAATTAATGATCACCGAAGGCCAGGGACACCGCCGGATTCTGGGTGACAAGAAGGTAATTAACAAAATCACAACGTTCCTCGCAGACTAATCTTTGTATCTTTAAAATAAAAACCTATGAGAAAATTACTGGTTTTTATCTTCCCGCTGATGCTTTTCAGCTGCAATGGTAATGCTCAAAAAAATGATAAAGCTTCACAGGAATATGAAGTAACAAAAACCGATGCCCAATGGAAAGCAGAACTTTCGGAGGGGCAGTATCGCATCCTGCGAAAAGGGGATACAGAACGTGCCTTTACGAGTCCGCTAAACGATATTAAAGAACCCGGAACCTTTGTTTGTGCTGCATGCGGCAACCCTCTCTATAAAACAAAATATAAATTTGATAGCGGTACGGGATGGCCCAGTTTCGACAGGCCCATTGAAGATGCTGTCTCCTACGGAAGAAATACTTCTTTTGGATATGAAGATAACGAAGTACACTGCGCCCGTTGTGGCGGTCACCTCGGGCACGTCTTTGAAGATGGCCCAAGGAACACCACCGGGGAAAGACATTGTATTAACGGACTGGCAATGGAGTTTATTCCGGAGGGAGAATAGATTTCCGACTTCTCGGAAATGACAGAATCATTGAGATTTCGGCCGCAGTTTATCCCGTTTTTTGCGGGATGGGAGTTATTAAGACGGGAATTAGAATAAACAGATTTCCGCCTTCGCGGAAATGACTAAAAAATTATATATGAAAAAATACACGATAGAAAAACCGGAAGAGGAATGGAAAAAAGAACTCGGGGAAGAACAATACCGGGTACTTCGGGAAAAAGGAACCGAGGCTCCTCATACCGGCAAATACAATATGCATTTTGAAGATGGCTCCTACTACTGTGGCGCCTGCCATACCAAACTTTTTGAAAGCGATGCAAAATTCGAAAGCGGCTGCGGCTGGCCAAGTTTTGATCGTGCTATAGAAGGAAAGGTAGAATATGTACAGGACAAAAGCTTCGGAATGATGCGTACCGAGATCCTTTGTGCCAACTGCGGAAGTCACCTTGGCCATATTTTTGATGATGGTCCTACAGAAACCGGTCAGCGGTATTGCGTAAATTCTGCAAGTCTGGATTTCAAAAAATAACAAGCAACACCTATGAAGCCCTTCCGGGGGCAATTGTCTAATTAAAACTTATCAAAATGAAAAAATTATTATCAGCACTATTTGTAACTGCTCTTCTGTTCACCGCCTGTGAAGGCGACCAGGGACCTCCCGGACCTCCAGGCCCTGAAGGCGAACCAGGAATTAACGTGGTTGGACAAACTATTGAATATGAAGATGTGGATTTTGATTATTTTGCAGATGTGAACTATCACGCAACTATCATCGGTCTGCCGGATGATGTTGAAGTCCTTACCTCGGATGCGATTCTTGTTTACAGACTTGAGGTGATTGAAGATAATGGAGATGTTTTCGAGACCTGGAGTCTTATCCCACAGAACTTTTTCCTTGATGAAGGTACTATCCAGTATGTATATAACCATACCGATGTGGATGTAGAACTGATTATTGATGGAGATTTCGACCTTACTAATCTCGATACAGGCTTCACCCAGGACCAGGTTTTCAGGTTCGTGATCGTCCCTTCAGATTTTGCTGAATCCACCGGTATTGATGTCGCGAACTTCAACGCGGTAATGAACGCCCTGGATCTCCAGGAGCAGGATGTTCAGAATGTACAGATGTAATTTTAATACATTCAGTTAATTTAAAAAGGCTTATCCACCACGGTAAGCCTTTATTTTTGCTATTTCTGAAGCAACAGAGCCCTTTTAAAACTTTCAGTTTAAGCTATTATTCCTTAAATTCGCAACTTCTATAACTGCAATAAAAATTTCCGACTATGAGTAAATATGATATTATTGTTTTAGGTAGTGGCCCGGGAGGTTATGTAACCGCCATTAGAGCCTCTCAACTCGGTTTTAAAACCGCTATTGTTGAAAAGGAAAGCCTTGGTGGGGTATGTCTTAACTGGGGTTGTATTCCTACGAAAGCATTGCTAAAAAGCGCTGAAGTATTCGACTACCTTAAACACGCCGAAGATTACGGACTGAAACTTGAAAATCCGGATAAGGATTTTGGAGCCGTGATAAAACGAAGCCGTGAAGTGGCTAATGGAATGAGCAAAGGTGTGCAATTCCTGATGAAAAAGAACAAGATTGATGTTATTGAAGGCTTTGGTAAACTCAAGTCGGGTAAAAAAGTTGCGGTAACAGATAAAGATAAAAACACCAAAGAATACCAGGCCGATCATATTATCGTGGCTACCGGTGCCCGTTCCCGGGAATTACCGAGCCTGAAACAGGACGGTAAAAAAGTGATTGGTTACCGGGAAGCAATGAGCCTTAAAAAACAACCAAAATCTATGATCGTGGTTGGCTCTGGTGCCATTGGAGTGGAGTTCGCTCATTTCTACAATGCGATGGGGACTGAAGTAACTATCGTTGAATTCCTTCCTAACCTTGTACCTCTGGAAGACGAAGAAGTTTCAAAGCAATTTGAGCGCAGCGTGAAAAAAGCCGGGATTAAGGTAATGACCAACTCTTCGGTAGAAAGCGTTGATACTTCAGGGAAAACTATAAAAGCTAAGGTTAAAACCAAAAAAGGGGAAGAAACCCTTGAGGCTGAAATCGTGCTTTCTGCAGTTGGTATAAAATCCAATATCGAAAATATAGGCCTGGAAGAATTAGGTATCAAAACCGATAAGGACAAGATTGTAGTAGACGAATTTTATAACACCAATGTTTCCGGAATTTACGCTATTGGAGATGTGGTTGAAGGTCCCGCCCTTGCCCACGTTGCTTCAGCTGAAGGAATCCTTTGTGTTGAAAAGATTAAAGGAATGGAAGTGGAACCTCTGGATTACGGAAATATTCCCGGATGTACCTATGCTACTCCCGAGATCGCTTCGGTTGGTATGACTGAAAAGCAAGCCAAAGAAGCCGGTTATGAACTAAAAGTTGGAAAATTCCCGTTCTCTGCTTCAGGAAAAGCCAAAGCTTCCGGAAAGCCAGACGGATTTGTAAAAGTGATCTTCGATGCCAAATACGGCGAATGGTTAGGCTGCCACATGATTGGCGCCGGAGTAACCGATATGATCGCTGAAGCTGTTTTAGGAAGAAAACTTGAAACCACAGGTCACGAAGTATTAAAAGCTGTTCACCCTCACCCAACTATGAGTGAAGCCGTAATGGAAGCCGTAGCAGCAGCCTACGACGAGGTGATTCACCTGTAAACCTGAAATAATTTATTCTGAATGACCCTGGCAGAAATGCCGGGGTTATTTTTTGGGGATCAAATCACAGTAAAAGAACCGGGTATCCCAGCTTTCTTTCTCATCGCTGAAACAATCATCATCTTCATCCCCGGAAGAGGTATAGTTTTTCTCTACTACCTCCCCTATCTCAAAGCTTATCGGTTTGCGAAAGATTGGCCCATCATAAACGAAAGTGTGAAATTCTCCGTTTTCACCACAAGGATCCACATCTGATGGCAGATCTTTCAAAAAGCTTTCATCGAGCAGTCTTCCACAGAAAGATTTATCTAATTTTGCCGCATTTACGGAAACTACTATCGCCTTAAAACCGGCTTCAAGAAACTCCTGCATCAATTGCGAAGTATCTTTCTTCCACAGAGGAAAAACCGCTTTAATTCCTATTTCGCCTAGTTGTTTTTCACGGTACTCCCTTAGATCTTCCAAAAAGATATCTCCAAAAATACTGTAGTTCAATCCTTCGTCGAGCAGTTTTTCGGTTTCCATCTCCATGAGATCATTGTAGGTCTGCATACTCACATTGCCATCTAATTTAATAAGCTGAAGCGGGATCCCAATAGCATCGGCCTGTTCCTGCATCAATCCAACACGAAGCCCATGCATAGAAACCCTTCGGGTTTCAGTATTGATTGTAGAAACAAGTTTTTGTACATCATACTCGCCCTCCTTTTGCACCTTATAAAGCGCGAAAGCTGCATCTTTACCACTGCTCCAGTTTATATAAGCTTTCTTCATTTTTTAGAATTGATAAAGCTTTGTATAGCCAGGTCATAGCTCTGCAGTCCAAAGCCAAGGATAACCCCTTTAGCTACGGGAGCGATAAACGACTTATGCCGAAACTCCTCCCGGGAATGAGTGTTGGATATATGAACTTCTACCACCGGAACTTCAATGGCCTTTACTGCATCTCCTATTCCTACAGAAGTGTGAGTATAAGCAGCGGCATTTAATACTACCCCGTCAAATTCCCCGACTGCCCGGTGTAGCTCATCTATGATCTCTCCTTCAATATTAGATTGAAAATAGGATAACTCGACTTCTCCGAACTTGAGTTGGAGGTCGACAAAATAATCTTCAAATTTCTTGTTTCCGTAGGTGTCGGGTTCCCGGGTTCCAAGCAGGTTTAAATTTGGACCGTTTATGATAAGTATCTTCATAGGATAAAGATATCAAAAGATTTATTCGGTCTCCTTAAACTGAACTAAATTTCTCCCTGAAAAGACTTAAAACCTAAAGCCCAATCCTATAGAATAAGAACGAAACCTGTAATAATCATCCTCTTCAAATGGTGCCTCAGGTTTTAAGCGATTGGTAAACTCGTGGGAGTAACGGCCTTCCAGGTAGAAAGATGAACTTATATCATAGCCTATGCCCCCGATAAGTTCAAACCCAGCCCTATCATAGGGGTTCAACGAGTTCCCGCTTAGAATATTCACCTGTGGACCACCCAGGCTGTAGAAACTGGTTGATGGGATACGATATTCTACCAATCCGGCCACACGATAGTGCACGGATTCCTTATTGCTTATAAAACTAACTTCCGGAACAATAGAAAAATCCCGGTTAAGCCTAAGATTATAATTAACTCCTATGAAAAGACCAGCTTCCCCAGTGATAAAAGCCTCACTTACTTCAGGATAAAAAGTGGAATATGATGGATCGATAGCCAGATACCCCGCCTGAACAGATATATTAACAGAAGGAGATTTAAATGCCTGGCTTTGGGCACTTTCAAAAATTCCCATGAAAAGCAAAGCCACTAAAAGATCTCTAAACATATTGGATTGAAGATTTATTTCCTGAAATTAACGAAATAATTAAAAACCTCAATCCAATATTCTTTAGGTGTCTAAAATTCTTTTATAGTTGGAATTCTAATCCCACATTCACAGAAGAAAGATTTTCCCCATTATTGCTTATACCCTGGTATGATCCGATAATGGAAAAAATCCCTAAACCAACTCCAATTTTTGGCCTGTAATAAAATCCACCTTCACCATCTTCATTCAGGCTAACCGCATAACCCAGGTCTAAGCCCAGAAAAGCCATGCCTAATCCGAGCCTTCCGGAAGCGGCAATAGGAAGGAAACTTACATCATCTGTATCCATTTCACCAAAACCAGTTTCTATATCTTCCACAAAAAACACGGAGTAGCCTAGCATTGGACCAACTTCAATAACATTCATCACCCCAAATAGGTAAGCTATATCTGCTCCCAATTGAAAGTTCGAGAAATCTTCGGCATCACCTACCGGTAAACCTCCGTTAATTCCTAATTTTAAATCTCCCTGGGCTTGTATTTGATTAAACCCCATAAAGATCAATGCGCTAAGAAAGAGTAATTTTTTCATCATACTATATTTATTGGTTCAAGGCATTAATTTAAGAAAATACACACAAACACCTGATATTCAATTCAATATTACATAATAACCCGTAAAGATTTATCCATAAAAAAAGCGGAAGATCTCTCTCCCGCTTTCCAGCTTTTCATAGGTGTTTGATATAAGCTGATTTAAAACATTAAGCCTACCCCAAGTTGGATTCCGTTATTGTTAACGGCATCTTCATCCCAGTTTTCACTATCAAAAGCATCGGTGAAACCACGGGTGTAGCGGGCAGAGGCAAAAAATCCGTTGTTGAATTTATAGGAAGCACCAAGGGCTCCTCCAAATTCAAAGGTGCTACCTGCTTCGGTGTCAATTACGGCAAATCCTTCTCCGGCAATTAATTCATATTCTTCCTCTACCAGAAAATTAAAAGAAGGACCTACTTCCAGAGATAAACCATCTATTAAATAAACCTTAGCCAGTACTGGCACGTGTATGTAATCTAATTTATATTCACCCTGTCCGTATCTGTTGCTAAAAGCTTCGGTTCCCTGGGTAGAATAAAGCACCTCTGGTTGTATGGAAAAACGATCTCCCACGGGGATTTCAGAAAGCAGCCCTAAATGAAATCCGGTACGGCTGTTCTCATCTTCAAAACCATCAGAGGTCATGTTAGAAAAGTTAACCCCACCCTTAACTCCAAAATATACAAATTCCTGTGCAGAAGCGGTTGAGGTTAATCCAAATACTGCTAAAACTGCAATTAAAACTGATTTTTTCATCACATTCTATTTTTTAGTTACAGGGCAAATGTAAGAGGCATCTTCTTAATAAAATGTTATGCAAGCATAAAGTATTACTAACATATTACGCGATTGTTTTTATCTTTAACACATGAAATGGACCCGCGCCCTTGAAGACTATCGCCTGTATTTACGTTTAGAGCGCGGACTCTCAGATAATTCTATTCAGAATTACAGCCTGGATGTTCATAAGCTTATCAAGTTTTTGGACATTAATAATATAAAATTCTCCCCTCTTGATATTTCTGAAGAAACCATACAACAATTCATTTATGAGATGGCCAGGAGCCTTAACCCGAGATCCAGAGCAAGGCTGATTTCAGGTTTACGGGGATTCTTTAATTTCCTGATTTTTGAAGATTACAGAAAAGGAAATCCCATGGATTTAATCGAAGCCCCCAAAACCGGCCGTAAACTTCCTGATGTGATCTCTACTGGAGAAATTGACAAGTTAATCTCTGCCATAGATCTGGGAAAAGCTGAAGGTGAAAGAAACCGTGCTATTCTTGAAACACTCTATGGTTGCGGACTTCGGGTATCAGAACTTGTAAACCTGCAGATTTCCGATCTGTTTTTTGAAGAAGGTTTTATAAAAGTCACGGGGAAAGGAAACAAGCAGCGCTTTGTTCCGGTTTCTCCCTACACTCAAAAATATATAAATATTTACCTGAAGGAGATCAGACTTCACTTGCCCATAAAGAAAGAAGCCACCGACACCCTTTTTTTAAACCGCAGAGGGAATGAGCTCACCCGGGCTATGATCTTTACTATCGTTAAACAACTTTCAAAAAGGGCAGGAATTGATAAGAAGATTAGTCCGCATACCTTCAGGCATTCTTTTGCCACTCACTTGCTGGAAAACGGCGCCGATCTAAGAGCCATTCAGCAAATGCTGGGGCACGAAAGCATCACCACCACCGAAGTTTATATGCATATAGACCGAAAACACCTGCGGCAGGTGATCGAGCAATTTCATCCCCGGGCCTGAGTATTAAATTTCTACTAAAGCCTTTAAACTACCAATTTTCCGGAGGATTATTCTTAAATTAACGCCACTTATAAGAATATAAATATTTAATAACATGAGAACACTTAAGTTCAAAAATCACGATGAAATGCCCGCAATAGGTCTGGGTACCTGGAAATCGGGAAAAGGCGAGGTAGGAAACGCGGTAAAGATCGCGCTTAATAACGGCTACAGGCATATAGATTGTGCCGCTACTTATGGTAATGAGGCTGAGATTGGGGAAGCCTTCACGGAAGTATTTTCAGAAGGGAAAATTAAAAGAGAAGAGGTTTGGATTACTTCCAAACTCTGGAATGATGCTCACAAAAAAGAAGACGTCATCCCTGCCTTAAAAGAAACTCTCAAGGATCTTCAGCTGGATTATCTGGACCTTTATCTCATCCACTGGCCGGTAGCTTTTAAAAGAGGTGTTGGCTTCCCTGAAAAAGACGATGATTATCTAAGCCTTGAGGAAGCACCAATCATAGAAACCTGGAATATGATGATCGAAGCCAAAAAACAGGGTCTTGTAAAACATATTGGAGTTTCAAATTTCAGTTCTATGAAGCTGGAAGAACTAATGGAGCAGACAAAAGATATACCGGAAATGAATCAGGTGGAACTGCATCCTTACCTCCAACAAGATGATTTGCTTGAGTTTTGTAGTAAGCAGGGCATACACTTAACCGCTTATTCTCCCTTAGGAAGCGGCGACCGTATTGATGCCATGAAAGCGCCTGATGAACCTTCCCTGCTGGAAAACAAGGTAATACAAAAGATCGCTAAAAAACACGGAGCCAGCCCGGGGCAGGTACTTATAAAGTGGAGCGTACTAAGAGGTACAGCAGTGATTCCAAAATCTACCAATGAAGGCCGAATCATTGAAAACATTCAGAGTATGGGAGTAAATCTTGACGATGATGATCTCAAGGAAATCGCAAGCCTGGACAGACATTTTCGGTACGTAACCGGAGAATTCTTTGTCACCAAAGGCAACTCTTATGAAAATATTTTTGATGAGGACGACTATAAAGCTTAGTGCTTCAGCCGTATAAAACCAAAAGAGCCCTGCGATCGCAGGGCTCTTTTGGTTTTATATAACTCTAAATAATTTAATTTACTTGGCAATATTCACCGCCCGTGTTTCCCGTATCACGGTTATCTTAACCTGTCCGGGATAGGTCATATCGGTCTGGATCTTCTGAGAAATCTCAAATGAAAGGTTGGATGCTTTTTCATCATTCACCTTTTCACTTTCTACGATAACTCTTAATTCCCGTCCCGCCTGAATGGCATAGGCCTTCTTAACTCCGGGGAAACCAAATGCTATCTCTTCAAGGTCTTTTAAACGCTGAATATAAGAATCCAACACCTGGCGTCTGGCACCTGGCCTGGCACCGCTAATCGCATCACAAACCTGTACGATTGGCGATAACAAGGAGTTCATCTCTATCTCGTCGTGGTGAGCTCCAATGGCATTACAAACCTCGGGTTTCTCCCCATGTTTCTCAGCCCATTGCATCCCAAGGATAGCGTGAGGCACTTCAGTTTCTGTATCCGGCACTTTCCCGATATCGTGCAGTAATCCGGCACGCTTGGCAAGTTTAGGGTTAAGTCCGAGTTCAGCAGCCATTACTCCACATAGCTTAGCGACTTCCCGCGAGTGTTGCAACAGGTTTTGCCCGTATGAGGAACGGTATTTCATTCTACCCACAACCTTTATAAGCTCGGGGTGAAGTCCGTGAATACCAAGATCAATTACGGTACGCTTCCCTATATCGATTATTTCCTCTTCAATTTGTTTTTTGGTCTTCTTAACTACCTCCTCAATTCTGGCGGGGTGAATACGCCCATCGGTTACCAGTTTGTGAAGCGATAACCTGGCGACTTCTCTTCTTACCGAGTCGAAACACGAAAGAATAATTGCTTCAGGTGTATCATCTACGATGATCTCTACTCCGGTAGCAGCTTCCAGGGCACGTATGTTTCGCCCTTCTCTACCAATGATCCTACCTTTAACATCATCGCTTTCAAGATTGAATACCGAAACGCAGTTTTCAACCGCTTCTTCAGTTCCAATACGTTGAATAGTATTGATAATGATCTTTTTGGCCTCCTGCTGTGCAGTGAGTTTTGCTTCTTCTACAGTATCCTGTATCATGGCCATCGCATCAGCTTTTGCGGTGTCTTTAAGGGTTTCGGTAAGCTGTGCCTTGGCATCATCGGCCGAAAGGCCTGAAATGACCTCTAACTGCTGTATCTGGCTATTATGAAGCTTGTCTATCTCTTCCTGCTTCTTTTCAAGATATTCTGTACGATAAGAATAGTCCTTTAACTTCTCTTCCAGTTCATTGTTGAGTTTCTTGTTTTTGGCAAGTTCACTGGAAACCTGGGATTCTTTATCTCTTGCTCTCTTTTCGGTTTCATTGATCTTTTTATCACGGCTCAGAATAACCTTCTCGTGTTCTGTCTTAAGCTCGATGAATTTTTCTTTGGCCTGTAGGATCTTATCCTTTTTAATGCTCTCTCCCTCCGACTTTGCCTCTTTAAGGATATTAGCAGCCGATTTCTTGGCGTTTTTAATTGTACGGGAGGCTTGTTTGCGTTCCAGCAATTTTGCTATGGCATAGCCCAATGCTATACCTACGACCAAACCTATAATTATAGTAGTGATTTCCATTGTTGAATTTTTATATAAAAAAAAAGCCTGTATTAGTTTTGGTTTGAAGTAAACTCTTTAAAATCAGGTTTAGGGCTAACAAGCTGCTCAAGAATCCGCTTTCCCGAGGGATACGGCACGCTTTTACAACTTAAACTCACCCTTCTCAAAGAATTCGTGTTGAGTTTCTCAAAAATCACTAATACAGGCAGTAACCTTATTTTATTTAAAGAACTTTAAGAGGCCAAGTGTTGTTGCAAGAGCTCGTTAAGCGACCTTAACTTTTCTTCAGCTTCCTGCATATCTCCCACGGCTTCTATATCATTTTGCTCGGTTTGGGCTGCAAACTGCAAGGCACACATGGCCAGTACATCCTGCTTATCCCTAACGGCATAACTCTGCTCAAATTGTTTTATCATGGCCTCGATCTTTTTTGCAGCTTTCCTTAAGCCTTCTTCCTGTTGAGGCTCGATGGTTAAGGGATAAACCCTGTCTGCAATGGATATCTTAATTCTTAGTTTGTCCATGAAGCTTATTTATTCCGATAATTGAACAATGCATTGATCAATTTCTCTTATTAAGCTATTTATTTTGAGCTTTGTTTCTGTCTTGTAATCTTTACTGCCCAGCATCGCATTGGCCGCTTTAAGAGTTTGAATTCGTCCTTCAGAATTTTCAAGTTCTTCTTTGAGACGGGTATTTTCAGAAGTAAGAGTTGCCATTTCATACTGAAGGGAACCCAAGTTTTGCCTCAAAGCTTCATACTTATGAAGCAACTTGCTGATTCTATTTTCAAGATTATCAACTATTTCTGTCAATTCACTCATAAAAGCGCAATCTAATGCTTATTTCCACAAAGTTAACATACGCTTTGAAATATCCCAATACTTTTTATTGCTATTTTAGATTTCACGTAAACCCAAGGCTAACATCTTAATGCTTAAGGCTTTATTTTTTGCATAAAGTTTGATTAAATTTACCACCAGGAAATTGCTATTCTTAACCCATACTTATGAAAATTATCACCATTCTAAGCGTATTTTTAACGGGGCTTAGCCTTTATGCCCAACCCAGTGTCCCGGAAGATTATTTCTCTTCTCCCCTTGAGGTTCCCCTCGTGCTCTCCGGCACTTTCGGGGAATTGCGTTCCAATCATTTTCACAGCGGCCTGGATATTAAAACCCAGCAACGCCAGGGGTTGAATGTGCTGGCCACGGCCGAAGGTTATGTTAGTCGTATAAATATTCAGCATTATGGCTACGGAAAAGCCCTGTACGTACAACATCCTAACGGCTACACCACAGTTTATGCGCATTTACAGAAATTTTCACCTGAAATTGAAGCCTATGTAAAAAAGCACCAATACGCCAACGAAACCTATGAAATTGAACTTTTCCCTGAAACCGGAGAACTTAAGATCTCTCAAAATGAACTGATTGCCTTAAGCGGAAACACCGGCGGCAGTGGCGGCCCTCACCTGCACTACGAAATAAGGGACGGCAGTCAACGCCCTATGAACCCTAAACTATTTGGCTATCAGATCAAGGATTCGCGTCCTCCTATCATCAATTCACTTTTTGCTTACCCGCTTGATGCAGAATCCCACGTTAATAATTCTGCAGAGAGACAAAAAATACGGCTCATCCCATTGCAAGACGGAAGCTATACCACCGAAAAGATCGACGCCTGCGGAAATATTGGCTTCGGGGTTTCTACGGTAGACCAGCAGGATATGGCCCCTAACAAAAACGGGGTGTATAAGGTTGAAGCTTCGGTAAATGGAGACGATATCTTCTCCATTAAGTTTAACCGCTTTTCTTTTGCCGAATCCAGGCACCTCAACCAGCTTATAGATTACGAATACTACAGCAGCCACAAAAGCAGGGTCAAGAAACTCTATGTAGAACCCGGAAATCCGCTTAGTGTTTACGACAACGTGATTTCAGAAGGGAAACTGAATATTGAGGATAGCCTTGATTATAATTATAATATCAGAGTCACCGATTTCTCCGGAAATGAACGATTGATAAGGATCCCTATCCGAGGTCGCAACAGCGAGGAGATTCAGCCTAAAAAAATAAACAAGACCGATTATTTCGTCAATGCCAATCAAGCCTTCGCAGCCGAAGAAAACGGAATAGACTTTTACGTTCCTGCGGGAAGTTTATATGAGAACACCTATTTGGATGTGAAATTCAAAGGGGATACTATAGATTTCCATACCAAAGAGACCCCCATCCATAAAAATATCACCCTGGGATTTGACGTAAGCAAATATAGCCCTGCAGACCGGGAAAAACTATTTATCGCCCGTTTGGGATATAGAGGCCGGCCACTTTACACTTCAACCTATAAAAAGGGAGATCGCTTCACCACGGGCATCAGAACCTTTGGAGAATATACCCTGGCAGCTGATGTTACCGCCCCGAAGATTACTCCGGTGAATTTCAGTGATGGGCAGTGGATCTCTTCTAATCACAACCTCCGGGTAAAGATCTCAGATGATCTCTCAGGAATAAAAAGCTATCGGGCTACGGTAAATGGAAAATTCATTCTGATGGAGTATGAATACAAGAACAACACCTTAACCCACAATTTCGAGGATGGGGTGGTTACCGAAACCGAAAATGACTTTAAGCTTATTGTAACCGATAATGTTGGGAACAGCAGCACCTATGAAGCTAAATTCTTCAGAAAGAATTAAAGTACAGGCGGTTACCGCCCCAAGCTAAAGTTTTAGGTGAGCGGTAACCGCAATTGTTTTTTATCTGAGATATACTGTTTCAAGGCAAGCAATGCAGCCATTCTGGCTTCTTCCCTGATCTCCTCCTGCAGCTTTTCTGCTGAATAATAATTTTTCACAAAATGCGTATCGAAGTTCCCGCTTCTGAAAGCCTCGTGTTCAAAAACGAACTTCCCGAAAGGAAGAGTCGTACTCACCCCTTTCACCTCATATTCACTTATAGCCTTCAGCATTAGCTGGATAGCTTCTTCCCGGGTTTTTCCGTAGGTGATGAGCTTACTGAGCATGGGATCGTAATAAATAGGCACTGCCATCCCCTCTTCGAATCCGTTATCCACTCTTATTCCAGATCCCGAAGGCATCCGGTACCTTTCCAGGGTTCCCACACTAGGCATAAAATCTTCCATAGGGTCTTCGGCATAAACCCTTAGTTCCAGGGCGTGGCCTTTTATGCTCAGGTCTTCCTGGTGATATTGTAACTTTTCTCCCCGGGCGATTCTTATTTGTTCTTCCACCAGGTCGATTCCGGTAATGAGTTCGGTTACAGGATGCTCTACCTGCAGGCGGGTATTCATCTCCAGGAAATAAAAGTTCTTTTTTTCATCAAAAAGGAATTCCACCGTCCCTGCTCCTACATAATCACAGGCACGGGCAACTTTTACCGCGGCTTTCCCCATCTGCTTCCTGATTTTGGAATCTAAAACAACCGATGGAGCTTCCTCAACCACTTTTTGATGCCTTCGCTGCACACTGCACTCCCTTTCAAATAAATGGATAATATTCCCGTGGGTATCGGCCAGCACCTGAATTTCAATATGTCTTGGAGAAGTCACATATTTTTCGATAAAAACCGACCCATCTCCAAATGCGGACTCGGCTTCGCTGATAGCCCTTTTCATCTGATCTCCCAGGTCCTTATCTCTTTCCACGATGCGCATTCCCTTTCCCCCACCACCGGCAGAGGCTTTTATGAGAATGGGATAGCCTATCTTATCGGCTATCTTTTTCGCTTTCTCAACATCGGTGATGGCCTCATCTATGCCGGGTACCATAGGAATATCATAATCTTTTACGGCATCCTTAGCGGCGAGCTTGCTTCCCATTATCCGAATAGCTTTAGAACCCGGACCAATCCAGGTAATACCAGCCTTTTCCACAGCTTCGGCAAATTCGGCATTCTCACTAAGGAAACCGTAACCGGGATGGATCCCGTCTACCTCAAGCTCTTGTGCCACTTCAATTATTTTATCACCTCTAAGATAAGATTGGCTGGAGGCTGCTTTGCCTATACAAACCGCTTCATCGGCAAACTTCACGTGAGGTGCATTCCTGTCGGCTTCAGAATAGACGGCAACGCTCTTTATCCCCATTTTCTGTATGGTCTTCATTACCCGTAAAGCGATCTCTCCACGGTTGGCAACTAATATTTTTTTCATTTCTGACTTTTACTTTTGTAATTATTCTACCTCTTTGGCACCCAGACTTATTCCATTTCAATAAGCAGTTGATTTTTATCAACACCCTGGCCCTTTTCTACCGAAATGGCTTTCACCACCCCGTCACGGGGTGCACTTAGGGTATTCTCCATCTTCATCGCCTCCAGGACAAGCAGGTAATCACCTTCCTTTACCTCATCGCCTTCCTTCACCATCACATCCAGGATTAGCCCCGGCATTGGCGCTTTAATATCGTTAACCATCAAAGCAGAGCTCAGGCTTAATCCCATCTTATCAATAAGCTGGTCAAGCTCATTGGAAATCTTAACCTGGTAGTTATTGGAATTAATTTTCACCTGGTATTCCCGGTTTAGAAAATCGGCTTTGGCAATTGCGGCCTTAAAACTTCGGTTTTCCCTTAGCATATGATAATTATAGGCGGAAACCTTTTGGGTATCTAAAGCATTGATCTCGTCCTGGGTAAATTCGAATTCAAAAGATTCGTTCACCTTAACGCTGAATTTTTTTTCCATATTTATTGGTTTTCAAATAGAATTTGAAGCTGCTGATGTAAATATAGAAAAACTATACAGCTTTTAAAGAATAGCGGTACCAGAAGATTGTACTTCCATCCAACTGTTAAGAAAGCGTGAATTCACATAATATTAAAGTATGGCTTCTCTATTCATCTTAACTTAGAATGAACCTAAAAACCGGTAAATGATGAAAAAATTAATTTTAACTGGGCTACTCTCCATATTTGCTATGAATATTGGGTTAGCCCAAACAGAAGAACAGGTCTCTGCAGAAATTTCCGTATGGCTTTCAGAACATTTTTCCAATGAAAGCATTATGGATATGCATGTAGATCTTGATGACCAGGAAGATGCCTACGAGGTAAAAATGTCTGACGGAAGCGAGATCGAATTCGATGTTGAAGGTCACCCTACCAGCATTAAGAGCAAAAAAGGTTTCTGGCCGGAGGCCCTCCCTGAAAACATCGCGAATTATCTCAACACCAATCACAAAGATGTGAAGGTGTTAAAATATAAAAAGGAAGAGGATGGCTACGAAGTTAAATTAGCCAATGGCACTGAACTGGAATTCGACAGTAACGGCCAGGTTCATGAAGAAGATGATTAACTGAAAAATAATAAAAAGCAAAAGTGGCTGCCTTTTCAGGACAGCCACTTTTTTTATAGATTATCTAATCGGAATTACTCGGCAGTTTCTGCTTTGTATTCTTCGATATCTTCACTGAAATCGTAAACTTTAGTATCTTTAAGTTTAGTTTCAAGGATACTGCTACCGGCTGCAGATCTAAAACCACCAGCACAGTGTACTACAACAGGCTTTCCGGTTGGTACTTCATCGGCTCTGTTTCTTAGTTCATTCAAAGGAATGTTCAAAGAACCTTCTATGAATTTACCATCGGTTTCAACTTCAGCTTCGTTACGTGCATCTACAACAGTATATTTATCTCTGTTCTTTTTGAAATCTTCGTGATCGAAGGCTTCAGTAGAAAGCGAAACTTTCTCTGAAAGGGTTACAATACCTTTCATTTGCTGTTCATAACCGATCTTCGCGATTCTTTCAAGAGTGTCTTCCATATCATCCACACTCTTCACCACCATATAGAATGGTTCTTCAGGAGCGATAATGGCACCTAACCAGGTTTCCAGCTTATCCTCTTCTGTTACTCCCATAATGTTGATACTATTGGGAAGGTGACCTTCTCTATAGGTTTCACGGCCACGGCTATCTACCACTACGGCGTCATCCTCAAGGCTTTCAACCAATAGTTTTACCGGTACACTATATTTCGCTTTTTGGACGTTCATCGCTCCTTTTCGGTTAACATCTACGTTAAATCCGAAGTAAGCTGGGATGAACGGTTGATCTTTCAGGATCTCTTCTACGAATTCTTCCTCTGTCTGGTCGCGAAAAGCCCAGTTCCCCTGACGCTCGTTTCCTAAAGTACTTGAAGAAGCATCACTCATGTTCTTACCACAAAGTGAACCGGCACCGTGAGCAGGATATACTATAGTATCATCCGGAAGATCATTGAACTTGCTTTGCATGGTTTTATACATAGCCTTAGCAAGTTCTACTCGCTTGGCTTTCATATTACCTGCTTTCTCACGAAGGTCAGGACGACCTACGTTCCCGATAAAAAGGGTATCCCCGCTAAACATTGCAGTTTCTCCGTTTTCTTCTGCGATAAAGGTCAAACTGTCTGGAGAGTGACCGGGAGTATGCAATGGTTTTACCGTCGCACCTCCAATTTTTACGCTCTGCCCCTCGTCAAAACCAGTATGCGGATAACTTACCCCTACCATTTCGCTAATGTAAATAGTTGCTCCGGTTTCTTTGTGAATCTGTAGGTGACTGCTCACAAAATCGGCATGAGGGTGAGTTTCAAAAACCGCTACGATCTTTGCATTGTTTTCTTCAGCATACTTATAGTAAGGCATTGGGTTACGGCTTGGGTCTACCAGGGCCATCTCCCCATTACTTACCAGAGCATAAGAATAATGCGCTAAAGGCTCGTCTTTAAACTGTTTTATCTTCATCTTAATTTTTGTTTAATTATTATTTAGTGATTGTTTATTTTTCTTAAATGGAAAGAGCATCTGATTTTTGAAATCTTCAGGGAAATCATCGTCTCCTTCAAAACCAAGTTCTATATCTCTTCCTTCCTTCGGAATATAGGCCGTGCCAAACAAATAATCCCAAAGGCTCAGGCTAAGCCCGAAATTCATTCCGTAGGGATGTGCCTCGGGGAGTTCTTTTGAATGATGCCAGATATGCATTTTAGGATTGTTAAAAATATAACCTAAAAACCCATAGCTCCAGCCCACATTCGCGTGATTTAAATGTCCTACCAAAACAGCGAACATATGAACCACAAAGAATTCCTGTATTCCAAAACCTATCATCGCCAACGGGATGTACTGTACGGTTTTATAAACGATGGTCTCCATAAAATGAAACCTGAACTGTGCCGCAAAACCCATCTCCTTTACACTGTGATGAATCTTATGAAATTCCCATAACCAGGAGCGCTTATGCAATTGCCTGTGTACATTCCACTGAATAAAATCGGCTACGATGAACATGATTAACAACTGCGCCCAAACGGGAAAATTCTGCACCTCGATGGCCACAACATTGCTTATTCCGAAGAGGGCCAGGAAATCATTGAACAATTCCACCGCTACATTCGAGATCGCGTTATACCCCACCAGGGAAAACAGGAAAAAATTAAATATTATATAGAACGTATCCAGCCAGAATCCTTTCCGAAAAACCTTTTGGCTCTTCCTCCAGGGAATAAAAATTTCCAGCACCCAAACCAACAGGGACAACAGCAGAAGCCAGTAAAAATAATTGGTCCAGCCAGGGTTGCTTATTTCCTCTACCAGGTAATTAAAATATCCTGTAAAGGAATTCTGTATAATGTATAGGTACTTCTCCAACCAGATTTTTAAAATTACAAATGCAAAAATATACAAATCATAAGGCTTAAGCAGTAACTTTTGTTACAATAACTGACCTACTGTAAGTTACGAAATAATTTAATGTTCCCGAGCTCCGGGATAATTCTCCCATTAAAATTAACCTCATTTTAACCATTGAACCAACCAGGGATCTTAATTGCAACCTTATCTCTGTATCCATTCTTAATATTATCCCGACAATAATAAGCCTTAGTATCACTATCAGCATGATAGTTGGAGATCGCTTTCACTACTCCAAAAACCACTAGAAAAGATAAATAGCCGTGGTGGCGGCTATTTCAAATTCTTCTGCCTAAAAATAGAAATTCGTAACGAAATTGATCTGGTTGAAGTTACTTTTATTAAAGATACTTTCTGCATCATTATGATTCTGGTTTTCCCGGTACACCCATAAAAGATCGAAGCTTAGCCCATCAAGGAATCCTTCCACATTATAGCGCAGGTGGGTATTCAACTGAAAAGATTCATCTACATTGTATTTATTGTACCTATAATCACCAGGCTCTGCCCCCTTTATCTGTTGCATTTCAACACCAAGGTGAAGATTGGGCTTTAAAAAGGAATATTCTCCTTTTAGAGCAACAATATCCACATCGCCCATTCCTTCCAGGCGGGAGCGTGAAATGGAAGTAAAGAAATGATCTCTCCCCAGTTCCTTCGGAAATAAAAACCTCCCGGAATCAAAAGCATGGGTATAAGCCATGGCGAGCCTTAAGCGGGATTCCTGCCAGCTAAGTTGGGAACTGAGCACCTGCCCGTTCTCACCGGGTTGTACATATCGATTTTCATAGGCCAGGTCTTCATTATAAGAAAACGGCGATTGGTATACATACTGAACTCCCAGGTTAAAATCTTTAAACTCATAGTTTACCTGGGTCCATAAGGTATTCATCACCTTATCAAGGTAATAATCGTAAACTTTGAATGTAAAGTTATTTCTTCGGTATCTGTAATTGAATATCCCCATTCCGGAAGACGCATAATGCTCGTGGTAGTGAGCTTCCTGTCCGTCGGGTTGAAAGCCGTTGTAAAAAAGACCTATTCCTTCCTCAAAGTCAAACCACTCGGTGGTGGCCCGGGGAGACATTCCGTTTAGCCATCCCAGATTGAACTGATGCGGCTTCCCAAAATTAAGGTGTGCCCAGGCTCCGCGATGTGCAAAAGGTTTCATCCGGCCATCGCTGTGATTTAGCAAGGGAGTGTACTCCGTTTCTATTTTTCCGTAGGTGAGATAAGAATTTCCAAACCTGTAACGGATGAACAATTCCTCAAGCCGGTCCAGATCCTTAAAATTTCCTTTATTGAGCACATCATAAAGTTCATATTCGTACCTGGCATTTTTACCCGCAATAGGATCTTCCATTCCCAGGTCATTCCCGAATGTTTTATAAGTAAAGATTCCTTTCACCCCGGCTTCAAAACCTTTATAATTTCCGGTAGTAAAACCAACCGCTCCACCGGTAGCATTCGTATAATAGTTCTTTAGATCGCCCCGGTTCACAGTATTCATAAAATAGTTCCTGAGATGTCCATGCAGATGGGCCTCCGTAAATAGATCTCTAAGCCGCTCGGGTTCCTGCGTTTCAGCATGATGCTCCTCCTGGGAATAAACCGATAAATTCAGCAATAATAAAAACAGGGCCAATGGCCATTTTAAATAATTCATATCCTATAAAGTTTTTCTGAAATAGGCTTGCGAAAAAAGCAAAAATAAAAACCGAAATCAGTAACAAGGGTTACAGGACTATGTAACATTAGTCACATTATGTCTCGACCTCATAGTTTATATTTGGCAGTTGATCGATGAAAATTAATTCTTACATAGCTATTTTCTTTACCCTGGTATTTCTGGGGAAATTCTTTATGCTTGACTCCAAATTCCTGGGAAGCATATTGGAAACCGAAAATATCGCCTGGGTGAATTCCTATTGTGAAAACAACCTCTTGAATTCTTCGGAAGAAAACAAATCGGCCGATTTTGAACAAGCAGCGAATGCGTTGGTCATTAACGCTGATGCGATCTGTAATTCTCCTTTTAATTTTTCCAGCCTGAATTGGCCCGCAGCTCAAGCCGAGCCAAATTTTCAATATTATGATTACCGAAACCCCGCGGTGATTTCAGCATATCACGATAAATTTTATCCCCCTCCAAAAGTTTTGATTGGTTAATAGCTATAAAAGTCTGCAGAATATTGATTCTAAAGACTCTATAATAAATTACTTTCATAACTTTAATACAGAATGACAACTAAAATATTAGTGAACCAAAGATCGGTTCAGATATTCAGGGTAATGCTTAGCGGAATCTTTCTGGTAGCAAGTTTTAATCACCTCCTGAACATTGAAAAAACAGTAAACAGAATGGATCAGGCCAGTTTCAAAGGGATAGCCTATTTTTTCGGAAATCCTGAGCTCCTGGTAATCCTTTCAGGAGTAACCATGTTAATTGCCGGATTTGCGCTGCTAATCGGTTTTAAAACCCGGTATGCCGCAATTATACTCGCCCTGGTTTTATTGCCGATCACGCTTACTGTACAGGTAGGACAGATCAACACCCTGGGACCGCTCTTTAAGAATATCGCAATTATGGGCGGACTCATATTTTTTATATTTAACGATTTCAGTAAAACCGAAAAATTATAATAACCACACGCAATAGCGTATTAAATTCAAAAACAAAATGAAGACTATTTTATTAAGCAGTTTCGCAATGTTCCTGGTATTATTCAGCACGCAGGTATCTGCACAGGAACAACCAAACCACGATCATAATAAGGACTATGTGGTGCTTACCAAGAAAGTGGACCAATTAAAACCTATCCTTCTCACCGCCGAAGCCCTTGCTGAAGAAGATGGCGACCACTTTGGAGAGTTCCAGATAATCGTTTGCGGAAAGGATATTTCTCAGCTAACCAATAAATCAAAAATGGCTCCTTACGTAGAGCAAGCCAATAAATTAGGAGTAGAATTGGTTGCCTGTGGCTTTTCCCTGAATAAATTCGAGGTAGACCGCAATGAGATTCCTAAGGATATGACTACAGTAGAGAATGGAATTCTCCACAACCTGCAACTTCAGAAAAAAGGCTTCTATAGCCTCGGACTCTAATCAATAAGTATCAATCACTAAAAACTAAACAATGACATATAAATTAAAGACAATGCTTTTGGGACTGGCAATAATTAGCATGGGAGTATTTACTTCCTGCAATAGTATTTCCGGTTCTAACGGCGATAAAGATGACGAAAAAGCCGCGGATACGACAAAGATCACCATCTTGCAAACCGCCGATATCCACGGGCAGCTGGATCCACATCCTGAATTATTCTGGGAAGACGATAGCATCATCTTTAGAGATCGCGGTGGTCTGGCCCATATCCAGACACTTTTTAAGGAAGAAAAAGCCAAAAATCCAGGCAATACTGTAATTCTGGATGGTGGAGATCTTATCCAGGGAAGCGGATATGCGGCCCTTTCAGAAGGAGCTATCTTTCCCGATATCATAAAAAATATGGATTATGACCTCATCGTTCCGGGAAACTGGGAAGTGGTATATGGAAAAGACGTGATGATGGATGTTATGCAAGGTTTTGAAACACCTATCATCGCTCAGAATATGTTCCATGATGATGAGGAGAAAAAAGAGCTCTTTCCACCATACTGGATCAAGGAAATAGACGGGGTAAAACTCGGATTTATCGGGATCAACGACCCTGATGTACCTGTACGCCAAAATCCTATCTTTAGTGAAGGCATAGGTTTCAGCGGAATTGATGACAGCGTAAAAGACCTCATTCAAAAAGTGAAAAAGGAAGAAGGCGTTGACGCGCTGTTCCTGGTAACCCATTTCGGGATCTTCAAGCAGGTGGAGCTGGCCAGCAATCCAATTATAGAAGGTGTGGATTATATTCTTGGTAACGACACCCACGAACGTGTACGTGAGCCCATTCAGGGGAAATATGCCAGGGTGACCGAACCTGGAGCCTTTGGTTCCTTCGTTGGGAAAATGGATCTGTATTTTGTAGACGGAAAGATCGTGAAGGAAGATTATGAACTTATGGATGTAGATCCTGAAAAATACCCGGCAGACCCCCAAATAGCTGAATTAGTAGACAAAGCTAAAGAGCCCTACGAAGAGCATCTGGAAACCGTGGTTGGCTATACCGAAACGCCTATTTACAGGTATCTTACCGTAGAAAACCCAATGGATAATATGATCACCGATGCCGCCCGCTGGAAAACCGGCGCCGACATCTCTATTTCCAATGGTTTCCGCTTCGGAAATCCTATTGTACCCGAAGATGGAAAACCGGCACCAATTACCCGTGCTAATCTATGGAACCTGCTACCAGTAAACGAAAAGGTGAAAACCGGAAAAGCAACAGGAAAACAGATAAAAGACTGGTTGGAAAAGGAAATGCATAATGCCTTCGCCGAGGTTGCCACCGAACGTTTTGGAGGCTGGTTGGTGCGGTTCTCAGGAATGGAAGTTGATTTCAACAGCCAGGGAGAAAAAGGAGAACGCATAAAATCGGTTAAAGTAAAAGGAGAAGAGATGAAAGATGATGAATATTACACCATCTCTGCCTGTGTACGTCCCGGAGATCCATTGGACAACCTTTGTCGTATGCCAAATGTGAAGGATGTAGAGGTCAAGGATTACTACATTCACGATGTGGTTGAGGAGTATCTTAAGGAAAACTCGCCTGTATCGCCAAGGCTGGAGAAAAGAGCTTACTGTGAACATTTAGGCCCTAACTCCTTCTCAACCGTTCCCGGAACAGACTATGAGTTCCACTAGGAATTATTGAATTATAAAAACTTAAAGGGCTGTCTTGCGACAGCCCTTTTTTATTATCCTATTTTCTGATCTCCCATCGAGCCCTTCGGCTGCCGCTCAGGATAGGCTTGGTCGTGATACTAGTTATACTAGTTATACTCCAAACATTCTTCAGAAGGCGTATAAACTCCTGCAGCCTGCTGATAAACCAGCTCGGCACCTAAATGCCCAACAAGGCCCAGGTACACTGATCCGGTTAGCATCATCAATACCAGGAAGAATTTAAGGATATTTCTTTTGAATTTGAGGATCCCATAAGTTAGCGCCAGGTCCAGGACGAGTGCCGCGGTGAAGATCCAGGCCGTAATATAGGCCATGTTTTCATGATCCTTTAAAACAGTAGGATCACAGAGTTTGCGGGAAACAATTCCATCGGCCTGGTCCCCGGTATAGATAGCTATCCAGGCACCAATTATACCCAGTCCAAGAAGAATACTTCCGGCCTGCGGCCAGACTTTGTTCCTGCTCCACAGCGAAACAATTTTAAATAAAGTAGCTACCAGAAGTAAAGCTACTGGGAAATGTACGGACAGAGGATGAAACACCTCCGTCCGCCAGAATTCCGGGATCTCAGTCATAAATTATTCCAGAATTTTTACTGTAAGTGGATCTAATCTCTTTCCTACCTTTTCAACTTCCACCTCTACCTTCTGTCCTTTCTGAAGTTCGGAAAATTCCACCTCATTCCCGCCTCTGCTTAGCACGGTCTCATCAGTGAAATAAAGCTCGAGAGTTTTGTTGTCGTCGGTTTTAACATAGATCTCTGTTTTATCGGGTTCTACCTCATCTACGGTTCCCTGATAGGTTCCGGACTCCACGGTATTGGTTTCCCCGCAGGCAAAAAACATAAAGATCAAGCCGGCAAACATGCTTTTTAATATTGCATTTTTCATATTTAATTAATTTTAGTTGTTAATCCTTATCTAAGTTACGCATTAAACCGCAATTTTTTATGCTTTGCGAGCTAGAAATCTTATCACCGCGGCTTTGCCTTTGTGGTACTCCCCTTCTTCCAGTTCGACCTCCAGCTCTTCAAATTCCTCGAATTTATAACCTCTAAAGTCAGCCTCCAGCTCCTCCTTGGTGTAGAGCAGCTCAGCATCTTTTGGCCCGCCCGATTGCGGGTTCTGCTTCTGATATTCTATTTGTTCCTTGCTGAAGCCTTCAAAGATCACCACTCCCCCGGGACGCAGGTATTTATCGAATTGCTGAAAGTAATTCTCCCTGACCTCTTTCGGAAAATGCGCGAAGATGAGCGCAATGGCATCAAATTCTTCTTTTTTATAATCCAAAACCTCCAGCTTCCCTACCTGATAGTCAAGCTCCACATTATATTCCCGGGCAAGTTTTATGGCCTTATTTTTCCCTTCCTCGCTAATATCGAAAGCCGAAACCTCCCAATCCATCCTGGCGGCATACACCGCATTTCTTCCTTCCCCTTCAGCCGGCAAAAGAATTCTGCCGGGCCTTAATTCATCCAACTTCTCCTGAAAATACCTGTTTGGTGTTTTTCCGTAGACATACTCCTTTTCCGCATAACGTTCATTCCAAAAATCTTTCATAATCCTCTATTTTTTTCTGAAACTGCAAAAAGTAAAGTTCTGTTTCCCTCCCGAAGGGGTGATATGATCTACATTTCTGCATTCCAGGGTTTCAAATTTTTCTTTCAGAAGATCGCTCAGCTGTTCTTTTGAATACTGCCTGATCTCCCTGCCACTGCATTTTGTGGGGCCATTCTCAGAAAAAGTGGCGAGCACCACAAAGCCCCCACGCTTTACTGAGCGCTCAAGGTTGTTGATATATCCTTCCACCTGTTCATCTTCGGTTAAAAAATGTAAAGCGGCGCGGTCGTGCCAAAGGTAGTATTGCTTTTCCGGTTCAAAGGAGGCCGCATCGGCAGCGATCCAGCTCACCTGCTCTGCCTTCTCGCCCAGTCGATCCCGGGCGTGACCCAGTGCCTTTTCTGAAATATCCAGGACCGAAATATCACGGTATCCATCTTCAAGAAGGTGATCTACCAGATTAGAATCGCCCCCACCAATATCTATTATCCCGGCGGTTTCGGGCAGATCCAGGGCTGCAATCATTTCCAGAGAGGTCTCCGGCTTTTCCTGGTACCAGGTGGCTTCTTCATATTTCTTGCTTTCGTATACTTTCTCCCAATGTGTTTTTAAGACTGCATTCATAATTTTTTATTCTTTTCTATTCCATAATTCCTGTTACATCTCCTTAGGTTTAGACTTATCCAGGATCTTTATCATATTAAAACTTTTCATCAGATGAAATAATCCTGGCAGGATTACAAATCCACCTATCAGTAACATTATCGCAAGGTTATCTATAGTAGCTTCAGGTGCGAGGTTCTCCAGCAGGCTCAGCTCCTCTTCCGCAGTGATTATAATATAGGGAAAATGAGCCATAATAGCTGCAAACATAACCAATACTACCTGCAGCCCTGCCAGGTACCGGCTCCAGATCCTGTTACCTCTTTTAATATTACGCCATAAAGGAATCAACAACAAACCTGAAATTCCTACACTAATCAAAGAAACAGGATTATGAATGAAATCCTCGATGAACTTAAAGCCTGCAAAATAGCCGTAAACAAGCAGAATAAATCCCAGAATTACCAGCACCACAGTGTACATAGCCGATTTCTTCCTGTAGAGTTTCCTGGCATCGCCTTCGGTCTCGGCTATCAGGTAATTGGAAGCGAGAAAAGCGCAAAGGGCTGCATAAAACAATCCTATCAGCAAGCCGAAAAGATGCAGCCAGGGTTCCATAAACAGGTCGTAAAAACCGTAATTGGTATAATCATTAGTGATTATTATTTTTCCACTGATTAGTGAGGCAAAAGACATTCCCAGGAATACCGGGGTGATTATACTTCCAATCCGGAAAAGCCGGTTATACCAGATCTGCGAGCTGTCTAACACCGCATCATAATGCCTGAAGACGAAAGCTACACCCCTGATGGTAATTCCCAGCAGTACCAGTACCAGCGGGATATGGAGGTAGATCATCATCACATTGAAATATCCCGGAAATCCCACCCACAGGATCACCAGCAGGATGATAAGCCAGATATGATTGGCTTCCCAAACTGGACCCATCACCCGGTAAATCGTATCTCGGGTAATTTTTCTGTTCTCCCGGGAAGAAAATAATTCCACGATCCCCGCCCCGAAATCGGCGCCGCCAAGCAGCACGTATAGCAGGAGGGAAAACATCAGGAAAAAAAGCACTATATACAACATAATTATTCTTCTTTATTCAAAGCTTTCAACTGCCGGTTCATCAGCCAGGTTACGGTAATACCCAGGATAATATATAAAAGCAGGTAAAAGAAGAAGCTGTATTTCATTCCCGGCATTGGGGTTACAGCATCTTCGGTACGCATCACCTGATGAATGATCCAGGGCTGTCGCCCCACTTCGGTCACTACCCAACCGGCTTCCAGGGCGATAAATCCCAACGGAGCCGTGATGATAAAAAGCAACCAGTACTTCCGACTTTTCAGCCAGTGTTTTTTCTTCAGACTAATAAAATAGACCAACCCGGCAAGCATCAGTAAAGTGCCCAGACCAACCATAAGCTGAAAGGCATAATGCACAATGGGTACCGGCGGCAGTTCGTCATCGGGAAAATCGTTCAGGCCTTTTACTTCTGCATCAAAATCTCCGAAAGCGAGAAAGGACAAAGCTCCCGGGATCTCGATCTTAAAATTGACCTCCCTGTTTTCCTCATCTACAATCCCGCCGATATAAAGCGGGGCGCCATTTTGCGTCTCATAATGTGCTTCCATAGCGGCGAGTTTTACCGGCTGGCGTTCAGCCACATCCTTAGCAGAAAGGTCACCACTCAGGGGTTGTAGAAATGCAGCCACTGCCCCGAAGACAATGGCTATTTTAAAGGCTTTAGTATGCAGTTCGACATTTTTCCCGCGGAAGATCTGCAAGGCGTGTACTCCAGCCACAGCAAACCCGGTAGCTACGAAAGCAGCCAGAGTCATATGCAGGGCCTGCGTAAACCAGGCGGGATTGAGCAGCGCCTGCACCGGATCGATATTGAGAAATTCACCATTGATATAATCAAATCCGGAAGGGGCGTTCATCCAGCCGTTGGCCGAGACCACCAGGATCCCCGAGGCCACTCCGGCCACCCCCACGATAATACCGGTAAACCAGTGAAATTTTTCAGGTAAATTCTTCCAGCCGTAAAGATAAAAGCCAAGGGCGATGGCCTCTACAAAAAAAGCAGCGCCTTCCAGAGAGAACGGCATCCCGAAAATCGGTCCAGCGTGTTTCATGAATTCCGGCCAGAGCATTCCGAGTTCAAAAGATAATGCCGTACCGGAAACCGCACCGGTGGCAAAAAATATAGCCACCCCTTTTAACCAGGCCTTGGTGAGTCTAAGGTAAATCGGGTTACGGGTCTTTAACCATTTGTGGTGCGAAACCACCATGAAAAAGGGCATCACCATCCCTATACAGGCGAAAATTATATGAAAGCCAAGGGTGAAGGCCATTTGCAGCCTTGCATAATCCAGATTCTCCATCAAGTATATATTTTTCAAGCCCCAGCCTTAATAAGGCGCGGCTTTACAAACTTAAATTTAGGAAAAATATCTCGCTCTGCTCATAATATTGGAAGTAATTCTAATGGTTAATTGGGGATTGATTAATTCGTTAATTCGGGATTCGTTGGTTCGTTAATTCGAGATTGGTTAATTGGGTTTGGTCCTACAAGGAAATGTTTGAAGAATAGAATTCTGAAAATGAGATTCCGGGTCAGGCCCGGAATGAGCCTTCGGTACAATTTCTCCTTTCGTCGAAATCACTCAGGCCAAACTCCAACATCAATTAGTAAGGATCTAAAATCCGACTGGTTAGGTCTAATTGTAATCTTTGATTTGTTTACTTCTGAATTTTCTGCTCCCTTTAGAGCCTGTCCCGAACTGGCTTCGGGAGCTGGGGTAAAAGGAAGATTTCGGGACTCGTTAAGAGGATTTTTCACGCAAATAACTGACGTTAAACCTTGAACGGGAAACATTTAACCTGAAACTTCAAACCCGGAACAACATACCCAAACAATAAACTACCAACCCATTTTTACCAATGCTCCATCGGGCAAGCCAAAAACCGGAAACCGGGAACCTTTCTTAGATCCCTGGCAAAAATCTCCCACTGCGTTTCATATATTCCTTATACTCCGGGAATTTCTGAAGGAGTAGCTTTTCTTCATAACTGCTTTTAAAATAGAACAAAATGAGCAACAGAAAAGCGATAAGCAGTTTATAGCCGGAACCCAGGTAAAGCGCTAAGGCAAAAGCGGAAAGCAGAATCCCAGAATAGATGGGATGCCTGACATATTTAAAGAGTCCGTGGGTGATAAGATTTGAGCCTCTTAAAGGACTTGGGAATATAGAAAGATTGGTTTTCAGCTGAAGAAGCGCTAATAAAACTACCCCTCCACCAATTAAGATGAGGGGTAGTAATAAATAATCAATCCATACCGGTAATCTGAAGCTTAGGAGGGAAATATCTAATAAAAAACTTAAAAACAGCGTCAACTGCAAACCCACATAAGCAATATCCTTCGCTTTAAGATTCAAATTACCGGAGCTTTTTATACGTCCTGCCCTTTTAGCATTTTATTCCAGTAAAGGTATGGAAGGCCGTATTTTTTCAAAATCCATAAACGCCAGTGTTCTTTCGAAGAATCGAAAATCAGCATTTTCTTTAATTCGGGATCGGGGGTAAATTTATTATCATAATCAAATTCTGCCAACACCATCTTTCCGTATTCAGTAACCAGCGGACAAGAAGAATAACCATTGTATTTCTTATTATCGGCCGCTTGATTCTTCATCAGTTTTTCAATGTTATCAAGCACTACGGGAACCTGTTTTCTGATGGCCGCACCGGTTTTCGCGGTTGGCAGGGCAGCAACATCTCCCAATCCAAATACATTGGGGTATTTGTTGTGCTGCAGGGAATGATGATCTACATCCAGCCAGCCTTCGGCATTGGCCAGTTTCGATTTCCTCACAAATTCAGGGGCCACCGATGGTGGAGCCAGGTGAAGCATATCATAATGGATACCTACCATATTTCCTTCCTTCTCGATTTCCAGCTTGGCAGGATTATGCTCGTAGGCTTCAGGCGCAAGTTCATACCAGGCGATCTGCTTTTCAGCATCAATTCGCTTAAGAGCATGGTAGAATTTCAGGTTGATATTCTTTCGATCTACGATCTTCATCAGGGTTTCCTTGATCTCAGGCACGGCAAAGATCACGGTTCCGTTGGTAGCAAAAACCACATTGGTCTTATCTTTCAACCCGTGTTTTTTAAAGTAAGCTTCGGCGAGGTACATGATCTTCTGCGGCGCTCCCCCACATTTAATAGGCGTGGTAGGCTGCGTAAATAAAGCGGTTCCTCCTTTGAAGTTCTTAAGTACCTCCAGGGTATGTTTAGGGTCGGTATAATTAGAACAAACATTACCTTTATCTATTGCTTCGCTAAGTCCCGGCACAAGGCTCATATCGTAAGTAAGTCCGGGTGACACCACAAGGTAATCGTATTTGATCTCCCCCGATTTTTCAGTAGAAACCGAATTACTATCGGGATCCATAGCGGTCACCTTATCCTGGTACCATTTTACTCCTTTGGGAATAAGATCGGCCATAGGTTTGGCTGTATCCTCGAAATCGTAAGTCCCTGCTCCTACCAGCGTCCAGGCAGGCTGATAATAATGGGTTTTGGCAGGATCGATGATCGCAATATCAAAATCTTTATGTTCTTTTTTAAGGCGTGAAGCCATCATTAGGCCGCCGGTACCGGCGCCTATAACAAGTATCTGATGTTTGGAATTCATTGTATATAATTTTGCACTAATTTAGTTAAAGTTAAGCTAAATCCTTGTAACGCTGGTTACACTTAACAGGAAATTTAAGAGTAACTGATATTGATCAGGTTTGAGATTGTGACCTTGTGACGAAGTGATGGGGAAGCGGGATTGGTTAATTAGGGATTGGTTAATTCGTTAATTCGTGATTCGTTAGTTCGTGAATTCGGGATTCGGGATTCGGGATTCGATAATTCGTTAACTCGAGAGCCGTTAATTCGATTTCCCCTCTTTTCCGCTTCTCCATGTCTCATTCCCATCCGTTGAGTTCGAGCTTGCCGACCAACAGGTGGGTGCTTTTGCAGAGCCATAGCGGAGTAAAAGTGTATCGAGAACAGGTTGGAAGCACGAACTCCTAAGACTTCTCGATACTTTTTTATTCCGCTACCGCTTCATAAAAAAACTCGAAGTCAACGCTCATAATTTGAACACTAAATTCAAACTTATATTTTCATTCCGCTCCCTTTAGTGAAACCCGGAATTGAGAAAGGCACAGCCTGCACACAATTCTGCTGGTTGAACTAATCCCGATTTTACATCGGGATCCTCCTGAAACCCATGTTTAGTTGAATGAATTTAAGTTACGGTAACAAATTAATTCTTTAAGGTTAGGGGTAAAATGAAGATTTCGAATTCTACATCTTTAAAATCTTTTCCCGCTTAAGCCTTAACTCCCAAAGTAAATTTGGAATAGGCTCCCGAACTAAAATCGGGACAAATTCTAAAGGGAGGTGGGAAAAGCTTATTATTAGGAAGAAGATCCACTCCGGTCAATCGGATTCAGAACTCCACAGGCCGGGAATCCACAACTCACAACTGAGAACGGGAAAACTTAGAACAACAAACCCTCCTTAGCCTTGGCTAAGAAGGGCACTGCCTAATATTGAGAATTCGCAACCGAGAACCGAATTAACTAACCTAAGCCAATTCAGCCCAAACGATATAAATCCCCATAATTAAAACGAACCAACCAAAAGCTTTTTTCAGTTTATTCCCATCAATAAATTTATTCAGGTATACGCCAAGGAAAATACCGGCTATAGAAAGCGAAGTGAAGACAAGAAGGAATATCCAGTCTATCTCCAGGTTTTGCACATCTCCTATAAAGCCGATAAGCGATTTAACCGCGATGATAAGTAAAGAGGTCGCAACCGCTTTTTTCATCGGCAGTTTCGCCAGTAATACCAGCGCAGGAATGATAAGAAAACCTCCTCCGGCTCCAACGATCCCGGTAAGCACTCCTACCACTACCCCTTCAACGATGATAAGAGGATAATTATAAGCAACCTCAGTAGGTTCAGGTTTCAAGGATTTCTTCCCCCGTATCATCGAGATAGAGGCCAGGATCATAATGATCGCGAAGAAAAGCATGATCCCTATATTCTTAGTGATCTCAAAATCTGCAACATTGAATAAATGCTCGGGGATTGCCGGCACTATATACATTCGGGTTATGTACACCGCGATAAATGCAGGAATGGCAAATACTGTTGCAGTTCTTAAGTCTACCAGCCCCGTTTTCATATTTTTTATCGCCCCCACCAGGGAAGACGATCCAACAACAAAAAGCGAATACGCGGTAGCGGTAACAGGGTTTATCGCCATAAGGTACACCAGTACCGGTACGGTTAAGATCGATCCTCCTCCACCAATTAAGCCTAAAACAACTCCAATGGTTAACGCCCCAACGTAACCAAGAATTTCAAGAATTTCCATAAGTTTAGTTTAGTTTTTACCGCTGCAAAAGTACTGTCTTGAGTGCCCGGTTACAGTAACAAGGGTTACACAAGAAAATATTAGCAAATCCTTTCGGAAAAACTTATGAAAAGATAATACTTTTTTAGTTAAAAATTAAAGTTGAAGTACCTCAATGCTATTGCGTTGGAGTTTTATTTTACCTTCCAGCTCCAGTTTTTTCAGCAAACGAGAAATCACTACCCTCGAGGTATGAAGATCGTAGGCTATTTGCTGGTGAGTATTGTTTACGATCTCATGCTGATTGATCTTAGCCTTATCCTTTAGGTATCTCATAAGCCTTTCGTCCATATTCATGAAGGCGATGGTATCTATGGTATCCAGCATTTCGGTAAGTCGGGCATGATAGCTTTCAAAGACATAATTGCGCCAACTCTTATACTTTGAAGTCCACTCTTCCATCTTTTCGATAGGAATCATGATAATCGTGGTATCGCGTTCGGCTACTGCACGGATTTCGCTGCGGGTTTGTCCCATACAGCAGGAAAGGGTCATCGCGCAGGTATCTCCCCGCTCCAGAAAATACAGCAGCAGTTCGTCTCCATCCTTATCATCGCGCATGATCTTGACAGCACCTTCCAAAAGCAGCGGCATCATCTTCACATAATCGCCTATCTCGATAATCTTCTCCCCCGGTTCCACGTGTTTGAGGATCCCTACCTCTGATATTTCTTTAATTAGGGCTTTTTCAAAGATAAAATGATAAGCCTCCTCTAGTTTTGCAAGCATGAAATATTTTATTTAGAGGCCTAAATTAGGAGTTTTTTATGGGTTATGGAATTTTTTTGATAGTTCCTTGTTCTAAGATTTTGTGAGGCTGTGATCTTGTGACGGGGTGATGGAGTTTAATGGTTAATTAGGGATTGGTTAATTCGTTAGTTCGTGATTCGTTAGTTCGGGATTCGTTAGTTCGTGAATTCGGGATTCGGGATTCGTGTATCCGGGATTCGATAATTCGTTAACTCGAGAGACGTTAATTCGATTTCCCATGGTTCTCCCCTGTTCTCCTCTTCTTCATGTCTCTTACTCAATCAAGAGGTGGGGTAAAAGGATTTTTCAAGTTCTACATCTTTCAAATCTTTTCCCGCTTAACCCCAGCTCCCAAACTAAATTTGGGACAGGCTCCCGATATGAAATCGAGACAAGTTCCTTCGGCTGCTTCGCGCTCAGGACAGGTCTAAAGGGAGGCGGCCTTCACTATTAATTCAATCTTAAATCTATTCTCAGAAGAATGGAATATTAGGGCGTAATTATTTTGTTTTTATACTCTTCAGATATTCATCTGCAGTCATAACCGGCAATAGAGATTTTTTAAAATCTTTTCCGTTTCTGGTAATTATTATTTCGCAATCTGAATCGACAGCACTAAAGTATTGAAGTGAGTCTTCAAAGTCTTTAAAAGATGAATTTAATCCTTTCTCAATTATATGTTCATCGAGTTTACAAATCTCACATATGATCTTAAATTTCCTCAATTTTTCCTGAGCGATTTTTGCAGATTCATATTTTGCAAGAAAGTAATTTAAAGTAGCGAAAGATATTGGTGAAACCACTAAAACTAGTACACCTTTATCAGCAAGCGTTGCCAGTTTAGCCATTGGCTCATAATACCGTTCCCGCTCCCCAAGTAAATCAAGGATTACGTATGTATCCAGAAATAATCTTTTTTTCATCTATTTATACTTCTCCAACAATTGTTCTGAATATTCTTTTTTATAATCCAAGTCGGCTGGAATTTTTGCACCGGTAGCTAAACTTTTAACAAATGGAGAAATTTCAAAATCTGTATCTTCTTCTTCAGTGGTAAGAGATTGCAAATAAGCTTCTACAATTCTGGATAAACTCACTTTTTTATCAGACGCATATTTTTTTGCCCGTTCGATTATTTCCTGATTAAGCTTTAATGTCAGTTTCGTATCCATAACAAATTAATTATACGTGTAAAAATAATAAAAATATCCGTATAAACTAAATTGAAATATAATTTTAATATATATCTATACAAGTGAAACCCAGGGGTTATAGAGGTCTTTTAAATGATTCCTTCGTTATCAGTCCGCCGTCGCTCTGAAACGGCCTAAAGGACGTATATAGGGTCTTATAAGCTTTCCCGCTTTTACCTATTAAAAGTTGAAAATCTTTTTATCTTTTTCCGCCCTACCCCAAGCCCAAAGGGAGGCGGGAAAAGCTTACTGACCGAAAGAAAAAACCACTCTCCACTAAAGCTTACCAAGCCTATTCAGGACTCTACAACATTTAAACTCCAAACAACGAACAAAATAGAAAAGCCTCCGGATTCTCCCACCAAAAAACCCTTGAAAAAAGCTTAATTATTATGAAATGTTCGTAATTTTGCTCAACTAATTCTAACTAACTGACCTTTTTCTCCTCATATCTGAGACACCCTACAAGAAGGTCTTTATTTCCCGTTTCTGATTAGATCGGGTTCGCATCGGTGACTTATAGTCTCCGGCATAACGGCGTTTTCCTTTAAGAGAGCGCAAAATAAAGATAATATGTTGTGGTACGTCTTATACACTAAACCGAGATCGGAACAAAAGGTCGCGCAACGACTTGAAAAAACAGGGATCCAGGTCTATTGCCCGATAATCACCGAAGTTCGCAAATGGAGCGACCGCAAGAAAAAGGTGAGCACTCCCCTGTTCAAGTCCTATGTCTTTGTAAAACTGCCGGAAAAGGAACGAAACCGGGTTTTTGATGTCCCCGGAGTCGTGCACTATATGCATTGGCTCGGAAAGCCGGCGGTAGTCCGTAACCACGAGATAGAAACCATTGAGAAATGGCTAAACAACGACGAGGTGGATCAAATCGAAATAAACGAGATCTCCCCCGGAGACAAGCTCGTGATCAGCAAAGGCTCCCTTGAAGGCCGGGAAGCCATAGTGCGGGAAGTCGGCAAAAAACAAATGCGCCTCATCCTCCCCGGAATGGGATTTACGGTAGTTGTGAATACCAGGGAGGTTCTTTAAAAATGTTTATTGTTTCGAGTTTGTTGTTTGGTGTTCCCATTCTGAATTCCCGGCTTGTCCGCCGCTGCTTAAAAGTAAAAGGGTTTTTGGATTGAAGGTGAAGTTGTGACGGAGTGATGGAGTTAATTGGTTAATCGGGGATTGGTTAATTTGGGAATCGTGAAGTGTTAATTCAGGATTCGTTAATTCGTTAACTCGAGAGCCGTTAATTCGATTCCCCCTAATTCTCCCCTTTTCTCCTTTTCTCCTCCTCTCCTTTCTCATACGCCGAAGGAGTTTGTCCGAACTGGCATGGAGTGATGGAGTTGATTGGTTAATCGGGGATTGGTTAATTCGTTAATTCGAGAGCCGTTAATTCGGCATCCTTCTTCTCTCCCTTTCTTCTGATCACCTTTTATCCTTTTTTCTTCTTTCTCTTACGTCAGGTTCGAGCTCATATTCGAAGTAATGGAATGACGGTGGGATGGAGTTGAATGGTTAATTGGTAATTGGTTTGGATGCTGTGATGGAGTCTTGGAGTGACGATGTGACGAAGTGAAGTAGTTAATTAGTTTCTGCAGTCATCCTGAGTGCCATCGACGAGAGGAGATGGTGTATCGAAGGGCGGGAATCGTTAATTCGTTAATTCGAGATTATTTTGCTTGTTGAAATCTCTGCGAGAAAGGATTAATCCGTCATCCCGGACTTGATCCGGGATCTCATACAGATATTATTTCGTAACAAAGTGATGGAGTTAACTGGTTAATCGGGGATTGGTTAATTCGTTAACTCGAGAGTCGTTAATTCGATTTCCCCTGGTTCCCTCCTTTTCTCCGCTTCTCCTCTTCTCCATGTCTCATTCCCATCCGTTGAGTTCGAGCCTGCCGACCAACAGGTGGGTGCTTTTGCAGAGCGAGAGCGCAGTAAAAGTGTTTCGAGAACAGCATAGAAGCATGAACTCCTAAGACTTCTCGATACTTTTTTTATTCCGCTAGCGCTTCATAAAAAAAACCCGAAGTCAACGCCTCGGATGAATCAAGAAGAGATTCCGGGCAAACGCACAACTGATAACTGATAACTCACAACTGGTAACCGAGAACCGCTAAAATATTGCGGCTTTATCTTTTAGTCGTTTAAAGAAAGATTTCTTCTCCTCCCCATACGCATAGCCATACTTATTTCCATAACCGAAATTGGCCATTTCCACATCATTAAGTACAAAACTCACGTCGTGCAATTTACCGTCGTTTTTGGCATCTACTGCGAAACCAAGAAGTTTCTTTTCAGTATAACCGGCACGGGTTACATAAAGCGTGAGATCAGCATATTTATTTATAAGGAAGGTATCAGCTACCAACATTGAAGGCGCGGTGTCCACAATAATGTAATCATAGATTTCCTCCAGCTCACTTAATAATTTCGCCATTCTATCACCTCTAAGTAATTCTGAAGGATTGGGTGGAATGCTCCCCGAAGCTATGATATCCATATTAGAATGGGCGTTAGATGGGGTGATGATATCATTAGTATTTACCTGGGGATCGTAGAGATAGTCACTTACCCCCTTATATTTACGGGCATCGGTTTCGTAGCGTTGGAGCTGTGGGTTTCTTAGGTCGGCACCAACAATTACAACTTTTTTCTTCATATTGGCAAAGGTGATCCCCAGGTTGAAGGCAATAAAGGTTTTCCCTTCCCCTTTTACCGTAGAGGTAACAAATAATTTTATTCCTCTTTCCTGTTTATCTGAGTTCACCAGGAGATACTGCAGATTAGTCACCATGATCCTGAAAGCTTCAGACAAAACAGAACGATCATTTACCTGGATCAGGTCGCTTTCCTTTTTGGTGATTTTTGGGATCTCTCCAACGATTGGAATCTCTCTGGTTGCTTTCTCGATGTCTTCCCTGCTTTTGATCTTATTGTTTAGCAGGTCCCTTAGATAAATAAACAGGAACGGAATCAGTAAGCCCAGGATCAATGCTGCCAGCAGCACGATCTTCGATTTTGGCGATACCGGTTCATCTCCGCTGTAAGCCCGGTCTACGATCTTGGCCTTGGGGGCAGTTACCGCCAGGCTCAGGGAATTTTCCTCGCGTTTCTCCAGAAGAAACAAATAAAGCGCTTCCTTGATATTTTGTTGTCGCTCTATGCCCCGGTATTGTCTTTCCTGTGCCGGAATCGCTGCGATCTGGGAGCCTATTGCTGCTCCCTGACGCTGCAGGTCTGATTGCGCAATTTGCAGGTTAGAACGCATCCGCTCCAGACTTTGCAGGATATTGCCTTTTATCTGGTTGATCTGGGAGTTGAGACGAAGCACCACCGGGTTGCGTTCGGTAGAACCGCTTAAAATTCGGTTCCGCTCGAGCACCAGGCTGTTAAATTCTTCTATCTGCTGATTCACGCCTTCACCTTGCAGCCCGAGATTGGCAGGCAGCAGGTCGCTCTCACTGGAGGCCTTTAAAAAGTCGATCATGGCGTTGGCAAGCTCCAGTTGGGTACCTACCTCCTGATTGCGTTTTTTATATTCGCTGGCATTCTCAATGAACATCTCCGATTCCGCCTGGATATCGGTAAGCTGGTTGCTCTCCTTGAAATCTTCCTTGCCGACTTCCACAGAGTCCAGTTCCTCGTTGATAATGGCAAGCCGCTCATCGATAAAAGAAGCGGTGTTTCGCGCTACCAGGTTCTTGTCTTCTATGGCTTCCCGGTTGTATTCCAGCACCAGTTGGTCTAAAATATTCTGGGCCTTGCTTTTTACCGGGTCCTGCAGACTAAGCTCCAGCAGACTCGAATTCTTGTCGGTTAAATTCACCTGTACATCCTCCCGGTATTTTTGCACCACGCTTTCCACCGGACTGAACTTTACAAGTATCGTTTCGGTTTCTGCCAGGTCCAAAGGATCTATATCCTTATTTTCCACAACAACCACTTCAGCGAAGTCAAGACTGAAAGGTTTTCCAATCTCTGTGGTTTGTGTCTTTTCAGTTTCAGTATTGGTGACCTGTAGTTTCCCGTTTTCCGAAAGCTTAATACGGTAGCTATTTCCGGTTTCCTCTTCAATAGTTCGATTCAGTATTCTTTCATCCATCTTTAGTACCTGCAACTGCAACGGACTCCTTTCATATAACTCCACCGCCTTTACCGGGGTTTCTTCGAAATAAGTCACATTCAGATTCAAAGCCTTCACCACATTGGTCATAAGACGTTTAGACTGCAGTATCCCAATCTCATTCTCTATGCTGCTGGCTCCCATGCCACTGAGCATGCCTAGATCAGCAAATGCCGCCAATTCTGAAGGAGCACTTCCTTCTTCATCCTTGATGATGATGCTGGCAGTAGTGTTGTACTCGGGAGTGGTATAATTTAAATAAATAAAAGCGAGGAGTACGGCCAAGACCACTCCTATTACGAACCAGGGCCAGTACCGAAGGTACTTGTCCAGTTCTTCCCTTAAATTGATCTCTTCTTCCTGGGGGCGATTATAAGTAGGTTGTTGTTGTTGAGACATTTTAAATTTATCTTGTTAAGAGTACGGCTACTGAAACTAAAACTGAGGCGATGGATATATATATACCTGCGTTACGGTTATAACTGGCACTTTGGCGCTGCGCCTTGTTCGGCTCCACATATATCACATCGTTTTGCTGCAAATAATAATAAGGCGAGTTGATCACATCAGCATCACCAAGATCTAAGTAGGCGTGGGTTTTGGTCCCGCCTTCCTCGCGAACAACCAGCACATTATCCCGCCGACCATAGATACTCATATCTCCGGCCATCCCCAGGGCTTGTGGCAACGAAAAATAATCATCCTGCACCTCAAAGGTCCCGGGACGGGTCACCTCTCCCAGCACGCTGATATGGAAATTCACCACCCGCACATTCACAATAGGATCCTGTACATATACCTTTATCTGCTCCTTCAGCTTCGCGGCCAGTTGTTCCTGGGAATATCCTGCTGCTTCTACTTTGCCTAATACGGGAAAATCAATGGTTCCATTTTTTTCTACCTGAAAAGTTTGCAATTGCTGCCTACCTGTTGCAGATAATCCTAAGTCTGAACCACCCGGATCCACCCCTATCACCGGTAGATTAAATGGCAAAGCCGCTACCTGCTCGGGTGCTGAAACACTTATGGTAAGCTGGTCGTTGGGTTTTATGCGTAAATTTTTCTGCTGCTCATTATCCATCCTGGCCTGCGCTTCATCCAGTCCCTGGAAGTAAACCACCTCCTGCCTCGAAACACAGGATGTAGCCATTATTAAAGCAAAAAGCCCGAAGGCCGGTATTCTAAATGATTTGGGGAATTTCATTCTTTTAAAATTTCTGCGAATATATAGATTCTTGTTAATAATCTCTTAAAATAGTCGATAGACTTTGGTCGGTAGTATCCTAGTTGGTAGTCTTCTTCTTTTAGTCATTCCGGACTTGATCCGGAATCTCATCCTGGTATTGTTTGTCAAAGTTTCGGACTTACTCATATGAGACCCTGAATCGAGTTTAGGGTGACATGTGATATATGCTTGTCATCTTGAAGTACCTGCTGAGTTGGGTCGAAAGGAATCATAAACCCACAGCAGGTTATAAACATATAGCCCTAAAATATATCTTTCTTAAGATTGACACCTCCACCAAGGTTCTTATCACTTTTTGAATAATCAGCCCCAATAAAAGCGTCTAGTTTTAAAAAGCTATCTATTAAATTAATTTCAAAATAGGTTGAAATAACATTTCTCGATAACTTAATTTCACCTCGGGGATCATTTGATGAAAAATATTCATAATCTGCCACTCCCGTATTCACATTATGTCCATGATTGTTTCTAAAACTTAAAAGAAATTTATATGGTCTTTGCTTAAAAACAAAACCTGAAATTCCAAAATGATGTGCTGTAATTAAATTATTACCTATTCGAGTGGTATTACTGTTTCTAGGGTAGTTTTCATAATAATTGGTAGTGAAAAATGGCAAGCCTATGACCTGATTCTTATAAGTATACCCTGATGCATATATGTAATTATTGAAATAATCATCCCAAAGATGTGGCCGGGTTTGACTCTGATTTTTGGAGTAATAGAATTCATATAAAAATGAATTTATCCAACCTTTATTATCAAAATCCAGAAAAACCCCATACCTCCCATCAGGGAAATTAGCCAGGCGACTTCCGGAGCCATCTTCAAATATTGAATTATAGATGAATTGCACCTTAAAATTTTTAAACTTTTTATCAATATACAATTCATAGCTCCCTAAATGATTACCTAAAGAATTTATTTGCTCCCCCAGGCTTGCATTTTCTCCTCCTCCTCTACCACTAATAATTCTTATATAATCTTTAAAACCCGTTGGTTGTTCTCCATGAACAGGAGAGTTACCTCCCCATTGTGCAAAATGTTGAATACCAAATTTAAGTCTCCAGGTTTGGTTTGGTTTATAAATAAAATGTAAGCTTTTACGATGTAATCTTGCTTTACTTACAAAGCGGTCTTTTTCTAGCAAATAATCACTCCATAGTGCTTCAAAACCAAATATTTCATTTTCATTAAAAAAAATTGGCTTTAAAGTTTTGATACGAATCCCGGGTAAAGCAGGTGCATTTAGGGACCATAAAATATTTTCATTAGAAACACTCATTCCATCATATAAAACCTGGTTATGTTTTTTACCAACCAAAATTTCCAACCAATTATGTTGAAATAATGCGTAGGCCTCATCTATAAAAAATTCATCACTATTCCTGTCACTATAAGCAATACTGCCCCCAAAGCTTATGTTATTTTGCTTTTTCCAGGAATAATCTGCGGTGGATCCAAACAACCCTAAGAAATTTGTTCCCTTATCCAGCCTACCTTTTTGATTAGTATACAACCAAAAGGGGGATTCCTCATCACTAGTAACAATTCCTTTGGTTTCAAGATTACCACTGAAAGTCCATTGCGCATTAACTTGAAAACTAAAAGTAAAAAACAAGATATATATTAGGTGATGTTTCTTCATATTAATAAGCTTTTTCATCTCCTCTTAGTGCATTGCTCATGGTAGAATATATAATCTTTGCATCCAAAACAGGTGACCATTTTTCTAAATAAAAGATATCTAATCTCGTTCTATTTATTATATCACTCTCTTTAACAATTTCTCCCCTATAACCTCTAACCTGTGCCAGACCGGTAATACCGGGTTTCGCATGATGTCGAACCAGATACTTATTTACCGAAGTTTCATATTTAAAAGTATGATTTTCCATATGGGGTCTTGGACCTACTACACTCATTTGCCCCATGAAAACATTTAAAAACTGTGGCAGTTCATCTATACTGGTCTTACGAATAAACTTGCCTATTTTTGTTATTCTCATATCATTTTTTGTAGCCATCTTTAAATTTGAGTCTCTATTAACGGCCATAGATCGAAATTTATAGCAGTAGAAGACCTTTTTATTCAAACCATGGCGTTTTTGCTTAAAGAATAAGGGACCTGGAGATTCTATTTTAATTAATAGATACATCAAAGGGACTAACCAGGAAAGAAGACCAATGATTACAAGGCCTGAAAATATAATATCAAAAAAACGCTTCCCGTAATAAGAATAAGTATTTTCTAAAGGTGATTTGCGAAGATGCAATATGGGTATTTGATCGTACATCTCCAGCACCATGGCGCGGGTAAAGACCTCCTTATTATCGGGAATGATTTTAATTTTTTTTAAGTTATTGTCTGAAAATTCTATTATTTCATATAATTCCTTTTTAGTTAGCCTGGAAGCGTGACAATAAATTTCATCTATATTATGCCTGGCAATAAATTCAAAAACATGTTTAATTGGACCTTTATAGTCCATTCCGGATGAAATTAAATTATCAAAATATCCTTGATATCTATATCCTAATTCAGGTTCCCTGAATATCTCCATTAATTTTTCATAACCGCGATCCCTGCCTACAATAATTGCGGTGGCAGAGTTACCTCCCAGAATCCTATATTTTTGGCGGAAATAAAAGAAAACCGCACGGTAAATTAAAAGAAAAGTGGACAGAATACTTAGTACAAAAAATTGATGTTTTATTGAAAAATCATACCTTTTAAAGGCTAAAACTGTAAAGTATCCTAAACTAAATAATAGAAACACCTGAATAAAGCGGTGCAATTTTGAAAAAAAATTTTCCTTTCTGCCGGTAGGATAAAAATCCATAAAAAAACAAATCAAAAGCCAGAAGGTATTAATTGACAGTAGTGATTTCCATCCGAAATAATTGATTGGATTAAAATAAATTAATGTTCCACTAATAATTATTAAATGAACTACAATAGAAATGGGTATGATAAGATCTGATCTTTTCATAATTCAAAGTTGGTTTAGATAGAGTTAGGACTTTGCTACTGTAGGGATATAGCTTAGATCGTTATATAATGGAAAAAATTATAATAGTTTAGAGTTAATCTATAGATATTTTAAATTTCTTTTTGAAGATCTGTATAGGCATTCTTCTATCAGCTGCAGGTAAGCTTTATTGATAATATCCCAGGAATATAAGCGGAGGATTTTTTCGTCATTTGCTTGCAACATTTTTTGAGCATTTGGGCTTTCCTTAACGTAACTTTCGATTGTTTTTTGAACATCTTTAGACGTCCTGAAATAAAGGGCATCTCCTTCAAGAATAGCTTTGTTAAAAATATTGTCGTTGGCACAAATAAAAGCCTGTGAAGCCATAGCTTCCAATAAGGAAGGATTTGTCCCTCCTACCGTATGCCCGTGAAAATAAATATTTGAAAAACATCTAACATTGTTCAGGGTTTCGATATCATAAATACCCCCTAGAAACCTGATTTTTTCACAGTGCCTAAACTTTTCTTTTAAATATTCTCCAAATTTGGTTTCGTGCTTTCCTACTACGAGAAAAGGACGGTCCCCGGCTGCTTTAGCGACTCCATCCAGGATAATTTCTATACTGTTCTCCGGCTCTAACCGTGCCACCAGCATATCATAGTTGTTAGGGAGTAAATTGTACTGTTCCAGAAAAGATTCATCAGGCTTGGTGAAAAGATTGGCCCCGTATGGAATGTAATGGGATCTCACATTATATTTTTTCTGCAGATACTGCTGAATACCTACCGAATCTGCGATTAAATAGTCGCTGGTTTTCACGGCCAGTTTTTCAGCTTTTTTAAGGAAGCGCCTAACATTCTTACCAAACTTGCTGCGCTTCCATTCCAGACCATCCATATTTGTTATAATTACAGCCTTCTTTGGCAGTAATCTGCCCCATACGGAACTGCTAGTGTAGCCCAGCTGCAGGATCATATCAAAATCCCTTTTTCTGGCATCCCGAATACAATTAAGATCGTAGATAAATTGCCCGGCAGTGCCTATTTTGTCTTCAGGATCTTTGCAATGCACAATATCTACTCCCATCCAGTTGCTTTCCTGATAAGGATGCATGTGGGAATTATAAACAGTCACTTCCTGTCCCTCTTGCACTAAATACTTTGATAAATATTCTGCAAATTGTTCAAAGCCTCCGTAGTGGTTAGGAATACCACGAGTGCCAATAATGGCTATTTTCATTAGATATTGTTAAAAAGTTAGCTTCTCAAAATATCTTTAAGTGATTTCAAAAACCCCTCGGTACAAAAAATCATACAAAGACATCATCTAGCATTTGAGATGATATAGTTTTCCATTCCATTTCTATTGGAATTTCATGGCTAATTTTATTCTTATAGATATTGCTCAACAGTCTTTGGAGACCGGTAATGAACTCTTCTTCATTTGGACTTATTATTATGTTTTCATTATTATGATATTTTGCTATGTTTCCAATATCTGTTGATACAATAGGTTTATTACAGGCCATGTACTCATAAAACTTTATTGGATCGCCTCCATGCTGTTTTTCAATGAAATAAGGTATCATGCAAATATCGAAATTTCTATAGTAGGCTGGTAAATCCGTATATTTTTTATCTCCTAAATAGTGGATATTAGAAAATCTGCTTAGGTTATTATTCCAATATTTTCTTTTCCAAGACTTGTCTAAGAAAACACCCAAAAGCACAAAATCTACTTGGGGATTTAACTCCGCTACTTTTGCTAATAAGCCGGCATTAAACATACGTTGCATTTTTCCTGCATAGCCAACAATTATTTTTCCTTGAGGTAAATCTTTTGGCCTAGAAAAACTCCCCTGAAATTTTGAGGAATCCACTCCATTTGGAACAAGTTGTAAAGACGCTTTACAATTGTTTTTTAGATAATTGAAGGTGTCTTCCGAATTAACGTAAATCTTGTCATAATCTTTTTTAGCTAATTCATATAGGGAGTGAATCTCGTTTCTGAAAAATTTCCAGTTTTCATACTTAGAAAAGTTGTCAACCGCATCTAGAATTTTATATCCTGGGTTAATTTCATTCCCAAGTCTTACAGAAAACGGAGACGACATATAAACCGAAAAAGTTTGGACATTTAAAAAATGGAGTGCGTTATTCACCTTTTCAATAATATCATTTCGGGAATAAATATAAGGGAGCCAGGAATGACGCTTGGTAATAACTTCCATTACATCAAACACAAAAAAATCAATTATATAGACATTTTCCTTTAACTGCTGGATGTAGCAGTATTCATTTTGATAAATAACATCATTCTTTAGGGTCAGAACTTTCTTCTTTTTTAAAATGCGCTCAATTAAAGAAGTGGGTCTGTTTATTATGATAACCTTATCTAAACTTTCATTATTTATAAAGTTTTCATAAATGTGAGTATCTCTTGTTCTAAAGCCCTCGGCTATAGCTTTTTTAAAATCATGGAAAGGAATGATAACTAAATTTTTCATACTATTTATTAATAATTGAAATTGCTAAAGGTATTACTCCCATAGGTAAAAAGACCGGCTACTAAAACAACTAAAAGGTAGAAGTAATAAGACTTAATCTGATTTTGGATATTCAGAAAGTAAACTGAAAAAATCAATCCAGGAAGATAAAAGATATACATGAAGCGGTATGAGAAAGGACTAATCCAGATTATCGCATAGGGAAGAGCTAAGAAAGAAACAAAAAAAGCATAATCCCTTAATACAACGTTGTTTGTGTGTTCAGAAATCTCCTTTCTTGATTTGAAGACAAAGAATAAGAAAAATATAGAAATCATTAAAAAATAATACTTATATATTCCAGAAAGCATATCAGAATCATTAGTTAGATATACGTTAAATTTTTCACCTAATGTAAGATTGGATTCGGATAATTGAAAGGTAATTGAATTCATAACTGGACTAAGAACATCCCGTAAATCCATAAGATGCCAAAGTAAAATAAAAATTACAAAAAGGGACAAAAACAGGTTTATTAGTTTTAATTTATGATTGGTCTTTGTAAAAGAAGAAACTATTAGGAAAGGAATATAAATTAAAATTGATTTGTGTAAAATAAATAATATAAAAACACTAAGCTTGTTGATACTCTTTTTGTACTGCCAAATGAAATAAATTATCATTGCCAAAGGGATAGATAAGCCTTGTCGCATCCCATTAGTTAGCATATCAAATCCAGGCAAGAAACTTATATATGCGAGTAAAATGAGAGATATTTCTTTTATTTTTAATTTTCTGGAAATAAAAGAAATTAAAAGTAATTGAATGACAACATTGGCTATTATAAAACCAGTGGAATCAAAAATTAAACCTATTAAATAAGCAAAAACATTATATATATATTCCCAGGTAAATTCGAAATTTTGCGAATATTGGATTTTTTCAAAAAATGAAATATAAGCAGCTGTATCTGTACCAGAATTAGAATCTCTTAGGCCTAAAAATAGAAAACTGAATAGATAAACAAGAAACTCAGCTAAATAATTAAGGATAGGTTTTTTTTCAATCGTAGCTAGTGAGACTACAATCCAGAGAAAAATATAGCTTAAACCTGCTATACTAAAAAAGAAATTTTCAATAAAACCCATTGACTATTTTAACAACTTTGATGTTTTATACTGTTCTTTAATTACTCTTAATTTTCTTAGGATTAGAAAAGCAGCAATTGTAGTGGGATAGGGCTTTCGATAAAAATTTTTAAGAAGAAGAAAAGAGATAGGAGTTAGTTTTCTTTTTTTGTTAACATTCGGATTTAGAATTAGAGTCAATAAATGACTAAAAACATAATTCTGGAATTTTGACTTCGAAAAATTTCCAGGATTGTTATTTTTTTGAGGTCGGTCATGGACCCCTAATGCCTTCGGAACAATACCTATTTTAAAATGGTGATAAATACACCTATCGATATAATTATCATCTTCTCCATAATGATTGAAGATATTTAAAAAGCCGCCCACCTTTTGAATAGTCGTTTTGGGCAGTAACCAAATCGCAGCATTTACAAAGTGAGTAGGGTATACTTCTTTTAGATTTCTGTCTAAGAGAAAATCACTTAAAAGGATTGGTGTAAATTTGGGTCCTAGGTATTTCAGAAAATTCTGGTCTATTTCACTGCCGCCGGATTTATGTATTGGACTTAAGATTCCAAATTCTGGATTTCTTTGATGAACCTCAACTAATTTTTTTATTGTATCCATCTCAACCCATGCATCTTGGTTCAATAAAAAAACATAATCGGAATTCATTTCTAAAGCTTTGGCAAAGCCCATATTATTGGCCTTGCCGAATCCAAGATTAACACCAGATACTAATAATTGCACATTTGGAAAAGATTTTTCAATAATTTCCTTCGTTTGATCGTTTGAACCATTATCTATTACAATTATTTCGGTTTTTATACTAGAATTAATGAGGCTGCTGAGACATTTTGTGATCCACTGCTCGCCATTAAAAGTAATTATTATAGAAGTGATTTTTAAATTTTGCATTAATATAATTTATTAGAAAGTTCTCAGCCGTTGATTTGATGTGTGGACATTATTGGCTTCCAATCATCTAATGTTAGGTTCAAGTATGTTTCTATTTCCTCTATTTCTTTCTTAAAATAAGTTTCGTAAATGAAGCTTTGATCTTCAGGGCTTAGGTTTTTTTCTTCTATTTTTAATGGTTTACTGTTAAGCTTATCAAGCCGATTTTTTAAAAATTCTTTTAAATGAGAGGGCAAAATTGCACCAATAATACTTTTAAATATTAAAGGCTTATATATAATATCCCTAATGACTACACTTTTAGGTTGAGACGCATAGTTACTTTTAATATTGAAATCTAAGGCATTTGATTGGGGTAAGTTTAAGAACTTCAAAATGTCTTCAATAACTACGGGTTTATTAATAAGAAATTCTTCAAAAAAAACAACTTTTATGTTTTGGGGTGGAAGCTGAGAATAGAGATATTTTAATGTCTTTAAATATTTGCTTCTATAAACGTAGCCAAAATGGTTTTTTTCATAATGGCCGGTTTCTTCAGAAAAATACTTTGAATGTTCTGATGGATATTTCATTCTATAATCTTCCTGCTCAAGAGCTTCCAAAAAACTTAACTGTTCGTATCCCCTCCTCTTTGACATTAAATAATGAGAGTAGGCACGCTTAATTGGATTTCTTAAAATAAAAATAACTTTAATATTCTTCCCAAAACAGGAAATAAGCCTGTCAATTGATCTGGTTTCCAATTGAAGATTTGGATTAATGTTTCCAACTACTTTTTGATTCTTATAAGTTCTGAAAAATGTTGAAAAATAGAAATCTAAACCTCTTTGATACATTTCATTAATATCGAAAAACTGGGCTTCTTTACGGTCAGGTAAATAAATATCAGGATGACCTTTTAAAATATCATGTAAAGTAGTAGTCCCTGCTTTTTGCGCTCCTATGCAAACAAAATCTAATTTCATTAATTTCTAAATTTTATTATTTTAGCCGGCACTCCCCCCACAATGGCATTAGATGGTACATTTTTAGTTACCACGGCATTCGCCGCTATTATGGCACCACTTTCAACGATGATTCCTTTTGTTAATACAGCACCATATCCAATCCAAACATTATCTTTTATTATGACTGGTGCAGTTGAAAATCCTTGCTTAATCATTGGAACAGTTGATTCTGAAAAATTATGATCGGTATCTCTTATCGAAACACTGTCAGCAATCATTACATTTTTCCCAATATTGATTAATTCATTTACACCAATAACCGAAAATGAACTTATATATGAGTTCTCCCCTATTATTAGTTTTCCGGAGCCTTGAATAATGACATCTTGCTTAATTCTCGCCCTATACTCCATTATTAACTCCAATCTCGATTGAAGATTATAGAAAGGAATTAGTTTAACTCTTTTTTGAATATTATTTTTTCCTTTTAATTTGACTCGTCCCTTGTATCTACACTTAAACAAAAAAGTGTAGAATCTTCCTGATAATGCTAATTTAATCTGACCAACAGTTTTCATTTTATTTAGATAGAAATGGAAGGTAATAAGTTTTAATTTTTAACTTTTTGTAGGTTTGTTGAACGCAAGCAACATTTAGCAAAACAGTTCCAAACGTTGAAGCAAAGGCAGCTCCAACTATTCCATATTTTGGAATAAATGCTAAATACCCGATTAGTGTTAAAAGTACAGTAAATACAATCAGATTTCTCAGAAGCCTTTCATTCCCAGACATGTTTAAAAAAATGCCCACAGATCCAGCCGAAGCATTTACCATTTGTCCAATAATAAGCACCAATAATGCAAGGGTTCCTGTCGTAAATTCTTTGCCAAATAGGCCTAATACGAAGCTTGAAAAAAGCATTAAAAATAGAGAAATAGGAAAGCTCGCTAAAAAAATAATTCTGGAGGATTGCCTGATTACATTTTGGAGTTCCACCATTTTTCCAGCCCAAAATAATTCCGCAAATTTAGGAGCAGAAATTGTATTTACTACTACTAATACAAGGCTTACAAGTTGTGCGAGCCGTACGCAAACATTAAAAATACCTACCTGGTCTGTTGTGCTATATATCTCCAAAAAGACAACTCCCGCATTGGCCAGGATAAAAGAAGCTACAGCTGTAATCATCATGGGCATGGATGTTTTTAAAAGTTCTTTCCTCTCTAAATTTGATGTTTCGTCTTGACTCTTATGTTGTTTGAAGTACTTTCCAATATAAGCCATTGATATTACGAAGCTTATTAGAATGCCCACTACCATAGCGTATACTGCATCTAAAATCCCAAAAGAGAAAACAGATAGCAGCAACAAGATAATAACTACGAGCTGGCGATTAATACTTCTAAGGTACTCACTCACCTTAAGCATTTTTAAACCTCTAATAAATTCTACATTAATAAGGTTTAAAGTAAAAAAAGGTAAAGCAACTGCCCCCACTTTCAATGCCGGTATATACATAGGATTCTCAAAAAGCTTGGTAGCAACTTCTTCTGCCAAGAGAAATAAAGAAATACCTACCAGAACAGCAAAGGGGAAAGCAAATTGAAAGATATAGCTAAACAATTTTCTCATATTAGCCAGGCCATTTTCCGTTTTATTAAACTGGCCTACATAGCGTAGTACTGCGATATTTAGTCCAAGCCCCCCAAAGATGGCCAGGCTGTTCAACAAACTTGTGGTAAGACTATATATCCCGGTACCTTCTGCACCGTATTTTCGGGATACCAAAAGGACCACCCCATAACCAATAAGCATTCCGGTGATTTTGATCGCAAAAGTCACCGCGCTACCTGAAAGCAATTCTTTAAGGTTGGCGTCTTTATTTAATTTGTTCTTAAACTTTTGGAGCAATTGCAATATTAATTAGGAGCTTATTATCGAGTTAAGATTCGGAAACAAATTCAGGAAGACGAGTAGCATATTTATTTAAATACCATTCAATAGTTTTCTTTATACCACTTTCAAAATCCTCATCGGCCTTCCAGTCTAATTCGTTTTCAATTTTTGTGGCGTCAATGGCATAACGGCGATCGTGGCCGGCACGGTCTTCTACGTAGGTTATTTGTTCCAAATAACTGCCATGGGCTTTGGGCTTTAAGCTATCCAACAATTCACAAATGGCTTTAGCGATGTAATTATTGTTACGTTCGTTTCGCCCCCCAATATTATATACCTCCCCGGCACTGCCATTTAGGTAAGCTAGGTTAATGCCTTTACAGTGATCTAGTACATACAACCAATCCCTTATGTTTTTCCCATCACCATAGATAGGGATATTTTCGCCTTTAATGGCCTTTCTAATTACAGTTGGAATTAATTTTTCATCATGTTGTTTTGGTCCGTAGTTATTGGAGCAATTGGTAATTACTGTATTTAAGCCATACGTGTGATGATAGCTTCTTACAATCATATCGCTCCCGGCTTTACTGGCAGAGTATGGAGAATTTGGTGCATAAGAAGTTTCTTCGGTAAATAGCCCTGTTTCACCAAGTGTTCCATAAACTTCATCAGTTGAAATATGAAGAAAACGTGAATCTTGAAATTCTGGTTTGTAGTGAAAAGGTTTCTCCATCCAGAATTTATACGCTACATCTATCAATGTGAAAGTTCCATTGACATTGGTTTCTATAAAAACCCCGGGATTTTTAATGGAATTATCTACGTGAGATTCTGCTGCGAAATGAATAACGCCGGTTATGCTATATTCTTTGAATATACTCTCTACCAAACTACGATCACAAATATCCCCTTTTACGAAAGTGTATCTTTCATTATTTTTTATTTCCGCAAGATTAGCCTCATCACCCGCATAGGTCAACAGGTCTAAGTTTACGACGGCAGTATCGGGATTATTTTTTAGGAAATAAGGGATAAAATTGGAACCGATGAAGCCGGCTCCGCCGGTAACTAGTATTGTTTTATTTGCCATTTTATTTTGTACTTATAGAGTTAGTTCTCGACGGAGCTTGTACTGAGGGCTACCGAAGTGCTCGAACTGACATTAGATTCTGCTTGACCTCCCAATTGGGTTATACAGTTCTTAAGGCTGTCTTTCCAATAGGGAATTTCAACCCTAAAATCATCTTTTAAAGTGGTTTTGTCCATAAGGGAGTAGTACGGCCGCTTAGCCGGAGTTGGATATGCTGTGGTTGGAATAGGCATTACTTTGCAGTCCAAACCGGCCATATCCATTATTTCTATAGCGAAATCATACCAGGAGCATACTCCTTCATTGGTATAATGATAAGTTTCTATCTTTTCGTTTTTCAGCTTAAGGCAATTATCTAAAATAAACCGGGCCAGATCTTGAGCGTAAGTGGGTACCCCAACCTGGTCATAAATAACATTTAAACTTTCACGCTCTTCCCCAAGCCGGAGCATTGTTTTTACAAAATTATTCCCATAAGAAGAATACACCCAGGAAGTCCGAATAATTATTGAACCCGCAGGGTTTATTGATTTTAAAGCTTCTTCACCTTGTAGCTTGGTTTTTCCATACCTATTTACGGGGTCGGTAAGATAATCTGGTGAATATGGCTGAAAAGCTTTTCCATTGAAAACATAATCGGTTGAAATATGAATAAGACTACTATTGTTTTCTTTTGCCGCTTCGGCAAGGTATTTCACGGCGGTATGATTGATCTTTTCAGCAAGCTCTGCTTCCGCTTCTGCTTTATCTACAGCGGTATATGCAGCGCAATTTATGATAACATCAACTTTTTTTGTTCTTATAAACTGATGTACTGCTTCTTTATCACAAATGTCCAGTTCAGCAACATCAGTAAAATGAAAATAATGATCGGCATATTGAGATGAGAGCTCTTGAATTTCAGAGCCTAACTGCCCTTTAGCGCCCGTTACTAATATATTTTTCATATAGCTTTTTAGAGAAATCAAATTTTTCGGCTTCAGAAAATAAGGGCTGGTTTTTATCTTTTTCAGAGAGAATTAGATCCTCTAAAGGTATTTGCCAGTCTATTTCCAGAAATGAGTCATTAAACAAAAAACCGCTATCATATTCCGGCGCATAAAAATTGTCGCATTTATAGGCAAAGGTGGCAGTTTCAGATAGTACTACGAAACCATGCGCAAAGCCTCTGGGAATAAATAATTGATTCTTCTCGGTTTCGTTCAATTCTACCACTACACTTTTTCCATAATATGGGGAACCTTTTCTGATATCTACAGCTACATCTAAAACCCGGCCTTCGATTACTCTAACCAGTTTCGTTTGAGTGAAAGGTGGCATTTGGTAATGCATTCCTCTTAAAACTCCGTATGAAGATCGCGATTCATTATCCTGACAAAAATTAACTCTGTACCCAAGGAATTCTTCCAAAACATCTTTTCTAAAAGTTTCGGTAAAATAGCCTCTATGATCGCCAAAGACCTTCGGTTTACAAATAACTACATCGGGAATATCCGTTCTAATAAAATCCATACTTTATTATTTTTGAGCGCGTTTTAATAGATATTGGCCATATCCATTTTTTTTCAAGGGTTCTGCCAGAGAAATAAGTTCCTCTCTGGTTATATAGTCTTTTTCATAAGCAATTTCCTCAAGACAAGCCACTTTTAAACCTTGCCTTTTTTCTATAGTGTGTATAAAATTTGAAGCTTCCAACATAGATTCATGAGTCCCGGTGTCCAGCCAGGCAAAGCCACGGCCCATCAACTCAACCTTTAAGTTTCCATCATTTAAATAAGCTTCATTTACCGAAGTAATTTCCAATTCCCCACGATGGCTTGGCTTAACATTCTTTGCCACTTCTATAACCGAATTGGGATAAAAATATAGACCTACAACTGCATAATTAGATTTTGGTTCCTCCGGTTTTTCCTCCAAACTAATCACATTCCCAGTGGCATCAAATTCGGCAACCCCGTAGCGCTGTGGATCATTTACATAATACCCAAAAACTGTAGCCTTTCCTTCATTTTTCACATTGGCCACAGAGGCCTTTAATAAATCACTCATCCCGTGACCGTAAAAAATATTATCACCCAGAATTAATGAAACATCATCACCGCCAATAAATTCTTCCCCAATTATAAATGCCTGGGCTAATCCATCAGGGCTTGGTTGTTCCTTATAAAAAAGAGAAATACCAATTTCTGATCCATCACCCAATAATTTTTGAAAATTGGGCAAGTCTTCCGGTGTGGATATAATAAGAATCTCTTTAATACCGGCGAGCATTAAAACCGATAGAGGGTAGTAGATCATCGGTTTATCGTAGATATTCAGTAATTGTTTTGAGACTCCTCTTGTAATAGGATAAAGTCTGGTTCCGGAACCACCCGCTAATATTATTCCTTTCATTATTAAATTTTTAAGCTTAAGATGATAAGCTTTAATTAATTAAACTATTTTACTAAAAACCAATTATTCAAAAGCTCCTTTCGATTGTAAAGCATTTCCAGGTTAGTTTCCTGATCTATAACTTTTTTCCCTGCATACATACAAATAGCCTGGCCTGCAGCGGTGTCCCACTCCATAGTGGGTGCAAAACGCGGGTATTCATCGGCTTGTCCCTCTGCCACCATACATAGTTTTAGGGAACTTCCTTTAGAAATGGTTTCTACTTGGCCGTGCTCACTTTCCAGGGAATTGATATAATCTTCAGTTTCTGGCGATAAATGCGATTTACTGGCTACTACTGTATAGGGTTTATGGTTTGTTGCCTGCCCGCCATAGCTTTTGCGAGGGTGGGTTTGTAGTTCGTAGTTTGTAGTTCGAGGAAGTTTTATGGCCGTTTTTATTATTTCCTCCTGAGTTGAAAATTCAATTACTCCTTTTAGGTTGTACGACCCGATTTCTTTGGATGCAAAATATAGTTCCTGCATTGCAGGCACATAGATGACCCCCAGTATGGGAATCTGGTTTTCAACCAGCGCTATATTCACTGTGAACTCTCCATTCTTTTTAATAAACTCTTTCGTGCCATCAATTGGATCCACGATCCACAGCTGTGACCATTTTTTTCGTTCTTCATAAGGCAAATCTTTTCCCTCTTCAGAAAGCACCGGAATATTTGTTTCTTCCAGGTATTCCATAATGATCTTATGAGAAGCCAGATCGGCCTTAGTCAAAGGAGAATCATCTCCCTTAGCCTCCACCTCAAAATCTTCATTCTCATAGATCTCCATAATCCGCTTTCCTGCAGCGAGAGAAGCTTTAATTGCGAGCTCTAATAATTCGTGTAATCCGTTCAAATCCGTGTAATTCGTGTTTTTATAATTCGCGTGAATTCGCTTTAATTCGTGTCAATTCGCGTTTTTAAACGATCATTCCTGCCGCCACCGTCTCATTGGTACTCTCATCAATCAATATAATACTCCCGGTATTACGGTTATCTCTGTAAGAATCCAGCATCAACCTTCGGGTAGTCCTAATTTTTACCCGGGCAATATCGTTCATCTCTAAATTCGAATCTTCGCTATTCCTTTCAAAAGTGTTGATATCCATTTTATATACCACTTCTTTGATCATTGCCCGTTCCTCATTCGAGGTGTGCATGATAGTATATTTAGCACGTGGTTTAATAGCCTCGTTATTCAACCAACATAACATAACATCAAACTCCTGTTCCTGCTCAGGTTGGTTGTTTTGTTTCACGATCATGTTCCCGCGGCTTACATCTATATCGTCTTCCAGGGTGATTGAGACAGACATTGGAGCATAAGCTTCCTGAACTTCTTGTTCCCCGGCATTAATCGATTTTATTTTCGACTGAAAACCTGACGGCAATACAGCCACTTCATCTCCTACCCGGTAGATACCACTCGCGATTCTCCCGGCATAGCCTCTGTAATCTCTGAATTTGTCACTTTGTGGACGTAAAACGGTTTGCACCGGGAAACGCGCATCGATCTTATTGATATCACTGCTGATATGAAGATTTTCTAAGGTGCTTAGCAGGGTTCCGTTCTGGTACCATGCCATATTCTCTGAACGGTTCACCACGTTATCCCCGTTTAAAGCACTGATAGGGATATAGCGAACATCTTTCATCAAAAGCTTAGAAGAAAATTCTTCAAATTGCCCAACGATATTGTTATACACTTCTTCAGAATAGTCCACCAGGTCCATCTTATTGATACACACGATCAAATGCGGAATATTCAGCAAAGAAGCAATAAAGGAATGTCTTTTCGTCTGTTCTATAACCCCGTGACGGGCGTCGATAAGAATAACCGCCGCGTTGGCTGTAGAAGCACCGGTCACCATATTTCTCGTATACTGTATATGGCCCGGAGTATCGGCGATAATAAATTTACGTTTAGGAGTAGTGAAATAACGATAAGCCACATCTATAGTGATGCCTTGTTCTCTTTCATCCTTTAACCCATCGGTAAAAAGCGCCAGGTCCACTCCATCATGTCCCTTTTTTGCACTGGTATTACTCACCGATTCCAATTGGTCTTCAAAAATTGATTTAGAATCGTATAATAGTCTCCCGATCAAAGTGCTCTTTCCATCGTCTACACTCCCGGCAGTCGTGAATCTTAATAACTGATTATTATCTATCTGCATTTTTTATATCCTTTTATTAATCCGTGAAACCTGTCCCGCTTTTTTGACGGGTCCGCCATAATCCGCGCAATTCGCTATAATCTGCGAAATTCGCGTTAAAAATAGCCTTGCTTCTTCCGATCCTCCATCGCCGTTTCACTCCTTTTATCGTCTGACCTATCTCCCCGTTCCGTCTTACGCATTGCGGAAACTTCTAAAGCTATTTTTTCCAGAGTATCCGCATCAGATTCTATTCCTCCGGTGATAGTAATATCTCCCAAAGTCCTGAAACGTATTTTTTTGGTATGAACTTTTTCATTTTCTTCAAGTTTTAAAAAGTCCGACATAGGAATCCAGGAATTACTTCTAAAAACCACCTCTCTTTCATGCGCGTAATATAATGATGGAATACTGATGTTTTCTCGCTTGATATAATTCCAAACATCCATCTCGGTCCAGTTACTTATCGGAAAAGCCCTGAAATGTTCACCTTCAAATTGTTTTCCATTTAGGAGATTCCATAACTCCGGCCTTTGATTTTTAGGATCCCATTCCCCGAAATCATTACGGTGTGAGAAGAATCGCTCCTTAGCCCTGGCTTTTTCTTCATCTCTTCGGCCACCGCCTATTGCACAGTCTACCTTATTCCCTTCGATTGCATCTAACAGCGTGGTGATTTGAAGCGCGTTACGGGTAGCGTTCTTTCCTTTTTCTTCGGAAACCCTTCCCTGATTGATAGAATCTTGTACAGAACCTACAATTAGTTTTACTCCCAAGCTTTCAACCAGATCATCACGAAATTGGATAGTCTCCGGAAAGTTATGTCCGGTATCAACATGCATTAAGGCGAATGGAATTTTACTGGGATAAAAGGCTTTTTTGGCCAGATGCGTAACTAAAATAGAATCTTTTCCCCCTGAGAATAATATCACGGGATTTTCAAATTGCGCCCATACTTCTCTTAAAATATAGATAGCTTCCGACTCCAATTCATCTAAATAATTTAAATAATATTTGTTTTGAGTACTCATTATAATTCAATTTTAGAAAGCACAGAGTTTTTAATATGCTTTATAGCTTCCTCTATAGATTGATCTTCCGTTTTTATGTGTATGTCCGGATTTTTGGGTTTTTCAAAAGGAGCTGAAATTCCGGTAAAATTTTTAATCTCTCCCGCCCTGGCTTTTTGATACAAACCTTTGACATCTCTTCGCTCACATTCTTCAAGAGAGGTGTCTACAAAAACTTCCAGAAAATTATCGGGGCCAACAATTTGTTTTACCAATGCCCTGTCCTGCTGTAATGGAGAAATAAAGGCCGCCAGAACCACCAATCCGGACTCAGTAAACAGATTTGCAACTTCAGCAATTCGTCTCAGGTTCTCAGACCTATCTTCCTTAGTAAAACCTAAATTCTTATTGATCCCTCTCCTTATATTATCACCATCCAGGCTATAGGTATGTATATTATTTTCGAACAGTTCTTGTTCTAATGTATTGGCCAGGGTAGATTTCCCTGATCCTGAAAGTCCAGTAAACCAAATTACCAGCGGCTTATGTTTTTTAAGCTGAGCGCGATGCTCCACATTTATTTGATAAACCTGTTCAATAACATTTTCCATTCTTGCTTTATTCTATTGTTCTTGTATTCCTATCTGTTTCTTCTAATCCGTAATTACTTTTATACCAAAGCTTTTCGTGCAGATAATAGAACAACATTTTAGTGATCACCTCTGCAAACCCAATTTGAAGTCCAATCATTGGATCTCCTGAAATCAGCCAGGCCAACAGCATCGTATCCATAGTTCCTACAAACCGCCAGCTTATGGTTTTTAATATATGTCTCCATTTAGAATCGGAAGCCTCACTTTTAAACCACAATCTTTCATGTAGGTAGTACAATATCATCTTGCTGATAACCTCGGCGGCACCGATCTTCAAACCGGTCAAAGGATTTCCCGAAATCACCCAGGATAAAATAATGGTATCGAGAGTACCAATTATTCTCCAGGTTATGGTTTTTACTATATGCCTTTTCTGAGTACTTGTCAATTTTTCTTAAAAAAGTAAGTCAGATCCGCTGGCCTCCAGCGATTGATAAATTTCCTTTACATTTTGTGAAGCTGATTTTTGCAGCACCAAGGTTGCATCATCAGTATCCACCAGGATAGAATTTTTAAGTCCGGTAAAGAAAACCGGTTTGTCACTGCCAATTTGCATGTTCCCGGAGGCATCTACCGGGTGTCCTTGTTGTTTGAGATAATCATAAACCACCTCAAAACTTCCCATATCGCTCCATCCAAAATCGGAAGGCACCACTTTTATCTTTTCGCTTTTTTCCATCAACGCGTAGTCAACACTAATAGCAGGAATCTCTAAAGAGCTTTGTTCTTCCAGGCGGCAGTCTGTAGCCTTTTCCCAGGCAGCCAAAGAGCTTTCAAAAACCTCGGGGCTGTATTTCTTTAATTCTTCCAGGAAGACCCTTGCTTTAAAACAAAACATCCCACTATTCCAGAGAAAATTTTCTGTTTTAAGAAAATCTTTAGCAGTTTCCAGATCAGGCTTCTCCCTGAAGGAAAGCACCTCATTTTCCTTGAACTCTATATATCCAAAGCCTGTTTCCGGTTTTGTGGGTTGGATCCCGAAGGTCACTATGTTATTCTGTTTTGCCAGCTCAATAGCTTTTTGAATAGCCATAGAATATTCCGGGCCTTCTTTTATTATATGATCGGCCGGGGTTACCAGCAGGATATCCTCAGCCTAAGCTGCAAAGGCAGCGAAAGCAATAGCCGGAGCAGTATTTCGGGGAGTTACCTCTACAATATCGGCATATTCGGTTATCCCAGCTTTTTTCAGACTGGCTTCAGATAGCTGCCTGTTCCCTTTATTCCCAACAACAATAAGCGAATCAGAAAACGGCAGATTCCGTTCTACAGCGAGCTCAAACAAAGACCTTTCAGAAAATATCTCTAAATATTGTTTAGGCCTGGACTGCCGAGAAAGCGGCCAAAGTCTGCTCCCCACTCCTCCTGTTAATATTACGTGTTGAATTTTTTCGCCCATATTGTTGTTAGTAAGCATCCGCGAAATTCGGTATAATCCGTGAAATCCGTGCTTTCAAAACAAAAGCTTCGCTACATACAGTAACAAATACGTATGCCTTGATGATAAAAGATTTAGATTTTTTTCCGCCGGAATGCGGAGTGAATTACACCATAAACATTTTTAAATCTTTTGCGGTTGTAGGGATTGCAAAAGAAGGATTAGTCGTTAGTTGTTAGTCCGTAGACGGTAGATTTGGAAATTTTCTTTAGTCTTTAGTCTGTAGTCTTTAGTCGTTAGACTTTAGTCGTTAGACTTTAGACGGTATCTTTGTTAGTCGTTAGACGGTAGTTTTATTCGGTTGTCGGTTTAATAAAGTTCTTTTAAAGAATCTCCCCGTCCCTTCGGAAGGGGCCAGGGGAAGGGCTTGAATACGGCTTCGCCGCCGTGAGTCACATTGCTGTGCCTCCCTGAAAACTTAATTATTTGTTAATTAACCCTCTAAGACAAATGCAAAAATAATGGGCTTTTAGCTTAAAAAATTACGGGAATCCGTAATAAAGATGCATCCTCTTAAGGGAAGGCAAATATAAACTTTCACATTTCGTTAAGACAATTTTAAATTGTTAAAATTTTTATGATTTGTACACAAAGTGTTTAAGTCCGTAGTCTTTAGACTTTAGACTTTTAGCTGTAGTTTTTTGGCTGTGATGCTGTGTGACGCTGTGATGGAGTGATTTGGTTAATTGGGGATTGGTTAATTCGTGATTCGTGATTCGTTAGTTCGTGTATCCGGGATTCAATAATTCGTTAACTCGAGAGCCGTAAATTCGATTCCCCCTGCTTTTCTCCTTTTCTCCTCCTCCCCTTTTCTCTTACGCCGAAGGAGTTTGTCCGAACTGGCATGGAGTGACGGAGTGATGTTGTGATGGAGTGATTTGGTTAATTAGTTAATTGGGGATTGGTTAATTCGTGATTCGTTAGTTCGTGTATCCGGGATTCGATAATTCGTTAACTCGAGAGCCGTTAATTCGATTCGCCCTGCTTTTCTCCTTTTCTCTTACACCGAAGGAGTTTCTTCGTTCGAAAAAGTTTCGTCTCTAAAAAAAGCTTCGCTAAAAAAGTCATAGACAGGAGCAAAAAAGCTTAAATGATGAATTGGCAAATAACAGAATCTTAATAGCTTTTTGACTCAAGCCTGCCTGGCAGGAACTCAAATTCAAGAATAAAGATCTCAAGTTTGTCTTACTATAATATATTTAAATCGTATCTGGTGCTTCTGCCTTTTCCAATTCTAATCAATACACCTTTGTCCAATAAGTCCTGCAGATCACGGGTAGCTGTAGCTCGTGAAGTTCGGGTTAAGGAAACATATTTCCGGGTATTTATTCCGCCATCAAAACCCTGCGGTCCGGCTTCAAGCATTCGCTTTACCAATTTCGTTTGACGGCTATTCAATACTCTCTTAAACCTGTCAAAGAATTTGGTCTTTTTTAGGGTGAAGCTTATTAACTCTTCGGTATCCTTTTGTGCCTCGAGACTGATACTTACAAAATAAAAAACCCAATCTGTTATTTCATTAGATCGCTGTCCACGTTTTAAGGCATTATAATATTCGTTTTTGTTAGCTTCCATAGCCTTAGAAAGACTCAAAAGCACAGGTCTTCCAATATACTGAGACAAAGCTTTTTCAGATATCGCACGTCCAATCCGCCCATTCCCATCCTCAAAAGGATGAATACTTTCAAAATAAAGATGTGCCACTGCTGCTCTTATGATGGGTTGAGTTATTGCCTTCTCTTTTCCCAATGCTGTAGCATTAAACCACTCAATAAAATTTTTCATTTCCTCGGGAATACGATTCGACGGCGGCGCTTCAAAATGGATGATTTCTTTTCCTATTGCCCCTGAAACAACCTGCATAGGTTCTGTATGAGTTCGCCAGACACCGCTTTCTATACTATTATTCCCCTTCATCAACATTTTATGCCATTTAAAAAGAGAATCCTGAGTTAAGGCTTGCCGGAAACTTTTTTGGGCATCTATCATTAATTCAGAAATCCCCTGAGCTCGTTTATCCCTTACCGGCTCTTTTGGCATATTCAATCCCAAATTATTTTTAATAGAAGAAATAACATCTTTTCGACTCAAAAATTCACCCTCAATCGCTGAAGTTTTGATAGCTTCAGCAACCAATAGTTCTATTAAAGTGTTATACTGGGTTTCGTCAGAAAGGCCTTTAAGAATCCCATCAATCCTACCGGCACGTTCTGAAAATTTATATAAAAGAGGTTCTAACTCTTTTATTGAATATTTAAATTCTGGCCAGTCCGGTTGTTGCCAATTATATTTCATGAGTCGATAAAATAAATTAATTAACTCAAATATAATGGTTTTTTGAGTCGATTAAGTATTGTAATCGACTCATTTTTTACTCATAAGTGTTTTATCATTAATTTCCCGATTAAAATTTCAGGTTTTTTATTCTGGAACCTCTTTCGGGGCCCCGCTGCGCAACCTTCTTCCGTGGAAATCACCCAGGCTAAACTCCCTATCAAAACTTTAAGAAAATTAGACGGATATTAGTCACTAGGGCTGTTGTAGAAATCTGCGGCTCCCTTTAGTGAAACCCAGAATTGAGAAAGGCGCAGTTTGCACACAATTCTGTTGGTTGAACTAATCCCGATTTTACATCGGGATCCTGAAACCCATATTTAATTGAGTAAATTTAAGTTGCGGTAACAAATTAATTCTTTAGACTTGAGGCTTGCAATTCTCTCCACTTATCTTACCATTGAGTTCGAGTGGATTCAAAACGCGGGAGCGGATTGAATTTGTATCGAGAACAGGTTAGAAGTACGAACTATTAAGACTTCTCGATACATCCCGACCAGGTCGGGGCACTCGAAGCCAACGTGCGTAAATACGAAACGAGGATTATTGAACGTTGAACACAATATCCCTACCTCTACCTCTACTCCTTGCCTGTCTTTCCCCAAGCCTCCTGTTCTCCTTTTCTCCACTCTCCACTCTCCACTCAAAAACTATCAACCCTGATCAGGGACGTACACACCAATTCTAACGACTATTGCCAAAAGACTACAGACTGATGCAACCGAAATTAACACTTATACAACTTAGAAAGAAGTTAAAATTCAGTATCTTAGGGAGTATAAATCATAACTATAACTGCTGTGAAAATTTTTGTTATAAATATATTGTTCATACTGGCAGTCTTGTTTCCCGTTTCCCCGGAAATTCAGGCAGCCGCGGTTTTCCAGGACCTGCAACAGGACCAGGAATACACCGAATATAAAGGTCGGGTGCTTAGCAGCGACCGGGAAAGACCTGTGGGTTCTGCCCAACTCACCGTTCTCAATACCAATATTGCAACGGTTACCAATGCCGATGGAGAGTTTTCTTTGAAGGTGCCCTCCAATTTAAGTCAGGTTGTGGTGCGGGTAAGCTATTTGGGATTTGAGAGCAAGAACGTCGCGTTAGAATATTTCAGCGAGGAAAACACCGAGATCTTCCTGGAGCCTTCCGTAGAGGAACTCAGCGAGATCAGTATCTTCCAGGCAGAAGATGCGGGGAAACTGGTTAGAACTATGCTCTCTAAGCGGGAAGATAATTACCTGAATCAGAATACCAATATGACGGCCTTTTACCGGGAGAGTATCCGCAAGGGGCGCAAGAACGTTTCCCTGAGCGAGGCGGTGATCAGGATTCATAAAAAACCTTACACCTCCTCCCGAAAAGAAGAAATAGAGCTGATAAAAGCCCGTAAGACCGCCGATTATGATAAGTTAGATACTCTGGCCCTTAAATTACGCGGAGGACCTTACAACGCGCTTTATGTTGATGTAATGAAGTATCCGGAATATGTTTTCTATATCGATGATATCAGCGATTACAGTTTCAGTTTTGATGAGCCTACCCAGATCGATGGCCGGTATCTTTATGTGGTGGATTTTGAAGCCAGGGAAAGAAGTGCTCCCTGGTACTTCGGAAAGCTGTATATAGACGCGCAGAGCCATACCCTGGTTAGGGCAGAGCTCAACTTAAACGTCGATAACCGCTCGGTAGCCTCCAGGCTTTTTGTGAGCAAGAAACCCGGAAGCACGCGGGTGTATCCTATTGAAGTTAAATACCTGATAGATTACCAGCAGCAGGACGGAAAATGGTTCTACGGCTACGGCAGCGCCGACCTTACCTTCGTGGTGAACTGGAAGCGGAAGTTATTTAACTCCCGGTACTATGTCCACAGCGAAATGGCGGTTACCGGATGGAAACCCGATCCCGGAGATGTTAACCCGAGGAGAAGCGATAGTTACTTAAAGCCCACCGTGGTGATGACCGATGACGTTTCGGGCTTCAGCGATCCTGAATTCTGGGGCAGCAACAACATCATTGAACCCGATAAAGATATTCAGAACGCTATAGATAAGATCCGGGAACAACTGGATTAGTTTATTAGTCTTTAGGCGATGGTCTTTAGTCCCGATATAATTTGGTTTATAGTCGTTGACGGTAGTCCTTAATTATTGTCGGTTTCCCGGTTTATTCTTTTTTGCCGGTTATTATCTAAGATAGATTTTTGATCTGAAGCGGGCGTACATAATTAGCCCACTCCTATGGGATCCTGAGTCAAGCTCTGGGTGACATTAGTTATACTCACTCCTTCCATACCGGATGCTATCGATCTAATATTTGAAAAAGCGACCGAAGTTGACTTAATCCATTGCAGAAATAGAAACAAAAAAGAGGCTGTCTAAAAAGGCAGCCTCTTTTTTGTATAATTAAGTGATCATGTTTATTTTTAAGCATGAGCAGCAAAGTAGTATTCAAGACTTACCAACAGGACCAGTTAAGTCTTCTTCCTCCCAGTTATGATGATTTAGTTCCCAAGAATCATCCCGTACGAATAGTAAATACAATTATCGAACATATAGACATCTCTGCTTTGGAGAAGAGCTATAAAGGTGGTGGCACTTCAAGCTATCATCCGCGGATGCTTCTCAAAGTTGTTATCTATGCCTATTTACGCAACATTTATTCTTCCCGAAAAATTGAACAAGCCCTGCGGG
>NZ_FOVL01000003.1 GCF_900115145.1 Salegentibacter flavus | reverse complement strand
GGGATGTATATCTCGGAGAGTGAAGGTGCCAACTTCTGGCTTCAGGTCCTGACCCATTTAAATAACCGTGGCTTAAAAGACATCCTGATTGCCTGTACAGACAATCTCACAGGCTTTAGCGAGGCTATTCATTCCGTTTATCCCAAGACCGATATTCAGCTATGTATTGTTCACCAAATCCGCAATAGCATGAAGTACGTTGCCAGTAAGGATCAAAAAGATTTTATGAAAGACCTTAAACTAGTGTACAAGGCAGATACCAAAGATCAGGCTGAAACGGCTTTACTGGATCTGGAAGAAAAATGGGGCAAGAAATATCCCATAGTGATCCGCTCCTGGAATGATAACTGGGACCGATTGAGTGCCTATTTTGAGTATACGGCGCCCATTAGGAAGCTCATATATACTACTAATGCCGTAGAGGGTTTTCACCGGCAGGTAAGAAAAGTAACCAAGACCAAAGGAGCTTTCACTAATGATATGGCGTTATTGAAGCTGGTTTATCTGGCTACCCAAAGAATTGAAAAGAAATGGAACGCTCCACTGCAGAATTGGGGCTTGGTAGTTCAACAATTAGCCATTAAATTTGAAGGCCGACTGGAGTTGGATTTAGCAACCAATAAAATGAAAAGCTAAATTTTCCTCCTCCGGGGGTACCCCCGGAGGAGGAAGGAGACAGAGTTGAGCTAACACTCCCGAGCCATCCGGTAGATGGCTCTTAAAATGGTATTTCAATTATAATTATTTCCGTTCATACATCAATAATCTGTGGTCTTCGGTATTTACCAAAGGATGTTTTTTAAGATCGATCTCGTAGATCCAACCTTCTTCTACGGTTTCAAAAATATCATATTTATCGTTTTGATCGTAACCGAATTGCTCCCTTGCATAATCCAACCAGGTCTTGTAGGATGGTACGTCCATAGGATTTTTATTAGTGGTTACTATTAGATAGTCTCCTTTTATCTCTACGTTATAACGGGCATTCGGACTGTTTTTAAAGCTACCTATCTCTACCCAGTTGCCTTCGTCCATTTTCGCAATGCTTAACTGGCTTAGATCATCAGGATTAAAATCTACAGCATAGACTTCATGAGATCGCCCATAATTATCTGCATTTGTAAGCGCGGGGACTGAACAGCTACCTAAACTTAAAAGGATTACAAGAAGTACAAGGTTTGTAAGAAAAGTTTTTTGAATTGACGTGACAATTGTAGGGTATGCCATTTTTGTAGGGATTTAAGAATATTTTTGTTAGTTAATGTCTTTTATAATTTTGCACAAAATTACGTGATAGCTTCCTTTCGTTGAATAAAAATCAATTATTTTAGTCATAAGGAGTATTTATTAGATAAAACTCAATGAACTCTTATAATTTGTGTTTTTTATCCGGGTAATGTGCATTTTGTAGATTAGAAAAATTCCACTGGATGTTTATTGTCAAAAATGTGGGATGATTTTTATAAGATTATCATAAGATCAGCTAAATTATCCTTCCTGCTTCTTGCTAAAACTTGTAAATTGCAGCAAAGCTTTTATTATGCAAAAGGACCTTAAACATTATCGCCAGTCTTATGAAAAGGATGAACTGGCTCATGACAATTTACCATCTGAACCTTTAGCTTTGTTTTCCGCCTGGTTTAAAGATGCAGAAGATCATCCTGAAATCGCAGAGCCCAATGCGATGAGCCTGGCCACAGTAGGGGAGGACATGGTTCCTAAATCCCGCGTAGTTCTTCTGAAATCCTTTAGTCTGGAAGGTTTTACCTTCTATACAAATTATAATTCTGAAAAAGGAAAAGATCTGGCCGCAAATCCAAAATTATGTGTGAGCTTTTTTTGGCCGGCACTGGAGCGTCAGGTGATTATTCGGGGTACAGCCACTAAAACCTCGGCTGAAAATTCTGATGAATATTTTAATGTACGGCCTCGCGGAAGCCAGTTAGGAGCCTGGGCTTCTCAGCAGAGCCAGGAAATCCCTTCTCATCAGTATCTAATCGATGAACTAAAGAAACTGGAAGAGAAATTTGGGGGTGGTGAAATCCCAAGGCCTGGCCATTGGGGTGGGTATCTGGTAGAGCCGTTTCATTTTGAATTCTGGCAAGGACGAAGAAATCGCCTTCATGACCGGGTTCAATATGAAAAAACTATTAATGGAGATTGGAAAATTAAACGCGTAGCACCATAATTATGAAAAGACTAACATTAGTTCGGCATGGGAAATCATCCTGGAAACACGATCTTCCGGATGATGAAAGACCTTTAAAAAAACGTGCTTATCGCGATGGTGATATTGTGAGTAGAACCTATAAAGAATTCTATACCCCGGATGCCCTGTTTTGGAGTAGCCCGGCAGTAAGAGCTTTGGAAACCGCAAAGATGTTTAAGGAACAACTCGGAGTGCCTGATGAAAATTTCAAAATAAAGGAGTCTCTGTATACATTTGATCAAGAAGATTTGCTGAAGATTATTAAATCCTGCGATGATAGTATAAAAAAACTGGTTGTCTTTGGCCACAACCCGGCAATGACTGGCCTTGTAAACCGACTTGGCGATAAAGGTCTTGACAATTTACCTACTACCGGCCTATGCGTTATAGATTTTGAAGTTGATTCCTGGAAAGACATTAAAAAAGGTAAAACCTTATTAACTTTAATTCCAAAGGAATTACGCTAATTTATGCCACAATACAAATATATAAACCGGGAACTTAGCTGGCTTCAATTTAATGCAAGGGTCCTCCAGGAAGCTGAAGATGAAACAGTCCCCTTGATTGAGCGTTTGCGTTTCCTCGGGATATTTTCTAATAATCTGGATGAATTCTTTAAGGTTAGATATGCTACTGTTAAGAGAATTGATCTTGCAGGCAAAGCCGGAAAAAGTGTTTTAGGGGGCATTAAGGCCAGTAAACTTCTGGAAAAAATCACGCAGATTGTTATTAAACAACAGGCTGAAAGTCTGGAGATCCTTGCCGATATCCAGCACCAGTTAAAAGCTCGTAATATTTACATCATTAATGAGAAACAGGTCTCACAGTCTCAGCAGAAGTTTCTCAAGGATTTTTTTCTTTCCAAAGTAAGTCCGGCCCTGGTTACTATTATTCTAAATGACCTTCCCGAAATTCCCAGTCTTAAAGATAGCGCTGCCTATCTTGCCGTGAAGATGGTGATGAAGGAAGAGAAATCGAATCAGAAAATATCGCAGTTGCTTGATCAACCGGTTCAGGAGAAAAAATATGTGCTCATCGAAATTCCAAGGAGTATAGAACGCTTCGTTGTGCTCCCGGAAGAAAATGGTAAACAGTATATCATTTTGTTGGATGATCTTATAAGGTTCAATTTGAATACTATATTCAACATTTTTGATTACGAGAGCATCTCAGCCCATATGATCAAAATTACCCGCGATGCTGAGCTTGATATTGACAGCGACCTTAGTAAGAGTTTTATAGAAAAGATTTCCAATAGCGTTAAGGATCGTATTAAAGGAGATCCCGTGCGTTTTGTGTATGATATGAATATTGCTGAAGATACGCTCACCTATCTTCTGAATAAAATGGGAATAGATTCTTCAGACAGTATAATTCCCGGTGGCCGATATCACAATCGGCGGGATTATATGAATTTCCCCAGCCTTGGAAGAAATGATCTTTTATATGAAATAATAGAAGCTTTACCTATTCCTGGTCTCCTCCTGCAAACAAGTCTATTTAGCGGAATTGCCAAAAAAGATTTTCTTCTATATACACCTTATCAAAGCTTTGCCTATACGGTAAAATTTCTTCGGGAAGCCGCACTGGATCCAAAGGTGAAAACCATTAAGATCACTATTTACCGACTGGCGAAGATCTCGCATATTGCCAGCTCTCTTATTAATGCCGTTAAAAATGGGAAGAAGGTCACCGTTCAAATTGAACTTAGGGCGAGATTTGATGAAGTTGCGAACATTCGCTATGCCGAACAAATGCAACAGGAAGGTGTGAATTTAATCTTTGGTGTTCCCGGCTTAAAAGTACACTGTAAAACCTGTGTAATAGAGCGGGAAGAAGAAGGAAAATTAAAAAGATACGGATTTATAAGCACCGGAAATTTCAATGAATCTACTTCCAGGCTGTACACCGATTATACATTATTTACCGCTCACCCCGAAATCCTGAAGGAAGTCAATAAGGTTTTCGAATTTTTTGAGATCAACTATAAGGTAAGTAAATACAGGCACCTGATTATATCACCACATTACACCCGAACTGCTTTGGTTAAATTGATTGATACCGAAATCGAAAATGCCCGGAACGGTAAAAATGCAGAGATAAAACTGAAGCTAAACAGCCTCTCAGATTACCCTATGATTAACAAGCTATACGATGCGAGCCAGGCAGGGGTAAAGATTAAACTGATAGTAAGGGGGATTTGCTGCCTTATCCCAGGAATTAAAGGTTTGAGTGAGAATATTGAAGCGATTAGCATTGTAGATAAATTTCTGGAGCATCCGCGTATTTTTATTTTTGAAAATGATGGAGACCCCAGGGTGTACCTTTCTTCAGCCGATCTTATGACCCGAAACCTGGACAACCGGGTTGAGATTTCCTGTCCGGTCTATGATCAAGATATCAGGAAGGAGATTATGGAAACCTTCGATATTAGCTGGCAGGATAATGTTAAGGCCCGGGTACATTCCGAAAATCAGGATAACGCCTATCGCAAAAATGAGAAACCGCGCCTGAGATCTCAATTTGCTTTATATGATTATTATTTTAAAAAAACACAAAACCCAGAGTCATGATAACCCAGAAAAATTATGCCGCTATAGATATTGGTTCCAATGCTGTGAGGTTATTGGTTTCTACTATTACTGAAAAAAAAGGAAAGGAAACCAGTTTCAGGAAAACTTCACTGGTAAGGGTGCCAATACGTCTTGGGGGCGATGTATTTGTTAGCCAAAAGATTTCTGATTCCAATATCAATAGGATGGAAGATACTATGCAGGCATTTAAACTGTTGATGAAATCCCACGGGGTAGAGAAGTATAAAGCCTTTGCGACTTCGGCGATGAGGGAGGCCAAGAATGGGAATGAAGTTGTAGAAAAGATAAAAGAGAGATCGGGGCTGGACATCGAGATCATTGACGGGAATCACGAAGCAGCGATTATTGCGGCAACCGATCTTCATAACCTTATTCAAAACAATAAGAATTACCTCTATGTAGACGTGGGTGGGGGGAGTACAGAGTATACTTTATATAGTAACGGGAAAAGCATCGCTGCAAAGTCCTTTAAAGTAGGGACGGTCCGTTTACTCAAAGACCTGGTGGAACATCAAACCTGGAATGAAATGGAAAATTGGGTAAAGGAAATCACTGCTAATTATGATGACATAGACCTTATTGGTTCCGGGGGAAACATCAACAATATTTTTAAGACCAGCGGAAAGAAAGAAGGTAAGCCATTAAGTCTTTCTTATTTGAAAAAATATAATGAGTTGCTTAATTCTTATACTTACGAGGAACGCATTACCGAACTAGACCTTAAAAATGATAGGGCCGATGTGATTATTCCTGCAGCCAGAATATATTTAAACGCTATGAAGTGGGCTCGCGCAAACCAAATATATGTGCCGAAAATAGGTTTGGCCGATGGCATTATAAAATCTCTGTACAATGAAGAGAAACGAAATTAACCGTGGATAGTCTCATCTTTGCCCAGGTCTTTCATTATCTGCGCTTCATATTCCAGTAATTCCTGCCATTTTCGATCTACTTCATTTCTATCTTCTCCGTATTGCCGGGCGAATTTGAGAAACATAGTATAATGATTGGCTTCGCTAACCATTAAATTCCGGTAAAATTCTGCTAGTTCTTTATCTTCCAGTTTTTCTGAAAGTAACCTGAACCGCTCGCAGCTTCGGGCCTCAATAAGGCCAGCGATGAGTAGCCGGTGTACCAGTTGGGTACTTCGGCTACCGCCTTTTGGAAAGAAACTACGCAATTTAATAACGTATTCATCTTTGCGTTCCCAACCAAGTTTCAGTCCGCGTTGCTGAAGTTTATCGTGAACCATCTTAAAATGCCCCATTTCTTCCCGGGCCAGCGCTGTCATTTCGTTTACAAGTTCCGGATGTTCTGGAAAAGTTACGATAAGGGAAATTGCCGTAGAAGCCGCTTTTTGTTCGCAATAGGCGTGATCTACAAGGATTTCCTCGATATTCTTTTCGGCGATATTTGCCCAGCGTGGGTCTGTGGGTAGTTTTAATCCTAACATAGCTATACGTCTAAATCAAATGTGCTTCTTAATTTATCGAGCAGTGGGTTTTTTTCTTTCAGCTTGTTGTATTTCTCCATCGGGGTAAAGGCAAAGGTTTTGGCCTTTGTTTCATTAACCTTAACGACCAGGCTAATTTCAGTGTTTTGAAGTTTCTTTTTCAAAAAACCCATTAATTTGTTTTTCTCTTTCTCAAGGTCAATCTTCATACCTTCATTAGGCATTTCCAGAACAATGTCTAGCCCTTCTAAACTCGGAAGGTCGGTTTCAAGGATGGAAGCCAGTATTTTTTCTCCGCGTTGCTTTAAGCGATGAACATACTCATCCCAGGCCGCGTGTAACTGCGTCTCGTTGAATTCCTGGGTTAGCTTTTCGGGTTCTTTAGGTGCATTTTCCTGTTGCTTGGCTTCCAGTTCTTTTTTCTTCCGAATACTTTTAAGAGAAAGTCCCGAAACCTTTTCTTTCTGTAAGCCATCATTATTTAGACCGGACTTAGGTTGAGCCGAAGTTTCGCCAGAACTGTCAGGTTCCTGGTTATTTCGCCCTGGGGAAGCTTCTTCAGAATTACTGAATTCTGGATTTTCTTCTGAAACGCCAGCTGCAGGGACATCCTCGGAATAATACTTTTTATTGTTGTCGCTCACACAATGCCCATCTATTCCATCGGTGTTTGCCTGGGGAGAGGGTAGTTGAGATTCCTGCGGCGCGGCCGGAGCTTCTTCCTGATGTTCATTTTCCCGAACCAGCTCTTTTTCTTCCGAAGAAAGCTTTACAGAGGCTTCTTCATAGTAAGTCGCCGGAATTATTGGCTGTTCAAACTTTTTTTTTTCTCCATCAAAAGTGATGGAGGCGAGCTGCATAAGACAAAGTTCCACCAGCAATCGCTGGTTCTGACTGTTCTTGTACTTTAAATCACAATCATTGGCAAGATCAATGGCCTTAATAAGAAAGGGATGACTGGTTTTATTAGCCTGTTCGAAATAACGGGATTTGGTTTGTTCTCCAACTTCCAGCAGTTGTATGGTTTTTTGATCTTTACAAACCAGTAAATTTCTGAAATGGGAAGCAAGGCCCATTATAAAATGATGACCGTCAAAGCCACTGGATAAGATCTCGTTGTAAGTTACCAACAGACCTGGAATATCGTTTTCCAGAATAAGATCGGTAACTTTCATATAGGTATCGTAATCTAAAACGTTCAGGTTTTCGGTTACGGCCTGCCGGGTAAGATCTTTCCCGCTAAAACTTACTACACGATCATAGATGGAAAGTGCATCCCGCATTGCGCCATCGGCTTTTTGTGCGATGATGTGAAGCGCATCCTCTTCGGCATTTACCCCTTCCTGTTCTGCGATATAGGCCAGGTAATTTTTAGCATCTGTAACGGTGATCCGTTTAAAATCGAAGATCTGGCAACGCGAAAGTATGGTGGGTATTATTTTATGCTTTTCGGTGGTGGCAAGAATAAATATGGCGTGTTTTGGTGGCTCCTCCAGGGTTTTTAAAAAAGCATTGAAGGCCGATTGAGAGAGCATGTGCACCTCATCAATAATATACACCTTATAATTTCCAACCTGTGGAGGAATACGAACCTGGTCGATAAGGTTTCTTATATCGTCTACAGAGTTATTGGAGGCGGCATCCAGCTCAAAAATATTGAATGCAAAATCTTCATCGGGACTTTGGGTGCCATCCTGATTGATCATCTTAGAAAGGATACGGGCACAGGTGGTTTTACCCACGCCACGAGGTCCTGTAAACAATAAAGCTTGCGCTAGATGATTGTTTTCAATGGCATTCTTTAAAGTATTAGTAATAGCCTGCTGGCCCACGACATCTCTAAAGCTTTGTGGCCTGTATTTTCTTGCCGATACTATAAAATGTTCCATCGAAATTATTTGAACAACAAATATAAAAATAGCCGGCTTAAGTCCTAGAAACATAGGCCTATATTTTTAATTTTCTGGCATAAAAAATGAATTAGTCTACCGAATCATAAAAGCAAGGAATTTAAATTATCTTTGCAGCTTAAAGCAGGCCGCCTTATCGCTGTTCCTTTAGAGGGATGGAGGAAAGTCCGGACACCACAGGGCAGCATAGTGGGTAACGCCCACCGGTTCCGTCCCGATAGCTATCGGGTTAGGGATTAGGACAAGTGCAGCAGAAAGGATGTACAGGTAATGCTGTAGTGAAATCAGGTAAACTCTATGCGGTGCAATGCCATGTAAACCGGTGCTTGCAGACGGCCCGTCTGCTACCGGAGGGTAGGCAGCTCAAGGTTTTTGGTAACAAAAACTTCAGATAAATGATAAGGGGAGTCTGATTTTTTCAGGCTTTACAGAATCCGGCTTACAGGCCTGCTTTATTTTTTATTCAATAAACTTTTCGACCAGGCTATAGCCTCTTCCATATTGGTGAAAATATCAAAAGGAATCGGAGAAAATTGCTTTTCAAAATGGGCGGTTTTTTGTCCCTTTGACTCATTGGTAACTATTGCTATTCCAACCAGATCATCGAGATTTTTTAAACCGAAATAAATAGTGGGATTTACATTGTAGGCCACCCTGCGGTTGGAAATATATACAAATGGTTGAAAATTAAAAACTACGTTGCATATCTTTAAAATCTGTTCCACGTGATGATCTTCAAAAATCACATCTTCTTTTACATTTGAGATCACATAATTACTATAAAACTCAAGGCTGGTATCCTTAAGCTCTATAGTTTTTAACAAAGATTCCATGTTGATAGGCTTTTACTCAAAAAAGCTAAAAACCGAACTTCCGTATTTTCTGGATTCTTTAAAATGTTCCAATTCAGAAAGATCAGTATGCTTTGAGTGTTCTAATATGAGAATTCCGCCTTCAAGGAGGAGCTCTTTTTCGAAAATAAGATAAGCAATTTTCTGAAAAGCATCAGGTTCAAAATCATAGGGTGGATCGGCAAAGATGATATCTGCTTTGATTGGCGCCTTTTCGAGATATTTATAAACATCGCTTTTTATCACATTAATGTTCATATCGAGTTCCGTAGAAGTCTTTTTTATGAACTTTACGCAATCAAAATTCTCGTCAACAGCGGTGATGGCAGAAGCGCCCCGGGAAGAAAACTCATAGGCGATATTTCCGGTGCCCGAAAACAGGTCAAGCACCTGAAGCCCGTTCAAATTAAAGCGATTATTCAGAATATTGAATAGGGCTTCCTTGGCCATATCTGTAGTGGGCCGCACGGGTAATTTTTTGGGAGCAATTAGTCGTCTCCCTTTGTGTTTTCCTGAAATGATTCGCATTAGAATGAATTTAAAAGAACAAATTCAGCTTCAGCTTGCTGCTTTTCTTCTGGTTTACTGAAAGTCTTTTTTGTGCTGTGTTCGGTAAGGCTTATATTTTTTATATAGGTGTAAGCAAGTTGATATAAGTCAGACTCTTCAGAAATCTTTCCGAAAATCTGTAGATCAAATTTTTCGGGATCAAGGTTCAGCTGTTCCGCAGTAAAAAGGAGATAATAAAGAAAGTCTTCCGGGGTTTCATACTGGAAGCTGTTACAGAAGAGAAGCTTGCCTTCTTCAATAACAACAAGATCGTAGCTGCCCGATTTATTATAAAGGTAAACGCGCGGGGAATTGTTTTTTTCTTTTTTCAGTAAATTTTCCAATAAAACTGAAATACTGTGTTTGTATTCAAATTCGCCATACTTGTCAAAGAAATAATTTATGATATTGGCGTAGGGAATATAAACACAAACAGCCCTGGCAGTGTTTATTTCATCGTGGGCTATAAAATCTGTTTTAAGTATCCTGGTATTGAATTTAAGATAATTTGAGGCCTGTTCTTCAATAAAAAGCTTTGAAGGAACAAGAGTATATAAGGGATTATCAAAGATCAAACTTATTTCGCCTATGTTTTGCTGAAGCGCCTTTTCATTTTGGTATTCCCGTTCTATCTTCTGAAGAATCTTCACTGGGTCTAGTTGCCGTTCAAAACTCAGCTTTTTAAAAAAGATGAATTCTTCCTGTTTAGTATCCAGAATACAAAAAGAAAGTCCATCCAGGCTAACCTGAATGGACAGTTTTAAGTTTGTTTGGGTTTGTTTATTCGTCACCATATACTTTTGGCCAGTTTCCAGTGGTTTTAATCTCTTCCATAGAGCCCACCCTGATGTAACGGCCGTTCACATCGTCTACCGATTGGATTTCGTTTTCCTGAAGAACAAGGTCTCTGTCCTGGTCTGCAAGAACAATGCTTTTAGCAACTTTGGCTTCAAACACAGGAATATCTCTGTCTCCTTTTTTCATGGTTCCTGCTTCAAGTTCAAATTTTGCATCTACACCTTCTATAGGCACATTGATCATTTCGGTATAACGCTCTCGGTCTCCTTTAAATAAGGAATCTTTAACGGGTACGAAGTCAAGAGTATCAATAATCACTTTTTCAATGTATTCATCAACCCCATAAGTCTTTTTGTATTCTTCGTCCAAAATAACAGTATCTCTTCTTTGAGTAATGGCAAATTCAGCAGTGTCAAGAAATTGCACCAATTTGTCAAAATCTCCCTGGAATTGTCCGGTAACCTCCATGTAGGCAAGTTCTGCCTCACGGATATCCTTTAGGTTTTCAATTACTTTGGCGTAGCGTTTTTGTTTAACCTTGTCGAATTGAATTGGTTGGTAAACTGCATCAAAGGTAAGGTAGGCCAGACCAATGATCACCACCCAAAGAAGTAATTGAATTGCAAGTCTCATGCTTTCGTATTTTTTAAGATAATATTAGTGTTTCACGACAAATCTACAATTTTTTTTTATTCGTAAAAGTTTCTTCCCTAAAAATCCATTCCTATCTTTGAATTTTGACAATTTCCTATGAAAGAACTCACTTCGGCTGGTTTTTATAAGCTTCTTTTAGACGACCTGGGTTTTCCCGCCAAGGCGAAGCAGGATATCGCCCTACAACAGCTTGCAGACTTTGTGAATTCCAATTCCACGGAATCTATTTTTATGCTAAAAGGCTTCGCCGGAACCGGTAAAACCACAATAATAAGTACCCTGGTAAAAAATCTTTGGAAGATCAAAAAATCAGGGATCTTGATGGCACCAACCGGAAGGGCCGCAAAAGTGATCGCCAATTATTCCAAAAAAGAAGCCTTTACAATACATAAGAAGATTTATTTTCCGAAAAAATCAAGAGGTTCGGGGGTGCAATTTGTACTTCAGCCTAATAAGCATAAGAACAGCATTTTTATAGTAGATGAGGCCTCGATGATCTCAGATACTCCCGGAGAGTCCAAGCTAATGGAAAACGGTAGTCTGCTGGATGATCTCATTCAGTATGTATATTCCGGGCATAATTGCAAATTAATTCTAATTGGGGACACCGCACAATTGCCACCCGTGAAGATGGAAATAAGCCCTGCGCTAGAAGCCGATAAACTTCAATTTGCCTATAACAAAGAGGTCCAGCATATTGAACTGGACGAAGTGGTGCGCCAGGCAGAGGAAAGCGATATTCTTCTGAATGCTACCCGAATTAGAGAATGTCTTCAGGATGGCTTTTATGAGAGTTTTAAATTTCAACTCAGCTCTAAAGCCGATGTGATAAGGCTTCGGGATGGATATGAGATTATGGATGCTATAGAGGAGTCTTACTCTAATCTTGGCCACGAGGAAACCAGTATTATTGTTAGATCGAACAAAAGAGCTAATCTTTATAATGAACAAATAAGGTCGCGCATTCTCTTCCAGGAAGAAGAGATTTCGGCGGGGGATTATCTTATGGTGGTGAAGAATAACTATTTCTGGATAAAACCCAGCTCAGAAGCAGGTTTTATAGCTAATGGCGATATCGTAAAGGTTCTCGAAATCTTCAGCATAAAGGAGCTCTATGGTTTTCGTTTTGCCGAGGTTAGGGTTCAAATGGTAGATTACCCCAATATGCGACCTTTTGAAACCGTGGTGATGCTGGATACCTTAACCAGTAATACGCCTTCGCTCACCTACGACGAATCCAACCAGCTTTACCAGGAGGTGATGAAAGATTATGCCGATGAAACTTCTAAATACAAGAAGTTTATGAAAGTGAAGAACAATAAATTCTTTAACGCTTTGCAGATCAAATTTTCTTATGCGATGACCTGTCATAAATCCCAGGGTGGGCAATGGCATACTATATTTATTGAGCAACCTTACCTGCCCGAAGGCGTTGGAAAAGAATATTTACGTTGGCTCTATACCGCCATTACCCGGGCCACCGATAAATTGTATCTTATCGGTTTTAAAGATGATTTTTTTACTGAAAATTAAAAATACTTAACCGTGAACAACCCACTTAGAATAATAGCTATGGTCCCCGCTCGTTATGAGGCTTCCCGTTTTCCGGGGAAGTTGATGCAGGATCTGGCCGGAAAGACTGTAATTAGAAGAACTTATGAAGCCGCCTTAAACACTAATTTGTTTGAGGAAGTTTATGTAGTGACCGATAGTGATGAGATCTTTGCAGAAATAAAGTCTTTTGGAGGAAAGGCGATAAAAAGCAAAAAGGAACACGAATGTGGCAGCGATCGTATCGCCGAAGCGGTAATGGATATGGACGTAGACATTGTGGTAAATGTGCAGGGTGACGAACCTTTTATCGACAAAGAAAGCCTGGTTAAACTTCTAAATGTTTTCCGGGAAGATGATGCCGGAATTATTGACCTAGCTTCATTAAAAACCGCCATGTCCGGAAGTGAAGAGATCACCAACCCAAACAATGTAAAGGTGATCACTAATAAAAATGATTTTGCACTTTATTTTTCAAGGTTTCCGATTCCTTACCCAAGAAATACCGAAGCAAGGGTTACCTATTTTAAACATGTAGGGATTTATGCTTTCAGAAAGCAGGCGCTTATAGATTTTTACAGCTTCCCGATGTTATCGCTGGAAGCCGCTGAAAAAATTGAAGCCATACGTTACCTGGAATACGCGAAGAATATTAAAATGGTGGAAACCTCACATCAAACCATTGGGATCGATACTCCAGAAGACCTGGAGAAGGCACGTAAGATGTTTAAGGATTAATTGTTCAGAGCTTGCTTGTAGGTGCTAAGCGCACGTTCCCTTGCTTCCTTATGGTCTATCATGGGTTGCGGGTAATCTTCGGTGTCGTATTCCTGAACCCATTTTTTGATATATTTCCTATCCTTATCAAATTTTTCAATTTGAGTGGTAGGATTAAAAATTCTAAAATATGGCACAGCATCTACGCCGCTGCCTGCAACCCATTGCCAGTTCCCCACGTTAGAAGCCATTTCGTAATCCAGAAGTTTTTCGGCAAAATAGGCCTCACCCCAGCGCCAGTCAATGAGCAAATGTTTGCAAAGAAAACTCCCAACCAGCATTCTCACTCTATTATGCATAAAACCAGATTCCTTTAGTTGACGCATTCCGGCGTCTACTAATGGATAGCCCGTTTTGCCGGTTTTCCACCTTTCATATTCATCTTCGTTATTTCGCCATTGAATGCGGTCGTACTTCTTTTTGAAAGCATTGGTTAGCGTTTCGGGATTGTGGTATAAAACCTGCATAAAAAATTCCCGCCAAATCAGTTCTTCAAGAAAAGTTTTATTGCTTTCGGCATTGGCCTTTTTTACCATTTTACGAACGCTAACTGTTCCGAAGCGCAGATGAGGACCAAGTCTGGAAGTACCATCTTTTCCCGGTATATTTCGAGTGTTTTCGTATTGCTGAATTAAAGTAGGCGTCACATCATATTCCGGGACTTTAATTTCTGAAGATTTAAAGCCAATATCCTTTAAACTTAGATTCGGTAATCTCGTATTTTTGACGATATTATCTAAATATTGGCTGGTATAATGAATTTTAAGATCAAGTGACTTAAACTGATCTTTCCAAACTTTCATGTATGGCGTATATACAATATACGGATCGCCATCTTTTTTAACTACTTCATTTTTTTCGAAAATAACCTGATCTTTAAAAGTGCTGAATTCAATATTATTTTCGGAAAGTAAATCGGCTATTTCTTTATCTCTTTTTTTGGCGTAGGGTTCGTAATCGTGATTAGTGAATACTTCAACAATTTCATACTCCTTAATTAACTGCTGAAAAATGTTTTTTGGTTTTCCGTGATACATCGCGATAGAACTGTTACAATCGTCCTGAAGTTCTTTTCGCATTTGCTGAAGCTGCTCGTGGATAAAAGTCACCCGGGCATCATCCTGAGGTAATTTACCAAGGATTTCAGTATCGAAAATAAAAATTGGCAATACCGGATTTCTGGATTTCAATGCTTCGAGAAAACCGACATTATCGTCTAACCTAAGATCACGTCTAAACCAAAAAATATTCACTTTTTTACTCATTTACGAAATATTTAATGTCGAAAGTCCGCCGTCTACGCCTATAACTTGTCCCGTAATCCAGCTGTTTTCTTTACTTAATAAAAAGATGGCTGCGTTAGCAATGTCTTTCTTTGTTCCAACTCTTTTTAAAGGATGCTTTTCGCTCATTTTTTCCTTTTTAGAGTCATTCGATAATAATTTTTCGGCTAGAGGCGTAGCGGTTAAAGATGGCGCAATCACATTCACGCGTATTTTAGGAGCATATTCAGCTGCCAGCGATTTCGCAAAACCTTCAATGGCACCTTTCGCTGCAGCAACGCTGGTATGAAAAGGCATGCCGACCTTTACGGCCACGGTGCTAAAAAACACCATACTTGGATTTTCAGCATTTTTTAATTTTGTGATTAAAGCCTGAACTACTTTTACCAAACCCAAGAAATTTAGGTTCATGTCATCCTCAAACTCCTTATATTTTAGCATTTTAAAAGGTTTCAGGTTAATGCTTCCGGGGCAATATACCAATCCGTGGATTTCTTCCGGTAATTCCAAATCTTGAATGTTATCTTTTAAAACATCAAATTCTAAATGTTCAACATTATCATTTAATTCACCTTTATTTCTAGAAGCGACAATCACCTTATTTTCTTTAGCGAGTTGGTTGGCGATTTCAAGGCCTATTCCTGTAGAACCGCCAATAAGTAAAATATTTCTTTTCATAATCTTTTCTATTTAGGCTAAAACATCCTGTTTCAGAGTATAATTTTTAGTCTTAGATTCATCATACTCACCAAAGAGTTCCACGAGTTTTTTCTGCCGGTAATCAAAGATTTCTTTGAGTTTTGGAGCAATCAGGATAGGATGAATGATTTGTCCCAAAGGGCCGAAGGGCAATTTGTAATCTACAATATCTTCCATCTCTACGCCACCCGGGATTTCCTTTAAAAAATGTTTGTGGTGCCAAAGAGAATAAGGCCCAAATCGCTGCTCATCTACAAAATACGCTTTGTCTTTAACATGCGTAATCTCGGTGACCCATTTGGTTTTAATTCCCGCCACCGGGGTCACTACATACTGAATAATTTGCCCCGGAAACATAGGGCGATCTGCGCCTGCGATAATATTAAATCCCATATAATCTGGCGTGATCGTCTTTAAATTACCCGGACTGGAGAGGAAATCCCAGGCTTTCTCCGGGCTTATAGGGATTTTTTGAACCGTTTTTAAGGTGTAGATTTTCATTCTAAAGATATTTACTTGCAAAATTAAGCCGAGTTTTGTTTGAAATAAAATAATTATAGTTAAACAAAATATAAATGAAACCTACCGGATTTTGATTTTATAATCATTTTCTCGGTATATTTGATTGAACTAAAAAACACTAAAAGATGAAAAAACTAATTCTATTCTTATGTACAGCCGGAGTTATGAGTGCTGCTCAAGCCCAGGTACAGGCACCACAACCCAGTCCGTTTACTAAAATTGAACAGAAAGTTGGTCTTACCGATGTCACTTTAGAATACTCCCGTCCCGGAATGAGAGATCGTGAAATTTTTGGAGACCTGGTTCCCTTCGGTGAAGTGTGGCGTACAGGAGCCAACGAGAATACCAAAATTACTTTTAGTGATGATATCACTATTCAGGGTAAAGAATTAAAAGCGGGAACTTATGCTATCTATACAATTCCAAAGGAAAACGAATGGGAAGTCCTGTTTTATTCCGATGCTTCTAACTGGGGAAATCCTGTGGAATGGAAGGAAGAAAAAGTAGCGTTAAAGGCCACAGCAGAATTAATGGAACTTCCTTTTGAAATGGAAACGTTCACCATTTTAATAGACGATCTTCAAAATAATTCTGCCTCTCTTAATTTTATATGGGATACTACATTGGCGAGTTTAACTTTCGATGTCCCTACCGAGGCTAAGGCTATGGCCAGTATTAAAAAAGTTATGAATGGACCGGGAGCCGGAGATTACTTTGCGGCTGCCAGTTATTATCATGATGAAAAGAAAGATCTTGAAAAGGCCTACGAATGGATCAATAAATCTGTAGAAATGGGAAACAACGCATATTGGGTGTTAAGAAGAAAATCTCTTATTGAAGCCGATCTAGGTAAAAAAGAAGAGGCCATAGCGACAGCGAAGAAATCCTTGGAAGCCGCAGAAAAAGCTGGAAATCAGGATTACGTAAAAATGAACAAAGACTCTCTAAAAGAATGGGGAGCTTTGTAATTTAAATTTTTGAAAAGAAAGCTGTTTGAAGGATTCAGTCTTCGTCAGGAGAGGCGATTTTGAAAACCTTTCGAACAGCTTTTCTTATTTTATCCTCTGAATTTAAGACTCACAACTAGAGCAATTCACCATATTGGCTATAAATTCTTTTGAAACACTTTGGCTTCTTTGGTAGTAAAGCGTTTTTACACCCAGTTGCCAGGCTTCTATCATTAATTTATTTACCTCCCGAACCGGAAGGTCTGAAGGAATATTAAGGTTTAAACTTTGTGCCTGATCGATATACTTTTGCCTAACGGAGGCTTGCTGAATAATTTCTAACTGACTTATTTCTTTGAAGGTTTTAAAAACCATACGCTCTTCATCATTTAACTCATTTAAATGTTGCACGCTCCCGTGATTAAGCATGATGCTTCGCCAGGTTTCTTCGGTATCCAATCCTCTTTCCTGGAGTAATTCTTTCAAATATTTATTCTTCCGCATAAAATTGCCTTTTGCAAGTCCTGCCTTATAGTAATTGCTGCTAAAAGGTTCGATTCCCGGTGACGCCTGCCCCAAAATAGCAGAAGAGGAGGTAGTAGGTGCCACGGCCATCAAAGTGGTATTTCTTAGACCATAATCTTTTAAAACTTCCGGTTCACCGTAAATATTCGCCAGCTCCTTACTCGCTTTAATAGCTTTTTCATTGATATCTTTGAAAATTGAATTCGTTAGGCCTTTGGCTTTTAATCCCTCAAAAGGAATTCTGTTCTTTTGGAGATAGGAATGCCAACCCATAACGCCAAGTCCTAAGGCTCTATGCCTTTTAGCGAAATTATTGGCAGAGGAGAGGTAGTAATTGTCTTCTGTTTTTGCGATAAATTCCTGTAAAACTGCGTCTAAAAAGTAAATAGCCAGTTTTACCGCTTCAGTGTCTTTCCATTCGTCGTAAAGTTCCAGATTCATTGAAGAAAGACAACAAATAAAGGATTCATTTTCAGTTGATGGCAGCGCGATTTCTGAACATAGATTGCTGGAATGGATTGTATAATTTTTATCTTTATAAACTTGGGGTTTAAACCGGTTAATATTGTCTTTAAAGAAAATATAAGGTAACCCTTTTTGTTGCCTGCTTTCCAGAACCTTCGCCCAGATTTCCCTCTTTTCCCGATCACCATCAATCATTTCCTGCATCCAGTAGTCGGGGACACTTACACCGTAAAATAAATTTTGAATAGGGTTTCCGATATTTTTTATTTCCAGGAATTCTTTAATATCGGGGTGATCTATATCCAGATAAGCTGCAAAAGCCCCGCGACGGACCCCGCCCTGGGAAATGGTATCCATCGCCGTGTCAAAAAGTTTCATAAAACTGGTGGCACCACTGCTTTTTCCGTTATCGGTTACTGCGCTTCCGCGGCCTCTTAATTCTCCAAAATAGCCGGAAGTACCGCCACCAATTTTTGTTTGCATAATCACCTCGCCCAGTTTGTGAGTAATGCCTTCAATATTATCTGGTACGTACACATTAAAGCAGGAAATGGGTAAGCCCCGCTCAGTGCCCATATTGGCCCAAATTGGCGAACTCAAACTCATCCAGCCACGTTCTATCATTTCAATAAATGCTTCAGCCAATTCTGGCTTGTAAAGTCTTTTAGCTGCTGCATTTGCTACGCGCTCTATAGCTGATTTTGCGGTTTCTCCTTTTAATAAATAACCACGGTTAAGTATTTGCTGGCTTTCTTCATTGAGCCACCAAAGGCGTTCCTGTTGTGTTTCTTTAATTATTGTTTCAGACATTTTGCTGGATTTTAAGGTGAAATAATTCTGCAGAAAATTCTTTAAAAAAGATCATCTGCGGTGATACTTTTATCGTGCTTGGTATAGTCTACCGGGCGTTTAGCGAAAAAATCGTCTAGACTGTTAGCGAAAACTTCTTCCTCAAACCACAGCATCGCTTTATAGTCGTATTCTGAAACGAAGTAGAGTTTTTCCAAACCAATTTTTTCAAGGCTATCGTCTACACGATATTTCATAAAATTTAGGAGGTCTTTCTTTTTGCATTGTTCTAAGGAGCCATCAGCAAAGATCCAATCAAGAATTTCAGATTCTACTTCCATAGAATGAGCTACGATCTCTCTAATTTTAGATTTGGTTTCTTCATTAAAGAATTCGGGAAATTCATTTTTGATCTGATTTACAATATAAATTCCTGCATTAGCGTGAATTTGTTCGTCTACCGAGGTCCAGGCGATAATATTGCTCACATTTTTCATCACTCCTTTAAATCGGCTAAAGGAAAGAATAATAGCAAACTGACTAAAAAGGGAAACATTTTCGATTAAAATTGAAAATAAAATAAGGGAAAACACGTATTTTTCGTCATCTGAAGATTTTGTATTCGATAAAGCTTCAGAGAGATATGCGACCCTTTTTTTGATAACCGGGGTTTCAATTAATTTTTCAAATTCATTATTATAGCCCAGCACTTCAAGCAAGCGGGAATAAGCTTCAGAATGTCTGAATTCACATTCGGCAAAGGTACTTCCCAGTCCGTTAAACTCTGGTTTTGGCAGGTGTTGGTAAAGGTCACCCCAAAACGATTTTACGGCTACTTCAATTTGGGCAATCGCAAGGAGACTTTTTTTAATCACCTGCTTTTCATTTTCGCTAAGATGCGAATGAAAATCCTGAACATCGGCAGTAAAATCTACTTCAGAATGCACCCAGAACGAACGGTTTATAGCTTCAGTAAATTGAAGGATTTCAGGATATTCGAAAGGTTTATAGTTTACCCGTTTTTGAAAAATACTCATATTACTTTTTTTTAGTTTCCAATTCAAAAGCATTAAAGCAAATTTGTGTCTAGGGGAAAGTGAAGATGCGGAGACCCGCAAAAATGTTATCCTGGACATTTACTTTTTATGCGAAAGCAAAAGTCAGCCCGTTGGGAAGGTAACCTGGCTTGTAGATAAATCTACTTTACAGTTGCGCAACAGCTCATGATTCTCACATGATTCCCCTTGTTTATTACAAAAAGTAATACCCGCTGGTATGATTTTACAAAAGTAAAGTTATCAGGAATAAGCTGTAATTTTAGAATTTGACTGGTGAGTTATAAACATAGTTTTTCACAACTTGGTTTTCTGGTAAGAATAAGACTTGGAATGGAAAACTTCTTGAAATATATTTCAATATAAATAAAATATGGGCCAGATAACGAGCTATTCCTGTTGGGAGTATCGAACAATTGACCTATAACTATTAGAAAATAGAGTGCCAAACGGCGCTTTTTTATTCCTCTAAATTCTTTAAATCCTTATAATTTTTATTTAGTCGGTTTAAAAGGATACCATATAAAAGGCGGTAGAAAAGCCATAATGCTCCTAAGAAAATAGCTAAGCCAAAAATTATAGCCGAGGTGAGAACAAGCCATTGGGTGATGCTGAAGCTATATTTTGCTGGGTCCGTCACTTCAGTAGTAGCCGCGTGGTGAAAAATTGTGAAATACGCGTACACTAAAGATGTCAGGGCTGTAGAGATAATTATAAAGCCCACGTAATACTTCACCGTTTTACGGGTGGTTAAAATGTTCTTCATTAAGGTAGCTGCATCATCGGTACTCGATATCTTTTTGTAATTCTGGTAAAACCGGTAAATGAAATAAAAGGTAACGGCGTAGCTTAGAACATAAACTCCCACGGTAAATTCTTTTAGGTGAATGATTTCCATTCTCTTCCAGAATTCCCCGTCTGAGAGTAAAATATTGAGCACTCCCCAGAACAGAAGTTCCAGAATACTGATAATAAAAATCCATTTCACAATAGAAGAAGATTTCTTCCATAGCATCTTATAGATCTCATTATAGGAAAGCTTAGGAAGCGATGCTTCCTGCTGTTTCCAATCTTTTTTTAATATATCAAGTTCATCCATATTCCGTTACGGATTTATTATGCTTTTTAACTTTGTCTTTACTCTATTCATCTTCACCCTGGCATTAACTTCAGTTATCCCTAAAGTTTCAGAAATTTCCCTGTAGTTCTTTTCCTCTAAATAAAGAAAAACCAGAGCTTTTTCAATATCATTGAGTTCCTTAATTGCGGCATACATCAGTTTTAAATTTTCTTCTACTTCCCCGTTATATTCTTCACTTTTTATCTTGAAATGTACCGTATCAAAATCCTGGGTCTTTATGCTTCTTTTTTTCTTCCGGTACAAAGTGATAGCAGTATTCAGCGCGACTCTGTACATCCAGGTACTGAATTTAGCTTCACCCCGAAATTTAGGATAGGCTTTCCAGAGCTGAATTGTTATCTCCTGGAATAAGTCATTGTGGGAATCCTGATCATTTGTATAAATGCGACAGATTTTGTGCGCAATATTCTGATGCTTCTCTAGATTGGTTATAAACTGATGTTCTAATTCTTTATCCACAGGAAATGCTTAGCGCATATAGGTAGTTAATTTAGGTACAATGTTACAAAAAACTATAAAGTATCGTTAAGGACAGGTTTATTTTTCAATTAAACTCATAGAAAAAGTAAATTTGATTAAAACCAGTATTTATGAATATACCCAGAACTGAGTTGCCCCGATTGGTTATTGTTGGCGGTGGATTTGCCGGAATGTCACTGGCAAGAATCCTACTTAAGGAAGATCTGCAGGTGGTTATCTTAGATCGGCATAATTATCACACCTTTCAACCATTGTTATACCAGGTTTCTACTTCGGGACTGGAGCCAGATTCTATCGCATATCCTCTTAGAAAAATCACCCGAAGTAGTAAAAAGGCGATTTTCCGGCTGGCTGAGGTAAATTCTATCAATGCTGAAGCGAATACAATCTCTACCAACATTGGAGATTTGGCCTACGATTATCTGGTAATCGCTACCGGCTCAAAAACCAATTTCTTCGGAAATAAGAGTATCGAAGAGCACGGGATGTGGATGAAAACAGTTCCCCAGGCCTTGAATATCCGTAGCTTGATCCTTGAAAATCTTGAGCAGGCTGTTATTACAGATGATCCTGAAAAGAGAAAAGCGCTTCTCAATTTCGTGCTGGTAGGAGCGGGGCCAACGGGAGTTGAATTAAGCGGTGCTATTGCAGAATTGCGTAACCATATTGTTCCTAATGATTATCCGGATATAGATCCCACCGAGATGCATATCCATCTCCTGGAAGGACTGGATAGGGTTTTGCCTCCAATGAGTGAACATGCTTCAAGGAAAGCTAACCAATTTTTAAAAGAACTGGGCGTAGATATTCATTTAAATACGATGGTGGAAAGTTATGATGGTCACCTGGTCACCACCAATACCGATCTTAAATTAAAAACCGAAACATTTATCTGGTCAGCCGGAGTAACTGGAGCACCTGTAAAGGGCTTAAATGCTTCTGCGATCAAAGAGAAAGCTAATAGGTATGAAGTAAACGCTTTTAACCAGGTAAAAGGTTATGAAAATGTTTTTGCAATTGGAGATATTGCCTTAATGCAAACCAAAGAATATCCTAAGGGTCACCCTATGGTAGCACAACCCGCAATTCAGCAGGGTAAACATCTGGCCAAAAATTTAAAAAGACTTATAAAAGGAGAGCAACTCGAAGCTTTTGAATATCGGGATAAGGGAACAATGGCTACCGTTGGTCGCAATAGGGCAGTAGTAGATTTGGGAAGGATGAGATTCTCAGGCTTTTCTGCCTGGTTTGTCTGGATGTTTGTTCACCTCTGGTTTTTAATTGGTTTCCGAAACCGCCTGATAACCTTCTTTAACTGGGTCTATAATTATATTAATTACGATAAAGCAGCCAGACTGATAATACGTCCATATAAGGGCTATGAAAGAAAGATGAAAATTGATAAAGAAGAAATTTAACCAAAAAAACCGGTCTGATTAAGACCGGCTTTCTTCCTTAGAATAATTCGCTTTAGCGAGTTTTTCTTATTTCCTTATTGTAATCTTCAGCAAGGGAGATCTTTTGCTTATCGGTGAGAGCTTTACCTGCCATTTGAAAAACTTCATGCTCCTCTTCATCCAGGTGATGAATTACAATATGTGCAAGCTCTTTTGCCAGCTTCAACCAGTTAGAAGCATCCATTTCGGTGTCTTCAAGCTTCTCGATAAGTTCATCCATTTCGTGATGCTCGGCAACGCTGTGTCGCGCTTTTCCCTGGGTTAGATCTTTCTTCATCAGTGGCACATAGAAATGTCTTTCTTCGGCATCTGCATGGATTTTGAGTTCATGTTTCAGTTGCTCGAAGATCTTTTTTCTTTCTTCGGTATCACCATGGGTCTTCGTGAGTTTGTCTACTAATTCACGTTGGATTTCGTGTTCTTGCCGCAGGGCTTCAAAAATATTCATAATATTTAGGTTTAGATTTAGAAAAAGCGGCAAAGGCCGCTTTTAAGTTTATTTATGTAGGAATGGGTTATTCTTCTATTACACCACATCCAACACGTGTACCGGCATTTCCAGCTGGCTGAGAGGTAAAATCATCAACTCCATCGTGCACAATAATCGATTTACCTAAAATATCTTTTTCTTCATCGCCACAACCAATACACCATTCATCGGTGGTCATAGTTATAGTCCCATTGCCATTAGAGTCGGTAGTGAAGTTACCGATATCACCTTTGTGGTAGCCTTCAGGGTCACCCCATTTTCCGTGTTTTTCATCGGTTGGATTCCAATGGCCACCGGCTGAGGAACCATCTTCCATAGAACAGTCTCCAAACTCGTGAATATGTATGGCATGTTCTCCCTCCGGAAGTCCGGTAATAAGAGCCGTCATACTAACTTCTCCGTTTTCTTGTGTAAAAACAACTTCTCCGCCAAGATTACTGTTGTTATTCGGACTCATAGTTGCAGTTGCTTTTCTGATCTCATTTTCCTCCTCCATGTCATCCATGGTTGAGTTCATTTCAGAGTCAGTTGTAGTCTTGTCTTCTTCTTTCTTATCGTTTTTACACCCGATAATTGCTATTGAAGCAAAAATTACTAATGATAAACTAATACGTTTCATAATCTATTGATTGGTTTTCAGATTTAACATAACTAAATTAGGTCTATTCATATTGTTCACCAAAGATTTAAGGAGAGCTTAACATTGGTCATGGTAGCGCTATGGCGGTTTTATATACCTTTCAGGTTAACTTTTTAGAAATGTAGGGATTTGATTTTTGCTGGTTAAACTTTTGTGTACCGGACATTTATCTGCTATTTCCAAAAGTCTTTTTTTCTGTTTTTCATCAAGATCACCTTTTATTTGGATTTCCCTTTTAAAGGTATCTAATTTTGCAGCTTTGTCTTCACAATTATCACAATCACTGGCGTGTTCCCGAGAATAAGAAACGTGAGTTTCCACATTTTCCAGCGGCCATTTTTTTCTCCTTGCATACATATGGAGAGTCATAGAGGTACAGGCAGCCAAACCTGCCGAAACTAACTGATAGGGGGTGGGCCCATAATCATTGCCTCCGGCTTTAACCGGTTCATCGGCGGTAAAATGATGTTTTCCGGCTTTCATTTGGGTAGTATAGCCTGTACTTCCAAGATTAGCTACAACATCACTCTGGGATTCAGGGAGAGTTTTTTCTTCAATTTGCAGATATTTTTGAGCCCAGGTCGCGATGGTATTTCCTGCGTAAACTGCATCTTCTTCTGCCTCCATTAAATGACTTGCGCCATCAAGGGAAATGAAACTTTTAGGATGCTTCGCCGCCACGTAGAGTTCTTCGGCATTTTTTATTCCTACAATTCTGTCTTGTGGTGAATGCAGGATGAGAAGGGCTCTTTTTAGGTCGCTTAAATAGGAACTTAGATCGTGTTCCCGAATATCATCCAGGAATTGCTTTTTCACCTCAAAAGGACGTCCGCCGATATTAACACTGGCTTTTCCGCTTTTTTCGATTTCGTCAATATTGCTGCGCAACAAACCTTCTACGTGTTTTATGGTAGAGGGAGCCGCAACGGTGGCAACTGCTTTTACAGAAGCTATTTGTTTTGCTGCATACAAAACGGCCGCGCCACCAAGGGAATGTCCTACCAGCAGACCGGGAGCCTGATGTTCTTCTTTTAAGAATTCGGCTGCAGCCACCAGGTCCTGAATATTACCTGAAAAATTGGTGTCTGAAAAATCCCCTTCGCTTTCTCCAAGTCCGGTAAAATCGAACCTTAAAACCCCATAACCGGCAGATGCAAGGGAACGACTAATATTTTTAGCCGCGAAGAAATTTTTATTACAGGTAAAACAATGTGCAAATAACACAAAGTTATGTGGATCCTGATTATGGGGTAGTTCCAGGTAACCCATTAATTCTTCGCCATTTTTATTTTTAAACTTTACCTTATTAGTTTTCATAGGTTAGATTTTACTTTAAATTTATGAATTTGGTTTTAACTGAAAACAAAAAACTGCAATCAGCCTGGACCGATTGCAGTTTTTTAACTAAGAATTATAGTTTTAATCCAGTTCCTTAATCTTAATATTCCGATACCAAACCTTATCTCCATGGTCCTGTAATGCGATATGGCCCTTATGGGTTTTTCCAAAATCCTCCCACTCCTTAAACTTTGAGTTGTTTACCATTTCGTCCCATTCTTCACCATGTAATGCAAATTCTGTAACCAGCGTGCCATTCATCTCTACAGAACCTTTATTCTCTTCATGATTTATTCTAATCACTGTAGTGTTCCATTCTCCCGCAGGTTTGGTAACGTCTTCAGATGGCGGAACCATGTCGTAAAGTGCCCCTGCCTGCCTGATTGGGCCGTTTTTGGCATCCGGATGCCCTTCGTTATCCAGCACCTGTATTTCGGGACCTGTAAGATATGGTTCGCTAAAGTCTTCCTGTACCCCCCACATTATCCCGCTGTTTCCGCCTTCTGAAATTTTCCATTCCAGGGAAAGTTCAAAATTTTCATATTGTTCTTCTGTGACCAGGTTCTCAGTTCCCTGACGCTCTCCTTCAGCAGGAGAAAAAGCAATTGTCCCTTCTTCAGCTTTCCATTGGTTAGAAATAGAATCGCTGTTAAAGGCTTTCCAGCCTTCAAGATCATTTCCGTTGAAAAGTTCTTCCCATTCTTTTTCCTGGTCTTCATTCATTGTGATATCTGGTTCAGATACGGTGTTTTCCTCGTTTTTGGAGTTATCCTTACACCCCACCATAAGCAAGGCGGTTGTGATTAATGCAAAACTTATTTTTTTCATATGGTTGGTTTTAGTCGATTCCTAATATTCGTTTTAATTTATCTTCATCGATTTCAGTCCCTGCAAAATCATCAAATTTCTTTTGAGTAGCTTCTATGATATGATTTTTTATGAATGGTGCTCCTTCCTGTGCTCCCTGTTCCGGAGACTTAATGCAACACTCCCATTCCATCACCGCCCAAACATCACAGCCGTATTCGGTGAGTTTCGAGAAAATAGTCTTAAAATCCACCTGCCCGTCCCCAGGGCTCCGGTATCTTCCAGCCCGGTCTTTCCAGTCTTCATAGCCGCCAAAAGTGCCTTTTTTTCCGGTGGGATTAAATTCTGCATCCTTAACGTGAAACATTTTTATGTACTCGTGATAGTGATCTATATACTCGATATAATCCAGTTGCTGAAGTACAAAATGGCTTGGGTCATACAAAAGGTTTACCCGATTATGATTGTTGGTGGCGTCAAGAAATCTTTCAAAAGTTACTCCATCGTGCAGGTCTTCTCCCGGGTGTACCTCGTAACAAACATCTACACCGTATTCGTCAAATTCGTTTAGAATTGGCAACCAACGATCAGCTAATTCTTTAAACCCCATTTCCACAAGGCCTTGTGGCCGTTGCGGCCATGGATGTGCGGTATGCCACAGCAAAGAGCCGCTGAATGTTCCGTGAACATCCAAACCAAGATTTCTACTGGCTTTGGCAGCATATTTAAGCTGTTGAATCGCCCATTCTGTTCGTTTCTTTGGATTATTTTTATAATCATCGGGAGCGAAATTATCAAACATTGTATCATAGGCAGGATGCACAGCTACAAGCTGTCCCTGTAGATGGGTAGAAAGCTCAGTGATCTCTAACCCGTACGAACCTATCTTTCCTTTTAATTCATCACAATAATCTTTGCTTTCCGCTGCTTTTTTCAGATCGATCAGGGCCGTTTCCCAGGTTGGGATCTGTATTCCTTTATAACCCAGTTCTGACGCCCATTTACATAGGCCATCCAGGCTATTGAAGGGGGCTTTGGAGTCCATGAACTGAGCAAGAAATACTGCCGGTCCTTTTATGGTTTTCATTTTCATCTTGTCAAAAAATTTAAGTTGAAAAGCCTCTTGGGCTTATATTTTATTCATCAATTTTTACCCAAACATTACCTTTGTTATGGGATTCCACGGCTTTTTCTATAAAATTCATTCCGCGGATGCCGTCTTTTATCGTCGGGAATTCTCCGGGGTGATAATCTTCTTTATTAATAGCTCTGGCCACTCCTTTATAGATATTTCCCATCGAATCAAAGATACCTTCGGGATGACCGGGAGGAAGTTTGGTGCCGTCTAAAGAAAGATCAGAATTATAAGGGTGCCCGGGTTTTAAAACTTTCATTGGTTCTCCATCTTCCATCAGGTACAAATAATTAGGATTTTCCTGTTCCCATTTCAAACCTGCTTTTTCTCCGTAGATACTAACAGTAAAGTTATTTTCTTCCCCGGTAGCGATCTGGCTGGACCTGATGATTCCTTTTACATATTCTGAAAAGCGCAACATAATCGTTCCGTCTATATCCATTTTGTTGTCTTTGTAGAGGTAATTAAGGTCCGCCAGGACCTTTTGTACTTCCAGACCGCTAACATATTCAATCATATCGAAAGCGTGGGTTCCAATATCTCCTACGCAACAGCTTATTCCGGATTTCTCCGGATCCAATCTCCAGGTATTTGCTCTTTTTTCTTCATCGTGAATGATAGGGTTTATCCAACCCTGATAATACTGCACGTCTATTTTCTGGATTTTCCCTATCCTTCCGGAAGCTATCATTTCTTTCATCTGCCTAATCATAGGATACCCCGTATAGGTGTAGGTCACGGCAAAAATGGCTCCTGATTGTTTTTGGGTTTCCTCCAGGATCCTAGCTTCCTTATAGGTGGTGGTCATAGGTTTTTCACAAATCACATTAAAACCGTTTTCCAACAACTGCTTGGCCATAGGGAAATGGAGAAAGTTCGGAGTAAGAATTGAAACCACCTGTATACGTTCTGTTTCAGGAAGTTTATTTTCTTCAGAAACCAACTCATCCAGATCCTTATAGATGCGATCTGTGCCTATACCAATCTTTTCAGCAAACTTGATGCTTTCAGATTTTTCAGGATTAAAAACACCGCCTACCAGTTCATATTTGTCATACATCGAAGAAGCCACCCGGTGCAGGATCCCAATGAGGGAATCGCCTCCTCCACCAAGAATGCCTAATTTTATCTTTTTACTCATAGTTTTTACTAAGTTATATTTCAATATCTTTTTTAGCGATTTTCTCATCTTTGAAGAAAATAGCAAATAAAATCATTACTACCAAGGCGAATCCTGCCGGTACAATCCAGATCTGTTCCCAGTCATGGGTGCCATCGGTATTAAGGTACATGTCACTTATTTGTCCGGCTACCCAGAAACCTATCAACATCCCAACCCCATAGGTGGCCAGGGTGATAAGGCCTTGCGCTGCACTTTTGATCTTTGGGCCCGCTTTAGAATCGGTATAGATCTGACCCGCTACGAAGAAAAAATCGTAACAAATCCCGTGCAGGGCGATCCCGATGATTAGCATGTAAGCCAGTTCACCGGCATCTCCGTAAGCGAAAAGTAAATATCTTAAAGTCCAGGCCAGCATACCTGCCAGCAAGGTGATCTTAAATCCGAATTTTTTAAAGAAAAAGGGGAGGAGTAAGAGGAAAAGCACCTCAGAAATCTGCCCGATGGTCATCATTGCAGTGGGGTCTTCCATCCCAACTTCTGCCAGGAATGGATTTGCATTCTGGTAATAAAAAGCCAGTGGAATACAGATTAAGACCGATGCTATAAAGAACATTAGGAAATTTTTCCCCTTTAATAAGGCAAGGGCTTCCAGGCCTAAAATTTCCGAAAGCGTCACTTTTTCTCCTTTACTGGTTGGTGGGGTTTTTGGCAGGGTAAAGCTGAAAATCCCCAACACAGCCGAAGCGACAGAAACCATAAGAAAGGTATTTCTAAGGAGTCCATCAGCTCTGCCTTCTGCGGAATCCCATGCAAGGTAACTGATCACCATTCCGGCAATTATCCATCCCAGAGTTCCGAAGACACGGATTCCTGAAAACTGCTTCGAGGGATCGGTCATTTGGTTAAAGGAAATAGAATTTACCAGGGCCAGGGTGGGCATATAAATAATCATATACCCCAAAACCAAAGGATAGAAGGTAGAGAAATCATCTGCGTTAAACATTAGATATAGCAATCCAGCGCCTAGCAGATGTAAAACTCCCAGAATTCTTTCGGCATTAAAAAATCGGTCGGCTATCAAACCGATTATAAAAGGGGCTATTATTGCCCCCCAGGATTGTGTTGAAAAAGCCATTCCGGTTTGTGCACCGGTGGCCTCTAAATTATTTCCCAGAAATGTTCCAAGGGTTACAAACCATCCCCCCCAGATAAAGAATTCCAGGAACATCATTGCTGATAATTGAAAGCGAACTAAATTTTTCATTCTTGCGTAATTGTATTTTTTACTGATTGTCGTTTAGTTTGCTTCCTTCTTTAATAAGCAGGTCCCTTGTCGCGATTATGCCTTCCTTTTCAGAGAGTCTTTCCCCTTCGTACTCAACACCAATAAATCCGGTATATCCGGCTTCTTTTATTATTTTAAGGATCCTCGCGTAATCTAATTTAGTTTCATTACCTTCTTCATCAAAATCGTAGGATTTAGCACTTACCGCTTTGGCATAAGGCATCATTTCTTCTATGCCCTGGTAGATGGGATACTCTTCTACGCATTCGGCTTCCCATTGTTCTCCATCTTTTCTTTTAAGACAAAAATTACCAAAATCAGGCAGGGTGCCACAGTTTTCCAAATTCACCTCTTCCATAACTTCAGCAAGCAAAGCGGCATTTGAAGATAGGTATCCGTGATTTTCTACCAGTACGTTCACATTTTTTTCTGATGCATATTCTGAAAGTTTTGTGAGGCCATCAACAGCTGCGCTTTTCCATTCCTCTTTGTCGTTGGTACCAAATAGATTAACCCGAATAGAGTGGCAGCCCAAAAATTCAGCGGCATCCACCCATTTCTTATGGTTTTCTACCGCAGTGTTTCTAGTATCTTCATCTGGACTGGCTAGTTCACCTTCGCCGTCAACCATTATTAAAACATTCTCTACATTATATTTTTCGCTTTTTGCCTTAAGAGTATCCAGGACGTCCTGCATAGCTTGTTTTGGATCATCGGCTTTTTTTATTCCTTCAGCATAAAAGCCGCTTACATATTCAATACCTTCAAATTCCAGTTCATTTGCTACGCGAGCAAATTCCATAGGATCAATATCTCCGGCGAAAATATGTTTATTCAAAGACCATTGGGCCAGGGAAAGTTTAAAAAACGGATCATTATTTTCATTTTGGGAAGTTTCAGCAACTTTCTGCTCTTTGTCTTTTTGACTGTCTTTACAGGAAATAATTCCAGCCATTAAAAACATGGCAATAAAGAAGTAGGTAAACCTGGTTTGATAGATTTTCATAGTTTGATTGTTTAAAATTGTTTTGAAGTTTTAGAATCGGTTGAATTTAGAATCCTAAAAGTATACTTTTTTTTAAAGAAGTAAAATTATAAGCATAAATTTATATATTTGACAAGATCCGATTAACTAAATTATTAATTAACTTGAGAATTGTGAGTAAACTTTATGAGAATGATACCTACGATGCCATTGTGGTAGGTACCGGGATTAGTGGTGGTTGGGCTGCCAAAGAATTATGTGAAAAGGGCTTTAAAACTTTGGTACTGGAAAGAGGACGTATGGTTAAACATGTGGAGGATTATCCAACAATGAATGATGACCCCTGGGATTATAAATATAAAGGCCAACAAACCAGAGAAGAAGTGAAACAACAGCAGAAACAAAGCCGTACCGGCTATACTACTAATAAAGCAAGTGCTCACTGGTTTGTAAATGATTTAAAGCATCCCTATAATGAAACCAAACGTTTTGACTGGATGCGTGGTTACCACGTTGGAGGAAGATCTATAATGTGGGGGCGCCACAGCTACAGGTTGAGCGATCTTGATTTTGAAGCAAATAAAAGGGACGGTATTGCTGTAGATTGGCCAATTAGATATAAGGATATCTCCCCTTGGTATGATTATGTTGAATCTTATATTGGGGTGAGCGGAGAAAACCTGGGATTAAGTCAGTTGCCGGATGGTAAATTCCAACCAGCTATGGAACTGAACTGTCTGGAAGATCACGTTAAAAAAAGTTTACTGGAAAATTTTGAGGGCAGACACCTTACATCGGGTCGTGTCGCTCATATTACCAGTGATTCAGGATTTGAAGGCCGTGCTAAATGTCAATACCGTAATCGCTGCATCAGAGGTTGTCCCTATGGTGCTTATTTCAGTAGTAATTCATCTACCCTGCCAGCAGCTGAACGTACAGGGAATATGACTCTCAGACCCAATTCTGTTGTACATCAGGTGGTTTATGACCCTGAAACAAAATTGGCCAGTGGAGTGAAGATCATTGATGCTGAAACCAAAGAAGAAATAGAATATAAAGCCAAAGTGATTTTTCTTTGTGCCTCTACCATTGCCTCTACAAGTATTTTGTTGCAATCCAGATCTGATCGGTTTCCAAATGGAATGGGTAACGACAGTGGAGAATTGGGCCATAATGTAATGGACCATCATTTTAGAGCAGGGGCTTCAGGAAAATTTGATGGTTTTGAAGATCAATATTATAAAGGAAGAAAACCCAATGGTATTTATCTGCCTCGCTTCAGAAATCTAAAAGAGAACGAAAATCTCGGGTTTAAACGAGGTTATGGTTACCAAGGAGGGGCTAGTAGAGGAAACTGGGCTGAAGCTATAGCAGAAGCCGGATATGGGAAAGAACTGAAAGAGGCAATTGTCAAACCCGGAGGCTGGACAATGGGCCTTATGGGCTTTGGAGAAACCTTACCGTATCACGAAAACAAAATGACCCTGGATTACGACAAAAAAGATGAATGGGGACTTCCTACCATTACCTTTGATGCCGAATTTAAAGAAAACGAACTCAAGATGCGCGAGGATATGGTTGCACAAGCCGTAGAGATGCTTGAAAAAGCCGGATTAAAGGATGTGAATGGCTACGATAACATTGGCGCGCCTGGACTCGGAATTCACGAAATGGGAACGGCTAGAATGGGCAGAGATCGCAAGACCTCTGTTTTAAATGCTAATAATCAGGTACACGATGTTCCTAATGTATATGTAACCGATGGATCCTTTATGACCTCTGCAGGTTGCCAGAATCCATCTTTAACCTATATGGCTATGACTGCCCGGGCGGCAGACCACGCCTCCAAAAATTTTGAAAAATCATCTAAAGTTTAATTCCTTATTATGAACAGAAGACAAGCATTAAAAAACATTGGATTAGGTGCCGGAGTAATGGTAGTTGGTCCTACAACTTTAAGTTTATTACAAAGCTGTAAGAATGAACCAGGCTATGACTGGGAACCGGCATTTTTAAGCGCTTCTAATGGTTTTGCACTTAAACAGATCCTGGAAGTGATTTTGCCGAAAACAGAGACTCCCGGAGCCAACGATCTAAATATCGCTCAGTTTATCGATTCTTATATGCAGGAAGTTGCTCCTGTAGAGCGCGGAGAAGATTTTAAACGTTCTGCTGATGCCTTTTCGGCAGCCTTCAAAACAGAATTTGACAAAGATCAGGAGAAGGGCAAAGCGGAAGAATATGAAGAGTTTGTAGCAAAATATCTTCGTGCTACCCCTGAGGATCGGGAGAGATATGCCAGAAGAAATACAGAAACCCAGGATCCTCAGGATAAAGATCCGGATCTCAACCTGGATAACGATGCTGGTGCATTTGCCTATTTGCAAAATGTTAGGGATATGGGAATTTGGGCTTATAAAACCAGTGAAGAAATTGGTGAAAATGTTATGTGGTATGATCCAGTCCCCGGGAAATACATTCCTTGTGGGCCAGTAGAAGAATTGGGTGGAGGAAAAGCGATGTCCTTATAGGAGACCCAAAAATTTAATTAAAGGGGCCTGCATCAGGCTCCTTTTTAGTTTTTAATAGGCATTAGATCTCAGCTTTCGAAGTAAGGGAGTTTGCTCCTAATTCCGGATTGGAATAATAAACAATTAGATATTAATTAGGGGGAGTGGCAATTTTTAACTTTTTCGGAATGATATTTACTTCGATTTCTTCCTTTTCCCCAATGTATTCCCCATCAATCTGAAAAGCAACCGGAGTATTACATCTCACCTTTGCATGGGTAGCCTGAATAATCTCGGCAAATTCGGGATCGAGGTCATCTTCATTTCTGAGGGTTTTAAAAATTTCGAGAATATCGAACTCCTTAAAAATAATTATTTCAAAAACACCATCATCGGGCTTCCCATGCGGATTAATATTGGCACCGGTGCCGTATTTTCCGAAGTTAGCAAAAGCGAGTAAAATTCCTTTTTTCTTAAAACAGGCATTTTCGGTATTTATTTCAAATTCGAATGGATATTTACTTCGAATTAGCGTAGGGATAGAATGTAATAAATACCCAAATTTGCCACGTATGTTGGAGAAATGGTAATTTTTAATTAATTCAGCATTAACCCCAAAATCACTTAGATGCAGACAGTATTCCCCGTTTATATCAAGTATATCTATCTGTTTGAAGTGATTTCCAAGCGCAATTTCGATCTGACGGGAAAGAGGTAAAATGGTAAGTCCCAGGTTAAAGGCCAGGCCATTGGCAGACCCTGCGGGAATTATTCCCAGGGGAAGATCAAAATCGGCTAGAATTTCTGCTGTCATTTTTATCGTACCGTCTCCACCGGCAACAATTATCCGGGATGGAGTTATTTTTGATATTAGGGAACTTATTTTAGCAGCATCTTCATCTCCACAAGTTTTATATAATTCACATTCTGAACCTGTCTTTGCAATGTTTTTTTTAACTTGAATTATAAGTTGATCTTTATTTAGATTCCCGGCTATAGGATTAACTATAAATAGGATCGGCTTATTTTCTTCCATACCTCTGATTAATAAATTTAAAATTAACTAATTTGGTTGAAACCAAATTTTATAAAAGACTAAAATTTTGAAGCTTGATCTTAAACTCTATCGTGGTTATGTTAATGAGCAGGAGCTCGTGGTTTTCGGGCACTTATTTAAATCTCTGGCCCCCGATCGTTACCGGATGGATCGCCGTGGGTTAAGACATGCGGTTTCGGTTTTCCAGATGTTTCGTATAAAGCCGCTTAAAAATATACAGATCAGGCTAAAATTTAAAAACAAAGAAGTAGTCACCAAGACCCTGGATGATGGATATTTTAGGTTTAACCTACCATTTAATGAAAAGCTGGATAGTGGCTGGCATACTTATGAAGTTAGTGCTGAATTTAGTGGGTATGGGATAGTTGAAACCGGGGAGATTTTAAAACCTTATGAAAGTAAACTCGCTATTATAACCGATATTGATGATACCTTTCTAATTTCTCATTCCAATAATTTCTTTAAAAAGCTTTATGTCCTGCTGCTTAGAAATATCAATAAGCGAAAGATATTTGATGATGTCGTTGAACACTACCAGTATTTAAGTCTCGCAGGGCAGGATGAGGCACAAGCTTCAAACTCGTTCTTCTACGTTTCCAGCAGCGAATGGAACTTATACGGGTTTATCCACGAATTTGCGGTCATGCACCAATTGCCTAAAGCGGTAATTAAATTGAAAAAAATTAAAACCGGAATTTCAGATTTTCTCCTAACAGGACGTGGCTCTCACGATCATAAGTTCGAAAAGGTAAAGGATATCATTTCATTTTATCCTAATTTGAAATATGTATTGCTGGGGGATGATTCTCAAAAAGATCCCGATATCTATGAAAGGATCTGCAAGATATTCCCTGAAAATATCAGAGCGGTTTATATCCGGCAAACTACGTCCCGAAAAAAGAATAAGGTGGTAGAGGTCCTTAAGAACCTTGAAAGTCTACACGTTTCTACCTGTTATTTCAAGGATAGCGAACGCGCGATAAGTCATTCCAAGGCTTTAGGCATCAATTAATTTCTATATTTACCAACATTTAAAACTTTCCGTTTTTGCAATTAAAAGAATTTTTAAGATCCCGGTTAAGTCTGCCGGAAAAAAGTATAGCTAATACTGTTGCTTTATTAGAAGAGGATGCCAGTATTCCCTTTATAGCCCGCTATCGTAAAGAGGCTACTGGAAACCTGGATGAGGTAGCCATAGAACAGATCGCCGATCTGTTTAAAAGCTTTAAAGATTTAGATGCAAAGAAACAAAGTGTACTCAAGGCCATAAAAGAGCAGGGCACACTAACAGTTGAGCTGGAAGAGCAAATTAAAAATGCTCGTACAGTTTCTGAAGTTGAAGACCTGTACCTGCCGTTTAGAAAGAAAAGACAAACCCGGGCAGATATAGCACGAAAAGCAGGCCTTGAAGTTCTGGCAAAAATGCTGATGGCGCAAAACCTTAATGAGCCCAGTAGAATTGTCTCAAGATTTATAACTGAAGATTATACAACTGAAGAGGAAGTCTTTTCTGGTGCAAGGGATATTATTGCTGAATGGATTAATGAAAATACCTTCCTCCGTCGTCGACTCCGACAAATGTATTCCCGACATGCAAGAATAATTGCAAAACCGGTTAAAAAGGAAATCGAAAATTTAGAGAATAGTAAATATTCCGGACTGAAAAACATTGATGAACCCCTCAACCGGATTCCGTCTCATAGATTTCTGGCCGTATACCGTGCCGAAAAGCAAGGACTGTTAAAGCTGAAGGCAGAAGTAAATAAAGAGCAGGCCCTTGAATTAATTCAAAAGACTATTTTAAAAGAGAATGCTTCAGATTTCTCGGCTAACCAAATAGAACTTGCTGGCGAGGATGCTTATAAGAGACTTTTAAAACCTTCATTTTCCACCGAATTCCTCAAGCTTGCAAAAGAAAAAGCAGACCGAGCTGCAATTGAGGTTTTTGCTTCCAACCTTGAACAGTTACTAATGGCTGCACCCTTGGGAGCTAAACGTGTTTTGGCTATTGACCCTGGGTTTAAATCGGGATGTAAAGTAGTTTGCCTGGATGAACAGGGCAGTTTGTTGCATAATGAGAATATCTATCCACACGCTCCTCAAAAACAAATCAGTCAGGCTTCAGCTAAGATAAGATCTTTAGCTAATGCTTATAAGATTGAGGCCATAGCCATAGGAAACGGTACGGCCGCCAGAGAAACCGAATTGTTTGTAAAGAAAGCCGGTTTAAACCGCGAAGTTTCAGTTTTTATGGTGAATGAAGCTGGAGCTTCAATTTATTCCGCTTCAAAGCTTGCAAGGGAGGAATTTCCCGGCTACGATATTACGGTGAGGGGATCTGTTTCCATAGGGAGGCGGCTTATGGACCCTTTAGCAGAACTTGTAAAAATAGAACCGCGTTCTATTGGCGTTGGGCAATATCAACATGAGGTTGATGAGAAAATGCTGAAAGAGAAACTGGACACGGTCGTGATGAGTTGTGTCAATAAGGTGGGGGTGAATGTTAATACGGCTAGCAAGGAATTGCTTTCTTATGTCTCGGGGATAGGACCGTCCCTGGCTAAGAATATTATTGCTCATAGAAATAAAATCGGTGCATTTAAAAGCCGAAAAGAATTGCTCAAAGTACAGAGGCTCGGAGAAAAAGCCTATGAACAATCGGCTGGATTTATAAGAATAAAAAACGGTGAGAACCCACTCGATGATTCTGCGGTTCATCCTGAGAGCTATTTTATTGTTGAAAGGATGGCCCGCGATCACCATTTAAAACCAGAAGAACTTATTGGAAACCATAAAATTCTTCAGGAAATAAATCCCGAACACTATATCTCCAGGGGTATTGGCCTGCCTACCTTAAAGGATATACTCTCTGAACTGGAAAAACCGGGTAGAGATCCCAGGCAGGGGCTTAGTGAATTTGAATTTGACGCATCGGTTAAAACTATAGATGATCTTTCTACAGGTATGAAACTCCCGGGAATCGTTAATAATATCACCAATTTTGGGTGTTTTGTGGATATTGGAATCAAAGAGAGTGGCCTTATTCATATTTCTAAACTGGCCAATGAATTTGTAAGCGATGTAAATGCTGTAGTGAAATTAAATCAACAAGTAGAAGTCACAATTTTGGATGTTGATAAGGAAAAAAAGCGTATCCAGCTTTCACTTATAGACTAAAAAACAGAAAAGAGGAAGATTAACAGACTTCCTCTTTTCAGATTTTCAGATTAATTTAATCAATTAACAGAGATCAACTATTTTTTCGGTAATTAACTCCATCAAATTCTTCGCGGTCATAGAAAAGATCATCAGGCTTTCTTTTACTTATTTCCCGGTCATAATTTTCATCTTCTACAACGTGCTCCTCATCCCACCGGTTCGCTATAGAATTATCTGCATATTCTTCTTCTTTTCTATGCTTCACATGGGAATCTTCAAGAGGTTCTTTATCCCGATTATAGGAACTTAAAACTGCTTTCTCGTAATCCCGGTTTAAGTGCGCTCCTTTTTCTATACGTTTAGTTTCGGCAAAGGTTTGATGGTTGATACGAGTGGTGAAAACAAACTTTTCGTCTTCCATAAGTTCAACCAATCCAACAGGAATGATCAAATGGTTTTGTCCTTCTTCATTCACGAATTCCTTTATTTCAGGATCTGCCGGGGTGCCGTAGGGATCGTGCCTGGCATCTATAATGGTTTGATCTACATCTATGTCAAGATAGACCACGCGATCAAGATTTCTGTTAATTAGCAAGTTATCTACTTTGCCAATAACGCGCTTGTCGGCATCTCTTACTTCCCAGCCCCGAATATCCGGATAACCACCGGCTACCTTATAATCCTTTAATTCGCTGAGATAATATAAATGTTTTTCTTTGGACTTATTCTTGGTCATAATTTTGATTTTTTCAGGGTTAAGAAATCAAACTTTGCGCTACGGAAAAGCTTATTTGCTTGTCCCGGTTATTGTGCATAGTACGGTTGTCATTGAGTTCTTCTATATCGTCGGTATTGTCTGTGTCTTCATTAAAAGTGTCAGTATATAGGAAGACATAGGCCAGAATTCCCAGGATGACTATTATCAGTATTATCCAGGGCCAGACCGGTCGTTTCTTTTCAATTTTAATTTCTGCCATTTTACAGGGGTTTATGGTTAGTTACTTTAAATTTAAGGAAATGAGCGGCTATACCATACTAAGATTTGCCCAAAGAATTGTTAATTCGCTATTAACAGCACAAAAAAAGGATGCCTGTAAAGACATCCTTTATAATCCCTAAGTTTAGGTTGATATTATCTAAAGGTTCCTGAAGGGAAAACAACCACGCTTTCGTGCCCGTCCTTCCCGACTGTGGCAACTCCAAAATAGAAATTGTCAATAACAATTCCTTCAAGAGTAAATTCATTAACATCACCTACAAATCTGGAATGCTGCCATTGGGGAGCGGTAGTATCCCGCCAATAGATTTTATAACCGGCAATATCACCGTCTACTTTTTCCCATCGCAATTTCGCAGAAGGAGCTACAATACCTCCAATTTCTACATTATTTGGTGCAGGAGGGGCCCAGGCCAGGGAAGCCATATTGATTGCATTTACTGCCGTAAGTTTTTTGGCATAATCAAAATTAACGCCTTCTACCACATCGCCGTAATCAATGCCGTCTTCGGTTCTTAAATCCTGATGTTGCCGATTATAGTTTTCATGTGCTTCCATAATTCGTATTCCCGGAAACCCAAGATCATTAAAAGGTCTGTGATGACCGCCACGACCAAACCGATCTAAGCGATAGATCATCATAGGGTTCATTTCTGGCATATAGGTTTGTGTTGTTTTATGCACATAACGAGCAAGTTGCCTTGAAATTCCATCGACTTCCCCACCATAGAACCTACGCATATTTCTTTCACGTTCGGTTTCTGTTGGAGGCACTGGTTCAGAAAAGATCCTGAAACTACGATTATCTATCACTCCATCTACTCCTTCAATATTTCCTATCATATCGTTATTTAAAACTCCTATGATCTCCCAATTATTATCTTTTGCATATTGTGCGAGCCCTTGCCCGCCAAATAAGCCCTGCTCTTCTCCGGAGAGTCCCACGTAAACAATGCTGCTTTCAAAATCGTACTTTGAGAGAACCCTTGCGGCTTCAATCGCACCCGCCATTCCACTGGCATTATCGTTCGCGCCAGGAGCATCGCCTTCAAAATCGCTTCCATCGGAATTACGTGAATCTATATCGCCGCTCATAAGAATATAGCGATTTGGATATTTCGAACCTTTTTGAATGGCGACTACATTTACCACCCAAGCATCGTGAGGTACACGGTCGCTATCTTCGGTGGTAACAAAATCTTTTTGATAAAAGACATCCAGGCAATTATCGCATTGGGAAGAAATACTATCAAATTCAGATTTTATCCACCTGCGGGCGGCGCCAATACCGCGAGTTTCTGAAACGGTATCGCTAAAAGTATTCCTGGTTCCGAAACCTGCCAGGGTTCTGATATCGCTTTCTATGCGTTCAGCCGATACATCTTCGATAATCTGGTAAATGCGGTCATCGGTCTGCTGGGCCTTAAGGTTTTGTAGTGTAAAGAATAGAGTAAAAAGGGACGCAATCCCCAGAGTAGTTTTGGAAATCATATGACATATAAATTTAGATCCCTAAAGTACAGAAAGTTTAGACTATTTTAAAAGTTTATGTTTAAAAACAAAAAAGCCCCGGAATACCGGAGCTTTATATACTTTGTTCAAAAAACCTAATTAACTGGCTTTCATCTCGTGAATTTCAGCCTTAGCTTCATTAACTTTTTTTTCGCTCTTAGAGTCGGAAAGACCAGCTTTGGTTTTAGCTTTTAAAGCATCAACCTTGTGGCTTAGAGAATCGGAAAATTCATTGAAATTCTTTCTTGCTCCTTCCAGATAGTCGTCTCCAGTTTTTGTAATCGCTTTACGGGTGTCAGTACCTTTTTTAGGGGCGAAAAGCAATCCTATAGCAGCACCAGCAGCCGCACCTGATAACAATCCTAATAACATTTTTCCTGATTTCATGGGTCTAAATTTTTATTTTTGATTTATAATTTTTCGTAGGGTAAAGCTACTTCAAATTAAAGCTATGCCCATATTTTACGAGTTAAGCTTGATATAAACTTTGTTTGCAAATGTCAAGGATTTTAACACTTACGGGATTAAGTATGATCAGCAAATAATTTAAGGATCTCTCTAACATTTTTGGTGTCTTCCACATAATACTGGGCACTGGTATTTTTGATTCCCACTTTTACGGTATAGGCATCTTCCGGTAGTTCCCTGAAAAGATATTCATCGGTCCAATCATCGCCAATAGCAAATATGAAATCATAGTCTTCCCCAACAAGTTTTTTGCCGGCCGCCTTGCCTTTACTCACATCGCTGCTTTTAATTTCGAGAACCTTATTTCCTTCAAGAACGCTAAGCCCATGATTAGAGATGAGCTCCTTTAAAACACTGGAGAGTTCGTTGGCTCTCATTTCCCCCAGCTCCGGATCGGCTTTACGGTAATGCCAGGCAAGAGAATAATTCTTGTCTTCAATAAAAGTTCCAGGGGTGCGGTCTACAAAGTTTTCTATTACCGGGCGCACAGCTTCCATCCAGTCGTTTTTTATATTTTCTGAAAGCTCCCATTCGCTGTTTTGTTTCCTTATCCAAACGCCGTGTTCAGAGATGAGTTCTACGCTGGTTTTCGCCCACCAGTAACCAAGGGTGTGTTTGTCTCTTCCGCTTATTAGGACAACATCAGTTTTGTTACCACTGTTCAATTTTGAAATTAACTCAATCAACTCTTTATCTGGTTTGGCATTTTCAGGTTTATCGGTGTAATTTACCAGGGTGCCATCATAATCCAGGAAGAGAATGCGACGTTTCGCATTTTTATAAGTATCTAATATCTCAGAAGATACTTTGGTAGATATCTTTATGGATTGGGAGTCGTTCCTGTTATCTTTAGTGTTTTTAAGAGCTTTTATAAAATCATTGGCCCACTTTTCTACGCTATATCGCTTCAGTCTTTTCTGAAGCATTTTATTGCGTTGTATCTGTTCTTCCTTCGGCATTTCCAAAGCTTGTTTTAATGCAGAAGAGATTTGTTCGAAATTGTTCGGGTTGATTAATATTGCTTCATTCATTTCGTGGGATGCGCCGGCCATTTCACTTAAAATAAGTACTCCCGTATGATACGTGCGGGTGGCAATAAATTCTTTGGCCACCAGATTCATTCCATCCCGAATTGGGGTGAGTAAAGCCACATCACAGGAGGTATAAAGGTCTATCAGATTTTCAAACGGCATAGAGCGATAAAAATACCAGATAGGAGTCCAGTTTACCGTAGAGAATTTTCCGTTGATACGGCCCACAAGTTCATCAATCTCGCGTTTCAGTCGCTGATATTGCGGAACATTGGAGCGGGAGGGAACCGCCAGCATCACTAACCGGACCTTCTCTACATATTCCGGATTTCTATCCAGAAAGTATTCAAAGGCTCTTATCCTGTTGGCAATTCCTTTAGTATAATCGAGCCTGTCGATACTCAGGATCAATTTAGCCTCGGGAGTTGTTTTAAGGTGATGATCCAGCCTGTTTTGCAGATCTGATTGTTCTTCGGAAGTATTCTTAAAATGGTTTAGGGCTGCCTGTTCAAATTTTTCGTAATCTATACCCATAGGAAAAGAATCTACCTTTACAATTCTATTCGGCAGGGTTACCTCATTAAAATCTACCTGCAACCTTAAGATTCTACTGACCGAACTTAAAAAATGGCGTTCATAATCATAGGTGTGAAATCCAATGAGGTCTGCACCAAGAACACCCTCCAAAACCTCTTCCCGCCAGGGAAGTGTTCTGAAAACTTCGTAGGAAGGAAAGGGGATATGGTTAAAAAAACCAATAATTGCTTCAGGGGCTTTTTCCCTAATCATATTAGGTACCAGCAAGAGTTGATAATCGTGCACCCAAATCTGGTCACCTTCCTGGTAATGCTTCAAGACTTCATTGGCATATTTCTGATTAACCTTTTTGTAGATCTCCCAGAAGCTTAGTTCAGCTTCGGTATATTCCATAAAATAATGAAAAAGCGGCCAGATGGTTCTGTTACTAAAACCATAATAAAAGCCTTCTATTTCTTCAGCTGTGAGATTTACTGAAACACAGGCTTCCTCCAAGGCCCTTTTCTTAACATCCTGAGCAAGGCTTTCAGGGATTTCCTCTTCGGTAAGTCCGGTCCAGCCTATCCAGATGCTGTCGCCATCACGGTGGAAGGATTTCAGGCCGGTGGCCAGTCCTCCTACGCTTGGGGTTACTTCAAGATTATTATCTTCAATGCTTATTTGTAATGGTAATCGGTTGGATATGATGATGGTTTTACTCATAATTATATGTGAATGCTGTTGCTGCGGAATTGATTTTTATTAAATTTCCGAAAATCAAAGCACACAACCATCCTTTTAAAAGAACTTTAGGATTATATGGATAATTTAGATTACGGAATTATAGGAAATTGTAAAAGTGCAGCCCTGGTATCTAAGACGGGATCCCTGGATTGGTGTTGCCTACCAAATTTTGACTCTGCCGGAGTGTTCGCCAAACTGCTGGATGAAGAGAAAGGAGGAAATTTTGAAATTCTTGTTTCTGAGGATTATAATATTGAGCAGGAATATCTTTGGGAAACCAATATCCTTAGTTCAGTTTTCGATAATGGCACTGATGCGTTTCAGCTCATAGATTTTATGCCACGCTACCCCAGGGAAGACGGTTCTTATTATGCTCCGCCAGATATTATCAGATTTTTTCGCCTGTTAAAAGGAAAGCCTGAATTCAGAATAAAATATGATCCTAAACTGGATTTTGCCCGGGAAAAGACTCATACCGAGAATAAAGGAGGTTATTTAAAAAGTTTTACCAAAGAAGGTAAATATGATTCTCTGTTTTTTTATTCCAATTTTGAACTGAAAGATATTGAGGAGCAAAATATGCTCACTTTAACCCAAAATGCTTATTGCCTGGTTGGTTATCACGAGAAACTTATTCCGCAGAATCTGGACAGGGCTTATCTTAAATTTCAGCGCACCAAGACCTACTGGATGAACTGGAGTTCTAAAACGGCCAGGTATACACATTATTCCGAAGAAATTATGCGCAGTGCCCTTGTTTTAAAGGCTCTGACCTATAAAAAATCGGGGGCAGTTCTGGCAGCTGCTACCACTTCACTTCCGGAGACCATAGGAGAGGAGCGAAACTGGGACTATCGTTTTTGCTGGATTCGGGATTCCTCTATGGTAATTAAAGTAATGGCTGGTTTAGGTCATATGGAGTCGGCACAAGAATTTCTTCAGTTTATAATTGATATTATCCCCAACAAAGATGAAAAGATCCAGATAATGTATGGCATTAACGGGGAGAAGGAGCTCACCGAACATATCCTGGACCATTTAAAGGGGTATAAGAACTCTCAGCCGGTTCGTACGGGGAATGCGGCCTACATTCAGAAGCAAAATGATATCTACGGAATTTTAATGGAGGTGATCTACCAGCAGTATCTTCAGTTTGAGACCTCTCTGGAAAATTCTGAAGAACTCTGGACGATAGTACGTGGTATTGTGAACATCGTGGAAGAGCACTGGCAACAACCCGATAAGGGAATCTGGGAATTGCGTACCGAAGACCGACATTTTGTGTTCTCAAAATTGCTTTGTTGGGTAGCAGTAGACCGGGCAATAAAAATAGGAGAAGTGCTGCGAATGGGTATTAACGATACCAGATGGAAGAGTCTCAGGGCAGAGATTTATACCGATATCTATAACAATGGTTGGAATGAAGAAATTCAGGCTTATACCCAGTCCTATGGCTCAACAGATCTGGACGCTTCTACCTTACTGATGGAATCCTACGGTTTTATAGAAGCGAAAGATCCACGGTTTATAAAAACGGTGGAGGCTACAGAAAGAGAACTCTGTAAAGACGGTTTAATGTATCGGTATAAGAATAAAGATGATTTTGGAGAACCCTCATCGTCATTTACTATTTGTACCTTTTGGTTGATAGACAGTTTATTTAAAATAGGCCAGAGAGAAAAATCGAAAAGACTATTTGATCAATTGCTTAGTTATAGTAATCATTTGGGACTTTTTAGCGAGGATATAGATTTTAAAACAAAAAGATTACTCGGTAATTTTCCTCAGGCTTATTCTCATTTAGCTCTTATTGAGACAGCAGCTAATTTTAGCAAAGGAATTAGTGCTGAAGAAAGCTGGTTAAGCGATTTTTAAATCTTTCAATTATTAAAGAGACTTAAACCTGGAACGAAATGCATTGGTTCCAGGTTTAAGTTTTTCTAGGCGGTTCATCTGTATCCCCATTAAATTTAGGTTCTTTTAGTTCAACGTGGGATTACTATTGCCAGCAAGATGTAATTGGAAGATTCAGGTTCATCTATTTTCTCTTCCGGTGGAAGTTCACTTTCAACAACAGTAGAATCCTGCTTCTGGTAGGCAAATGAAGGAGTTTCATGAAGTAAGAAACAGAAAAGAAGAAAGGATACCAATGTTAGACTGTTTTTCATACCTTATTTTTTGAATATCCCCGGAATTTTTATCAGCAATAACTTTAAAAATAAGCAATAAAAAAGACCGTCTAAATTTGACGGCCTTTTTAAAACAGATTTAATTGAAATTTAGAACATATACTTGTTTTCTGAAGTCAGTTTTTCTGCGATGCTATTTCTAAGCTCCACAATATTTGGCATATTTTCATATTTGGTGAAGCGTTTAAGGCCCATAAGCATCATTCGTTGTTCATCTCCCTCTGCGAAAGAGGCGATACCTTCTTTGGCTTTTTGGTTAACAGTATCTACTGCGTGGTAGAGGTAGAGCTTCGCCATTTGGATCTGTTCCTTTTGCTGATCTTCTCCAAAGCGCTTTGCATTTTTCTCTGCTCTAAGAATTCCTGATTCGGCCATATAGGTTTCTATCAGGATATCAGAAGCCGCCAAAAGCAATTGCTGATGTTCTTCGAGGTCTTCCCCAAATTTTTGAACAGCACTTCCGGCAACCATAAGAAATACTTTTTTAAGTTTTTTAACCATTTCCTTTTCTTCTGCAAACAATTCTGAATAATCAGGTTTGTCCATAGAAGGAATTCCTGTTAGTTCATCGCCGACAGCCTGGGCTGGTCCAAGAAGGTCTACGTGGCCTTTCATCGCTTTTTTAATCAACATTCCCACGGCCAGCATTCGGTTGATCTCATTGGTGCCTTCGTAGATCCTTGCGATCCTGGCATCTCTCCAGGCGGATTCCATAGGTGTATCGGCCGAAAAGCCCATACCTCCAAATATCTGTATACCCTCGTCGCTGCAATTCTGAATATCTTCTGAACAAGCAACCTTCAGGATAGAACATTCTATAGCGTACTCTTCAAAAGTTTTTAATTCAGCATCGGCGTGGGATTCCCCATTTTCCATGCGTAGGCTGATCCTGTTTTCTATCATCTTCGCAGCTCGGTAGGTGGCAGCTTCTCCAACCCAGGCGGAAGTGGCCATCTCTGCTAATTTTAGTTTGATAGCTCCGAATTTCGCAATTGGCGTCTTAAATTGAACCCTGTCATTGGCATATTTTATAGCTACATCGGTCACCCTTCTTTGAGCATCCAGAGTTGCTGAAGCCAATTTAATTCTACCAACATTCAACGCATTCATCGCTATTTTAAATCCGTTTCCACGCTCGGATAGCATATTTTCGGCAGGAATTGTTGTATCGTTGAAAAATACCTGTCGGGTAGAGGAGGAGTGAATTCCGAGTTTTTTCTCTTCTTCGCCAAAGGTAATTCCATTTGGATTTTCCTTATCGTATTCTACGATGAAACCGGTAATGTACTTATCATCCTCAATTCGAGCAAATACGATAAACACATCTGCAAAGCCCGCATTGGAGATCCACATCTTCTGCCCGTTTATCTTGTAATGTTTGCCGTCCTCGGTAAGCTCAGCTTTTGTTTTCCCTGAGTTGGCGTCACTTCCTGCACCGGGTTCTGTTAAACAATAGGCACCAAACCATTCTCCCGTAGATAACTTCGGAACATATTTCTTTCGTTGCTCTTCGGTTCCATAAAGTAGAATTGGCAAAGTGCCAATCCCCGTGTGCGCACCAAAAGCAGTAGCAATAGAACCTGTGGCTCCCGAAATATAATCGCAAACCAACATAGTAGAAACGAAGCCCATTCCAAGGCCATCATATTCTTCCGGTACTGCTACTCCAAGGAAACCAAGTTCCCCGGCTTTTTGCATTACTTCTTCGGTAAGCGCGTAATTTTTATTTTCAAATTCATCTTTTTTCGGCCAGATCTCGCGATCTACAAATTCCTTAACCGAATCGCGCATCATTTTTTGCTCTTCCGAAAAATCTTCCGGGGTAAATATGTCTTCTGCCTTGGTCTCCTTAACCAGGAATTGCCCACCGCGCAGAAGTTCTTTTTTATTTTCTGTTGTTTCCATTGTTTGGTATTGTTATTTTAATTTTTTGCTTTTGGATTAGAATAGAGAAAAGAGAAGAAAGAAAATAGACATTATAAGCCATTTTGAAACCCATTGTCATTTTTTGAAACTCTTCTATCTCTCTTCTTTTTTCTATGACAAGATTTCGTATATGCCCGCAGCTCCCTGTCCGGTTCCAACACACATTGTCACCATGGCGTATTTGTCTTTCAAGTTGCGTTTGCGCATTTCATCAAAGATTTGCACCGAAAGTTTTGCTCCGGTACAACCCAGCGGGTGCCCCATAGAAATTGCACCTCCGTTAGGGTTAACCTTGTCAGGATCTAAGCCCAGTTCCCTGATTACTGCCAGGGATTGTGATGCAAAAGCTTCATTAAGTTCAATGAGCTGCATGTCATCTTGTTTTAATCCGGCTTGTTTTAATGCTTTCGGAATTGCTTCTACTGGCCCGATTCCCATTATTCTTGGCGGAACTCCAACAGGAGTATAACTAACCAGTCGGGCGATAGGTTCCAGATTGAATTCCTTTACCATTTCTTCACTCATTACCATTACAAAGGCAGCGCCATCGCTCATTTGTGAAGAGTTACCTGCAGTTACGCTTCCACCTTCGGCAAAAACAGGTCTTAGTTTCCCTAAAACTTCCTTGGAAGTATCGGCTCTGGGACCTTCATCTTTGGTTACAGTATAAGATTTAGTTTGTTTCTTACCATCTTTCCCAACAAAAGTTTCTTCAACGTCAATGGGAACTATTTGATCCTGAAATCGGTTTTCTTCCTGTGCTTTTAGCGCTTTTTGGTGTGAGTTGAAGGCAAATTCATCCTGATCTTCACGGGAAACCTTGTATTTTTCAGCTACGGCTTCCGCAGTAAGTCCCATACCCCAGTAATAATCTTCATTTCCTTCTTTGGCAGTTTTATAATTAGGTACCGGTTTGTAACCTCCCATTGGGATATAGCTCATACTTTCGGCACCACCGGCGATAATACAATCGGCCATTCCGCTTTGGATCTTCGCAGAGGCAATTGCTATGGTCTCCAGCCCTGAGGCACAATAACGGTTAACCGTCATCCCCGGAACCTTATCGGTATCCAGGCTCATTAAAGAGATCAAACGGCCTACGTTTAAACCTTGTTCGGCTTCGGGCATTGCGTTTCCAACAATCACATCATCGATTCGGGTTTTGTCAAAATCGGGTAATTGTTTCATCATATATTCTATAGTTTCTGCTGCCAGATCATCAGGCCGCTTAAATCTGAACACGCCACGGGGAGCTTTCCCCACGGCTGTTCTGTATGCTTTTACTATGTATGCTGTCTTCATTGTATATTGTATTTTGTATAATGTGTATTGAATTTCTTAGTTATAATGTTGATTGTTATTTGATAATCATATCCTTACAATCTACATTATACACTATACGATTAATTACGTAGCGGTTTCCCTTTCTTCAACATATGCTGAAGTCTTTCCAGCGTTTTGCGCTCTCCGGTTAGGGAAAGGAATGCTTCGCGTTCCAGGTCGAGTAGATATTGCTCACTTACCATTTGCGGTTCAGAAAGATCTCCACCGGCCATTACATATGCCAGTTTGTTAGCAATCTTTTTATCGTGGTCGCTAATATATTTCCCGGCGTTCATCTGGTCTGTCCCTACTAAGAAAGCTCCTAAAGCCTGTTTCCCTAATACTTTTATATCGGTACGGAGAATAGGTTTCGTGTAACCATTTTCAGCCATTAACAGGGCATGTTTTTTAGCTATTGCCAATTGCCTGTTTGGATTGACCACCACGATATCTTTACCTTTTTGAAGGATATTAAGATCGTAAGCTTCATAAGCAGAGGTTGAAACCTTAGCCATCCCAATAGTTAGGAAGTGTTCTCTTAATCGGTTTAATTCTACATCGTCTTTTTCAAAAGTATCTGCAGCACGAACGGTCATTTCTTTAGAACCACCGCCGCCGGGAATTACCCCAACCCCAAATTCAACTAATCCAATGTAAGTTTCGGCTGCTGCCACTACTTTATCGGCATGCATGGAAAGTTCACAACCGCCTCCCAGAGTCATCGTGTGCGGTGCAGCCACGGTTGGGATGGAGGAGTAGCGCATACGCATCATTGTGTCCTGGAAATATTTCACAGCCATATTCAGCTCTTCATATTCCTGTTCCACAGCCATCATAAAGATCATCCCGATATTGGCACCAACAGAGAAATTCTTCCCATTATTGGCAACTACTAATCCCTGGTAATCTTTTTCAGCAATATCTATAGCCTTATTGATTCCATCAAGGACATCACCACCAATAGCATTCATTTTGCTTCGGAATTCAACATTTAGGATTCCGTCCCCAAGATCTTCAACCACAACTCCGCTATTTTTGAATACTTCTTTGGATTCCCGGATGTTGTCAAGAATGATAAAAGCATCCTGGCCAGGGATTTTTACGTGTTCCTTTTTAGGAATATCATAGAAATAGGTATTCCCTTCCTTAACGGTATAAAATGATTCCTTGCCGCTTTCCAGCATTTCATTTACCCAGGCGGCAGGTTTTTTGCCTTCGGCTTCAATAAGTTCGATTCCTTTTTTTACCCCAACGGCATCCCAGATCTGGAAGGGACCGTGTTCCCAGCCAAATCCAGCTTTCATCGCGTCATCTATTTTATAGAGCTCGTCAGTAATCTCCGGGATTCGATGGGAAACATAGGCGAAAAGCGCCCCGAAACTTTTTCGGTAAAATTCTCCGGCTTTATCTTTTCCGTTGATCAAAACCTCAAAACGGTCCTCTACATTGTCTATGCTTTTAGTTTCTTCCAGCGTAGCGAAAGAAGCTTTTTTCTGGTCGCGATATTCCAAAGAGTCCAGATCCAATGACTTTATGGTACTGGAACCATCCTCGTTTTTTATTTTCTTATAAAATCCTTGGCCGCTTTTGCTGCCGTACCATTCGTTGTCCACCATTGTCTGGATAAAATCCGGCAAGGCAAAAAGTTCATGTTCTTCATCTTCTGGTACTCCTTTATGCAGTCCGTTGGCCACGTGCACTAAAGTATCCAGTCCTACCACATCAACTGTTCTAAAGGTGGCAGATTTTTGGCGCCCAATTACGGGCCCGGTAAGTTTATCGACTTCCTCAATGGTCATTCCCATATCTTTAACCATATGGAAAAGGCTCATTATACTGAAAATTCCTACCCGGTTTCCAATAAATGCCGGGGTATCTTTAGCTACCACCGATTTTTTTCCGAGGAATTTTTCTCCATATTCATTAAGGAAATCAAGGACCTCTTCTGAAGTATCTGGCCCGGGAATAATTTCGAATAATCTAAGATAACGGGGCGGATTAAAGAAATGGGTTCCACAAAAATGCTTTTTAAAATCATCACTGCGGCCTTCATTCATTTGGTGAATTGGAATTCCCGAAGTATTTGAAGTAATAAGAGTTCCTGGTTTGCGGTGTTTTTCCAGGTCATCAAAGACCTTCTTTTTAATGTCCAGACGTTCTACAACAACCTCTATAATCCAGTCTGCTTCTGAAACTTTCGATATATCATCTTCCAGGTTTCCAGTTTCGATACGGTTGGCAAATTTTTGGTGATAGATTGGAGAAGGTTTAGATTTTAAAGCGCTTTGCAACGACTCGTTAACCAACCGGTTTCTAACTTCCTTATCCTCCAGAGTTAGCCCTTTTTTCTTTTCCTTTTCATTCAGTTCCCGGGGCACAATGTCCAGCAGGAGTACTTCTACGCCAATATTGGCAAAGTGACAGGCAATCCCGCTCCCCATAATTCCGGAGCCTATTACGGCCACTTTATTGATTCTTCTTTTCATGTTGTTAGTCAAATTTTACTATAAGGTTTTCGTTTCTTTATTTAATGTTTCAGCTTTTTCCAGCTGATAAGTTCTAAATCAATGTTTCAGTTTAATTTCTTCTTTATAGATCTTTTTTTCTGAAATCAGATCCATTATGGTATTGGCAACTTCAATAAAGGTTTTCAGATCCTCTTCAGAAACCGATTCCTTTACCGCCTCATCAAATCTTAACACGACCTTTTTGGAGTAATCACGCATCTCCCGACCAAAATCGGTTAAGTGAATAAGAACGCTCCTCCCGTCTTTTGGGTTCTTCCGGCGTAGAATAAGGCCTTTATCTTCCATGGTCTTTAATATCCTGGAAAGACTGGTAGCTTCCATTCCCATTTTGGGACCCAGTGAAGTAGAAGGGGTGCCGGTTTCCGGATCGATGCTTAAAAGAGCGAAACCGGTGGCCATCGTACTACCGGCCTTTCCGGCTTCTTCATTATACATCTTTGAAACTGCCATCCAGGTGGCACGCAAAACATAATCTATCGTTTTTTCCTTCATTTTTGATACTTGATTCCCAAAGTTAAGAAAAAATATTATGCACGCATAATAAATCAGCAAAAATCGAAAGGTAGAAGAGGGGAATCTTAAATTTAAGGGAATTACATAAAAAAACTCTCCTTTTAGGGAGAGTTTTAACTGGAATTTAATAAAAACTTTATCGATTAATCATAACCGTAAATCTTGTTGTACTTGTCTTTATAGATTTCTTTAATATTTCTACGTTTTAGTTTCATAGTAGGCGTGAGGTGGCCTTCATCTATTCCCCAGACCTCTGGAGTTAGCTCAATGACCTTTACTCTTTCCCATTTTCCGAATTTCTCGTTATAGAAATCTACCTCTTCCATAATTCTTTCTTTTACGCGGTCACTTTCGGCGATGACTTTATAGGAACCGTCTCCCAGGTCAATATTTTTCCTTTTCGCCCATTCCTGAATAAATTCGAAATTAGGCTGAACCAGTGCTGCCGGCATTTTTTCACCGTCGCCAATAACCATAATCTGCTCGATAAAACGGGATTGCTTCATCGTGTTTTCCAGCACTTGAGGTGCTACATATTTTCCGCCTGAAGTTTTGAACATTTCTTTTTTCCGATCGGTAATCTTCAGGAAACCATCTTTATCCAATTCTCCAATATCTCCGGTATGAAAGAAATTATCATCATTTATTACTTCCTTGGTTTTTTCGGGCTCTTTGTAATAGCCTAACATTACGTTTGGTCCTTTGCAGAGAATCTCCCCATCTTCGGCAATTTTTACCTCAACATTTTCAAGGGGTTTACCAACAGTACCAATCCTGAAGTTATAATTACGCTGGTCGTTAACCGCAATTACGGGCGAGGTTTCTGTTAGGCCGTAACCTTCCATTACCGGAATTCCTGCGGCGGCAAATACGCGTGCTAGTCTAGGTTGTAAAGCTGCCGATCCCGAAACTACGAGTTCAATATTACCACCTAAACCTTCTTTCCATTTAGAGAAAATTAATTTTCTGGCAAGTTTAAGGCGGGTTTCATACCACCAACCGTTTGCCTCATAAGGTTCATATTCTAAGCCCAGTTCTACAGCCCAGAAGAAAAGCTTTTGTTTGATTCCTCCTACGGTAGAGCCTTTTGCTATTATTTTATCATAAACTTTTTCCAGAACTCGAGGAACGGCAGAGATCACGTGAGGTTTCACTTCCTTAAGGTTATCGCTAATCTTCTCGATAGATTCTGCAAAGTGAATAGAAACTGAATAATACTGATATAAATACAGAATCATTCTCTCAAAAATATGGCATACGGGAAGAAAACTCAGTGAAACATAAGTTCCAACCTCGAAGGGAACACGTGTGGCACTCCCCAATACATTACTTGTAATATTATTATGTGAAAGCATAACCCCTTTTGGTCTTCCGGTGGTACCGGAAGTATATATAAGGGTAGCCAGATCATCTGGCTTAACAGCCTCCTTTAGTTTTTCAACTTCTTCCTGATTGCTTTTATCTTCACCCAGTTCCAGAACCTCTTTCCAGTTTTTACATCCCGAAATCTCATCGAAGCTATAAACTTCCTTGAGTCTTGTGTTTGACTGTATAGATCTTACTTTTTCAAGAACTTCAGTATCTGATACGAAACAATAAGTAGCCTCACTATGGTTAAGAACGTATTCATAATCTTCCTCAGAAATTGTAGGATAGATCGGTACGTTTTGGGCACCAAGTTGCAAAACACCAACGTCAAGTACATTCCATTCGCTTCTGTTTGTGGTAGAGATCACTGCTATCTTTTCATTGGGTAATACCCCCAATCTCAATAAACCACGGCTAATTTTATTTGCCTGATCTATGTATTGTTTGGTTGATAGGGACTTCCACTGTCCGTCGTATTTTGTTACCAGGGATTTTTCCAGAGGAAAGTTTTCCAGCTGATAATATGGAAAGTCAAAAAGTCTTTTGGGTTGGTTCATTTGTGTGGTATTAATAAATCCCTTGCAAAATAGGAAAATTGCAAGCTATTTCAAATTGAATTTTTAAAATAGACAAAGATATATTAAGAAGTATTGAAAAAACTTAATGAAAGAAGACCGATTAAATTAAATTCAAACATTATTATAATAGGCGTAAGCCTTTGTAATAAATTTAAAATCAATTCATTGTGTTTTTTATAAAAATAAAAAACCCCGTAGAGAATTTTTCTACGGGGTTCGTTTTAAAAAGAAATTAATCATTTCTTATCCAGCCATTTTCTGGCATTTACAAAAGCTTCCAGCCAGGGGGAAACTTTATCTTTTCTATCTTCAGGATAATACGCCCAGTTCCATGGGAAAGTAGAACGTTCCAGATGAGGCATCATCACAAGGTGTCTTCCTGTTTTATCGGTAAGCATGGCAGCATTGTAATGTGAACCATTCGGATTTGCAGGATAACCTTCATAGCCGTATTTCGCCGGAATATCATACTGCTCTTCTTCATAAGGGAAACTGAATTTTCCTTCTCCATGAGCGGCCCAAATTCCCAGTTTGCTACCTGCCATATTTGAAAGCATCACTGAATTGTTTTCCTGAATTTCTACGGAAGTGAAGTTGCATTCAAACTTATGGGATTCGTTATGGAGCATCTTTGGCTTTTGATCATGTTCGGCATTAATCAAGCCTAATTCAATAAATAACTGGCAGCCGTTACAAACACCCAGGGACAAAGTATCTTTTCTTCTGAAGAAATTCTCCAGTGCTTCTTTAGCCTTATCATTATAAAGGAAAGCCCCCGCCCATCCTTTTGCGCTTCCCAGCACATCAGAATTAGAGAATCCTCCCACAGTTGCGATAAATTGTATATCCTCAAGAGTTTCCCGACCCGAGATCAAATCGGTCATATGTACGTCCTTCACATCGAATCCTGCGAGGTACATTGCCCGCGCCATTTCCCGTTCAGAATTTGACCCTTTTTCTCTAAGGATGGCCGCTTTTATTCTGGTTCCTTCGAAGGAAGGGAGTTGGCCGCTGAAATTCTTCGGAAAATTGAATTCCAGTGGTTGCTTTTTATAATTGTCATAACGCTCGGTGGCTTTATCTATTCCGCTTTGTTTTCTGTCCAGAAGGAAGGAAGTCTTGTACCAGATATCTCTCAATTCCGGAATATTAAAGCTTAGCTTTTCTTCCCCGTTTATGATGGAAACCGTATCTCCTTCAATGACTTTTCCAATTTTAAAGAATTCGATGTTTTTTTCTTTCAGAATAGCTTCAGCAGAAGCATCTTTTGCTTGAAAAATAATTCCGCAGTTTTCACTGAAGAGCAGTTTAACCGAATCTTTTTCATTCAGGGATGAAAGATCAAATTCCGCTGCAAGATCTACATCTGCAAAACACATTTCCAAAAGACTGGTGATCAAACCTCCTGAAGCCACATCGTGGCCGGCAAGAATTTGGTCGTTTTTGACAAGACTTTGAATTGCATTAAAAGCTTCAGCGAATTTTTTATCGTCTTTGATAGTTGGGACTTCATTTCCCACTTTATTAAGAATCTGGGCAAAAGAAGATCCCCCAAGTTTGAAGGAATCCTGAGACAAATTGATATAATAGATAGCTCCACCGTTTTTCTGTAAAACAGGTTCCACAGTTTTGCTGATATCATCACAATGCCCCGCCGCTGAAATAATTACTGTTCCGGGAGATATAACTTCACCATCCTTATATTTTTGCTTCATAGAAAGCGAATCCTTCCCGGTAGGCACATTAATACCCAGGGAGATCGCGAAATCTGAAACTCCTTTTACCGCCTCATATAATCTAGCATCTTCGCCTTCATTGTTGCAGGGCCACATCCAGTTTGCAGAGAGAGAAATAGATTTTAAACTCTTCTCGAGCGGTGCCCAAACAATATTGGAAAGGGCCTCAGCGATAGAATTTTTTGAACCGGCAACAGGATCAACCAGTGCCGAAACAGGGGAGTGGCCAATGGAGGTGGCAACCCCTTCTTTTCCGTTGTAATCCAGGGCCATCACTCCACAATTATTTAGTGGAAGTTGCAAAGGACCGGCAGTTTGCTGCTTGGCCACACGGCCCGAAACACATCGATCTACCTTGTTGGTAAGCCAGTCTTTACAGGCTACAGCTTCCAGCTGAAGCACCTGTTCTAGATATTCGTATATTTTATCGGACGCATAATTTACTGCATCGTAATCTCTTTGAACGGTTTTATCGGTCATAACGGTTTGTGGCGAACTCCCGAACATGTCTCCAAGCTCAAGATCCATCGGTTTTTGCCCGGATTTTTTCCCTTCAAAGGTGAATCTATGATCGCCGGTTACATCTCCAACTTCGTATATTGGTGAGCGTTCCCGATCGGCAACTTTGTGAAGAATTTCCAGATTGCTTTCCCCAATTACCAGTCCCATGCGTTCCTGGGATTCATTTCCAATAATTTCTTTTGCTGAAAGGGTTGGATCTCCAATGGGTAAAGCATCCATGTCAATTTTGCCGCCTGTTTCTTCTACTAATTCGCTAAGACAGTTCAAATGTCCCCCGGCTCCGTGATCGTGGATAGAAACAATTGGATTTTCTTTACTTTCCACCATTCCGCGTATGGCATTGGCGGCGCGTTTTTGCATTTCAGGGTTGGCTCTTTGAATAGCGTTTAACTCTATGCCGCTGCCAAATTCGCCGGTATCGGCAGAGGACACTGCGGCACCCCCCATCCCAATGCGGTAATTTTCACCTCCCAGAACTACTATTTTATCGCCTTTTTTCGGAACGTCTTTTTGTGCCTGGTCTGCTTTTCCGTAGCCTATTCCACCAGCCAGCATAATTACTTTGTCGTAGCCCAGGCTTCGGTTATGCTCAGCATGTTCGAAGGTGAGTACAGAACCTGCGATAAGTGGCTGCCCGAATTTATTTCCAAAATCTGAAGCACCATTTGATGCCTTTATTAAAATATCCATAGGGGTTTGGTAGAGCCATTCCCGCTCGGCCATTCCTTTTTCCCAGGAACGATTTTCATCCATCCTGGAATAAGACGTCATATAAACAGCGGTTCCTGCAAGCGGTAAAGAGCCTTTTCCACCTGCAAGCCTGTCCCGAATTTCCCCACCACTTCCGGTTGCAGCGCCATTAAAAGGTTCTACGGTAGTTGGGAAGTTATGGGTTTCAGCTTTTATCGATATTACTGAATCGAAATCCTTGTTCTCATAATACTCTGGAACATCGGGTTTTTTTGGTGCAAATTGCTGCACGCGTGGACCTTTTACAAAGGCTACATTATCTTTATATGCCGAAACAATGTCGTTTGGATTTTCTTCTGATGTTTGCCTGATCATTTTGAAAAGGGAAATAGGTTTTTCTTCTCCATCAATCACGAAAGTGCCGTTGAAGATCTTATGACGACAGTGTTCTGAATTAACCTGAGAGAATCCGAAAACTTCAGAATCGGTTAGTTTTCTTCCTAATTTTTTAGCCAGATTTTCGAGGTAAGTTACCTCCTCCGGATTTAGAGCCAGTCCTTCTTTTTGGTTATAGGCTTCGATATTATCGATTTCCATGATTGGTTCAGGATTGATATGAATATCGAAAATATCCTGGTCCAGTTTTTCATATTTCTGAGAAAGCATAGGATCAAAATCGTGAAAATTCTTATCCACTTTCATAAACTCCTCGATGCGGATTATGCCTTTTATTCCCATATTCTGGGTAATCTCCACGGCATTGGTGCTCCAGGGCGTAATCATGGCGGCACGGGGCCCAACAAAAAAATCTGCCAGGGCAGATTTGTTGAGTTCTTGGGTATTTCCGAAAAGCCAGTTTAATTTAGTGATGTCTTGCGCCGAAAGGGTGGTATGCGTTTCTACCGCATAAACCTTGGCAGATTGGGTTCCGAAGAAAAGGATCATTCCAGGTTGTTTTGTGTTGTTTGAGAAAACACAAATTTAGGTTTTTTCAGGAGAATACATATGTGAATTATTGTGATTTTTAACTATCAATACAAAGCCTTAAATCCTGATAATTAATATTTCCCTAAATCATCGATGGTATTAAGTTCCAGGACTTCCCAATGCTGATTATTATAGGTTTTGGAAGGTTCGGTAATAGATTTTTTTCTTCGCAAAGTCTGGTCTTTCGCAAAATCATCAGCATTAGCAGTCTCGCCAATTACATCGATCAATTCTCCATCTTTGAAAAGCCCGATAGGGTCGTTGCCGTTAAAATCAAGTGGAGAACCGGTTTTTAGTTGATCGGCATTTTCGATTAATTCAGGAATATCAGCCGACTCATTTGAAATTACAAAGACATCGTTTTTAGTAATTTCTCCGGTAAGCATAAGTTCGCTCATCCAGTCGCCACTGCCATTTTGCTGTTTTTTAATGGAATAAGTTTCGGCTTCCAGGTCAATGGTTTCCCCGGTTAGGTTTACGATTTCCAGAGCTTTGTTGAAAGAGCTACCTTCAATATATTCTGAAAAGAAAATTTCATCAGAAAATTTCTCTTCTGCTTCGAGTGGAATTTCTAAAGCCGGATCTTCATCAGAACATGCAAATAATAACAGGAGAAAGGGAAGAAGTAGTTTTTTCATTTGTCTATAATTTTAATCCCAATTTGCCAATTAAGCACAAGCTCATAACCATCCGCCTGGTTGTTGCCATTTTTGGGTCCAGCAGCGTGCTGGTTTCATATTCTGAAATTAAAAAAATTCAAAACGAAAAAGAGTTTCCTATAAAAAACGGGTAAAATCACCCAAGGGTTTTTCCCCTGGGAGTATTTTTAAGGCAGCAAAAATGAACTGAGATTATTCCTTCTTTTCCAATAGGGCCATATAAAATCCGTCAAATCCTGTTTCTGAAGAAAGAAGCTTTTGGTCCTTTACCAACTTGAAGTCCTTACCTTCATCTGAAGCCAGGAAGAATTCTACCTGCTGCTGATTTTCAGAAGGGAGAATAGAACAGGTGGCATAGACCATTTTACCTCCTGGTTTCAGGATTTTGGAATATTTGGCGATAATTTCAGCCTGCGTCTTTTTAATATTATCTATAAACTCAGGTTGCAATTTCCATTTGGCATCAGGATTTCGGCTAAGGACTCCAAGTCCGCTACAAGGGGCATCAATTAAAACCCGATCTGCGGTGTTGTATAATTTCTTGATGACTTTGGTGCTATCAATTTCGCGGGGTTCGATGTTGTGAGCTCCGGCCCGTTTGGCACGACGTTTTAATTCCTTAAGTTTATTTCCGTAGATATCCGTAGCGATTATCTGGCCTTTATTTTCCATAAGTGCGGCCAGGTGAAGTGTTTTTCCTCCGGCACCGGCGCAGGTATCTACTACGCGCATTCCGGGTTTTACCTCCAGGAAATGAGCGACGAGTTGAGAAGAGGCATCCTGCACTTCAAAAAGTCCGTCTTTAAAGGCCTGAGTTTGGAAAACGTTGGCCCGCTCTTCTAACTGTAAAGCTTCAGGATAACCTTTTATTTTGTGGACAATGATTTCTTCTTCTTTTAATAATTGCTGAAGTTTTTCGGGTGTGGTTTTCAGGGTGTTTACCCGAAGTAGCACAGGCGCTTGTTGGTTTAATGCAGCGATTTCTTTTTCCCAGGTTTTTTCTCCCAGTTCGGCTACGCCTACTTCGTCTAACCAATCCGGAATAGACTCGCGCATTTTCCTGATTTTACTCAGGCTGTCAAATTTACCTTTAATTCGGCGGGTTGGTGTTCCTTCAAATTGTGGCCAATCGGGTAATTTTATTCCGCGAAGTGTGGCCCAAACGGTAAAAATTCTAAATAGGTTTTCGCGGTCAAAGGGTTCTTTAACCTCGGCTATTTCAGCATAAAGCCTTTTCCATCTCACGATTTCGTAAGTGGTTTCAGCAATAAAACCGCGATCCCGAGCTCCCCAGCGTTTATCGCGCTTTAGGGTTTTTGCTATCACTTTATCGGCATAAGCGCCTTCGTTGAAAATTTCTGAAAGGGCATCAAGGGTTGCAAAAACCAAATTTCTGTGTAAACGCATAATCAAATTTTAAGGCTGCAAAGGTAGGTTTTTTTACTCGATAATCGAGATTCAGAAAATCCAAGGTTTAGTTCTAAATTCAACTATTATCTCAATTTTGGTTATCTCGTGAGCTTGTTCTGTGGCAGTTTATCTTCAGAAAAATTTATCTTTGGTCAAAATCCCTTAAAGGGCACTATGACCGAAATTAAATTCCAAATGAAAAAAATACTTTTCCTTGCCTTATTGCTAAGCTTTTCCTGCAAATCTGATAAATCAGAAAAATATGAAACACCTGAAGCGAAGGAATTCAGCAGTGTTGAGATCGAAAATATTTTTGAAGACGATTCTTTAAGTATTCGTGCCATTGAGATCATAGGAAATAATCTGGCTTTTGCCGCAAATAAAGGAACTTTCGGACTTTTTAACAGTCAAACAGGAGAAATGAAAACCGGAGCTTTAAAAGACGGAGATTATATTCCTGAATTCAGAGCCGTGGCCAGCACTAGTAATGATGTATTTGTGTTAAGCGTAGGTAGCCCCGCTTTGCTTTATAAAACGGGAAATTCCGGGCAAATGGAACTTGTATATCGCGAAGACCATGAAAAAGCTTTTTATGATTCTATGATCTTCTGGAATGACCTTGAAGGTATTGCAATGGGAGATCCTACAGGAAATTGTTTATCTGTGATCATTACACGGGATGGGGGAGAGAGCTGGGAGAAAATACACTGTAGTGTGTTGCCGGAAGTTGCAGAAGGGGAAGCCGCTTTCGCTGCCAGTAATTCTAATATCGCTGTTGTTGGCGATAAAACCTGGATGCTTTCCGGAGGAAAAAAATCCAGGGTGTTTTATTCTCCGGATAAGGGGGAAAATTGGGAGGTGTTTGAGACCCCGCTTATTCAGGGAAAAGAAACCACAGGTGGATACAGCATAGATTTTTATGATGAAAATAAGGGAATAATCATAGGTGGAGATTATACCAATCCCGATGATAATTCGGCCAATAAAGCAATTACGATCGATGGCGGTAAAACCTGGAAATTAGTTGGAGAAGGACAGGAACCGGGCTATAAAAGCAGTGTAAGATATGTGCCAAACAGTGAAGGTAAATATGTACTGGCCACCGGATTTACAGGAATTTCGTATTCCACTGATGGGGGGGAGCACTGGGATCAGCTTTCAGACGAAAGCTTCTTTACGCTGAGGTTCCTGAATGATTCTACTGCTTATGCAGCAGGTAAAGGAAGAATATCTCGACTAAATTTCAAATAAAAAAGAACCCCGGAAGATTTCTCAACCGGGACTCTAACTACTAACTAACCAAAAAACTAAATATTTTTATTCTTCCTGGGTTTTATCGCGATCTTTTTTAGCGCGATATTCCTTAATTAGCTTTTTATGGAATTCATCTTCCAGTTTATGAAGTTTGATGATATCCTGAGCTGAAATAATTTTTCTAAGTTCCCGAAAAAGCTCCTTTTTTATTACGTATTCTTCTCTTTCTACATCAAGATATTCCTGAAGCATTCCATTTGCCTGATCTTCACTAATACATTCTGGATTACTTAAGTCCATATTTACGTGTTCCCGGCGGTGCAGATCTTTTCTCTTGGCTTCATAATCATTATAAATGGGCCAGAATTTTTCGGCTACTTTGGTACTTAAGTTAAGCTCCTGAGTAATATAGGCGGTTTTCAGGGCTTTAATTCGTTCCCGGTGAGCTTCCCTGTCTTCAGATTGCGCCTGCAATTGCATAAAGGCGGGAAACATTAGAAATAATACTATAATTTTTTTCATAATCTCTTTATTCAAGAATAAATGTGGGGTCTTCTACATTTTCTTCCAGATAATCCAACATCGCTTCTGAGTTAACTTCATTAAAATTAGAATCGTCCACTACAATTCCATCGTTAAAAAGGAACCCTGAAATTTCTGTAGTAGTAAGGTCTATATTATTATCGTCTATATAATTCTCCAGTACTGATAATTCTATGTTTTCCCAGGAATCTACAGGAGCCGGATTAATATAAAGCGATCCTGCAAGGGCAATAATTATAGCTGCTATACTTGCAGCATATAACATGTATTCCTTTTTAAATAGCGGAATAATTTTAGGTTCTCGTGAAGCATTCCCTGGTAATTTAACTTCAAAGCTTTCAAAATAGCCTTCCGGAACCTTAAAACCGGAACCTTCAATATTATTCAGAACTTTTTCAGATTCAGAATGTTGGACCATATCCAATAAATCCCTTTCCAGTTCCTCAAAATAATTTGAAGGAACTGAAAAACCCGGGTCATTACGATATGATAATTTCTTCTTCTTCATTTGTTTTTTAGACTCCAAATTTCATTAAAGGTTTAATTCTTTTTTAGATACTCTTCTATTTTCTTTACTGCAATATGGTATGAGGCTTTTAGGGCTCCTTCGCTGGTATCCAGAATCTCTGCTATTTCACGATATTTCAATTCCTCAAAATACTTCATATTAAACACCTGTTGTTGCTTTGGGGGTAGGCTTGCGATGGCTTTCTGAAGTTTCAACTGAATCTCATCTCCCTCAAAATAAACATCACTTTCCAGGTTGGAGATCAAATGGTCTTGTAGTTCCTGTGAACTTATTTGTGATCGTTTAGCTTTTTTATTAAGAAAGGTTATTGCCTCATTGGTGGCAATGCGGTACATCCAGGAGTATAACTGGCTTTCTCCTTTAAACTGATTTATGTTTTTGTAGATCTTTAGAAAGGTATTCTGAAGCACGTCATGGGTATCGTCGTGATCCTTGACCATATTCCTTATATGCCAGTAAAGTCTTTCTTTATATAGACTAACAAGCTCTTTAAAGGCGGTCTCGGCTGAAGCTTTTTCCTTTAAACGTTGTATTAACAAATTTTCGGAGTTTACCAATGGGTTTGGATTTAAGTTGGATTCCCATTTAAAAAGGCTAAAGGTATATAAATCTTTAAATTTGATGAATTATACTCAAAGTAAATATTATGTAGGATTTTACCGCTGATTATAAAGACACATATCGATTAAAAACAAAAAACATCGATTAAAGGTGAAAAAATATTTGGAATATTATTATATTGAATTATATTTACATTATCAAAATGATTTAATCTTTTTTGCCCCAATGAAAACGAATTAAATCTTTCTTTTATTTTCATTTGCCCCAAGATGAAAATAATTTCTGAAAAATGGATGAAGACCTACTTTCATCCATTTTTTATTGATTTAAGTTTAAGCTGAATTTATAGGTTTCAGAAAGTCAAACATTCTTATTAATCGAAGGACTGCATTTCCACAAGTTTTTGGTAAGTTCCTTTCTTTTGAAGTAATTCAAGGTGTTTACCTTCCTCAACGATCTCTCCCTTTTGCATCACTACAATCTTATCAGCATTTTGGATCGTAGATAGGCGGTGAGCTATAACAATAGAAGTTCTGTTCTTCATCATATTCTCCAGGGCCTTTTGTACCAGTTTTTCACTTTCGGTATCCAGGGCTGAAGTCGCCTCGTCGAGAATCATAATGGGCGGATTTTTAAGTACCGCCCGTGCGATAGAAAGTCTTTGTTTTTGTCCACCGCTTAGTTTATTTCCGGCATCGCCTATATTGGTTTCAAGGCCTTTTGGGAGATCCTTTACAAATTCCCAGGCATTGGCAATTTTAAGTGCATCAATTATTTCTTCGTCAGAAGCATCATCTTTACCAAGCCCAATATTATTTCTTACAGTATCATTGAATAGAATAGAGTCCTGGGTGACCAAGCCCATAAGATTTCTTAATGACTTCTTGGTCATATCTTTTATATTGATCCCATCAATGCTGATGCTACCCTCATTAACATCATAAAAACGCGTGATTAGGTTTGCGATTGTAGATTTTCCGCTGCCCGACTGCCCGACCAAAGCCACGGTTTCACCCTTGTTTACTTTTAAATTGAACTCCCTCAGGACATTTTCCTCTTCATATCTGAAGCTTATATTATCTATTTTAATATTGTCTTCAAAATCTTCTTTGATAACCGCGTTGGGTTTATCTGTAATTGTAGATGGAGTTTCCAGAACCTGCAGAATCCTTTCGGCTGCGGCATTTCCTTTTTTAACTGAGTAAGAAGCTTTAGAGATCTGCTTTGCCGGAGTTAATATATTATAGGCCAAACCTAAGAATGCGATAAAAGTAGCCGCATCCAGACTGCCTTCGACCAACACCATTTGGCCACCGAACCAAAGAATTATAACTATTACGAAGATTCCTAGAAATTCACTTGCAGGCGAGGCAAGGTTCTGACGGTTTATAAGTTTATTAAGAATATGGTTCAGGCGATTTGTAGAGGCCTGAAACCTGTTCTGCATTTTATCCTCGGCATTGAAACCTTTTATGATCTTCAGGCTGCTAAGGGTTTCTTCTACCACCGATAGAAAATAGCCGTTTTCCTCCTGGGCTTTATGCGATTGCTTTTTTAATTTCTTTCCAATCAGCGAAATAATGAAACCCGAGATAGGTAAAAACACGAAAACGAAGATGGTGAGTTTGGCACTCATCATCAACATTGCGATGATTGTGAAAATTATTGTAAGAGGTTCTCTTACAATGAGTTCTAAAATTGAAAGAAAAGAAGTTTGAACTTCATTTACATCGGCAGTAATCCGGGAGATGGTATCGCCCTTTCTTTTTTCAGAAAAATAGGAAACGGGTAGGGCAAGAATCTTTTTATAGAGCGCATCCCTAACATCTCTTAAAACACCATTTCTTAAAAAAGTAATGAAATATGCAGCCAGATAGCCAAAAATATTCTTCAGTAGAAATAAGAGCACCACTATCCCGCAAATAAAAAGAAGGGCCGAGATCTCATCTTCGGCCACCTTCTGTGTTACTTGATAATTAAAATATCCGGTTACATAATCTTTTATTCCTCCCAGGCCATCCCATACCGGTTTTGCAGTCACCCTTTTGGTTTTGTCAAATAGAACCTGGATTACGGGAATTAATGCGATAAAAGACAGGGTGCTGAAAACCGCATAAAAAATGTTGCAAATAATATTCAATATGGCGTACCTCTTATAAGGTATGGCATACTGAAGAATTTTTCGGAAATAACTCATATAGATCGGCGATTAGCCTAATTGTAATTCTTTCTTGATCCTTTCTATTTTTTCAGCCAGTTTTTGATTCTCTGCATCAAAATTTTCTATAGAATCCAATTGAGAATTTACGCTGATGTAAAATTTGATCTTTGGTTCTGTACCACTGGGACGGGCCGCTATCTTAGTGCCATTCTCAGTATAATAAATAAGCACATTAGATTTCGGGATTTTGATCTCATCTTCAGTATGATCCTGAAGGTTTTTAGCCCTGGAAGCCTGGAAATCTTCAATTAAAACAACTTTTTCTCCGTCAATTTCTTTCCAGGGATTTTCGCGAAGATCAATAAGCATTTGTTTGATTTCGGCTTCGCCTTCAATTCCCTTTTTCACCAAAGCGATAAGTTCTTCACGGTATAGACCATATTCGGTATAAAGTTTTAAAAGTTGTTCGTAAAATGAACTTCCATCAGCCTTCATTTGTGCTGCGATTTCGCAAGCCAGTAGGGTAGCGGTAGCCGCATCTTTATCACGAACAAAATCGCCAACCATATAGCCGAAGCTTTCCTCCCCACCACCAATAAAATCGAGAGATGGATTATCTTTTATAAGTTTTGCGATCCATTTAAAACCGGTTAAAACCTCGTGGTATTGAACGCCGTAATCTTCGGTGATATTCTTCAACATTGGCGTTGAAACTATGGTAGAAGCAACAAAAGAATTATCTGATAATTTTCCCTGTTTTTTATGTTGTTCCAGCAGGAACCAGGTCATTACCAGCATAGTCTGGTTTCCGTTAAGGAGTATCATTTTACCATTTAAATCACGTACGGCAACGCCCAAACGGTCGCCATCCGGGTCGGTCCCGATTACGATATCTGCATCTTTTTCTTCAGCGAGTTTAAGCGCCATTTCCAGGGCTTCCGGCTCTTCAGGATTTGGGGATTTTATCGTAGGAAATTGTCCGTCTGGTTTTTCCTGTTCTTTTACGATAAAAACATTTTTGTATCCTGCTTTTTCCAATACCTGCGGATTAACAGTGATGGCAGTTCCGTGTAGGGAAGTAAAAACAACCTTTAGAGCATCTTTTGCTGAAGCCGGAGTATCGAAGCTTCCGTTTTTAACTGAAGCATTTTGAAAAGCTTCATCAACTTCCTTATCGATACTATGTATTAATTCGGGCCTGGCCTTAAATTTTACTTCATCAAATTTCAGATTATTGATAATATCTATAAGTTTGGCGTCTTGTGGCGGCACCAATTGGCCACCATCCTGCCAGTAAACTTTGTAACCATTATATTCCGGCGGATTATGGCTTGCGGTAAGCACAATCCCGGCGTGGCAATCCAGGTATTTTACAGCAAATGAAAGTTCCGGAGTTGCCCGAAGCTCAGAAAAGAGATAAACTTCAATGTCATTGGCCGAAAATACTTCTGCAACCATTTGTGCTAGTTCCTTAGAATTATTGCGGCAATCATATGCAATTGCTACTTTAAGTGTTTCACCCTTGAATTCACTTTTCAGCAAATCTGAAAGGCCCTGAGTGTTTTTACCGAGGGTATATTTATTGATTCTATTGGTGCCGACGCCCATGACACCTCTCATTCCACCTGTTCCGAAGGCTGCGTTTTTATAAAAACTTTCTTCAAGTTCCCTGGGATTATTATCTATTAGATCGTTGATACGGGTTTTGGTGTCCTCGTCGAATATATCGGTGAGCCAGGCTTTAGCTTTGGCCAGGATTTCGGGTTTAATTTCAGACATGATTAATTATTTTGCTTAACAAAAATAAGAATTAATGCTCTAACAGAATTATAAATTAGGAGTGGTTTTATTAATAAGGTACTGCTCTTTTTCCCTTTTAGAACGCAGGATTAGTTCTCCCAGGAAGCCTGCAAGGAATAGTTGTGAGCCAATTATCATTACGGTTAAAGCGATATAGAACCAGGGGTTAAGGGCTACAAGAATATTCGGTTCGTCGTGGTACATCTTCCATAGTTTAGAAATCCCTATCCAACCGGCGGCAATAAACCCAAAGAGGAACATTAAAACTCCCAATGCGCCGAAAAGATGCATTGGGCGTCTCCCGAATTTAGAGAGGAACCAGATGCTTATCAGGTCTAAAAAACCATTAATAAACCTTTCAGCACCAAATTTGGTCGTGCCGTATTTTCTGGCCTGGTGTTTTACTTCCTTCTCGGTTATTTTAGAAAAACCGGAGTTTTTAGCCAAAACAGGAATATAGCGATGCATTTCTCCGTAAACATCTATGTTTTTTATAACCTCACGGCGATAGGCTTTCAATCCGCAGTTAAAGTCGTGAAGTTTTACTCCTGATGTCTTTCGGGCTGCTGCATTAAAAAGCTTTGAGGGAAGGTTTTTAGTAAGAACGTGATCGTAGCGTTTCTTTTTCCATCCTGAAACCAAATCGTACTTGCCTTCCTTAAGCTTTTTGTATAGCTCAGGGATCTCTTCAGGGTTGTCCTGGAGATCGGCATCCATAGTGATGACCACATCCCCCTGTGCACGCAAAAAACCAGCGTGTAAGGCCTGGGATTTTCCGTAGTTTCTATTGAATTTTATGCCTTTTACGGCAGCATCGTTTTCAGAAAGAGCTTCAATTGTCTTCCAGGAATTATCGGTACTTCCATCGTCAATGAAGATGATCTCGTGAGAAAAGGAATTGGATCGCATTACTTTTGCGATCCAATTATATAATTCTACCAGAGATTGTTCTTCGTTTAATAATGGTATAACGATAGATATTTGCATATTCTAAGCTTCGTAAGGATTCTTATTTTTCATTATTAATCCTGTTACCAGAGAAATAAGGAAACCAAAGAACAAACTTCCGATAATTGCAATTGCCATCATAATCCAGGGCGAAGAAAATTTTTCATTCATAGCCATTGCATCATCAATTTGAGCGTCAGTCATATTTGGAAAGCGCTCCAGCATTACCTCGCGTTGCATATCTGCCATTTGCATCATATAATCAGGTTCGATAACCATCATTAAAAGCAGCTGCCAGATCGCGCCAATAATTCCTCCTACAAGAGCGATTCCAAGTCCTAATTTTAAGGCTTCAGTAAGTGAGAGGTAACTTTGATTGGCTATTTTGTATGTTCTTATTCCAAGAACGATAACCACTACCATAATCAGGAAAGAAACTATACTAAAGTAAAAACTGGGATTTAAATAGGCGTTAGTGACATACATAATCACCCCCAGAACCACCGATAGGATTCCCAAAAGGACCCCGTAATTAATAATAATTCCTTTTGAATCTGTCTTTTGAATTTCCATAATTTATAAAGATTGGTTAGATAGCGGTTAGTAAACAAATATAGCAAAACGTTACATTCGCAGGTGAAATTAAAAATATTTTAGTCAATGCTATTGCATTTATAATTGAATTGCCTAAATTTGCACTTCCAAAAATAAAAAAGAACAAAGCGATGAAGCAGGGAATCCATCCGGAAAATTATAGATTAGTGGCCTTTAAAGACATGTCAAACGAAGATGTGTTTATCACTAAATCTACCGCCAATACCAAAGAAACCATTGAAGTTGATGGTACTGAATATCCTTTGGTGAAATTGGAAATTTCAAGAACCTCACACCCATACTACACCGGGCAAACCAAGTTGGTTGATAGTGCAGGTCGAATTGACAAGTTTAAAAACAAATACAAGAAATTTAAGAAATAAGTTTTTTGTTACCTATTATACAAAAGTCGTCTAAGCAATTAGGCGACTTTTTTTTATCATTTTATGTTCTGAAACCGCCAGTAATTAACGGCATTTTAAAAAAGGATACTTTTCAGTTTTAATTTTACTTGTAACTTTGAGCCCTAAATTTGTGCGGATGAATTATATATTATTTGACGGTTCCGCCAGGAACCGCTTACTCCCTTTTACATTTACAAGGCCCGTCGCCGATATTAGAGTTGGAATTCTCACTATTCGGGAAAAATGGGAACATGTATTACAGTCTACTACTTCTACAATTACTGAAGATTATTTAGCTGAAAAATGGCCAATGGTGGAACTGGAGGAAAATGTAATGATCAATGCTTCTTTTTTACCAACCCCTGAATTTATACTGCAGATAAAAAGCCTGAAACCCAATCAGGCGATTTTTCATGAAGAAGATATTGTGGCCTTTCACGCTTATGAAGATCAGGAGGTCGCTTTGGAGGATTATGAGCAATTAGAATTGGCTGAAGGAGTAATTCAGATAAATCATAGCTGGGATATTTTTTCCAAAAACGGACAGGCAATAGAAGCAGATTTTGAGCTTTTAACCAAAGACAGAAAATCCCAACCCATTCACAAATCGAATTATGTTAAGAATCCCGAACGAATATTTCTGGAAGAAGGGGCCGAGGTTGAGAACTGTTCGCTAAATGCCTCTTCAGGACCAATATATATAGGTAAAAACGCGAAAATCCTTGAAGGTAGTCTCATGAAAGGTGCTCTGGCAGTTTGCGAGGGGACTTTAGTAAAAATGGGCGCTAAGATCTACGGACCTACTACTTTAGGACCTTATTGCAGGGCCGGAGGAGAGATCAATAATGCCGTTCTTTTCGCTAATTCCAATAAAGGGCACGATGGATATTTAGGAAATTCCGTTCTCGGCGAATGGTGTAACCTTGGAGCCGACACCAATAACTCCAACCTGAAAAATAATTATGCTGAAGTTCGCATCTGGGATTATGAAACGGAAGGTTTTGCCAAAACCGGACTGCAATTTTGTGGTCTTCTAATGGGCGACCATAGTAAATGTGGAATAAATACCATGTTCAATACGGGAACTGTAGTTGGGGTAAGTGCCAATATCTTTGGAGCCGGATTTCCACGAAATTTTGTGCCTAGTTTCAGCTGGGGTGGCAGCGGAGGGATGACAACTTACAAAACCCAGAAGGCCTTTGAGGTTGCAGAGATCGTGATGCAACGCCGAAACGAAGAGTTTTCCGAAGAAGATAAAAAGATCCTGGAACACGTTTTTGAAGAAACCAGCAAGTGGAGGAGAGGCTAATAAGATTTTGAAATTCCACGATCATTTTCAATTATTCCTGATTCCAATCTCTTTACAGGTTTTCTTAAAAGGATTAAAGTTGGTATATTTGCAGCCCTTAAAATCGATTAACCCAAACAGAAACAGGCAGATGTATGGACAATAAGAAGGTGGCATTTTATACGTTGGGTTGCAAGCTCAATTTCTCAGAAACATCAACAATTGCCCGTTCCTTTAAAGATGAAGGATTCCAGCGCGTTGAATTTGATGAGAAGGCTGATATCTATGTAATCAATACCTGCTCGGTTACCGATAATGCCGATAAGCGTTTTAAAACCATTGTAAAACATGCTCAAAAGACAAATGAGGATGCTTTTGTTGTAGGTGTAGGATGTTACGCCCAGTTGAAACCAGAAGAACTTGCCGATGTAGATGGGGTAGATCTTGTTCTTGGAGCCACCGAGAAATTCAAGATTACCGATTATCTGAACGATCTAACCAAGAATGAGCACGGGGAAGTGCATTCCTGTGAGATCGATGAAGCCGATTTCTATGTGGGAGCCTACTCATTTGGAGACCGAACCCGTGCATTTTTGAAGGTACAGGATGGTTGTGATTATAAATGTACTTATTGCACTATTCCATTGGCTCGTGGCATCTCACGCAGCGATAAGCTCGAAAATGTGCTGAAAAATGCTGCTGAAATTTCAGCAAAAGGAATAAAGGAGATCGTTCTTACCGGTGTAAATATCGGAGACTACGGAAAGGGTGAATTCGGAAATAAAAAACATGAACACACCTTTCTCGACCTGGTAAAAGCCCTGGACGAAGTAGAAGGAATTAAGCGTCTAAGAATTTCTTCCATTGAGCCTAATTTGCTTAAGAATGAAACCATAGATTTTGTAGCTCAGAGCGAAACCTTTGTACCTCATTTTCACATTCCGCTGCAGAGTGGCAGTAATGAGATCCTGAGGCAAATGCGTCGCCGCTACATGAAGGAACTTTATGTAGACCGGGTTGCCCGAATAAAATATACAATGCCCGATGCCTGTATAGGCGTAGATGTTATTGTTGGCTTTCCTGGTGAAACAGATGAACATTTCCTGGAGACCTATAATTTCCTTAACGAATTGGATATTTCCTACCTGCACGTCTTTACTTATTCTGAAAGAGATAATACTCCTGCAGCTGAAATGCAGGAAGTTGTTCCCACTAAGGTCAGAAAGAAACGAAGCAAAATGTTAAGGGGTCTTTCAGCTAAAAAACGCAGGGCTTTTTATGAAAGTCAAATAGGCAACCAATTTACCGTTCTGTTTGAAGGTGAAAACAAAGAGGGCTATATCCATGGTTTCACCGAGAATTACGTGAAAATTAAAGCTCCCTGGGATCCAGAACTGGTAAATACTCTTCACCATGTCAAGCTGGAAAAGATCGATGAAGACGGTTTGGTTCGTGTGCAGTTTATTTCGGAACCGCTACCGGCTTAGATGTTAATTCCAACCGGGAGCAGGTCTTTGTAAAGTCTTTTGTTTTTTCGCATATATTTCGCAACCTCAGGGCTGGTAGGCATCACCCTGGTATTTCGTTCCTTGATTTCTTCCAGAACAGCCTTGATGAAAGGCTCCATATAGCCTTGCTCTTTAAGCACATCAGACATTTGCAATTTGGTCAGAAATATTTTTCTTTCTTGTTGGACGTATTCTATCGCGGCCAATTCGTTGTTTATGCTAACTTCAAATTGTCTTAGGAATTCATTATCAGTAATTTTCAAATCTTCAGCATTCATCACTTTAGGGATTTTAGTCCGGTCTTGCCTGCGCAGGAGGGGAGTGGAAACAATTCAGATGTTTCCAGGTTATCACAAAATTTTTAGATTGGTTGGTGGGTTTTTTTTCAGAATAAAATAAAAATAAAGCAGGTTTTCTCCGGAATTCAGAAGATCCCGGAATTGGGAGTGCGTTCTTCAGAAGAATCTTCATTATTTTTATTCTTTCGGTTGTGAAAGCCAATAAAATAGCAGTAATTTTGATTGATAAATTTACGGCTTTATACCTGCCTTTAGTGTTATATACTTGTTAAAATGGAAGACAATAAGGAGCTGATTCATGTTTATTTTATGCCCGGTCTTGCCGCGAATTCTTCAATTTTTGAGTTTATCGAACTTCCTAAAGATAAATTTAAGATGCATTTTCTGGAATGGATCATTCCACAGGAAGATGAAGCCCTAACCAGTTATGCTAAAAGACTGCTTAAATATATTAAGCATAAGGACCCTGTTTTAATTGGCGTTTCTTTTGGGGGTATTATAGTACAGGAAATGTGTAAATTTATTGAGGTAAGAAGACTTATTATTATATCCAGTGTGAAATGTAGAGCTGAATTACCTCGCAGAATGCGAATTGCGGCCGAAACCGGTTTGTTTAAGTTCTTGCCTGTTAGTTTGCTGGATTATGTAGACTATTTTGAGAAGTTAGCCGTAGGGGAATTCATTAAGAAACGAGCGAAATTGTATAGAAAATATCTTTCGGTCAGGAATCATCGCTATCTAAACTGGGCTATAAAAAATATGGTGTTATGGGATTGCGATAAACCCCGAAAAGACGTCATACATATCCACGGAGATAAAGACGAGGTATTTCCGGCAAAGTATATTAATGGTTTTATAGAAGTAAAAGGCGGAACCCACGTTATGGTAATCAACCGATATCGCTGGTTTAATAAACATCTGCCGGAAATTATTCTTACCGGAAAAATAAAAAAGAAAATTCATGAAGAAATTGGGAAATGATTTCTCTATTTTTTCGGAAATTAATAAGATTATTAAAAACTAAAAAAGAGAGAAGATGAAGTTAGTTAAAAACCTTTTGATGGGAGCCGGAATTATAGGAATAGCTGCCATTAGTATTAATGCTGTGCAGCAAACTCCCTATAAAGAGAGTCAGGAAAATCAACAAAATGAGAAACAGGGGGACAGGGATAATACAGCGGTAAAAGATTATAATGTTTACGCCTTGCCGGTGCCGGAGAAGATGGATTTTGCCGGGGAAGAGGTGCCATTGCATCTTCAGGATATCCACGAAAGAATGGACCGCGAATTACTTGTAAACACCTATTGGCAATCCAATGGCTTGCTGTTGCTGAAACGTGCCAATAAATATTTCCCTATCATTGAACCTATTCTCGCAGAAGAAGGTGTGCCCGATGATTTCAAATACCTTGCTGTAATAGAAAGCGGTCTTACGCAGGCTATCTCACCAGCTAGAGCTGTGGGATTCTGGCAAATAATGGAAGGTACCGGAAAAGATTATAAACTTGAGATAAATGATAATGTAGATGAACGCTATCACATTGAAAAATCTACCAGGGTTGCCAGTAAATATCTGAAAAAATCCAAAGAGAAATTCGGAACCTGGACCCTTGCGGCCGCCGCTTTTAATGCCGGAGATCGCGGAGTACAACGGCAGTTGAATAGACAAAAAGTAAACGATTATTATGATTTGTTGCTTGGCGAAGAAACGGGGCGCTATGTTTTTAGGATCCTTGCACTAAAGGAAATTATGAACGACCCCAAGAAATACGGATTTAATTTTGAAGACAAACATCTTTACAATCATGTACCAACGCGTAAAGTTAAGGTTGATACAGCAGTTTCAGATTTTGCTGATTTCGCTAAGGAGTTCAATATCAATTACAAAATTTTAAAATTGCATAATCCCTGGTTGCGTGAAGCCCATCTCAACAATGCCTCTCGTAAAACCTATTACATAGAAATCCCCAAAGAGAAGAAGGTTTATACCTCTGCCCAATAGATGAACTTCATACAGGATAATATCTGGTGGTTTATACTGGTTTTTTATTACCTGATTGTTTTTATTACTGCCGGATATGAAATTATGCATAACCGGGAGCCGGTAAAGACTATTTCTTTGCTGTTTGCCCTTGTTGTGCTTCCTGTTGTCGGGCTTATCATCTATTATTTCTTCGCACAGGAATACCGAAAGGATAAGATCTTCAATCGTAAAAAAGTCTACGATCACAAGATGATCAAAAGGTGGGAAGATTTACTTATCCTCCAGGATCGTGACCTCCAACACCTGGAGAAGTTTTTTGTAGATGATAAGATAAAGCTAGTAAGGCTGTTGCAAAACAATCAAACCAAGCCATTTACCTTCGGGAATAAGGTAGATATCCTGGTTAATGGAGAAAAGAAGTTTGAAACCCTTTTTGCCGATCTAAAAAGGGCAAGAAAACATATTCACCTCGAATATTATATTTTTAAAAGCGACAGAATAGGAACGAGGCTTATAGACATCCTTTGTGACAAAGCCGAAGAAGGAGTAGAAATACGAATTAGTTATGATTATGTGGGTAGTTCTATAAGTTCAAAAGCACTTAAGCGGATGAATTCCTGTGGAATTGAGATTTTTCCTTTTATGCCGGTTTGGTTTCCTAATCTAACCCGAAAACTCAATTATAGAGACCATAGAAAAATAGTAATAATTGATGGAAAAATAGGCTTTATTGGCGGAGTTAATATTTCTGATGAATATGTGAACTATAAAGAGCAGGAACTTACAAAGATGTACTGGAGGGACATGCATCTAAGAATTGAAGGTCACGGCGTAAAATCTATACAGGCACAGTTCCTCTTAAATTTCAACTTTATAACCAGTAAAGAAATTGAAATAAAAGATGATTTTTTCCCGGTTATTGAGCCTGCTGGAAAAAGCGCAATTCAAATTGCCGCCAGTGGTCCAGATACCGACTGGCAAAATATCATGGAGGCAATTTTTACCGCGATTAATACCGCTGCAGAATATGTGTATATAACCACCCCTTATTTTATCCCAAATAATGAAATATTAACTGCCTTGTGCACTGCTAGTAGGATTGGGATTGAAATTAAAATCATAATTCCTGAAATTGGAGACTCGGTTGTAGCCCGGCACGCAACTAATTCCTATATCGAAAAATTACTGGAATCGGGGGTGCAGGTTTTTCATTATGTTAAGGGTATGGTCCATGCAAAAACAATGGTGATTGATGGGGTGGTAAGCACTATTGGAACTTGTAACCTCGATAACCGTAGTTTTGATATTAACTTTGAAATAAACGCTTTTGTTTACGATAAATACATTGCCAGGGAAATGCTTGATATTTTCAATAACGATTTGTTGGAATGCGAGGAACTCAATCTCGAAGACTGGCGAAATCGTCATTATTCAGAAAAAATAAAAGAAGCACTCTCCAGGCTTTGGGCGCCTTTGTTGTAGTTATTCAGGCATAAGAGCTAAATCCATTCCTGATCTTTCCTGCATAAGCAGGTGGTTTGCTATTCCCTCTTCAATAGCTTCATAATTCATATCAAAAGATTCCTTTTCCGAAATCCCGTAGGGATGAAAAACACTTCTCTTAATCTTCATTATTTGCTTTTCTTCATTCAGTAGAAAGCAGGTGGGAAGCCCCAGGGAATGTTTGAGCTGTTGTACTACAAAAGCCCCTTCGTTTTCTGTTTCATCTACATAAAGCACTGAAATATGCTGATTGAATTTTTTCGACAGATCTTTCACAGTTTTTTTCTCATCCCAAAATACGACAACAAAATCTATCTCTTTGCTATATTTTTCTGCGAGTTTATTGAGTGCGGGAAGTTCTCCTTTTCCGGGGACGTGCCAGGAGGCATAGGTGAGGAGGTAAACTGGTTTTTTGAATTTAGATAAGTAAACTTCTTTGCCTTTAAGGTTTTTAAAACCAAAATCATCCATAAAACTCCCAGCTAATTTATAATTCACCAGGGAATCAAACAGAACTTTAGCTTCTTCAAAATTTCTTAATCGATAAGCTTTTTCGGCTTTCTGTTTATAGGAGGGCAAGTGGAGGGCAAGAGCTTCAGAGAAAGAAATTTTGTCGTTTTCTTTCTGCTGGGGCCAGCCTTTGATACTAAAAATAAGTAAGAAAACAAGTAATATTTTCTTCATGTATTCCAATTGGTGGGGTTTGGGAATACGAAGATATATGAAGCAGTATGTTTATTGAAAATTTATCGGTAAACTGCCCAAATACTTGTTAAAAGTATCGATTCTCTAAAGACTTGTAGAAATTAACGAAAATCATCCAAAAATTAGATTTTCTTCATTTGTTGTTTCATCATTTTTATCTGATCTTTCAGCATCCCGTGTTTATCGAGTTTTTTAGCTTCAGCAAGAAGATTGGTGGCTTCTCTTTTTCGACGTTTGGTCATTGCAATACCCGCAAGATTTAATTTTGCCATCGCCAGGTCCTGATCCATTGAAAGTCCGAGTTTAATAGCTCTCTTAAAGAATTTTTCGGCTTGGGTCATATTGGTTTGAGAAACCATAAGACCGTGGAGATACCAGTAATAACCTTGTTGTTTCTGGGTAAGGGCTTTTTCAGGATCTTTAATCCTGTCCAGCCATCTCTTAGCTCCGGGAAAATCCTGTTTTCTCAGTCTTAGAAACGCCAGTAATATCATTTCGTTTTTGAAGTATAGAAAAACAAAAATGAGGGATAAAAGAACCCACATTATTCCGTTTCCTATATTTCCTTCTATAAACTGCCAGATGGCCAGGGATAAAATTATCCCCGCTAAAACGATCTTGATATTCTTATTGAACATAAATACTGTATTTTTGCAGAGCGCAAAGGTAATAAAAACAATTAGAAATTATTTCAAATTAGTGTTTGGAGGAGTTAAAAAGCTTTGTATATTTGCACGCAGTTTTTAAGAGACTAAGAAAACGAATTATCAGAAGATTTAAAGATATTTAAAATGAAAAGAACCTTTCAACCATCTAAGAGAAAAAGAAAAAACAAGCACGGCTTTAGAGAGCGTATGGCAAGTGCTAACGGTAGAAAAGTCCTGGCCAGAAGAAGGGCTAAAGGAAGAAAGAAATTATCTGTATCTTCTGAAAACAGACATAAACACTAATGAAAATTTGGTTTTTTAAAAATAAAGGTGTTACTTTTTTAGTAACGCCTTTTTTTATATCCTGTCACTTCGTTATTTTTATCATCAACACAACTATATAAAATGCCCAAAAACGAGAATCTAAAAAGTATTTTGATCATAGGTTCAGGTCCTATCGTAATTGGACAGGCCTGTGAATTCGATTATGCCGGAACTCAATCATTGCGTTCCCTTAGGGAAGACGGAATTGAAACTATTCTAATCAATTCTAACCCGGCCACGATAATGACTGATCCCTCTATGGCAGATCACGTTTATCTGAAACCACTTACTACTAAATCAATAATTGAGATCCTTAAAAAGCATCCCAATATTGATGCCGTTCTTCCTACTATGGGAGGACAAACCGCCCTTAACCTTTGTATTGAAGCCGATGAAAAAGGAATCTGGGAGGATTTTGAAGTAAAGCTTATCGGGGTTGATATCGATGCGATTAATATCACTGAAGACCGCGAGAAGTTCAAGCAGTTAATGGGAAGGATTAATGTGCCGGTTGCTCCTGCTAAAACTGTAACCTCTTTTCTGCAGGGAAAAGAAGTAGCTCAGGAATTCGGATTTCCGCTGGTAATCCGTGCTTCCTTTACCTTAGGAGGAAGTGGTGCTGCCTTCGTGCATAGAGCAGAAGATTTTGATGAATTACTATCCCGTGGTCTTGAAGCCTCACCAATTCACGAAGTGCTTATCGATAAAGCGCTTTTAGGCTGGAAAGAATACGAGCTGGAACTCTTAAGAGATAAGAACGATAACGTAGTAATTATCTGTTCTATTGAAAATATGGATCCTATGGGAATCCATACCGGAGATTCTATTACCGTAGCTCCTGCGATGACTCTTAGTGATACCGCCTTCCAAAAAATGCGTGACCTGGCCATCAAGATGATGCGCAGTATTGGAGACTTCTCCGGAGGTTGTAACGTGCAATTTGCCGTGAGCCCCGATGAAAAAGAAGAAGTTTATGCCATTGAGATTAACCCAAGGGTTTCCAGATCTTCGGCCCTTGCTTCTAAAGCAACGGGATATCCAATTGCCAAGGTCGCTACAAAACTTGCTCTAGGTTATACGCTTGATGAACTGGATAACCAGATTACCAAATCTACTTCAGCGCTGTTCGAGCCTACCCTGGATTATGTGATTGTAAAAATACCACGCTGGAACTTTGATAAATTCGAAGGCTCAGACAGGACTCTCGGCCTTCAGATGAAGTCTGTTGGAGAAGTGATGGGGATAGGTCGTTCTTTTCAGGAAGCTCTACACAAGGCTACACAATCCCTCGAGATCAAAAGAAATGGTTTAGGTGCCGATGGGAAGGGTTACAAAGATTACGATTTAATCATTGATAAACTTACCAACCCAAGCTGGGACAGGGTTTTCGTGATCTACGATGCCATCCAGCTGGGAATTCCGCTAAGCCGCATTCACGAGATCACCAAGATTGATATGTGGTACCTGAGACAATATGAAGAACTTTATGGTCTGGAAGTAAAGATTTCAGAATATGATATAAACTCTCTTCCGAAGGATCTTCTCCTGGAAGCAAAACAAAAAGGTTTTGCGGATCGCCAGATAGCGCATATGCTTGATTGCTGGGAAAGTGAAGTCTATAAGAAACGAGAGGAACTTGGTGTGAACCGTGTGTTTAAACTGGTTGATACTTGTGCCGCCGAGTTTAAAGCTGAAACTCCTTACTATTATTCAACTTTTGAAGCCGATATTGAAACCCCCGATGGGAAAAGGTACGTATCCAACGAGAGTAAAGTAACCGATAAAAAGAAGATTGTAGTTCTTGGTTCAGGTCCAAACAGGATTGGGCAGGGAATAGAATTTGATTATTCCTGTGTGCACGGAGTGCTTGCTGCTTCTGAGTGTGGTTACGAAACCATAATGATCAACTGTAATCCCGAAACTGTTTCCACCGATTTCGATATTGCGGATAAACTTTATTTTGAACCGGTTTTCTGGGAGCATATCTATGATATAATTCAGCACGAGAAACCTGAAGGTGTAATCGTGCAGTTGGGCGGGCAAACCGCTCTTAAACTAGCCGAAAAGTTGGCTCGTTACGGAATAAAGATAATGGGAACCAGCTTTGAAGCGCTGGATCTTGCTGAAGACCGCGGAAGCTTTTCAAAACTACTGAAGGATAATGATATTCCATTCCCCGATTTTGGTGTAGCTGAAACTGCAGATGAAGCGCTTGCACTTGCCGATGAACTCGATTTCCCTATCCTGGTGAGACCGTCTTACGTTCTTGGAGGACAAGGGATGAAGATCGTTATCAATAAAGACGATCTGGAAGCTCACGTGGTAGACCTTCTTAGAAAAATACCTAACAATAAATTACTGCTGGATCACTACCTGGATGGCGCTATTGAAGCCGAAGCCGATGCTATTTGTGATGGGGAAGATGTTCACATTATTGGGATAATGGAACATATTGAGCCTTGCGGGATTCATTCGGGAGATTCTAATGCGGTACTTCCACCATTTAACCTGGGTGACCTGGTGATGCAACAAATAAAGGATCACACCAAAAAAATTGCACTGGCTCTAAATACGGTTGGGTTGATCAATATCCAGTTTGCGATAAAGGATGATATGGTTTATATCATTGAAGCAAATCCAAGGGCTTCGAGAACGGTGCCTTTTATCGCGAAAGCTTATGGAGAACCTTATGTGAATTATGCGACTAAGGTGATGTTGGGAGAGAAGAAGGTAAAAGACTTCGATTTCAATCCTAAGCTTGATGGTTATGCCATAAAACAACCGGTATTCTCCTTTAACAAGTTCCATAATGTGAACAAGCAACTGGGGCCGGAAATGAAAAGTACCGGAGAGAGTATTCTGTTTATCGATAGTTTAAAAGATGATGCTTTTTACGATCTTTATTCAAGAAGAAAAATGTACCTGAGTAAATAAGATCAGGAGTTTTTATAAATTTGACCCATTGTGAATGCTGAATTTCACAATGGGTTTTTTAATCCCTCATTGAGGGTTTAATATCCAGGGGCTTTCCTCGAACTTTTAATTTTTTTCCAACTCATACCTCCTGGACCTACCCTGAGGTTTTTGAATTTAAAATATGAAAGAACTGGTTCTTGTAATTGGCGGAATTTATGGCGCTTTAGCCGTTGTTTTCGGTGCATTTGGCGCTCATGCCTTAAAGAAAAGATTTAATGAAGATCAATTCAAAAGTTTTGAAACAGGAGTGAAGTACCAGATGTTTCACGCCTTAATTTTGATTATTTCCGGAATAAGTTTTCCGTTTATTGGGATCTCTCAGCAACTTACAGCCTGGTTCTTTATCCTCGGAACCTTTTTCTTCTCCTTTAGTATTTATGGACTTACCCTGGGTTCGGCATTTGCAAGAAAACCTCGTTTTCTAGGTCCTGTTACACCCCTTGGAGGATTATTCTTGATTCTGGGATGGATTCTTTTCACCATTAATATTGCTGAAATAGCAGTCTACTTATAACTTTTCAGTTTCAATCTCTATAATTCTCTGTTTCCGATATCTTTCTGCATACCAGGCAACCAGAAGTAATTGTAAAGAGTGATAAAGCATAATTGGCAATAAAAGTAAACCTGTACTGGCCGAACTTCCAAAGATCACTTTCACCATAACCGACCCGTGAACAAGAGATTTCTTTGTTCCGCAGAATTGAGCCGTGATCTTGTCGGGGGTATTGAATCCAAGTTTATTGCTCAAAAAGCCGAGGCCGTAATAGACCGCAAAAAATAACACGACAACCATAGCCCCCAGTTTTGTCATTTCAAGAATGCTTATTCTCTCGAATAAATTTGATAAAAAGGATGCGCTGAAACTGGAATAAACGATTAAAATAATGGTTGTTTTATCTAACAGGCTCAGCTGTTTACTATTCTTTCTGGCAAATTCCCCCCAGAAACGTTGCAGTATCAAACCAATGATCAGCGGTAAAATGATTTGAAGAAAAAGCTTCAGAATAATAGATCCAAAATCAAATTCCCCGGATTTTTTCATAAAGAAACTCAGCCATAGCGGAGTAGCGATTATTCCAATTAAGCCTGAAAGACTTGCGTTAAAAATTGCAGTGGGCAGATTTCCCTTAGCCAGGGAAACCATAACGATGGAAGATGATACAGTAGAGGGCAATGTGCCCAGGAAAAAAAGAGCGATCCAAAGATCGGAGCCTGTACCGGCTTCAAAAAAAGGCAATAAAATGATAGCCAGCAGCGGAAAAACGACAAAAGTGGTTAATTGAATTACAATATGAACTTTATAGTTTAGAAAACCCATCTTGAATTCGGCTGGAGAAAGCTTGAGCCCGTAGAAAAAGAAAATAAGACCAATCCCGATATCGGTGATGGTCTTTAAAGGAAAGATCTCAATGCCTTGTGGAAGAAAATAGGCGATAATTATGGCAGCGAATAAAGCTGCTATGAATCCGTTGAACTTCAAAATCACCTTTCGATTTTTACTTTGTATTTCTCCACGATATGCAGGTATTCTTCAGAATTAAAATCGGTAGCCTGAAATTCCTCATTGTCTTTAATCTTGATCTCTTTTCTTTTAATGCTCTGGGCAAACCTCCTGATATCATTATCGGTTTTAAGAATTAAACCCGGAACCTGGACAGCTTTTCCTTTTTCATCTTTGGCAACCATAGTAATGTGTGAAGAATTACAATGTTTTACCGCCCCGGTCTGGATATTTTCTGCTTCCACCCGAATCCCGATCACCATAGAACTCCTACCTACATAATTAACCGAAGCCTTCATCGTAACCAACTCCCCAATTTCGATTGGTTTTAAGAAATCTACCGTGTCTACGCTTGCTGTAACACAATATACCCCTGAGTGTTTTGAAGCGCAGGCAAAGGCGATCTGGTCCAATAAAGATAAAATGTAGCCTCCATGAATTTTTCCGTTAAAATTGGAGTGGGAGGGCAACATTAATTCAGAAATACGTACCTGGGATTCTTCTACGGTTTTATATTTATTTTGCATCATTGAGGCTTTTATTCACTATCTGCATAAATTCTTCAAGCTTAGATGGCTCTAACCATCGGGTTACGATCACCATATCATTGGTTTTATCTACAATTATGAAATTTCCACCGAAACCGGCTGCATAAAAGATATCCCGGTTAATATTTTTCCACTGAGGTTCTTCAGCACGATTAAGCCACCACATATACCCGTAATTTTTGTTGGCTTCTGAAGCTGTCATCGCTTCATTTATAAGTTCTGCCTGGAGTAATTGTTGGTCTCTCCATTTTCCATCATTCAAAAACAGATAACCGAATCTTGCCATATCTTCAGTATTGATAAACAATCCTCCACCGGAATGTCCTCCGCCGCTAACCGATTGCATTTTAAGGCCATCAATATCGACCCAGGAATTATCATATCCAAACCATCTCCAGGTCGGGGAAGCGCCAATAGGATCCATAATTTCCTCCTTTAAAATCTTAGGTAGTGGCTCCCGGAAAACCTGAAGCAGGGAATAAGCCAGGACGTTAACCCGAACATCGTTGTACTTAAAATGCGTCCCTGGTTCATTTAATTTCCGGGCTCTCCAATCGTCTATGCTGCCATCCCTGGAGGGTCTGTCTGCCCAATCATAAGTATCCCATAAGCTGCCACTCCAGTCTGAGTTTTGCTGAAGAAGATGTTTCCAGGTGATCTTAGAATTGTGCTTTCCTTCAAAAGTATCATCCCAAACCAGTTCTTTAACAGGTTGGTTAACAGATTCTATAAGGTTTTCTTCTAAAGCGATAAGTGCAGTGGTAGACAGGAAGCTTTTAGTGACGCTAAAGGTCATATCTACCCTTTTGGTATCTCCCCATTTGGCGATTAAATAGCCATTTTTAATAATCATCCCTGTCGGACCACCCCGGCGTTTTGTTGGTCCAAGGATCTCGTGATAGGGTTCGTGTTCGAATCCTTTTAAAATTGCCTGTCGAAGATCTTTTGGTCCAGTATATTCATTGTTTTTGGCAAATTTTACAACCTCAGTTAGATCTAAATTGTATGCCGAGGCCTGTTTCTCCTGCCATTCTCTTTCTTCAGGAAAATAGGTGGTTTGGGTAAATGCCTGCTGAAACAGGAGCAGGGAAAAAATAAAGGTAAAAATAGATGGTTTCCAGTTCATATTAGTTCAAATTTAGACGATCATTTTGGTCTTTTTCTTCTTCTTCGTTTTTAGCTTGTTCGAGAAGTTTTCCATCCAGCTGTTTGTTAGTTTTGGCACCGAGTTCCCTGAGGTATTCTACTTTGCCAATAAGGTTCCCCTTGCCGGTGAGTTTCTTCATTGCTCCTTCATAAGTATTCTGGACCGTTCCCAGCTGTTTTCCCACTTTTTCCAGTTCATTGGTGAGGTTTACAAAACTGTCATAGAGCGCTCCCGCTCGTGTAGCAATTTCGATTGCATTTTGTTTCTGTTTTTCATTTTGCCACATACTGTCTATGGTTTTTAAAACCGCGAGTAGGGTAGTAGGGGTAACAATAATGATGTTTTTTTCAAAAGCTTCAGAATACAGATTTGGGTTTTGGTTGGAGGCAATGGCGAAAGCAGCCTCTATGGGGATGAAAAGCAATACAAAATCAGGGCTTTCCATCTGGTAAAGGTTATGGTAATTCTTCGCGCTTAATTCCTCAACCCGTTTCTTAACCGAAATCAAGTGATTTTTTAGATGGCCGGGACGCTGTTTCTCTTCGTCTTCGTTGATGTAGCGTTCATAAGCATTGAGGGAAACCTTGGAATCGATGATCATTTTCTTCTCTCCCGGTAAATGGATCACCACATCTGGCATAGCGCGTTTGCCGTTTTCTGTATGGAAATTCTGCTGAACAAAATATTCGCTGTCCTTTTGCAGACCACTGCGTTCCAATACCCGTTCCAGCACCATTTCCCCCCAGTTTCCCTGCATTTTGGTGTCGCCTTTCAGGGCTTTAGTAAGATTGGTGGCTTCTTCGCTAATCTTGAGATTTTGCTCGTTTAGAAATTGAAGCTGCTTTCCAAGCTGGGCGTGACGTTCAATAAAATCGGTGCTGTTTTTATCTACTTTTTCTTCAAAAGTTTTGATTTTTTCCTGAAGCGGTTTTAATATATTCTGAATATTCTCTTTGTTGAGCGAAGTGAATTTTTCTGATTTTTGATCCAGGATCTTATTGGCCAGATTCTCAAATTCCTTGGTAAATTTCTCCTGAAGTTTTTCTACTTCGGCTTTTTGCTCTGTATTCTTTAACTGAAGATTTTCGAATTCTGAATTTCTCCGGGTTAATTCCGTGCTTAAAAAATCCTTTTCCCGGCGTATTTCTTCCCGCTCTTTCTCTGTCTTCTCCAACTGAAGGGCTCCGGATTGTTTTATTTCAAATATTTCCTCTTTATGATCTTTTATGATACTGGTTAATTGGTTTTTAAGATCATCAATTTGAAGTGATAGTTGATTATTCCTTTCTTCAATTTTACTGATATTTCCCTTGTATTTCAGTCCGGAAAAAAGTTTGCCCAGGATAAATCCCAGAACGATTGCGATGACAGGAAGGAGAATGAGTAATAAGGAATCGGCCATTGAGGAGGATGCTTTTTCCAAAGATACTTATTTGAAAAAAATATCACTCAAAAAGGACAAGGAATACTAAGACGGGAAATTATTTCAGGATTTTATTTTGAAAGAGGAACTGCTTTCATCAAAGAAAATAAGATCTGAAGGAAATATTCTGGACAGCTCTCCCGATTTTACAAGTTCCTTTGGGCTTCCCATTACAATTTCATTTTTCTGCATCAACAGAATTTTATCGCAAAGCTGCAGGGCAAGGTTTATTTCGTGAGATGCGAAAACAATTGCTTTATTTGTTTTTCTGGTGAGCTTTTTCAGAAGCTGAAGAATATAGGCCTTATGATACAAATCTAAATGCGTGGTGGGTTCATCAAGAATCACCAAAGGTGTATCCTGGGCCAGGGCACGGGCGATAAGAACTTTTTGCATTTGCCCATCACTCAGTTCATAGCATTTTTTATTCTCCAGATTCTCAATATCGACCAGGCGAAGTGATTTTTTTATGTGTCTCAGGTCGTTTGTAGTGAGCCGTCCTATCCAGTTGGTATAGGGCTGCCTCCCAAGCGCTACTAATTCAAAAACGCTCAGGTTTTTAGATACCGGCTGCCCGGTGAGTACAAGGCTTATAAGCGCGGCCTGCTCTAATGGAGGGAGATTTTTTAAATTCTTTTCGGCAATAAATATCTTTCCCGAAAGGCTTTCCTGCACACCACTAAGGCTTCGTAAAAGGGTTGACTTTCCAATACCATTAATTCCTATTACCGCCACAAGTTGACCGGGAAATATATCGATGTTGACTTTCTCGGCAATTATAGTGTCTGAATTCCTACCGCGATAACCAATATTCAGGTCTTCAGTTTTAAGGATGCTATGTGGTTTATTTTCAGTCATTTCAGAATAAAAATCGGCGTTTTCTCACCAATAACCAAATCACCACCGGCGCTCCGATAAGAGAGGTAATCGCATTGATGGGAAGTGTGAATTCACTGCCCGGCATTTGGGCCGCGATGTCGCAAACAAGCATTAAAATAGCTCCACCGAGAATTACTGCCGGAATAAGAATACTGTGATTATTCACCGGAATTACCTGCCGGATTAGATGTGGGACCGCAAGCCCTACAAAGGCTATGGGACCAGCGAATGCCGTGATACTACCAGCCAGAATGCTGGTGGCTAGAATTACCAGCAACCGGTTTCTCTGAATACTTACCCCAAGGCTTTTTGCATATTGTTCACCCAGTAACAGACTGTTTAGGTTTTTGATGCCTGCTACGGAAAGAAATATTCCGATAGTCCAAAACAAACCTAACACTGAAACTTCCTCCCATGAAAGATTACCCAAACTTCCAAATGACCAAAATACATACTGCTGAAGCTGTGAAGCCGGACTAAAATACGCAAGTACACTTACTACAGCTGCAGTTAAGCTGGCAAACATCAAACCTATGATGAGGATTGCCATCGTGTCTCGTAAGCGCAGAGAGGCCAGCATTACAGCTAATAATACAAGTAAGCTTCCCAGGCTGGAGGCGATAACGATGCTCCATTTGGAAAGTAGAAAAGCCGAGAAGGCTCCGCCAAATAATCCTGCACCCATAAAAACAATTGCGACTCCAAGGCTGGCACCACTGCTCAAACCTAGCACATAAGGTCCGGCCAATGGGTTTCTAAAGAGAGTTTGCATTAAAAGTCCGCTCACGGCAAGTCCGGAACCGGTAAGTATAGCTGTTATCGCTTTGGGTAGTCGGTATTCCAAAACTATGTACCTCCAGGATTCCCTGGATACTTCAAGGTTGAAAAGTGAAGCGATAATATCTTTTAAGGGAATTTTCACCGATCCAAGACCTATATTCAGAAATAACAGGCCAATTAAAGCCAATGTCAGTAAAGAAAAGGTCAATATGTATTTTCGTCTTAGGATCAATCCTTTAGGGCTTTGAAAAACACTTGTTCATAATCCGGTAGTAGATCTGGGTGGAAAATAGAAATCAGATCTTTTAGAATCAAGTCTGGTCGTTGTGGACCTAATTCGAAATATAAAACCCCGCCTGTTTCTCCTTTTTCCAGGCTAACACTAAAAACCTTCTTTTCCCGCACCGCTTTAAACTGCGAATAGTGCCGCGATTCATTTAAAAGTTGCGAGTAGGAGTTCACCTCACCGGAGCTTATCCAAAAATCGGCGTTTTGCGCCTTTTCAAGGACATTTTCAAAAGAAAGCGACAGGCTGCCACTTCCTTCGGTTTCTTTATACAGGTAATTAGCATTTGCTTCCTCGAAAAACCGGGCCTGCCAGGAATTGCCATAGGGCATATACCACTGGTCTTTGTACATCGATCCGCTAATAATATCAGGTTGATTTTCTGCAGTTTCAGCCAATTCTTTTGCTTCCAGATAATCATTTTCAATTTGATCAAAAATAGTTGATGCCTGGGCTGTTTTACCGAAAAATGCTGCCATAAATTTAATCCATTCGGCTTTACCAAGAGGGTTTTCTTCCACCCAATCGGCATTGAAAACCACGGGAATTCCTGTCTTCTGTATATTCTCAAAGGTTTTGTTGTTTCCGTCTATAGCGAAACCGATTACAACATCGGGCTGAAGATCGATGAGTACTTCGGTATTGATATTTTCATTTTTTCCGAGTTCTTTTATTTTCCCCGAATTAATTAACTCTCTGGTCTTTTCCGAAGAAATATAATCGAGACCGGGAAATCCTGTCAATTTGCTTTCAACCTTTAGGGCTTCCAGAGCCGGAATGTGGGTCGTGGAAGTGACCACCACTTCCTCAACGGGAATCTGAACTTTCTGATCATACCGTAAATCCTCAGGAATTTTAGCGTTTTCTTCAACTAAAAGATAGGTGAGGTCAAGGTCTGAACCGGGCCAGGGATTATTCACTTTCACAATGCTATAACCATTAAATTCTTCAATACTGAAGCCTTTGGCATATTTTATTTCTACCGGATTACTTTCGGAAATTCGGATTGTAGAAGCATTCTTTTCCTCGCTTTTACAGGAAAAGAGCAATAGTAATGAAAAAAGGGAAATGAGATATTTCAAGATTACAGATTTGACTTCAAAAGTAAGATTATTTAAAAATTTTAGTGCTTCGCAAACATAAATGTTTATTTTTGGCATTGAAATTTTGGTTTGACGCCGGAATGTACCGTCGTCGATTAAAAGGGAATCAGGTGATTTGAATCTTCAAAAATTCCTGAGCTGTTCCCGCAACTGTAAGCTAAGTTCCGTAACCGGAATGCCTGTTGTCACACTTCACACCACTGTCGCCTAGCGCGATGGGAAGGTAAACAACAAGGACGCGAGCCAGGAGACCTGCCAGAAGCATTACTAATTTAACTCTTAGACTTTCGGGATAAAAGTCGGTGTATAATGAAACTAAATCGTTATTACCTTTTATTTCTGGGATTGCTTCTAGCCCTTCCCGCATTATCACAAAACGAATCTGTGACCAGGTTGGAGGAAGTGGTCTTAAGCGATATATCTCTTAAAAGAGATTCGGGCGAACGTCGGGTAATGTTGCTGAATGATTCTATTTTAAGAGAAAATGAGCCTTCCCTTACTTCAGTATTGAAATTTAATAGTACTATCTTTTTCAGGGAAAACGGTTTAGGTGGAGTTTCTTCAGCCTCATTCCGGGGGACTTCGGCACAGCAAACCGCGGTGATCTGGAACGGGATCAATATCAATTCTCAGTTCACAGGCCAAACCGATTTTAATACCATTCCCACCGGGATAGTTAATGATATTTCCATTCGGCCGGGCGGAGGCAGTGTTCTCTATGGAAGCGGGGCCATTGGAGGTAGCGTTCATTTAAATAATCGCTTTAAATTCGATGAGAAATTCCATAACCAGTTAAAACTGGACTACGGAAGTTTTGAAACTTTTTCAGGCGTTTTCAAAACGGCTATTTCTTCTGAAAAAACCAGTTTTCAGTTAAATCTAACCCATCATACTTCTGAAAATGATTTTGAATATCCAAGGGAAAACCAATTCAATGAAAACGGAGATTTTGGCAATACTTCCCTGGGATTATCCGTAGCTCATCGCTTGAATAAAGATCATCTTCTAAAGTTTCACAGCAACTTCTACCAGGGGGAAAGAGGTTTTTCGGGTACTGTTACAGCCCCATCTAAAAGCAAGTTTGAAGATGTGAATAGTCGCAATCTTCTGGAGTGGAATGGCTTTTACGGCGACTTAAGCTCTTCGTTCAAATTAGCTTATTTAGATGAAACATTTCGGTATTATGAAAATAGACAAACCGGGGAACATAATTTCGGTCGGGCCAAAACCGGAATCGCGAAAACGGACCTTACTTATCTGTTTACCCGGAATCTTAAAGTGACCGGCATCCTGGAATACCAACAAATAAGAGGAGAGGGGACCAATACCGGCAGCAATCGTCGTGATATTGGGAGTTTTGCGCTATTGCTGAAACATAGCCTGGGCGATTTCAGTTACCAGTTAAGCGCCAGGAAAGAGGCGACAAGCAATTATGAATCTCCATTGTTGTTTGCTGCAAATGGGCTTTACAAATTTTCAGAAAATTACGAACTAAGGCTTGGAGCTTCAAAGAATTTCAGGATTCCCACATTTAACGATCTTTACTGGTATGCCGGTGGAAACTTAGACTTACAACCGGAGACTTCCCATCAGTTGGAGTTAGGTCATACATTCAGTTTGAGAAAATTCAAGTTTGATTTTGCCGGTTACCTTATAGATTCGAGAAATCTCTTGCGTTGGGTGCCCACAAGCAGCGGATTATGGCGACCTGAAAACACAGATGAAGTCAGGAATTATGGTTTGGAGGCCGGGTTAGACTGGAGCAATTCAATAGGTAGTCATATTTTTGATTTGAATGCCACTTACGCCTGGACCCATAGCCAAAATCAGGCGACCAAAAAACAGCTAATCTACGTGCCCGAGCATAAGGCGACAGCCTCTCTGGGCTACAATTATAAGCGATATTCCATCTTTTATCAATTTTTATATAATGGGAGCATATTTACTTCTTCAGATAATAATTACAGCCTGGAGGATTACCAAATTTCCAATCTGGGCATAGCCAGAAATTTTGGTCGAAATGATTTTATGAAGATCGGATTTCAGGTTAGAAATATCTTTGATGAAAAGTATATGAGTATGCCCGGGCGACCTATGCCGGGAAGATATTTTAATAGTTCAATCACCTTTAAATTATAAATTATGAAGTTCAGATTTTTTATGGCCACAGTGTTTAGCGCTGTTTTATTCGCCTCATGTGAGAGCGATAACGAGATTAATGAAATTCCGCAGGAGGAATTAGGTAATTATTCCGAAGGGATATTTATACTTAACGAGGGGAACTTCGGTTCCGGAAATAGTTCAGTTTCTTTTCTTGATCCTGATCTTCAGGAGATCAAAAACAACATTTATGCTGAAGAAAATGATGGGGAGTCGCCCGGAGATACGGGACAAAGTATAGGATTTTATGGAGATTATGCTTTTATTGTTTTGAATGTTTCAGGAAAAATTGAGGTAGTTGACCGCCATACCTTTGAAAACCTTGTGACCATTGAAAACGGATTGGATAACCCCAGGTTTATTGATTTTTCAAATGAGAAAGCTTTTGTAACCAACTGGGGAGACGGAATGGATCCCGATGATGATTTTGTTGCGGTATATGATCTGGAAAATCTGCAATTAGAGGAGATTATCCCTGTTGAGGAGGGGCCCGAAAGGATTATGACTGTGAATAACAAAGTATATGTTGCCCATAAAGGTGGTTTTGGATTTAACAATAAGATCTCTGTGGTGGATCCCAACATTTATGTAGTTGAGGAGATAATTGAAGTTGGAGATGTGCCGAACTCTATGGTGAGTAATGGTAATAGTTTGTGGGTTTTATCTTCAGGTTTGCCTGCTTATGCTGAAACAGAAACTCCAGGAAAGATCACAAAAATAGACCTGACTACTCAGGAGATAGTTCAGGAAATTAAGTTTAATGATCAGGAGCACCCTACAAACCTTAACCTTGATGAACAAAAGCTTTATTACACCTTGGAAGACGCTGTATATGTATTAGGACAGGGGGACGAAGCATTACCAGACTCTGCTTTAATGCAATTTAATAATGAAGGGGTATTGTATGGTTTTGAAGTAGCAAAAGATGAAATTTATATTGCTTTTGCCAATTACGATTTTACCGGAGATGGAAAACTTATAATCCTGGACCAGGCAGGAAATAAAATGAATGAATTTTCAACCGGTATTAATCCCAATGGAATTTACCTAACAGAATAAAAAAGCAAAGCCCCGGAGAAATTAATCTTCGGGGCTTTTATTTTTAGATCAGGATATATTAATAATCATTTCTTTCGAAAAGAACTGGTGGAATTTCATCGGTAAACATTTTCTGAAAGTCAGGAGCATCAGATCCGGCTTCATCAAGTACTTCAAGGTCGGGTGATTTAGAAAGATAAGATGCTTTTCTTATTCCCTGAATATCTTCTAAGGCTGCCTTCAATAATGGTTCAGATGGATCACCAAGAGGCTTGTATTCATTTATATATTCATCAACCGCAATATCCGGAACTAAACCATCTACATAATCGGAATTACCAAGGGCATTAGCCGATTTATAAACTAACGGTTGAATTGCATATTTATGATCCGGATTGGCATTTTGTTTACCAAAGTTGTCTGAATCATACAGTGTTACTGAGGCCTGGAACTTCCCTACGGTATTTTGACCTACGTGCACCACATTAATCCAGGCATCTAAGCCGTTTATTACAAGTTCACTTGCAGAAGCACTTGATCTTCCCGCAATAATATAGACCTTCTCCAAATTAAGGCTGTTTATCAGATCTCCATTACCTATTTTATTATTAAACCTGTCGACCAGTCTATCTGGATTATTATCTTTAAAATATTGCTGGTAAGATGGATTCCACTGCTGTTGATTAAAAATTTCTCCTTCAAACTGCCCTGTTATCATGCTGGAAAGATCTACTGCCGTTTCAACTCTTCCTCCTCCATTATAGCGGATATCCAGCACAAGTTCATCAATACCTTCAGCTTGAAAGTTTGCAAAAGCAGCATTAAGCTCGGGGTCAAAATCGGCGGTAAAACTGTTATACATCAGGTACCCCACCTTTTTACCATCAACATCAAGCGTTTTAGCAATAAATACTGGGTTGGCAGTATATTGAGCTTTAGAAAGATCATAAGTTTGGTCAAGGGCTATTACGTCATTATCCTCATTAAATTCAGCCTCATGAAGGGTGAAATTTTCCGGACTAACCAGAGAACCATAATTGGAAGGGGTCATAACCTGGCCATCAACTTTATCGAAGATCATTCCTCTTTCAATACCGGCATCGGCGGCAGAAGTATTTGGTTGTACATAACGCACGTACAGCAATACTTTAGTATTATCGTTGGGGTGATATGAGAACCCATAATTCATTCCGGTTGTTGTACTTGTACCTGCAAACCTTTCTTCAAGCGCGATATAATCATCTGTCATGAAGCTAAACTTGTCCTTTACACGATATTCATAAACTAAACCATCATAAAAAAGATCTTCAGGTGAATCAAAATCATCAAGGAAATCATTTAAATCGGCCTGAGTTGAAAAGTAGCTATCGGCGAGTTTAGGTACGTAAGTTTTATAGAGGTAAATATTGTTCATACCTTTATAAATAAAGTCTTCGACCTCCAGGTTTCTATCCGGACCGGTTTTTCCTACTTCATCATCAATTACATCATCGTCGTCCTTTGAACAGGATATTAGAAGACTGGAGGAAAAAAGGAAAAGAACTAATAATCGGTAAATTTTCATATATGTTAAGTTTTTGTCAAAAGGCTAAAATTACCCACAAAATCGTAAATTCAAAATTAATTATGACAATTTTTGAGTCATTTAAATATAATAGATTTAGTATTAAAAAAATCTTGAATTGTAAATTTACAATTCCTGAATTTCTATTTAATTTATGGGTATGTAAGAATATACAAGCTTTATACCAATATTATTAATTGCGTAAGAAATCATTTACAAAACGGACTAATACAAACAATTATGGAATCAAATAAACTTGAAGGATTACTTAAAAAGTTTGATGAGGGTAGAATTTCGTCTACTGAAGAAAAAGACTTAAGGAATTATTTTTCTCATAATGAGGTGCCACCACATTTAATGCATTACCAGGACCAGTTTCAAACCACAGTAAAAAATCAAAAGCCAGGCTATAAAAATGCTTCAGTTAAAAAGTTTTATGTTTGGGGTGGAGTTATGGCGATAATAATTCTTGCAATAGGAGTTTTTTTCCTTCAGCAGAGAAATTTAGGCAGTACTGAAAATAATGATTTAGGAACCATACAGGGTGAAGAATTAGCTCTTCAAAAAACCAGGGAAACCCTTCAAATGGTTTCAGAATTGATGAATGAAAGAAAAAAGAACCTGATTTATCTCAAAGAATTTAATAATACCAGGGAAAAAATAATTAAACACGAAAAGTAAAAAGATGAAGAAAATAGCGATACTTTTTATTATTGGTTTACTGCCAATGATAACCAATGCACAGGCCTTCGAAAAATATGAAAATATGAAGGAAGTTGATGCGATGATAATGACCAGTAAAATGTTTAAAATGCTGGCTAAAGTTGATTTTAGTGAGGGAGATGAAGAAGCACAACAATATATTAGATTGATTGAAAATCTGGATGAGATAAAAATGTTTACTTCATCCAATAGCCAGGTTCGTTCTGAAATGGCCCGGGATGTGGATACTTATCTTAAAAACGGTAGCCTGGAACAGCTAATGCGGGTAAACGAAGACGGGAAGAATATTAAATTTTATTCAAAGCCGGGGAAAAACGAAAATGTGGTAAGCGAACTCTTTATGTTCCTGGAAGGACAAGAGGATGGGGAACCAATCTCTGTTATTCTTAGTATTACCGGCGATATCGATCTCTCTCAACTTTCAAGATTAACCCGGGATTTAAAAGTGCCCGGTGCAGATGAATTAAACAATCTGGATAAAAAATCATAGTATGAAAAACTCCGGAACTTTTGGGTTTTTAGTGATACTGATGATTATGACGTCTTCTTGCGGTAATGAGCCTTCCATCCAGGAATACTATGTTGAAAATCTTGAAAATAGTAATTTTGTTGCTCTGGATATTCCTGCCAGTCTTTTGGCTAATAACCAGGACCTGGATAAAGATCAAAAGCAGACTTTGGAAAGTATACGCAAGGTAAATGTGCTGGCTTATCCTTTAAGGGATAATGAAGAGGTGTACCAGGAAGAAAAAGTCCAACTACAGGAAATTCTTAAGAATGATAAATATCAACTTCTTATGAGATATGGCTCCGGGTTTCGCAAAGCCGAAATCTATTTCACCGGTGATGAGGATGCCGTAGACGAATTTATTTTATTTGGTTTTGATGACAGTCGGGGGGTAGGCCTTGCGAGAATACTGGGAGAAGATATGCAACCACAAGGAATGTTAAACCTCCTGAGATCTATGGAAAAAGGTGATCTTAATCTGGATGGAATTAGAAATATAGCTCAAATTTTTAAAGGTGAGGTTGAGGTAGAAATCAAGGAAGAGTACTAGTGCATTTAAATTATAAAAAGATACCCCGCCTGGCTTTGTTATTACCGGCGGGATTTTTTATTTAAATCCCGGTGTAATTCTGAGGAGTTATTGCTTTAAGTTCGTCTTTTATATCATCGGAAACTTCCAGACTATCTATAAATTTTGAAATACTTTCTTTATTTATCTTCTCATTAGTACGGGTAAGACCTTTTAGTGCTTCATAAGGATTTTTATAACCTTCTCTTCTTAAGATGGTTTGAATAGCTTCAGCTACAACGGCCCAATTTGCCTCAAGATCGGCATTGAGTTTTTCCTTATTCAGCAATAATTTTCCTAACCCCTTTAAAGTAGATTTAAAACCGATTAGCGTGTGGCCTATTGGAACCCCGATATTACGCAACACCGTACTGTCGGTAAGATCACGTTGTAAACGGCTTATCGGTAGTTTTGCTGAAAGGTGTTCAAAAACTGCATTCGCGATCCCCAGATTTCCTTCGCTGTTCTCAAAATCTATAGGATTTACTTTATGGGGCATAGCAGAAGATCCTATTTCTCCTTTTGTGATCTTTTGTTTGAAATAATCCATAGAAACATAGGTCCAGATATCCCGATCCAGATCTATAAGAATATTATTGATGCGTTTTAAAGCATCAAATAGGGCAGCCATATGGTCGTAATGCTCTATTTGGGTTGTTGGGAAAGAATGGTGAAGACCCAGGGTTTCCTCAACGAAATTGGTTCCAAACTCTTTCCAATCTATATTAGGATAAGCAATCTTATGCGCATTGTAATTACCGGTAGCGCCTCCAAACTTAGCGGCGTGAGGAATGTAATGTAATTGGATAAGTTGTTCCTCCAACCGCACAGAGAATACGTCTATCTCTTTCCCAAGCCGGGTTGGAGAAGCGGGTTGGCCATGAGTTCTGGCCAGTAGTGGTACATTAGACCATTCCTGAGAAAGCTCCCGCAATTTAACACGAATTTCATCTAAAACAGGTAGGTATTCATCTTCTATAGCCTTTCTGAGGCTTAAAGGAACAGCAGTATTATTAATGTCCTGGGATGTTAAGCCGAAATGAATGAACTCCTTGAATTCCTGAAGCTCCAGTTTATCAAATTTCTCTTTCAGAAAATACTCTACGGCTTTTACATCGTGGTTGGTGGTTTTTTCTATTTCCTTAACCGCCTGAGCATCTATGGTAGTAAAATTGCCATAAATCTCCCGTAAATGCGAATATTTTTCCTTCGGAAAAGAACTGAGTTGAGGTAAGGGAAGCTCGCAAAGTGCTATAAAATATTCTACTTCAACCTTTACGCGGTATCTAATTAAGGCTTCTTCGCTAAAATAAGCCGAAAGACTTTTGGTTTTAGCATGGTATCTGCCGTCGATTGGCGAGATGGCGGTTAGCGGGGTCATTGTGTTGTGGGTGTTTGAATTATAAAGCCCCAAATATACTGCTTACAAACCATCTTTAAAACTACAGGCTTAATTCTTTTTAAAGCTTTATGCTGAAGATTTTATAAGCTTATCTACCAATTGAGGAACTCCTTTAGAAGCTCTTTCCGATATAATTTCCAATTGTTTTCCCGGCGCTACATTAGGCTTCGGATCTATGAAATACACAGGAATATCCCGAGGTGCAAATTCCATTAAACCCGCGGCAGGATATACCTGCATCGAGGTGCCTATTATGATAAGGATATCTGCCTTAGCCGTAATTTCGGCGGCCTTTTCAAACATTGGCACGGCTTCCCCAAACCAGACAACATGCGGTCGTAGTTGATAGTTATGCTCGCAAAAATCACCGATTTTAATATCTTTTTTCCAATCCATAACCAGATCTTCATTAAAAGTGCTCCTTGCTTTTAAAAGTTCGCCGTGCAAATGTGTGACTTTTGTGCTACCTGCACGTTCATGCAAATCATCTATATTTTGGGTTATAATCTCAACATCATAATATTTTTCCAGTTTAGCCAGGGCAAGATGTGCAGGATTGGGTTCTACTTCAAGTAACTGGCGGCGACGTTTATTATAAAACTCCAAAACCAGTTTCTGATTTCTTTCCCAGCCGGTAGGCGAAGCGATTTCCATAATGTCGTGGTTTTCCCAAAGCCCATCGGCATCTCTGAATGTGCTTATTCCGCTTTCTGCACTTACCCCGGCCCCGGTTAAGACAACAATTTTTTTCATAACCTTTTATTTATGACTATAAAAATAAGCACTTCTGAAAACCCGGAAGGCTAATATTGAAATAAGTACAGAAAATCTTAAGAAGGTCTTATAATTCGGCTTCAATTTTTAATTTTGGGGAATGGAAAAACAGCATTTATTGGAGCATCTCAAAAAATTCTTAACACCCCGTCGTAACAATCTTTTCGAGGAGGTTCTTTCAAAGCGTACCAATTTTTTTACGGTAGTTACCCAGGATGTTCATCAGTTACACAATACCAGTGCGGTAATACGTAGTTGTGATGTCTTTGGAATTCAGAATATACATGTGATCGAGGAACATCAACCCAGGAGAATCGATAAAGAAATAGCCATGGGAGCGCAAAAGTGGATAGATGTAAACCGGTATAATTCTACGAAGGAATGTATTGCCACCTTAAGGCAGAAAGGTTATCAAATTGTAGCAACCACCCCGCATGGTGAAGCGTGGGATCTTGAGGAATTTGAAATTTCAAAGCCTTCAGCTGTTTTCTTCGGAACGGAAAAAGACGGGCTTTCGGAAGAAGTTCTTAAAGAAGCCGATGTTCGATTAAAAATCCCCATGCAAGGCTTTACAGAAAGCCTGAATATATCGGTTTCCGCTTCGATAATTTTACAATCCTTAACCAGTAGACTTCGTCGTAGTGAGTTGCCATGGCAACTTACTCCTGAAGAAAAACTCGAAATTGAATTCAACTGGACTAAAAAGTGTATAAAAAATTCAGAACAACTTGTGGAAGACTATAAAGCATCCCAATAAATTTGCTATTTTTAGCACTTCAAGCCCCTACGTATGACCCTCTTTTTTTACCTAATTATAGCGATTATCACCTTTTTCGCTTTTTTGCATGCTTATGCAAAAAAGTCGTATGACCTAAGTCGTACTATGGTCATCAATTCTTCTAAAGAAGAGATTTTTAATTATGTTAGTCAATTAAAAAAACAACCTCATTGGGTGCCTTGGTTTAAAAGAGATCCGGATGCAGTCCTGAAATTTAAAGGGGAAGATGGTAAAGAAGGAGCTGGATTTTATTGGAAAGGAAATAAAAAGATTGGGGAAGGAACTCAGAAGATTGTCAAACTAAAACCTATGGCTATCATGGAGACGCGTCTGCTTTTTGTAAGACCCATAAAGCTAAATTCCTTAACCTATATTGGCCTTAAAGAATTGGAACATAAAAAATCGAAAATAGTATGGGGTGTTCGCGGGCTTTTACCTTTTCCCCTTAGTATCATTTCAATTTTTTACAGCGTAGATAAATTGCTGGGGAATGACCTGGAAAAAGGATTGATTAATCTAAAAACTATTTTAGAGAGTAGGGATTAATTGCGTTGAAGCACTTTAAATTCTTCGTAACATCCGCTTATTGCATCTAAAATCTGTAGATCGTTGGCTGTACGCATAAAATCTTTTGAATAATTACAGCGGCCTAAGATCTCATCGATTTCAACCTTATTGATTTGTAGTAAAGCCATAAGGGTTTCACGGTCAAATTTATTCCGCAGTAAATTCCTTATCTCGTCATCTTCTTTCATTTGCCTAAGCTTACGCATTTGTTGTGGTCTTTTTCCGAAGATATTATTGACAAGGTCTGCAGGGTTAAACAGGGAGCCTAAAACTTTTGATACTGCGCTGGGAGAATTAGTGCCGGCTTCGTAAGCGGTATTTAAGCCCGAGATGCTATAGCGCTGGTTCTCGTAAATAGGGATGTTCTTGGCGTCTATTTCAAGGTAGCCGGTTAATGTAACCGAACTTACTACAACCTCTTCCAGTGCAATGCCCAGTTCAGTCATTTTCACCTTAACATTTCCGTATTTCATCCAGTCGTTGGTAACGCGAACTTTTATGGATTTAAATCCGAGGTAGGTAAAATATAAGGTATCGTTTACCCTGGCGGGCAGCTCAAACTTACCGTCTTCGTCGCTCACAGCACCTTTAACCTGATTAAGATTTACAATATGAACCCGTTCTATTGGTTTATCATCGGCAGCATTCATAACTGTACCCGAAACCACGTTCTGTGCCGCAGCATAAAAACCAGTAAAGAGGAGTAAAAAGAGGAAAAAACTATACTTCATAATAATTGGCGCCTAAAATATAAAATACCAATAAAAAACAATGCCAGTTTTTATATTTTAAGCGCCTAAAATCTAATTATTTTTTAGAACGTCTCCTTTTTAGAGAACTTTCTATATTTCTGCCACGATCGCCGGATTTTTTATCCCCGCGCCCTTTTTTGTCAAATCCTTCAGAACGTCTTCCTCCTGATTTTCCACCTTTAAATGGTTTTCCAGAGCGTTCTTTACCGCCACCGCCTCTGCTTCTTCCTCCACGACCCGAATCAGTTGTAATTTCTACATCGATATGACGGCCATTATGTTTGAAGCTTTTAAAAGTTTCAATCACCTTATCGGCGTGCACTGCATCTGTATTAAAGAAAGAGAAGGTAGATTTAACATCAACTTTATAAACGTCATCGCGCCCTAGGTCAAGAGTTGCTTTAAGGAAATCCTTAAGACTCATCCAGTCGAAATCATCTTTTGCACCAATATTGATAAAAAATCTGGTAGACTCTTCTCCACCCGAGGATCTCTCTGAAGCACCTCCTGTAGAGCTTAGATCTGATGAATTCTTGTAATAATTAAAGAAACGGGTGAATTCTACTGAGAAGAATTTCTTGATCAATTCCTCACGGCTAAAACCTTCCAAAACCTCGTTAATACTCGGCAAGTAAGGATCTATCTCGTGATTGATTTTTGTTTCTTTAATATCGTTCGCCAGGTGAAATAACTGAACTCTGCAAATCTCCATTCCATCAGGAATATCTTTTTGCTCGAATTTCTGCTGAATTATGCGTTCAATACTTTTGATTTTACGCACTTCACTTTTTGAAACGATAACGATAGAAACTCCACTTTTTCCCGCTCTACCGGTTCTACCGCTTCGGTGGGTATAAGTTTCAATTTCGTCTGGTAACTGGTAGTTGATCACGTGGGTGATATCTTCTACGTCAATTCCACGAGCGGCAACATCAGTTGCCACAAGCATCTGGATTTGTTTGGTTCTGAAACTCTTCATCACCAGGTCACGCTGGTTCTGACTTAAATCTCCGTGAAGCGCTGCAGCGCTGTAACCGTCTTCTATTAGTTTTTCAGCAACTTTTTGAGTGTCTCTTTTTGTTCGGCAAAAGATTACCGAGAAAATATCTGGATTTGCATCTGCCAGCCTTTTTAGAGCCTCATAACGTTGTCTTGAGTTAACCAGGTAGTATTCGTGCGAAACGTTACTGGTTCCCTGATTTTTGGTTCCCACAGTAATTTCTATGGGAGTCTTCATGAATTTCTTGGCGATGGTAGCTACTTGCTTAGGCATTGTAGCAGAAAAAAGCCAGGTGTTTTTACTTTTTGGAGTATCTGCAAGAATGGTGGTGATGTCTTCATAGAAGCCCATATTCAACATTTCATCGGCCTCATCTAAAACACAGTAATCTATTTTAGTGATATCTACCATTCTACGGTTCATCATATCCTGCATACGACCTGGAGTAGCTACAATAATTTGCGCTCCGCGCTCAATCTGGCGCGCCTGGTCTGTAATGCTTGCACCACCATAAATGGCAACCGCATTAAGATTTTTTTCGAATTTAGAATAGTTCTTTAATTCGTTGGTGATCTGTAGGCAAAGCTCACGGGTAGGTGAGAGAATTAATGCCTGCGTATGTTTTGCGCTAGAATTGATTTTCTGGATAAGCGGAAATCCAAAAGCAGCTGTTTTACCTGTTCCGGTTTGGGCCAGGGCCACCATATCGGTGTCTTCATTTAACAAGACAGGAATAGCTTTTTCCTGAATTTCACTTGGGCTTTCAAAACCCATTTCTTCGACTGCTTTAAGAATTGAAGGGTTTAAACCTAATTGTTCAAATTTGTTCATATAAAAATTAAAATAAGCGGCAAAGGTACGGCTTCGTGCGCAATAAATCCTTTCTGAAGGCTTTTATTTTGAAAGATAGGAGATTAGCGCTCTAAATGCCTTGCCTCGATGACTCAATTCTGATTTTTCAGACAGGCTCATTTCAGCAAATGTTTTATCATATCCTTCTGGTTGAAAAATGGGGTCGTATCCAAAACCCTGATCTCCACGAGCCTGGTCTATTATAGTGCCTGTACAAGTGCCGACAAAGAGATTTTGCCGGTCGTTTAAATTTAGGGCTATTACGGTTTTAAATCTGGCGTTGCGGTTATCCTTATCTTTCAATTCCTGAAGAAGTTTTTCCATATTGGCCTGGTCACTTTTGGTTTCTCCGGCATAACGTGCAGATAATACTCCCGGTGCGCCATCCAGCGCTTCCACTTCCAAACCCGTATCATCGGCAAAAACATCATAGCCATACCGATGCTTTACATATTCAGCCTTTATAACAGCATTTCCTTCTATGGTGGCACTGGTTTCAGGGATTTCCTCATTACAACCAATGTCGTCCAGGGAAAGCAAATTGATATAGTGTGGAAGGAGCGCTTTTATCTCCTTCATCTTATTCTTGTTATGAGTGGCAAATACTAGATCCATAGTGATTTATTGATGGTGATAAGGTTCGTTTTTTAAGATGGTGAAGGCACGATATAGTTGCTCTGTAAAGAATAATCGTACCATTTGATGAGAAAAGGTAAGTTTAGAAAGTGCCAGTTTTGAATCGGCTCTTTTGTAAAGGTCTTCAGAAAAACCATAGGGACCACCAATCACAAAGATCAATTGTTTCATCCCGCTATTCAATCTTTTCTGAATATATTCTGAAAATCCTACTGAGGTGAATTCTTTCCCTTTTTCGTCAAGTAACACCACAAAATCTGAAGCTTGTACCTTAGACAAAATAAGCTCTCTCTCTTTAGTCTTTTGCTGGTTTTCATCGAGATTCTTAGCTTTTTTGAGATCGGGAATTACCTCAATTTCAAATTTTATATAGAACTGAAGCCGCTTTTTATACATTTCTATGAGTTGTTTTAACTCTGTACTATCGGTCTTGCCTATACATACTAATTTTATGGTCATATCCTTTATTTAACGCAGACTTTCCTACTTTTACAAAAATAAGTATTGCAAATGATCTCAAAAGACCAATTTGAAAAAGAAATAGATTTAATTATCACCAATGCTGTAAGGGAAGACATTGGTGATGGAGATCACAGTTCGCTGGCCTGTATTCCTGCTAATGCAACCGGGAAAGCAAAACTTTTGGTAAAGGACACCGGTATTTTAGCCGGAGTAGATTTTGCCCTTATGGTTTTCGAAAAGGTAGACCCCTATTTAAAAACTGAAGTTCTTATAAAGGATGGTAGCCAGATGAACCCTAGGGATGTTGCATTTTATGTGGAAGGGAATTCTCAATCAATTTTAAAAGCTGAAAGGCTTGTGCTTAATGCCATGCAACGCATGAGTGCTATTGCAACAAAAACTAAGCAGTTTGCTGATAAATTGGAAGGCACAAAAACAAAAATCCTTGATACCCGAAAAACCACTCCCGGGATAAGAGCCCTGGAAAAATGGGCTGTAAAGATAGGGGGAGGAGAGAACCATAGATTTGGACTTTACGATATGATAATGCTGAAGGATAACCATATAGATTTTGCCGGCGGAGTTACCAAAGCGATTCAGAAAACGAAAGAATACCTAAGAATAAATGATCTGGATCTTAAGATTATAGTAGAAGCAAGAGACCTTAATGAAATCAAGGAGATATTGGAGTCGGAGGGAGTTTACCGTATCTTAATAGATAATTTCAATTACGAAGACACCAGGACGGCTGTAGAATTGATCAACGGAAAATGTCAAACCGAATCCAGCGGTGGTATTACCCTGGAAACTGCTAGGCAATACGCAGAATGCGGGGTAGATTATATCTCGAGCGGCGCATTAACACATTCGGTTCACAACAAAGATCTTAGTTTAAAAGCTATATAATATGGCTCTTTATAAAGCATTTGAATCTAAACTGGAGCAATTTTCAAATTGGTGGGAAAATAAGACCAAGAGCATCATTTTGCCGGGTTTGGAAGGTTTATCGCTTTATGATCTTTGGGAGATTTATTCAGGAGGAATAATAAAGGGTACATTTTCTACCCGTGCCAGTGCCATTGCCTTTAGCTTTTTTATGGCCTTGTTTCCTTTTTTACTTTTTATGCTTAATTTGATACCTTATGTACAGTTTATCGATGATTTTCAGCTTCAGTTTCTAATTTTTATGGATTCGCTTTTGCCGCCGCAAACATCAGTGTTTTTCAATGATATTTTTTTGGATATCGCCAATACGCCTCGTGGGGGTCTTCTGTCAGTAGCATTTATTTTATCTATATTTTTAATGACAAATGGGGTGAATGCGATATTTACCGGTTTTGAATTTTCTTACCATACCAATGCAAACCGATCTATCATCAGGCAGTATATTATAGCTGTAGGAGTTTCTCTTATCATGGCACTGTTGTTGCTCATTACAGTTATACTCGGTGTTTATTTAACTTATGCTTTAGATGATCTTAATGAGATGGGCTTGGTGCCTAAAGATGGGGTAGGAGCTAAATTGATAAAATACAGTGCTTTTGTATTATTGATTTATATTGGGGTAGCCACTTTGTATTTTTTCGGAACCAAAGAAGCAAGGAAGGCGACGTTCTTTTCCATAGGAGCATTTTTCACCACAATTCTTATTTTGTTAACCACTTATCTTTTTGAATTGTATATTGAAAATTTCTCCTCTTATAACGAATTATACGGTTCCATTGGAGCCCTCTTAATTCTAATGGTATATATTTGGATAAATTCAAATATATTGTTACTGGGTTTTGAACTTAACGCCTCTTTAATAAAACTGAAAAAGAATTTCAAATAATTTTAACTAATAAACCACACAAAATGAAAAATGTAATCCTTTTATTGTTCGCTGTTTTCAGCATCTCTATTGCAGGGGCTCAAACCGAAATTGGTGGGATCAGCCTTCCAAATACTCTTGAATATGGCTCAGAAGAATTAATGCTGAATGGGGCCGGGGTGCGGGAAAAATTTTGGATGGATATGTATGTAGGCGGGCTTTATCTTAATGCTAAATCTTCTAATGCTGCTGAAATTATGAAAGCCGATAAGCCAATGGCTATCAAACTGCACATGGTTTCAAAAATGATTACCAGTAAAAGAATGATTGATGCGGTAAATGAGGGATTTGAAAATGCCACAAATGGTAATACAGCTCCAATTTCTTCGGAAATAGCTAAATTCAAAAGCTTCTTCGATGAACAGATTAATCAAGAAGATGTTTTTGATATCGTTTATATTCCTGAGGATGGAGTAACTGTCTATAAAAACGGGAATGAATCTGGTAATATTAAGGGACTGGATTTTAAACGGGCCCTTTTCGGAATTTGGTTATCAGATAAACCTGCCGACAAAGACCTTAAAAAAGGAATGCTGGGAAAATAATTTTCCGGATAAAAGAAAATTGCTATGAAAATTAATGTGAACCTGCTACTGCTTTCCTTTTGCACTTTATTTGCCTGTTTTGGGATGCAAGCCCAAAGCATTTTCGGAAAATGGCAGGTGACCAATGATGCCGGGAAAGTAAACTCTATCATAGAGATTTACGAACACGGCGGAGAGGTTGCAGGAAAAGTAATACGGATAATGAAAGAAGAGGATCGCGATCAAACCTGCAATAAATGCAGCGGAGAACTTAAAGATAAACCTATTGAAGGTCTTGAGGTGATAAGTGGTTTTGAAAAAGAAGGTGAAGAATATACAGGTGGAACTTTAATTGACCCAAAATCGGGGAAAGAATATAAAGGTAAGATCTGGCTTGATGAAAATGATCCCAATAAGCTAAATGTAAGAGGTTATGTAGCCTTTTTCTATAAGACCAAAATCTGGGAACGAGCAAAATAGCCTTCCGATAACAAAATGATAAAAAACCATTCTATTTTAGGATGGTTTTTTACTTTTATAATTCCTTATAATCTATCAAAACCAGGTGTAAATGCCCTACTTTGTTGACGTAATCCTTCCTCTGCCTTTAGATAAGCGCTTTACTTATGAGGTTTCAGAGGAAGAAGCTACATTCCTTTATCCCGGAATGCGGGTTGCAGTTCCTTTCGGGAAATCCAAGATTTATACTGGTATAGCGGCAAATATTCACCAAAGGCCACCTGAGGTCTATGAGGCGAAACCTATCCATCAGATTCTCGATAAAGAAGCCTTAATCACCAACAATCAATTAAAATTCTGGCAATGGATCTCTACATATTATATGTGTGCTGAAGGAGATGTGCTTCGTGCTGCGCTTCCCGGCGCTTTTTTGCTTGAGAGTGAGGGAGTGATTCAATTAAAAAATAAAGAACATTTATCCGAAACAGAATTAAACGACGATGAATTTCTTCTGGTGGAAGCACTGCAAGGACAATCTTCCTTAAAGATTCAGGAAGTAATGAAGTTACTGGATAAAAAGACCGTATTACCCATAATAAACAGGCTTATTGAAAAAGAGGTGTTGGTGCTTAATCAGGAGATCTACGAACAGTATAAACCTAAGAAAACCCGCTTTGTAAAACTGAGTGAAAATTACCGCGATGAGGCTTCAATGCACGAACTGTTGGATTCTTTAAGCAGGGCACCCAGCCAACGGGATATTATATTAACCTATTTCAGCTTAACGGCAAAGAGCAATAAACCGCTGAAATTAAAAAACCTGCTTAAAGAAAGCAAAGCTTCGCCGGGGACTTTAAAAGCCTTGATTGATAAAGGTATCCTGGAAGAATTTTACCAGGAGATAGATAGGGTCAGTTTTTCAGGGGAAACCACCTCGAAAGAGATTGTTTTTAGCAAATTTCAGCAAAAAGCTTTTTCAGAAATAAAAGAACATTTTGCGGGAAACAAGGTGGGACTGCTGCATGGCATCACATCTTCAGGAAAGACAGAGATTTATATTCAGCTTATAAAAGAGGTGCTGGCCGCAGGCAAACAGGCGCTTTACCTGCTTCCGGAAATCGCTCTTACCACCCAGCTCATCCACAGATTACAGCATTATTTTGGAGATAAAGTCCTGATTTACCACAGTAAGTATTCGGTTAATGAACGAGTAGAGGTTTATCGTAAAATTCTCTATAATCCAGGTTCCGGACAGGTGATTATTGGTGCCCGGTCATCTATTTTTCTTCCTTTCACCAATCTGGGATTAGTGGTTGTAGATGAAGAACACGAAAGCTCGTTCAAGCAGTATGACCCTGCGCCAAGATACCATGCCAGGGACGCGGCAGTAGTTTTAGGTTCATACTTTAAGGCGAATATTCTATTAGGATCAGCTACGCCCTCATTAGAGTCTTATTCTAATGCGCAGCATCATAAATACGGTCTTGTGGAACTTAACAGAAGGTTTGGGGATGTGCTGGTCCCGGAAATTGAAATTGTTGATATTAAGACCAAGCATAAAAAGAAACGAATGACCGGTCATTTTTCAGATCGGCTGCTTGAAGAGATAAAAAGGACATTAAAGGAAGATGAGCAAGTGATCCTGTTTCAAAACCGGCGTGGTTTTTCGCCAATATTGGAATGCAATACCTGCGGTCATTCTCCGCAATGCCCCAACTGTGATGTGAGTCTAACCTACCACGCTAATAACAACCAGTTGCGTTGTCACTACTGCGGATATCATATCGCGATGCAACAAAAATGCATGGCCTGTCATAGTACAGATATTTCAACTAAAGGTTTTGGAACAGAACAGATAGAAACCGAACTCAAGGCTTTATTTCCGGACCATAAAATAGCAAGAATGGATCAAGATACGACCCGTGGCAAATATGCTTTTGATAAAATTATTGGCGCCTTTGAGCAACAGGAGATAGATATACTTGTGGGCACCCAAATGGTTACCAAAGGTCTCGATTTCCGACACGTTAATCTGGTGGGTATCATGAATGCAGATAACCTGTTAAACTTCCCCGATTTCAGAGCTCATGAGCGTAGTTTTCAATTGATGCTACAGGTCGCAGGAAGAGCAGGAAGAACAAAAAAGCGGGGGAAAGTTTTGATCCAGAGTTATAATCCAAACCATCAGATAATTCAACAGGTCTCCACAGGAGATTACGCAGCAATGTATAAAGAACAACTTGAAGAGCGCTATAATTACAAATATCCGCCATATTATAGGATTATTCGGTTTACCTTAAAGAGCAGGGATTATTCTACTAATAATACTGCCGCCGATTGGTTGGCGAAATCGCTTACAAATGTCTTTGGGGAATATGTATTAGGCCCGGAATATCCTCCTGTAGCACGTATACGAAATGAATATTATAAAAATATTCTGCTGAAAATCCCACAGCAACAGAGTCTTGAGAAAACTAAAGAGGTAGCAAATAAAATTCTGCTGAGTTTTAAGTCAATTGGAGCTTTCAGAAGTATAAGAGTGGTGGTAAATGTAGACCCGGTATAATCAGGACTGAATTTTAGAACTGTTTTCTAAAGATGAGAGTAAAAAACCTACTGTCTAATAACTTAATGGATTTGGCTTAACGCTTCAACAAGGTCACTTTTTTTATGCCTGCTAAGAGGAAGCTGTTGTTTATCTATTTCTATGTTTTTACTGTTGTAACGCTCAATCTTATCTAAATTCACAATATAAGATTTGTGAGTTCGTAGAAACTTATCATTTGGTAATTGTTCCTCAAAAGATTTCATGGTAGCTAGTACCACAAAATTTTCCTTTTCGGTTACAAACTTTACGTAATCACCTAAGGCCTGGATGTATTTTAATTTATTCAGAAAAACCTTTCTGTTCTTCAAATTGCTTTTTACAAAAATAAATTCTTCATCCTCGGGGTTAACCGGGACCTGATGTTTAAGTTTGAAAAGATTGATCGCCTTATTAACCGCATTACTAAAACGCTCCTTGGTGACCGGTTTGTGAATGTAATCTATCGCATCATAATCAAAGGCTTTAAACGCATATTGGGTTTTACCGGTTACAAATATAATTTGAGGTTTATTGGGAAGGTCGTCAAGCAGTTCGAAACCCGAAAGTATTGGCATCTCTATATCCAGAAAAATAAGATCGGTTTCGGTATCCAGTAAGCCGTTTTTGGTTTCGATGGCGTTATTATACTCAGCCACCAACTTTAGGTTAGGATGGTCTTTAATCAGCTTTACAATAGACAGTCTTTGTAAACTGGAATCATCGACAACAGCACATTTGAGTAAAATTTCTTCCACAGTCAGTTAGGTTAAGTAATAACAATATTAAACATTAAATTTATTAATTACAAGTTAAAGAGTACATTCATTAGGATTAAATGCACTTTATCTACGCGGTAGGGCTTTGAAAATAGAAATAATAATTCTACTTTTGCAGCCAATTTAATTAAAAGTTATTTTATATGAATCATTATGAAACTGTTTTCATCTTGAATCCCGTTTTATCTGATGAGCAGATAAAGGAGACAGTTCAGAAATACGAAGAATTTCTTGTTTCTAAAGGTGCCAAGATGATATCAAAAGAAGACTGGGGGCTAAGAAAACTGGCTTATCCAATCCAAAACAAAAAAAGTGGTTTCTATCACTTATTTGAATTTCAGGCACCAGGTGAGGCTATTGAGCCTTTAGAACTTGCCTTCAGAAGAGATGAGCGCATGATGCGTTATCTAACCGTTAAGTTAGACAAACACGCTATTGCCTGGGCTGAGAAAAGAAGAAACCGTAAACAAGAAAAAGCGTAAGTATGGCTACCTCTATTGAACAACAAGCAAAAGGAAAAAAAGACGGGGAGATCAGATATCTTACCCCTCTTAACATAGAAACTTCTAAAACCAAGAAGTATTGCCGGTTTAAAAGATCTGGAATTAAATATATAGATTATAAAGATCCGGATTTTTTAATGAGTTTCGTAAACGAGCAAGGTAAATTGTTGCCTCGTCGTTTAACAGGAACCTCATTAAAATACCAAAGAAAAGTGGCTGTTGCCGTTAAACGCGCCCGTCATTTGGCACTAATGCCATACGTTGGTGATTTACTAAAATAATAAAGGCAGTTTTATGGAATTGATACTTAAGAAAGACGTAGATAATTTAGGCTTTAAAGATGACGTTGTAAACGTGAAAAACGGATACGGACGTAACTTTTTAATTCCTCAGGGATTTGCACAACTTGCAACCCCTTCAGCCAAAAAAGTATTGGCTGAAACCCTGAAACAACGTGCCTATAAAGAACAAAAGCACATAGATGAAGCCAAAAAACAGGCTGAAAAACTTAACGGTTTGGAAATCAAGATCACTGCCAAGGCAGGAGCTGGTGACAAATTGTTTGGGTCTATAACCAATGCTGATCTTGCCGATGCACTGGCCAAGGAAGGTGTGGAGATCGAAAAGAAATTTATTAACATCGCAGGTGGAAACATTAAGCGTTTGGGACAATATGACGCTACTTTGCGTTTTCACCGTGAGGTGATCTCAAACTTCAGCTTTGATGTAGTCTCTGAAGCTTAATCTATTTAACTTATAAGAAAAAGCCTGCTCTTCTTGAGTGGGCTTTTCTATTTTAGTGAAACCCAAATTTGCCAGTCTAATATTACGCAGCAAGTTTGCCGGTTGAACTAATCCCGATGCATATCGGGATCCCTTTAATATTAACTGAGAATGAAATACGCCCGCCTAACTAAGGAACAATTTGAAGAAATGCACCAGGAATTTATTAATTTTCTGGCAAGCCAATCTATTACTGCTGAAGAGTGGCAGGATATAAAAGTCAATAAACCGGATGTAGCCGAGCAGGAACTGGATGTATTCAGTGATCTCGTTTGGGAAGCAGTATTAAATAAAGTGGAGTACCTGGAGCATTTTTCTCCCAATCAAATTTTTCTTTTTCAAATTACTGCTGCAACGATCAATCTTATTGCTATTAAAATTGAAAACGAAGCTATAGATCTCAGAACTAAAGAAGGATATAACTGGCTGCAGGGAAATCTTCTGGATGAATCGGTGAATATTTATACATCTACCAAGGCGATTAGCGATGATCGCAATAAAGATATTTTTGCACTTATTCAGCAAGGAGCTAATATCACCAAAGGTGAGTTATACACCTATTTTGAGAAGGTGGTTAATTAATTATTTTAAGAGATTATTTTTTACTCATACCGGAGTGATTCTATAGGATCCTGTTTTGCGGCCTTTGCAGCAGGGTAACTTCCGGCAAGGATAGCAACGAGAATGGTTATAGCTGTGGCCCAAAGCATAGCAATCCACGGCGTTGTAAAATCGAAGCCGGCAACTGCCGAAACTCCAAAACCGATTAGAATTCCCAATAAGATCCCCAGGATGCCGCCTATCTGCCCAATTATTAGGGTTTCCATAAAAAATTGTGTGGCAATGGTTTTGCTTTTTGCTCCCAGGGCTTTTCGAACTCCAATTTCGCGGGTCCTTTCGGTAACGCTTACAAGCATAATATTCATCAGTGCGATGGAAGAACCAAAAATGGTAATGATCGAAATGATCCAGGCTGCTATATTCAGGTAACTTGTTATGGAGAAAATTCGGTTTATCAAATCGTCACTCTTCTCTATCCCGAAATTATTTTCTTCTACCGGGTTGAGCTTTCTAATATTTCTAAAAGTGAGGATGGCTTCTTCCTGGGCCGTTTCCAGAAATTCCTTATTCTCAACCTTAACACTTAAATTGTAATTGATACGGGGTTGCGTAAATAAGGACCTGGCCATTTGAATAGGTATCAAAACCCTGAGATCCTGATTATTTCCAAAGGTGGAACCCTTGGATTCCAGAACCCCAACAACCCTGAATTTCGCTCCACGTACACTAATGGTCTTTCCAATAGGATCTGCTCCCCTAAACAGTCCCTTTTCCTTAACAAAATCGGCTCCCAGAACCGCGACATTGCTGTTGTTCCTTATATCGAAGACATTAAGTTCACGCCCGGTTTCAACATTGAGGCCGCTATTGCTTAAAAAGTTTTCGTTGACCCCGAGAACAGAAACTTCGGGATCGGTTTTTTCATTTTCATACTTTACTTCTGCAGTTCCGGTTCCGGTAAAAGATACCGAGGTTTGGGTATAGGGATAATCGTAATTCTGTTCAAATTGCCGAACTTCTCTGTAACTTATTATTGGATTTATCTTTTCGGTTTCACCACCTCCGCGACGTTGAGAACTAAATTCGTAGCGTTGAATATTAAAGGTATTTGCTCCCATAGAAGCAAAATCACTGCTAATAGTGTTTTCAAGAGCTGCCACGGCGCTAAGGATACCTACAAGTGCGGTGATTCCAATAGCGATTATCAGCACGGTTAAAATAGTTCGTAAGAGCTGACTTTTAATAGAATTAAAGGCAATCCTGATGTTTTCTTTTAGCAGGCCAAACATATATTCGAATTATTATGCAAAAGATTAGACTCTAAGAATACCCAAATGTTACTTTAAAATTGAAATTTATTTAGGTTCGCTTAAAAATTAAGATATTTGCAACCAGAACAAAATCAATTCAAGGCTTTACCACCAAAATTTTATGGCACAAAAACCATCTATTCCTAAAGGCACCCGGGATTTTTCTCCTGCTGAAGTTGCCAAAAGAAATTACATCTTCGGGAAAATAAAATCTCAATTCAAAAACTTCGGATTTCAACCCATAGAAACTCCCAGTTTTGAAAATTCCGATACCCTTATGGGGAAATATGGGGAAGAAGGGGACCGGCTGATTTTTAAAATTCTGAATTCCGGAGACTTTTTAAAGAAAGCTGATGAAAAACTGCTTCAGGAAAAAGACAGCCTGAAAATTACATCTTCAATTAGTGAAAAAGCCCTTCGTTACGATCTTACCGTACCTTTTGCCCGCTACGTGGTTCAGCATCAAAATGAAATAGATTTTCCGTTTAAGCGCTACCAGATCCAGCCGGTTTGGCGTGCAGACAGGCCACAGAAAGGCCGTTTTCGTGAATTCTTTCAGTGTGATGCCGATGTTGTGGGAAGTAAAAGTCTGTGGCAGGAAGTAGAATTCGTTCAGCTTTATGATGCTGTTTTCGACTCGCTTGGATTGAAGGGAGTAACCATCAAATTAAATAACCGAAAAGTCCTATCGGGTTTTGCTGAAGTAATCGGAGAGCAGGATAAACTCATAGATTTCACCGTAGCCCTCGATAAGCTCGATAAAATAGGGGAGGAAGGTGTTAAGAAAGAAATGCGGGAGAAAGGAATTGCAGAAATCGCCCTTGAAAAAATTCAACCTATTTTCAACCTTCAGGGAGATTTTGGTCAAAAAATACAGGGAATAAAAGATATCCTTGCAACTTCAGAAATAGGTAAAGCAGGAATTGCAGAGCTGGAATTTATCGAGAAAGCCATTGCCGCTATCCCATTGAAATCAGCGAAACTGGAACTCGATGTAACCCTGGCCCGCGGACTCAATTATTACACAGGCGCGATCTTCGAAGTTGCAGCACCAGAGGGTGTGAAAATGGGTTCAATTGGTGGCGGAGGCCGTTATGATGATCTTACCGGAATCTTCGGTTTAAAAGATATGAGCGGGGTTGGCATTTCCTTTGGACTGGACAGGATCTATTTGGTTCTTGAGGAATTAGGATTGTTTCCGGAAACCGTCACTGAAAATACGAGAGTGTTATTTATCAATTTCGGGGAAGAGGAAGCACTTTACGCCCTGAAGGTGATTTCGGAGTTAAGAAGAAATAAAATCGTTGCGGAACTTTATCCTGATGCGGCTAAAATGAATAAGCAAATGAAATATGCCGATAAAAGGGAAATTCCGTTTGTAGTTTTAGCCGGAGGTGAAGAAATGCAGCAGGAGAAATTCACCTTGAAGAATATGAAAACCGGAGAACAATACACGATTTCAGCCACAGAATTAATGGAGAAAATTAGTTAAGCTATATAAACCTGATAAAATCAAAGCCGGAATTCTTTTAGGAATTCCGGCTTTTTAAATTTAATACTCCGAAGCTCGCAGGAGAGAATTCATTTCTTCTCCGGTTAATTGCAGTTCAATTGCTTCCTGAAATGCATCAAGGTGAGACGATTTTGTAGCACTTGCAATAGGCGCAGTTACTCCCGGCCTTTCCATTAGCCAGCCAAGAGCTACCGCAGCCTGGGAAACCCCGTGTTTTTTCGAGATCTTATCAAGGACTGCCAAAACTTTCAGTCCACGCTCATTTAAATATTTTTCAGCAAACATCTTTCGGTCTTTACCTTCAAAATCTGATGGTTTTCGGTATTTTCCAGTTAAGAATCCGCTGGCCAGGGCGAAATACGGGGTTACGCCTAAATTATTTTCCCTGGAGAATCGTCTACCCCAACTTTCAAAATTTTCACGGGCCATAAGATTATATTCAGGTTGATACACCTCATATTTGGGTAGTTTTTTTTCTTTAGCAACATCTAATGATTCCTGCAATCTTGAGTGAGAAAAGTTGGAGGCACCTATATGTTTTACTTTCCCGGCCTTAATAAGTTCCTGATAAGCTTCAAGGGTTTCCTCTACCGGTGTTTCACCATCATCGGAATGTGTGAAGTATAGGTCGATATAATCTATTTGCAGACGTTTTAAAGAATCTTCTGTTGCTTTAAGTATATAATTCTTTGAAGTGTTTTTTGGGCCGCCCTGCTGCATACTTGAGCCTCCCTTCGTCGCAATAGTAATTTTATCCCGTACCCGACGGTCCTTTATCCATTTCCCGATTATCTTTTCTGAAGTCCCAGCTTCAACACCGTCTGCCCAGCGGGAGTAAACATCGGCTGTATCTATCATATCGTAACCACGATCAAGGAGTTCATCCAACATTTTAAAGGATTCCTCTTCGTTTAAGGTCCATCCAAAAACATTACCACCAAAAATGATAGGAGGAGCTTGAATACTGGTATTTCCAAGTTGCTTTTTCAGCATAGATTTAGGGTTTTAGTTGCTCTCTAAAATACGATTTTTATAAGATTTAACAAGGCTCTTAATACTGTCGGAAATCAAATTCTTATCTTGAATAGGCAGAATTGTGGCTGAAGGGGTATGGATTGGAGAATTTATAAAATTACTAATTATGGACGAAATTGTAAGGTTCAATAAGGAATCTGAAGAGTTTTATATTCCGCTTTCGTTTCGGGGAAAAGAGACTTTTAAACAATCTTCGGGAGTGATTTTGGCCGGTGATATAGGTGGAACTAAAACAAACCTAGCCTTATTTCATTTTGAAGAAAATACTTTGAAACCCATTAAAAAGGAAAGCTTTAAGACAAATGACTGGTCTTCCTTCCTTGAACTTATGGCAACTTTTCACTCTAAAGACTTACCGGTAATAGATAGTATTTGCCTTGGAGTGGCTGGACCTGTGATTGATGGTAAGGTATTGGGGACAAACTTTTCCTGGGAACTTGATGAAAAAAAAATAGCAAATGCGCTAAAGGTAGAGCGGGTTTCTATTATAAATGATATGGAAGCCAACGCTTATGGGCTTTCTGTGCTGGCAAAAAAGGATTTGGTTGAAATCAAAGATGGAACGTGGAATAGAGGAAATGCCGCGATGATTTCTCCCGGAACCGGCCTTGGAGAAGTTGGACTTTATTGGGACGGGACTCATTATCATCCATTTGCTTCGGAAGGTGGCCACTGCGATTTTAGTCAACGTACCGAATTAGATCTTAGGCTCTGGAGATTTCTGCAGAAGAAGTATGGCCACGTGAGTTGGGAACGGATTGTTTCCGGGCCCGGAATTGTTAATATTTATGAGTTTCTGCTTGAGGACAAAAAGGTAGCGGAACCGGAAAGTTTGAAGAATAAGCTTAATGGAGGAGATCCAGCGGCGGCGATAAGCAAATGTGCGATGGATGAATCCTTTGAAATCTGTAAGGAAGCAATGCAACTATTCAACATTTATCTGGCCACAGAGGCTGCTCAAATGGCTTTAAAATTTAAGGCATTGGGAGGAATTTTTATAGGTGGTGGTATCCTGCCTAAGATTATCGATATGGTTGATAAGGACCTTTTCTTGCATCATTTTATTCAGTCTGACAAAATGAATACGCTTTTGGAAAAGATTCCTGTAAATGTGATCATGAATGATGAAAGTCCGCTTTTTGGAGCTGCTTTTGGCGCCGCCAGAAATCTTCCGAAGAAATAATTAAACAGTGATTTCCAGGAGGTTGAAATTACCGATAGAAAAACCAAAGAATATTATAGCATAAAACAAAAAAATCTCTTCCGGAAAAGAAGAGATTTTTAGTGTAGCGAGACCGAGATTTGAACTCGGGACCTCCGGGTTATGAACCTAGCTAAACACCTATATAAAATAAACTAAAATATATTAAATAGTATGATTGTTAGATAATTACATATTTTGTGATTTTATTCAAATAGTGTTAAAATCAAATTATTCTGTACTTATTCTGTACTAGTTTTTAAATTGGTTATTTATCTTTATATACATTTTAAATAACGAATTATGGCCAATGTGAAGATCGTTTTACGTAAGAATATGATTAGAAAGGATGGTAGAATTCCTCTTGCTTTGAGAATTAGTGAAAATTACAAAACCAATTATAAGTGGCTTGGGCAATATGTTTTTGAGAAGGATTGGGATGGAAAAGCAGGAAAAGCAAAGAGAAGTCATCCAAATTCACAAAAGCTAAACAATTTTTTAATGAAGAAATTGAGTGAAGTGAATGATATTTTTTTTGAATCTAAAGATCGGGTTAGCCCGAAACAGGTAAAGCAAAAATTAAAAGGAACCTATGGACAGAAATCTTTTTTTGAACTAGCAGCGGAACGCATAATGGAAAAATATGAAAGGGGAACGTTTTCCGTTGCTAAGGCAGAATTATCTATTCTATATAATCTTGAAGAGTTTTTAAATTTAAAAAGAAATAAAAATAAATCAGCCGTTATTAAGTCAATAAAGGAGCGTCGACTGAACCGTCTCAGTAAGGCTCGACTCAATGAATATGATTGGTTGGATGGTGTAGCTTATTTTAAAAATAGTAAGGCTCTAGCATTCCGAGATATTGATGAAGTATTCATTAATAAATATAAAACATTTTGCTATTCTTATTTAGGACAGAAAACCAGAACTATTACGAACCAACTTATTTTAATTAGAACTCTTTTCAATTTGGCTATTAAAGAAGGAATTATTGAACGAAAATATTATCCTTTTGCCGGTGATAAAGAGAAAATTAGAATTGGTTCTGGTAATAAGATAGGACTAAGTATAGAAGAGATCGAAAAAATAGAAAAACTAAAGTTGAAGAAAAATAGTTCTATTTGGCACACTCATAATGTATGGCTATTTTCTTTTTATTTTGCCGGTATTCGTATTTCTGATGTGGTCAAAATGAAATGGTCGGATTTTAAGGATAACCGGCTTTATTATGTAATGAATAAAAATGAAAAAGCGCTTAGCCTTAAAATTCCTTCCAAGGCAAAAAAAATTTTAGAACATTACAAAAAAGAGAAAAAGCTCAATAATGGTTATGTCTTTCCATTCTTGAGAAATACGGCTACTAATGATGCTGAACAAATTTATATACGAACCAAAAGCGTCACTAAGGTCTTTAATAAATGCCTTAAACAAATTGCCAAAGAATGCGGAATCGAAAAAAACTTATCTAACCACATTGCTAGGCATAGCTTTGGTAACATTGCGGGGGATCGTATTCATCCTTTAATGTTACAAAAGCTTTATCGTCATAGTGATTTAAAAACCACTTTGAATTATCAGGCAAATTTTATCCACAGAGATGCTGATGAGGCTTTGGATAGTGTCATTAACTTTTAACTTGAGATTATCATTTTAAGTTTAATCTTATTATGATGTTTCATTACGTAATCTTTGCTTGATTTTCTATATGAAATCGAAGATTCATTTTTTTGTTAAAAAAAATAATTTTGAAAGTTTTCTCTATTAAAACAAAAGGAATTGACTTCTTCAATTTCTAATTTAGCTTTTTAAAAAATAGTAACTCCACTAAAATTCTATACTTTATTAAAAATTTATATATCTCGAAGTTAGACGATTATAATAATTGAAGATCGAGTTAATTTTGAAAAATTATAGAAATATATGAGTTATAAAGAATAGGATATTTTTTAATTTTTTAAAACAAAAAAAGGTGGAGGGAATTACAGTTTAACCAATTATCCAAACAACTAATATTATGAGATTTATTATTAAAATGAGTGTAGTCGCTATAGTAGTGTTACTATTAACTTCCTGTATGGATGATAAAGGCAAGCAGTCGGTAGAAATTAATACCCCTGAGGAAGTTAAGAAGGCTGAAAAAGAAACGCCAGATGTTGCCGATCAGGATTTTAAAGATGGTATGACTGGGAAAATTTGGCATAACTATCTTGAAATGAAAATAGCCTTAACCAATGAAGATGCCAGTCAGGTTAAAGATGTAGCTAAAAGCATGGAAGAATCTTTTACTGAAGAGAGAGCAGAGATGAAATCTTTAGCAGGGCAAATTGCCTCTACAGATGATATTGAGAAGCAGCGTGAACTATTTTCAAAATTTACTGAAAAAGCAGGATCCATGTTTGAGGAAGCCCTTTCTGGCGGAACTATTTATAAAAAATTCTGCCCAATGGCCTTTAATAATAAAGGTGCTTACTGGTATGCTGATGTTGAAGAAATAAATAATCCGTATTTCGGTGAGAAAATGCTCAATTGCGGTTCAGTAAAAAAGACAATTAAAAAGTAAATACCTCTCAACTAACTTTAAAACCAAAAATATGAATTCAGAAGAAAACAACCAGCACAAAATGAGTGGTAGCAATTATGGAAGATTTTTCTCAATGCTGGGATTATCATTTGTAGCCATGTATATCACCATGTACTTGAATACGTATGAATTCGACCATGTTTATTTCAGCCTAACTAGATTTTATATGACCTGTCTGGGTATTGCTGCCATGGCCGTAATCATGTTGTCTCTCATGCTCAATATGTATAAGAATAAGAAAAAAAATATTGCTATTTATGTGGGAAGTCTGGTGCTGTTTGTAAGTGCTTTAGGCCTGGTAAGAGCACAGAGACCTATTGTTGGAGATGTACTTTACATGAAGGCCATGATACCTCACCATTCTATTGCTGTTTTAACCAGTAAAAGAGCCGATTTAAAAGATCCGGAAACTAAAAAACTTGCTAAAGAAATTATTGAAGCTCAGAAAAGGGAGATCGCCCAGATGAAAAAGATAATCTATCGTCTGGAAAATGAAAATTGATTATAGATAGGAGAGGGGAAACCCTCTCTTTTTAATAATACCATAATGAAAATGAAAAATTACTTAATAGTACTAGCCTTTTTACTGGGCATCACAGGTTATAGTCAGGAAGAATTAGAGGCTTCGATTGAAGGGAATGTCAACAATCTTCCGGTAAGGGAATATAAGCTAACCATAAATCAGGAAAAAGTAAACAAAGCCGGAAAGGAAGTGATGGGAATGACTGTGAACGGAGGTATTCCCGGCCCAACCCTGGAATTTAGTGAAGGGGAGTATGCAGTGATTTATGTGGAGAACAAGATGGATGTGGAAACTTCCATTCACTGGCATGGAATGTTGCTTCCAAACTTTTTTGATGGGGTACCTTATTTAACTACCCCGCCTATTAAGCCTGGTACCACCTTTAAATATGAGTTTGAAATAAAACAAAATGGGACTTACTGGTATCATTCTCATACGATGTTGCAGGAACAAAGTGGTGTGTTTGGATCTTTACTGATTCACCCTAAGGAGAAAAAATTGGAATATGACAAGGATCTTGTTTTGGTGCTTTCAGACTGGACCAATGAAAAACCTAAAGATGTTTTAAGGTTCTTAAAAAGGGGGACTGAATGGTATAATATTAAGAAAGGAACAGCAACACCCCTAAATCAGGTGATTAAGAGGGGAGCCTTTGGCGCACAGCTAAATTTCTGGAAACAGCGAATGGAAGGAGCCGATATTGCAGATATTTACTATCCTGCGTTTTTAATTAACGGGGAAGAGAAAATAGAATATCCTCAATTTAAACCTGGAGAAAAGGTAAGATTACGCATAGTAGATGGTTCAGCATCCACTTCTTTCTGGATGACTTTTGGGGGGAAGACGCCCACTTTAGTTTCAGCCGATGGAAGAAATGTGGTGCCCGTTAAACGAAATAAAACATTTATAGCCGTAGCAGAAACCTATGATTTTATTGTGGAAATTCCTGAAAATAGAAAACTTGAATTTAAGATTACTGCGCAGGATGGTTCAGGAACTGCTTCAGCATTTTTAGGTCAGGGAGATGTTTTACCCGCGCCAAATGTTCCCAGCCCAGACAAGATTGGCATGATGCAGAAAATGGCAAAAATGGACATGAAAATGGGAGCACCGGCTTTAAAGTTTAGGTCTAAAAATGTAGATCCTTATGAGATGATGGATGAATGGGGAATGCAGATGGATGAAATGGACCATGGGCAAATGGAACTGAAGAAAGACGATGGTATGGATGGCATGGACCATTCCAAAATGAATATGAAGAAGGATACTACCCAAATGGAAATGGATCATTCTAAGATGAAGCACGATAAAATGAATATGGCCGAAGGATCTATGAAAATGGATGAAAAGGAAAATATGAAAGATAATGGAATGGATATGTTTTCAGAATATAATTATGACTACCTCAGGTCTCCAGAGAAAACAAATTTTGATAAAGAATATCCTGTTAAAAACGTCCTTTTAAATCTTACAGGTAATATGTCTCGTTACGTATGGAGTATGAATGGGGTGGTACTAGATGAAGCTGATAAGATAAAAATCAAGGGAGACGAGGTAACAAGAATTACCTTCAATAACCTTACGATGATGCACCACCCTATGCACCTTCACGGTCATTTCTTTAGGGTGATTAATCAAAATGGAGAATATTCTCCTTTGAAGCATACGGTAAATGTACCACCAATGCAAAAGGTTACTATTGAGTTTTATGGGAACGAATATGGAGACTGGTTCTTGCACTGCCATATATTATATCATATGGATGCGGGAATGGCTCGTGTAGTTAGCTATGATACTCCCAGGGATGAACGTATGAAAGCTTACCCCGTAAGTAATTTGATAAATGAAACAAATAAATTTTACACCTGGGGGATGTTAGATGCCGCTTCACATATGACAGAGTTGAATGTGGTTAGTTCCAATGTTAGAAACCAGTTTACTGCTCTGGCAGAATATGGCTGGAATGAAAATATTGAAGCAGAACTCTCCTATGAATATTATTTAAATGACTGGGTCCGCCTGTTTGCAGGTGTTAATGTGGAAAATGAGATGGAGAACAGTATGGAAGAACTTAGTACCACAGCTATTGGGGGGATTAGGTATTTCACACCTTATATGTTTAGCCTGGATGTTCGTTTAGATAATAAATTAAGGCCTCAAATAAGCCTGGCCAGGGAAATCATGATTTTTCCAAGACTTGCGGTGTTTGGCGAGTATGAATTCCAGGCAGATTTTGGATGGGTAGATGATTTGCCGGAAGGCGATAATTTTAAAAAAGAAGAAACCTGGAGTGCGGGTCTGGAATATTTTCTGTCAAAAAACTTTTCGTTGATGGGAAGTTACGATAATAGGTTTGGCGCCGGTGGCGGATTATCCTTAAGGTTTTAAACAATTTCGTTACAATTCTAAAACTATAAACAGATGAAAAATATAAGAGCCTTAATGATCTTTTTGTTAGTAGCAGGGCTTAACTTTTCGATGATCTCATGTAGAGAAACTACAGAAGAAGATCACGACGACATGGAAATGCAACATGAGGAGATGGAAAATGACGGTATGGAAATGGAACATGATGAGAAGATGAACCACGACGATGAACATGAGCATTCGCATTAAAATCCAGGGAAATGGAGGGGTTTGTTTTAATAGTGATTAGTTGAATTTCTTAATTATCCTCCATTTCCCTTTATTATAAAATTTAAATCATCTTAAAAACCAGATTCTCTCTTTTTGAAAAAATGTAAAGTAATGTCATGAAAAAAATACTCTTTTTATTCATTTTTATAAGTATGACGCTTGCTACACAGGCGCAGGATACTCATGAAGACCATGATCACTCTTCAAACAATCAGGAGCAGCAATTGGAAGCAGATAGTATTTCAACTCCTGAATTAAACCCTAATGAGGATGCAGACCATCCTGAAAAGGGAGAATTAGGGAATCATACGAATGAAGTAAAAGCTGAATTTGATGATTTTCCCAATCTGCATCCTTTGGTGGTTCATTTTCCCATAGTGTTGCTATTGCTGGGAGCTATATTGCAGTTAATTCAATTATTTGTTTTAAAAAGAAACTTAGATTGGGTGATCCTTTTAACCGTAGGGGGAGGGTTTATCGGTGCCTATATCGCCGGGGTGTATGCCCATCCACATGCGCATGATTTAACCTCAATGGCTAAAAGTGTATTGGAACAGCACGATAAATTTGCCGAATGGACCATTTATTCCAGCGCAGTCGCTGCTACCTTAAAATTGGTGAGTTTGTTTTTATTAAAAAGGAACAGAATCTTTGAAATTGTAGTTTTTTTAGTGCTGGCTTTTTCAGCATATTCAGTTTCTGAAGCAGGACATTATGGAGCCCAGTTGGTATATCTGGAAGGAGTTGGCCCACAGGGTGAATATCTGGAATCTGAAGCAGGTGGTCATAGTCATTAGAATTTATTTTTGCACTTAAGTAAATCCATGTTTTATTTAATACTTGAGAAGTTTTAAATGATCTTAAAAAGCAAAACAGCCGTGAATATCCGGAAAGCTCATCGCTATCTGGGAATAGTTATCGGAATACAATTTATAATTTGGTCAGTAAGTGGTTTATACTTTCTGGATCGATATTGATAAGATACACGGAGATCAATTTATCAAAACAGAAATGAAAGATCCCAATTTCTTTGGGATTGGAAGTCCCACCGATGGTTCATATTGTTCAAGATAGTTTTGCATTAAATGTCAGAAATATTTTACATTCTGGAATGGTTCAAAATATATCTGAATAGAACCTTAAAAATCACTTTGAGATTACATCCATTTATTGTTATGGTTTTGCACAATAATTGGCTCAACTATTTTTTGCACACCCTGTGCATGCCTATTTAATTATCTTTGTAATGTGAAAATAATGGCACTCATATTATCTCTTTACGTACTCGGACTTAATTTATTAGCCTGTAATGACAGTGATACTTCACAAGTGATTTCTGATTCAGAAGTAACGATGGTTGCTACCCAGAATTTAGATTTTGACCATTCACATGATAAAGTAGCAGATTTATGCCCTCCATTTTGTAGCTGTCATTGCTGCCATGTACATACAATAGATTTTGGTTCTTCTAGTTTCAAACCTTTAATCGCGGAAATTCCTTCCAAAACTTTCGCTCATTTTGACAGCTCGGTGGAAGAACCTATTCTTTCCTTTTTAGATCCTCCAAAAGTTTAATTCAGTTTTTTTAAAGGATAGTTATATCCTTTACTGTCCTGAAGTCGCATAACTTCTTCAGACCAGTATATCGACTCTCTCTACTTAGGGAATATCGAGATGTTTAACTGAATTAATTTTTTTATATGATCAATAGAATCATTTCATTTTCCATTAATAATAAATTTATTATTGGACTACTCACCTTAGCACTTATAGGTACTGGTATTTGGTCCATGATGACCGTTAACCTGGGATCGGTACCAGATATTACTAACAATCAGGTTCAGGTGATCACCCAGTCACCTAACCTTGCAACAGAAGATATTGAACAGTTTGTAACCTATCCCGTTGAACTTTCGATGGGTAATTTACCTGGGGTTACAGAAATTCGCTCTATTTCACGCTTTGGACTTTCAGTAGTTACTATTGTGTTCAAAGATGATATGGGGACATACCTTCCTCGGCAACTGGTACAGGAAAAACTTAATGAATTGGGAGAAACCATTCCCGATAAATTTGGAAGTCCTGCTATGGGACCTATTTCAACCGGATTAGGTCAAATCTATGAGTATACCATAAAGCCAAAAAAGGAATATGAAACTGAATATTCCCCCATGGAACTTCGAACTATTCAGGATTGGATAGTAAAAAGGCAACTTACCTTACTGGAGGGCGTGGTTGAAGTAAATTCTTTTGGAGGCTCCATAAAACAATATGAGGTAGCAATTAACCCGGAAAAATTAAACAGTATGGGTATAAGTATCTCTGAGGTTTACGAGGCTTTGGCTCGAAATAATGTAAATACTGGAGGGGCTTATATTGAGAAAAATAAAATGTCAAATTTTATTAGAGGTGAAGGTTTAATCCGTTCACTGGAGGATATAAGGAAAATTGCTATTACTACCGAAAATGCTGTTCCGATAACTATTGGAGATGTTGCGGAAGATGTTCAGTTTGGAAATCAGGTACGCTACGGAGCTTTCACTCAAGACGGAGAGGAAGCCGTAGGCGGGATAATAATGATGTTAAAAGGCGCCAATCCCAATGCCGTAATTCAGGATGTTAAAGATAGAATGGCAGAAGTTGAAAAGTCACTTCCTGAAGGTTTGACCATAGAGCCAATTATTGATCGAAGTGAATTAATAGCCAGAACGACCGATACGGTTAAAACAAATTTACTGGAAGGTGCATTGATAGTGATTTTTGCCCTGGTATTGTTATTAGGTAGTTTAAGAGGTGGACTTATTACTGCTACCACTATTCCCTTATCACTGCTTTTTGCTTTTATTTTAATGAAGCAATTCAATGTCTGGGCCAATCTAATGAGTTTGGGCGCTATTGACTTTGGAATCATTATAGACGGTGCAGTGATTATCATCGAGGGAACCGTGTATGAAATTCAAAAACGGATAAGATCTGGCAAGGTGAAATTCAATCAGGCTAAAATGGATGAAGTAGCCTATGATGCTGGGAGCACGATGATGGGTTCCGCATTTTTTGGGCAAATTATCATTCTTATCGTATTTACACCCATTCTTTTTCTAACGGGGGTAGAAGGTAAAATGTTTAAACCGATGGCGTATACCTTCGGTTTTGCGATGATAGGAGCTATCTTCTTATGTCTTACCTACGTGCCTATGATGTCTGCCCTATTTATGAAACCAATTCAGAATAAAAAGAACTGGTTTGGAAAATTTGAACGCTGGCTAGAGAAAATAAGTGATAAGATAATTGGTGGAATACAAAAAGTATATATGCCTTTACTGAAAGGGGCATTAAAACTGAAGCTCATTGTCGTAGGTGCTGCTGCTGTTCTACTTGTATTAGCCGGTTTCCTTTTTTCCAGAATGGGAGGAGAATTTGTACCTCAACTGGATGAAGGGGATATTGCAATGCAGGCTTTAATCAGACCAGGAAGTTCATTAACAGAGTCTATTGAAGTTTCCAAAAAAATAGAGAATATACTTCTAGAAAATTTTCCTGAAATTAAAACAGCAACAGCAAGAATTGGAGTAGCGGACATTCCAACAGATCCAATGCCGATGGATATAGCAGATATGTACCTGATTCTTGAAAAAGATAAGGATAAATGGACAACCGCTGAAACTAAAGAAGGACTTATAGCGCAGATCAAGGAAAAACTCAATAAAGAACTTACTGGGGTAAACCTTGTGTTTACGCAACCTGTAGAATTAAGGTTCAACGAATTATTAGAAGGAGTTAGGGAAGATATTGCGGTTAAACTATATGGAGAGGACCTGGAGGTGTTGTCGGAAAAGGTACAGGAAATGGCCAGTATTATCCAAACCGTGCCTGGTGCAGGAGACGTAAACGCGGAGCGAACATCTGGCCTTCCGCAAATGACCGTTAAATTTAACCGTGATAAAATTGCCCAATATGGACTGGATATCCAAAAAGCCAATGATTACATAAGTACAGCTTTTGCAGGAGGAACAGCCGGAGTCATTTTTGAAGGAGAAAAACGATTCGATTTAGTAGTGAGGTTTGATGAGGAACATAGAAAGAATATTGATGATTTGCGTGGTATGTATATCGATCTTCCAGACGGAACCCAGGTACCTATAAAAGAAATAGCAGATATCGAATATGTTCCGGGCCCTATGCAAATTTCGAGAGATGATACCTACAGAAGAACCTATGTGGGTGTAAATGCCCGGGGAAGGGATGTAGAGTCAGTCGTTAACGACATCCAGCAAAGATTAGATGAAGAATTAGAACTACCTCCCGGTTATTATATAACTTATGGAGGGGAGTTTGAAAACCTTCAGAGTGCTAAGGACCGTTTGGTAATCGTTGTACCGATAGCCTTATTCTTGATATTCGTGCTTCTATATTTTGCCTTAAAATCTTTTTCCCAATCTATCATGATCTATATGGCGATACCATTGGCTGCTATCGGAGGTGTTTTTGCCCTTTGGTTAAGAGGTATGCCATTTAGCATTTCCGCTGGAGTAGGCTTCATTGTACTGTTTGGTGTTGCAGTTTTAAACGGACTGGTACTAATAAATAGATTCAATTCCTTGAAAGAAGAAGGAGTAACCAGTATAAAAGATAGAATTTTTACAGGAACCAAAGAACGAATACGCCCAATTATGTTAACAGCAACCACAGATATTTTCGGTTTTTTACCAATGGCATTTTCCACATCTGCCGGTGCAGAAGTTCAACAACCACTTGCTACGGTTGTAATAGGTGGTATGCTTACGGCTACACTGCTTACCCTCGTTGTATTACCAGTATTATATACATTTGTGGAAAGAAAGCGAGAGAAAAAAGAACAGAATAAATTAGGTTCTTCCAATATGCGCTCTTTAGCTACGATTTTGATAATTGGCTTAATGTTAGGCGGAACCTTATCCGTAAACGCACAATCTGATGTTGTTTCATCTGAATATCCACAACAGGATACTTTACAGACTATAAGTTTGGAAAAAGCCAGGGAAAAAGCCATCAAAAACTTTCCTCAGCTTAAAGCTGCTCAACTCGAAATTGAAAGTGAAGAAGTACTGCGTAAAACCGCTTATGATTTTGGGAATACCCAAATCTTTACTGGAAAAGAAGAGGTAGGAAATGGTTCAGATGGGATTTATACTCAAATTGGTGTTCAACAACAAGGTATAGATGTTTTTGGAATTGCCCCCCGGTTAAAATTGCAAAAAGAACGGATGGCACTTGCTGAAAATGCTTTAGAACTAAATATCTTAGAAGTGGAACGTGAAGTAAGCAGGGCCTGGACTTCAGTTTATACTAGTAAAAAGAGGTATCAGGTATATAAGAAAATGGATTCAATTTTTGAAGACATTGAAAGGGCTGCAAGAATCCGATATGAGACAGAAGCTACTTCTAAACTGGAGTATCTTGCTACGTCCAATCAGGGAAATGAAGTAAAAATACAACTGGAACAAGCTTATCGAAATTACCTGAAATCATTGCAGCGTTTAAATTTATGGTTTGTTAGTGATACGATCTATGATGTACCAGATTTACCTGCCGAAGCATTAGATGAACCTTTAAATTTTCTGACAGAGTCACTCAAAACCCACCCGGCTCTTGAGGTTTCAGAACAGAGAGTTAATGTTGCAAAAGCTTTAACCAGAGAACGGAAATCTGAATTTCTACCAAAATTTCAGGGACAGTATGCCAGGCAGGAAATTAATGGACAATCGGGTTTCTTCCAATATCAAATAGGAATCCAAATTCCGTTATTTTTTGGACCTGAATTAGGCCGTACTCAGGAAGCGCAAGTGAATAGAAAGATTGCAGAGCAAAATTTTTACCAGGATAAACTCGAATTGGAAACTGCCTATAAAAATATGCGGGAAGAATTCATCAAATGGAGAAATTCATGGAATTATTATAAGGATGAAGCGCTTCCCTTGGCTAAAGAGCAACAGGAAGGATCTGTATTGGCATTTAAGGAAGGTGCTATAGATTATGTAACCTTCCTTCAAAATATAAGAGATGCCATTAGAATCGAGGTAAATGCCTGGAGTGCTTTTAATGATTATCTCGATAGCCGTTATCAACTCGAATATTACCTCGAAAAATCAAACTAAAATTAGAAAGAAAAACGATATGAATACAAGATCAATAAATATTTTAATGCTTGCCTTAACGCTCAGCATATTCTTTGGATGTAAAGAAAATCCTGAGGCAGGGGATGACGCTTCCAGTGAAACTGCAACTACTAATACCGAAGAAGGTGAAAATCACGGTGAGGAAGGAGATGAAGAACACGGTGAAGAAGAAGGTGGGATGCGTTCGGTACATCTTTCAGAAATGAAATTCAATAGTCTGGGGATTAAAGTAGATACCTTACCTAAAAAAGCTTTGTCCGGTATTGTGGAAGCCAATGGCCAGTTAGAAGTGCCGCCACAATATGAGGCTACCGTGACGGCAGTTTTAGGCGGTAATATAACTTCTATAAAGGTTATTGAGGGGGATAAGGTAAATAAAGGTCAGGTACTGGCTTATCTTTCTCACCCAAATTTAACCAGAATGCAGTCTGATTATATTAATGCATATAGCAGGATGCAATTTTTGGAAAAGGAATTTGAAAGACAGAAACGTTTATATGAAGCAGAGGTAGGATCTGGAAAATCTTTTCAACAAACCCAATCAGATTACCAGTCTGTACAAGGTGAAGTGCGGGGGTACGAATCGCAATTGCGCCAGTTAAACCTAAATGCTTCCCAAATAAGAAACGGCACCCTCTACGAATACGTGCCTATAGTTAGTCCTATTGCTGGCTATATAGAAAAAGTAAAGGTGCAAATTGGCCAATATGTGGAACCTCAAACCAGCATGTTTATGGTGGTAGATAATGAGCATGTTCATGCCGATCTAATGGTTTTCGAAAAAGATATTTATAAGGTAAAAGAAGGCCAAAAGATTTCTTTTAAGCTGGAGTCAGTCCCCGGAAGTGACCTCACCGGAAAAATATATTCTGTAGGGAAGCAATTTGAACAAAATCCTAAAGCGGTGCATGTTCACGCAGAGATAGATAATAAGGAAGATTATCTCATTCCGGGAATGTATATCAAAGGAAAAATTAGGACAGGAGAAGAAGCAGTACCTGCATTACCAGAAGAGGCGGTGATAGAAGAAGAGGGAAATCCTTACATATTTACGGCACAAAAACATCAGGAAGAGGGTAAAACAGAATGGGAATTAAAACCGGTGCAGGTAAGAACGGGGATCAATGAAGATGGATGGGTAGAAATTAAACTGTTGGAGCCCCTTCCAGAAGGTACTTTAGTTGCGTATAACAATGCCTATTACCTGGTATCTGAAATGCAGAAAAGCCAAACCTCTCATGGTCATTAAATAGAGCTTTAAAAATTTAGATGGATGGGCTCTCTGTAAAATGTTTGTCTTAATTAAAATTCCAGAGGGTTCATTCTTAATAAAGAATTAATAAAACAGCGATGAAAGAAATAAAAGCATTTATAAAACCAAAACGGGTTCAAAAAGTGATAGAATCCCTTAGTGAAGGTGGATTCAAAAGTATGACGCTGTCTCAGGGGGAAGGCACCGGGGCATTTAAAGCAAAAGGTGCGTCGCCTTCTTTGGATTTTCGTGTAACCGACAGTCCGGTGGTAAAGTTGGAACTGGTATGTCAAAATGAAGAAGCACAATCAGCAATCGATATTATCCTTGAAAATGCAAAAACAACTGAACCCGGGGATGGGATCATTTATCTATCAGATATTGAAAATGCTTTTCAAATAAAGACAGGAAAATCGCTTAAAATATCTGATTTAAATAAGGATGAAAATGAATGAAATCGAGAAAATATTAGAGGCACACGAAGTTCGGCCAACAGCCATGCGTATCCTGATCTATAAATTTATGGCTAAAAAAGACAGGGCTGTAACGCTTACTGAAATTGAAAATGCCTTTGGAAAAGCAGATCGGGCTACATTATCTCGAACAATACGCACATTTGAAGCAAAGAATATTGTGCATCAAATAGATGATGGCACAGGGATACCAAAATATGCGCTCTGTGAAAATAATTGTAACTGTGAGGTAGAACAGGATTTACACATCCACTTTCATTGCAATAATTGTGATGAAACTGTTTGTTTGACCGATCATAAAATTCCGCATATTAACTTACCAGAGGGATATATGGCAGAAAATGTAAACCTGGTAGTAAAGGGAATATGTGAGAAATGTAGTCGCGTTTAATTTTATGAGATGACCAAAGCCGAAAAAACACTTAGAAACAACGGGATTAGACCTACCAAAATGAGATTATTTATTTATAAATATCTCAAAAGAAAGTTTTATGCTGTAACATTAAGGGAAATAGAAACGGCTTTCGTGAAAAAAAGTGAACATACACGAGATAGAACAACAATTTATCGGAGTATAAAATTATTTCAAAAGAAAGGGATTATACATCAAATTGATGACGGTACGGCTATCGCAAAATATGCATATTCTGATAAGAATTCGCTGGATCTACACTTACACCTTCACTGTATGAATTGCAGCAAAACCTTCTGTTTGCCCAATAAAGTTCCACAGGAAAATTTACCTGACAAATACGAAATTACCGAAGTAAATTTAGTTTTGAAGGGGGCATGTGTAAAATGCCAAAAAGCAAAGAAGCTAAAATATAACATAGACCAATCTGCTCATAAAAACTTAAAACAATGATACGAATCAAAAATGTCGAAAAAAGCAATTTGATATCCGCTTCAATAAGCGGTAAGATTACTAAAGAGGATATAGAGAAAATCCATCCTTTGATACATAATATTGTCAAAAATGGAAATAAGGTGGATTTCTTTTTTGAACTAGTTAACTTTAAGGGCTACGATCTCAAAGGCTTATGGGAAGATTTAAAAGTTGATACCGCCCATATTTCAGATTATGGAAAAATGGCCTTTGTGGGTGAAAAAGAATGGCAGCAATGGGCTGCTAAAGCCACTGATTTTTTTACAAGCTCGGAAGTTAAATTTTTCGACCTTAATGAAAAGGAAGAAGCTAAAAGATGGATATTAAACCAATAGGGATATGAAAAAGCTACAACTAAAAATTCCGGTATTGTTACCTCAGGTGCCAAATGAAAAAGATACTTGTGTGCAAAGGCTCATTGCTGAATTAGAGGCCAAAGAGGGTCTTGAAAAAGTACATATAGTAGATGATCAGGAAGATACGGTGCCGCAACTGTGCTTCCATTATGATCCGGACATTATCTCTATTGACCGAATTCAATCTTTGGCGGAAAATGCCGGGGCAGAAATTACAGAAAAATATGGTCATCTTCTTTTAGAGGTTGAGGGGATTAGGCATACCCGCCATGCAAGGACTATAGAAAAGAGTCTGCTGAATATCGAAGGCGTTTTGGAAGCTTCCGCCAATGCCGGAGGAATGATCCGTTTAGAATATGATAAGCGTGAGACCAGTTTTGAAGCTATAAATGCGAGGCTTGAAAAGGAAAGTCTACAAGTTGAAAAAAGCTCCTCTGGCCATGAAAATGGTTTTGAATCTACAGAAAAAGCTTCTAAGAAATTAAGTAAACGAGATAAAAGGGGCAAAGAACACAACCATAAAGATAAGGGTGTCCAAAATCATAACGAAGTTGATAGCCACGGAGCCGGGGAAGAACATTCACACGCCCACGGAGGTATTTTTGGAAAAAACACAGAACTTATTTTTGCCATTATTTGTGGTGTTTTACTGGGAATAGGATTTGGTTTATCCTTTGTAGATTCAGTTCCGCAATGGGTTAGTCTTTCCTTTTATATTGTAGCCTATTTCTTTGGAGGATTTTATACTGCAAAAGAAGCTGTGGAAACAGTAGCCAAAGGTGGTTTTGAAATTGATTTTCTCATGCTGGTTGCAGCTATTGGAGCGGCTATACTAGGGGAATGGGCAGAAGGGGCCTTGTTATTATTTCTCTTTAGCCTGGGGCATGCCCTGGAGCATTATGCCATGAACAAAGCACGAAAATCTATAGCCGCCTTGGCAGAACTAGCGCCAAAAACAGCTTTGGTTAAAAAGGATGGTAAAACGGAAGAGGTTGGTATCGAAAAACTAAATATTGGCGATATCATTGTGGTAAAACCAAATAGTAAAATATCAGCAGATGGAGTAGTGGTAGATGGGAAGAGCAGTGTAAATCAGGCTCCAATTACCGGGGAAAGTGTGCCGGTAGATAAAATTCCGGTGGAAGACGTCGACAAGGATTACTCAGAGGTAGATGATATCAAAGATGAAAACCGCGTTTTTGCCGGAACCATCAATGGGAACAATACTTTGGAGATTAAAGTGATCAAAGCAGCCAAGGATTCTACATTGTCAAGGCTGGTCAAATTGGTTAATGAAGCCCAGACCCAAAAATCACCTACCCAGTTGCTGACCGATAAATTCGAAAAATATTTTGTGCCGTCCGTTCTTATTTTGGTCGGAGCTCTTTTATTCGCCTTCTTAGTAATTGACGAGCCATTTAGCGCCAGCTTTTACAGAGCAATGGCTGTACTGGTAGCTGCAAGTCCCTGTGCGTTGGCAATCTCGACCCCGAGTGCTGTATTGAGTGGTGTGGCCCGGGCGGCTCGAGGTGGGGTATTAATCAAAGGGGGACGACCACTGGAAGATCTGGGAGAATTAACCGCCCTGGCTTTTGATAAAACCGGGACTCTAACGGAAGGAAAACCTAAACTTACACAAGTAGTAGCCCTTGGGGATATTTCAGAAAATGAACTGCTAAAAATAGCAATAGCCGTGGAAAGTTTGAGTGATCATCCCCTGGCAAAAGCAGTGGTTCGTGATGGAAAGGAGCGTCTGGAGGGTGAAGAGATCCCAGATGCCTCCAACCTGGAAGCAGTTCTGGGTAAAGGTATTAAAGCAACGTTGGGAAATGATAAGATCTATGTTGGTAATTTGGATTTATACGAAGAACTAAATGATACTATTCCATCAGAAGAAATAACTACTAAAGTAAGAGATCTTGAAGGTGGTGGAAACACAACGATGCTTCTTCGTAAGAATGAAGAGTATATAGGCATCCTTGCTTTAATGGATACCCCCCGGGAGGCAGCCAAAAGGACCCTTTCTGAATTGAAGAAAATAGGAATTAAACGAATGATCATGCTTACCGGTGATAACCAGAAGGTAGCAGACGCAGTAGCAGAAGAAATAGGATTGACCGATGCCTGGGGTAGTTTACTGCCAGAGGAAAAGGTGGAAGCCATAAAAAAACTGAAAGAAAAAGAATCTAAGGTAGCAATGGTAGGTGATGGTGTGAATGATGCCCCTGCCATGGCCAATAGCACGGTGGGAATTGCCATGGGAGCTGCTGGTAGCGATGTTGCCCTGGAAACAGCAGATATTGCACTAATGGCCGATAAATTGGAAACACTCCCTTTTGCCATTGGACTGAGTAGAAAGGCAAAGGCTATAATCAAGCAGAACCTTTGGGTAAGTCTGGGAATTGTAGCTCTGCTTATCCCTGCTACCATTTTTGGTTTTGCGAATATTGGAGTGGCGGTAGTTATACATGAAGGTTCCACACTTCTGGTAGTTTTCAACGCTTTAAGACTTTTAGCCTATAAAAAATGAACAAAAGCACCTTTATAGTCAGTCAAATGGACTGCCCTTCTGAGGAGCAGATGATTAGGATGAAACTGGAATCTTATGAACAGATAAAATATCTAGACTTTGATATTCCCAATAGAAAACTTGAAGTATATCATCGAGAAGGGATTGAGGTTATTCATTCCACGATTTCAGAATTAAAATTAGGCGATAAATTTATAGGATCAGAAGAGGCGGAAGTTCCAGTTAGGGAAAACGAAACCAAACAAAAAAATATTCTTTGGTGGGTGTTGGGTATTAATTTTGGGTTTTTTCTAATTGAAATGATTACCGGTTGGATATCTTCTTCGATGGGCCTTATTGCAGATTCTCTTGATATGCTGGCAGATTCGATAGTATATGCGCTAAGTTTATTTGCAGTAGGTGGTGCTGTTTCAAGAAAAAAGAAGGTCGCGAAATTTAGTGGGTACTTTCAAATGTTACTGGCGACTCTTGGATTTATAGAAGTCTTGCGCAGGTTTTTTATGAGTAGTGAAACTCCCTTATTTCAGTGGATGATTATTATTTCTTCTTTGGCACTTGCTGGAAACTTAATCTCATTATGGCTAATCAACAAGGCTAAAAGTAACGAAGTCCACATGCAAGCCAGTGCCATTTTTACTTCAAATGATATTATCGTGAACGGCGGAGTAATTTTGGCGGGTGTTTTGGTTTATTTTTTAGGAAGTAAATGGCCAGATTTGATCATTGGCGCTATTGTCTTCACATTTGTGATGCGTGGGGCGATTAAAATATTGAAATTATCAAGGTAAATCTTGAAAAAAAAATCATCTATCAAAATGCCTATTACATAATGAAAACAATGAAAAAAGTGGGAACTATACAGACGAATTAAATATGGAATCATCAAGAAAAAAGAATCTTAAACAAGCAAGAACACTTCAAATATGGAATGTCATTTACGACACGATAGAAGTGGTCATTTCACTTATTGCTGGAATAACTGCAAATAGTTCTGCACTCATAGGATGGGCACTGGATAGCACCATAGAAGTAATAAGCGCAGCAACTTTGGGCTGGCGGTTGCACGGCGAGCTTAACGGCATAGAAGAGGAAAAGGTTAAGCGTCGTAAGAAAATTACCTTATATGTTATTGCAGCATCTTTTACACTGGTTTGCCTTTTTATTTCCTATGATTCAATCACAAAGCTAGTCAATCAAGAAACGGCACGTTGGAGTACATTGGGTTTAATCATCTTGCTTGTTTCATTGGTAGTTAATCCTATTTTAATCTATTACAAAAGAAAATACGGAAATAAATTGGACAGTCCGGCTATGCTGGCCGATGCCAAAGACACTTTTATTTGCTTGTACCAAACTGTGGTGGTACTTGCAGGATTACTGCTGGTCAATTGGCTAGGCTGGTGGTGGGCAGACCCGGTTGCAGCACTGCTTATTGTTCCCTATGCAGCCAAAGAAGGTTGGGAAGCTTTCAATAAAGCCAGAAACATTGAATATAATACGGATTAAAAATGGTGCAAACAGAAAGAAAAAATCTGTAAAATATTTAATCTATAAAATTCCTCTACGGCTTGCCTCGTGCCTGCTTGTTGCATACAGAGATAGATGGTTCCAGGAATCTTCTTATTAATTACAATGGCAAAATTAAGAAATCAATGTGCACACTTCGTCTTGCAGTAATTTGGATAAGCCGGTTTCTCCGTTGGCAATTTTTTGTGTGTGATGCAGAGTATATTTATTAACTATGGTCTTTTTTGTTCTAAAACTATTTCAAAAAATGAAGGAGGATATATTTAAGGATTACCAGGAGAGGCTAAATTCGCTAGATGAAAATATTAGAGCGGTAACATTGAAACATGCAACGGATTTCCATTTGAATAAAAATTGTTCAAAAGAAGAAGCTATTGAGCGTGGAATAACTAAGGCTGAAATAGCCAATAGAAAATTATGACTTCTTTAGAATTAAATGAAATTATGGAATGGACTTTCGTAGAATTTAAAACAAGTTTTGATAAGTGACACAAACATCCAAACAAGAGGATCACTCACATAATTATGTGGTACTTACGAAAAAGATCCCCCAACTTCAGCCAATTATTTTAACCGCTGAAGCGCTGGTGGAAGAAGATGGGAAGAGTTTCGGGGATTTCCAAGCGATTATCTGTGGAAAAACCCTGGAAGATCTTAATGATAAAGAAGTGATGAAGCGTTTTATTGAGAAAGCTGAAAAAGCACACGTGAAAATAGTGGTTTGCGGCTTTTCTTTGAAAAAGTTCAAAGTTAATAAGGAATGTATTCCCGAAGAACTTGAAGTTGTGGACAATGGTATTTTACATGATTTCCAACTTCAGAAGAAAGGTTATTTGAGTATAGAACTCTAAATAGTCAGTAAGTTAATTAGTTGAAGTATAAACCATAGGAGCTAAGGTTCTTATGGTTTATACTATTTTTCCTCAAATCTCTGTGATAAATTATTACTTTTGTAATCAGTGCAAATACAAAATCAAATAAAAGCATTATTCCTTCTAGGTATATTTATGCTGATGTCTTTTCATCAGGTCATACCGCATGCACACCATGAACATCAGGAGGAGAATAACGAGGTTGCACATCATCATTCCGGTGAAGCTCATCACCACAAAAAGAAGCAGGAAGATAAGCAGGGCGGATTCTTATCTTATTTGCTGGCTATTCATTCTCATACGAGTGCTTCCAATGAAATTCCGGTAATTAAGGAATATACCGAGGACGTCAGGGCACAAAAGACAGAAGCCAAAAAGAAAACTTCAAACAAAAACTATTTAGGGAATTGGATTTTAGCTGATCAGGATTCAGAAAATTTTGAAAATTATCAGCCTCCAAATGAATATTTCAATTCTTATTTATCCTTACTCTCACTTCGGGGACCTCCCGACTTAGTTTGATCAACTAGTCAGGCCACTATTTAAAATAGCTGGCTGACCTTATCGTATAGATTAAACTAAAATCAAAATTTATGTACAGAAATATAGTTTCCGCTGTATGCGGAATACTAATATCTATGGGCTCATTTGCCCAGGATACCGGTATGAATGGTATTTTGCAGCAGATAAGCCAGAATAACAGGCAACTTAAGGCATATCAGTCTTATATGGCTAGTCAGAATCTTGCTAATAAGTCAGAGAATAACTTGCAGGATCCCGAGGTTTCAGCATTTTACCTTCCATTCGGCGAGCATCAAACTGGTGATTATACAGAATATCAGGTTTCTCAGCAATTTGAGTTTCCTACAGTTTATGGAGCGCGAAGTAAGCGTATTGAAAAGCAAAAGGAATTGCAGGAACTAGAGTATGAAACGCTACGTGAAGAAGTATTACTGAATGCCAAGGAACAGCTTCTAGAACTGCAGACCCTGCAGAAACGAAAAAAGCTGGAGGAAAAAAGAGTGGAGCAGGCCAAACAGGTGTATGATCAAATTCAGCGTTTATTCGATGCAGAACAGATTGGTATCCTGGAATTGAATAAAGCCAAAGTAGCCTGGTTACAGGAGCAGTTTGAACTGGATCAGGTCAACATTAGGATTAGGAACACATTGCTGGAACTTCAGAAATTGAACGGTGGAAATACAATTGAGGCTGAAGAGGTCCAATTTTTTGAAGATCCTGAATTGGCCGAAATGCAGACGCTTTGGGAAGAAAAACTTTCCGAAGATGCCGAAATTCAGCAGTTAAAAGCTCGAGAGAATCTTGCTCAGCAGCAGGTAAAACTGGAAAAGAATAGGATTCTTCCAGACCTAAGCATTGGGTATAATTACCAGGGAGTGAATTCTAGCAATTATTCCGGTTTCTTCGGCGGACTATCAATTCCGCTTTGGAACAGCAAGAATAAGGTAAAAGCGGCAGAGGCAAATTTGGAATATAACCAAGCGAACACTGGCGTTGAAACGGCTGAACTATACACCCGTTTTCAGGAAGACTATCAGCAATATCAATTATTAAAGAGAAAATACGAGGAATATCAGCAAACCTTTCAGGATCTGAATTCCGAAGAACTTTTATTTAAAGCCTACGAACTTGGGGAATTTTCATTTCTGGATTATTACCGGGAAGTGGAGTTCTACAGGCAGGCTTTTAACAATATGCTGGGGATGGAAAAAGAACTCCTTCAGCTTAAAGCAACACTTTTAAAACATCAATTATAATTAAAATTAAATAATATGAATTTCAAGAATTTATTTTTCGCAGCAATATTAGTATTTGGTTTTTCAGCTTGTAGAGATACAGCAAAAGAAGATCATGGACATGAACATGCAGAAGGAACTGAAGATCATGCCCCGGAAGAGGAAGAGCATGGTCATCCACATGATGAAGACGGCAATCATATGGAACAGGAAGAATTCAAAGTTGGTGAAGATTCACTTGATATGCATGAGGATTCTGATCAGCATACGCATGATGACGGAACGGAGCATGAGGATCATTAAAAATTAATATTAGACATGAAATATATTTATATAGTATGTATCTCGCTTTTCCTTTTTTCCTGCGGAAATAATGAGGAGGAAGACCATGCGCATGATGCAGAAGGAAATCACGTAGGCTCAGAAGTACCTACGATTAGCAAAACCATCTGGACAGACCAGACGGAGCTTTTCGTTGAATTTCCAGCTTTAGTGGAAGGGAAAACCAGCAAATTTGCAGCTCACTTTACTGTTCTGGATAAACACCAGCCGGTTCGAAAAGGTTCGGTTACAGTGAGCCTTATTCAGGGAGATAGTGGAATTCGGCATAAGGTAGAATCACCTTCTTCACCTGGGATTTTTTCTCCGGCCTTGCAACCAAAAGATCCGGGAACCTATGACCTCGTTTTTGATCTGAAAACTCCTGAATATTCAGACAGGATCGTGATAGAAGACGTTCAGGTGTATGCCTCGGCTGAAGAAGCATCAGAAAATGTAGAGGCAGCAGGAGATGCCGGCATTAGCTTTTTAAAGGAGCAGGCCTGGAAGATCGATTTTCAAACAGCACCGGTTACTCAGGGAGAAGTATATGACATTGTTCAAACTTCCGGAGTCTGGCAAGCCGCGCCGGGAACTTATAAAACCCTTGCGGCAGGAGCCAATGGAATGGTGAATTTCGTTGCAGAAAACCTGACGGAAGGTAGTGAAGTAAAAAAAGGTCAATTGTTGATGACCTTGAGCAGTGAAGGACTTTCTTCCAATAATATTCAGGCAGAGATAGCCCAGGCCAAAGCCAGATATGATCAGGCGAAAGCTGAATATGAGCGGAAAAAAGAATTGTATGAGGATAAGATCGTTCCCAGAGCTGAATTTGAAAGGGTGGAAAGCGATTTTCGTGTAGCCGAATCTAATTACCGTGCACTTGCCTCCAATTACGGAGCTGGCGGGAAGCAGATCAGGGCTCCTTTTGACGGATTCATTAAATCCATCAGCACCTCAAACGGGGATTATGTAGAACAGGGTGCTAACCTTGTTAGCATTGGAACCGACCGGTCACGTTTACTTAAAACGCAATTAAGTGCCTCTCATAATCCGAGTAAAGAAGCTATTGCGAGTGTCTGGTACAAAAATGATGAAGGGACCTGGAGTGAAGTAGAAGAAGGATCGATTGTTTCCGTAGGGAAAGAAGTAGAGGATCGCAAACCTATGGTCCCGGTATATATCAAAGTGAACGATGTAGTTGAAATGCCCGAAGGCAGTTTTACTGAAGTCCAAATTGCGCTTGGAGAAGCTGAAACTGGAATTGTGGTGCCTGAAGCTGCACTGCTGGAAGATTACGGGAATTATTCTGTAATCGTACAAACCGGGGGTGAAAGTTTCGAGAGAAGACCGGTGAAGATCGGGAAACGAAACGGTCAGAACGCACAAGTACTTAGCGGACTTGAAGCCGGAGACGTTGTAGTGACTACAGGGAACTATCAGGTGAAGATGGCTTCAATGTCTGGACAAACTCCGGGTCACGGTCACGAACACTAATCCTGAAATAGAAATTAGATGCTAAACAAGATATTATCAATTTCGCTCCAAAACCGGCTTCTGGTTCTTTTGGCAGCGGTGGTGCTGAGTGTTGCGGGGTTTTACTTCGCACGTACTATGAACGTGGATGTATTCCCAGACCTTACTGCGCCTACCGTGACCATACTTACGGAAGCGCACGGAATGGAAAGTGAAGAGGTAGAAAAACTAGTGACCTACCAGCTCGAAACCGCGATGAACGGTTCGCCAAATGTAAGAAGGATCCGTTCTTCCTCAGCCGCGGGGATCTCCATCGTTTGGGTTGAATTCGACTGGGGCACGGATATTTACAAGGCAAGACAGATCGTTAGTGAACGTATTCCGATGGTTCGTGAAAATCTTCCAACCGGAATAGGAGCACCTACCATGGCACCTATCTCCTCGATTATGGGAGAAGTAATGCTGTTGGGAGTCACTTCAGACAGTCTTAGCCCAATGGAACTTAGAACATTATCTGATTGGCAGATCCGTCCACGGATAAAGGCCATCGGAGGGATTGCCAACGTGGTGGTGATTGGAGGAGATTATAAACAATACCAGGTTTTTGCCGATCCCGGAAAAATGAAATACTACGATGTAAGCCTCGAGGAGTTAACCGAGAAGGTTAAAGAGGCGAACACAAATGCACCCGGTGGTTTTCTAAATCAATATGGAAATCAATATATCATTAAAGGGAGTGGTAGGGCTTATGCGTTAGATGATCTGGAGGAAGCGGTGGTAAAACAGGTAAATGGGCAGAGCATTAAGATCAAGGATGTAGCAACTGTGAAAATAGGAGCTGCTGATAAGATCGGTGATGGCTCCCTGAATGCAGAGCCAGCTGTTATTTTGACAATTTCCAAGCAGCCCGATGTAAATACCCTGGAACTTACGGAAAGGCTGGATGAGGCCATCGCAGAACTGGAAACAAGTCTGCCGGAAAGCGTGGAAATCAAAAGTCAGATCTTCCGACAGGCCGATTTTATTGATGCTTCCATCAGCAACCTGAACATGACCCTGCTTGAAGGAGCTTTTTTTGTGGTCGTTGTATTATTCATCTTCCTGATGAACTGGCGTACTACCCTAATTTCGCTACTGGCAATCCCAATTTCGTTATTGGTATCGATTATCGTATTAAAAATGCTGGGCTATACCATCAATACTATGAGTTTGGGAGGGATGGCAATTGCAATTGGAGCACTGGTAGATGATGCTATCATTGATGTGGAGAATGTTTATAAACGCCTGCGCGAAAATATTCGAAAACCAAAAGCTGAAAGGCAGTCGGTGATCACCGTGGTAAGGGATGCATCGGTGGAAATTAGAAGTTCTATTATCATAGCAACCCTTATCATTATTGTCTCTTTTGTACCACTGTTTTTCCTTGGTGGAATGGAAGGCCGATTGCTCAAACCACTGGGAATTGCTTTTATCACTTCAGTATTGACGTCGCTGATTGTAGCGGTAACGGTTACTCCGGTGCTGTGTAGTTATCTTCTGAAAAAGGAGAAAATGCTGAAAAAGCAGTCCGAAGGAACAAAAGTGGAAAGATGGTTACAGAAGGCTTACGCCGATATTCTAAATCGAGCCTTAAAGATCCCTAAAACCGTGATCGCGGTAACAGTGGTTGCTTTTTTACTGAGTATTGCGTTATTTACGCAATTAGGAAGAAGTTTTCTTCCTGAATTCAACGAGGGATCACTAGTGATAAGTGTGGTGGGGCCTCCATCTATGTCTTTGGAAGAAAGTAATAAGACTGGAAACCAGGTAGAGCAATTATTGCTTGAAATGCCTGAAGTGGATGTGGTTACCAGAAGGACCGGTAGAGCTGAACTGGACGAGCATGCCCAGGGAGTAAATGCCGCCGAGATCGATGTACCATTCACCCTGGAAGATAAATCGAAGGAGGAGTTTTTTGAAGAGGTACGGGGAAAATTAAGTATCGTTCCGGGGGTTAATATTACGCTGGGACAGCCAATTGCCCACCGTATCGACCATATGCTTTCAGGTACGAGAGCCAATATCGCGATTAAAATTTTTGGACCCGATTTACAACAGCTATATGAAATAGGTAAAAACGTGGAGGAGAATATTACTCCTATCGATGGGCTTGCCGATGTAGCTGTTGATCAGCAGATCGAAGTACCTCAGATCAAGATAAGTCCAAAACGACAGATCCTTTCAGCTTATGGAATGACCGTAGGACAGTTAATGGAGCAGCTAGATATCGCCTTTGCCGGTCACGAAGTTGGTGAGATTTATGAAGGTCAGAAGTATTTTGACCTGGTGGTGCGTTATAAGGAGGATGTTAGAAACAGCATCGAGAAAATCAAAACTGCCTTGATAGGATTGCCAAATGGTTCACAGGTTCCATTGGAACAGCTCGCTAGTGTTTCTTCTGTAAGCAGTCCTAATACCATTAGCCGGGAAGATGTACAGCGTAAAATAGTTGTGGCGGCCAATGTGCAGGGTCGGGATTTGAGAAGTGCGGTAGAAGAAATTCAAGAAACCGTGAATTCATCTGTGACTATTCCCGAAGGTTACAGGGTACAATATGGCGGACAATTTGAAAGTGAATCCAGAGCTTCACAAATGCTGTTGATCACTGCCATTATTGCAATCTTCGTGATTTTCCTCTTGTTGTATTTTGAATTCAACAATGTGAAACTCGCTTTTGTTGTGCTTATCAATTTACCCCTGGCTTTGATTGGTGGAATCTTAATCGTATACTTTACTTCAGGAATTGTAAGTATAGCTTCCACGATAGGTTTTATCAGTTTATTCGGGATCGCGACACGAAATGGAATCTTGCTGGTATCGAGATATGAGGATCTCAGAAAAGAAGGACTTAAAGGTTTTGAGCTCATTAAATCTGGTGCGCTCGACAGGTTAAATCCAATTCTGATGACAGCGTTTACAACTGGTCTTGCACTTATTCCACTTGCTTTAAAAGGAGGTGAGCCGGGAAGTGAGATCCAGAGCCCAATGGCTGTTGTAATTCTTGGAGGATTGCTTTCAGCAACGGTACTAAACCTGGTTGTGATACCTTGTGTGTATGAATTAGTTACGAGGGAAGATTAATCCACTTCTAAAGTTTAAAAATGTATGGCGGACTCAATGTGGAGTCCGCTATTCATTTTTTTTAAATTTTTAGCAGCAATTTGTTCCTTCCTGAATGGGTGGACAGGCAACTGTACCATAAGAACAATAAACGCAGCAATCACCTTCTTTTGGTTTCAATAATTGATTGCAATTTTTACATCGGTAAAAAAATTCACAGGCTGTTGTGGGCATTTTTTCTTCTTTTGTATGTCCGCAATCAGGACATGTAATGGTAGAAATTAGTTCTATTTCCATAATTTATTTATTTTTAAAGCATATGAGGAATATCTGATGACAATGTTGGATATGTAAATATCATCGTCCTAAATTCATTAATTTTCATTTTGGTTTTTATCGCCATGGCGAACAAATTGATGGTTTCTTCCGCGTTAGGACCTATTAAATGTGCGCCAAGAATAGTCTGGTTTTCTTTATGAATGATAGTTTTGTAGGCATATTCCTTAACATTCAATCGTTTTGCATTAAACCAACTTTCCGCATGGTTATAATTTACCTGATATTCTATCTGTTTTGATTTGGCTTCCACCTCGGTTAATCCTACTGATGCCAGTGTGGGCAAAGTAAAAACTACGGAAGGCATTGGTGGATAATTGACTTTTTTCTTGTTCCCTTTGATGATATTTGAAGCCACAACATGCCCTTCCATTACTGCTACAGGGGTAAGTGGTAATCCTTTTGAATCTGCTGAATCTCCCGCTGCATAAATATTAGGGTTAGAGGTGCTTTGGAGGTATTCGTTAACTGTGATTCCTTTTTTTGAAAAAGAGATACCTGCTTTTTCTAAATCTAAATCAAAGATAGCGGGAGGACGCCCCGCCGAGTTAAAGACAGATGCTGTCTTGTAAGTGGCCTCTTTTCCATTTGATTTTCCTGTTACTACATAATGGTCTTCTTTCTTTTCAATTTTAGAAACTTCGGTTTTCAAAATCAGTTTAATCCCCAGGTTTTGGGTGGTATCCACAAGATGTTTTACTATGTCACTATCAAAATTTCCCAATGGTTGATCTCCACGATGTAATATGGTTACCTCAGCACCAGCACGTGCAGCGATATGAGCAAATTCAAAGGCAATGTAGCCACCCCCAATAAATAAAAGTGATTTAGGTAGCTTTTTCAGGTTAAGGAATTCTGTACTTGAAAGTGCCAAATTTCCACCTTCAAAATCCAATACCCGTGGTTTTGCTCCGGTTGCGATCACGAATTTATCAGCTTCAATAACTTCATCACCTAACTGTAAGGTGTTATCAGATAAAAATTTAGCAGAAGTGTGATAGGTGTCTATGTCTTTATTCTTATATCCTTTTTCAATTTTAGGAGGCATGGCATCGACAAAAGATTGTTTAAAAGCCATAATATCTTCCCAATTGACTTCAGGCACAGTATCTATTCCATTTCCTTTAAGCCTTTGGGCAAAATCACGTACTTCAGTTGCTCCTATAATCACTTTTTTAGGATCACAGCCTCTTAGGGCACAGGTTCCACCGTAGGGAAGTTCATCAGTAATGCCCACCTTAAGGCCTTTGGAGGCACATTTATTAGCAACAGTCATACCTGACATCCCGGAACCTATTACAAATACATCATATTTTTTCATCTACTTCTCTTTTTTATTTTCTGTATCGATTACTTTATAACCAGTTGTATTTATTGCTTTTCTGATTGCGGTTAAATCGACTTTAGTTTTATCATATTCTACCACGGTATTAGTATTTGCGTAACTCGCCTTGATCGATAAAATACCATCCAGATTATTTACCTCACTTTCTACGTGGGCTTCACAGCCTGCGCAAGTCATTCCCTCAACTTCAAAGGTGTGCTTTATTATGTTTGATTGAGAAACATACATTATATCCTTACTGGGCTGTGAATAAAATATATTGGAATAATAAGGGAAAGCCAGCATCAATCCGGCAAATACTGTTACCATGAACAGAAAATTTTTGGACTGCCAAAAAGATGGTTTTTCTTCCTCATCACAGGCACAATCTATTTCTTCTTGTGTTTTCGGTTTCAGTTTTAAATACCAGGCCAAACCAAGAATTCCTATAGTAAGTACAATCAAATACGGACGAAAAGATTCTATCCAGGAAAATGTGGTGACAAGTCCACTACTACCTGCTAAAATTGCCAGAAGGGGAGTAATACAACATACGGAAGCAGTTACTGCAGTAAGCAAGCTAACAAAAGCTGGGCTGTTTGACATATTGGATGATTTCATTTTACGCAGTTTTTTTAACCATTTTAATTGTAGTGAAAACAGCATCAAGTACCGCTGTTTTATCCTTCACTAATGAATAATACAAAGTTTGCCCATCTCTTCTTGAAGAGATAAAACCTGCATCTTTAATTTTGCGGATGTGTTGGGATATTGCCGGTACACTCATTTCTAAAATATCAGCAATATCACAAGGGCATAATTCGTCTTCCATATTCAAAAGGAATAAAATTTTTAAGCGTACTTCACTACCAGCAATCGATAGTAGTTTGGTCATATCTTGAAAATTATCATCCATTCTTTCCAAAGTGTTTTTGCAATTAAGAAGTTGTTGATGATCAGCCTGAGCTCTTGTACACGAAATTTCCATGGTTAATCTATTATTTAGAGATCAAAAGTATAATAAAATACGTATTTAAGCAAATGCTTAAATAATAGTTAGTACAAATATTCTGCTTCATACATTTAAGAGATTATGACCACTAATTTCAAAGACCTTCTGGTTGTAAATCGGTCAGCACATTACCGCTTCATTCCGTGAAATGCTCCATTTCGGGTAAAGAGCTTCCCTAAGAATATCTTGGGCATCCTTTTTATTTTCCTAATGATGTATCCGCTATATAGTAGTTACCGCTCTTCGTGTAATCTTATACTTAATTAAGTAAAAAAGGACGCCCGCTAAATCGGAATTCCATTCTTGCATTTACTTCGCTTCCAGTTGTTTTTCAATTTCAGTATTTCCATTTCCTTCCCGGCCGTTGCTGTCCCTACCTTTTTTGTTATGCAAAATACCAATATTTAGAAGTTAGTCCAGGTTGCATAAGCCAGTCGCTTACTCCTTTTTATAAACCTTCCCTAATTCTAAATATTGAAAATGTATCAGCATCAAAAAAGGTAATAGCAAACGGCTCTATAGGAAGTAAATCAATAAATAACAATTATGAAATCATTTCAAAACAACATAACCGGAAGCGAAGTAAAAAAATCAAAAAAGGAAAACGCTCCGGATATAATAAGTAAATCAATGTTTAATCAACCTGTATTGAAAAGCAGGTATCTAAATCTTTTAATTATGAGTAATCTAAGAAACCAAGTACAGTTAATCGGAAATGTGGGGAATGCCCCGGAAATCAAAAACTTTGAAAGTGGTAAAAAAGTAAGCACTTTTTCACTGGCTACCAATGAGTACTACCACAAGGAAGGGGAGAAAATTCAACAAACCGACTGGCACAATGTAGTGGCCTGGGGAAAGCAGGCTGAGCTTATCGAGAAATATGTTGATAAAGGTAAAGAAGTGGCAATTCGTGGCAAACTAACTTCCCGATCCTATGAAACCGAAACAGGAGAAAAACGATATGTAACTGAAATTTTGGTAAATGAAATCCTATTCCTTGGAAATAAGGAAAATTCATACCAGTAATTTTTAAAACTAAGAGGGCGTTCCCTTCGAAAGTAGCGCCCTCTTTTAATTATTAACCCTTTAAATTAGCCAATAATGAAATCCAAAGTTAATGAAATAGCGATAAGCTACAGCGGAAGCTTAAAAACAAATTTGCTACCCAAAATTTCAAGTTCCAGAGATGCCGCAGATTTAGCGTTCGCACAATGGAATAAAAACGAGATCGAACTGCAGGAAACTTTTAAAATAATGCTACTCAATAATTCCAATAAATTAAAAGGTATTTATGAGGTTTCTAAAGGAGGTATTACCGGGACACTGGTCGATGTTCGAATCTTATTCGCAGTAGTATTAAAGTCTTTAACCACGGCACTAATCTTATTGCACAATCACCCCAGCGGAACCCTAAGACCAAGTGAAGCGGATAAAAGCCTGACCAGGAAAATTAAAAATGCGGCATCATTTTTTGATGTGAAAGTCCTGGATCATATTATCCTTATGCCTGATGGTAATTACTACAGTTTTTCAGATGAAGGAATTTTGTAATTTACCTGGCACATTCTAACTAGATTGTAAGCACTTCTAATTTTAGAAGTGTTTTTTTAGGCTCAAATATTTCAATGAATCTTCTAAGCAAAGCAGCTCTATAAAAGGTCATAAAAAAATAGCTTGGTTGGTAGTGCTTAATAGTAAGGAGCATTTCAAGCTCAATCAAGTAAAAAAGGGAAAATTCGCTGTTACCTGAATTTTCCCTTTCTTTTTAGGTCATTGAAACCTACTCAATAAAGATAAAAAAAAATCTTGAATCCGGACACCCTTTTGAATAAGAATTATTTATTACTCGCTACCTGTTACTAAAAAAATCCTTATATTTATTTCGCTGATCTTCAGCATTAAAATTTACGCAGGGCTATCCATTTTTGACTTTCGCCGATAAACTTGCACATCAAAAAAATATTAATCCGGAAATTTTTTCCGGGAATTGGCAAGGGGTTTTTGACTGTCTATCAAGACAGGCAACAGACCAAATTGTACGGAATTTTCGTCCCGCGCTGCGGGACGAAAAGGAGTAGCAAGAGGGTAACACGCTACGCGATGTTAAGCACTCCTTTTCGATTTTAAATAACTGTAAATCAGTTGTTTAAAATTTATTTAAATTCCTGAGTTTAAGCAATTTGCGACAAATGCTCTGCCAGGCCCCATTTTTAGGGAGGAATTTGCGACAAATCGGCGAATTATGGACTCATTTATCGGCATCAGGTTTAAAAAGGAAACTGCAAAACGTTTTCAGGAATTTTCAAGAACACACTTCAAATCACATACTGAAGCCCTGGAGACAATGCTCGACTTTTTCTTCTATAATGAGATTTCCCCCCACGAAAGATTAGGCCCAACCGGAAGGACTATCGAAGCTTCTTTTAAGAAACGAATCAATGCGGTGATTGCCATTATGCGTGATATGGAAAAAACGCAAACTAAGCCTACCGCGGCGATGATCGCCTCACTTTTTCAAACCGAAACACCTCAAAAGAAACCACTCATCCTGGAAAAGAAAATTCTCCGGGAGAAAAAAGATGACATTCCGCAACCGGAACAATATGGTAGGGGTGAAAAGAATTTTTCTGATAATAACCTGTAAAATTTCCTGCTATGTATATCACGATCACACCTCAAAAATTGGGTGGGAATTACTCCCAAAGTTCGGCCGGTTTTGTTAGCTACCTGGAAAAAGAAAATGAAGGAGTAGCCGAAGGGGCCAAGGAACATTTCTTTAATCAATATGAGGATGCTATCACCCCAGAGAAAGTTGTCAAAGAAATTGATAACAATACCACCAAGCTCAAAAAGAAAGAACCGAAGTTCTATTCCATTACTGTTAGCCCTTCCAAATACGAATTAAAACGCCTGCAAAATAGTAGCAAGGATCTACAAAAGTATACCCGGGACCTGATGAAGGATTATGTGGCCTGCTTTAACCGGGAAATAGATGGAAGGCCGATTAATATTGATGATATTAAATATTACGCTAAAATTGAACATAGCCGGAATTTTAAAGGTACCGACCGACAGGTTCGCGAAAACCAGCCCTATGCCACTAAAATCCTTGAACTTAAAAGTGAAGTCCGGAAAATTGAAACCGGACTGATGCAGGGAAGTATTGAAAAGCGGGAAAAGCAAATTGAGAAACTGGAAGCCCGGGCTCCACATCGGCAAGATGGTAAGCGAATCGTACAGGGGATGCTCAAAGCAGGCAACCAAAGCCATATCCATATTATCGTAAGTAGAAAGGATGCTTCTAATTCGGTTAGCTTGTCCCCGGGCAGTAAATACAAAGCTTCAGAAGTTAACTTTAATGGTAAGACGGTTAAACGCGGATTCGACCGGGACCGCTTTTTTGAAAAGGCAGAAAAGACTTTTGATAAGACCTTCGGTTACCAGCGCAATTTTGTGGAAACCTATACGGCACGAAAGGAATTTATCAAAAACCCGAACTATTATTTTACCGCGCTAATGGGATTACCGGCTAACGAAAAAGCACTTGCTTTTAAACTCATCCGGGAATCGGGCATCCCGATGATGCCCAGTATCCCAACCTCCCAGGCACAACTTGCCCTCAAAATTTTTAACAGGCTTAAGAAAGGGGTTGCGGTAGCCGTTAAATCAAGTTCAATCGGAATTTAATTTTAAATGTTATGGACATAGAAAATCTTGTTAGACTGCTTCTGATCATCGGGCTGGTAAGCATATTGTTCTATATATGTTTTAGGCTGATCAACCGCTTTGCCTTTGTTTTGAATTTATTACTAATGGTGACTCTTGGCATTTACGGGGTCCAGGATAACCAGTGGATTCCGGCTTTATTATTCCTGGGGTGTCCGTTACTACTGGTCAATACCCTGATGTATGTTTTTTTACATAAGGATGAGGATAGTAAAAAGATCGATAAAAAATACCAGGTCGGTTTTGCAACCACCAAAGGAAAATTTAAACTGGAGAATATTAAACGCGGTGCTTCCGTTATTGGTTCCGCCGGAAGCGGGAAGACCGAAAGCGTGGTATATGGTTTTTTAAATCATTTTCAAAAGGAGAATTTTTGTGGGGTGATTCACGACTATAAAGATTTTGAGCTTACCGAAATGGCCTATCCGCTTTTTAAAGATCGGGAAATTCCTTTTAAGATTATTTCCTTTAATAAAATTATCCATAGAGTAAATCCCATAGCTCCACGATACCTGGAGAACGAGGAAAGCGTGAATGAAGTTTCCCGAGTTCTGGTGGAAAACCTCTTGGAACAACGGGAATCAGGTACCTCTGGCACTACGAAATTTTTTAATGATGCTGCGGAGGGGCTAATTGGGGGACTGATCTGGAAATTAAAAACGGATTACCCGAAGTTTTGTACCCTTCCGCACCTTATCGCTATCTACCAGTACCTGGATACCGATAGCCTGATCCAATTTTTAGAAACTAACACCACTTCTCGTGCAATGGCCGATGCCTTTATTAGCGGTAAAGACTCCGAAAGACAAACAGCCGGGGTAAAAAGTACCCTGGCCAATGCGCTTAAAAGGATCAGTACCCAACAGATTTTTATGGTACTTTCTAAAGATGAGGTTCCACTTCATATTAATAGTGAGGAAAGCCCATCGGTTATTTCCGTAGTGAACAATCCAAAATACGAAGCTTCCTACTCTCCGGTCATAGCCACCATCATACATACCATAACTAAGCAAATGAGTGTGCGTAATTCCAAAGCTTCCTTCCTGCTGATGGAAGAGGCACCGACACTTCGTTTGCTAAATATGCACCGGATTCCGGCAACCTTGAGAAGTTATGATATAGCGACAATTTACGTGATGCAGGATAAGATTCAAAATGATATGATGTACGGGGAAAAGGCGAGTAGAGCAATTCTAAGCAATCTTTCCTACCAATTCTTTGGAAAGGTAAATGACCCCGACACCGCCAAATACTACGAGCGCTTTTTTGAAATCGTGAAAAAACCTACCACAAGTGTCAACCGCGGGTATAGCCTAAATTTTGATACGAGAGTGACCACCGGGGAGAAGGAAATCCCAAAAATCCGCGCCGATGTTTTCTTCCGTCTGAAACAAGGAGAGTTTATAACCTACGCCGATGGCAAGGATAAAAAGGTGCAATTTAAACTACCTAAAATTAACAGGGAACTACCAGAAGAAGCTAAGCACTATTCAAGTGCTGATATGAATGCTAATTTTGAGAAAGTGTATGAGGAAGTGAGGTCGATATTTAGGTAAAAGGACCGGACACCATCTGGCATTCGTCGTATATTTCTGATAGTTCAAGATATATGCCGTATTTGTAATCAAATTCTTTTAAGTATTCATTTATCCTTAGAAAATCATTTTGTCGTTTGCTATTCTTCCAAGCCATTTTTACTTCTATTAGAAGCAGATTATCGTTAGTATCTCTTTTATGCACAATAATGTCAGGATATACGAAACTCGAGCCCTGATCGTGCCATTCCAGTTTTTTACCCATAAGGTTTCCGACAGCATCAGAATCGTAATCACCCCTAATTCGATTGTACTCAACATCCACTACATAGCCTTCTTTTTTAAAGAATGGTTCTAGGTACATTGCCAATCTATGGGTTATTTTTCTTTCATTAATGTCGTATGCGGAATTCATTAATAAAGAATCTTTTGCATAAAGTATTTTCAAAGATTTTTGAATTGTAGAAAGGACCTGTTTTTTGTTCATATTTACCTACCAATTTACATAGAAAGCGAATGGCGTATTGCTATATAATAGAGTCATTGTAGAAAGCTTAGTGTATTCCCGAGTATTTTCGATGGGATAAAATGTTTGAACTCGCAGATACTCATTTTGAATATTGCCAGGCAGTGACTTTTTAAAGGGCCTAAACCAAATGGCATAAGGTGTATCATTGAAGCTAAAGTAAAGGTGTCTTTTGTTTAAGGGGAGCTTTAACGTTTTAAAGTTGTGCAAAGCGTTGAGTAAAAAGTCTGGTACCTCTTTAAAACCAATGTTTTCGTCAAAATGGTAAGACTTTTTTATTTGATGTTTTTTGATGTGTGCAGCAAAATGCCTAAACATTGTATGGACATAAGTGAAGCCATCTACTAGAATTTCTTCGCCCTGTATTTCTATTTGCTCTTCATTTGTACCCAATTCTTCATAAAATTCTTTGACGAGTAAATAAATGTACTTGGAGTGAAGAAATAATATTTTACGGAGGTAATCTTTATACCGAGAGCCTATTTGCAGGCGTAAGGTATATTTGTCCAATTCCTTAAGCTGATATTTGAGTTCTTGGGCAACATAGTTTATAAGCCCAAAACCAGTTGATTTATTTTCTAAATAAGCTTCCCATTCCTCATACGTTTTTTGAAGAAAAGCGACATCTTTTTCTTTTTGAGGTTTTGATACAGGTCCATTGTAGTCCATAATTTCTCTGTGGCCATTTAAGTCATTTACATACTTTAAATATCTGCTTCTAAAATGATAATTTTTGCAACCCTCAAAGTCTTCAATTTTATGAGCACGTTTACCATCTTTATTTCTCAATTGCTCAATTATCCCGCCTATAAACAGCTCCTCTGCTAAAGATAGCGGTTCATTGTTGTGAGCTCTCGTAAAGAGTTCTTGTACAATACTGTCATAGTGCTTGGGTTTTGTAGGGTCTCTATATAATTCGCTAAGTTCTTTTCTTGATGGCACTTCAAAAATGTTGTATATTATCAACAAAAATAGTAAATTTGGGGAAAATATGCAACGAAATGAATTCTAAGAAAACAATTCTATTACCGAAGTATAAGAAGGTTTTTGAACAGTTGGGCGAGAATATAAAGCTGGCACGAAAACGACGAAAACTTACGACAGAACAGGTTTCCGAACGGGCAGGTATTAATCGTACTACACTGTACAGGATTGAAAAAGGAGATCCCGCGGTTGCCATAGGTTCCTATTTTAATGTGTTTAGGGTGTTGAATTTAGAAGAGGGTTTTAAAAAATTGGCGGTCGATGATGAATTTGGAAGAAAACTGCAAGACCTTGATTTATTATAAATACTATGGCAACAGGAAAATTTGATATATACGTATTTGCAGACTGGGCCGCTCTAGGAAAGCCAACATTGGTAGGCGTACTTTCAGCTCACTTTGCCAAAGGTAAAAAAGCATTCAGTTTTGAATATAACAAGGATTGGTTAAAGACCGATGCTCAACGATTGTTAGACCCAGATATAGATTTTTATTCAGGGCCACAATATCCTAGCAATAAAGAAAACTTCCGAATATTTTTGGATAGTATGCCTGACACTTGGGGGAAAACTTTAATGAAACGTAGAGCTGCACAAGATGCTAGGGCCAAGGAAGAAAAAGCGCCTAAACTTTACGAAATAGATTATCTGCTCGGTGTTTTTGATGAAAGTCGAATGGGTGCTTTACGCTTTAAAACGGATTTGGAAGGCCCTTTTTTGGATAACGATGAACACAGTCCGACACCCCCTTGGTCATCACTCGGTGAGCTACAGGAAGCAGTAAATCAACTAGAAAATGATGAAAATAGTGATGCCATTAGAAAATGGATTGCAATTTTGATCGCACCCGGTTCATCCCTGGGGGGTGCAAGACCAAAGGCTAATATATTTGATTCCCAAAAGAATTTGTGGATAGCTAAATTTCCTTCTAAAACGGATGTACTGGATAAAGCAGCTTGGGAATTTTTAGCCTATAAATTGGCCATTGCTTCTGGAGTACAAATGGTAGAATCTAAAATTGAAAAGATAAGTGGTCAATACCATACATTTCTGACCAAACGATTTGACAGGGATAAAGGTAAAAGAATCCACTTTGCCTCAGCAATGACAATGACCGGGAATACAGAAGATATCATCAGAGATACAACACCTAGTTATTTGGATATTGTTGAGTTTATTGAGAATTATGGAGTTGATGTGGAAAATAATTTACATCAACTGTGGCGAAGAATTGTGTTTAATATTGCCATTTCAAATACGGATGACCATTTAAGAAATCACGGATTTATACTAACCCAAAAGGGTTGGATGTTATCACCAGCTTATGATCTAAACCCATCTATAGAAAAAGATGGTCTATCTCTAAATGTGGATATGGATGATAATGCTCTGGATTTTAATTTGGCAAAAAACGTGGGCGAATATTTTCGTTTAAGTGAAGTTGAAATGCAAACCATTTTGGAAGAAGTTCTCACAGTAGTGAAGGACTGGAAAACCATAGCCAAAAAGATAGGCATCAAAAATGCGGAAATAGAATTGATGGAAGGGGCTTTTAAAACAAGTTAAGTAATATAGAATTATGAATAAAACAGGGAGTGTATTTTCGATGGGAAGTGGTGGGGCTACTTACGAGTATCACGTGCAAGCCGCATACTTACTTGCAATGATGCTTCGGATTGAAGTGCCTCTGGTAACAAAAGGTAAAATATGTGAAGTAGCCTTTCAGACCACCAATAGAGGTTATGCTACGGATGATTTGATGGTAATAGTTGATTTTGGGAGTGGTAACGAACAAAAGATTCTAGGTCAAATAAAGCATAACATAGTATTAACTAAAAATAATGATGTTTTTAATGAGGTCATCACAGCTTTTTGGAAGGACTTTAACAATGCTAGCTTTAATAAAAGTAAGGATAGGCTACTCCTGGTTAAATCTAATCTGACCAATAATGACAAGAAACATATCGTTGTATTGCTAGATTGGGCATCCACACATAAAGATGAAAATGATTTTTACAAAGAGGTTGAACGAATAGAAGTCAAGAAAAAGCATCTCGACATCTTTGAGAATCTGCTCAAAAGGGCTAATGATGGTAAAAGTGTGTCAAAAAAGAATATTTGGCTGTTTCTTAAAAGTATGGCCCTTGCAGGATATGACTTCGGTGATGAAACGAGTACTGCTTTAAATAATTCATTAAACTTAATAACAATCTCTAAAGGATCTGAATGTGGGCTAAATGGGCTTGAAATATGGAATAGCCTACTGGCTTTAGCAGCGAACTACAATCAAAACGGTGGGGCAATTACCTATGATGACAGTAAGCAATTGGACGTTTACAGTTATTTCAATCCGTCTGTTTTTGATAGCACCTATCCATCTATATCAAAACTTCTGGAGTATAGTAGTATCATCATCGAGCCCTTTACCAGTTATATTGAAGATTTTCATTTGGACCGCTCGGAAAAATTGGAAGAGCTTTCAGATGTCTCGCTAAATCATCAATTCACTATAGTTTCAGGTGATGCTGGTGCAGGTAAGTCAGCTTTGTTGAAAGACTATATTGAAAATTTTTACGATAATGTACAGGTGTTCGTTTTTAAGGCAGAGCAATTTAATGAGACTGCCTTGCCGCACGTTTTTACCAAACTCGGGGTGAACGACTCGATTACAGATATAATAAGTTCAATTGGATATCTCAAGGAAAAGCTTATAGTTATTGATAGTTTAGAAAAACTACTAGAGGCAAATCTTGAAAATGCTTTTCAGCAATTTTTGGCACAAATACGGGATCACAAAGATGTAAAAGTCATTTTGACCTCAAGAGCTAATGCTGTTAACCTTATACTTCAAAAATACCATATCCCAAAAGCGGGTATTTTAGAAATTGAACTATTATCGGATGCGGAAATGCATTTAACCAAAAAACACTTCCCAAGTTTAGAGGCATATTTTGATAATCCTGGGCTAAAAGAGATTCTCAGAAGTCCCAAATACTTGGAATTTGCGGTACGTACAATTGGCGTGAAAGGCTTCAAAGTGGAAAATTTGTCCATAGTCGAGTTTAAATCAAAACTGTGGAGCCATATCATCGAGAAATCAACAATAACTGGTATTGGTATGGCAAGAAAACGTGGAAAAGCATTTTCAAATATAGCATTGAAACGGGCAAAACTAATGCGGTTGTTCGTTGAGCCTGACGATGGGATTGATGAAGGAGCAGTCGAAGCTTTGCTTGATGACCATGTTCTATTTAAAAGTAAAAATGATTACCAATTTTCACCTTCCCATGATATTCTCGAGGATTGGGGCTTGGTAAAATACATTTTAAAGCTAAGGTCAGATGTAACTTCAGTTGATGAATTCTTTTCTAGAATAGGTGGGCAGCCGGCTCTACGAAGAGCGTTTAGGCTTTGGGTGGAAGACTATCTCATAGAAGACCCGGAATCAATTGTTGCAATAATACGCGATACCATCAACAATGAGCAAATAGAGAGGTATTGGGTAGATGAAATTCTGGTCGCCGTGTTTCGGTCTAAAGATGCGTCAGTTTTCTTTCAAAAATTCAAAGCTGATTTGTTAGCCGAGGATGCCGTCTTTTTAAACAGATGTATTCTTTTGGCAAGAACAGCTTGCAAGGAATATGGTAAAGACTCAGAGTCAAATAAATCCATTCTTTTTCCTAATGGTGATGTTTGGAAAGAGTTATTAGTATTCATCGCTGAAAACCTTAGTGCGATACCGAATCTTCGCGAATCCATTTTTTTGCTTTTAATGGATTGGGAACTCAGATTCATTTTAGATTCCAGTAATTTGTCCGAAAAAGAAATTGATGCTTGTAAGCGTATAGTACTTCAGTTGATCGAACAAATAGAAGCTGGGGATGATTTTTGGTTAAATAAGTTGTACCGAGATAAGTACACAATACAGCACTTGGTATATCTACTTTTTGGATTGGTACCCTATGCCAAATCAGAAGTCGAAGCCTTTTTGGAGAGAGGGAATGCTAAAAAGGATACACTTTGGCATATACAGCAATTTTATGATATAGCAATTAAAATAGCTCTTGACGGAATACGAAACCAAAATTTAGTCAAAGAGCTTCCTGAATTACTAATTAAGTTGACAGAGACAACCTGGAAAGAACAACCTAGGAAAGAGGTCAAAGAAGTAAACATAGAAGGGCATAGAAGAATATCCAGTTTTCTGCCAGAACCAAGACCCAAAAAAGACGAATCTTGGGGTATAACAGATTCTAAGTTTGAGTATTACCCATCCGGTATTTATAAAACCTTTATTACAACGCTATTTGTAACCAAACCGGTTGAAGCTATTGCCTTTGTAGTTGATTTTGTGAACTACTCAGTTGATTACCTTATGAGTTCTAAATATGGAAAAGAAAACCCTTTGGAACAAATAACCTTGCGTTTTGAAGATGGTGGAGAAAAAGTGATTTATGGGGATTTGGATTTATGGGTTGCCTATAGAGGATTAAGCACACAAGTAAATCCGCTTATTGAATCCATATTGATGTCAATGGAACGGTATCTGCTGCTGCTGGCCGGTATTGAAGAAGAAATAGCCAAAAGGCTGTTGGAGGAACATTGTAAATACATTCTTCAACTTTCCAACAATGTTGCGCCCATCTCTGTAATTGCCAGTGTTTTTATGGCGCACCCCAAAGCTTTTACTAAGAACATACTGCCAATTTTCGGGCTGAGACAGTTTTATGAGTGGGACTTACAAAGGGCAATAAGTGAACATCAGAGTATGGCGCCCCAAGATAGGCAGATAGCCCACGCACAAAAAGAAAGAATGGAATCCAATGCCTTGTCCCATAGGAGGAAATACTATCAAGGATTAAGAGCCTTTATGATTCCATATCAGTTTAATGTTGGTGAATTCAACGAAGGATTATTTGAGATTTTCGATAGATTTTACAACGATTACAAGGACGACCATTTATGGATAAAAACCGTAACCGAGATGGATGTTCGCAAACTCGAAACTGGAAAAGTGGACAAAGAGACAGGTACGATTGAATTAAGACCATCATATCCGAAGGAAATTGCTGGTACTCTAAAAGCTATTGAAGATGATTCTAAAGATAATCACTTGGATGCAGGTCAAAGCAATCTTCTGCTAAAAACGCTAGAGAAAAAAGAAGAGGTAACATTTAAGCAGTGGCAGGAAATCTATAATAACTACTCAGCCCCAGATTTTCAAAATGGAATGTTCGATATGCCCGCGACATTTGCTAAAGTTGGACTCGATTCATTTGCAGGTGAATTGAATCCAAAGCAAATATCGTGGTGCTTTAGTGTATTGTATAATGCTGTAGATGCCTTGGTGAAAGATAAATATAATCAAGACTATAGTTTGAGTATGAATTATAGCGTGTTGGAAAAGGAGCCCATACTGCACTCTATTCACTTGCTAGGCAAATATGCCAGTTCCGCAGAAGACTCAATGGATTATAAGTTACTGCTTGGGAAACTTGTGTTATGTCCGTTGGATGATTACTACTTAAGGCAATTTTTAATATACTTCAGAAAAGAATTTTCCGAAAATTGCCCGGATATGGCCACTGATCTGAGAAAAATGGTAATTAATTTTGCAAAATTTGAAAAAGAAAACCCACGACCATACAGGCCAACAAAGGAGGAAGAATTGGAATATGAGAAAGGCTTTGAAGAATTTATTACGGCCTGCTTAGAATTGCCAAACAAGATTGACTTCAATTCCATTGATTACAATTCCCACGAAAAACATTTTCTTATTAGAGTAATGCTAATGATACCCACAGAAAATTGTACGCCGGTTCAAGCTGATTATGTGGTCAAGGTTTTGAATGAATTCGTAGTACTGCATCAAACTGTTGAGGGTGACACGTGGCGGAACACTAAACAGCACTTCGATTACACTTCTCAAGTAGATATGCAATTGTTTCTTGGGGAACTATGGCTTTATGCCGATAGTATCGAATATGGAAAAAGGACAATAGATATTTTAATGTCACCTTTCTTAAAAGAGAAGGTTAGAAATTCAGACGATATTCATGATCTATACGAATTCATATCGGGTGCAATTAATTTTTGCGTAACTATAATGTATGATATAGTAAGAGATAGAACCAATACAGAATTACAGAAATATGGATCAAGATTCTGGCAATTATGGGATTATATGTTTCATAAAATAAACGGAAATGGGAAATATTATTTCAGCGACAAATTACTGCTCAATAACCGTTTCCTGAAAAACTTGGAAGATTGGGAAGGCTTTTTGAGCTATAAAACCCAATATCTCAATATGGCAAAATACTTTGGTGCTAAAAATCTATCCGCAATACTTGCCGTTTTCTCAACCTTCGGCGAGAAAGAGTTCCTGCCGGAAGGAATCTTGCTTTTGGAGAAGCTCAGTGAAGACAATCCTGATAGAGCTGTTGATTTTATGGGAAAAGATGGTAAAGCCTTGATTAAAAAGCTTTTTTTTAACCATGTAAATACCATTAAGAATAGACAGGATTTAGTAAATGCGTTTTTGCATATTTTAGGTTTAATGATAGACTCAGGCTCAACTGAAGCTTATTTAATTCGCGAAAATGTATTTATATATAAGACTGAAGTTTAGTTTTCCGTCAAAGGCCATAAAATTATAACTAAAGAAAAAACTGCTATTTTTTCATAACAAAGTTAATTCGGATTATTAATAAACCGATGCGATACCTTTAGTTTTAAATTTCGTTCCCCGTCTTTTTCATTGAGCTCCAAAATCGCCCTCCTTTCTTTAGACAATGAAAACTTTGGCAGTACATAAACTATTTTTACAGCTTTATTTTTTCCAATCTTGGTCGGCATCTTGTATTTAAAAACCGGATCCTGGTATAAACGCTGCAGGGATTTCTTCTTTCCCTTTTTGCGTGTTTCACTGGCCAATTTTAAGAAATTGAGATCGTAATCCAGACCTGATCTATTCTCAATTTTGATCACAAAATACAGCTCTTCCTTATTAAAAACGATATTCTCAACACTTAATATGATACGGTACTTACGTTTTTTTATCCGGCCAATACGATGTTTCTCACTAAGCAAGTAACTGCAGAATCTTCGGTAATAATCTTCCTTATCGCTTAAGTATTTTTGTGAATTACTGGTCTTAATAGAAACCATAGCAACAGGCTTTTCCTTTCCTATACTTTCGGCTTTCGGGATAAAATAGTTCAGCCTGGTAAGTTGTTCCTTATACTTCAGGATGTAGGAAAAGACCGATCCATCTGCGCCGATAACGAGCAAGTTACTTTCCTTGCCGGGTTTGGCTTGCAGTAGGCCAAAATGCTGATGTTTTTCCCGATTATAAGTAAAAATAAAATGTGCTGCCCCCGTAATGCCCTGGTTGATCGCTTTAGGGAAAAATAGCGCAACATTTTTATGATCATTGGCGTAAATGGTGTCCAGTTTTTCTTGGGTTTGTGCACTGGTGATGATAAAAACCAGTAGAGCGGCCTTGGTTAAAATATACTTTTTCATAAGGTTTGTTTTTATTGGTTAGCCAATCCCCAGTTTGGTTCAGGTTTGCTGGCTTTGAGAATTAATCGGTAATTATTTAGAATGGTCACTTTTACATTGCGGTTATTTCGCCTGAATACTTTGCTTATCCCGCTTACCTGTGGCACACTTGGGATATTAATATCACCGATTACATCATCCAAAACTTCCGTGGTTATTTCCGCCCGGAAATTATTCTCGATGTAAATACCTTCGCTACCATCTTCAAGGTCAAAGGCTTTTAAACTTGTGGGGTCGTTATTTATGTATTCAATTTCAATCAAGACGCGATTTGGTTGAAAACTGACAAAGCCAAAAACCGGGGTGTTTTTGGGGATTAATTTATCACCAATCCTGGCAGGTTGTGCAAGTCGCATTCGAAGCCTGGAGTTTGCTTTAACCACCTGGGTACCATCAACCAGCACATTAATTTCCTTGTCCGTAGTATTGGTAATACCATTTTCAGGTTCTTGGGGAGTAGAAGCAAAGAATAATTGATGTTCCAGCCCCATTTCTTTGGCTTCGATTTTTCGCTTTTCCTCAATTTCCGCGGTGTCTACTTTTGGTACTTTTTTTATTAGGGCTGGGCTGTTATTATCCGGTGTTCTGGTTGGCCGGGTTTGTGTAAGGTTTGCAATTTGTGCTTGCCGGGCTTTTCCCAAATCATAAATACTATCGATCTTGCGTTCTTTTTCTTTTTCCAAAAGCTCGGTGTCGTAATAGCCTAAAGAATCCAAAAACGTTTCATCATAAATACTTGGTGCATTCTTAACCCGAACTTCTTTGAGGTTATCAATGGCCTCCAGTTTGGAATCGTAGGTTTCCTGGTTTTCTTCTTCAAGAGCCGGAACTTCCGTTTGCCGGAGGTTTTCTTGTTGCTCTGCATCGCTTCCGGTGATCATTAGGGTATAGGAGATAAGGAAAACCACAATGACTACCAGGATGCTAATGAATACTATTTTGTTTTTCTCTATTTTCATCCGTTCTAGTTTTAATTTTGTGAGGGTACTTTTCTTAAACTGTTTTCGAAATAATCAGTAATAAGGAGTCCGTGAGGGTTATGTGGGAAGTGACGATCTACGATGAGCAGTTTTCCCGTGGAAACCAGCTCATAAGTATCGACAATGCTTCCCCGGTTGATCTCGAAAATCACCGTGGTTCTAAAATGATAGGAATCTTCCCTTTCTTCGAGCTGTGAATCGATCGTTAATACCTTTTGAACCAGCGAGTACTGCAATAAGCGGTTGTAAACCCCTTCAGCTTTCTTTTGCCTGTATAGGTTGTCTACCGAACTATTGCCAAGCCATAATGCTTTTTCCAGGTTTTTCTTAAAGCTATTGGCATCAATATTATAGAAGTAGGTGTGAAACAGCTCCAGATGGGCAAAGGCCTCCACCTGGAAGTTTTCTTTTTGAGTAACCAGTTTTAATGGAATTATACTGCCATCGGTGTTGATTGCAAAAGCGCTATTTAGCGCATTATTCCGTGTGGAGATGGCCATCCAAATGGCAAAGACACTGCAGCCCATCGAGCAAAGCACTACAGAAAGCACGATAAAGCGGTTGAGCTTTAATATCGAATAGATATTTTTATATGGTGTTTTCATTTTTGAACTATTTTTCATTGGTTTAAAAAGGTGAGGATTACGTAGTGAATAGTCTCAGCGTAAAAGAAATGGCCCGTCGGTAGAGTTTAAATTTTAAAAACACGATAAATACTATCGAACCCAGTTCTACCACCGGTGCAAAAAAGTCGCTCCCGTAATCTGTACCAAATAGGTTTTGCCAGAAATTGGTGTTGATTTCTGTGTAAAGGGCGTTAATAAATACATTGACCAGGAAGAAAGCCGGAACCAGCATATATACCGCTGCATACAACCTGAAAAATCCATAGGCCATAGACCGAAACTTTTCAATTACCGCCAGGCTAAGCACCAGCGGAAAAAAGGCCTGCATAATTCCCAAGAGGAAATAGCGTTCCGCCAGAAATAGCGGGTAGATGAATAAATCAAGGATCCATAAAAACAGGCTGATTAAAAATGCAAAGGTTTTAAAGCCGTAGAGGGGAGTGACCAGGGCTTCATAAAGTAAGGCCATGGCTTTGCGCATCGCCCCCATAGGGGAGACATCTTCTTCGATGGGAATCTCCTGCATCTGAAGGGGGAGCAGGGCAGGGGCCGTATCGCGGTATTGGTTTTCAATAGCCACCAGAATGTTGTCAAAGAATCCAAGGATTTGCGTGGAGAAAATAACCAGCAGTACCACCGCAAAGTTCTTGGCCAGATCCCCGGGGGAAAGCCCCCAGGTATAGCCCTGCCTATCGGCTACCCCTTCATTATACTTTTTAAGGATGTTGACCAAAAAGAAGAGCACGGCCAAGGTCTTCATACCAACAATCGTATAGCGGGAAAACTCGCTCTCCTGGATGGTCTGGAAAACGCTATCGATATATTCGACGCCTACAGCCAATATAATTACCCCGCTATTCATCAAAAGCCTGTTTCCCGGTTATTGATCTTATCCTGCATTTCCCTAAAGGAAATGATCTCGCGGTAGCGTTTGGTCTTTAGCCGCACATCGGTCACCATTTCTTTGGACTCGAGTTCTTTTTGTTTTAAAACTTCGGCTCGCTCGGCATCACTCATTTTTAAGTGATCACTTGATAAAATTTCATCGATAAAGCTTGCGGTCTCCAGGGAGTTATCTACCACGGCACTGAAGGATTCGGTCACCCGGCTTATTTCGTCGGATTTGATATAAGGGGAATTCAAAATATCCCGAAGGTCATGCTGTATCACCGCAATAAGCTGCTGGTTATTTCGGCCAATCTCGCGAACGGCTTTTAAATCCTGCACTACGCTATTGACCTTCTCAATATTTTCTTTTTGGGCTTTTAAAAAATTAACGGTCTTTACCAGGTTGGCGGTTTGCTTGGCCGATTCCACCAGGGATTTAACCAGGCTGACAAAGTTCGTATTATCATACACCGGCATCCCCTGGCAGGCAACGCCTGCAGGCAAGCATAAAACAAGGGCCAATGTAAATACTAAAGTTTTGCGATTGTTTTTCATATCTAAGAGTTTTAAATATTAATGTCCGCTTAGGACTTCCTGATGAATTCCTTGATAGCCTTTTCCATATTTTTTGTCTCATTATAAATTGCCATTATGGCCTCGTTTTCGGTGCCGTCGGTGAGATAGGCAGCATAGACTTCGGGTGGTACTTCCAGGCGGAAAATGTTACTTTCTTTACCGATCTTGATGAAGATCTCGGTGTACTTGCGTTTGCCGGTCAAATTATTTCTAATGGATTTTAGCTGGTTGAGATCGTGGCTGGAGAGGCCTAAGCGTTTAGCCAGTTCTTTATAACCTTTTTCGTTATTCAGGCTGTAGATCACCTGGGTGTTTTCCAATATGCTTGAGGAAGTCGCATTATTAGGAAGCTGATTTATGGATTGCAAGATGATCCCAATGGCACCGTTCTGTTTACGGATTGCCTGGTAGTAGAATTCCACGCTTTCCAGGACATTTTCAAATTTGAGTTGCTTGGCGAATTCATCAAAAAGGATGATCCCTTTTTCAGCTCTATTTTTCCAGATCGTACGTTGGATCGCTGACTTGACCAGTTTAAGCATCACCGAGAGGATCTCCTTGTTGTCCTTGACTTCATCGAGTTCAAAGACAATCAGCCGCTTATCTTCGATCTTGTATGTTTGATCTTCGTTAACTTCAAATAAAAAGCTATATAGACCATCGCCGACATACTCCGAGAGCACGTGCAAAAAGTTGGTAACATTGAAGTAGTCGGGATGGATTTTAAGGGTCTCCAGCAGCTGATCTTTTCGCTGCTCGATAAAACGGTAAAAACTGTCTAAAGAATGGTTTTCCTTGGTGTTTTTGTAATAGTAGCGAAGGATCTTTTTTATGGCTACAGATTGTGCTTTGGTAACCTTGTCATCTGTAGCAATGAGTTCTAATAGAAACACCGAAAGATCTTCCAATTGCTCCGGGCTTACATCATTGGGATTGGAGATGTAGAAAGGATTGATGCCCAAACTCTTTCCGCTCTCGTAGCGTAAAACGGTATATTTTTCGGGATAGAGTTTAGCGAACTTGGTATAAGAACCTCCAAGATCGATAATCACCAGCCGTACCCCGTTTTCAAAATATTGACGTAGAATGTTATTGGCCAGAAAGGATTTTCCTTCCCCGGTAGGGGCGAAGATGGCAAAGTTCCGCGCCTTGATACGTTTTTTCCTCTCATCCCAAACATCTTTTAATACGGGAATATTATGTTCACGGTCATTAAAAATGATGCCGGTAGGGTCCGATTTATAATTGGTATTATTGATAAAGAGGCACAAGGCATGTTTTAGATCGGTCACATAGAGATCTTCATCGGAAAAATTGGAAGAGAAGCAGCAGTAGCTGTTTAGCAGGTAATTCTTTCGTTCCTCGCCCCGTGGAGCGTAAGGGATAATATCCAGTTCCTTGAACTCAGCCTTAATTTTAGAGGCAATGCCTTCCAAATTACGAGGATCACGATCCCAAAAGATTACATTGAGATGGCCACGGATAATCCGCGCGTTATCATCGCTATTAATCTTTTCCAGGATTTCCTGGATCTTTCCTAAAATGAGTTTGTTTTGAGAACCGAAATTAGAACTCTTGCTGAGCTCTTCTACTTTTTTATCCAGTAGCTTGCGCCATTTGTGTTTATCATCCAGGTAGAGTACCTGGTTGACTATATGGTTTTCTCTTAATTGAAGCCCCAGCCCATCAATAAACCCCTGGTGAAATACAAAGTCATCAGATGTGAATTTCTCATTGGTTTTGCTCGACTGTACCCTTTCGCCAAAGCACAGCTCGCTATTGATAGCCAGGGCATCAAAGTAATTGTCCCCCGTTTGAATATGTTGTTTTTCCAGTAGCATATCGGTATCGAAACCTTCATTGAAACCATTGAAATATTCCGTAGTGAGTTTGGTGATTTCTTCTGGTGGTAATGCTTTTATAGAAACCTTTCGGCTGTTAGCAATAAAGGAAACACAATCGTTTACCGAGCCGATAAAGCTTTTAAGGTTAGCATCCAGTTCAATTACAATTTCTTTGGAGACTTTTCGAAAAGGATTTACAAATTTGGAGTTATTTAAAGCTTTGTTCGTGGTCAGGGTAAAAAATATTAAAGAACGGTGCTCTGTATACTCCCGATCTTTAAAATAATCACTGGTGGCCTTTTCCAAAAAGGTTTTGTTTGGAAGTGCCGTTGCAGTGAATGCCTTCTTCTCATAAATATCCTGCTTATGCACTACTGTACCCACCGGTAAGGATTTAAGCGCCTGGAACCAGGTGGCGTGCAGGTCTTCAAAATCTTTTTCCGATAAAGAATAGATTTCAGGAAGGTTCAGCTGATAACACAGCACAACGTTACCGTTTCTGGAAAAAATAATATTATCCCGGATATCAGTAATTGGCCAGTGGGAGGAAAGCTTAGTCTTTTTCATAATCGATACCGGAATTTCTTTTATTACTAATCATTTTTGGAAATGCACCTGTCATTTGTACAAATTCCAGTAGCCTGCTGATACGATTTAACCCGATATACAAGAATGCATTAAAGAGCATGGCGCTGATAATCACACCCAGGCTGAAGGAAAATATAATTACCAACAATGAAGCGATAATCGAAAGCATCATTAGTGCAAATAGGGGAAGGGAAAGCCTAAAGATGATGGCACTCTTTCGAATGTTTCTATAAGGAGTATATTTTTTCATAAGATTTCTTTTATGATTTCCAAATGTCGCTTAGCGACCGACTTAAACTACAATGGTGACCAAATAAGTGAATATGCCTACCACGGCGCCTGCGATAAGTACAAAGACTAACACCCGGGTTATTCCTTTTTTGAGATCGGAGTTTTCTCCAAAAAAGTGGCCGGCATTAAAGAGAAAGCCGACCAGGAAGATTACCCCTAGGATAATGGGAAATATATTCCTTATAGTATCGGAAATATCGGCCACGGAATCTTCGATCCCACCGATTTGCGCAAAAAGACTTGTTGAGAGCAACGAGAAGAATGTTGCCAGGAAGATAGATTTTTTCATAACGGAAAGTTTTAAGTTTTTGACTCGTTTTCGTTATGTGAAAATTAGAAATTTAACCTCTTAAATAATTGAAAATCAATAAATTGTGAATAAAATATTATTTGTATTAGATTGGTTTTCAATGCTTTCATTTGGCATTAAATTTTATGGGATTTTGAAAGAGGGTTGTTGATAAGTTGAAATGTGGTTAAGGAAAAAGATGGTAAAGTCGTCAAATTATGGGTTTGGTGATTTATAATAAAGTATTGTGGTTTAGTTGTATATTTATTAAAAATGAAAAAGATGAAGAATAATATTTTAACTTTAGGCTTTTTGATTTTGACCTTTAGTGTATTCGCTCAAAATAAAAGTATATATAGTCCGGATCCTGACGTATATAGGCATTATATAGGACGTTGGGAGAACCATGAAGAAGATTTTAATTTGGAATTTTTGCACTTTACTAAAGAATTTAATGGTGAAATTGAAAATATGATTATTGGGTATTATATATATGAATTAAATCAGAAAGTAATTAAGAATCTTCCTGTTGAAGGTTTAGATCGAAAAAATTTGAAAATTGGTGACGCACCTATTATCGGAGGTTATGATGAAGATAAAGATGAATTAGTGTTGTACATGAACGATCCAATTAATCAAAAACGAGGAAAAATAATCATTCAAAAAATTAATGATCAACTCCACTGGACACTTAAACCCAACCCAGGGGAGATTAGCTTTAAAACTTATGATCCTACCATTCCATTTAGTATTCCTAAAGAAATGGTTTTGGAAAGAACGGACTAAGCTGTAAAAATTTCAGTAAATGTAATTTTAAAGAAGTAATTCTTACTTCCTCTTATCCCCCGCCTTCTCATCAAAAGCTATCAAATTAAACAGTTCCCGCATCCTACTCCGAACACGATTACCATAATGATCTTCTAATTCTTCAGCATTCAAATTTGTGGTAGCATGCGTTTTGAGTTTTCCATTTGTTTCTAGAAATAGTTCATACCTCGATAGCAGTACTTCGCCCATAACATTTAAATCCTTGCCATAAAATCTGCCTAATGGTTCCACACCCAGGTCGTCAAAACAGAAATATTTTGAGTTACCGTAATCCTCAATGGTTTTATATCCCAAATGATTAAAACTAAAGGTTACATTTCTACAAGGTATCATTTCGTAAGGGCGTTGTGCGGGAACCAGGTGCCTTAATAATTTCATTAAAGAAGTTTTACCGCAACCCACGGGCCCTGAAAGTAAGATTCCCTTATTGATGTCAATATCAAATCGTTTACAAGTAGCTTCATCCCGTATGAAGTACGATGTGAGTTTTAATAAAACAGCTTTATCTTTTTTATAAATTTTAAAATGTTTACCGAATAGCAGCTTTCCCTTTGCATTAAGATAAATCAAGATTTTTGGGAAGTCATAATGCACACAAGTCCCGTCAAATTTTCCTAGGGAATACTCAACGCCGCCTTCGGTTATTTTAGAGGGGTTGTCCATAATCTTTATTTTTAGTGGTTCGCAGGTTGTCCCTAAAATGAGATGCTGCCTTTTTATTTAATCTATTTTTTTCTTTCATAAGCGATTTTTGTTCAACCCAATATTTGGCAAGAGCTCGCCAATCTCTCACATCAGAACCATCGCTTGTCTGCCACTGCCTGGCTTTATAGTACTCGTAGAACTCTTTGCCATATTCCGGATTAAATTTTTTATTACTAAAAAAGTCCAGTACCTCCTTCAAACTGTTTGGGTGTTTATTATGTTTTATTGGTTTAGTATTGTTTATAGTAGATACCAAAGCTTGTCCACTGACGGGACGCTGCTGGTCTACTACTCGTTCCCTTATGGGATGGTAGCGTTCCGCAAGCTGTTCTAATTTGGGATCATAGTGACCCTCTTCAAGTTCATCACTTGTCCCCATTATGGACATCTTGATTTTACTGCCTTTGTAGGGGTTGTTGGAAGGAAAGTATTCCAGGTAACTCCAGGCATTCAGATCAGTTATACATCTGTGATAGGTTGATTTGGAACCTATCTTTGAAGCATTCATTAAATCCCTTCGGTTAACGAAAAAGTCCAACGCAAACCTGCTGCTATTCCATTCCTGGAATAAAGCCATATACAAGCTGATATGCGTTGGATTAAGACGATCATCAAAATAGAATTTTTCAAAAGCGGCGTTTAGAAGTTTTATGTAATTCATCGCTTAATATTCTAAATGCTGTACTCGGTTTTCTTCCATTACTTTTTGGATTTCCGATGCATCGTAATAAATAATACCGCCTATTTTGGTATAGGGAAGTATACCCTTTATTCGTAAATTCTGAAGGGTTCCCGGGCTTATTTTTAAATAATCCATTACCTCTGCAGATTTCAGGTATTTTTTTATTTTACCTGATTTTTGCTGGTTTAGTAGTTCTTTAATGTCTTGTAGTAACTCCATTTTGAAATCCTGAAGATCGTCTGTAGTAATAATTGATGTTGGCATAATAGAACAAATTTTATGGCTTGGAACATTTCATTTGTTTGTTCCTGACCTGGTTTATAATTGCTCTATAAAATTGAAATTGTTTCCAGGAAATAATTCCCTAGGTTTTTCGTAGTACGAAAAAGTTTAACATTTAATAAAAAATGATGAGAATTGATTCAATTTAAGATTCAGGTAGGAGGGAAGAGGTAGAAATTCTTTGTAAAATTAATGGAGAGCTGATTTTCGTAGTTACGACTTACTTCGAAAATTTACTTTTCATCATCCTGGCGCATTTTGGTTTCCAGGTTGACAGCGATCTGGTATAGGTATTTGGCTCTTGGATCTTTTCTGGCTCTCATCTCACTATATGTTTTATGATAATTATCGAGCTTAATATTAAAAAAATCTTCAAAGGCAGAGATAAGCGTTTTAAGATCTGCAGTCCCATGGTTGATATCTCCTTTAAGGTATAAACTATAGATTATTTCTACTAAAGAAGTTTTAGATCCGGACCATAGTAGAAGGTTTGGTTGGCGTTCCCGGAAATCTCCGCTACTCCCCGGTTGAATCAGTTCTAACTTCTCCCGAATATAATGTATATAACGGTAAAGCGCCTGTACCTTTGACCAAAGCATATCGTGACTGGTCGAAAATTCGGGATTCTGATAATAGTTTATAGTAGGGCTAAAGGAAAAATCCATCTTACCACTGCGACTGAAAAATTGTGGATCCAGGTAATTGTGGTTTTGCTCCATATAGTTGACAAAACTGTTATTTTCAGAAAAAAATCTATTGATCTTTTTAATCTCCTTTTCCAAATAACGAACTTTATGAGAGTTACCGACTTTTGGGAGCTTTAATTCACAAGAGCGGACTTCGGTAAAATAAATAAGATAGCTCATAGGGAAGGGCTTTATATTTTTAAAAAACTCAATTTCGGCTTGAGTATCTTCAAAATCGTACTTATCTACTTGCTTTTGTAATTTGGAAAGAATTTTAATACATAAACTAATGCCATCTTCAGCTTTCTTCAAATCAGGTTTCCCTGATTGAATTAAACTTTCAACATTTTCGCTGAATATCGACATTGTTTTCTCGAACATGAGATTTGTATTTAATGCAAACAAATAATGCCTTTGCTGTGCTATTTTCAATACGGCTTTTTAAAAGGGTAAATATTAAAAAATATACTTCAAAGGGGGTGTTAATCTTTTCGTAACCAATCTAAAGCTTCTAAAGCAAAATTATCCCGAGTTTGAATATAGGCGCATTTATCAATAATTTTTGCACCAACTTTTCGCTTTTCAAACCCTGCTGTCAATCCAAAATCAATTCTAATAAAACCCAACTGCTGGGCTCGAAGTATTGTCTGGTATAAAAGCTGCCTGTAAATATTATATTCCCTGGAGAATTTATAATCCATCCCTACAACAGCGGGGGTATAAATTTTTTCAGAATTTTTATAACAAAACATGACCCCCACCAATGTCCTGTGCGTGTCATTCAGATTAATCAAAATGAATTCCCATTGTGATGAAGAATTCATATGCTGAAATAAGGAGAAGGGATAAGTAAATGTATTCAAACCGAGGTTATTATCCTTTACCGCTATATAAAGTTTAAATGACTTTTCAAGCTCGGACTGGGATAAATTATCTTTAATCTTGATTTCAAGTTTATCTTTAAAAGCTTCAATATCGTTTCTGAAATGTTTTCTTGAACGCTTGCTCAACGTGTTTACATACTCTTTCTGGTATCCCCAATTGAATTCTGTGTAAACTGCTGATTCTGGCATTGCAACTTGAACATATCCCTTATTTTGAAGAAAGGATTTAATAGCTTCATTACCTACATCGAAATCTCGTAGGATGAGGTACTGAGGTTGAAGTCGTTTTTCCAGTTTCTCGATCTCTTCCAGCAATAAATTAAGGGCTTCTTTCCACCTTGGAGAGTTCTGATCCAGGTATAAGTGATCTCCTTCAGAAATCATCGAACCAAGACTAAGGCAGGTACTTGTATGGTAATAAGGTTTTGTTTCCCTAATCTTTTCTATGGCAACCGAAACTGACTTAGGTGCCAGCATATCTTCTTTCCATATACCAAACGATAGAAAAGTTGCCAGTATACAATTTTGATTTTCATCCCGGATGATATAATAATAGAACTGGTTATTATGTTCGGGGGAATTCTGGTCTGTTAGTATATTCTCTAAAGATTTAAGGCCGTTCCAGTCATAAAAGCTATTTCCTCCCACAGTACTATTCCAAAGTATAGGATCGATTTCTACAATAGAATTATAAGTATCTAAACTCAGACTAGATTGGTTTGGTTTTGACAAGCTTAAATTTTTACTGCCACGGCCAAAGGCGAAATTTACACGTTCGAGGTTTGTTTTAGTTTCTTTCAGGGCTTTCGGAAATTCTTCTACCAGACTATCTATAAGTCCCTTAATTTCTTCTTTCTGGTTATGCCTTGATATTGTAATCCTTAAACCTGTATTTTTAGCAGGTACAGCTGGAAAGAAACCAATATTTACATAATATCCATTTTTAATAAGTCTGTTCACTAAATTAAAACCTGTCTCCGGCATTCCCGCCCCTATATAAAAAACGGGGGAATCATTTTCTACAATTAATGGAAGGTTAGTCTGCTGCAGGTATTTATTAAAATAAGATATGCGGCCAGCCAGCTCTTCCTGCATTTTATAAATTTCATCACTCAAATGAATTTTTGCAGAAGCAATAGCCGCACCGACTGCAGCCGGTTCCAGTTGTACTGAAAAAGTTAGTGGGCCTCCAAAATTCTTAACCCTTTGCTGAATTTTTTTATCACTGCAAACCATTACCGCTCCGCTGGCACCAAAAGTTTTGCTCATAGTACCAAATAGTATCACTTTTTCTGGAAGTTCTTTTAATATGCTCATAACATATCCGCTACCGTGCTTACCTTTCCAGCTCATTCCGTGTACGTCATCAAAATAGATGTGAAGTTGCGGATATTTTTTGCAAAGCATCATTAATTCTTCAATAGGTGCATAATCTCCAAACATCGAATACATACCATCTGCCATATACCAAATTTTTCTGCATTTAGATTGAAGTTTTTTAATTTTGCTTTCCAACATTTCCAGGTTATTATGCCGGATCATTTCAACAGGTACCGAACGAAGCTTTAATGGGTTAACCGCACTTTGAACACTCCAGTGCACCTGATGATCCAGGATTACCCCGTCATTATCATCCACTACCGATGGTATAACCCCCATATGGCCCAAGGTGCTATTTTTGGTTATTACAATCGGATGACCATAAATATCAGTCATTAAGGATTCTAATTCTGAATACAAAGGATGGGAAATATAGGATTTGGAAAGGGGGAACTCAGTTCCATAGGCTTTTATGGCATTAATAGCTCCTTCTTTTAACCTTTTATCTTGTTCAAGTCCTAAATATCCGGTAGTTCCAAAATGGTAAAGTCTTTTTCCTTTAATTTGAATTTGCCGACCATTAAAACTATCCCCTTCAGCATATAAATGTATAGCCCCTGAGTCTTTTGCGTTTGTCATTACCGAGACCACCGTATCTAGGAAATTGTTGTGTTTAATTTTTGCCATGCCCTACTAATTAAGAAATATGAAACTAGCAAAAGATTTTGGTAATCAGAATTTTAGGGAAAAATATGGCTTTTAAGTCAAATCATAACCTTTAAAGTCAAATGCTTTCAAATGATACCAAAATATGCGGTGTACCGCGATATCTAAAATGTTATATCAAGATTTTGTTATTATTATTTTATTTAAATTGGATTAATAATAGGGCCCTAAAATGATTAAAGGAGATAAATATGCGCACTTCTGGATAGAAGAGGGTATTTTAAACTTTGTTTATAAACCAAATACCATACTCGATCTGGATGGTGCCAAAGCGGTAGTAAGAGCCAGACTTCGTTATCAAAACGGAATCTCTTATCCAATTTTATGTGATGTGAGACATCTAAAATCAGCAAGTAAAGCAGCGAGAGAGTATCTTGCTGAAAATGGTTGTTTAAAGGCACTTGCAGTTGCTATAGTAATGGAAAAAGCATATTCAGGCACTTTATACAAAGCTTATATGAATATTAGTAATCCTTCAGTGCCTACTAAAGGTTTTAATACGATTTCGGAAGCGCTGGGTTTTTTAATTCAATACAAGTTATAAATTAATAATAGGCTACTATGACTACTGATGATTATAAGACTAGAGTACAGGAAATCCTGGATTTTATAACTGAAATTGCTCTTGGAACCTACACATACACTCTTCCTCTTAGAAATCAAAAGGATGAATTGGAGCAGATCGTAGTATCCCTAAATACTATGGTGGAAGAAATTGATACAGCAGTTCATCAAATCAATCACGAAAAGAGTAAAGAGGTATTTGAAAATATTGTTTTTAACCTCGACCGTAATTTTCATATTACTTCTTATTCAGATAATGTAGAAGAAATTCTTGATTACACCAATAATGAACTTTTGAATATGCCAGTGCGATTATTAATAGGTAATAATACTGAGTTACCAGATGATCTTTATCAACTTTTGAAACATGCTATAGAAGAAAATCTTTCTTTTAAAGTGGAATTTAAACATAGGAGTGGCTATATCTGGCGGGGTATAGGGTATCTTCATGGAATGATAGCAAAAGGAAAGAAATCTTATACACTATCAGTATTTAAGGCAGCATACCAAAATCACAAACTAAACAATACCGGTAACTCGAAATCGCGCTCAGCAAAATATCCAAGCCAATACAGAAGTCTACTGTTGCATGATCAACGTGAGTTGGTTCGCAAATTACATCAGTATGTTATGGAGCGACTGGATAGGACGCTTCCTAAAATATCAGTGATTGGCATTGAAGTAGGATGTAGTGTGAGTAAGATCAAAACGATTTTTAAGAGAGCATACGGGGACACAATTTATGCTTATCATAGAAGAAAGCGATTGGAGAAAGCATATACCTTGATTAAGAATACCAGTCTTCCTTTCAGTGAGATTTCAGAAGAATGTGGCTTTTTGAGCCTCGCTCACTTCTCTAGATCTTTCAAAAAAACTTACGGAATTACTCCTACTCAGACCAGAAATTCCTGATTAAAATACCTTCTCATACAAATTCGAATCTTTTAAAGTCAAATGATTACTTGGTAAAAATCAGACCTTTATAATACTTAAAAAAAGGAACTGATGATAGGGAAACGCTATATAAATGAATTTATTAGGTATGCATTTATGCTATTATTGTTTTATGCCGCCGTTAGCAAATTCATTGAATATCCTCAATTCTATAATGATCTATTAAATAGTCCTGTATTTGGAAATGAGAAAGTAGCTGTATTTATTTCCTGGTTTGTTCCCATCATAGAATTAGCCATCGCTGGACTTTTGATTAGTTCCAGATACAGGAACTTAGGTTTATATTTAGCATCAGGTATAATCTTGCTTTTCACGGTTTACATTATTTGGATTCTGGAAGTCAGTACAAATATTCCCTGTTCCTGTGGTGGGATAATCAATAATCTAACCTGGCAGGAACATCTTGTATTTAATATCTGCTTTTTGCTCCTGGGGGGATTGGGAATATACCTTCAACTTAAAGATTATAAAAAAGTATATATAAAATAGTATTGCGCAGTACTAAGAGCGCCTAGAGCTCAAATAGGGCATAGGCATATTGTTTAATTTAATATTTATATTATGAAAAATTTCAAATTTTTAATGCCCATGTTGGCATTCGTAATGGCAATTGGAATGAGTTTTGCCAATAAAGCAAATGTACAGTCCAATGGCTGGGTTGAAAGGGATGGTGTTCCATACCAGCTGCAAAATGATCCTTGTGATTCAGGCAAGGAAGACCTCTGTATGGTTAGATTTGCCGATGATCCGGGTACAGTTCTCCAGGTTTACACTGACTCGAGCTTGCAAACACCAAAAGATGGTGGAGATACTGTAGCTTATATAATCTCTGATTAATAGGCTTAAATTTGAATCCCCGGGGAAATCCGGGGATTTTTTTATTTAATTTTAGTCATAACCACCAGTCAATACCCATTTACTTTTTGAGTTAAAATATTCCTTAGCAACTTTCAGTAAATCATTAGAATCAAATTCATTAAAATATCCTTCTGCCTCAGCCGAATCAAGGTAAGGTATATTATATCGATAATGATTATAGAGGTTTATCCTCATGGATTTATTTCTATATTGTTGTTGCCATTTCGGTAAATAAGAAGAATTTTTAACAGATTTCAGGAAGTTTTCCGAAACAAGTTCAGTTTTTAATTCTTCTACATAATTTAAACTTGATTCCAATACTTTTTCGAAATCGCTTTTACTACTTTGAAGAAAAATCTCCATTGTTTTCCTGTTGTACTCTTGGTCAAATTTTCTCGTTGCTAATGGAAAGTAAACTCCTAATTTTTCTTTATACCTCATTTTAATAAGTTTAAGTCCCAAGGCTTGTTTAAGTATTTCTGCATCAATTTCTTCTTTAAAAAATGGAGAATTAAGAGGGGTAGCATACTGGATTGACAACAATTTATTATCCGCCTTGTAGGGTAATTTAAAATTGGCATTATTTCCTTTACCTATTGGTTGGCTGTCATTTTTATTAGGTGATCGCTTGCAATTAATAGTTCCTTTTTTGTTAGGAAGATTTCCTAAATATTTCTGTAGTAGCGGTAATATTTCGTTTTTTTTGAAATCGCCTGTCAGGATAAAAGTAAAATCTTTTGCTCTTGAGTGTAATTGTTTATATTTTTTTAATGCTTGCGTGTAGTCAACTTCTAAACTATTGTAATAACGATTTCCTCCCTGGGGAATTTTTGTAATCCCTACTTCCCGATTTTTAAAATCAATAAAATCGTTATTCGCATTAGTTATTCTTTTGGACTTGTATTTTTCTTGCAATTTCCAATCTTCAAAAGCTTCTTTATCGAACCTGGGATCAGTAAAAGATAAAAATAGTAATTGCAGTAGTATCTCCATGTCTTCGGACGCGGCTTCTGCCTTTACTCCGGTTTCATATTGTTCAACATAATCCCTAACTCCAAACGGAATACTGGTACTGGATAAGCGCTTGTTGATTACGAATTTATTAAATTCTCCCACGCCTATATTCTTTACTATAAATGGTGATATAAAGGCTTCAAAATCAAAAGGACCAAAGCAGGAAGCGCCATATGGACTAAAGCCATGAACCATAATTTTATCTTTATACCTACCAGCTTCTGGCCTAAAGTTTTTGAGGATAATTTTTAATCCATTTTCAAGGACTATTACATCTTCATTGTAGTCACCAAATTTTCTTTCTACAATATTGGCTGGTTTGAGATTAGATAATTCTTTGGTACCAATTAAATTTTCAGGTGCTTCCAGAGGTTGGTATTTCTTAGGCTCACTTAAACCTTTTTTAATCGATTTTTCGATTAGTTTTCTTGAAAATATATTTTCCTGTTCATTAGGCGGTATTATCACAGCTATATCATCTGGTTTCCAATCTATATCCTTGAGAATACTATTAATTTTATTTAATTCCAGAGTTTGTAGAAAACCTCTACGGTTATTTATTCCCGAAACTTCCAGTTTTTTGAGATCTTCAACCGAATGCTTAATTAAATCCATCCAGACTTGGGAGGAAGAATAATCAATTCTTCTATTATTACTAATCAATTCATTTTTAATGGAATTCCATTCTTTCTTGGTAAAGCCGTATTTCGAAATTCCACCTAGTACTTTAAAAACTCTTTCTATTGTTTTTAGCTCATTATCTGTAGTTAGAATACTTAATTTTAGTGCTGGTATATCATCGCTTCTGAAGAAATTTGTTTGATAATTAATATTATAATTTTCCTCATCACTTTTAAGTCTTTTTTTAATATGCTTAGCAAGAGAATTCCATATTATTTTATTTTCTTCCTCGGTAAATTTTTTCAAATACAATCTTGGGTTCCGATAGAAGAACTGGAAAATATTTCCAGGTTCGGTTTCACTATTTAATACTGGTGCATTTTTTTGAACAATAAATTGATTTTCACTATTCAGATAAACTCCTTCACAGTCCTTTTTTTGAAATTTTTCAGCTGGATTTTTTAAACTACCAAACTTGTTTTTTATTTTTTGTTCAATTACATCTGTATCCTCAATATTTCCCACTACTGAAATAACCATGAGCTCGGGACGGTACCAATCCTGGTAAAAACGTTTCAAATCTTCCAGTGAAGTATGCATTAGCGTGGATTCTACATTTTCAGGCTTGGGAATTTCATAGCAGCCTGTTAATTGAGAAATAACTTTCCAATCCGCATAGTTTTGGTTAGGGTCTCCTCCTTGGAGTCGTTCCTGGTAAATTGCTTTTTTTTCTGCTAAAACTGCTTTTTTATCAAAAATAAGTTTACCGGAAGCTATATCACGGTATATTGATAAGGCTGTATCCAAAGCGATGGTCTGTTCCTTTGGATACCGGAATAAATACCTGGTCGCAGTCCCTCCCACGTGAGCTGTTAAATCCATGGCTTCCATATGAAATTGAGAAAGGAATTTTGCCTCATTTCTCATATCAGGAAAATTTTCAGTGCTATTAAACGCCAGGTGTTCTAGAAGATGGGCAATATTATATTGATCCGCATTCTCCTGAAAACTTCCTGCTTTTACAGTCAAACCGGTATGAATTTTACTTTCGTTACTTTCAATTGGTTTTATAACGTATTGTAAGCCATTTTCAAGTTCGCCTATTATAACATCAGATTTGAAAGAATTCTTATTTTGCAGATTTTGTCCAAAGAAAACCTGTGATATTCCCAGGAGTAGTATAAAGATTATTTTTTGCATTACTTATATTTAAAGATTAGTACCCAGGGTTTTGGGAAAGGTTTGGATTTTTCTCTCGTTCTTCTGATGGAATCGGTAAAAGGTTGGAAGTAGATGTCCAGTTTGAATTCTCTTTATTCTGTAGAATTTCAGATCTTCCATATCTCTGTAGATCAAACCAGCGGTGCCCCCACTCTGTAAAAAGTTCACGTCTTCTTTCTAATAAAATTTCTTCCAGAAGTGTTTCTTTTGTGAGTTCGTTTTGGAATTTATCTATTTGGGATAGCCCTGCCCTTGTTTTAATTTTATTGATGTCTTGAATCGAGCCCGTCAAATTTCCAAGCCTGGCCCGGACTTCCGCCCTAATGAGATACTGTTCAGCTAACCGCATTACCATGGAATATTCGGCAATCTCTCCGCCAGAAGCATCATACTGTATTTTGTATTTGTTTGGAAAGTAAAGCGTATCTGTTTCAGTAAAAAATGGACTAATCCAATTCTGATATCTAATGTCTAACGAATCATTGAATACTTCCAGAAAATTTTCTGACAAAACAACTGGATTATTAGAAGTTGGAGTTTTCGTTAAAAGGTTACCATCACGGGTATGGGTAAAACTGTTTCCCCAGCCTATTGGAGAGATTTGCCAAATAGCCTCCTTACTGTTCGCCAGGAATACTTCGTCCAGATCATTCAAAAGATCATAATATGAAGTAGCATCTATTACCTTGCTACTATAGAACTCTGCATTATCCCAATTTTTTAAATGTAGATGCACTTTTGCTAGAAGTGCCTGTACGGTAAAATAGTTTGGTCTCGTTCTGTCTCCATTGGGGTATTCTTCTTCTAGTAATAATGCCGCATCCTCTAAATCATTCAGGATTTGATAAAGAATTTTATCTTTAGAATTTCTTGAGACCAGGGCATTTTCCTCATAGTTAGTGCTTAAAATTAATGGGACATCCCCATAAAGTTTTACCAGGTAGAAATAGGTTAACCCCCTAATAAACTTACTGCTTCCTTCTATTTTGTCTTTTAATCCTTGAGACAGAGAATTGTTATTATCTATCCCATTGAGTAAAGCATTGGCCTGGTATATTATATTGTAGCTTCCTGACCATAATGTAAGGTTGTAATTATTGTCTGGTGATATTTGGTTTTGGTGGAATTCTATTACATCCTGAGTGGTAGATGTTAATGTGAAATTATCAACAGAAAGGGCCGACAGAAAACTTACAGATTGGCTTCCACCATTCGCATAACTGGTATTGAATAACTGGTTAAATAAACCATTTAAAGCGCTTTGAGCTGTTTGATCATCAGAGAATACAGCTTTACTATCTAATTTATAGTCAGGTGTCTCTACTTCTAAAAATTCTTCACAGGAAATAAAACCGAGGCTTATTGTAAAGATCAGAAGTATGATAAGAAAGTAATTTTTCATAATTTTTAGTTTAGAAATTAATTTGAATTCCTCCGGTTATACTTTGAAGTGGCGGGAGATTTAAAGATCCGGGATTCTGTGGATCAAGACCGTCATAATTAGTGAGGGTAAAAAGGTTTTGTGCGTGTACAAAAAGCTGTACCTCAGAAGATGGAATAAAGCCGGTTACTTTTTCTGGGAGTTGAAATCCCAGCGATAATGTTTTTAACCGAATATAAGAGGCATCAGTAATGCCATAGGTGCTCAAATTTGCATTATTATAAGCAATAAAGCCAAAGATAGACTGTGTAGGTCTCTGTAAAGAAGTATTCCCATCTTCTGAGCTATTATTTACACTCTCTTCGTTTACATTTCCAAGAAATCCGGGAACATTATTATAATATCTGCTTCCTTTTTGCTTTACAAATTCAAACAAGAAGTTGAGGGAAAATTGCTTGTAGTTGATTTGATTATTGATTCCCCCAAAAAACTTGCGTCCAAGGTTTCTAATAGCAGTCCTATCATCGAAGTCATTTCTACCATCCTGGTTTATATCAACAACCTGAAAATAACCGGTTTCTGGATCTATACCATTAAACTGATATAAAATCCCTAAATCAAGCGGTTTACCCACTCTATAAGCATTTGCATAACTACTTTGATCAATGTTATCAAACCTGATAAGTTTATTAGAAGGGAGGGTAAGGTTTAAAGAACTTCTCCATTTAAACTGATCTGTTTTTAAGTTTAAAGTAGAAAGTTCAATTTCTACACCTGTATTTTGAACAGTTGCAGGTAGGTTAGCTTCTACTGTATTGAACCCTGTAATAGCAGGAAGTGCATAGCCTACCAATTGATTTGATGATCTATTCCTGTACCAGCTAAGGTTTAGATTTATACGATCTTTAAGGAATCCCAATTCAAGTGCTCCTTCAATTTTCTTATTAGTTTCCCAGGTAAAAGACGGATTGGTAAGCTGAGTTGGATATAAACCACCAGGTCCCGGAGTAGATTCGTAAGTATCTAAATACCGATAATCGCCTATCTGGTCATTTCCGGTGATCCCGTAACTACCTCGAAGTTTACCAAAACTTAAAAAAGGTAGTTTTTCACTGAAGAAAAGATTATTTGTAAATATCCAGGCCATTCCAACGGCACCAAAATTTGCATACCTATTTTCTGGAGAGAATCGAGAAGAACCGTCTCTTCTTCCAGTTAAATTTAGGAAATATGTACGATTCCAATTATAACCTAAACGTGCAAACATCGCCTGGTATTTATAAACTAATTTCCTGTCGTTATTTACACTAACAGCATCTGCCGCATTCAGGTTCCCTATGAGTTGTTTATCAGAATAGCCAGTGCCATTAATAACGAGATTATCGTTGTTATTTTCCTGAAATGTTGCGCCTACAAGGGCATCAATATTATGATAACCTTTGTTTTTTTTATAATGGAATTGAGGTTCTGCAATCCAGGATATTCTATTTACAAAAGAATGTTGGGAGCGATTAGAAACACGATTCCAAATTGCAGGATCATATGTCTCAATAGGTAATAATATATTTTCTTTACTATTTAAAAGGTTATACCCCAGATTCGCTTTAAAAGTTAAGCTTTTTGTTAGATCATATTGGAGTCCAAGGTTAGAAACCAGGCTGTTGGTCTTAGCTTCTCCTTCTCCTTCTAGTGCCGCTAGAGGATTATTCCAGGAGGAATCCTCCCAATTTAGGTTTCCATCTTCGTTATATAATCTTGGTGCATTCGGTGATAAGTTTAATGCTGTTCTTACAAAATTTGAACTACTAAATAAACTGTTATCATTTAAACCATAGTTAACCGAAAGATTGAGACGGAATTTTCGATTTTGGGATTGGTGGTTTAGTGCAAAATTTGCTGTTGTTTTCTCAAATGAATAGTCTCCCGGAAAGACACTTCCTTGTTTAAAATAGGAAGCTCCTATATTAAAGGAGGTGAATTCTCCACCACCAGCATAATTTAAATTGGCATTAAATGTAGGTGCAGATCTTCCAAAAAGCACTTCCTGCCAATTAGTGTTTCTATCTGTATCCCATAATAATAAATCCTTTGCATTGGAAACTGTGGGTTCAACTCCATCATTTTCAAAAGCCTGTCGTCTAACTTCCAGGTACCGTGGTGTTTCCAGGAGATTTACGAAATTAGCTACCCGGCTAACACCACTATATACGCGAGCTTCAATTCTATCACTTTTACCGCTAAAGCTTCCACCTTTTGTAGTAATTAAAATCACTCCATTTGCTCCCCTGGATCCATATATAGCGGTAGCATCGGCATCCTTAAGGATCTCAATACTTTTAATATTCGAAATATTAAGTCCACTTAGAGGATCAGTTCCTATTCCCGAAGTGAACTGGTTTATAGAGTTGACAGGTCCAGAATTTATCGGCATTCCATCTACTATATATAAGGGTAAATTACCATTGTCGTTCTGAGAATTCCGCAAGCTGTTTTGACCCCGAATTCGAATAGTAGGAGCCGCCCCCGGTACACCGCTTTGATCAACTACCTCCAATCCGGCAACTCTTCCTTGTAACGCTTGCAATGGGCTCGTTAAAGGTTGTAATTCTATTTCCTCTGCGGTAACTCTTGAAATATTTCCCGTTCGTTCCCGTTCAGTAGTATTGTAATACCCCGCATTGATTTTTACCTCTCCAAGGGAGGCAACGTCTTCCTCTAATAGAACGCTAATTTCTTCGTTGTTATCTACTGGGATTTCTGCGGTTTTAAAACCTATATAGGAAAAAACCAAAGTCCCATCGGCAGGGGCAGTGATATTGTACTCGCCATCCAGGTTAGTTATTGTTCCTCTATTGGTGTTTTTAACTGTTACGGTTACGCCCGGGATAGGAAGGCCGCTTTGATCTTTTACTATTCCCGATACCTCTTGCTGTTGCAAGGATAGGGAAGTAGTAGTTGCTGCAGTCGCAGCCTTGGACAAGAAGAATATTATCCCGCCAAGAATAATTAGCGCCACCCATTTAAGGCGCGAGTAATTATTTTTCATAATTTTACGTGTGATTAAATGAAACATTGTTTTATTTTAAGCTTAGGCCTTCCCCGCTTAGACGCCAATCTTAGGGGAAGGCTTTTTGGCTTAACACCTTTAACTAAGGCTAATTCACTTTCTTTTCATAAACAATTTCTTTTTTACTAAACTTAACGGCCCTATGCGTTAATAGCTATTAACCCAAATCTATTTTTCCCAGAGCCTCAAAGAGACCCCACCCAAAGCTGTTATTAAATAATAGGACATATAACAGCAACCCACGGGATTGTTAAAGTGATTTCCTTGTTCCCGCAAACAAGAATTAGCGAATACAGTACTTGTTACTGCCGGCCACTATGGCCTATAATAATGTAGAGGCAAAAAAAAGCGAGACTAATGCTTATAAATTGTAGAAGATTACTTTGAAAATTAAGTGGAGTTAAAAACCAAAAAAGGCGTGGAGACTCAACTTATCAATCTGAGGTACTGGTATACCGTGCAACGATAAGAGAGCCCACGCCCGGGTCGTGAGCATCCTTGCTTATCATCTCGTTGCAAAAAATTACCAGTTTTCAGATTGAGATTCAAAGCGAAATGCTTCTAATATTTTTACTTAAAGAAGTTTCGCAAATATATTAATATGAAGTAAATATAAAATAAAAATTTATGTAATGCAAATGCATTACAATAAAAAATATAGATTTTACCAAATTGCCTTATGGCAAAATTGAGGGAAGAAGACGAAATACTAAAGCAAAAAATTAAACTAAGACTTCTTGGACTAAGAGAAAAACAAGGCGATTCTAAAAGTGGTATTTCAAAAAATATAGATGTTGATCGGCAAAATTTTCAACCCTGGGAAAATCTTAAATCAAAGCGCGGGATAACTATTTATTCCCTAAATAGGATATGTAAAGCGCTTGGAATTACTTTAAAAGAATTCTTTGATGATGAATTGTTTAGATAATCTTTAAAACGTTTATAATTGTTTTTATTCGCTTAATTGCCTAGCCTAAAATATCCTTCTATATGATTATCCGTAATTTCCTTTTATTTTAATATTTTAAATTTAGGGAAATTGGGTTTATCCAGTCCTTTTGCTTATTGTAAGATTATTTTAGACAGTATATAGCGACTTACCTGCAAGCTAAGAAGTCCAACGCAAGGTCAAGCACATTTTATTTTGTTCTTGCCTCACCAAATAGAAAGCTTTCCATTTCCGAAAACCAACCAATCAAATTATACTAACGGAACACCTACTAATCGTTAAAAGATGATACATTTGCGTTAGATGCTAACAATTATGAATAAAAAGGCAATTAATAGATTGAAAGTCGTTTTAGCTGAATATGGAAAAACCAATAAATGGTTAGCCGGAAAGCTAAATAGAAACGAAACAACTGTATCTAGATGGTGTACTAATGAAGTACAACCTTCATTGAAAACATTATTGGAAATTGCCAATCTGTTTGGTATTGATGTAAAAGAATTAATCAATTCAACAATAGATGAAAAATGAAACTAGAAATAAAAATAGATAAAAACAAGAATAAAATATTTGCTCCTTTATTAGATAAATGGATTAAGTATTCAGCAGAAGAAGAATTAAAGCAAAACTTTATCTGCCGACTTGTTAATGTTTACGGATACTCATTAAGTCAACTTGGGCAAGATGTAAAAATAAAAAAACGATATGAAGCAGATATTGCAATTTGGCGAAATAAATTAGACAAAGATGAAAATATCATTCCTTCTATAATTATTACAGTTGAATGTAAAGCTGAGTATATCAAAATTAAGGAATCTGACTATTCACTCGGCTATAATTTTGCTTCAACAATTAATGCCAATTTTTTCATTGCAGTAAACCTAAAGGAAACTAAGATTTTTCATATTAAAAATGAAATTTCTAATAAGAAAATTGAGAAATTAACAGAAATTCCCAAAGCGGACATTCTCTCGGATAATAATAAAATAGTAAAATATGTAAATGAAAACAAACGATTTACCAGGGAAGAGTTCACTAAATTATTAACAAGAAGTCATAACATAATTAGAAACAACGATAAACTATCTCCTGAGGCTGCATTTGATGAAATCAGTAAGATTTTGTTTATGAAAATAATGTATGAACGAAGTTCTAAAGAGGAAATGATTTTTTCAAAAGATAGGTTTAAAGCTGACGAACTAAATTATGAGAAAATTATTCGTCCTAGCCTTAAGAAGGAATATCCCAACTTTGACCAAGATTATATGCAGTTTCTTTTCAATGAGACAAAAAAAGAATTTGAAACTGATGGCCTTTTTGAGTTTAAGGATATCATTAAAATAAAGAAAAATAGCTTTGAAATGATAGTTGAAGAACTTGAAATGTTTAACCTTTCTGACACCTCTGATGATGTAAAAGGAATTGCTTTTGAACAATTCCTGGGGAAAACTTTTAGAGGTGAATTAGGACAATTTTTCACACCACGAACCATTGTAGATTTTATGATTGACATTCTCGATCCTCAAGAGGGTGAGACAATTTGCGACCCCTGCTGTGGTAGTGGCGGATTCTTAATTAGTGCTTTTGAACATATAAGAGACAAAATAGATTCTGAAATAAATAATCAAATTAAATTACTTAAGCAACAATATTATAATGAAAATTTTGAAAAACTCTCAGTGCGAGAACAAGAAAAAATTATAAAATTAGTGCAAGAAAAAATTCATAAAATAAATCAAGAATTCGATATCGATGATGAAAAAAGCAGGTATCATAAGCTTTCTCATTATAGTATTTATGGAACTGATGCAAATCCTAGAATGGCTAGGACAGCTAAAATGAATATGATTATGCACGGAGATGGACACGGAGGTGTTCACCATAATGATGGATTATTAAATGTAAATGGAATTTTTGAAGAACGTTTTGATGTTATCCTTACCAACCCGCCTTTTGGTGCAAGGGTAGAAAAATCGCTTAAAGTAACTGAATTAGACTTACCCTCAGTAGATAAATTGGAAAAGTACAAAACTAGATACCAGAATTATGAAGAGAAAGTTGTTGAACCTCTAAAAGAATGGGCAAATTATATTAACAAAAAAGATAAAAGTAAAGGAAAGCCCATTCTTGACTTATTTGAAGTTGGTAAATGGAGTACATTAACAGAAGTACTTTTCATTGAAAGGTGCTTGAATTTATTAAAATCTGGTGGACGAATGGGAATCGTTTTACCTGAAGGTGTTTTAAATAATACTAACCTACAAAAAACACGTGAATTTGTGGAAGGAAAAGCTAAAATTGTGTTGATTACTTCTATACCACAAGATGTTTTCATAGCAAGTGGCGCTACAGTAAAACCAAGTTTATTATTCTTTAAAAAATTTACAGAGGAAGAAGCTAAAGAATATAAAAAAACATTCAAAAACGCTAAAGTAGAAATTGAAGCAAAATATGCTCCCAAAACAAAGGCTTTAAAATCAAAACTGGCTTTAAGAGGAAAAGACGCTCCAACAGTTTCTGAAAAGAAACAGTTACGAAAGGACTTAAAAGAACTAGAAGTCAAAATTGAAACAGAAATTAAGGCTAAAATCAAAACAGATTTTGATTACCAAATCCCCATTGCAGAAGTTGATAAAGCTGGGATTAGCACAACTGGTTCTAAAATTGAAAATGAATTGGAACCTTTAGCAAAAGAATTTACAGAGTACAGGAAAGCAAATAAACTGTGGGAAGTAAAATTTGATACAATTAATTATAATTCTGACAAAAACGAAGTTTATCCTTGAATAGCTATGGTAGATTCTCTAGCACAAGAACCTGAAATATTTTATGGTAAGTAATAAAAAATACTTAAAAACTTCAAACTTTAAAACTTTGAAGTTTTGGGATTATTATACCCTTAATAATAAATCAAAAATTTATTCTGACTATCCTTTAGTGGAATTATCTGAAGTATTGACTCAAAGGAAAGAATCCATCACAATAGATGATACAAAGATTTACAAAAGATGTAGAGTTAAAGTTAGAGGACAGGGAATCATACTCCGTGATGAAGTATTAGGAAAAGAAATAAAAACTAAAAAACAATACTCGTGTAAAGAAGATGATTTCTTAGTTGCAGAAATAGATGCAAAAGTTGGTGGATATGGTATTGTCCCAAAAGAATTAACAAACGCCATTGTAAGCGGACATTATTTTCTTTTTGAAATTGACAAAATTAGATTGAACCCAGATTTTTTGTCAATTCTAACTAAATGTGATGGATTTTCTAAGCAAGTAAAAGCAACTGGAAGTACAAACTATGCTGCAATCAGACCATATCAAGTACTGGAGTACTTAATACCACTTCCTTCCCTTGAGGAACAAAACAGGATTGTAGAAAGCTACAATACCAAAATAAAATTAGCGATACAACAAGAAGAAAAGGTACAAGAGCTTGAAAAAAAAATTAAAAACTATCTTTTTGAAGTACTTGGTTTTGAGAAGTTAGAAGAAAAACAAAAACAATTATTGCAAATAATTAGATATTCCACTCTGGATAGATGGGATAATTCTAAAGCATTTGCATTGAAATCAACTTACCCTATAAAAAGAGTAAAGGATATTCTTTTCGATATTTCCACTGGTACAACTCCTCCAACTGCAAGGAAAGAATATTTTGATGATGGAAAAATAAACTTTTATACTCCTGCAGATTTAACGGATAAAATGTATTTAGAAGAATCTATAAGAAAAGTGACTCGACTAGCTATCGATGATCGAAAAGCTAGGGGATTTAAACAAAACACTCTACTTTTTGTAGGAATAGGCTCAACTATTGGCAAAGTCGGAATCATAAAAAACGAATATGCTACAAGTAATCAACAAATTACAGGATTAGAAATAGATTCTACAATTGCTGATATTGAATTCGTTTATTATTATTTCAACAATTTTATAAACATCACAACAAAAGAGAAAACACAAGCAACAATACCAATTGTTAACCAAAATAAAATATTAAACATTCCTATTCCATTACCTCCTATTGAGACACAAAAAGAAATAGCAGAATACATATCAAATTTAGAAAGAAAGATTCAAGGTTTTAAGAGTAAAGCTATACAAAATAATGTATTAGCGATGTCTGAGTTTGAGAAAGAAATATTTAGTACAATATGAAAATAAAAAAACTTAAAATAGATGGATATAAAAACCTCGACTTTGAATTGGTGCACAGTTCTGATATTGTTGCAATAATAGGAAATAATGGGAGTGGAAAAAGTAATCTACTAGAATCACTAAGCTTAATTTTCAAGAGTCTATATACTGAAAATCAAAGCCTTTCATTTGATTATGAAATTGAATATCTTAATAGTAAAAACGAAACAATAAAAATAAATAAATCAAAATCTAAACTTACTTTTCATAAAGATGATGAAGATTTGGTTTCTATTAAAGATTATTTACCAAAAAAGGTTGTAGCTATATATAGTGGTGAAGAAGACAGGCTTTGGAGAAAATGTTTTAAACCATTTTATGATGATTTTATAAAAGATATTAATAAAACTAAGCTTGAAGGAATTCTTTATTCTCAAACACCACAAATGTTGTATTTGAATAAATTTTACTGGCATATTTCACTTTTAAGTTTGGCTCTTTCGAACTTAGATGATAACAAAGACTTTATTAAGAAAGCGTTAGGTATAGATAAAATAGATAAAGTGAAATTTGATTTCAATAAAGGGAGTTATACAAATTACAGTAATAGTCCAACACTTGAATTCATTAAAAAAATTGATTCAAAATCTGAATACACAATACCACAACTTCAAAAAATATTTGATAAAGAAGGTTATATAGCTGATGATGTTTACAAGCATCTTTATTTGGCTTTCACTCCAAAAGGTTCAAAAATCATTAATGATATTACCATTAAATTCAATCAACATTTAACCATTGAAGATTTAAGTGAGGGCGAGAAAAAATTGCTCTTAATCAAAGCTGCTTTTGAATTTGCAGAGCAAGAGGACAGCCTATTTATCTTAGATGAACCAGATGCTCATATCCACTTAAATAATAAAGAACTAATTGTCAAAACTTTTGAGCCATATAAATCAAATAGACAGATAGTTTTAACAACACACTCTCCTACTATAACTCAAGCTATAAATGAGGAAGAGCTCTTTATGGTGGATAAAGGACAAATCATTGACAAGAAAAAACAGGAAATCGTAAATGATTTAACTAGCGAATTCTGGAATAAGCACCAGCAAAGTTCTTTCCTTTCTAGCACCAAAAAACTTGTTTTATTAGTTGAAGGAAAACACGACAAAATACACATTAAAAATGCTTACACCGCTCTAAAAGAACAGTATAAAAATATTGATTTTGATATTTATTCTTTGGGAGGCGAAAGTAAAATTCATCCATTTATGAATGGATTATATGAAACAGATTTAAAAAACAATGTTACATATATTGGGATTTATGACAATGACGGGGCTGGAAAAAACACATTAAAAAAAGCAGGATTTGAACCAGAAATGGACAATTGCGGTTTTAGAAAACTTAAAGAAGATAAGATTAAACACAATCATTTTTTTGCATTCCCATTAATTAAACCAGAAAATTTTACTGCTGATTGTACAATTGAGAATATGTATAACTCTAAAAAATATGAGGAAGCTTACAAAGAATCTTTAACTAAAACTCTTGGAAACTTTAAAAATAAATCGATTGATGACTTAAACAAAAGCATTAAAGAAACTTCAAAAAACATTCTTGCTGAAAATTCGAAAAACTTTGACAAAGAAGATTTTAAATATTTTAAACCACTTTTTTCGCTACTTGAAAAAATAGTTTCTAATAATTCTGTCGTTGAAACAAAACAGGACCAGAAAGAGAACCAATTACAGGAAGCGAATATTTTTTTATTTAAAAATTCAAAAGGAGTTTTTAACCCAGAAGATGAATCATTAACATTATTGAGCGGGAGTAAAATAAGTAAAGATTATACACCTGCTACAACACAACAATACAAGAACACAAGAGATACATTAATTCAGACTCTTAGTCATACTGCAGAAGAGACTGAAATAATAATAAATACTGAATATAAATTTAGTTCTCCAAGTGGAGCTGCTAAATTTGTTAATGGTGGAAACAGAAACGGTTGGACTGCTTGGAAAAATGAAAATAATGAAAGTTTGAAGGATAAATATCAGACAAAATAGCCCACGCCAGTTCAGGCACATTTTAAGGTTTGTTAGTGCCTCAAAAGTTAAAAGGACCTTTCATTGCTGGATATCTCGGATCGATTTGTGCCAGTGATTTCGGTAGGATAGTGCCAGGCATTAGGGTGCAAATTGAGCCCATATCGGTTCGTTTTGTGCCATTTTGAAAGATCAAATAACTTATACCTTTGCGTTTTAAAAAACAAACGATCGGATCAATTCACTACTACAATACTACACTTGATCCAATGGACTTAAAAACAAAACGTTCAAGAAACACATAACTACTGCTTTAACCCTGCCCGAAACTTTTTCCCGTAGCGACCGATGTTTTGATTTTATTTATACATCGAGCTTAGCTTATTTTAAGATAATTTTATAGTTTTATGCCTGGATTGAAAATTACGTTACCCTACTTCTGTTATTTTCTTTTCGGGCTACCAACTAACCTACAATTTACATGGCATTATTTCAGGTTTCTGTACTTAAAAACTATTTGCGTTTACAGGATGAACAAATAGTTGAAAAGGCATATAAGAAATTCACCAAATATTTTCATAATCAAACTATTCAAGAAAATATAAAGAGCTCTAAGGAGGAGCAGTTTCAAGCAACTTTTCTAAATGAATTGTTTGTGAATATTTTAGGTTATACCCTGAACCCTCAACCTAATTACAATCTTACTACCGAATTTAAGAATCAGCAGAACGCTCGTAAGGCCGATGGAGCTATACTTAAGGATAATCAGGCTATAGGAGTTATAGAACTTAAAGGAACTAACACCAAACACCTGGAAGGAATTCGCCAACAAGCTTTTGATTATAAAGCTAACCAAAAAGACTGTATATATGTTATTACCTCTAACTTTGAGAAACTAAGGTTCTATATAAATGATGCTACCGAGTTTATAGAATTTGATCTCTTTGGTTTAACTCGTAACGATTTTTCTCTCCTTAGGTTGTGTTTGAATTACGAAAATATAAGTACAGGAATCCCGCTAAAAATCAAAGAGGCCTCTTTGGTTAAAGAGGAAGCCATTACAAAAGATTTTTACAAAGATTATTCACTTTTTAAACGAGAACTCTACCGCGATTTGGTGCGGCGTAATGCCAAGCGACTTAAATCTATTAGAGAGTCTGAACTTTTATCGCAAGAGTACCAGGATAGTGAGAAATTCGAGTCGGAAATTTCAGGCCTGGAGAAGAATGTAAAGAAGAGCCTATTTAAAAAATCACAAAAATTAATAGACCGTTTTCTCTTTATTTTCTTCGCTGAAGACCGTGGGCTTTTACCGCCAAATTCTATTCATAAAATTATAGCTGACTGGAATAAATTAAAGGATCTTGATGCAGAAATGCCTCTATACGAAAGATTCAAGCTCTATTTTGGTTATTTAGATACCGGCAGAAAAGGCACTGATAGTCGTGCAGAGATTTTTGCCTACAATGGTGGACTCTTTAAACCTGATACTATTCTAGATCTTTTAGAGGTAGATGATAAACTTCTTTACAAACACACGGCAAAACTTGCTACTTATGATTTTGAAAGCCAAGTTGATGTAAATATCCTTGGGCATATATTTGAAAATTCACTCAATGAAATTGAAAGTATTAATGCTGAAATTGAAGGTGGCGAATTTGATAAACAAACAAGTAAACGTAAAAAAGACGGTGTTTTTTACACTCCAAAATACATTACAAAATACATTGTTGAGAATACTGTGGGCAAACTGTGTGATGATAAGAAGAACGAACTTAACTTTCATGAAGAGGAATATTTTGAAGTAAAAAAGGGTACTCATAAGAATACTAAGAAGAAGCTTTTACAAACTTTAGATGATTATCGCTACTGGTTATTACAACTTACCATTTGTGATCCCGCTTGTGGAAGCGGCGCCTTTTTAAATCAGGCTCTTGATTTTCTGATTAAGGAACATCGATATATCGACGAGCTTAAAGCCAAAGTTTTGGGTGGGGCCTTAGTCTTTAGTGATATTGAAAACACTATTCTTGAAAACAATATTTATGGAGTAGATATCAATGAAGAAAGCGTTGAGATTGCTAAACTTAGTCTTTGGTTAAGAACAGCACAACCCCGCAGGAAACTCAATGACCTTAGCAGTAACATTAAATGCGGAAATTCATTAATAGATGATCCCAAAGTAGCCGGAAAGAAAGCATTTAAATGGGAAGAGGAATTTAAGGATGTATTTGAAAACGGAGGTTTTGATGTGGTAATCGGAAATCCACCATATGTAAGACATGAATTAATTAAAGAAATAAAGCCTTACTTGAAAAAAGTGTTTAATTGCTTTAATGGTACAGCAGATTTATACACCTACTTTTATGAGAAGGGGTTGAAAATTTTAAACTCTCAAGGGAAATTCGGCTTCATTACTCCAAACAAATTTATAGAATCCAATTACGGGTCAAGCTTGAGGAAATTTTTAGATGACTACAATATTATAAAAATAATAGATTTCGGAGAGTTACCGGTTTTTAGTGATGCAGCAACCTTTCCTTGTATTTTAATCATTAATAAAGGAGTAAAAAAAGAAGAAGTTAAATTCACTAAAATTGAAAGTCTCAAATTTGGGGATTTATCTACCTATATAAATGAAAAAAGCGTAGCTATTGAAAAAGGCAACTGGCAACTAAATTCTTATGAAGTACTTGAATTATTAAAGAAAATTTCGGAAAATCAAATGACCCTCAATGAGTATGTTGGTGGTGAAATTAAGTTTGGATTAAAAACAGGATTTAATGAAGCTTATGTTATTAGCTCCGAGAAATATGAATCTTGGATCAAAGTTGAACCGGGTATTAGTGATGTAGTTAAACCATTTATGAATGGAACAGATTCCAGGAAATATGCTATAGAAGATTCGCATGAATATATTATTATGGCCAAAATCGGAGAAGATTTAACGCGGTATCCTATTATTCATAATCATCTTATTCAATTCAAAGAAAGATTAGAAAGTCGATCGGACAAAGGTAATTCATGGTATGAATTTAGAACTTGTTCATATTACCAATATTTTGAAGAACCGAAAATAATCTACCCTGACATTGCACTGGAATCGAGGTTTTCAATAGATTATAACGGCCGAATTCCCAATGCCACTTTATTTATAATCCCTACCGAAGACAATTTTCTTCTCGCAGTATTGAATAGCAAAATTGGATGGTTTTATTTCAAGAATCACTGTCCTGTAATTGGAGATAAATCAAAAAGAGGAAGATTAAGATTAAAAACAGTTTATGTAAAGAATTTGCCAGTACCTAATGTGTTATCTAGCCAAAAAAGCAAAATTGAAGCTTTAGTTCAAATAATTATTTCTTTAAAATCTGAATTTAATCACTTAACTCATTCTTTTCAAAAGTTTTTATCCGGTGAATATCTATTAGAAAAATTAAGTACAAAACTCCAGAAATGGCATGAGTTGGATTTTAATCATTTTATTAGGGAAATTAATAAAGCTATTAAGACAACCAATAAGACCCGTGATAAAGAAGACCTGCCCTCAATTCCCCAACTAAATAAAAAAGATGAGTTTGAATGGATGGAACTTTTTGAAGATAAAAAGAAAAAAGCCCAGAGACTTAAACAACAGATAGATAAAACCGACAGCGAAATAAATCAGATGGTTTATGAACTTTATGGGTTGACAGAAGAGGAGATACAAATAGTTGAAAACAGTTAAAATTATGGAGGTTCAGTTTGACGAAACAAGCCTGGAACAAAAATTCAAGGAAGCAGAAAATATTTTACTCAATTCAGAGAATATTACCCTGGTAGAGTACGAGGATTTTAATTATGAAAGTTTTGATAAATACAATCAAGAATTATTAAAAATGATTTCGCAAAAACCTATAGTTTATTGCATTTGGACGGGACCTTCGCAAAAGGAGTTACAATACAAATATATAGGCCATGTCGGTAAGAAGTATTCGCGCCAAAGATTACGTAATCATTTAACCAAAAAGCACGAGAGAACAGGTGCACAATTGAAGAATACAATTAAAGCTTTATCTGAAAAATATGTAGTGGGTATTTCCTTCATTAGAACGGAACCACATTACATGAGGAAAGCACTCGAGGATTGGCTAATCGACAATAACTCCAAGAATTTAGATTGGAATATTTCAGGAAGAAGAAAGATGAAAAATACATAGGCTATGCAAACGCAGAAATATAGTGTTAATCAACATCCAATCGAAACTTTGCTCTCCTGGGTGAAGTCTGGTGAGATTGCAATTCCTGAGATTCAGAGACCATTTGTTTGGAAAAAAAGTAAAGTAAGGGATCTTATGGATTCACTTTATAAAGGTTATCCAATTGGTTATATAATATCCTGGAGAAATCCAGATGTTCGCCTAAAAGATGGTTCAATGTCTGACGGAAAAAAAATACTCATTGACGGCCAGCAGAGGATTACAGCACTAAGAGCTGCCGTATTGGATCAATATATTATTGATAAGAACTACAAACGGCAAAAGATAAAGATTGCTTTTAATCCGCTTGAAGAAAGGTTTGAAGTACAGAGTGCTACTATGGCTAAAGATAGGGAATGGATTCCTTCTATTAGTAGAGTCTTTGATGGCTCCGTAGATCAATTTGATCTTGTTCAAACCTATCTTGAGAAAAATCTTGATGCAGATAAGGAAAAGGTGAAAAGAGGTATTACAAATCTTATTAAAATGCCCTTGCGCCAAATAGGAATAATTGAATTAGCCGGAGATCTTGATATTGAAGTAGTAACTGAAATATTTATTCGTATTAATTCTAAAGGTGTCGTTCTTAGTCAAGCAGATTTTGCAATGTCAAAAATTGCAGCAAATGAAACCTATGATGGTCAGAACCTGAGAAAGGCAATCGATTATTTTTGTCACCTGGCCGTAGCTCCGGAGTATTTTCCAACTATATACGAAAACGATACTGCATATAGAAATACAGAATATTTCAAATCGATGACCTGGCTCAAAAATGAAAATGATGATCTTTATGATCCTTCATATACAGATATGCTGAGGGTGTCTTTTGGAACAGAATTCAAGAGAGCAAAATTAGAAGATCTTGTTAGTTTGCTTTCAGGAAGAAATTTTGAAACACGAACATACGAACAGGAAATAGCTGAAGCATCTTTTGAAAAACTTCGTAAAGGGGTTATGAATTTCATGAACGAAACCAATTTTAAAAGGTTCGTTATGATTATAAAATCTGCAGGTTTTAAGAAACCGTGGATGATAAGATCGCAAAACGCAATCAATTTCGCCTACATTCTGTATTTATCTCTTAAGAACCAAAATTATCCTCCTGCAGAAATCGAATCGTTTGTTAAGCGATGGTTCGTGATGAGTTTACTTACTGGTAGATCTTCCGGTTCGTTTGAATCTCAGTTCGATTATGATATAAAACAGATAGCTAGTAGAAACTTTAAAGAATATCTAGAAGATATTGAAGGGGCAGAATTAAGTGAAGGATTTTGGGATGTTGCTTTACCCCAAAATTTAGATACTTCTGTAGCCAGCAGTCCATACTGGTGTGTATTCATAGCAGCGCAGATTTACCTTGGAGACAAAGGTTTTTTATCTAAAGATATTCGAGTTGAAAACATGATAGACCATAGAGGAGATATACATCATATATTTCCAAAAGATTTTCTTCGAAGAAATGGTTTAACAAGAGGGAAATATAATCAAGTGGCGAATTATACTTATATGCAATCTGAGATCAATATTAAGGTAGGTAATAAAGAGCCAGGACAATATTTTAACGCGGTTTTACAGCAAATAGAGGATCGTGAAATGAAGTACGGTGGCATTAGTACAAAAGAGGAGCTTATTGAAAACCTTAGAGCTAATGGTATTCCAGAATTAGTTATGGAGGCTGGAATAGAAGAGTATGATCTTTTTCTGAAAGAAAGAAGACATCTTATGACACAAAAAATCAAGGAATATTATAAATCACTTTAATTAAATAGTTTTAGAATATGGCAGAATTTTTACACGGAGACGATTTAAATGCGGAGCTTGGTAGAATTTTTAGGGAATGTGAAGAGCAACTTATAATTATATCTCCTTTCATTCAATTACATTCAAGATATAGGGACGCTCTTAGGACGAAAATCGAAAATCCTAAGCTTAAGATTACTATTGTATTTGGTAAGAACGACGAAAAAATATATAAAAGCTTCAGCAATGAAGAATTTGAGTTTTTAAAGCAGTTCCCGAATATCGAAATCAAATATGAAAAACGGCTACACGCTAAATATTACGCAAATGAAAAGTCTGCGATTCTAAGTTCGATGAATTTATACAAGTACTCTCAAAATAATAACATTGAATTTGGAATCTATACCGAAGCGACTTTCTTGGGGAATATTACAGGGAGTATTACTGGAAACACACTTGATGTTGACGCCTTTAAATACTTTCAGGAAGTAATAAATCATAGTAAAACATTATTTCATAAAAAGCCGATATATCTGGATGGCAATTTACTTCAAAAGGTCAGAAAGAAGTATTCTCATTCAGAAGAAGTGATCGATGATCTATCGCATAGACTTGTAAAGCCCGAGAAAAAAGTGGTAAAAAAAATTGAAAAAAATGAAGAAAAAGTTAGCACAGAAATAACTGGTTACTGCATTAGAACTGGTGAAAAAATTCCGTTTAATCCAGAAAAACCATTAACTCAGAAAGCTTTTAAGCAGTGGAATAAATATGGCGATCGCGATTATTCTGAAAAATACTGCCACTATTCCGGAGAACCATCAAAGGGTGAAACTACAGTGGCTAAACCGATTTTGAGGAAAAACTGGAAAAAAGCTATGAATTAACGTAACAAGAATACATGTGCAAGCTTCTGAGGTTCCACAGAATTTCAAATTTATCACAATAATTATTAACCAATAAAATCCAGCAATACTAAATGGCCCAGTTTCTAACCACTGTTGGTAATTCCTTTTATATAGAGCAGATTATAATTAACTCAGTAAAATCATTAACATTGGTTACTCCATACCTAAAGTTGAGTAGAAATCTAATCGAAAGACTTTCTGATGCTCAAAGAAATGGAGTGCGCATTACCTTAATTTACGGTAAGAATGAATTAGCACAAAAGGAAAAAAAGAACCTTTTTTCATTCAGTAATATTGAGATTTTTTTCTGCCAGAATTTACATGCAAAGTGCTATCATAATGAAAGTTCTATGATTATTACATCAATGAATTTGTATGAGTTTTCAGAAAGAAACAACCGGGAGATGGGGCTATTGATAGAAAGAGATAGAGATAGCGAAATTTTTAATGATACATTAAAAGAAATAGCATCCATAAAAAATTCCTCAGTACTGGAGAAAGGTTTTAAGGAAAGTCAAGAATATTCGGAAGAAAGCTTCCAACTTCATCCAGATTATAATGAACTCTGGAACTTTCATTTACCCAGCCTCAAATCTTCTTTAGAAGTAAAATACCCTAATCATCTAATAAACTTTTCCCATAATCAAATTAGAGCCAATGATTTTCCTCGTAAAGGGATTGATCTTGTGGTCAATGGAAGAATTGACTTTTTAGTTAATAATAGAAATTATTACGATACTCTCAAGGAAAATAAGCGGGATGAAATTGAAAATAGATTAAAAGATGTAAGGTGTTATTGGAACCACAAAGTGATCAATATTTATCCCGAGAAGAATTTCGATGCTCTTGTGAATAAGGAAGGGCAAAAACGAAAAGTGGTTAAATATCTTGAGATTATCGAGAAAGTTGGTAAATGTCTATGAAATTGAATGAAATGATCCAAGGTAATTTTAAATATATAAAAAACACAGCATCTACTATGGGATAACAAAGGCACAGGAATAAATGATAGTATTCTTGAAACTAATGGAAACGGTCTGAAATTCAAAGCTACAATGGAGGAAGTTGAATATGTCATGATTGATGAAATGGTAAAAATCGAATAAACGACAAAATAACCGAGACCGTAATATTTATCATACAAGGAGAGCGGGGGGACATTTCATTATTTGCAGAAATTTTGAAGTAAACACAGGCGAAATTAATTAAGGATGAATAAAAAAACTTTTGAGAATTTGATGATCGCAGTAATTGCCGCAATTCTTTTAATTGTAAGTTATCTTGGCAAAGAAGAATTTAGTTCAATCTCCTTATTTCCTTTGATACTTCTATTTTTAAGCGGGAAATTATTTTATAAGGCTGAAAATAAACAATAAAAATAGAAAAATGCATAGAAGTCGACACAGACGTTTGTACTAAAACGTGAAACTTAATTAGAAATTAGAAACATGATCAAATACATATACTTTGTATTAATTATCACCTTACTTATAAGCTGTAATCAAAATCCCAATAGGGAAAGCGTCCTAAACGAAGAAAATAAAGAAATCCAACAACTCATTGATAGTGCTGCAAATCGATTAATTAATGAACCATTAATTAATTCTACTTCTATAGGTTTAATTTACAATAAACAGGAATATATAGGTCATTACGGGGAATTGGAAAAAGGTAAAAACAATTCTCCTACCAATAATACTGTTTATGAAATAGGTTCTTTGAGTAAAGTATTGACGGGAACCCTTATGGCTAATGCTGTATTAGAGGAAAAACTGAATCTTGAAGATAAGGTCAGTAAATATTTGAAGAAAGACTATCCTAATTTGGCCTATGAGAATCAGCCAGTAAAAATTAAACATCTGCTCACACACTCCAGCGGCCTTCCTAATGTTCTTCCCCTAAAGCTTAATTCTCTTATGACAACCGACTTTCTAAAGCAGGACACACCTTCAAAGATTGATAGCATCCTGAAGGATTATAGTCAGCAGTCATTTCTAAAGGATTTGCATAAAATCAGCATAGATACCGTTCCCGGTTTAAATTATTCTTATTCAACCGCAGGAACAGAACTTGCCGCCCACATCTTAGAGAATGTGTATGAAACAGAATTCGAAAAACTGCTCACGGAGTTTCTTTCCAATGAAGTAGGTATGGAGGAGACTTTTATTGCCCTGGATCAGAATAATGAGAAAAACCTGGCTTTGGGTTATCACGCAGATCATCCTGATATTACCTTACCAATGGGTAAATTACCCTGGGGTGCAGGAGGAGGTATTAAATCTACTGTTCCAGATATGATTAAATTCATCCATCACCAATTAGAAAATAATGAGGTAGTGGAGGAGTCCCATAAAGTCCTGGTAGATTATACCGATGAAGTGGGAGTAGCTTATTTCTGGGAGGTGGATGCTTCACAAGTTGATTTGGGTAAATATTATTCACATCATGGCGGGGTGCCCAGGTCGCAATGTTTTCTATTTATATTACCGAAATACGATTTGGGAATTTTTCTGATCACAAACCAAAGTGGAAAAGATACAGCTCCAAAAATGAAAAAGGCCATAGATGAAATAATTGATGGTGTAATAAAACATAATGAACAAAATCTACAATAACTTGGGTAAAACCGTACCAATGATAAAAAATTATTATTTCCTACTGTTTTTAATCTGCTCTCAAGTTTGTTTTTCCCAAGCAAGGATTTCCGAAGAAGAAAAAATTGAGAACCTAATCCGGGTATGGGGCCTGGTTAAATATCAACATCCTGAAGTTAGCCGTGGCAATTACAATATAAACGCAGAGTTTTTAAGTCAAGTCGAAAAACTGGAAAACATAGGTAATCGGCAGGATTTTAATTCACAAGTGCTCAGCTGGCTGGAAAGCCTGGGGACAAAAGATTTAAAACCGAAAGAAAACTGGAGAAAAAGAGAGCAACTATTCAGCAAAAATGCAGATTTTGAGTGGATATCGAATTCGGGTTTTAGTAAAGACCTACAGGCGCTTCTGAAAGAAATTCAATTGAACAAAAATTATAAAGATTATTATGTATCGATACACCGCCTGGCCAACTTTGTAGATTTCACGAATGATAAGCCCCTAGCGAATTTTGACGCAACCAACAAGGCTCACCGATTATTATTCCTGGCGCACTTTTGGAATGCCATGAAATATTGGAATGTCAATATCTACTTAACCGATACAGCCTGGTCTCAGGTCCTGCCAGAAATGATCCCGGAGTTTATCAAGAAAGATCAAAAATCGTTCGATTTGGCCAAGGAAAAACTATTCACCAAGCTAAACGATTCCCATGCCAATTACTATCCCAGTCGTACCCTAAACTCCCTTACCCATTTTCCAAACTTCGGTGGGAGAATAATCAATGATTCCCTCGTGATCACCAGGATTTTTAATGAAGATTCGATAAAGGAGAATACGATTTCAGTCGGTGATATTATTTATTCCGTAGAAGGCGTGAAACTAAAGAAGTATTACACCGATAAATTTTCTCAGGTTATTAGCGTTTCCAATGAAAATTACCTGAAGAGGGAAATTGAAAACAGCTATTTACTGTCTTCAGACAAAGATTCAATTAAGGTAGGCGCTTTAAAAAAGAACGGTGTTAAGATCGAGGAGTATATACGTTTGGATACATTGAAGTATCCGTATGAAAAGTATCAACGAAAGCACCCTGAAAAGACTGAAAACTGGAAAATGCTGAGTGAAGATATTGGTTATATGAACCTGTATGAGATTACAAAAGACGAAGTAGATGCGGCATTCCAGAGGTTTGAGAGAACAAAAGGAATTATTATAGATCTTCGCAATTATCCACAGAATATATCGCAGGGAACCCTTCCGAAACATTTGTATCCTCGCCGGAAGAAATTTGTAAAAGCGCTTACTCCCAAATTACCATCCTATGGTAACCCCGATACCAAAACAGCCCTAAGATGGATTATGAATCCTTTTGCGGCAGGTAGGCGAAACAGGAATTATTATAAAGGAAAGGTTATTCTACTAGTAGATAGATCTACTTTGAGCAAGGCTGAGTGGATAGGAATGGCAATACAGGCCGCGCCTAATGTTATTACTGTTGGAGAACAATCTGGCGGTGCTGTTCTTAACAGAAATGAAATAATGTTAATGGATAGTACTTCTATAGATTTCACCAAAGCTACTGCTTTCTATCCAAAAGGTCCAGAAGTTCACCGTAATGGCTTAAAATTGGACGTGGAAATAGAGGAAAGTGCAATAAATTATAATAAAGATTTATATCTGGAGATTGCAAAAAACATTATTAAAGAAAGTAGACTGCCTTGATGTCATTTCTACCCTATGACACAAATTAATCTTAAAAATAGAACAGAGCAAAAAATAAAAATAAACCTTTTAAACAATGAAAAAATTATTACTTCTTCTCTTAGCAATTCTATTTTATTCCTGTTCTTCTGAAGATGAGTCTTCAAACCAAATTGTAGGTAGCTGGCAGTATCAGGGAATAACAGAATTTATAGAAGAGGGGGAAACAATTGAAAGAGATCCTGCACCATGTACGGAAAATTCTATCATTACTTTTAGTAATAATGGGAGTTTCAAGTCTGTGGAATATACAGTGGACGTTGGTACTGGGGAGTGTATTATAAATGAATTAGCTACCAGTGATGATCTCCAATGGGAAGAAATTTCTAATGGGACTTTCAACATATTTAGTGACGAGAATTTAGGTACAGAATATGAAATTTCCTTCCCAGACAATAAAACGATGTGGATGATTTCGGGAGAAACTTACACCAGGGAAGAAGTAAACTATAGTTATAGGGCATATGTTTATAAAAAGATTTGAGGTTATGTAAGAAGCTTATGCATCAGGTTGACCTTGTAGCGTTTCCGGTTTCTACGTTTCTCTATCTTAACCAAATTTAATTTTTACCGGATCCCCCTGGTCAATTTGCATTTCTTCAAGGTGCAACCTTATTTGGATCTCTTCATTGGTTGTAGGGGAGCGGTAATAATAATCTACGTACAAAAATTCCTCCTGTTCTTTAGGAAATACAATTGTTATATTACGTTTACTTCTGTTTTCACAAATTAGTATAAGTCTGTCATCTAAAACTTGGGTTTCCTGGATATTTAATACTTCAATATCCTTTCCCTGTTTTGTTTCGGTTACAATAGTTACATCATTGGTTTCAAAAACGATCCTCCGGTCAACCCATTTAAATTCTGACCTGTAGATGTTGGGGTAAGTTTCAGTAAGAAAAGAGTAATAAACCTCCTGCCCAAAAAGGTTAAAGTGTATAAATAAAAATATTAGGCAAAGAGTTTTCATTCTATTAAAGATATGATATTAAACTGATTAAAGCTGTCGCCTAGCGCCTTTTGGTTTACCTACCCTTCAAATTCAACAGATTTTAGTAAATTGATATAAAATTAGAACTATGTGCTATCGAACTAAACTCAATGCTAAACTCAGTGATATAGAACGTACTTTAGAAGCGCGATTTATTGAACCCGAAGCCTATAAACCACAACAGGAAATCAATGCATTTACATTTTCAAAAACTCCAGTGATTTCAGATGAAAACCAAGGGGAAATCCAAATGTTTAATTGGGGATTAATACCATTTTGGGCCAAAGATGATAAAATCAAAAAAATGACCCTGAATGCTAAAATTGAGACTATATCTGAAAAACCATCTTTTAGAAATTCAGTGAAAAAACGTTGCTTGATTATTGCTGATGGTTACTATGAATGGCAATGGAAAGATCCCAAAGGAAAAGACAAACAAAAGTATCTAATTACTCCTACAGATCAGGAAATTTTTGCATTCGCAGGAATTTATTCTAACTGGATAAATCCACAAACAAACGAAGCTCTTAATACTTATTCCATTGTAACTACTGAAGCAAATGAGTTGATGGCTGAAATTCATAATAATAAAAAAAGAATGCCGGTGGTATTAAAACAACAGGATCATCAGGCCTGGCTAAATGGTCAGGATCATTCTAATTTTGCATTTCCCTATGAAGTACCATTAATTGCAACGGAAGTAGCTTAATTTTCTTTAAATCGTCTCATTTTAGATTTCGTTTCCAAAAATTTTTTTTCAAAAGATTCAGTAGGTAAATATTTTTCTGATTCCACTTCAAAATATCTCAACCGTCCACTAGCAACTTCCTTACTTACATTTATATCGTACATAAGCTTTTTAAACTGTTCGGTAATTTTATCTTTCCAGCTTGTTTTATCTCCAGAATAAATAGAATAACGAATAAATATATTTTCCACATCGTCCATTATCCAGGTTACTACAAATAAATCGATAAGATCCTTTCTGGATCCAATTCGCTTTCCCGAGAAGAAATAATCAAAAGTATATTCGGCCATATCATCGTTGATAATAGACTTGTCGAAATAATCATTTCTTGAAAATTCCCTTAATGGAGAGGTGTACATAATTGCTAAAAATAGAATTTTGTTCTGCTAAAAACTAATACTTCTAAATTCCAAATATAGGAAAATATCCAAAATTAGGAATAATTCCAATTAAGATATTAAGTATTACTAATGTTTTGTGGCACTAGAAGTTAAGATATAATGCATTCCAATGTCCGTTATCAGAAATATTGATCTAAATCCACTGATAAAATACAAGTAGATGTGCTTTAGAATTTTACAATAGGGTAAGGGAGTTATTGTATCAATTTAATTTTCTAAGAAAAAGAAAAGGTCTCTTTTTTTAAAAGTAAAATTGTTCAGAAAGTTACGATAAGGGATATGAAGGTGTATCTGAGAGAATAATCATAAAATTTATTTTCAATTGCTACTAAATGGTAATATTGAAAATTTTTTCATCAAATTTTCACGAAAATTCGTCATTCTGTACTTATTCTGTACTAGGTACAAAAATAAAAAGCTTCACATCTCTGTGAAGCCTTATTATTACTGTAGCGAGACCGAGATTTGAACTCGGGACCTCCGGGTTATGAATCCGACGCTCTAACCAACTGAGCTACCTCGCCATAACGTTGTAATCTGCCTATTGGCGTGCCTTTTCAGGTAATAGACTGCCCGTAAATGCGGGTGCAAATATAAAAACAATTTGGGTTGCCGCAAACATTATTTTCTAAAATATTTATTTTGTTTTCTTTTTATCTTTCCAATTAATATCTATATTGCCCGAACTAACTAATAAATCATAAAATGGAAGAAAAGATCAAGTACGAAATGGAATTTCCCATACACGCTTCTCCTTCTCTATTATATCAATACATTTCCACCCCTTCGGGCTTAAGTGAATGGTATGCCGATAACGTTAATTCCCGTGGTGAGATTTTCACTTTTATCTGGGAAGGCAGTGAGGAGAAGGCCAAGCTGGTAAGTAAAAAAAGCGATGAACGTGTGAAGTTCAAGTGGCTGGACGATGAGGATACTCCATATTTTTTCGAGATCAGGATTCAGGTGGATGATATTACCAAAGATGTTTCAATAATGATTACCGATTTTGCTGAAGAAGATGAAATTGATGAAGGCAAAATGCTTTGGGATAATATGATTTCCGATTTAAAACAGGTACTTGGATCAGTTTAATATTCAAGAGATAAACATTACCTTTGCCCCCGCCATAAATGGGGGCTTTTTTATGCTTCCTGATCAGTAATTTAAAGTGTTTTATGATAAATCTAAACGGAAACCTGGTAGAAGACCAGAATGCGAAACTTTCAGTATTTAACCGTGGACTTGCCTATGGAGACTCGGTTTTTGAAACCATTAGGGTGATAAACGGGCAGGTGATGTTTTGGGAGGATCACTACTTTAGATTGATGGCTTCTATGCGGATAATGAGGATGGAGATCCCGGCCAGTTTTTCTCCTGAATTTCTTGAAGAAAAAATGGGGGAACTAGTGGAAGCAAATGACCTGAAAAATTCGCCGGCGAGAATCAGGTTTACTGTTTTTAGAAAAGAGGGAGGTTATTATACACCGGCTACCAGAGAGATAGATTATATAATTACTGTGGCGCCTTTGAAAGATGCTTTCTATCTTCTGAATGAGGAAGATTATGAAATTGAGCTTTTTAAAGACCATTATATAACCAGCGGACTTCTCGCCACTATAAAATCCAATAACCGGGCAGTTAATGTTTTGGGAAGTATTTATGCTTCGGAAAATAATTATGAAAATTGTCTTCTATTGAATGAAAAGAAGAGTGTAGTGGAAGCCTTAAACGGAAACCTTTTTGTTGTAAAGGGAAACACGATAAAAACCCCGCCATTAACTGATGGTGCTTTAAATGGGATAACGCGTAAAAAACTGCTGGAAGTTATTAAAGATTTACCGGAATATACTCTGGAAGAAGCTTCTGTCTCACCTTTCGAACTTCAGAAAGCCGATGAGTTATTTATAACCAATGTGGTGTTGGGTATACAGCCAATTACCAAATACCGCAAGAAAAATTTCGATAATACGGTAGCGAGGGACTTGCTTTCAAAATTAAACGTGAAAGCGCGTTTGGGCTAGTTGTAAGTAGGATTCTCTGGGGCGTTAGACCATAAAAGGTAATCCCCACCAAGTTGCATCATTTTGTCTTTCCAGAACGAGATATAAGGCCTCTCAATTACTTCGGAAGCATGTTCATTTGTGGTGATGATCCAGGAATGCGAATTGAGTTCTTCATTAAGTTGCTCTGCTTCCCAACCTGAATACCCAAGAAAAAACCTGATCTGTTTTTCCGAAATTTCACCTTTCCTGATAAGGTCTATTACTACATCAAAATCTCCTCCCCAATATATGCCATTAGCGATTTCAATACTTTCGGGAATAAGTTCCGGTACTTTATGGATAAAGTACAGGTTATCCTGTTCTACGGGGCCGCCATTATAAATTTTGAAATCAGAATCTAATTCGGGAATAAGGTCTTTTAGATTGAAATCGAGAATTTTATTCAGGATAAAACCAACGGAACCTTTCTCGGAATGATCGGCAAGTAAGACTACAGAGCGATTAAATGCGACATCTCCAATTATAGAAGGTTCTGCTACTAAAAGATGGCCTTTGGTTGGTTTTAAAGCTATCATAACAGGATTCTTTTTATCTAAGCTACTATTTATTTGAAAAAAATCAAACATTTAAACAAAACTTTTGCATAAAAAAAGCCTTCCCGGGGGAAGGCTTCCTAATTTCGTACTAATACAATTTATTAGTTTACAGCTTTTTGCAGGTCAGCTCCGGCTTTAAATTTAACTACATTTTTAGCAGCAATTTTAATAGTTTTTCCGGTTTGTGGGTTTCTTCCTTCACGAGCAGCTCTTTTAGAAACTGACCAGGAGCCAAATCCTACAAGAGATACACGGTCTCCTTTTTTAAGTGACTTCTCAACATTTTCTAGAAAAGATTCTAAGGCTTTTTTTGCTGCTGCTTTAGAGATTCCAGCATTTTCAGCCATGGCATCAATTAAATCTGTTTTGTTCATAATTTGAATTTTAAATAAATTGTTGGTTAAACATTCTGTTAAATTGCTCTACAAATTTATATGGAATTCTTTCCCGTGCAAGTAATAACAAGGGAAAAGCGGCTTATTGTTAATAACTTTAACTTTTTGTTAATAAAGTTATGTAAGTTTTATGGATTTTTTGCTCCTTCAGTGGTGATAAGGGTTTACAGGAATTTTGCCTCATCGGAGAATTTAAATCCGTTTAAAAGATCTTTTACCTTCATTTTTCGTTTTCCCGGAAGTTGAATTTCATCTATTATTAAAAATCCTTTTTGTAGGGCTACTTTCAGGTTTTTATCCTCTATTAAAATTTTACCCTCAGGGAGATCATGCACAGCAGGTTCTTTATGACAATCAAAAATTTTCACCTTTAACTCCTCTCCATTGTTCTTTAGAATACACCAGGCCGCCGGATAAGGATTTAGACCGCGTATATGGTTGTAAACTTTATCAAGATCCTGAGTCCAGTCTATTTTTGTGTTTTCCCTGCTTAATTTAGGAGCTTCTTTTAAGGTACCGCTTTCAGCCTGGGGTATAGGCTTTACTTTTCCTTCTTCAATTTGCTGAAGGGTTTTGGTGATCAATTTTGCACCGGTATGCATTAATTTGTCATGAAGCTCGCCTACGGTTTCTTCCGGAGCGATTTCAACTTCCTCCTGTAGGATCATAGCCCCGGTATCTATTTTTTTATCCAAAAAGAAAGTAGAAACTCCTGTTGTTTTTTCTCCGTTCATTATTGCCCAGTTAATCGGTGCAGCTCCGCGGTATTGAGGTAGGAGGGAGGCGTGTAGGTTAAAGGTGCCCATTTTGGGCATGGCCCAAACCACTCTTGGAAGCATTCTAAAGGCCACCACCACTTGCACATCGGCCTGCAGCTGTCTTAGATCTTGCAGGAAGTCTTCTGATTTGAGACTTATTGGTTGTAAGACTTTTAAATTGTGCTCTACTGCGAATTGTTTCACAGCACTTTCTTGCAGTTTACGGCCACGGCCTGCGGGTTTATCGGGGGCGGTAATGACCCCAACCACGTTAAAGCCCTTTTTTAAAATTTCTTCTAAGCAATGAACCGCAAATTGCGGAGTACCCATAAAAACTATTTTCAGGTCTTTCATCAATCTTTAATTTTGTAAGTGTTTGTTTTAGTACGGTAAATTATTTCTTTTTCAGCTAAAAGTCGTAAAACTTCCAGAACGTGGTTTTCCGGATAATTTATATTTTGGGTTATATCGCGGGAAGTATATTCTTTCTGCTTTAAAAGAGGTATAATATCCCTGTAGATTTTATTCATTTCGGTTCGCGTTAAAACCTTTTTGGTAGCGGTGCAAACCGAACATATTCCGCAGTCCTCCACTTTATTTTCGCCAAAATACTCCAGTAATTGGCGGCTACGACAAACTTTTTCATTGGCTATGTAGTCTAGAATAGCCTGAATGTTGGCTTCTTTTGTTCTTTTTTGTTCTTTTATGTAAACTGAAAAAGGGTTAATAGTGGTGTCGTCCTCCCGCGGCATCCAAAATGTAATATTGGCATCGTGTTTAGCATGGGAGAAATCTGCGATTCCCTGTTTCTGAAGTTCGTCCAAAAGATGGAGGGCTTCCTTTTCATTAATTCCTGTTTTATCTGAAATTTTACTGAGGTTAATCCCGGTTTGGTTTTCCAGGACTCCGCCATAGGTTCTTAAGATAGCCTTAGCTAGCAAATTGTATTTAGGATTCTCCTCCAGAAAAAACTGTAATTGCCTGCCCGAAACAATAAATTGTAATTCGGTTTTTTTATAAAATTGTTCAGAAAGTTTGAGTATTCCGCAGCGATCCAACACCTGAAGGGCATTATAGGCTTTTATTGTATTAAATTGATAATGCTGACAAAACTGCCCGAAATTAAAATCGTGGCTTGTATTTTCTCCTTCTCCGTATGCGATTCTGAAATAAGAATTTAACCTTCGATATACCAGTTTTACATCTGCTACATCAGGGATTCCTGCCAGAAACTGATTCTTTAAAACCGGGATGTCGCTGGTATGGGTAATAATAGTTGCAGTCGCGGATTTTTCATCACGCCCAGCCCGCCCAGCTTCCTGGAAATAACTTTCAATAGATTCGGGAAGATTCAAATGGATAACTTGCCTAACATCGGGCTTATCTATACCCATTCCAAAGGCTGTGGTAGCGACTATAATATTGATTTTATTGTCCAGCCAATTTTGAAGTTTTTTTTGTTTCTCTTCAAACTTTAATCCGCCGTGAAAGGTTTCAGCTTTATAATTATTTTTTTTAAGGAAATTAGCGACCTCAATTGTTGCTTTCCGACTCCTCACATAAATAATAGCCGATTCCTCTTTTTTGCTTAAAAGCTGTAATAAGCGGTAATTTTTATCTTCAGCATTTAAAACATTGTAAGCCAGATTTTTTCTGAAAAAAGATTGTTTGAAAACTTCAGCATCTTCTAATTCCAGTTGGGTCACAATATCTTCTACCACCTTTTGAGTTGCAGTGGCCGTAAGGCCCATTACCGGCACTCCGGGTTTAAGCGCTTTAAGAATATTCACATTTCGATATGCCGGCCTGAAATCGTGACCCCATTGCGAAATACAATGCGCCTCATCTACAGCGATAAGGTTAACATTCATTCGTTTTATTCGTTCCTGGACTAATTCCTGCTGCAATCTTTCCGGAGATAGATAAAGAAATTTATAATTTCCGTAGATGCAATTGTCCAAAGCGGCATCGAGATCCTGAAAAGAGATCCCTCCGGTAAGCGCCATGGCCTTTATGCCTTTATTTTTCAACGCATTTACCTGGTCTTGCATTAACGCGATAAGGGGCGAGACTACAACACATATTCCTTCGCGGTATAGTGCCGGTACCTGGAAACAAACCGATTTTCCACCGCCGGTTGGTAGAAGGGCAATAACATCTTTATTTTGTAATGCAGCCTCAATTATTGGCCACTGCATAGGCCTGAAGGCTTTATGCCCCCAGTATTTTTCCAGTATGTGTGTGGCTTTTTGCAAATATATTATTCATCAATTGTCTTTAAAATAAATTCCGATCGCTCTCTTACAGGAATTTTTGGTACCTCAATGGGAGTGTAGCCGTAATTTTTATAGGTTTCCACAAGATAACTGGAAATGCGCCTGGATTCATTAAAAGATTCATATCGTTCATTATCGCTCACGTATATCTCCGGCCAGGGAGGTAAGATAAAAATTTTATCGTAGAGGTGATTCTTACAGGCTTCAATAAAATCAGATGGATAACTTGTTTTGAAGTATTCCATATAAGCGAGAACATCGGGAATTCCGCGATCGATAAAAACCGTAGTGGCCGGGAGCATATCGGCTTCTTTATGTTGCACGATTCGCCCCTCCAGCAATTTTTCGCTAAAGAGTAAGGGTTTATCCAGAAAAAGCTGGTCTATACCTTGTTTTTGGGCTTCGAGGGTAACCTGTCTTGAGATTTCGTGCAAGCATTCGTGGCCCTGGGCCTCTAACATTCGGATGATGGATGATTTGCCGGTGCCGGGGCCGCCGGTTATCACAATTTTTTTTGTTTTCACGCTGCAAATTTCGTCATTTGTATCCGATTATAAAAATGTAACCAATCTATGTATCTTTGCATTTATAAATGAAGAAAGAAAACTTATGAGCGAAGCAAGTAATCCGGAAGAATTTTACGCTAAACTTAAAGCGCAGTTGCACGATACCTCACTTTGGCCTACAGAATACCTTTATAAATTCATCGTTCCTACCAGGAAAGAAAAAGTTGAAAAAATAGAAGGAATTTTCAATAATATGGGAGCAGTGATCACTACCAAACAATCCAAAAACGGCAAATACACAAGTGTATCTATAAACGTGAGAATGAAAAACCCCGATGTCGTAATCGAAAAATATAAAGAAGTTGCCCGTAATGTAGAGGGGGTAATTTCTCTGTAACTATTAAAAATTTTGATATCGGAATATTTCTGGATAATATTTAGTATTTTGCAGCGATTAACTTCTACATAAAAGTATCACCTTATAAATTTCAATTTTGACACACGCATTAGAATATAACTCCGAAAGGAGTCACCTCATAATTCCTGAATACGGCCGACATTTACAAAAAATGGTAGATCACGCTATAAGTATTGAAGATGAAAAAGAGCGCAACAAAGTAGCCAGATCTATTATTGCCGTTATGGGAAATATGAATCCGCACTTAAGAGATGTATCCGATTTTCAGCATAAACTTTGGGATCAGTTATTCATTATTAGTGACTTTAAACTTGATGTGGAATCTCCCTTTCCAAAACCAACCAGGGAAATGCTATCTGAGCGTCCCGAGATGCTTGAATACCCTCAAAACTTTCCCAAATATCGTTTCTACGGAAACAATATTAAGCGAATGATTGATGAGGCAAAAAAATATGAAGAAGGCCCCCTAAAGGAGGCTTTGGTTTTGTCTATTGCTAATCATATGAAAAAATCTTATCTCAACTGGAATCGCGATTCTGTTGAAGATCAGGTGATTTTCGATCATCTAAATGAGCTGAGCAATGGTGCTATTAACCTAAAAAATACCGATGAAGATCTGAGCGAGGCAGCTAATTTATTGCGCAATAAGAAAAAGCACACTAAAGCACCTTCTAAGAAATCTAACCGTGGCAAAGGCCGCAAGCGTCACTAAAATCTTTTAATTTTCATGGGAACTTTCCAGATTGAAGGAGGACATCGTTTAAAAGGAAATATCCAACCGCAAGGTGCAAAAAACGAAGCTCTTCAAATTTTATGTGCAGTATTGTTAACTTCTGAGGAAGTAATTATTCACAATATTCCAGATATTCTTGATGTTAACAAACTCATCGGGCTTCTTAAGAACCTTGGAGTTAAAATCAATAAAAAGGGAAAGGGGAGCTATACTTTTAAAAGTGATGAGCTTAACCTGGACTACCTGAGTAGCGATCAATTTAAAAAAGACGGAAGTGGCTTACGAGGGTCCATCATGATAGTTGGTCCTTTACTTGCCCGCTTCGGAAAAGGTTTTATCCCTAAGCCCGGAGGAGATAAAATAGGCCGTCGCCGCCTGGATACTCATTTTGAGGGTTTTATAAAACTTGGGGCGGAATTCAGATATAACAAAGAAGAACGTTTTTATGGTGTAGAAGCTCCCAATGGCCTCAAAGGTAGCTTTATGTTACTGGAAGAAGCCTCGGTTACAGGCACTGCCAATATTGTTATGGCCGCTGTTTTAGCTGAAGGGAAAACCACTATTTATAATGCTGCCTGCGAACCCTATCTACAGCAATTATGCAAGATGTTAAATTCAATGGGAGCAAAAATTAAAGGCGTTGGGTCTAATTTGCTGGAAATTGAAGGCGTGAAAAACCTGAAAGGCTGTGAGCACACTATCCTTCCGGATATGATAGAAATAGGCTCCTGGATTGGGATGGCCGCAATGACTAAAAGTGAGATTACCATTAAAAATGTAAGGTGGGATATGCTGGGGTTAATCCCGACCACCTTTAGAAAATTAGGAATAACCATTGAGCAAAGAGGAGATGATATCTATATTCCTGCTCATACAGATGGATATGAAGTTCAAAGTTTTATTGATGGTTCTATAATGAATATCAGCGATGCTCCCTGGCCAGGATTCACTCCAGATTTATTGAGTATCCTGCTGGTAGTGGCAACGCAGGCGAGAGGAAGTGTGCTCATTCATCAGAAGATGTTTGAAAGCCGACTTTTCTTTGTCGATAAACTTATCGATATGGGAGCTAAGATCATTCTTTGTGATCCTCACAGGGCAACGGTGATTGGCCACGATTTTAAATCGCAGTTAAAAGCTACCACGATGAGTTCTCCCGATATCAGGGCCGGAATTTCTTTATTAATTGCTGCACTCTCTGCAAAGGGGGTATCACATATACATAATATCGAACAGATAGACCGTGGCTATGAACATATTGACGAGCGTTTAAAAGCTATTGGAGCAAAGATCACAAGGACCTGATTCCATATAAAATTAAAAAAGGCTGTTTTTCAATCTGAAAACAGCCTTTTTTTGCTTTTATTTTTCTAAGCTAAGCTTCGGTTTCGGCTTTTTTCTTACTTTCTTCATAATGAAAAAGATTTTGCTCTTTAATCATCTTAGTAGTTTTTTCAGGTATCATTTCTTCCCAACCTTCTTTTCCTTCACTTATCATTTGTAAAACTTCCCTGGAAAAGACACCTAATATTTCAGGGTTGTAATTTTTAATATCTTCTACACGTCCATTGTATTTGAAGAACTTATAGAGTTCTTTCATTCGTGGGTGCACTTTTAAATTATCACTGGTGGTAATTTCACCGGTTTCAGGATCTTTAAAAGGATAGAGATACACTTTTAAATCTTTGAAAAATAGCTTACCGAACGCTTCAAGGATTCCACCGCTTAAATGACGATAGTATTTTTCATCGAATACGTCTACTAGGTTATTAACCCCCATGGTTAGACCCATACGTTGTTTTGAGTATCTCGAAAAGTATTCAACTACGCGGTAATATTCCTGGAAGTTCGAGATCATTACTGTTTGTCCCAAGGAGCAAAGAAGTTTGGCGCGGTCCATAAAATCCCGTTCATCAATCTCGCCTTCAGCTCGCAGGTTTGAAAGAGTAATCTCAAAAATCACCTCAGTATTTTCTTTTTCTACCTTATTTTCGGCGAGGAACATTTCAAGAGATTTTTCGTACATATCCATGTTCACCTTGGTCACCGGACGAAAACTTCCGCGTAGCGCTAAAATATTTTTTTTGTAAAGCACGGCAGCAGGAAGCACGTTATTGCCATCGGGAGAAAACATCACGGCTTCGGTCATTCCGTTTTTAACCAGTTGTAAACTCATCAAACGGTTATCTACATTTTTAAAACGAGGACCGCTAAAGTTAATAGTATCTATTTCAATCTGATCTTTATCGATATGATCGTAAAGATACCGGAGTAATTTTTTAGGATTGTCGTATTTATAGTATGCACCATAAATAAGGTTTACCCCAAGTATACCCAGGGTATTTTGCTGGTGGCGGGCATCATTTTCATGAAATCTTATGTGAAGACTTATTTCGTTATAATCTTCATCGGGTTTAACCTGGTATTTAATACCAATCCAGCCGTGACCCTTGTATTTTTTGGCGAAATCTATGGTTGCGACCGTATTGGCGTAACTGAAGAATAATTTATTTGGATGCTTTTCCCGTGAAATACGATCTTCTATAAGGTTTATCTCGTGAGACAACATTTTCTTAAGCCGGGCTTCTGTCACGTAACGCTTGTCTTCTTCAATCCCATAAATGGAATCACTAAAATCCTTATCGTATGCACTCATTGCCTTGGCAATGGTCCCGGAAGCCCCCCCGGCACGAAAAAAGTTTCTTACAGTTTCCTGTCCTGCGCCAATCTCTGAGAATGTTCCGTAGATATTTTCATTTAAATTAATGCGAAGGGCCTTACTTTTTATTGAAGGAACGTTTTCAAATTCCTTGTCACCCATTATGGTTATTGGCATAATTCTTCTTTTAAAATTTCCTGTTTTTTGTCCTATCAAAGGTACTAAATCGTTAAAGTAAACAAAAAATTATATTTACTTTTGTGATTAAAATCATCTTTCTTGGAAGTTACATTTTTAGGCACAGGTACATCTCAGGGAATTCCAATTATAGGAAGCAATCATCCGGTTTGTTTAAGTAAGAATCCAAAGGACAAACGCCTTAGGGTTTCGGTATTGGTAGAGTGGGAGGGATATAATATTTTAATTGATTGTGGCCCCGATTTTCGAACCCAGATGCTTTCTAATAATGTTCAAAGACTGGATGCCATTCTCTATACCCACGAGCATAACGATCATACCGCTGGTCTAGATGATATTCGGCCCTTTTTCTTTCGCCAGGGTGATATTCCGGTATTTGCTCATAAGAGAGTGCTTAAAAGTTTGAGAAAGCGCTTTGATTATATTTTTGAAACCGAAAATAAATATCCGGGTGCCCCGGGTGTAATTGAGAAGGAGATTGAGAATAAACCTTTTCATTTTGAAGAGCTGGAAATAATTCCTGTGGACTTCGATCATAACAGGGTACAGGTTTTTGGATTTAGAATGAAGGATTTCGCTTACCTAACCGATCTTAAATCTATTGAAGAAGAGGAAATAGATAAGCTGAGAGATTTAAAGGTTTTGGTAGTAAACGCGCTTAGAATTGAACCACACCATTCTCATCTAAATCTTGAGGAAGCGCTGGAATTCATTGATAAATTAAAGCCAGAAAGAGCCTATCTTACTCATATTAGTCACCTCCTGGGTTTTCACGACGAAGTGCAGGAACAACTACCAAAAAATGTTTTTCTGGCCTATGACAATCTAAAAATCACAATTTAAAATGCGTAATAAAATATTATTGTACCTGTTTATTTTCAGTGTGCTTTTTACCATATTCATCTATGTAAACGATAAAAGAATTCTTGATTCCCTTCAGGAGGACAAGGCAAATCGGGAGCTTAAAATAGAAGAGCTGGAAACAGAAAATGAAATTCTTAAGTCTGAAAATGACAATCTCCGGTATTTTTCTCTGAAGGAAAACGATGATGCTATCACTTATTTTGAGAATATGGGCGTAAATTCAGATGAAGTAATCGCAAAAATTGAAGACGAGTTGATAAGCCGAAATCTTGCCGAGAAAGATAACGAGCTGGTGCCTTATGATGGAATGGAAGGGCTAATGCGTATCAATAAAATAAACGTTTTGAATCACAAATGGATCATCGCAGATTTTACCGATGGCACTTATTGGGGAGAGGTTTTTTTTAGCTATGAAGTGGATGAAGAAGGCCAGATCAATTTTACCCGGGAGAAATCTTTCCTTTATCCTTTAAATTAGAGCCTTTTTTCCAGCCAGGATTTAAATTCGAAAAAATTCTGAGGGGCTACTCCGTGACCCACAGGAAATTCTGAATACTGATTTTTTATTCCCAGCTTATCTAAAAATGGCTTGTTTTGGCGAGCCCATTCCACAGGAATAACCTGATCTTCTGAGCCGTGGGAACAATAAAAATCCAGATTTGAAAAATCATTCTTTTCATATCCGGTTTTTAGAATCCCCTTATTTATATAGCCGCTAAGTGCAACTATGTTTTTAACTTTTTCCGGGTAGGAGAGGGCAACCGCATGGCTAAGAATGCTGCCTTGGCTGAAACCGAGTAAACTAACATTGTTTTTATCTACTTTATACTCTTCTATAGCCTCATCTATAAAATCAGCGATTCTATCGCGCGATTCAACAGCCTGCTCATCGTCGCTGAACTTCCCATCAGTATTGTCCCAATGTATAGCATACCAGGCATTGCCGAAAGGTTGCATCGGGTAGGGTGCCTTTACCGAAATGATAAGAAATTCTCCGGGTAGTTCTTCAGCAAAAGAAAAAAGATCGTTTTCATCGCTGCCATATCCGTGCAACATAATGAGTAAAGGAGTTTTTTCAGAAGCAATAGCCGGTTTGCGAACCAGGTGATGTAGAGAAAGTGATGTTTGCATTAATTTATTGTACTAAACCATTTTTGATAATAATGCCCAAGGATAGGCACTACTTTTTGTTCCCCCTGGATTGCTGTTACGAGTCCGTATATTCCTAAAACAGCAATAAAAATATAAAAGGCAGAAGAAACAAGCCAGCTGTCGAAAAGGCCCACAAGAACGCCCAGGACATAAAAAGTGATATGAATTCCCAGCGCCTGTCGTATATGAAATGCGGCAAAAGTATTCTTGCTGTCAGAGTTCATGAAATAAGCTATTATAGTGCCTATAATGGTTAAATAAGCTACAATAGCTGCGGTTTTACCTTCTTCAACGAGGGTTTTCATCTTTGGAATTATTTATTTTTACAAAGGTATAAAATCTATGTTTCTTTAGACAGTAATGCTTCCCTTTTCCGTGACGACTCCTAAAGCTCTTCCCTTAATTTTATAGTCAAGAAAAATACTGTTTTTAGAGGTTGAAAATATATGGTCCAAACCGAAAACAGCTTCTTCTTTTACCTCAAACAGGCTTAGGTTTGCCGGGTTTCCTTCGGCAATCCCAGTATTTTTAATTTTAAACCTTTCCTTGCCTCGGGTGAGGAATTCCACGCTTTCTTCAGGAGTAAAAATGGTATTCAATGCTCCAAAAGCCGATTCTAAACCAATACTTCCAAAAAGTGCATTATCAAATTCTACTTTTTTATGTTCCGTGTCAATAGGGGTGTGGTCGCTTGTTACCATATCTATGGTTCCTTCTTTAAGGCCTTTTATAAGAGCTTTTACGTCTTTTTTAGTGCGAAGCGGTGGCAGAAGTTTCGCGTTAGTATTAAATTCATTTAAAAGCTCGTCTGTGAAGGTGAGATTGTGAATTGCTACGCTGCAGGTAACGTCCAATCCTTTCTTCTTAGCTTCTTTTATAAGCTTTACAGATTTTTCTGTGGAGATGGTTGGGATATGTAATTTTCCGCCGGTATATTCCAAAAGATACAGATCGCGGGTAATTTGTAATTCTTCCGCCAGGTCCGGAATTCCTTTTAACCCCAGCATCGTACTTTGGTGGTGTTCATTCACCATCCCATTACCTGCAATACGGTTTTCCTGCGGAAAAGATTGTACGAGAGCATCAAAATTCTGGGCATATTGGAGGGCTAGTTTCAACAAATTCGGATTGCCTACAGATTTTTTGTAGTCTCCAAAGGAAATAGCGCCTGCCTGTTGCATGTCATAGAGTTCAGCAAGGTCTACCCCCTTGCTTTTAACGGTTAAAGCCCCAACCGGAAGTAAGCTTACCGGATGTTTTCCCGCTTTAGACAAAACCGAAGTAATTGCGCCGTTATTATCCAGAACAGGGGAAGTATCAGGGTTTAATGCCACAGAGGTAAATCCGCTTTTGGCTGCTGTATCTAAGCCATTGGCGATGGTTTCGCGCTCTTCGAAACCCGGCTCTCCAAAACTTACACTCGAATCGAACCAGCCCCTGGAAACGTGTAGATCTTTAAAAGAGATACTCTGGTTGGCATTTGTTTGAATATTGGGCCCAATCTTTTTTATGATTCCATTTTCTATTAAAATGTCAACTGTTTTCTTATGAAAATCGGACTGACGGTCTAAGATGGTGGCCGATTTAATGAGTAGTTTCATTTGAGGTATTTTAAAAGGAGCATTTCTGCGGTTAAAAAAATCAGTGCTAAAATAACAAACCATTTCCAAAGCGCCTTGCTTTGAGTTGCGCTTCGTACATTATTAAAATATTCCGAAACCGAATTGTACACTTCTGCATCGTTAAATTCTTCGCTGTAAAGAGCGTTACTTTCTTCTCGGGAGTAGTTATAACTGATGTTTCCGGTTTCCTCGCCCTTATAGATAATGCTGAAGTTTCCGGCGGTTTCCGGCAGATCTTCGTTATTAAGCCGAACCTTACCGGCGAAAGCCTGCTGGGCCGGAATAAAATTTTCATTTTCAGAAACAAGGCTCACCACCTCATCGCCGCTGCTTTCTACGGGCACTTCTATTTGGTTAGTGCGGTTCACCTGGTAATACAATTGAGGTAAAGCCAGGGCTGTACGGCCCAGGTTATAGAATATCGGTACTACGAGGGGAGCATTCTTAAAGTTTGAATTTTCACTGTTTATGGGAGCAGCAAAAAGGTAGATATTCCCCTGTTCACTTAAGAAAGCCGAATTATCCTGAAAGCCCAGAATCTTATTTCCTCCAGTTAGCCTATAGTGATTTTTAGCCCTGGGATAATCGAAATTTTTGATTTCATTCTCAAAGACACCGTTCAAAAGCGGGTGCTCAAAAGCGATATTCGTAATAAGCAGTTCCTGGGATTGCAGGTTTCCGTAGCCGGATGCGGGCAGGCTACCAAGAAATGAATTGACCGCGGTATTTTCTTCTGAAGGGATGATCACTATAGTTTTTCCTTCTTTATGCATTTTCTCCAGGGAAATTCTTAAAGATGATGGCATTTCTTCCAGCTCATTCAGAATAATAAAACTGGCCCTTGAAAGCAAATTGTAATCAATATTTTCCGAAGTGAAATTATGGAATTCAAATTCAGGTCCAGTAAAGATTCGGTTAAGAAAACCGGCCTGGCTTAATTCCCTTGAAATTGCAGCTCCCTTAATCTCCTGGGGAGGATTAATGCTGAAGTATAATCTGTTATCATATTGTAAGCCGTTGTCTTCAATCTCCAACCTGCCGGCAGGAAACTGTTCGTTTCTCAATTGAAATTTACCTTCAAGACGCTCCTTGTTATCTAAACTAAAGGTTTTTCTGGCTAGTAATTCATCAGCATTAAAAGCACTTACCGTGATCTGGTCTGAATTTTCCCTGTTGCTTTTCAGAATAAAATTCAGCTGCAAAAACTCCGGGTCACGCTCTTCAATATAAAGGCTGTCCAGGCTAAAGTTGATATTATTTTCAGCCTTATATGGTACGAGGTGATAGCTGATCTTGCCTTCAAAATTTTCAGGGAATTCCATTTGTTGCTGGAAATCTGAAAGCATAATCACTTCAGAAGGGATTTCCCTATCAGAAAACTGAGAGGCTTTTACCTCAATGTCCTGGAAATCCAGAGATTTGGAGGAAAACCCCGTTTGCTCAAGCCTGGTTTTTAACTCTTCAGCATTCAGGTTTTTATACTCTTCAGTATTGGTGATAAGGTGAAAATCTCCTTCCTCGGGAATATTTTTTAAAAGGTCTTGTATAGCAGTATTCAGGAGTTCGCCAGATTTTCCAATTGCCTGCATACTGAAGGAGTTATCCAGGTAAATCACTTTTTCTGAAGTTGTTCTGTTTTGGTCTCTGGCCGGTAGGTAGGGTTGAGCGAAAGCGATAATAATACTTCCCAGGGCTATCATTCTGGTAAGCAGCACCAGCCATTTTTTTAGGCGGGAGCTTTTTCTGGTTTCGCGGGAAATCTTTTTAAGGAACTTTACGTTTGTAAAATCTTCTTTTTGATATTTTCGGAGTTGGAAAAGGTGAACAAGCAGCGGAATTAGCAGAAACACAAGGGCGAAAAGAATTTCCGGCTGTTTGAAATGCATGCTGACTTAAATGTTTTTCAAATATAGGAAATGAAACGCTAAAGCCTCTTAATCCTGAATTTAAAATTACTGCCCACTCCGGGAGTAGATTGAACCTCTATTTGCCCGTGCATATTTTCTATGTGCTTCTTTACGGTGGCCAGGCCAATTCCGCTTCCCGGGTTACCGTAACGATCGGTTGCATCTAAAGTGGAGAAGAGTTCAAAGGCTTTTTCTACCTTTTCAGGCGGGATCCCATTTCCGTTATCTTCAACTTCGAATTTATAAAAGCCATTACTTTCTTTAAATCGAATATCGACCTTTCGCTGTTCTTTATCGTTATATTTTAAGGAATTGCTCAAAAGGTTCATAAACACCTGAGTAAGTGCTAATTTATTAATATTCTGAAGTTTTCCTTCTTTGGGATAATTGATCTCAATATCATCAGAAATATTATAAAGACCTACAACACCTTTTAAGAGCTCCGCAAGGTCTACATCCTCATAATCCTTTTCGAGAATATGATCGCTGCGGTAAAAGTTTAGAATTCCATCTACATAATTCCGAAGGGAATAGGAGGAGTCGACTAAAAAATTCAGATATTCTTTGGTTTGCTCGTCCAGTTTATCCTCATTTTCATCTTTCAGGAGTTCTGTAAGGGAAATGATATTAGCAAGCGGCGATTTTATATCGTGAGAAACAAGACTAGCGAATTTCTCAAGCTCTCGGTATTTTTGTTTTAAAGAACGCTGTACGTGATGTAATTTATAGGTTTGCTTTCGGGCTTCGAAAAGGTTCATGCATTGGTTAGCTAAAGCTTCCAGAGATTTAAGCTGATTTGATTTCAGCATTCTGGGTTTAACATCAAATACACAAAAAACAGCTATAGCGTGCCCCTGTGAATTTACCAAAGGCACCCCGGCAAAAAACTGGTAATCACGGTCATAAAGACCCTTAGCCTTTTCAAATACTTCAGGCTGTTCTGCTCTTTGAAGGATAAGAATTTTTTCTCCGGATTGTATACTGAGTTCGCAAAAGGAATTTTGACGGGGAATAGAGGAAAGTTCTGTGCCATAAACTGCTTTATTCCAGACTTCTTCATTTGCGATAATACTAATTTTGGCGACTGGAACCTCACAAATTTCGGCAGCAAGAAAGGTTAATTGGTCATAATCCTTGTCAGGATCCGATTTGAAAATGGCATATTGTGCTAAAGCAGCACGGCGCATTTTTTCGTTAACTGACACTGTTTTTTGTTGCATACCCTTTTTACAATATATTAAAATTAATGCAACTCAATAAATTTAATGCTGGCTGTTTACAAGTTGCGTTTTGCCGAAAAGGTGAATTGTGTGCCCTGGCCTGGTTGGGAGTTAACTTTTATATTTCCTCCCAGATTTTTAACCAATCTTTTTACGGTAGAGAGCCCAATGCCATTCCCTTTATTTCCTTTTCTGTCGGTAACAGCTAAAGTTGTGAAAATTTGAAATATTTCTTCTTGTTTGTCTTGTGGGATACCAATCCCGTTATCGCTGATACTGAAATAATAAAAATCTGGGGTTTGTCTGAAATCAATGTCTATGACAATCTTCTCGCTTTCATTATATTTCAAACTATTACTTAGAAGATTCAGAAAAATCTGTTCCAATGCAGCACGGTTTGATTGGATGATAATATTCTCATTGGGTAGGTTTATATCTACATTATCGCTGATATTAAAAAGATCAATGATTTCCTCCAGCATATGGTGCAAATCGAATTCCTGCTTTTTCAGATCTGAGGTATCATTGCTTTCATAATGAGTTAATAAGCTATTGATGTAATCGCTTAAATTTAATCCCGCATTTTTTAAATTTTTAAGATATTTAAGTCCTTCTTTTCCTAGTTGGTCACCGTATTTAGCTTTTAATATGTCGGCGGTAATAATCATATTGGCCAATGGCATTTTCATATCGTGAGAGACCACTCCTGCAAAATCTTTTAAGGCTGTATTATGTTCCTTTAATTCTTTCTCTATCTGTTCGAGATGCTTGTTTTTTCTTCTTAGTTCGAATAAAACTTCCACGTGTTTGGCAAGGGCTTTTAGAGCAATCTTTTGCTCTTTGTCAAGTTTGTTGGGTTTAGTATCCAGCACACATAAGGTTCCCAGGGCAAAACCATGATGATCTACCAGGGGCATTCCCGCATAAAATTGAACCGGGTTGTTTTCATCGAGAGTAAAAGGATTGTCTTTAAAGCGTTCATCCAGGCGGGTGTCATTCACAACCATTAATTGTTTTGGCTTTAGAATAGCGTGGGCGCAAAAGGAAATTTCCCGACTGGAACCATAAATTTCAGTTCCATATCTCGATTTAAAATACTGTTCTGACTCTCCAACCAGTGAAATAAGTGAAACCGGGGTTTTACAAATGAAACTTGCGAGCTTGGTGATGTTATCAAATTCAGCTTCCGGAGAGGTATTAAAAATTCCAGCCTCTTCCAGAGAAGCTAATCTTTCTAGCTCATTTCGCGATATCGCTGGTTTGATCATCTGTTTAGCCCCTGTCTTTATCATAAATAAATAATTAACCTAAATTAACAAAAAAAATTGACATATGTTAAAATAAGATTAAAAAAGTTTTAGCCTAGGTTTCAGGGGAATTAGTAAAGTTAAAGTTAATTGGTTTTATTGCTGTTGCTTGTTTCAATGACTTCTCGAGAAAATGGAATCACTTGGGAAAACCTTATTTCGTATAATAAAAAAAGGCGTACCAGAACCGGGAGGAGGTTGTATCTATCTATCCAGGTAAGCTAAATTTGTTAGAGCTTTTCATTGACTCCAATTCCAAACAATGCGAAATCATATTTAACAGGATCAACCGGGTCCATTTTCCGAAGGGAATTATCAAGCTCCATTAGGGCTTTTGCATCGTTCGCTTTACGTTTTAGAAGCTTTAATTTGCGAGCCACGTTGCCCGAATGAACATCCAATGGACAACTTAATTGTTGAGATTGTAAGCTATCCCAAATCCCAAAATCAACGCCGGATGGATCTTTTCTAACCATCCACCTTAAATACATATTAATGAGGTTAAATAGGGTGATTTAATAACTAAAATAGCTTTTCGTCAAGTAACTTGCCTTCTTCGAATGTTTTTAATTTAATTAATTTTCCTGACTCATTCCATTTTTTTACGATACCATGGGTTTTATTATTTTTCAAAAAACCTTCTATCTCGATTTGGCCATTTTTGTAGTATTTTCGATAAATACCATTACGTACATCATCTAAATGGCTTGTTTCTACCTTTAAACTACCATCCTCATAATAAGATTTGAATATACCATCCATTTTTCCCTGGAAATAACCGATTTCAAACTGAAGATTACCATTTTCAAACCATTCGTTATAATATCCGTGATTTAAATCATTCTTTATACGACATTCAATTTTCTTCTTACCATTTGAAAACCATTCAGTATGTATTCCACCTAAATCATCATATTTATAATTAGTTTCTAAATAAGGATTTCCGTTTTCAAACCATTCTTTTTCGGAAATTAATTCATCATTCTCCCATACATCTTCATATTTTAATTTACCATTATCAAAATACTCTTTTTCAATACCATCAGCTACTATATCGGTCCATACATCTGATTGTTCTTTTTTCTCATTATCATACCATTTTTTCTCACCTTCCCTCTTACCGTTTAACCACTTTTCCTCAGAAATTAGATTTCCATCCTCGGCCCATTCCTTCCAAACGCCATGCGGCTGGCCATTTTGATATGATTTTTCGTATTTAATTTGTCCATTTTCATACCAGGATTTCCAATTCCCATCGGGCTTATTTTTTTTCCATGAATAATTATAAGCCATATTTCCATTTTCCCACCAACCCTCGGAAACGCCATCGAGATGACCATCACTATTTATACCTTCCGATTTTAAACGGCCATCATCAAACCACGATTTCTCTATTCCATTTTTTCTACCATCTAAATAAAGCGCCTCATATTTTATCCCACCATTTGGATAGACCTCATAACCAATCCCATTAAATAATTTACCATTCAGATAAACTGTAGTTTTTTCAAGTTTAAAATCTGGTATGACCTTAAGATTGGACATTTGAATTTTTGGTAAATTGGTGTAGTCTTTATTCATAATACTTATAGATTAATTTGAAATTTTGAATAGTCGTAATAAATTGAATTTACTATTTAAATATTAAAATCGTACAACTCATCCTTTTTCAGCACTACATTGGGTGTTTCTATATTAACTTTAGAATACCCTTCGTTAGGAACTTCTTTTAATTTTTCCAAAAGTTTGGGGACTTCCCAACCTTCATATTCCTTATCCCACATCTCAAAATGTTTTAATGCATCAATAAGCTTTTCCTTTGGCCAGTTTTCTGTTGATGCCAGGTAATCCAGGAGCTCATTATCTTGTTGTTTATCTTCTTCGGTACGGGGTACAACTTGAGTATGCCTCATGTTAATCCATTTCATCTGGCCATGAGTAGTTGCGAAAACGGACTTCTTATCAAAACCCCGATAATTTATTTGAACAACAAAATATTTTTGTTCGGGCATATGATTTACCACAATCGATTCAATTATACCATGTACTGACTTTTTAATTTCATCAAAATTCATTTGATAATTAAACGCTCCGAAAATTCTATCAAGCCTGGCATTCCTTTGTACTAAGGATTGTTGGGCTATTTCTTCTCTTTTGTTTTCAATATCGATGTTTATTTGTTCCAGGTCATTTTTAACTTTTAGGTAATCATCCTTAACATCCTCTTTTAAATTAGGGTCGATGAGTAGTCGATACAAATGTTTAATGGATACCTGGATTTGCTTTTCTTTCTTTTTTAAATCCTCTAATTCCTTTTTTAAAACATCAACTTTATCAGATGGTTCCTTAAGGTTCTTAAGCTTCTTATATAGGTCTTCGGTGTCAAATAGGTGATTTAAGATAAATGATTCGAAGCGGGGGATATTTAAACCTCTAGCTGAACTACATTCCTTTCCTGCTGCCCGACCTTTACAAGAATAAGTTTTATTACGACCACTAGTTTTAAATTTTCCTCTGAGCTCAGAATCACAGTTAGCACAAAAAATTAATCCGTTCAACAAATACTTAAACTTTGTTTTTGGTCCAACATTCTTTTTATTCTGCTCCAGGTTACGATTGACCTTTTCCCATAATCCAGGTTCAATTATTGCATCAATTTGGACGGAAACATCACCATAATTTCTTTCTCCCTTATGGATTGGGTTTTTTATTATGTCGTGAATTACATTGCCTCTCCATCCTACATTATCCCTAGGGTAGCTAATTGTGCGTTTGGTGTACTTATCCTTTCTCTCTATTATCTTACCTTTAAATTTCACTGATTTAGTGGGAATCCCTTCTTTATTAAAAATGTTGGCAATAGTATAAGTTCCCACACCTTCCAAAGACATCTGAAATATTCGTTTTACTATGGGTGCTTCTTTTTCGTCAATTACCAAATATCCATGCTCATCTTTTTTATAACCGTAGGCAGGTATACTGCAAAAAACGGTCATAGTATACCACCCTGGCCGGATTAAAGTGAACCACCTTGGCCGGGACAAAGTGAACCACTTTAGCCGGAGTAAATTGAGCCACTAAAAAATCGATTCTATTTGTAAGAAGCCAAATGTCTTTTTTTGTAAAAAAGACCATGGCCAACAAACAGATAGATATGCGAAAAATAAAACAGATTTTTAGGTTGTACAGCCAGGGCGTCAGTAAACGCCAGATAAGTTCAAGTTTGGGTTTATCACGCAACACCATTACTAAATACATCGCCTTTTTTCAGCGTTACCAGTTT
>NZ_FOVL01000049.1 GCF_900115145.1 Salegentibacter flavus | reverse complement strand
TTCGCCTCCGTCCGCTTTAACGTGGGGCAAGTACAGAAATATTAATCTGTTGTCCATCGACTACCCCCTTCGGGTTCGCCTTAGGTCCCGACTAACCCCCAGCTGATTAGCATAGCTGGGGAAACCTTAGTCTTTCGGTGTGCGGGTTTCTCGCCCGCATTATCGTTACTTATGCCTACATTTTCTTTTGTAACCACTCCAGCATACCTCGCAGTACACCTTCATCGTTGTTACAATGCTCCCCTACCACTTACAACTCTTGTTGTAAATCCATAGCTTCGGTAATATGTTTATGCCCGATTATTATCCATGCCGGACCGCTCGACTAGTGAGCTGTTACGCACTCTTTAAATGAATGGCTGCTTCCAAGCCAACATCCTAGCTGTCTGGGCAGTCCAACCGCGTTTCTTCAACTTAACATATATTTGGGGACCTTAGCTGATGGTCTGGGTTCTTTCCCTCTCGGACACGGACCTTAGCACCCATGCCCTCACTGATATAAAACATTTTATAGCATTCGGAGTTTGTCAGGAATTGGTAGGCGGTGAAGCCCCCGCATCCAATCAGTAGCTCTACCTCTATAAAACTATCATATCGCTGCACCTAAATGCATTTCGGGGAGTACGAGCTATTTCCGAGTTTGATTGGCCTTTCACCCCTACCCTCAGGTCATCCCAAGACTTTTCAACGTCAACGGGTTCGGTCCTCCACTATGTGTTACCACAGCTTCAACCTGCCCAAGGGTAGATCACACGGTTTCGCGTCTACCATTACCAACTTTAAGCGCCCTGTTCAGACTCGCTTTCGCTACGGCTCCATGACTGAATCACTTAACCTTGCTGGAAACGGTAACTCGTAGGCTCATTATGCAAAAGGCACGCCGTCACCCCCGAAAGGGCTCCGACCGCTTGTAAGCGTATGGTTTCAGGATCTATTTCACTCCCTTGTTCAGGGTTCTTTTCACCTTTCCCTCACGGTACTGGTTCACTATCGGTCTCTCAGGAGTATTTAGCCTTGGCGGATGGTCCCGCCGGATTCATACAGGGTTTCTCGTGCCCCGCACTACTCAGGATACCACTATCATTGTATCTGTTACCTATACCGGGCTGTCACCGTCTATGGCTCCTCTTTCCAAAGGATTCTAATTCCATTTACAACAAATATTGTGGTCCTACAACCCCATACAGTCCGTAAACTATATGGTTTGGGCTAATGCACGTTCGCTCGCCGCTACTAGCGCAATCACTATTGTTTTCTCTTCCTCCGGGTACTTAGATGTTTCAGTTCCCCGGGTTTGCCCTCCTTACGGAGTACTTAACCTTCAGTTAAGTGGGTTGCCCCATTCGGATACCTGCGGATCAACCTGTATGTGCCAGTCCCCGCAGCTTTTCGCAGCTTATCACGTCCTTCTTCGCCTCTGAGAGCCTAGGCATTCCCCATACGCCCTTATCTAGCTTGTATGCTTCTTGCTTATGCTCGAATTATCTCGTGACCTATAATATAAATCACAATGTATTCTATTAATATAATTAATTTACCTCGTTATAAAATTTAACTTCTATAACTGTAGTTTTCTCGTATTCTTTGTTTCTCAATATGTCAATGAACGTTTTTCCTCTTAAGCAACTTAAATTCAATGGCAA
>NZ_FOVL01000050.1 GCF_900115145.1 Salegentibacter flavus | reverse complement strand
TTCTGTTTTTTCCATTTTTTGCTGTTTTCGCTATAAATCCAACCAATTGAGTTCAAATTTCAGCATCGTTTTATTTTTGATGACAAAGTGATGCGGAAACGATGCGGGGCAAAACCGCCGGTATTACTGGTCTTATTTATATCTGGCATCGATTCATCAAAAAAAGAAGAAATTATTGAAGGCTTTTTTTCTTTAGTTGCAATCATCATTAACCAAATTGGTGAGAATCTTACGGCAGCGCCTATAAACAGTGGGCTGGCAGACGGCATCACTCCCGCATCGTTTCATCGTTTTCCAGATCCTCAAAATGCCGAAGCAAGAAGGATTTTTCAATTGTATAGTAGCGACCCTTGGTGGGAATTAATTCCAGCCCTCCATCTTGCCAGATGACCATTTTTTGGTACTTGCGGGAATTATCCTGGTTGTTTAATTTCCAGTCCTTCTTTAGAATTTGTCGCAACTGGGTAAGGTCTGTTCTAATCCGTGTACGGTTTAAAACCTGAAGAGCATCCAAAGGACATAGATTTACTTCATCTACATCAAAGGTCTCCATCAAGCTAAGGAGTATACTGGCCAATTCTTTTTCCACACGGTTTCGGTTATTGCGCATCAAATTTTTCAGGGCATTGGTATTAATCTGCTCCGGAGTAAACCACATTCGGGTTTTATGGGCTGTAGCTAATTCCCGGTGCTGCAGGTAAAATAAGAATGCCGGAATTTCTTCTTTTAGTCGCTCTAAAAATTGGATTTCTTCGGTTTTAAGGCTAGGTATTTTAAGCACCCAAAAACGGGTTTCGTCACTATCGATCTTTATGAAGTTATCTTCATTATTACTACAGAGGATAAACTTTGCAAAGAATTCAACCTCCCGCTTATCCTTACCTTTGGCTTCCAGTTTATTATAATCGGTAGTACTTAAGTATTTAATTCGCTCGGTGAGTTCTTCCTTATTGAACAGTACTTCATCTATACAAATGAGCAGCTTGTTTGCCCAATCTGCATTAAACTGACTGCTGAAATTATCATTGGTCAGATAGGTCAGGTTATTATCGAAAATAGCTTT